>NZ_CP183975.1:2430000-3645000 GCF_049913125.1 Luteibacter sp. E-22
CCTGTACTACGAGAAATACGGCTGGTCGGTGCGCATCGCGGAACGCTACCGTTCATCGTTCACCGGTGAGGCCGTCGCCCTGTTCGATCAGCTTGGCTATACGCGCGTACTGGCGGACAAGCAGACGGATTTCCAACTCGGTTATGCCTTCGACCACGGCACGTGGAATGGCCTGTCGATCCTGCTCCAGGTGAACAACCTGACCAACTCGCCGATGAAGACGGAGCAGATCGCCGCCCTGCCGAACAACGTCAAGGTCGCACGCCCGCTGGAATACGACACCTTCGGCCGGACGGTGATGTTCGGAGTCAACTACAAGCTCTGAGTCAGCCGATCCAGGGCACGTTCGGCGAGTGCTGGGCCAACGCCGTTTCATCGCGTTCGGTGCAGGCCCAGCACGGCACCTGCACCTGACAACCGACTTCGTCGTCGACATAGGTGACGGTACCGGTGCCCTGGCAGATCGCGCAGACCGCGGATTCGCTGGTGGTTGGCATGGGGAATCACCTCTCGCGGAAACGCTCCCGTTATACGCCGCTCCGGCGAATGCCGCGTCAAGTCCGGTCCACGCGCGCGGCATAGCATCCATAGGCCGCGTAATGGGCATGGATATAGCTCACGGCCGACATCGCGAACAGGCGTTCGATGGCCTCCGCCGCTGCCCCTCCGTCGACGACGACCGCGCCGGCGATATGGTGGTGGTGGTCGAAACCCCGTAGCGACAAGGTGCGGACGCGCATCACGTCGGGCACCTCGTCATAGCCATCGTAAGGGGTGGTCGCGCCTTCGCGGATGAAGATCGCGTGGCTCGACCGATACGGCGTATCTGCCGGCTGGTGCGTGTGGTTCAGCAGCAGCAACGACTCGCCCCGATGCGCAGCGCGAAGTTCCACGCGTTCGGGAAACCCGGTGTCATCGGTGGCCATGACGCGGATCACGCCATGAGCCTTGAGCGATGCCTCGTCGAGGCCATACAACGAGACGTAAGGCTGGGGATCGAGGCCGGTAATGCGGAACGACATGGCGAAGGGCTCCTTGTGGGGGTCAGGTGCATCGTCCTCCGCCAGCCACCCGCAAACCATCCGCATCTTGCGTACGCCCCGATGGGTCATGCATCCCACTCTCGCCGCACCCTGGTGGGAGCCGACCTTGTCGGCGATCCCGCGGCAGCGATCCAGGTCGAGGCAAGCACCCATCGCCGACAAGGTCGGCTCCCACAAGAGCTCTGCCACAAGAGTTCTCCCACAAGGGCTGCCGCCACCGGAACCGCTTTTTACGCCGGCTGGTTATCCCGCCGGAAGCGGGCCGGCGTGGTGCCCATGACACGGGTGAAGGTCTTGCCGAACGCCGACTCCGACTTGTAGCCCACGCGATCGGCCACGGCGCCAGCCGTAAGCTCCCCGCGACGCAGCAGATCGCCGGCGAGGTGCATGCGCAGGAGGGTAAGCACCTCGTGCGGCGGAACCTTGCCCTTCGCCTCGAAGTGCCTGGCGAAGGTGGCGCGCGACATCGCCGCTTCCGCCGCCAGCATCGCCACGGTCCACTCACGTGCCGGATCGCGCAGCATCGCGAGCACCGCGTTGGCGAGCCGCGGATCACCCATCAACGAGAGCAACGATGGCGGCAAGCCGCCCTGGCGGAGATGGGCACGCAGGGCGAAGACGAACAAGGCGCGCGTCAATGCCGTCACTACCGACATGGCGCCGGGTTCGAGTCGTGTCACTTCCTCGCGGAAGATACCGACGATGGCTTCCAGCGCGCCGAGACCGTGGTCGTCCGCGAGCTTCACATGCATGACTTCAGGCAACGCGCTCAGCAGCAGGCGCGCCGCATCGGGCGCGAACGTGAAACGCCCGCAGAGCAGGTCCAGGTCGGCTGGCCCCAGCGTGTTCCGCTTGATATCCAGCGGACCACGGGCGTCCAGTAGCGGTTCCACGGCCGCCGAACGCGGCCCGCCATCGTGAATGCGATGACGGGTACCCTGCGGAAGCACGACCAGATCGCCCGCGACCATGTGCACGGTGGCATGGCCTGGCAGTTCCAGCCTTGCCGCACCGGCAAGCACGAGATGGAACGGCGCTTCGCCCGGCAAGGCGTCCTCATGATCGAGGCTGAAGCCGCCCGCGAGGTAACAGCGTACATCGAGGGCACCTTGCACACTGGCCAGTTCGAGCACGCGGGTAAGAGCATCCATGCCCGAAGTATTCATGGTCACGGCACGGCAGGCAAATCAGAAGCGATATCCCACGCTCATGCCGTAGACCCAGGGATCGATGTGAGCCGTGCCGACCGTCGCTCCCGCCACGCTCACCGTGCTGTCGATATCGATGTATCGCGCATCGACGGTGAAGCTCCAGCGCGGGTCCAGCGTGATGTCCACGCCGGCATGCCATGCGATGCCCCAACTGGACTCGAGATGGGTATCGGCACCTTCCAGGATGCCACGCCCCTTGGCGTCGAAGAACTTCGTGTAGTTCACGCCGACGCCCACGAACGGCGATACGTGCTCACCGGAAAGGAACCGATAGTTCACACCGATCACGGGAGGCAACTGTTTTACACGGACCGCGCGCTGCCCGGATAACCGCACGTCATGCTCGAACGGCACCGCGGCAAGGGCCTCGATGCTCCATGCGGGATCGAGCTTGTACTCGATGCTCACGGTAGGACGTGTGCTCTTGTCCACGCTGGCGGGCATGCCGGCCAGATGGCCTGTGTGCGAGGCGGGGTCGACGACATGGATGCCGACATGCAGCAGCCAGGGTGATTCGGTCGATTGGGCGAAAACGGGCGCCGTGGCGCACAGCAGGGTCGCGGTGAGGGCTTTGAGGTAACGCACGGTGGTCTCCTTGAGTGCTTCTCCTGGAAAGCTACCGCCAAGACCCGGCATTCCGGGGAAATGCGCGCCCCCTGCGACCTTCCGTCCGGCCACGCCACGGGCGGCGCTGAGACGATCGAGCCAAACCTTGCGCCACCGCGGCGTTCACACGCCCCCTGACCAGGATCATGATCTGTCTTCCGACGACGCATACCGTGCCGCCGGATCACCGGAGGAATAGGTCATGCTTGATTGGGTCGAATATCGCAGCCAATTGATGGGACGTATCGGCGAAATCGCCAAGCTGAGCCCCGGCACAGTCCAGGGCTACCAGGCGCTTTCCGCCGCGGGAGCGAAGACCAACCATCTCGACGCGAAGACACGCGAGTTGATCGCGCTCGCCGTCGCGGTGACGACGCGTTGCGACGGATGTATCACCGTGCACACGGCGGAAGCGCTGAAGAACGGTGCGACGAAGGAAGAGATCGCCGAAGCGCTCGGCGTGGCGGTGGCACTCAACGCCGGCGCCGCGCTGGTTTACTCGGCGCGCGTGATGGACGCGACCGAGGCCTACTCGAAGGCGTGATGGCAAGGGCCGTGGCGGCTGACGCCACGGCCCCTCCCCTGCCTGCTACATGCGCGGTGGGACGTCCAGGCCGAGCAGGTCCAACGATGTTTCGAGCACACGCCGGGTCAGCATGCACAAGCCTAGCCTGGAGGCACGAACGACGGGATCGGGTTCGCCGATCACGTCGCAGGCCGCGTAAAAGCGGCTGAAACGCTGTGCCACGCCGAACGCGTACTCCGCGAGGATGCCTGGCTGCAGTTCGCGTCCTGCTTCCGACACCGTGTCCGCGAAGCCAAGACACGACAGCAACAGGTCGCGCTCTTCGTCCACGACCGGCATCACCGGTCCGGATGCGAAGCTGGTTGCCTTGTCGAGCAACGAACGCAAGCGCACGCAGGCGTATTGCAGGTAGGGCCCAGTGCGCCCTTCGAACGCCACCAGGC
The DNA here is from genome assembly GCF_049913125.1 of Luteibacter sp. E-22. Taxonomy (GTDB): domain Bacteria; phylum Pseudomonadota; class Gammaproteobacteria; order Xanthomonadales; family Rhodanobacteraceae; genus Luteibacter. Next base: position 2,433,830 of record NZ_CP183975.1, read on the forward strand.
GATCCGCGTCGAACACATAGCCGGACAGGCGATCGCCGGAGAGGTCGGCGAATTTCACCGCACCGATGCCCACTTGCCGTGCAAGCGCCCGGCGTCCGGCGTCGTCGAGGCCGGCTCCATAACCGGATTCACCGATACGTGTGGCGGCCCGTTCGACGGCTTCGTCGAGGAGGTCGGTGAGCTTGGCCACGCCGCCGTCGCGCGTCTTGAACGGCTTGCCGTCGCGGCCGTTCACGGTGCCGAAGCCCGCGTGCAGCAGCTCCACCCCAGGCGCGATGCCCGCCTTTCGCGCGGCACGGAATACCTGGGCGAAATGCAGCGCCTGACGCTGGTCGACCACATACACCACGCGTGCGAGGCCACCCATCGCGGCGCGCGCTTGCAGGGTGGCGAGGTCGGTGGTCGCATAGAGCGCGGCGCCATCGCTCTTGGCCAGCAGCAACGGCGGTATGTCGTGGCTATCGCCTGGATCGGCCACGTCCACCACCAGGGCGCCGTCACTCTGCCGTGCCACCCCCGACGCGAGCAGACGCTCGACCAGTGGCGCGATGGCATCGCGTACGTCGCTTTCCCCGTCCAGCGCGTCGAACACGATGCCCAGCTCCCGGAAGTCGGCGATCTGGGCTTCCAGGCTCAACGCACGCATGGCGTGCCACAACGCGAGCAAACCCGGATCGCCCGCTTGCAACGCCGCGGTATCCGCGCGCGCCTCGGCCATCCGCTCCGGGTCCGCCCGGCATGCCGCCGCGGCTTCCGGGTAAAGCCGCTCCAGTTCCTGCAGCGTCACCGGGGGATTCGCGGGATACGGCTGGCCCGGCGCCGGATGGAAATAAGCCAGCTCCGGCGCGCGATGGCGGATCGCGGCGCTCAGCATGCCCATCTGCAGGCCCCAGTCGCCAAGGTGCGCGTCCGCGTGCGTACGCCAGCCCGTTGCCGAATGGATGCGGCGCAGGCTCTCACCGAGCACCAGTGAGCGCAGGTGGCCCACGTGCAAGGGCTTGGCCACGTTCGGGCCACCGAAGTCCAGGATGACGAGACGGCCTCGCCCCTCATCGGCGATGCCCAGGCGTTCGTCGACGGCCATGTCGGCGGCGCACGCGGCGAGGAAGTCCGTGGACAAGCGCAGGTTGACGAAGCCGGGGCCGGCCACCTCGACAGAAGCGAAAGCCGGATCACCGCGAAGGCATGACGCGATGTCCTCGGCGATGAGCCGGGGCGCCCGTCGCAGGTCCCGCGCGCCGCCAAGCGCGCCGTTGCATTGCAAATCGCCCAGCTCGGGGCGATCGGACGGCTGTACGCGAGCCAGGTGCGCAGGCAAGCCCAGGGATTGAAAGACGACGGCGAGCTTGGCGTCGATCCGCGACACCGGTGACTGGAACATGGAATCTTCTCCAGGGAAGCTTGTTTATATGGCACGGCAGGTCTTCGCAAGCAACCAACGATTTGGCCGGTATGCTGGGTGACAAATACCTGGAGACTCGCTCATGGCCGCTTCGAAACAACCGGGCACGCATACCGTGGTCATCGTCGGCGGGGGCGCGGCAGGCATCGAACTCGCCACCCGGCTCGGCAAGCGAGGCGATCTCGACGTGGCCCTGGTCGACCGGGACCCCAGTCATTTCTGGAAGCCACGCCTGCACGAACTCGCCGCCGGCCTGCTCGGTGACGGCGAGGAAGCCGTGCCCTTCCTGGCCCACGCCCAGTCCCATGGTTATCGCTACGAACCCGGCGCCCTCAAGCGGGTGGATACCGAGGCACGTACGATCGACCTGGAGGAAGTGCGCCTGCCACAGACGGACGAGTTGATCCTGCCGCCCCGCGCGCTTTCCTACGACACGCTCGTGCTCGCCTTCGGCAGCCGCGTGAACGACTTCGGCACGCCCGGCGTGCTCGACTATTGCGACATGCTCGACAGCCCGGCGCAGGCTGTCGCGCTGCGCAGGAAGATCCTCGCGCTGGCCCTGCGCAGCGCGGGCGATCCCACCCGGCGCATCTCCATCGGCATCGTCGGCGCGGGCGCCACGGGTGTCGAGCTGGCCGCGGAACTGCACCATGCCTTCAACGACATGCACCGCTATGGGGGCCTCGATTCCGCCTCCAAGCTCGACATCACCCTCATGGACATGGCCCCGCGCGTGCTCCCCGCCGTGGACCCGCGAACCTCCGCGTCGGCGCAGCGGATACTCGAGCATATGGGCGTGGTGGTGCGCGTGGGCGTAGGCGTGAAATCCGTGGAGCGCGGTGCGTTCCACTTGTCCGACGGCAGCACGATCGACTGCGACATCCAGGTATGGGCCGCCGGCGTCACCGGCCACGACATGGTCCAGGGCCTCGGGCCCTTCCAGTTGTCCAAGGATCGACGGATCGTGGTCGATGGCGGATTGGCCGCACAAGGTGTCGACCACGTCTACGCCATCGGCGACTGCGCCTTCGCCCCCGCCACGCCCGGCGGTCCCAGCGTGCCGCCCACCGCACAGGCGGCGCACCAGCAGGCCAACTACCTGTCCCGGGCCCTGCCGCGCGCGATCCTCGGTGAACCGGTATCGCCGTTCACCTATCACGCCAAGGGCACCCTGGTATCCCTGGGCGAACGCCAGGCCACCGGCGAACTGCCGTCGGGGTCACGCGGCAAGGCACCGATCCCCATGCGCGGCTGGCTGGCGAAGATGCTCTATGTCTCCCTCCAGCACATGCATCGCGCCACCCTGCATGGATGGCCACGAGCCACCGCGCTGTGGCTGGCGGACTGGCTGCGCAATACGACGCTGCCCCCGGTCAAGCTGCATTAGGCGGGCTCGCCGTGGACTCCGACGGGCACGTGACGCGCATCACTCCCCGCGGCCGAGCTAACCGGTACCGTCCACTACCATCTTCCCCCACGGCCCGCGCCACACGGAGACCCGCCTGGACAGCACGCGCCAACCTTTGTTCGAAAGCCTCCTGCGGGCCGCTTCGCTCGTGGCGGGCGCGCCGATGACGCTTGCGGACCTGGCCGCCGCCGGCGCACAGGCTCACTTCGATGTCCGGCAAAAGACGATCCTCGCGGAATTGGCCAAGGTGGCCGAACAGGTGCTCGAACAGCGTAGCCTGGATGTCGAACGCAATGCGGAACTGGCCCGGGAGATCACCGCCGAGAGGGATCTCCGGCGTGGCGCGCAGGAATGGCAAGACATCCTGCGCAATGCGGTCGCATCGGTGGAAGCGAGCGAGCGGCGCTTTCGCCAGCTGTTCCAGTTCAGCCTCGGCCTGATCTGCACGCACGACCTGGATGGCATCCTGCTCTCGATCAATCCCGCCGCGGCGAGGTCGCTCGGCTACCCGATCAACCAGCTGATGGGGCGCCCCCTCTCCGACTTCATGCGGCCGGAGAACATGCCGCTGTTCCAGCAGTACCTTCAGCGGATCGCCGCGACGGGCAGCGACTCGGGACGCCTGGAACTGTGTGCGGCAAACGGCGACCTGCGCATCTGGGCCTACCACAACGTGCTCGACGACGATGGTGAAGAGCGCTACGTGCTCGGCCACGCGCAGGACATCACGGAACAACACCGGCAGGAACGGCAATTGCGCGAATGGTCGCTGAGCGATCCACTCACGCAGTGCTTCAATCGCCGTTACCTGGCCTACCTGGCGGAATCCTCCATGGATGAACCGCTGGGCTGCATCGCCGTGGACCTCGACCGTTTCAAGGCGGTCAACGACACCTACGGGCACCAACGCGGCGACGACGTACTGGTCGGCGTGGCGCAGTTCCTGCGCAAGCACGTCCGTCACGGCGACGCCGTGATCCGCCTGGGTGGCGACGAGTTCCTGGTCGTCATGCGCGAGGCCGACAACGATCGCCTCGCGGTCCTCGTGGAGCAATTACGCGCGAACGCGGCGGAGGCGCCGATCGCCTTCACCCTCGGCGCGGCCTTGAAGCCTCGCGGGGCGATCCTGTCGGACACGCTCGCCATGGCGGACCGCAAGCTGTACGAGGCACGCGCGGAACGTGCGGACCAGCCGTCGTTCCACGCCCGCTAGGCACTCCTCGCCCCGCCCCGGTCACTTCTTCACCGCATGCTCCAGCGCTTCGTAATCCTCTTGCGAGAGCTTCAGCGAGGCGCCCTTGACGTTTTCCTCGAGATGACCGGGACTGCCGGTGCCGGGAATCGGCAACATCACCGGTGTGCGTTTCAGCAGCCATGCCAACGCCACCTGGCCGTCGGTCGCCCCTAGCTTCTTCGCGATGGCGGACAACACCGAGCCATCCTTCGCGAGATCGCCGGCGGCCAGCGGGTACCAGGGGATGAAGCCGATGCCGTGCTTGTCCGCGTAATCCACCACCGCCTCGCTCTGGCGATTGCCGAGGTTGTACAGGTTCTGCACCGTCGCGACCTTGAAGAACTTCGAGGCGGCTTCGATTTCCTCGACGTTGACCTCGGACAGGCCCACGTGGCGGATGAGGCCTTCGTCCTGCATGTCGCGGATCACGCCGAACTGCTCGTCGCGCGGCACCTTGGCGTCGATGCGATGCAACTGCCAGAGGTCGATCCGGTCGACACCGAGGCGGCGCAAGCTCATCAGCACGCACTGGCGCAGGTACTCCGGACGGCCCAGGGGAGCCCAGATATCCGGGCCATGCCGGGTGAGGCCGCCTTTCGTCGCGATGACCATGCCCTTGTACGGATGCAGTACCTCGCGAATCAGGTCCTCGCTGACGTAGGGCCCGTAGCTGTCGGCGGTATCGATGAGGTTCACGCCCAGCGCGGGCAGCTTCGCCAGCGTGTCGCGCGCTGCCTTGGGATCGGCGGGATCGCCCCAGATGCCCTTGCCGGTAATACGCATGGCACCGAAGCCGAGGCGGTTGACCTCGAGATCGCCGCCTATCCTGAACGTGCCGCTTGCAGATGCGTTGATGCTTGTCATGCTGGACTCCGTTACTTGGGGGACGAAGGAAACCAGCATGACATGGGGGACGGTGACGGAAATTGAAAGAAACGTTACAACCCGTCCGCAATTTCCTGCAGCAAGGCGTCGATGTCGCCGCGCGGCACCGGACGTGCCTGGAGCAGCGCCTCCACGCGCTCCACGTCTTCCACCAGGGCCATCGCACCGAATACCAGGGCGGCCCCCTTGAGCCTGTGCGCCACGTGCAAGGCCGCTTCCGGATCGGCCTCTTCCATCGCCGCGCGGATGGCGGCGACGTCGCGCACGCTCTCGTCGTGGAAGGACCGCTCGGCCAGCGTCGTTCCCGGCGCACCGGCAAGGGCGTCCTTCAGGCCATCGAGCGACAGGGGCTTGCCCAGCACCGTGTCGATGCCGCTTTCCTCGCAACGCCGGATGTGGGCCTCGCCGTCGTTCGCGGAAATGGCGATGAAGCGGGTACTCGATACACCGGCGGACGCCTCACGCGCGCGCAATTCCGCGGCGATGTCGTAGCCCTGCATGTCCGGCAGCTCGCAATCCAGCAATACGCCGGCGAAGTGGCCGGGCACGAAGGCATCGATCGCCGCCTGGCCATGATCCACGGCATGGGTCTCGTAACCCAGGAACTTCAACTGTGCCGCGATGATCTGCCGGTTGGCAGGGTGATCCTCGACAAGCAATACGACGCCACTCACCGCGGGGGCCGTTTCGCCGCCGGCCGTTTCCGGCCCGTCGGCCGGGGGCGTCACGGGAACGCGGCTGGTCGGCAGCTCGATCCGGACCGCCGTACCGACACTGACATCGCTGCTCAGGTCGAGACGCCCACCGAGATGGCGCACGATTTCCGCGCAGATACCCAGGCCGAGGCCGCTGCCTCCCATGCGTGCGGAATGCACGCCATGCGCCTGTGAAAAGGGCCTGAAGAGCTGGCGCTGCCTTTCCGGCGGCACGCCGATCCCGGTATCGAACACCTCGACGATGAAGTGGCGAACATCGTCCATCGCCTCGCCGGCCGATTGCCACATGGCGATGCCGACGTGTCCGCGTTCGGTGAACTTCACCGCGTTGGACAGCAGGTTTTCCATCAGCTGGCGCAGGCGGGTCTCGTCGAGCAACAACCAGGGCAACGGGCCCATGGGCAGGTCGAGGCGCACCGCCAATCCCTTCTGCTCGATCGTTCCCCGCTGGCCTTCGATCACCTGCCGCGCCACGGCGACGGCATCGCAGGCGGCGAGGTCGGCGGTGAAACCGACGCTTTCCGAGCGGCTGTAGTCCAGCGCGCTCTTGAGAAGATTCTGAAGATTCCGGCTACTCGACTGCGCGATGGCCATCAGGTCGCGTTGTGGTCCCTCCAGCGACGTGCGCGAGAGGAGATCGATCGATGAGACCACCGCATTCACCGCGTTGCGCACCTCATGGCTCATGACCGCCAGGAGCATCGTCTTTTGCTTCTCGCCCCTGCGCGACGCCAGTTGCGCGCGCCGCAGCTGCCAGAGGGCGAAGAACAACACCAGCACGAGCGCCAGGCCCAGGCCGATCTCGACGCGGTAGGCGGAAGCCACCTGGGACAGCGTGGGAGCGCGCAGGTAGGCGGTTTCCAGCCAGCGCTCGATCACTGCCTGGTTCTCGTCCACGCTGACGCCGCGCAGGCTGTCGTCGAGGATACCCAACAGCTCCGGCGCGTCCTTGCGCACCGCCACGCGGATCGTGACCGGCATTTCGCTGACATTGCCGGCGATACGCAGGCTCAACGTGTAGTCGCGCCGGACGATGGGATGGTAGGCCACGTCCACGCCCACGGCGGCATCCGCGATGCCCGTCTCCACCGCCGCGAGCACCTGGTGGACATCGGCCAGCGGGAGGCGGGTGATCGAGGGGTGCTCCCGACGTAGCCAGGATTCGTAGACGCCGCCTCCCTTAAAGGCGATCGTGCGGCCCTCCAGCGCATGCATGTCGAGCGTCGCCGGCCCCACGGTGCGGCTGATGATGACGGTACGGCCGACGTAGAACGGCGCGGAAATCAGCGCCCGGTCGCCCACATCCGCCATGAGCAGGCGATCGCTGAGCGAGGGCAACATGTCGATGCGGCCGTCGAGGAAGGCGCGAACCGATTCCTCCCACGAGCGGGTGCGCACCGTCGTCACGCGCAGCCCGGTATGCCGCGCCACCAGTTCCAGGTACTGGCCGACCAGCGGATTGGACTGGCCATTGCTTATCTCGGAACCCTGTTGCGGATCGATCGCTATCCGTAGCTCGGGGTGCGCGGCGATCCAGCGCTTGCGCGCCTCGGCATCCGGCACCTCGCCCGCCACGACGCTCGATACGACGAGCAACGAAAGGATGAACGCGAAGGCCCGCCTCACGTCGGGCCAGCGCCGAGCGCGAGGATGTAATCCCGGAGGAGGTAAAGCTCATTGTCGGACGTGACGCGCAGCTTGCGGAACGCGGCGGACTTCTGAGTGCTGATCGTTTTCAGGCTACGGCCCGACCGCGCCGCGATCTGGCCGACGGTCAGCCCCTCGAGCAACTGCCGGATCACCTCCCATTCGCGCGGCGAAAGCGCCACCACCCCGGGCGGTTCGGCGACGTCCTGGTCGCGCGGCGGCAGGTACTCCCTGCCGGTCATGACCGCGTCGATGGCGCGGATCACTTCGTCGGGGTCCTGGCTCTTGGCGACGAATCCATCGGCACCGGCCTGGCGCAGGCTGTGGATCACCAGGCCCTGGTCATGCGCGGATACCACCAGGATCTTCATCCTCGGATAGCCCGCCCGCAGCAATTTGATCAGGGCGATGCCGTCGATGTCGTCCAGAGCGAGCGAATAGTCGATCAGGGCGACGTCCACCGGCATGGTGGCAAGCATGGCGCGGAAGCTGCGACTGCTCGCGTGACTGCCGACGACGACGATCGAGGGAGATTTCTCAAGATGTGCGATCAATCCTTTCAGGACGAGCGCATGGTCGTCCAGCAAGGCCACGCGCACAGAGCCAAAGTAGGATCGCGCGGACATGAGTGGACCAGGAAGCCATTATGTAGTCGTATGCCCACATCCGTGGGCGATTCCGGACGAACCATATCTCGGCGGGAACGCCTTGTAAACGCCAGCGCCTTGCCGATATCGGCCATTCGACCACCTCCGTAAGCCATACAGGCAAGCCAGGCCTGCATTGCTACGCTTTCGTCGCCTCCGCCAGAGGGGGATTTCCGACGTCATCGAAAGGGTAGGACTCCGGCATGGATACAACAAGCCTCAGAGGGGCCACCGGCCACGCCGATGTGACCGAACCCGTGACGAACGGGCGCCCATGGGCGGCGGCGGGCGGCTTCGTCCCCCGGCCCCTGGATACGGTGCGTATCGGCATCGTGGGCCTGGGCTATGTCGGCCTGCCGCTCGCGGTGGAGTTCGGCAAGCGCTACGCGACCCTGGGCTTCGATATCCGCCGCGAACGTGTCGAGGAGCTGCGTGGAGGCCATGACGCCACCCTGGAAGTCGATGCGGACGAGCTTGGCACGGCGGATCGCCTCCGCTTCTCCTCCGATGTCGACGAGCTGGCCGGGTGCGATGTCTACATCGTCACGGTGCCCACGCCCATCGACGACGCCCGCCGCCCGGACCTGACGCCCCTGGTCCGCGCGAGTGAAACCCTGGGCAAGGTTCTCAAACGCGGCGATGTCGTCGTCTACGAGTCCACCGTCTATCCCGGTTGTACGGAAGAAGTCTGCGTACCGATCCTGGAACGCATTTCCGGGCTGGTCTTCAACGAGGACTTCTTCGCGGGATACAGCCCGGAACGCATCAACCCGGGCGACAAGGCACATCGGGTGACGGGGATTCTCAAGGTCACGTCGGGCTCGACGCCCGCCGTCGCCGATTTCGTCGACGGCATTTATCGCTCGATCATCACCGCGGGAACGCATCGCGCCAGTTCCATGAAGGTGGCCGAAGCCGCCAAGGTGATCGAGAACACGCAACGCGATCTCAACATCGCCCTGGTCAACGACCTGGCGATCCTGTTCAACAAACTCGGCATCGACACCCTGGAAGTGCTCGAGGCCGCGGGGACGAAGTGGAACTTCCTGCCATTCCGGCCCGGGCTGGTCGGCGGCCATTGCATCAGCGTCGACCCGTACTACCTCACGCACAAGGCCCAGCAGGTGGGCCACCATCCGGATGTGATCCTCGCAGGCCGCCGCACGAACGACGGCATGGGCTCGTACATCGCGGGAGAACTGGTGCGGCTGATGGTGCGCAAGGGCATCAACCCGGTTGCCGCCCGCGTGCTGGTGCTGGGCCTGGCCTTCAAGGAAAACTGCCCGGACCTGCGCAATACGCGGGTGGTCGACATCCTCCATGCCCTGGAAGGTTATGGTGTCGCGGCCGATGTCCACGATCCCTGGGTCCGCGCCAGCGAGGCGATGCACGAATACGGTATCGATCCGGTCGCGGAGCCCGCGCATGGAGGCTACGACGCCGTGGTGGTCGCGGTGGGCCATCGTGAGTTCGTCGCCCTTGGCGCGGAGGGTATCCGTGCGTTCGGAAAGCCATTGTCCGTGGTCTACGACGTGAAGTACGTGCTGCCCCGCGATGCGGTGGACGGCAGGCTCTGACGATGCGGCGGCCCGTATGAAAATACTCGTCACGGGCACCGCCGGCTTCATCGGATATCACGTCGCGACGCGCCTGCTGGAGCGCGGCGACGAGGTGATCGGGCTGGACAACCTGTCCGACTACTACGACGTGGCCCTGAAGAAAGCGCGGTTGTCCCACTTCGAGGGCCATCCCGGTTATACCCACGTGCATGCCGACCTCGCCGACCGCGAGGCGATCGAGGCCGCGTTCGCCACGCACAAGCCCCGCCGGGTCATCAACCTGGCGGCGCAGGCGGGCGTGCGCTATGCCGCGACCAACCCGCACGTCTACGTGTCGAGCAATGTGACCGGTTTCCTCCACGTACTGGAAGGATGCCGCAGGCACGAGGTGGAACACCTCGTCTTCGCCTCGACCAGTTCGGTGTATGGCGCGAATACGCGCATGCCGTTTTCCGAGCACCAGCCCACCGAACACCCGTTGACGCTGTATGCGGCCAGCAAGAAGGCCAACGAGCAGATGGCGCACAGCTACGCCCACCTCTACGGCCTCCCCTGTACCGGCCTGCGCTTCTTCACGGTCTATGGGCCGTGGGGCCGGCCCGACATGGCGTTGTTCCTGTTCACCCGGGCCATCCTCGCCGGCGAGCCCGTCCGGGTCTTCAACCACGGCAGGCACAAGCGCAGCTTCACCTACGTCGACGACATCGTCGAGGGCGTGCTGCGCACGCTGGACCGGATACCCGCCGCCGACGCGAACTGGTCCGGGGACCGGCCCGACCCGGGCACGAGCGGGGTCGCGCCCTATCGCCTCTTCAACATCGGCAACGAGAAGCCGGTGGAGTTGCTGCGCTATATCGAAGTGCTGGAGAAATGCCTGGGACGTACGGCGCGGCTGGACATGCTGCCGCTGCAACCTGGCGACGTCCCCGACACCGAAGCGAACGTTTCCGCGCTCGTCCAGGCCACCGGCTATGCGCCGAAGATCGACGTGGCCGAAGGTGTGGCGCGCTTCGTCGCCTGGTATCGCGAATTTTACGGTGCATAGGATGCGCGCAATAAGAACGGGAGGCGCATCTTGATCGTCGACTACCTCGATGGGTCGGCACCCGCCGACCTCCAGGCCGACTTGTGCATCGTCGGTGCCGGGCCGGCCGGCATCGCCATCGCCCGTGCCTTCGCCGGAAGTTCCACCACGATCTGCCTCATCGAAGGGGGCGGTCTCGCCGGCGAGGACCGCAGCCAGTCCTTGTACGAAGGCGACTCCACCGGCGACCTCCCCTTCGATGCCGGTACCTCGCGCATGCGCGTGTTCGGTGGCAGTTGCACGCTGTGGGGCGGTGGCTGCATCCCCTTCGCCGACAGCGACCTCGAACCGCGTGACTGGGTACCCGACAGTGGCTGGCCGCTGCGTTTCGCCGAGCTTGCCCCCTGGTACGAGCGCGCCCGCGAATTCTGCCGTATCGATGCCTCGCACGGTTTCGGGCCCGGCGCGTTCGACGGCCCGCCGCCACGCCGCCCCCTCGACCTCGACGCCGGGGAACTCGCCAACTTCATCTTCGCCAGGAGCCCGATCACGTTCGGCGAAGCCTACCGTGAGGAGCTGCACCAGGCACCGAACATCACCGTGCTGCTGCATGCGAACGTCATGGAACTCGAATCCAACGCCGATGCGACCGTGGTCACCGGCGCCCGGATCGGCACGCTCGACGGTCGCCGCGGCCGCGTGCGTGCGCGGCATTACGTGTTGGCGGCGGGCGGTATCGAGAACGCGCGCATCCTCCTGCTCTCCGACAGCGTCGCGTCCAGTGGACTCGGCAACGACCGCGACCTGGTCGGCCGGTATTTCATGGACCATCCCCGGGGCACGATCGGCACGATCCGCGCGGACGAGCCCGATCGCGTCACCCGTCCGTACGAGCGCACGATCGGCAAGGTACGTGCGCCGCTCGCGCCGGAGATCGGCCTTTCCATGGAAGCCCAGCGACGCCATCGCAGCCTCAACGCGCGCGTGCATCCCTTTGCCGTGGAAGGCCAGGTGCCCCAGGGTATCCGCGCCCTGCGCGGCCTGCGCGCCACCTTGCGCCCTCCCGTGCGGACGGAGGCGACCCTGCTTGAGGCACGGCTCTGCGCCGCCCTGCAAAACGGGCCTGGTGGCGATGTGGCGACCATCCACCAGGGCCTCGCCATCAACGCGATCCGGCTCGGCCTGAACATCGGCGACGTGATCCGCGCGGTGGCGCAGAAGGTCGCGGACCGCCCGGTGGTGCGCAGCGATCGCGTCGAGCTGGTCGGCTTCTTCGAACAGGCGCCCCATCGTGACAGCCGGGTCACGCTCGGTACGGATGTCGACGGGCTGGGCCTGCGACGCGTGCGCGTGGACTGGCGCCTCAACGAACTCGACCGGCACACCTGGCGCACCATGACCCACATCGCCGGCGGCGGCCTTGCCAGGGCCTGCAATGGACGCTTCGAACCCGCGCCATGGACGTACGGCGAAGAGCCACCCGCACTTCGAGGTACCGCGCATCACATCGGCACCACGCGCATGGCCGAAGACCCGGCGCAGGGCGTGGTCGATCCGCAGGGCAAGGTGCATGGCATGGACAACCTGCATATCGCCGGCAGTTCGGTCTTCCCGACTGGCGGCTGGGCGTTCCCCACCTTCACCATCGTCGCACTCAGCCTGCGGCTCGCCGAGCAGTTGCGCGTGCTGCTGTAACAGCGGCGATACACATCGCGTCGCACGCACGCATCAGGCGGCCATTCGGCCTAGCCGTGCGCCAGCCGGAAGTGCAATCGACAGGCGCGTGGCCGCTCCATAGCCTTGAGGTACCGGCACGCGTCCATGCGTGCATCGAGGGGAACATCCGATGATCCGTCTGTTCAGGCAGCCGATCGTGCGCTGGCTCACCTTGCTGGGCACCTGCGAACTCCTGTTGCTCGCGGCCTCGCTCAACGTGGCCGTATGGATTCGCTTCGCGACCTCGCCGGAGGACCTCGCGGCGTCCACGCATTCACTGACGGCGCGGGCGGTGATGTTCGCCGCGGTCATCTTCCTGTGCATGGCCGCGCTCGGCGAATATCGCGCCACGCTGCGGATGAGCTGGCGCGGCCAACTCGCGCGGCATGCCATCGCCTTCATCCTCGGCGGTCTGGTGCTGGTCGTCGGCTACTACGTGATCCCGCAGGCCTACGTGGGCCGCGGCGTACTCGGCATGGCCCTGGTCATCGGCTTCCTGTCGACGGCGGGCTTCCGCGCGGTGTTCATGCGCCTGGTCGAAATGGAATCGCTCAAGCGACGCGTGCTCGTCCTGGGCGCCGGACAACGTGCCGCGCAGATCCACAATCGCATGCGGCGTCGTTCGGACCGTCGCGGTTTCTGCCTGTTGGGCTATGTGCGCGGAGCCAACGAGGCTGTCGCGATCCCCGAATCCCTGTTGATCGAACCGGCGGGCTCGCTCGCCGCACTGGCGCGGCGCGAGAAGCTGCACGAGATCGTGGTGGGCGTGGACGACCGCCGGGGCAGCCTGCCCATGGACGACCTGCTGGCCTGCCGCCAGCTCGGCGTGCAGATCACCGACCTGACCACGTTCGTCGAGCGCGAGGCGGGACGCGTGCAGCTGACCATGCTCGATCCTTCCTGGCTGGTGTTTTCCGGCGGCTTCAACGCCACGCCGCTGGCCTTGTTCGCCAAGCGCGGCTTCGACCTGGCGGCATCCCTGCTGATCGCCCTGCTCTGCTGGCCGGTCATGCTCGGTGTCGCCCTGGCGATTCGCATCGAATCCGGCCGTGGCCAGCCCATCCTCTATCGCCAGGAGCGCGTCGGCGAGCACGGCCGCACCTTCTGGCTGTACAAGTTCCGCAGCATGCGCACGGATGCCGAAATGGACGGCGTCGCGCGCTGGGCATCGAGCAACGACGACCGCGTGACACGGGTGGGACGCATCTGCCGAAAGCTGCGTTTCGACGAGCTGCCGCAACTGTGGAACGTGATCCGTGGCGACATGAGCATCGTCGGACCGCGCCCGGAGCGGCCGCAATTCGTTTCCGACCTGCAGAACAAGATCCGCTATTACAGCCTTCGCCACAGCATCAAGCCGGGCCTGGCCGGTTGGGCGCAACTGAGCTATCCGTACGGCGCTTCGGAAGAAGACGCCGCCGAGAAACTCAAGTACGACCTGTTCTACGTGAAGAACCACAACCTCTTCCTCGATGTCGTGATCCTCATCGAGACGGTGGAGGTCGTGCTATTCGGGCGTGGCGCACGGTGATTCCCGGCGGTACCGGCGTGACGGGCGAGCTACGACCGCGGGCGTGGCGACTCCGTGCGAAGGCGGCGCAACGGCGAGCTGTACCAGTCGACGACGACGCCCCGCTCGAAACGTATCCAGGAAGGGCCGTATTCCCAGCGACCCTCGGCACGCCGCGTGGGCTCGCCTTCGATACCGATCACCTCGTCCGGCAGCATGCCGAGGCTGAGTGCCTGCAATGCGGACGGTGCGTTCGCGACCCCGGATACCGTCGCATCCTCCGTGTCTTCCCCATCCATTTCCTGGCTTGCCTGGCTGGAAGGCCATGTCGACCATGCCACCGCGCCGATGGCCATCACGCCGAATGCGAGCCACCAGCGAGTCGCCACCGCGCGCTGCGTTGCCCGCGGTGGCGCGCTGGCTCGCGGCGCGGCCCCGGGCAACGGAACCGTCGTTTCAGGTTCGGCCGGCACCGCATCGACGGCACGTGCCGCCTGCAACGCGCCGGGCAGGCGTCCGTGCCTGCGGTGGAAATCCATCGCGGCACCGTACTGCGCCGTCAGCCTCTGCAGCCGTGCCGCCGCCAACTGGTCGGCGCGCGAGCCGCGGCGCCGGTCCGGGTGCCACATCGCCACATGGCGACGGTACGCCTGCTTGAAGTCCTCCAGCGAGCAGCCGGGGTCCAGGCGCAACTTCGCGTAGAGGTCGAGGAAGTCGGTTTCGTCCGTCACGGTGGAGCCCCCTTGCGCGGCGCGCGTGACGTATCGTCAGGCAGGCGGTCCGCACGCCGAGCGTCGCTCACGGCCATCGCGCTGACAAGTACAACTTTTGGAGAAGCGAGATGCACCGTCTTCGCGCCACCGTGGCCGCCGCGGCCTTGTTCTCGATAGCGCCCCAGGTGACGGCAAGCGATCCAACGCCTCCTTCCCTGGGCGCGCACGTGTTCCTCGGCCAAGGCGAGGGCCTGGGTATCAGTCCCGCCATGACGCCCCCGGTGGACACCCGGTCCAGGGGCAGCGTGTTCGTCGTGTTCAACGCGGGATACGCAAGCAACGATGCGTCGCCGCGCGACACCTACGACAACCGCTGGGACACGTTGGGCCGTGCGATGACCTATGCGAACTACGGTGATCGCTTCGACGTGAAAGCCTATGTCGCGCTGGACGGCAAGGGCGGAGCCAACCACTCCGTCTCCGTCATCAAGCGTGGGGAACCGCGTGGCGAGCTGTCCCTGCCCTTCGTCGAGGTACGCAACGCCAGCCGCGTGCAGGCGCTTGCCCAGTCGTACGCCGAACCGTCGCTGGTGGTCGCCAGTGGCGAGATCCATGTCGACGGCCCCGCCACGCTGCTCGCCTTCTGGTGGGGCGACGGCGGCGTCAAGCGCATGCGTGTCGTTCCCGGCGATGGTTTCCAGCTGATCGACGCCTTCGTCGAACTGCCCGACGAGAGCGGCGTGCAGGGCGCCGTGGCATGGCGTCAGGTGACCGCCGCGGGCACCTACCGCGTACATTGGACGGCCGCTCCCGTGCAGGGTGCGGCGCTCTGGCTCATCGCCATACGCTAGGGCTTGTACGAATCCGGACAGGGTGCCGGCGCGGCCGGCGTGGTGAAGCGCGCCAGCGCGGGGCATGCGTACGATAACGGACACGCCCGCCGCGAAAAGCGATGCGAAGGTGTCCGGAAACGGACGTCGGCGCCTACAACCATAGGGCTATTTTTCTCGATGCTACAAGGGGATAGCTTTGATCCTCGACACCACGAGGCCGCGGCGGGACGAGAAGGACGCCACGGACGATGCAGGAAGCACGGATGCGCAGGGATGCGCCAGGAAGCGAGGGAGGAGGACCTCGCCCGCGGCCCGCGGTGTCGACCGTTCAGAAGGTGACGCGAATGCCCACGTTGCCTGCCCAGCCGCGCATGCCATAGCCGCCGACGAAGTGCTGGTAGGTGCCTTCGCCATAGATCTGCACATGCTCGCCCAACTGGCTTGTCGCACCCGCCGCCACGCGATACGCGTTACCCACGCGGCCTGAGCCGAAGCGCTCGGCGATATCCCAGTCTTCACTGGACACATCGGCTTTCGGATCGCCGTTGCCGGTATGCGTGAGGTCGAGGCTCGCATAAGGCATGAACACGGGATTGGCCGTTCTCGCGATGCGGCCACCCAGGCGCGCACTGGTCTGTTTCGCCGTGCCAAGCTTCACCGCCAGGCCATCGCCGTCGACGAAATCGCGGAAGTCCAGGGATTGGTGCTTGAGCTGGAAGCGGGGTTCGACGGTCCATTCGTTGCCGAGCGCGAACGGCATTCCCACCTCGATCGACATGATCCAGGCGTCCGCCCGTATACGGCCCACGTCCGCGCCAC
This sequence comes from Luteibacter sp. E-22, assembly GCF_049913125.1. Classification (GTDB taxonomy): domain Bacteria; phylum Pseudomonadota; class Gammaproteobacteria; order Xanthomonadales; family Rhodanobacteraceae; genus Luteibacter. Next base: position 2,449,943 of record NZ_CP183975.1, read on the forward strand.
GCAGGTCCGTTCCCACGTCGCCGCGGAACCGGGTGGAACCGATCACGCCGTCCACCCAGAAACCATTGCCGTGCTGCCAGGTGATCCAGCCGGACACGCCATTGGCGCGATACTTGGCGGAACTGCTGCCGTCCGCGGCCTTGGGCGTGACGCGGGTCGTGCCATGGTCGGCGGCCCAGCCCACACGCAGTGTTCCGTTGTCGCCGTCCAATGCGACCAGTCCGCCGCCCAGTTGCAACGCATTGACCTGCTGGTCGAAATCGTAGCCGTATCGTTGAAACGACAGGTTCGACGTGTACCCCACCGGCACGACGAACAAGAACATCGTCTTCATCAACTTCAACGACTCATGGGATGTCGTACGCTTCGCGGTGACATCCGCCGATCGCGAGGTCACCGTGTCGTTCAAGGATGCCGGCTTCAGCGTGATCGGCAGCATCGTGACCATTCCACCCGGTTCCGAAGAAAGGCAGACCGAGGTGAGGTGCGACGACCAGGGCCGCGGGCGCATCAAGCATGTGGAGATCCGCTCGCTCGAAGTGATCCGGCTGGATTCGTTCAAGTTCCGGTCGAAGAGATAGGTTTGGCCCGTTGCCACGATGGGCGTCCTCATTTTGAGGGCGCCTTTTTTGTAGTGGGAGCCCACCAGAAAAAATCCCACCCTCGGCCATTTGCCCAAGGCGGCTAGCACGCCAGTTGTATATGCCCTCGCCGACCCGGGAGATATAAAGATTCCACAGACGCGGAAGGGCCATCCGGCCCGCTACGCGTGACGGGGGATCGCATGAAAGCCGAAGGCACGGCGAGATCGTCGAAGGACGGCAGGGGCAAGCGGGCAAGCGGACGTGAAGCGCAACGCGCCTCGTCCGGCCGCGCCGTGGCCGCCTCGACCGTTCGGCCTATGCCTTCGCGTTCTCCCAATGGTGACGAGGCCGCATGATGAACCAGACACTTTCCACCGCCGGGCACGACGCCGGCACCGTCCACGGTCGTTTCGCCATGGTGGCGAAAGCGTGCCCGGAACGGACCGCCGTGGCATCGGACGCGTGCGGCCTGACCTACGCCGAGCTGGATGCATGCAGCGACCGCGTGGCGGCAGGGTTGGTGGCGGCGGGCGTGGAACCCGGCAGTTACGTGGCCTTGTTGATGGAACGTTCGGTCGAGGCGATCGTCGCCCTGTTCGGCGTGCTGAAGGCCGGCGCGGCCTATCTGCCCATCGACACGCGCTGGCCTGCCGAGCGCGTGGCTTTCGCGCTTCGCGACGCGGACGTCGCGGCCATCGTCGCGGACGAAACGCTGGACTTCGTTTCCGAGGACGTTCCGCTGTTCACGGTCGCCGCCCTGGAAGCCCAGACCGGCGGTTGGGCCGGCAAGCGCTCGCCGCTGAAGCGGCTCCCACATGCGGGTTCGGGCGACGATCTCGCCTATGCCATGTATACCTCCGGGTCCACGGGAACGCCCAAGGGTGTCGAGATCCGGCACGCGTCGATCCTGCGCCTCGTCCTGCGCTCCGACTACGTCGACTTCGATGCACCGAAGGTGTTGCATGCGGCACCGCTGGGTTTTGATGCATCCACCTTCGAGATTTTCGCCCCGCTGCTCAATGGCGGCACGTGCGTGGTCTACAACGAGCGCGTGCCCACGGGTTGCGGCATCGCGCGCACCGTCGCCGTGCACGGTGCGGAAATCGCCTGGCTCACCGCCGCGCTGTTCAACGCCATCGTCGACGACGACGCCGCCAACCTCGCGGGCCTGAGCGTGGTGCTGACGGGTGGCGAGGCGCTGTCCGTGCCCCACGTGCGCAAGGCCTACGCCGCGTTGCCCGCCACCACGCTGATCAACGGCTACGGCCCGACCGAATGCACCACCTTCGCGACCACCTACCCGATACCGCGTGAACTGCCCGACGACCTCCGGGCCATCCCCATCGGCAAGCCCATCGGCGAAACCTCGTTGCATGTGCTCGACGATGCGGGCAACGAGGTCGCCGCCGGCGAAACCGGCGAACTCTTCATCGGTGGCAGCGGCGTGGCCCGTGGCTATCTCAACCGGCCAGAACTCACGGCGGAGCGTTTCGTCGCCGGTGGCACGCTATACCGTACCGGCGATCTGGTGCATTGGCTGCCCGACGGCAACCTCGCCTTCGTCGGTCGTGCCGATGGGCAGGTGAAGATCCGCGGCTATCGCATCGAGACCGGTGAGATCGACATCGCGCTGCGCGCGCTTCCCGGCGTCACCGCCGCCACCGTCGTCGCACGCGAGGACGTTCCCGGTGAGAAGCGCCTGGTCGCCTATTACGTCGGCCACGACGACAGCGTGAGCGCGCGCGACCTGCGTGACGCGCTGGCCCGCACGCTTCCCGAATATATGCTGCCTGTCGCCTGGATGCGCCTCGACGCGCTGCCGGTCAACGACAACGGCAAGCTCGACCGCCGCGCCCTCCCCGCCCCCGGTGGCGATCGCCCCGAACTGGCGGCGCCCTTCGTCGCGCCGCGTGGCGATATCGAAACCCGGCTCTGCGCCATCTTCGCCCAGACCCTCGGCCTGGACGCGGTCGGCCGCGACGACAACTTTTTCGACCTCGGCGGCAGCTCCCTTCTCGCGACGCGTGCCATGACTCGCGTGCATGAAGAACTGTCGCCGACCCCAACCCTGGTCGGCTTCTTCGCCGAACCGACCCCGGCCGCCGTGGCGGTCACGATCGAGGGGCGCGCCACCCGTCAAGCGTTGGCAGGACGCCTCGCGGGTGGTGCGCCGGCGGTGGGGGAAGCGGTGGCGATCATCGCCATGGCGGGACGTTTTCCCGGTGCGCCGGACGTCGAGACATTCTGGGACAACCTCTGTGCCGGCCGCGAAACGATCCGTTTCTTCGCACCGGGCGAACTCGACCCCGCCGTGAGCGCGGCCGATCGCGACGATCCTGCCTATGTCGCCGCGCGCGGCGTGGTCGACGACGTGGAGCAGTTCGACGCGGGCTTCTTCGGCATGTCCCCGCGCGAAGCCGAACTGACCGATCCCCAGCAACGCCTGTTCCTGGAGCTGTGCTGGGAATGCCTGGAGCGCGGCGGCTATGTGCCCGATGCGCAGCAGGTGCCCGTGGGCGTATTCGGCGGCATGCACAACGCGACGTACTACCAGCGGCATATCAGTGGCCGGCCCGACCTGATCGACAAGCTCGGCGCCTTCCAGGTGATGCTCGGCAACGAAAAGGATTACCTCGCCACGCGCGTGGCGCACAAGCTCAACCTGACCGGTCCGGCGATCAGCCTGAACACCGCCTGCTCCACCTCGCTGGTCGCCATCGCGCAGGCCTTCGACGCCTTGCGCGCGGGACGTTGCGGCATGGCGCTCGCGGGCGGTTCGTCGATCGCGTGCCCGCCGAACAGTGGCTACGTCGCGCAGGAAGGATCGATGCTCTCGCCCGATGGACATACGCGCACGTTCGATGCCGATGCGCAGGGCACGGTGTTCAGCGACGGTGCCGCCGTCGTGCTGCTCAAGCGCCTTTCCGACGCCTTGCGCGACGGTGACCCCGTCTACGCCGTGATCCGCGGCGCGGCCGTGAACAACGACGGTGGGGTGAAGGCGAGCTTCACCGCACCGAATGCCTCCGGACAGGCCGCCGTGATCACGATGGCCCTCGACGATGCCGGCGTCTCGCCGCGTGACATTTCCTATGTCGAGGCGCACGGCACGGCCACGCCGCTGGGCGATCCTATCGAGCTCGAAGGACTGACGCAGGCGTTCCGCCAGGGCACCACGGACAAGGGCTTCTGCGCACTGGGGTCCCTGAAGAGCAACGTCGGCCACCTGGTGATGGCGGCCGGTGCGGCGAGCGTCATCAAGACCTCGCTCGCCCTGCACGAGCGCCGCTTGCCACCCTCCCTTCATTACAAGGCGGCCAACCCGCGTCTCAACCTGGCCGACTCTCCCTTCGTGGTGAACGACACGCTGCGTCCATGGCAGACCGCCGGCGGCCCGTTGCGCGCAGGCGTGAGTTCGTTCGGCGTCGGTGGCACGAATGCCCACCTGATCCTTGAGGAAGCGCCGGAGCGTGCGCCGTCCGACGCGGCCAGCGGCGCGCAATTGCTGCTGCTGTCGGCACGCACGCCGACGGCGCTGGGCCAGGCCGCCGCCCGTCTCGCCGACCATCTCTCGGCGCATCCCGACGGCAATCTCGCCGATGCGGCATGGACCCTCGCCTGTGGCCGCAAGGCCTTCGTCCAGCGCACCCATGTCGTCGCCCTCTCCACCAACGACGCGGTGGCGAAGCTGCGCGACGTCGCAGCCGCGGCGATGTGCCGTGCCTGCGCGAGTCCATCGCCAGGCATGGTCTTCCTCTTCCCGGGCCAGGGCTCGCAATACGCCGGCATGGGTCGCGAGCTGCATGCCACGGAGCCGGTGTTCCGCGCCGCGCTCGACGAAGTGGCCGGCGCGCTGCGCGAGGAACTCGGATTCGACCTGCGTGACCGGATGTTCGCCGGCGACGCCGACGCGCTCAAGGCCACCGCATTGACCCAGCCTGCGACCTTCGCACTGGAATACGCGCTGGCCCGCCTTTGGATGAGTCTGGGCATGGAACCCGTCGCGATGATCGGCCACAGCGTTGGCGAGTTCGCCGCCGCCGCGCTGGCCGGTGTCATGCCGCTGGCCGATGCGGCCCGGCTCGTCGCCCGCCGGGGCCGCATGATGCAGGCGTTGCCCGCGGGCTCCATGCTTTCCGTTCGTCTGGGAGCCGCCGAGCTTCGTGCCCGGCTTCCGGACGCGCTTTCGCTCGCCGCCGAAAACGCGCCGAACGCGAGCGTCGTCTCCGGCGAAACCGATGCCATCGAAGCCTTCCGCGCCACGCTGGAAGCCGAAGGCGTCGCGTGCCGCCTGCTGCACACCTCGCATGCCTTCCACTCGGCGATGATGGACCCCGTGCTCGACGCGTTTCGCGCCGAGGTCGCCGCCGTGTCGCTGGCCACGCCACGCATGCGCATCGTCTCGACGCTGACCGGCCTGCCCCTGACCGATGCCGAAGCCACCTCGCCCGATTACTGGGCGCGGCACATGCGCCACACGGTGCGCTTCTCGCCTGCGTTGTCGCATGTACTGGAAGACGGCACGCATGCCTTCCTGGAAGTCGGCCCGCGTCCCAGCCTCGCGCTGCTCGCCCGGCAGCATGCGCAAAGCCGCGGCCGCACCATCGTCGCCTCGCTCGGCGACGGCCCCGCCGACGAGCGGACCGCATGGCTGGGTGCCGCCGGCGCGTTGTGGTCGGCTGGTGCCGCCATCGACACCGGTGCCTTCGACCACCGCGAAAGCCGCCGCCGCGTGCGGCTGCCCACCTACCCCTTCGAACGCAAGCGGCACTGGATCGACGCACGTCTTCCCGCGTCCGTCACCCCCATCGCCGCGGCGGCGCCCGTCGCGCCGTCCGTCACCGACACTGCCGCTGTACCGGAGCTTCCCCCCATGCCGACGCCTTCCGCACCCGCCACCAACGCTCGTCCGCAACGTCTCGTCGGCGAACTCGCCGCCTTGTTCGAGGATGTCTCCGGCACCGAACTCGAAGGCGTGGACCCGGCGGCGACCTTCGTCGAACTGGGGCTCGATTCGCTGTCGTTGACCCAGGTGGCGCTGCAACTGCAGAAAACCTATGCCTTGAAGATCACCTTCCGCGAACTGATGGACGGCTGTTCCTCGTTCGAACGGCTCGCGGCGCATATCGATCGCCTGTTGCCGGCTGAAGCCCAGCCGGCGGCGCCCGTGGCCGCGGCTGTCGCCGTGCCGGCCGCGGCGGTGGCGCCGGTGGCAATCGCCTCCGGTGGCGGGTTGGTCCAGGACGTGATCGCGCAGCAGATGCAGATCATGCGGGAACAGCTGGCGTTGCTGGCGGGAGCCACCGCTTCCGCAGGAGCCGCAGCCCCTGTGGGAGCCGCTTCAGCGGCGATGGGTGCTCGCGACGAGCTGGCGGCCGCTTCAGCGGCCATCGCCGCTGAAGCGGCTCCCACACAGGGCACAGGTTCCACACAAGGCACGGCTTCGGCACAAGGCACGGCTTCGGCACAGGGCCAGGGCGCTGCCGCCAACGACGAGGAAGCGGCGCTTGCCCACACTACCTACGATGTAAAGAAGGCCTTCGGCGCGATCGCCCGGATTCATTCCACGAACACCAGCCTCTCCGCGAGGCAGCGCGCTCGCCTCGACGCGTTCATGCGCCGCTATATCGAGCGCAGCAAGGCATCCAAGGCCTATACGGAAGAACATCGCCCGCACCTCGCCGATCCGCGCGTGGTGAACGGCTTCCGCCCGTTGCTGAAGGAAATCGTCTACCAGATCGTTATCGAGCGTTCCAAGGGTTCCAAGGTCTGGGACCTCGACGGCAACATGTACGTCGACGCGCTGAACGGTTTCGGCATGAACCTGTTCGGCTGGCAGCCCGACTTCGTGCTCGATACGGTGCGCAAGCAGTTGGAGGCAGGCTACGAGATCGGTCCGCAGCATCCCCTGGCCGGCGTGGTCGCGAAGCAGGTGTGCGAACTGACCGGCTTCGACCGCGCGGCACTGTGCAACACCGGTTCGGAAGCGGTGATGGGTTGCGTGCGCGTGGCGCGGACCGTCACCGGCCGCGACACGCTGGTGATCTTCACCGGGTCCTATCACGGCATCTTCGACGAGGTGATCGTCCGCGGCACAAAGAAGCTCAAGTCCGTTCCCGCCGCGCCGGGCATCCTGCGCAACACGGCGGAAAACGTGCTCGTGCTGGATTACGGCACGCCCGAGTCGCTGGCGATCATCCGCGAGCGCGCCTCGTCCATCGCCGCCGTGCTGGTCGAGCCGGTGCAGAGCCGCCGTCCCGATTTCCAGCCGGTGGAATTCCTCCAGGAGCTGCGCGCGATCACCGAGGAAGCGGGTTCCTTGCTGATCTTCGACGAAGTGGTCACCGGCTTCCGCTCGCATCCACGCGGCGCGCAGGCGATGCTCGGCATCGATGCCGACATGGCCTCGTACGGCAAGGTGGTCGGCGGTGGCTTCCCCATCGGCGTCATCGCCGGCAAGCGCCGTTTCATGGATGCGCTCGACGGCGGCCACTGGCAGTTCGGCGACGATTCCACGCCCACCGTCGGCGTCACCTATTTCGCCGGCACGTTCGTTCGCCATCCGCTGGCCCTGGCCGCGGCGCACGCGGTACTCGCGCACCTGAAACAGCAGGGCCCGGATTTACAGGCCACGCTCAACGCGAAGGTCACGGCCATGGCCGATGAACTGAACGCTTTCTGTGCAAGCGTCGGCGCACCGGTCAACATCGTCCACTTCTCATCGGTGTGGAAGACCATCTTCACCGAGGACCACCCGCTGCAGGACCTGCTCTTCGCGATGATGCGCAGCCGCGGCATCCATATCCTCGACAACTTCCCCTGCTTCTTCACCACCGCGCACGACGAGACGGATTTCGCCGCGATCGCCAACGCCTTCCGTGAATCGATCCTTGAAATGCAGGAAGCGGAATTCCTGCCGCGCCGCCGCGAGACGGCCACCTTCGATGCGGAGCATCCGCCCATACCCGGCGCGCGGCTCGGCAAGGACCCTGAAGGACGTCCCGCGTGGTTCGTTCCCAACCCGGATGCGCCGGGCAAGTACCTGAGGGTGACCGCATGACGCACAATGAGCTGGCCGCCGCCACGGCGGTCGACTACGATCCGTTCGCAGGCGCGCCGCTCACGCGGCTCGTCCCGACGACGGCACCGCAGCGCGAGGTGTGGCTGGCATCCCGGCTGGAGCCGGAAGCCTCGCTGGCTTATAACGAAGCGGTTTCGCTCGACCTCAAGGGCTTGCTCGACGTGCCGGCTCTGGAATGGGCATTGCAGGCGATCGTCGATCGCCACGAAGCCTTGCGCGCGACGTTCAGCGGCGATGGTGAAGGCCTCTTCGTCGCCGGCCACACCACGCTGCCGATCGCTTTCCACGATCTTTCCTTGCTGGCTCCGTTCGAGAGCGATGCGCGAATCACCGCCGCGTTCTCGCGCATCGTCACCACGCCGTTCGACCTGGAGAACGGCCCCCTGGTCCGCGCGGAATTGTTCCGTCTCGGCGCCGACCGGCACCTGCTGACCATCGCCGCGCATCACATCGTCTGCGATGGCTGGTCGTTCGGCGTGATCGTCAGCGATCTCGCCGCCCTTTACGCGCAGCGGACAGGCCAGGGCCCCGGCCCGGCAACCGCGGGCGCGTTCTCGAACTTCGCGTTGGACGAGGCTGCGCACGCCGGCAGCGAGACGGCCCGGGAGGACGAACAGTACTGGCTCGACCGGTTCGCCGGCCCGGTCCCCGTGCTGGACCTCCCAACGGACCGCTCCCGCCCCCGCCGGCGGACGTTCACCTCACGGCGCGAAGACCGCATGCTGGACCCGACGGAAGTCGCCGCGATCAAGCGCCTGGGCGCCGCCCATGGCGCCAGTTTCTACGCGACCCTGCTCGCCGCGTTCGCTGTCCTGCTCCGCCGGCTGGCGGGGCAGGACGACGTGGTGATCGGCATTCCCACGGCAGGCCAGGCGGCCGAAGGCCAGCAGACGCTGGTCGGCCACTGCGTGAACGTGTTGCCCCTGCGTGCGCGCATCGACGACGAAGCGAGCTTCGCCACCGTGCTGGGCAGCGTGCGCAACGACCTGCTCGACGCCTTCGACCACCAGCGCTACACGCTCGGCAGCCTGCTCGCCCGGCTCTCGCTGGCCCGCGACCCCTCGCGCCTGCCCCTGGTGGCGGTGCTGTTCAACCTCGACGCGCAACTGGACGAGACCACGGTGCGTTTCCCTGGCCTTCGCTTCAACGTGGAAGCGGTGCCGCGTGAGTACGAGAACTTCGAGATCTTCGTCAACGCGGTGCAGGTCGACGGCGGATTGCGCCTCGAATGCCAATACAACGCCGACCTCTTCGAGGGTGCCACGGTACAGGGCTGGCTCGACGCGTACGCGACGCTGCTGCGCCACGCCGCGCTGGACCCGACGGAGGCCGCCGTCGCCCTTCCGGTGGTATCCGACGCCGTGTATCGCGAACTGGCCGCCTTGCAGCCTGCGCCCACTCCGTTCCCGGAACTCCGCCTGGCCCACGAATTCTTCGAGCAGCAGGTGGACCGCGCGCCCGAGCGCGCCGCCGTCCGTCACGCCGACCGCTCGCTCAGCTATGCCGCGCTGGAATCGCGTGCCAACCGCATCGGCAACGCGTTGCGCGCGCGCGGCGTCGGCCACGGCGCCCTGGTCGGCCTGTCGCTGGCCCGCGGCCTGGACATGGTCGCGGCCGTGCTCGGCGTACTGAAATCCGGCGCCGGCTACGTCCCGCTGGACCCGGCCTTCCCCGCCGACCGGCTCGCCTTCATGGCCGAGGATGCGTCGCTCGCCGCGCTGGTGGTGGACGACGATACGCCGCTGGCCTTCGATTTCGATCCCTCGCGCGTGATCGCGCTGAACAGTGCCGAAGTGGTCGACGCCTCCTTCGAACGGCCCGAGCGCGACCGTCGCGCCGCCACGCCCGACTCCGTCGCCTATGTGATCTTCACCTCCGGTTCCACCGGCCGGCCCAAGGGCGTGCGCGTGCCGCACCGGGCGGCGGCGAACTTCCTCACCAGCATGCAGCGGGTGCCGGGCATCGCCCCGGACGACCGGCTGGTCGCGGTCACCACGCTGTCGTTCGACATCGCCTTCATGGAATTGATGTTGCCGCTGACCAGTGGCGCGGAGATCGTCGTCGCCGGCCGCGACGACGTGCGCGACGGCGGACAGCTGCGCAAGCTGATCGAGGAAAGCGACGCCACCATGATGCAGGCCACGCCGGCCGGCTGGCGCCTGCTCGTGGACGCGGGCTGGCAGGGCCGGCCCGCCTTCCGCGCGGTCTCCGGCGGCGAACCGTTGCCCGTCGACCTGGCGGAAGCCCTGCTCGACCGTTGTGGCGAAGTGTGGAACGGTTATGGCCCCACCGAGACCACGGTGTACTCGACCTATTGGCGTGTATCCGATCCGCGCGGCGGCATCTACATCGGCCGTCCGATCGCCAATACCACCGTGCACATCCTCGATGAACGCGGCAACCACTGCCCGCTGGGCGTGCCTGGCGAAATCCACATCGGTGGCGCCGGCGTCACGCTCGGTTACCTCGACCGTCCCGAACTCACGGCCGAGAAGTTCATCGCCGACCCCTGGTCGGAAGCACCCGATTCGCGCATGTACAAGACCGGCGATCGTGGCCGCTGGCTCAGCAACGGCTTGCTCGAACACATGGGCCGTCTCGATTTTCAGGTGAAGGTACGCGGCTATCGCATCGAGCCGGGCGAGATCGAAAGCGTGCTTGCGGATGCTCCGGATGTCGCCCGCGCCGTGGTGATGGCGCGCGAGGATCGTCCCGGGGACGTGCGCCTGGTCGCCTATGTCGTCGGCCGCGATGGCGCCGCCGCACCCGACGAGGACGACCTGCGTGCGCGCCTGCGCGCGCGCCTGCCCGACTACATGGTTCCGCAGCATATCCTGGTGCTCGACGCCATTCCGCTGCTGCCCAACGGCAAGACCGACCGCAAGTCCCTGCCGCCTCCGATCGCCCATTCCGTGTCCATGTCCGGCGAGCGCATCGCGCCGCGCAACGAAGACGAGCGCCGTGTCGCCGCGGCGATGGAAAGCGTGCTCTGCCTGCCCGACCTCGACATCCGCGACGACTTCTTCGCCCTCGGTGGTCATTCGTTGCTGGCCGCGCAGCTCACCGCCCGCCTCAACCGCGAGTTCGGCGTCACCTTGTCGTTCCGCACGCTGTTCGACGCGCCCACGATCGAACGGCTCGCCTCCGCCATCGGCACGCAGGTGGCCAGCGGCAGCGCTCCCGCCACACCGCCCGTCGACCATCGCCCCGCCACGGAGCAGGACCACGCCCCGCTGTCGCTGATGCAACGCCGGTTGTGGGCGTTGGAACGGATGCATCCCGGCCGCGTCACCTACAACGCGCCGTCCGCGCATCGCCTGCGTGGCCAGCTCGACGAACATGCCTTCGACATGGCCTTCCAGGCCCTGATCCAGCGGCAGCCGATCATGCGCACCGCCTTCCACGATCACGGCAACGACATCGCCCAGGTCGTGGTGCCTCAGCTGGAGTATCCCCTCTTCCCCGCGGAAGACCTGAGCCACCTGCCGCCGGAAGAACGCGAGACCCGCTTGATGCAGCGCCTGCAGGAACTGACCGACACGCCGTTCGATCTGGGCACCGCGCCGCTGTTCAGTGCGCGGATGTTCCGCCTGGCCGATGACGAGCACGCGCTCTTCTTCATGCCGCACCACATCATCTGGGACGGCTGGTCGTTCGACATCCTCTATAACGAGTTGTCAGCGCTGTATCGCGCCTTCGCCGCCGGACAGCCTTCGCCCTTGGCGCCGCTGCCCGTGACCTATGGCGATTTCGCCGAATGGCATGCACAGTGGCTCGAATCGCCCGCGTTCCAGGCCCAGCTTGGATACTGGCGCGAGCGCCTCGCCCAGATGGGCGACATACGCGCGCTGCCCACCGACCATCCGCGGCGCCCGGGTATGTCGGGCCTCGGCCGGACCGAGTGGATCCGCGTGTCGCGCGAAGATACCGACGCCATGCACGAGGTGGCCCGCCAGGCGGATGCCACGCTCAACATGACCTTGCTCGCCCTGTACTTCGCGATGCTTTCCAGTTCGGCCGGCCAGCACGACCTCGTCGTCGGCACACCGGTGCGCGGGCGCAACCAGACCGAGCTCGAATCGGTCATGGGCTACTTCAACAACCTCTTGCCCCTGCACGTGAGCGTGGACCCGGCGCTGTCGTTCCTGGAGTTCGTCCGCCACGTGAAGCGCACCGCCATCGAGGCCTTCGGCCATCCCGACGTTCCGCTGGAATACCTGCAGCGCGAACTGAAGGTCGGCCACGGCGCGAGCGCCACGCTCTACCAGGCGCTGTTCTCGTTCCAGGATGCCCGCCAGCGCGTGGTGGACTGGGGCGGCCTCGCCCATGAACAGATCCTGCTGTTCCAGAGCGGCGCCACGGAAGATCTCGGGCTCTGGTTCCTCGAAGGGCATGCGGGCATGGTCGGCGGCGTGACCTACAACGCCGACCTGCTGCAGGCGGATACGGCGCGGCTGATGCGTGAGCGTTACCTCGGCATGATGCGCAAGGTCGCCATCGATCCCGCGATCGCGGTGGGCACGCTCACCGCGGCCACGGCGGCAGAACGCGAACGCATGCGTGGCTGGAATGCGGCCGGTGCCGATGCACGCCTGCCCGCGGATCTCTACGCCCTGGTTGCCCGGGGCGCCGCTATCTCGCCCGATGCCGTCGCCATCGCCCAAGGAAACCGCGAGACGACCTACGCGTCGCTGCTGCGCCGTATCGACCGCATGGCTGTGCTCTTGCGCGAGCGCGGCGCGAAGAACGGAAGTGTCGTCGGCCTCTGCGTCGACCCCGGCACCGAGCGTCTCGCCGCCCTTCTGGCCATCGCCAGGACAGGAAGCACCGCCCTGTTGCTCGACCGCGCCGACCCCGCGGCGCGGTTGCGCGACATCCTCGCCGATGCGCGGATGACCGTCCTGGTCGGCGACGCCGCGCTCGAAACGACATTGGACTGGCCGCGCGCATGCGCCCTCTGGCTAGACGCGGACCATGCGGAGCTCGATGCCGCCGTCGTCGGCGACGGCGATTTCAGCACGCGTCCCGATGCCGACGATGCCGCCATCGCCTTTCATACCCTGGGCCCCGACGGCAAGGCGCGAGGCACGGCGCTTTCACACCGGGCCGTCGCCGCGGCCGTGGAAGGGCTCGCCGACGCACTCGCCTTCGACGCCGGGCAGCGTGTCTCCGGGGATGCGTTACCCGTCGATCCGATGTCGGTCATCGCACCCCTGGTCGCGTTGGCCCATGGCGCCACCTGGCGGATCACGGATGCCCACGCCCTCGCGCACGGCGATCTTGGCGATCTCGATACCTTCATCGCCAGTCCCGAGACCTGGCACGCGCTCGTCGACACGAACTGGCCGGGCGATCGCCGCCTGCGTGCGGTCGTCTCCGGCGGTACGCCCACGCCGGACATGGCGGTTCGCATCGCCGCTTCCACGGCGGAACTGTGGACCCTGTTCGGCGATGCCGCATCGACTCCCGTCGCGACGTGTGGCCGTGTCGAACACATCGCCGACGCCTTGCATGAAGGCCGTCCAGCCACGCATGCGGAAATCTGGATACTCGACGACGACGGCGAGCCCTGCCCGATCGGCGCGACCGGTGAACTCGGCATCGCCGGGCGTACGCTCGCCATGCCTTTCGGCCAGCGTGCCAACGCGGAACGGCAACCGGGGGACGGCGGCCTGCTACGCACCGGCTACCGCGGACGCTGGTTGGCCGATGGCCAGTTGCAGGTGATCGGGCGCGACGACCGGCGCATCCGCCGCCGCGGCCTGGACGTGGAGCCGGCGGCGATCGAAGCCCTGCTCGTCGCCCAGCCAGGCATCGTGCGCGCCATGGCGGTGCCGCGGACAGACCATGCCGGCCTCGTCCGCCTCGATGCCTATGCGGTCGGCGCACCGGGCAATCCGCCGGACGTCGAAAACCTGCGTGCCGCTCTGGCCACGTCGCTACCGGCCTGGTCCATGCCCGCGCACCTCGTCGTGCTCGATGCCCTGCCCCTGCTGGCGACGGGCGAAGTGGACGTCGCGGCCCTGCCGCTTCCCGCGGAACCCCGTGCGGGCGCGTCGGTGGAAAGCACGGAACCACGCAGCGAAAGCGAGCGGCTGCTGGCATCGGTATGGACCGAACTGCTCGGCATGTCGCGCATACGCACCAGCGACAACTTCTTCGACGTGGGCGGTCATTCCCTGCTCGCGGTGGACATGGCCGTCCGCGTCCAGAAGCTCACGGGGGTGCAACTCAACCTGCTCGATATCGCCAATGGCACGCTCGGCACGCTGGCCGCGGAACTGGCGGTCGCCATCCCGGCCGCCACGGCGCCCGCCACGAAACGTGGCCTGCTAAGTCGCCTTCTTGGGCGCGGTTGACCTGGCGCCCGGGGGGAACGCCGACATGACTCATATCGCATGGTTCGTCTGCTGGAGTTCGGCGGCGCTGCTCGTACACGTCTTCGTCGGCTACCCGCTGCTGGTGTGGATGCAGGCCCGCCTGCGTCCATTGCCGGTGGCGCGGCGCGCGATCCTTCCCACGGTCAGCATCGTGATGGCCGTGCACGACGGCGAGCGTTTCATCCGCGCGAAGCTGGCCAGCCTGAGACAGCTGGACTACCCCGCCGAGCTGATCGACATCGTCATCGCCTGCGACGGTTGCCACGACACGACGGTGACGACGGCGCGGCGCTCGACCGATCCCCGGGTGACCGTGCTGGACTTTCCCAACCGGCGCGGCAAGGCGGCCTGCCTGAACGACGCCGTGGCGCTGACGCGCGGCGAGGTACTGCTCTTCACCGACGTCCGCCAGAAGCTCTCGCCGGTGGCCTTGAAGGAACTCGTGGCCAACCTCGGCGACCCTACCGTGGGCGCGGTAGGTGGTGAGCTGCACATGGAGAACGTGCGCAGCGGCTTCGCCCAGGGCGTCGACTTCTACTGGCGTTACGAGAAAGGCATCCGCCACTCGGAAAGCCTGTCCGGCTCGACGATCGGCGTGAGTGGCGCCTTGTACGCGATACGCCGTTCGCTGTTCCAGCCACTGCCCGCGGGCACCGTGCTGGATGACGTGCTCGTGCCCATGCGCGTGGCGGCGCAAGGCAAGCGCGTGGTCTTCGAGCCCAAGGCGATGGCGTGGGACCAACCCTCGCAGTTGCCCGAGGAAGAGCGGCGGCGCAAGATCCGCACGCTCGCCGGAAACTACCAGTTGATCCAGCTCGCGCCATGGTTGCTCGCGCCCTGGCGCAACCCCCTCTGGTTCCGCTTCGTCAGCCACAAGCTCCTGCGCTTGTTCGCGCCGTGGCTGATTCTGGCCCTCACAGTCAGCACCGGCCTGTTGTTCACCCGTCATCCCATGTACGCCCTGGCTTTCGGCGGACTGATAGGAGGACTGCTGCTGGTCGGGCTCGCACGCCTGCAACCGCCCCTGGGACGCCTGCTGCCCCTGCGCATCGCGGTGGCCTTCTTCTACCTCAACCTCTTCGCGGCGCAGGCGCTCGTGGGCTTCGCACGCAATCGAAGGCTGCACTTATGGTGACCCCCATGCCCCCGCGCGGAGCGCCCGGTATTCGTGGCCGGCTCGGCGAGTTGTGCTATTCCAGCGGCCTGCTGCATTCGCTGCAACGTGTGCGCGCGTGGTGGCAACGCGACTTGCGCATCCTCGCCTACCACCGTGTGATGCCGCTGCCGGACCCGGACACGTTCGGCTTCGACCTCGAACTCATCAGCACGCCGCCCGCCGAGTTCCGCGAACAGATGTTGCGGATCAAGAAATACTTCCGGCCGATGCGCCTGACCGATATCGTGGCCGCCCTCGACGCCGGCGAGGCCTTGCCGCCGGACACCGTGGCGGTGACCTTCGACGACGGCTACGACGACAACTACCGGATCGCCGCCCCGATCCTGGACGAGGTCGGCGTGCCGGCGACGTTCTTCGTCTCCACCGGGCACATCGACACGGGCCGGCCGTATGCGTACGACTGGCTGGTGCACATGATCCTGCTCACC
This sequence comes from Luteibacter sp. E-22, assembly GCF_049913125.1. Lineage (GTDB taxonomy): Bacteria > Pseudomonadota > Gammaproteobacteria > Xanthomonadales > Rhodanobacteraceae > Luteibacter. The sequence continues at coordinate 2,465,593 of NZ_CP183975.1, forward strand.
ACGGCGCCGCGCCTGGTCCTTCCCGAACTGTCGATCGACATCGCGCTGCCATCGGACCGGCCGGCGCGCCGCCGCATCGCCGGCAACGTGTTGCTGCGCATGAAATGGCTCGACGCGTTCGCGCAGAGCGCGATGATCGAGCGGCTGGAGGCGGAATGGAACATGCCCTCGGCGACCGCCCGCCCTGTCGACTGCCGCCCCATGACCTGGGATCAGGCACGCGAAATGGAGGCGGCCGGGTTCGAATTCGGTTCGCACGGCGTGCACCACCGCATGCTCGCGCGCCTGCCGCGCGAAGAGATGGAACGCGAGATCCGCGCATCCAAGGCCACGCTGGACCGCGAACTGCGCAACCCCGCCGTGCTGATGTCCTATCCGGTGGGTGGCGACCGCGCCTATAACGACGACGTGATCTCGGCCACCCGCCAGGCGGGATTCCAGCTCGCCTGCAGCTACGTCTGCGGTACCAACGCGGAGCCCAGCGAGAACCGTTACTCGCTCTACCGCCTGCCGGTGGAAAGCAACATGGGGCCCGGCTGGTTCGCCGCGATGCTCGCCTTGCCGCAGCTGATGAGCTACCCCACGCCCGCGCACCAGGCGGCCGGACCGAGGGAACAACCATGTTCCCCCTGATCCTCCTCTACGTCGTGCTCACCATCATCCGCCCCCAGGACTACGTACCCGGCCTGGAGACCGTGCCCATCCTCCCGGTGGTGTTGCTGCTGGCCTTCGCCATGTGGCTGGCATCGCGCTCGAAGACCTTCGAAGCACCGCAGTTCGTGATCCTGCCCGCCTTCCTGCTGATTCTGATGATCTCGCAGATGAGCAATGGCTGGGCCGGCGGCGCGCTCGACGAACTGGCCCGCTTCGGCCCCGTGGTGATCGCCTTCTTCGTCTTCGGTGCCGCGTGCGGCACCCAGAAACGGGTACGCATCGCCATGGGCGTGTTCGTGGCCTGTGCGGCGGTGCTCGCGCTGCACGGCGTCGAGCAGGCGAGCACCGGCGTGGGCTGGACGGGCACGCCGCTGAGCGAGGGCGGACGCATCCAGTACGTGGGCATCTTCAACGATCCGAACGATCTCGGCCTCCTGTTCGCGGCGACCCTGCCCATGGCGATGTTCCTCGGCAGGCGCGGCACCGGCGCGATGCGCCCCGTGTGGCTGATGGCGGCCCTGCTCCTGCTCTACGGCACCTATCTCACCAACTCGCGTGGCGCCATGCTGGCGGTGCTGGTCGTCGCCGGGTGTTATGTCTGGTACCGCAAGGGGGCCCTGGTCGCGGGCGCGATCGGCGTCGTCGGCCTTGCCGCGATGAAGCTGCTCTCCTCGCGGATGGAAGAACTCGATGCCGGCGAGGAATCGGCCGCGGGCCGCGTGGATGCCTGGTACTCGGGCCTGGAGATGTTCCGCGAGCACCCCGCGTTCGGCGTCGGTCCCGGTAATTTCACCGAGTACAACGACCTGACCGCGCACAACTCGTTCGTGCTCGTGCTGGCGGAAACCGGCTTCATCGGCTTCGTGCTCTGGCTCGCCTTCGTCGGCTACGGCTTCTGGATGATGCTCACGATCGTCCGCCACCAAGGCCCCACCGGCTCCGATCCCGCGCTGCAGGCCGAGTGGGTCGCGGAGCGACAGATGGCGCTGACCCTGCTGCTTTCCCTGTGTGGCCTGTTCGCTGCGGCGTTCTTCCTCAGCCGCAGCTACATGGTGGTGCTTTACCTGATCGCCGCCATGGTCGCCGGCTACTACGTGGGTGCGCGCCGCCGCTGGCCGGCCCTGCCGATGTTCCGGCTCTCCAACGGAGGATGGCGCTGGCTGCCAGCCGGTGCGTGCAGCGTGTTCGCCTTGTTCGTACTCGTCGCCGTGCTCCTGAGAACCACATGAACCTCTACGAGACCACGCTACGCCGCGTCATCTGGCCCGCCTACGAAGGCGGCCTGCGCCGTCGCGACACACCCGCCTACATGCGCCGCTACGAGCGCGACCAGTGGCTGGCGCCCGAGGAAGTGGCGTCGTTGCAGTTCCAGCGGCTGAAGCGCCTGCTCGACTGGTGCTATCGCGAAGTGCCGTACTACAAGCGTCGCTGGGACGCGCTGGGCATCGTGCCGCAGGACATCCGCGACATGGACGACTACGCAAGGCTTCCCGTATTGACCAAGGCGGATATCCGCGACAACGCCGACGAGATCAAGGCCACGTCGTTGAAGGCGTCGCTGGGCTACAAGGCCACCGGCGGTTCCACGGGCGAACCGCTGCGCTTCGGTTTCACCCGCGAAAGCAATGATCGCCGCGTGGCCGTGATGTGGCGCGGCTACGGCTGGGCCGGCTCGCGGATGGGCCGCCGGACGCTGTTCCTCTGGGGTGGCGCCGTCGGCAATCCCAGCGCGATGCACCGCATGAAGGACCGCATCTACAACGCCGTGTTCGCACGCAAGCTGCTCGACAGCTTCCACATGAACGAGTCGAACATGGCCGATTACGCCGACGCCATCGATGCCTACCGTCCGGAGGTCGTCGTCGGTTATGTCGGGCCGCTCGTCCGACTGGCCGAATGGCTGCTGGCGAACCATCGCCAGGTGGCGCGCCCGGCCTCCGTCATCGGCGCCGCCGAAGCCCTGCATCCGTTCCAGCGTGAACTCATCGAAAAGGCTTTCGGTGCTCCCGCATACAACACCTACGGTTGTCGTGAATTCATGCTGATCGCTTCCGAATGCGAGCATCGCCAGGGGTTGCACGTGAACGCGGACCACCTCGTGGTCGAGACGCTCGACCACGAAGGCATGCCGCCCCCCGGCGGAAGCGGCGAAGTCGCCATCACCGACCTGTTCAATTACGGCATGCCATTCATCCGCTATGTCAACGGCGACATGGCCACGTACGCCACCTCCACGTGCGCCTGCGGCCGGGGCCTGCCCATGCTGGCATCGGTCGACGGCCGCAAGCTCGACGCGATCCGCACTCCCGCCGGCCATATCCTTCCGGGTGAATTCTTCCCGCACATGCTCAAGGACGTCCCGGGGCTCGCGCGTTTCCAGCTCGTCCAGCGGCGTCTCGACCGGCTCGACCTGTCGATCGTGCGTGGCCGTGGATTCGAGGATGCCTCGCTCGACTACATTCGCCGCGAAGTGGGCAAGGTGCTGGGCGACAGCGCCGAACTGCACTGCCACTTCGTCGACGACATCCCGCTGACCCGCAGTGGAAAGCTGCGCGTCACCGTTTCGGAGCTGGCCTCGTGAACATCACCCACTTCGTCGAGAACCTCAACCGGGGTGGCCTCGAACGCATGGTCCTGGACCTGGTCAAGGAACAGCATCGACAAGGCCATAAGGTGCAGGTGGTGTGCCTGTTCGAGCGCGGCTCGCTGGCGGGCGAACTGGACGCGCTGGGCATTCCCGTCGCCGCCTGCCATAAGCGCACCGGTTTCGACCTTCGCGCCCTCGGCCGGGCGCGCCAACTGCTTGCCGCGCACTACACCGAGGTGCTGCACACGCATAACGCCGTGGCGCATTACCAGGCGGTGCTCGCCAGCGCGGGCATGAGCATCCGCCAGGTGGTGAACACCCGGCACGGCATGGGTGCGCAAAGGAAGCCTGGCCGCCGCGAATGGCTTTTCCGCCGCGCGCTCAAGGCCACCGATGCCGTCGTCGCCGTCTGCGAAGCCGCGCGCGCGGACGCGGTACGGCGTGGCATCGCGCCGGCGGCGAAGACCTGCGTGGTGCCGAACGGCATCGTGCTCGATGGCTTCGACATCGCTTCCGACATCATGCATGAACGTCTCACCCGGCTGATCCGGGTACCGCGTGGTACCCGCATCATCGGAAGCGTGGGCCGGCTGAACTGGGCCAAGGACCAGATGAGCCTGATACGCGCCTTCCGCATCGTCCGTCATACCCGTCCGGATACCGCGCTGGTACTGGTCGGCGATGGCGAGTTGCGCGAAACCTTGCGCGCCGCCGCCTTCGACGAAGGCGTGGCGGGCTGCGTGCACTTCCTGGGCGATCGCAACGACGTACGCGACCTGCTCCAGGGTTTCGACCTGTTCGCGCTTTCCTCGGTGACCGAAGGCTATTCCATGGCGTTGCTGGAAGCCTGCGCCGCCGGCTTGCCCATCGTCGCGACCGACGTGGGCGGCAATGCGGAGATCGTGCACGACGGCGCCACCGGACACCTCGTACCGCCATGCGATCCACCGGCGCTGGCCGCGGCGATCCTCGACCTCCTGCATGCGACGCAGCGCGCCTCCACGCTGGGCCTCGCGGCGCGTGCCTGGGTGGAGGCGCATGGATCGATGGAAGCCATGGCCGCACGCTATGGCCGGCTCTACTTCGGCGACATGGAGCATGCGTCATGAAGATTCTGGTGCTCACCAATCTCTTCCCCACGCCATGGGATATCCGCCGTGGCACGTTCAACCGGCAACAATTCCAGCGCCTGGCCGAACGCCACGACGTGGACGTGCTCACGGCCGTCGATTTCCGTGAACGCATGGGCGGGGTGATGGGCTCGGTGGACGTCCCCGGCGTCCGGCGCGATCACTTCACGTTCTACCATCCGCCCGGCATCGGCCGTTTCCTCAACGCGCTCTGCTTCTTCGCCTGCGTGATGTGGCAGCGCGGCCGCGACCTGCGCCGTGCCCGTTACGACGTGATACTGGCGAGCTGGGCCTATCCGGACGCGGCAGGCGGAGCCTGGGTGGCACGCCTGCTCGGCATACCCTACGTCGTCAAGGTGCACGGCAGCGACCTCAACGTGCAGGCCGCCTCGCGCCTGCGCCGGCCGCAGATCAGGTCCGCCCTGCGTGGCGCGGGCGCCGTGATCGCGGTGAGCAAGGCACTCGCGCGCAAGGCCGTCGAACTCGGTGCCCGCCCCGAAGGCGTGGAAACGATCTACAACGGCGTCGATACACGCATCTTCCATCGCGGCGACAGGGCCGCCGCGCGGCAGCGCCTGGGCCTGCCGCCCGAGGTACCGATCGTGCTCTACGTGGGCAACCTCAAGGCGACCAAGGGCTGTCACGACCTGATCGAGGCATTTCCCACCCTCGCGAAACGGCACCATGACGCACGCCTGGTCTACGTGGGCGAAGGCGCCAGCCGTGCCAACCTCGAAGACCGCGCGGCCTCCCTGTGCTGCGCGCCGGCCGTGCATTTCGAGGGCGCGGTGGATCACGCCGCGCTGGCGGACTGGTTCCAGGCGGCGAACGTGCTTTGCCTGCCCAGCCACAACGAAGGCGTGCCGAACGTCATCCTCGAGGCGATGGCATGCGGCACGCCGATCGTCGCGACCGCGGTCGGCGGCATTCCCGAAGTGGTGCCCCACCACGCGGGCATCCTCGTGCCACCACACCAGCCGCGTGAACTCGGAACCGCGCTGGTGGAGGTTTTCGAGCGTCATTTCGATCCCGCCACCATCGCGGCGCATGCCGCGACTTTCCGCTGGGACGAAAATATCGACCGGCTCGAGCGCATGCTCGGCCGTGTCGCCGCCGGAGCCCCGGCCCACCTTGGCGCCAACGCATGAACTGGAAACCCAAGAAGCACGACCTGCTCGGATTGCTGCCTGAGAATCTCGTGCTGACCCGCACGCGCGATTCGGCGCTGCGCTACCTCAGCTTCGACGACGGTCCCGAGCCCGGCTACACGCCTCGGCTTCTCGACACCCTGGCGAAGCATGGCGTGAAGGCCAGCTTCTTCCTGGTGGGCGAAAAGATCGAACGGCATCCGGATATCGTCCAGCGGATCGTCGACGAAGGGCACATGGTCGGCAACCACTCCTACAGCCACTGGTCCTTTCGCAACATGACCCTGGCCAGGCAACTCGACGAGGTGTATCGCACCGATGCGCTGCTGCGCCTGTTCGACGACCGTCCGCACCACCGTATGCGCCCGCCCCATGGCTACGTCGGCGCGCCGTTGCTTGCGCACTTCGTTCGGCACAAGCGCAGCTTCGTCTATTGGTCGTACGACAGCCTCGACTACCAGGACCGGCCGATGGAAGCGCTGATCGCGCGACTGCGCGGCGATCCGCCGGCCGCCGGCGATATCGTGCTCATGCACGACGACAGCGACAAGGCGGCCCAGGCACTGGACGTGCTCCTGCCTGAGTGGCTGGACCAGGGCATGCGCTTCGCCGCCCTGCCGGGGACCGCGTCGTGAGAATCCTCTACCATCACCGTACGCGTGGCCGCCATGTCGAAGGCGTGCATATCCGCGGCATCGTGGGCGCGTTGCGCGAACTGGGCCATCACGTGGACGTGATGTCGTTTCCCGGCGCCGACCCGGAACGGGAAACCGATACCGCGGCCTCGTCCGGCCGCGGGAAGATCGCCGGCCTCGTGACACGGCTTCCCGGGGTCGTCTTCGAGGCGTTCGAACTACTCTACAACGCGGCCACCCTCCTGCGCATGGGCTGGGCGTGGCGCCGCGCGACGCCGGAACTGATCTACGAGCGCTACTCGCTGTTCCTCTTCGCCACCGTCTGGCTGGCACGCCAGCGTGGTATTCCGCTGGTGCTCGAGATCAACGATTCCGCCCTGGTCGATCGCGTGCGCCCGCTGACGATGAAAGCGCTGGCCCGCCGGATCGAGGGCTGGTGCCTGCGCAACGCGACCGGCCTCGTCTTCATTTCCAGCTATTTTCGCGATATCGCCGGGGAGGCGTATGGCGATATCGCTCCCTCGGTCGTATCGCCCAACGCCGTGGACCTGCCCCGCTTCGATCCCGCCCGTTTCGATCGCGAGCGCCTGCGTGCCGAGCGCGGGCTCACCGGCCGCACCGTTTGCGGCCACATCGGTGCATTCGCCCACTGGCACGGCATGGACAGTTTCGTCGAGGCCATCGCCAATCGCCTCGACGGCGTACCCGATCTCGCCCTGGTCTTCGTCGGCGACGGCAAGACCTTGCCGGCCGTGCGCGAACTGATCGCGGCACGCGGGCTTTCCGATCGCGTGCTCCTGCCCGGCCGTGTCCCGCACGAGGAGGTGGCCAGCTGGATCGCGTGCATGGACTACGCCGTGCTGCCGAATTCCAATCACTATGGCTCCCCCATGAAACTGTTCGAGTTCATGGGCATGGGCGTGGCGGTGGTCGCGCCGGACTACGCGCCGGTGGCGGAAGTGATCGTCGACGGCCACACCGGCTGGTTGTTCCCGCGCGGCGATGCGACGGCATGCGTCGAGCGCGTACTCGAACTGGCCCAGCGCGCCGACGAACGCAAACGTGTCGGCCATGCCGCGCGAGCCTACATCGCCAGCGAGCGGCAATGGCGCAACAATGCCGAGCAGCTGCTCACCCTGGTACCGACCGGAGCACCCGCGTGATCGCCATCATCCTTCTCGCCTTCATCCCGCTCGCCGCCATCGCGGTGACCGTGGCGATCCGCGCGCGCAACATGCAGTACTGGCTGTGGGGATACCTGACCCGGCGCGCGCCGCCGAAAGTCGAGGGCCCCGTGCATGTGCTGTTCTGCTTCGTCGACCATTTCGAGCCGAACTGGGGCCGCGTCGACATGGATACCCAGCGACGCCGCGTGGACCGCTGGTGCGACGAATACCGGGCCATGGCGTCGCGCCACCGTGACGCCGACGGACGCGTGCCGCAACACAGTTTCTTTTATCCCGAAGAAGAATACGTCGAGGAGCACCTGGACAAGATCGCCGCGCTCTGTGCCGACGGCTACGGTGAAATCGAGATTCACCTGCACCACGACAACGACACGCCGGAAAACTTCCTCGCCACGATGGACCGCTTCAACCGGCTCCTGCACGAGAAGCACGGTGCGTTGCCACGCGATCCGGTCACCGGCCAGCTTCGCTTCGCCTTCATCCATGGCAACTGGTGCCTGGACAATTCGCGCGCCGACGGCCGCTGGTGCGGCATCGACAACGAACTGATCCTGTTGCGCGAACTGGGTTGCTATGCCGACTTCACCCTGCCCTCCGCGCCCAGCGACACGCAGACGCGCATGTCGAACGCGATCTACTACGCCACCGACGACCCGCATAAGTGCAAGTCGCACGATACCGGCGTTCCCATGCGGGTGGGAGGAAAGCCCAGCGGCGACCTGCTGATCATCCAGGGTCCGCTCGGGCTCAACTGGAAGGATCGCCGCTTCGGCATCGTCCCGCGCATCGAGAACTCCGACATACGCCGCGGTTGTCCGCCGTCCCGCTCGCGCGTGGACCAGTGGGTCCGGACGGGCATCCACGTCGAAGGCCGCCCCGAATGGGTATTCGTCAAGGTGCACACCCACGGCACGCAGGAGCGCGACATGGACACGCTGCTGGGCAAGCCGGTCGACGACATGCACGCCTACCTCGAATCCGCCTACAACGACGGCAAGCGCCACGTGCTGCACTACGTGACGGCGCGCGAGATGTACAACATCGCGAAGGCCGCCGAAGCCGGCATGACCGGCGACCCCGGCGAGTACCGCGATTTCGAGCTGGCCAGGCCGCACGGTGCCGAGGTGGAATTGTCTAACACTGCCGCGGTCCTTTAGCATCGCGGCCATGCGCCGTACTACGCCACGCCTGTTCACCCATCTGCGCCGCCATCGCGGCGTGTGGATGCTCGCGCTCGCGGTGCTGCTGTTCAAGGTCGCGATGTCGACCTTCTGCGTGCTCGACGGCCCGCGTGTCGCCTTCTCCGGCGATGCCGCGGGCGCCACCGTCGCTTCCAACGCGACGCTCGACGACGGCGACCTCTGCGTGCTCGACGAAGGCAAGGGCTGCCATTGCACGTGCGCCCACGCGGTGGCGCTGCCCGTGGTCATTACCAGCGTGATCGTTCCCTCGCTGGTCTCCCACGTGCACCCCGCGCTGCCGGTCATGACACCGCCGGCCTTCGCTCGCTCTCCTCTGCGCCCCCCGATCGCCTGATCTCCGACTGCCCGGCACCGGCCGCCTGAGCGGCCGTGTCGACTCGTGTCCGACTCCAGGAGATCCACCCATGTTTTCCCCGCGTACCGCGCCCTGTGGCGCCGCGTACCTGTGGTTGTTCCTGTGCGCATTCGCCCCGCAGGCGCTTGCCACACACCCAGCCAGCCTTTCCGCCCCACCGGCCGTACGCGACGCTGTGCACCGGGTATGGGCGAACCATCCACGCGTCCAGTCGGCCGATGCCGTCCGGCGCGCCGCGCTGGCCCGCGCCCGTGCCGCCACGCAGCCGGTATACAACCCCTCCCTGACGTTCGAGGGCGAAAATGCCGATGTGGATCGACGTACGGCCGGCGCAAGCCTCGCGCTGGACCTCAGTGGCAAACGCCGCGCACGCATGGCCGAAGGCGATGCGGCCTCGCGCATGAGCGAGGCAGGCTATGCGCTTGAGCGGCGCGACGTGGCGGCACAGTGGCTGAAAGCCTGGTGCGCCAGCCTGCTCGCCGCGCGACAGAGCGACATGGGCCGGCAACGCGTGGACCTCATGCAACGTTTCGACCGGCTCGCCGCGCAGCGGCTCGCGGTCGGCGATATCGGCAGTACGGAACGCGACCTGGCTGCCTTGGCACTGGGCGAAGCGCAGATCCAGCAAGCATCGCTCGCCGGACAGGAAGCGATGGCGCGGGCCGCGCTGGAGGCCGTGGACGTGGATGCGGCATCGACACTGCCCCCCTTTCCCACCGCCTTGCCACCCGAGCCCGGCGCGGTCGTGCCCCTCCCGGCGGACGCTCGGCCAGAGATGATCGAAGCGCGTGCCGAGCAGGAACGCGCGGAAGCCGGCGTCGTCGTCGCGGAACGCGCCCGCCGCCCCGATCCCACGTTGAGCCTCACTGGCGGACGCGTGCGCGATGGCGCTCGCAGCGATCGCGTCATCGGCCTGAGCGTATCGATTCCGTTGCCCGTGCTGAATACGGGACGAGCCGAGATCGCGGCGGCACGCGCGGAGGCGGACGCGGCCAGCGCCAATCGGGGCGCCGCCTTGCTGCGTTCGCGGGCGGCGCTTCGACAGCAACAGGCCACGTACAGCGCCTTGCTCGGCGCCGCCCGTGCCTTCCGTGGAAGCCGCGCGAGCGCGCTCGACGAACGCACCGCCTTGCTGGAACGACTATGGCAAGCCGGGGAGATCGGCACTTCCGATTACCTCGTGCAATTGAAGCAAAGCCTCGATACCGCGTTATCCGGTCTCGCCCTCGAAAGCCAGGCCTGGCAAGCCTGGTTCGACTACCTCGCCACCGCCGGCCGTCTCGACGACTGGATCGACGGTGCTCCGCTGGATACCACCCGATGAACGCTCCGATCCGTCGACTCGCCCTCGTACTCGCCCTCCTGACGATCGGCCCCGGTCATGCCCAGGCCCCTGCCGAGAAACGCGACGATCCGCTCGCCCTCGACGAGGCCGCCATCAAGGAAGCCGGCATCGTCGTCGACACCTTGCAGACCCGCGCGATGAACGATCTGATCGTCGCGCCGGGCGAGGTGAAGGTGGATGCGTATTCCACGGTGCTGGTTTCCCCGCGCATCGCGGCGCAAGTCGTCGCGCGCCGGGCGAAACTCGGCGACGTGGTGGCCGCCGGCATGCCCTTGGTCGAGCTCTCCGGCGTGGAGGTGGCCGAGACACAGGGACAACTGATCGTCGCCAGCCAGGATTGGCAACGGGTCTCCGCACTCGGCCCCCAGGCGGTGTCCGCGCGTCGCTATAACGAAGCACTGGTGGCTCGCGACCAGGCCCGGGCGAAATTGCGCGCGTTCGGCCTCTCGGAAGGACAGATCGCACGCGTCATCAAGCGTGGTTCGTCAGCCGCGGATGGCCGTTTCGAACTGCTGGCATCGCACGCCGGACGGATCACCACCGACGACTTCCTCGTCGGCCAGCGCGTGGAACCGGGACAAACCCTCTTCACCCTGGTGACCGAGGATTCCGTCTGGGTCGAGGCGCGACTCCCTCCCGCCGAGGCGAAGGGGGTGAAGCGAGGCGACACGGTGACCGTGGGCGCCCACGGTACGGAGCTTCCCGGCAAGGTGCTCCAGCGCTCGCACCAGACCGACGAAACGACGCGCACGGTGGCCGTGCGCATCCAGGTCGACAACCGCGACGACCTGCTGCATCCCGGCGAACTGGTGGAGAGCCGTATCGCCACCGGCCTTCCCACGCAGCGGCTGGCGGTACCGTCGGAAGCCGTGCTGCTTCTGCAAGACCAGCCCACCGTCTTCGTGCGCCGCGGCGCGACCGGGCGGTTCGAAGCCGTTCCCGTGGAAACCGACGCGACCGTCAATGGCTGGACCCCTATCCGGCAGGGCCTGCGTGCCGGCGACACCTATGTGAGCAAGGGCGCGTTCGCGCTGAAGGCCCGGCTCTTGCGCTCGCAGTTGGGGGAAGAGTGATGTTGCAACGTCTCGTCGCACTTTCGCTGCAGTACAAGCCACTGGTGTTGATCGCGTTCGCCGTCGTCGCCCTGCTCGGCATACGGGCCGCCGGAAGCTTGCCCATCGACGCGTTTCCCGACGTGACACCGGTCCAGGTCAACGTCTACACCGAGGCCGCCGGCCTCGCCGCCGAGGATGTGGAGCGACTGCTCAGCACGCCCGTCGAATCCGCGCTTGCCGGACTGCCCGGCGTCGAGGACATCCGTTCGGTGAGCCTGTTCGGCCTGTCGTACGTCTCGGTGTACTTCGACGACGGCACGGACATCTACTTCGCCCGCCAGCTGGTGAACGAACGCCTGCAACAAGTGGGCGACCGCCTTCCCGCGGGCTACGGCAAGCCCGAAATGGGACCGAACACCTCGGGGCTCGGGCAGGTGTTCTGGTACACCGTGGAACGCGACGGGAAAAACCCGGCGAAGGCCCCATCCGACATGGACCTGCGCAGCCTGCAGGACTGGACATTGCGCCTGGTGCTGCGTACCGCGCCCGGCGTGGACGACGTCACGTCCTGGGGTGGGCAGGAGAAGCAGTATCAGGTGAGCGTCGATCCGATCCGGCTCTTCGCCCACGGCCTCGGCATCAAGGACGTGATGCAGGCGGTGGAAGCGAACAACGCCCAGGTCGGCGGCAACGTCGTCGACGTCGGCCGTGAACAGTACCTCGTGCGTGGACTCGGCCTGGTGCGGAATGCCGCCGACATCGGCGACATCGTCCTGAAAACCGCGGATGGCATCCCGATCCATGTGCGTGACGTGGCGTCCGTCATCGAAGCCGGTGCGCCCCGAACCGGTGCGGTGACCCGCGATGGCAAGGAAGTGGTCATGGGACAGGCGCTGGCCCGCATCGACGAAAACGCGCGCGATGTGGTCGACGCCGTCAAGGCGAAGCTGGCGATACTGACCCGGGCGCTCCCTGAGGGAGTCGCCGTTCGCCCGGTCTACGAGCGCAGCGACCTCGTCGACGCCGCCGTCGGTACCGCGACCCGCGCCCTCGTGGAGGGATCGATCCTCGTCGCCGTGGTGCTGTTCCTCTTCCTCGGCGAACTGCGCAGCGCGCTGATCGTCGTCGCGACCCTGCCGCTGGCCCTGCTGATCGCCGTGATATGCATGGCGCAGGCCGGGCTGTCCGCGAACCTGATGTCGCTCGCCGGACTGGCGATCGGTATCGGCATGATGGTGGACGGCGCCGTGGTGATGGTCGAGAACGCGTTCCGCCTCATGGCCGAGCGCAAGGCGCGTGGCGAACCCGAGGACCGTACGGCGGCCGTGCGCGACGCCGCGCGCGAGGTCGCCACGCCGATCGCCTTCGCCATCCTCATCATCATCGTGGTGTTCCTGCCGCTCTTCGGCCTGCAGGGTCTGGAAGGCAAGATGTTCAGGCCCATGGCGTTCAACATCGGCTTCGCCATGGCGGGATCGCTGGTCCTCGCGCTCACCCTCATTCCCGTCCTGGCGGCCCTGCTGCTCAAGCCCGGCGAGGAAAAGGACACCCGCCTGGTCGCCTGGCTGAAACGCGGCTACGCACGCGTGCTGCACTGGTCGCTGGCACACCGGCCGATCGTGATCGGTATCGCGGGAACCGCCCTTCTCGCGGCGCTGGTCCTGTTTCCCTTCCTGGGCAAGGAATTCATGCCCAACCTGCGCGAGGGCGCGATCATGTGGCGGATCACCTCGATTCCGTCGGCCTCGCTGGAGGAATCGATCGGCCTGTCGAAACGCGTCGCCGAGCGGATCAGGAACCGATTCCCCGAAGTGGAGACCACGCTGGCGATGATCGGCCGCGCCGAGAAAGGCGAGACGGCGGACGTGAACTACATGGAGGTGTATACGCCGCTGAAACCGAGATCGCAGTGGCGCGACGGACAGACCCTGGAGTCGATCGAGCAAGCCATGCAGGACGACCTCGGCGCGCTCCTGCCCACCGCCGTGGTGAGCTACACCCAGCCGATCCAGATGCGCGTGGAGGAACTGATCTCCGGCGTGCGCGCCACGCTGGCACTGAAAATCTATGGCGACGACCTGGGCGAACTCGACAGGCTGGCATCACGCATGAAGGACGTGCTGGCTCGCGTGCCCGGCGTGGCCGATCTCGCGCTCGAGGCCAATATCGGCAAGCCGCAACTGCGCATCGAGGTGGACCGTGCTGCCCTGGCCCGGTACGGCCTCAATGCCGACGACGTGCTCACCGTGGTGCGCAACGGCATCGGTGGCGAACCGGTGGGGACCCTGCTCGATGGCGTGCGTCGCTTCGACATCACCGTACGCCTGGACGATGCCAGCAAGGCGTCGCCTGTCGCAGTCGGGCGGATTCCGATCCGGACACCGTCCGGCGCCCTGGTCCAGCTCGGCCAGGTGGCCAAGGTGACCATGGCGGAAGGGTATTCGTTCATCCGCCGGGAGGCCTTGCAGCGTTACGCCGTGATCGCCATGGACGTGCGCGGGCGCGACATCGACGGCTTCGTCCGCGAGGCGAACGAACGCATCGGCGCGTCGGTCCCCCTTCCCGCCGGCTATTACACCGCATGGGGCGGCGCCTTCGAGAACCAGCAGCGGGCGCTCAAGCGCCTCGCCCTGATCGTCCCTGCGACCATCTTCTTCATTTTCGTGTTGCTCTATACCGCCTTCAATTCACTGCGCCATGCGGGCCTGATCCTGGCCAACGTCCCCTTCGCGATCATCGGCGGGATCTTCGGCCTGTACATCACCGGCCAGTACATCTCGGTGCCCTCGGCGATCGGTTTCATCGCCGTCTTCGGCGTGGCGATGCTGAACGGCATCGTCCTGGTGAGTTTCCTCGATGCGCAGCGCGCCGCGGGGCTCGACGTGCGCGACGCCGTACTGCGTGGCACGGCCCTGCGTCTGCGGCCGGTGTTGATGACCGCGAGCGTCGCGATCCTCGGCCTCGTGCCCATGCTGCTGTCCCGTGGCGTGGGCGCGGAGACGCAACGGCCACTGGCGACCGTGGTCGTGGGTGGCCTCATCACCTCCACCCTGCTGACCCTGGTGCTGCTGCCGGTCGTCTACGACTGGATGGAGCGGAAAGCGAAGCCGAAGTAACGATCCAGCGAACGCTCCGGATGGAACGGAATCATGCAGGACCGTTGCGGGTTCTCCCAACGGTCTTGCAATTCGTAACCGAGCGACGAGAGCCCACCGAGGAATTCGCGCTCGGCGGTCACCCGGTAGGGACAGCAGGCGGTGCCGATGTTCTGCACGGTGAAGTACGACTCGCGCATATGGACGGGCACGGAGTTGAGCAACAGGAACCGCGGCCGGTGTTCCATCTCCTGCAGCGCCTCGACCAGCGAGTAACGCAGGTACTGCAACGAGCCCGCCGCGAAAAGCACGTCCACTCCGGACGCCTTCGCCACGTCCCCGGCGAAATGCAGGCGTCCGGCCGGATCGTGCTCCTTCGCCCAATGCTCGCCCGCGGCGTTCACGGCCGGCACGTCCATCACCGTCCAGCGCAGGCCGGCCGGATAGGTGAGGTATTTCTGGTAAGCGTAATAGGCGATGCCGATGTGTCCGCCGATGTCGAAGACGGTACGCGCGCCGTCGGCGAAGAAGCGGCCGAGCCAGTACATCATCGGATAATCGTTGATGAAGACCCGCCGGGTCCGCTCGCGATAGAGTTCGGCCGACTCGGTGTTGTCGTAGCCACTGGTGTTGGCCGCCGGAATGCTGGCCTGGGCCTCGTCGAACGTGGGAAACACGCCGCGATACAGGTGATGCGTCAGCGCCCGGTGGGCGAAGAACGTCCGTGTATACCGCGCTTCGAGAAAGGAACGGATCAACGGCAGCCTTGCCGTCGCCTCCTGGTACGGCCGGGAGTCGACTTGCGTGTTCATGAGCACCTCTGGACGAATCCTGCAGCCCTAAGCCTGCGCCTCAAAGCCTGTCCTGCCCATCGTCCAGAGGCCTAGTCCATCCGGCCAAAGACCCGGGAGATCAGCCCTGGCGGCGGGCCTGCATGTCCGACCGCACGCGGTGCAGGCCACGGTACAGCCAGCGAAGCGGCGCATACATATGGAATCCGGCGGTGGCACGCGTGGCTCGTACCACATAGAGCGACCCGCATGGCTCCGCTCGCGTCGACAGCAACCGCTTGTACTGGTTGTCGCCATAGCCGAAGCTGATCCGCTCGCCGGGGAAGCGGTCGAGCAGGCCACGTACCGCCTGGAACACGGCCACCGACCCGATACCGATCTTCGCGACCTCCTCGTCGTAGCCGAGATCGTCGACGAGATAGGTGCCCGCGATGCGATAGCCATGCACATACGCCAGCGGCCGCCCGTCACGGATCACCACGTGGCCGATCAGCTGGCCCGTCTCGGCGAGGCGCTGGAACAGGGCGACACGTTCGGGAGCCTCCCAGTCGATGGGCAGGTCGGCGTGATGCCAGGTCCGCGCATACAACTCGTTCATGAGACGGCAGTACTCCGCCATGTCTTCCGCGCGATCGAACACGCGCAGCGCGGCGTCACCGCCCAGCTTGCGGTAGGCGCGGCCGACCCGTTGCACGAGGTCGGCCCGCTTCTTCTTGTCCATGGCGGCAAGCCATGCCTCGGAGGACGGCTGCGGGTCGATCGACCAGTGCACCTGGTCGAGCAGGTGTGCCACCACGATGCGGAAACCGTCGCCATGCGACAACGAGGCGGCGAAGCGATTGGGCAGGTCCGCTTCCTGGATGCGGACGACGCGGATACCGGGGTCGTGGGCGATCTGCCGGGACACCAGCAGTTCCACGGCGGAACGGTCCCCTTCGTTCGCGACGACGCCGGCACCGAGCATACGCAGAGCCGCGCCGCGGTACAGCTGCAACCGCCGCCCCGCGAGATCGAGCCGGGCCGTATGATCGATGGCGAGCAGCGGCGCGTAGCCCGCCACCCTGCCCTGCGCATCGCGAGCGACGATCACGTGCGGCACGGTGCCGTCGTGACGGCTGACCACCTCGTATTCGATCCAGTCCGGATGTTGCACGATGCCGCTGGCCGCTCCCGGCTGTTCCGCGACGCGCGCCAGTTCGTCGCGCAGGCCGCGAAGGGCTTCCAGGGTATGCAAGGTGGAACACACGTAACTCATGGGCTGGTCTTCGCCACGGAAGGTTGGACGAACTGGAGGCCCCGGATCAGCAATCGTCCGGGCGGACCGAGGCGACGGCTGATACCCGTCATCAGGTTGAGGTCGTCGCCGGTCCAATAGCGAACGAGCATGCTGCCGGGCAGGTACAGGGCCATGAACACGGCCGCGCCAACGAGGAAGCCGAGCCGCGACGGCGTGGCGGCGGTGGCTCCCCAGGCGGCGAGCGTGGCGACGAAACCCACCGCGAACAGGCGCGACATGGCCGCCACCGGCAGGGCGCCGCTGGTTGCCTTGCGCAGGTAGTGGATCGCCAGCGCCATCTCGACGACGCGTGTCGACGCGTAGGTGATGACGGCACCGGCCAGGCCGAGCGGCGGGATCAACGCGACGCCGAGCACGGCATTGGCGGCCAGCGCGACGACGGCGATGCGAATGCGGTCGTCTTGCCGGTCGACCACGGTCTGGAACGCGGCGATGCCGTTGCCGATGAGCAACAGGCCGCCCAGCACCAGGGTGGCTTCGATGGCGGGAATCGCGTCGACGTAGCGGTTGCCGTACATCAACCGGACGATCTCCGGCGTGGTGACGAGACCCAGCCCTGCGATGGCGATGCCAACCGCCCAGTAGAAGCGCGTGGCTTCGGAAAGGAAACGCGCGGCACGCGCCGTTCCGCTCTCGCCATAGGTCTTGGCCATATAGGGAAGCAAGGTGGACGTGAGCCCCACCGAGAACAACTGCACGGCGCCGCGGGTGAGCGTCCCGGCGATCGCGAAATAGCCCACCGCGACCGATCCGGCGAAGGCATTGAGCAGGAATACCTCGATCGTGCCGACACGGAACGATCCCATCAGGACCAGGGCCGCGGTGAGGCGAAGGTGGCGATTCACGCGTGCGTTCACGTCTGGCGGAATCGGCCCCGGTGCATAGGGGCGGCAACAGCGACGATAGGCCATCCGGTTGATGAGGTTCAGCAGCAGGCATGCCACCGCGAACAGGGCCACGAAGGACACGAGGTCCGCGTGCACGATCATCGCGCCGAGTACGAGCAGCATGCCGACGATGCCGGAGGCCACGGTGGCCACGGCTTCCGGTTCGAAGCGTTCCTGGCCCTTGCCGATGGCGACGAGCATGGCGTAGTTGGCTTTCGCGACCACGGCCACGACGACCAGGGCCATGATCGGCAACAGCGAGTTGTCCCATTCGGACGGACGGAACAACCAGCCGATCAGGACGAAAAGGAGGATGACCGCCAACGAGCTGTAGGTCTGGATATGTGAGAAACGCGCGGCCAGATGCGAGGCGAGCGATGCATCGCCCATACCGTCGGCCTCGGCGATGAACTTGGTCGACGAGGTGGTCAACGCGTGGTTGGAGCAGACGATCAGCCAGCCGCACAACCACACGGTGAAGGCATAACGGCCGAAGTCCGACGGGCCCAGCGAGCGAGCGATCCACACGCTCATCAGCAAGCCCAGCGCGTACTCGATGTACGTGGACACCGTGACGATGCCGATGCTGCGCAAGACGGCGACGCGGCGGTTCATGGCGATGCCGCCCGTTGACGCGTGCCGGCGCCCGCGGGCTGCGCCATCATCCATTGCGCCACTCCGGCGCCGCGGTTGTTCCAGTTGAAGCGACGCAAGGTATCCGATATCGCCGCGCAGGCAGGGCTGTACGACGCGGCGATCGCCTTGAAACGCTTCTTCAAGGCGGCAGCTTGCACAGGATCGGTCTCGAAGTACCATGCGGCCGCCACCGGCAAGCCGAGTTCGACCGTGTGGCCATCGCTGTACCAACCGTCGGTGTCCTGGATCTTCGTCAACGCCTCGTTATCTGCATGCGACGACGACCAGTACCAGGCGATCTGTCCGTGCGGGCCGGAGCAATCGTTGCGCCAGTCGTGCGGCGGCACGAGCCGCTGCGGATCGATCCAACCGTATCGCTCCAGGTAGCGTCCGAAACCGGTGAGCATGCCGGGGATGCGCGGATCGGCCGTGACGAGCCATGCGTGCCACAGGCCGTCGACGATGTTCTCGCTCATCCACGGCGAGGCGCCGCGTACGTCGTCCGCGCCGTGCGGATCGTTTTCGTGCACGTTCCAGCTGTTGCGCCACGAGCCGTCGTCGCCGAGACCATCCGGATTCGTCCGCTGGTGGTCGTGCAGCCAGCCCACGCGCGCATCGATGCGCTGCCGGTAACGCGTGTCGCCGGTGAGTTCATAGGCGGCCACCGTTTCGACCAGTCCGAGGCCGGCGAGGCGTTCGGTGAAATAGTCATCCGGATGACGGTACGGCCCCGGCGCACCGTTCCAGCCGCCGCTGTCCCACAACCCGGCCATCTTCGCCACCGTCGCCGCATCGTGCATGGAATCGTCGCCCGTGAGCGCCACGGCGAGCAGCACCGGCTCGATATACACGTATTTCACGTCGCACGGCTTGCCATCGGGGAGCCAGCCCCCGCCACAGGATGGACTCACCGGCATGCCGTCGCGCTTGATCCCGGCCATGTACCAGCGGTAGCTCATCTCGGCCGCTTCGAGGTAATCCGCCCTGCCCGTACGCACGTAGGACTTGAACAGGGTCGACGGCCGATCGAACAACCACGCCGTCGTATCCTTCGTGGGCAGCACGGACGCCCAGCGGAACTGGCCGTCGACATAGCGGGCGTAGGGCTCGTCGCTCGTCGCCACGGACTGCGGCCCCGCGATGAGCGAAGCGGTGAGCCAATCCGGCGTCAAGGTCGCGACAGCGGCGAGCCGGCCGTCGACAAGGCCGCTGGCATACGGCCAGCCGGGGATGTCCGCCGTACGGGACGAGTCGAGTGTGAAGTAGTAAATGCCGGGGGCCGCGCGGAATTGCACGCGAACGGCACGCACGCTGCCGTCACGGAAATGCCAGGCCAGGGTGGATGTCACCGCGGAAGGAATTTCACCGCCGTGACCGTCGACGATACGAACCTGTTTCGGATCACGCAGCAGGCCGGGCGGAAACGGAATTCCCACGGTCACCGGCAAGTCGTCGCCCCGCCCCGCCAGTCGATGCACTTCGATCTTGCGAACGGCTTCCGCAGGAGCTTTCGTGGGGAAAAGCGCGGCAGCCAGCGCGAGGAGCAGGCCAAGCACCCAGAGCACATGACGCGACAATCCCGATGGCGGCGACACATCCAGCCCGCGTGACGCGCGCCTGCGCTCGCGCAGCGACACGTGACAACGGACGCTCATGCCACGGACGCGGTGGGCAAGGCACTGCCGGCCAACCGGTATTCCCACGACAACGCGGTGCGGACGATGACGTCGAGATCGTCGTAGCAGGGTTCCCAGCCGAGTTCGCGGCGCAACTTGTCGCTGCGCGCGATCAGCTGCGGGATATCGCCAGGACGGCGCGGCAATTCCAGCACGTTCAGGGGATGACCCGCCGCGCGAGCCACGGCTTGGATGACTTCGCGCACGCTGTAGCCATGGCCGTAGCCGCAGTTGAGGGTGAGTGACGCGCCGCCTTCGCGAAGGTGGTCCAATGCGCGCAGGTGCGCCGCCGCCAGGTCTTCCACGTGGATGAAGTCGCGCACGCCCGTGCCGTCGGGCGTGTCGTAGTCCGTGCCATAGATCGCCACGCACGGCCGCTTCCCGACCGCGTGCTCGCAGGCCACCTTGATCAACAGCGTGGCTTCCGGCGTCGAGTGGCCGATCCGGCCCTGGGGATCGCAACCGGCCACGTTGAAGTAGCGGAGGATCACATGGCGCATCGCCCCGGTGTCGCACCAGTCGCGCAGCATCGTCTCGGACATCAGCTTCGACCGGCCGTAGGGATTGATCGGCTGGGTGGGCGTGTCCTCGTCGGCGATGCCTGCCTCGGTTGTTCCGTAGACGGCGGCCGTGGACGAGAAGATGAACTTGTCCACGCGCGCCTGCGCGCAACATGCGAGCAGGTTCCGCGTGTTGCCTGTGTTGTTGGCGTAGTACTTCAGTGGGTCGCTCATCGATTCGGGAACGACCGTATGCGCGGCGAAGTGCAATACCGCGTCCACGCGGTGCGCCTCGAGCACGCGCGACACCAGGTCGCCGTCGCCGACGTTGCCCTCCACGAAGGAGGCGCCGCGGACCGCCTCGCGGAACCCGGTCGAGAGGTTGTCGATCACCACGACGCGATCGCCGCGTTCGACCAGCTGTTGCACCGTATGGCTGCCGATGTAACCGGCGCCGCCCGTGACCAGGACCGAGTTCATGCGTGCCTCCCGGCCGGAGCCGGCGGGAAATTTTGCGTGAGCCAGCCACCGATGCCGTCGAGCAGACGGGCACGGTCGCCGGTGAGGATATAGGTGTGGTCGGACTCGGCGGAATACCGCGTGGTGACCGCCGGATGGCTCATCACCTTGCCGAAGCATTCGCGGAACTGCCGCGCATGGTTGAAGTAATTGCTGATGCCGCCCGAATAGACCAGGTACAACTTCATGCCACGGGCCACCATGCCGGTGAAATCGGCGATGACTTCCGCGCGCGGCGCGGGTGCCACCGCGAATACCGGCTCGGAGGCTGGCTTGCCGCCGATGCCGTTCGCGCTACCGCGTCGCCGCAGCACGCGGGCCCAGCGGCCGGGATCGACGATGCGCGGCAGGTAATGGCGCAGCTTGTAGCCGACCGTACGGTAGGCGTACCCGTCGAGGAACACCGCGCCGGATACGCGCGGATCGGTGGCGGCGACGATGTGCGCGTTCTGCGCACCCGAACACAACCCCACCAGCACGAAGCGTTCGCAGCCGGCGCGGGCCTTGAGCAGGTTCATCGCGTCGTCCAGATCCGCGCACACCTGCTGGGTGCGTGTCTGGCCGCCGCCGGTGGCGGCGCTGTCGCCCAGCGTGGACAGGTCGAAGCGCAACGTGGGGTAGCCACTGGCGTTGAGCTGCCGGGTCAGTTCCACATGCAGGCGGAAAGGACCGATGCGATGAACCAGCCCCGCGTTCACCACGATGATGCCGGTTTCGCCTGTCGCCGCCTCGGGTACGCCGGCGATGCCGACGAGGTGGTTGCCACGGCCGAACCGGTGGGCTTCCTCGCGCATCACGCGGTCTCCTTCAGGCGGCCGCTGACGGCCTGGATCAGCGGCTGCGAGAGGATCGCGCTTTCCAGCCGGCGCAGGTCGTCCCACGGGGTCGGAGGGGTGATCGATGCGACGGCGCCACGCGGCGAGACGATGCGCTCCCAGCGCGATGCCGGCGCCGCGGGCAACGAATCGAGCACCAGGGTGGGCACGGACGCGGCATGCAGGTGCAACGCGGACAATTGCTGGCGCAGGTGGTCGCCGATATCGAAGCCCAGCCACTGCTCGGCGATGTCGGCGTCGCTGCGTGGCCGGGTGAAGCGTTCGGTGTCGTCACGCAGCGCTACCTGCAAGGCATCGAGCGCGGAAACATAATCGCCACCATCCAGCACGGGGTCCCAGGCGATCACTTCGGCGAAACGCGCACGATCCGCGGCAGCGAGCGCCACGCTGCCGCCCAGGCGCGCACCGAAGGCCACCACGCGGTCGACGCCGGCGCGCGTGCGCAGCTCGTGGGAGGCGACCACCGCATCGGCGACGCAACGCTCCCAATCCACCTCGGCACTGCCCCCCGCGGAGTCGCCCGTGCCGTAGTAGTCGAAGCGCAACACGGCCAACCCCTGCGCGGCGAGTGCCTGCGCCAGCTGCCGATAGAGACGATGGCAACGGATCAGGTCCTGTCCCAGCGGTGGACACATCAGCAACGCGCGGCGCGCCGGCAAGGCGGGTGCGTGGTACATGCCGAAAAGATCGCCGGCGGGACCGAAGAAGAAAGGGATCTCGGCATCGGTTCGCATGGTCATCTCCGGTAGACCACGCCGACGAAGAACCGGGTCTCGCGATAGTCCTGGCCCACGGCATCGCTGCTGCGCCTCTCCCGCGATGCGGAAACATGCCAGCTCCAGTGCCGGTTCACCTGCTGGCCAAGGTCGAGGCCCATCCGCACGGTGGTGTCCTTGCGCTCAAGGCTGTCGTAGGTCAGACGGCTTCCCGTGGCGTAGCCGGTCAGGGTCAGCGTGGGGCGAATCCGGTAGCCCACGCCTATGCTGACGCCCTTGTCGGTCTGGTCGAAGGTGGGATCGCCGATGTAGCGCAGCTTGTTGAAGGACGGTGACACGGTCAGCACGATGCGTTCCGAGCGCCAGTTCCAGGTCGCCTCCAACCGCTTTTCCTTGTAGACCTGCGAGCCGATCACCGCGCTGCCGACGCCCACGCCCGTACCGTTGCCACGGCCCAGGCCACCGGTGGCGGCGAACGGGTCGAATGCCTCGACGCGATCGGCCACCGTGGCGTCGTACACGCCGGGCGTGGCGATGAGGTCCTGCGCCGCGTCGGCGTATTGGTAGGCACCGGTGACGGACACGGTATTGCGCGCGGTGGGCCGCCAGCCGAGGCTGAGGCGGGCCAGCGGCGCCGACTTGCTGGAACCATCGTCGAATTCGAGGCGCGTGCCACCCGCCAACACGTCGACATCGAAACGCGCCAACGTGCTGGTATAGCGGACGAAGGCTTCCTTCCGGTCGTAGTTCGCCTCGCTGGGCTGGTTGGTGAAGTCCACGCGCTGGAACTCCACATTGCCCGACAACTGGTCGGTGGGGCTGAGGTCGCGGTAGACACGGAACGCGGCGAGGCCGCGCGAGGAATCGAAATCGTCCACCTTCGACGCATAGCTGTTGATGTAGCGCAGCTCGAACTGGCCGCGGGCGGCGTCCCCGAAGCGCATGCGCAGGGTCGGCCCGAGCACCAGCACGTTGGTCTGCTGCTGGTTGTCCGGCGAGTTGCTCGACAGCTGGTCGACCGGCTGCACGCCGGCATAGTCTTCCACCGAGAAATCGAGACGATCGGGTGCGATCGTCCAGTTGCCCTGTCCGGCCAGCTGGGTCTGCGCCTGCGAATCGAAATCGTTGCCCAGGTACTTGCGGTACTCGAAGGTGCCGGCCACGTTGGCCTGGAAAGTCGAGCCCATCTGGGTGAACTGGAAGGTGCCGCCCGGGGTCAACACGTTCCCGCTGACGGGACGCTCCGACGACAGGGCGATATTGTTGCTGTGCTCCAATCCTGCATAGAGCGTGTAATCGAGCGTACCGGCCAGCACCACGCCGGGTGCCGACAAGAGCGCGAGCACGATGGCGCGGGCGAGCCTGGACGGTGCCGGCATATTCCCTCCCTTTACCCCTGTTGGCGCACGACGCCTGCCGGCCGCGTGCCTGGGTGCCGCGCTCACGGCGATTGGTTGAACACCACGCCGGCGAGCTTCGCCGGGTCGAAATTGGCGACGGCCTGATTGATGGTCGCCGGGGTATCGCGGCCGTAACCGGCGACGATCACGACGAAATCCGCCAGGTCCGAAAGAATCCGGGCGTCCGGCGAACCCTTGATCGGGGGTCCATCGAGGAACAGGTACCGGTCCGAATAGCGGCAGCGCAGCGAATCGAGCACGGCCCGCATGCGGAACGAGGAGAAGTACTCACCGCTGTTCTCGCGCGATTTGCCGGCCGGGATGAGGCGCAGGCGCGGAACCCCGGTGTGGTACATGATCGACGCGATGCCGCGCGAGGGATGCTCCAGGAAATCGATCAGCCCTCCGGTACGCGGTTCCACCCCGAAAGCTTTGTGCTGGTTGGGGTAACGAAGGTTGCAATCCACCAGCAGGCTGGTCTTGGATTCGTCGAAGGCGAAGGCGGCGGCCAGGTTCCGGGCGACGAAACTGCCGCCGGAGCGCGGACTCACGGAGACCACCAGGGTCACGAAGTTGTGCTCGCCGGCCATCTCCAGCAGCCGGGTGCGGATGCCGCGGAAGGCATCGGACTGTTGGCGAACCGACTCCTCGCGATGGATCAGGCGCTTGCGCTCACAGTCGATCGGCGCCAGGGCACCACCCTCTTCGCGCATCCGCGCGATGGAATGTCCTGGCGACGTGCGGGTTTCATCGTCGTGGTCGGCGACCATGTCGCCCATCTCGATATTGTCAGCGGCCATCTTGTTCATCGTCAGCCCTTCATCCTCAGCCAGAACACCACGAGGTACACCGCGGCGACGCCGACGACCGTCAGGGCCAGCATCATGTTGTGCAGATGCTCGCGGCGACGGTCGCGCGGGGTCGGGTAGAACGGAATCGCGGCGAGCACCGGAAAGCCCGTTGCACGTTCAAGCTGGGCCACCGAACGGACGCGCGGATCGAACCGCGCCACCGCGAACAGCAGGCCAAGCGGGATCGCCAGCGACAGCGCCAACCCTGCGAGGCCGAAGTGCATGAAGCGCAGGCCGGATGGCACCAGGGGCATCATCGCGGGGTTCTGCACCATGAAGGTCAGGCCGCGCTGTTCGGCATCGAGGTTCATCGAGACTCGCGCGTTCTCGCGGCGCTTCAGCAGGTCCTGGTAGACGTCGCGGTTGACCGTGTAGTCACGGGTCAACTCCGCCGTCACGTTCTCGGAATTGGCGATGCGCTTGCTGCGCTCCAGTTCGGCCTGGAGCATCGCCTCGCTGGCGCCGACCCGTGCGGCACTGGCCGCCGCGTCGCCACGAACGGCGGCGAGCTGCAGGCGCATCTGCTGGTAGACGGGATTCATCGTGACGGCATGGTCGAGCGGAATGGCACCGCCGGCGGCGCGCTGCGCGTCCGCGGTCTGCGCTTGCCGGCGCACGTCCTCGATCTGGTGCCGCAGGCGGATCACGTCCGGATAGTCTTCGGTGTAGTTCAGGCGCAGCTTGTCCAGTTGCCCCTGCAAGTCGGCCAGTTGGGTCTGGTAGATGCCCCCGACCGTCTGCACGGCGTTGACCTCCGACTCGCCATTGAGCTGCGCCGACAACACGGCGGCCTGCGACTGCCGCTGCATGTAATCCATGCGGTTGTTTTCGATCTGCGTGCGAAGCTGGCTGATCCGCGTGTTGGTGTCGGTCTCGCTGCCGGGGCGCGCGTCCGCGTTGGCGTCCCGGTACGCCTTCAACTTGTCTTCGGCGTCGGTGAGCTTCGTCCGGTACGCCTCGACCTGGCTGTTGATGAATTCGTAGGCTTCGCGGCTCTCGCGCTGCTTCGAGGCCAGGCTTTCACTGATGAACAGTTGGCCGAACGCGCGGGTGACTTCGAACGCGCGCTTCGGATCGGAATCGAAATAGCTGATCGTGATCAGGTTGTCGCGATTGTTGACCAGCTTCGTGCGCGACTTGATGCCGTCGACGATCTTGTCGCGCTCCAGCGGCGACGGGTTCGTGGCGAGCCAGCCGCCGGCCTCCAGCACCTCGTCGAGCACCTTCCTGCTGAAGATCACGTCGCGGGCGATGCCGGCGCGGTTCTTGTTACCGGTGGCGGTCGCCGCGCCTTCCATCAGGGGCGTGATGATGCTCGCCTCCTGGGCGAGGATCGTGGTCGACGCCTCGTACTTCTTCGGCCAGACGGAGCCGACGCCGAGGGCCGCCAGCGCGATGGCTGCGAAGGCGAAGCCCATGACGACACGCCGCCTGCGCGCTTCGCCGATCAGTGCGGGCAGCATGCCCGCGAAAGGAACGAGTTCCCCGCTCATATGTAACCCCTTGCACCCGCCGTGGCGGGCAGGTCAGAAAGCGCGTTGCGGAACGGTGATCACGTCACCGGGCTGCACCGGGTAGTTGTTCGCCAGGTCGCCTTGCTGGAGGATCTTCTCCAGGCGCACGGCATAGGACTGCGTCGAACCACCCTCGTTGCGGCGGTAGAGTTCGGTGCGGTCGGCCGCGGCGAATTCCGTCGTTCCGCCGGCGGCGAGAACGGCGTCCAGCACGGTCATGCCCTGCCGGTACGGGATCGAGATCGGGCTGCGCACCGCGCCGGTGACGCGGACACGCGAAAGGTATTCGTGGCTGCGCAGCGCGGTGAGGATCACCGCCACCTGCGGATCGCGAATGTACTGGCCCAGCTTCTGCTGGATTTCCGTGGCCACTTGCTCGGTGGTACGGCCGCCGGCGGGAATATCGCCGACCAGGGGCACGGTGACCTTGCCATCCGGCCGCACGGGCACGCTGACGCTGAGGTCAGGGTTGTGCCAGACGGTGACCTGCAACTGGTCGTCCACGCCGATCAGGTAGGCGTCCACCGCCTGCGTGGCGACGTCCGGCCTCGGCGGCGGCGACGTGTTTCCGCTCGTGGCGCAGGCGGTCGACAACACGACGGCGACGAGTACGATTGCGCGGTTCCACTGTTTCATGACATCCACCCACCCCTGTGACTTCCTCGGTGGCTATCGTCATTTCAATGTGGTCACGCGTCTATTCAACAGCCCGCCTATGCCATTCGACAGAAGGTATATGGAAGCGTTTCGGGTGATGCTAGGGCCGTGGCCGAGCTCATGGACATCGCCCCGCGCCTGCTGCACCCCGCCTTGCAGGCCTTGCTGCTGGGTGGCGTTTCGATGCTGTTGGTGCTTCTGCGCAAGCAGGTACCCGCACTGGTGACGGCGCTGGTCGCGGTGGCATGGATATGGTTCGCTTCCACGCCCGCGGTCGCCCTCGTCCTGCACGACGGACTGGCGACGCCGGCACCCGGCACGCCGCCGCACGCGGATGCCATCGTGGTGCTCGGCGGCGACACGCTGCCCGTGAACGACTGGTCGCGCGCGACGACCCGGGCGGGCAAGGGCCTGGCGCTGTGGCGGGCCGGCCTCGCGCCCGTGCTGCTGGTGTCGGGCAGCGACCAGGCGCGGGCGCTGGCGCAGGGCCTCGAAGTATCCGGCGTACCGCCCCGCGACCTGCGGATCGAGGACACCAGCACCAACACTCACGAGAACGCGCGCAATTCGGCATTACTGCTGCGAGCCAGCGGCTCGACCGACATCCTGTTGGTGACCTCCCCCATCCACATGCGCCGGGCCGCGGGAGCATTTCGGCATGAAGGACTCTCGGTATCCGCCGTGCCCACCGCCGACACGCACGCGATGCTGGAACAGGCGCCGTCGTGGTTACCGCGACGCGATGCGCTCACGCTGACCGCCCGCTGCCTGCGCGAATACGTGGCCATGTGGGTCTATCGCGAACGCGGCTGGATCTGATGTGCCGGCTTTTGTTTGTTTCTTCGCGCATGTTCGGGTTTCGTCCGGCTCGGCTTCGCCCTCGCGGTGGGTTGTGTGACACAAGCAACACCCGCCATTCGGGTGGCCGTCGCTCTGGTGGGAGCCGACTCTGTCGGCGATGGGTGCTTGCCTCGACCGGGCCCGCTGCCGCGGGATCGCCGACAGAGTCGGCTCCCACCAGGGTATGGCGATCCAACAGGGTGCGGTGCTTGGCGGTGTGCGGTGTGCGCCGTCCGGCGTGCGACGACCTTCGCTCTTTCGCCTCAACCCACCGCAGTCGTGACTGAGCTGCCGGGCGTCCCCCTCGGCGCGCCATGAGGCGACGAGGACGGCCGGGCGGACAAGGCCCGCAGGGGATCGGCCTGGACGGCCGATCGTTTTCGCTGAGGCAGGAGGCCGAATCGAAAACCCCCGCCCGACCGTCCGAGCCCGAAGGGGCGCAAGCCATCAAACACCGCCGCGCAGCGGCATCCTTTCCCAAGGGACGGCGCCGCCTGGCGCGCCGAGGGGGACGCCCGGCAGCCCGCGACGCTCCCCCGAACTTCCGCGAAGAGCCGTTGTTTACGGATCGCCGGTTTCGATCTGCAAGGAGGTCTTGCCGTCGCGGCGGATGAGGCCCGGGCCGAACTGGACCACCTTGCCGTCCTTCAGCACGACGGTGTAGTCCTTATGGGAGAACGAAAACCTGCCCGGCCGCCGGTCGAACCAGTTGAGCACCTCGTATCCGACAATGCTTCGGTCCGAATCGGGACGGCCGAGGCGTTCGATCACCTCGTCACGCTGCGTGCCCACATCGAGCCTGGCGATTTTCGCCGCCATGCCCTGACATCCGGCGATTCCGGCCGCGACGACGGCCACGGCGATCGCTCGTTTCATCCTCACCCCCGCGCGGTACGGCATCCGCCCGATGGTAGCGCACCGGCGCAAGAGCATGCGAACGGCGCGCCGTACCGTGTGAATCCCGTGACGCCCTGCTAGGCTCGCGGCTTTCCCTCCACGGAGAAGCCCATGCTGCTCGCCCTTGCCCTCGCGCTCGCCGCCGGTGACGGCTTCGAAGGACGCGTCCAGGCCGCCAAGGCCCTGGAACGGAAGGCCGACGGCAAGGCGTGGCAGTCGGCCATGTGGGACCGGGTGGGCAATCCCGCGACCGACGCGTTGAAGGACTGCATCGCCAGCAACGCCCCGGCCGACAAGCGTCCGTTCACCCTGGTGGCGGACGTGGACGCCAATGGCCGTTCCAGCCAGGTGGAGGTGCGTCCGGCCACGCCGGTCGCGCGCTGCTTCGCGGGCCAGTTCAATGCCTGGATGCTGCCGGTGCCGCCAAAGACGCCGGCGCCCTATCCGGTCGAGATCGACGTCACGATGGAGCCCTGATTCAGTTGAGCTGATCGGGATGCGGACCCATGCGGTTGCCTGCGTCCAGTCCATCGATGGCCTTCATGTCCCCATCGGACAATTCGAAATCGAAAACGTCGATGTTCGCGGCGATCCGCTCGGGTGTCACCGACTTCGGGATCACCATGTAGCCGAGCTGCACATGCCAGCGCAGCACCACCTGGGCCGGCGTCTTGCCATGCTTCCGGCCGATGTCGACCAGCGTGTCGCGCTTCAGCAGGTCGCCACCCTGGCCCAGCGGACTCCACGACTCGGTGACCACCTTGTGCCGCTGGTTGGCCGCCACCACGTCGCGCTGGCTGAAATCCGGATGCAACTCGATCTGGTTCACCACCGGCGCCACGCCGGTTTCCGCGACGATGCGATCGAGATGGGCGGGCTGGAAATTCGATACGCCAATGGAGCGGATACGGCCTTCCTCGCGCAGTCGGATGAAGGCCTTCCACGTGTCGACGTAGCGGTCGCGTTTCGGCGTCGGCCAATGAATGAGGTACATGTCGACGTAATCAGTGCCGAGCTTCTTCAGGCTGGCGTCGAACGCGCGCAGGGTTTCGTCGAAGCCCTGCTCGGCGTTCCATAGCTTGGTGGTGAGGAAGATCTCGCCACGCGGTACGCCGGAACGCTCGATGCCCTGTCGAACGCCGGCCTCGTTACCGTAGATGGCGGCCGTGTCGATCGAACGGTAGCCGGCGGAAAGCGCGTGGGTGACGGCGTCCGCCGTCTCCGCATCGGGAATCTGGAACACGCCGAAGCCTATCTGGGGCGCGCTGTTGCCGTCGTTGAGGACGAGGTTCGGGACCTTTGCCATGCGTGTCTCCTGCGGATTGGACCGCCCGTCATGGTGACGGACGGAACCGCATGCAAGGCGTGACGATCAGTCGCCGCGGGCGGCGTAGTGGGTTTCGACGTAGTTGTCGAGGATCGCCACGAATTCATCCGCGATATTGTCGCCACGCAGGGTCATGGCCTTTTCGCCATCGATGAACACCGGTGCCGACGGTGCTTCGCCGTTGCCGGGGAGCGAGATGCCGATGTTGGCGTGCTTGGATTCGCCCGGGCCATTCACCACGCAACCCATGACGGCGAGCGTGAGGTTTTCCACGCCATCGTACTTCACGCGCCACAAGGGCATCTGCTCTCGCACATGGCCCTGCACCGTCTTCGCCAGTTCCTGGAAGAACTCGCTGGTGGTGCGTCCACATCCCGGGCAGGCCGTGACCAGCGGGGTGAACGCGCGCAAGCCCATCGTCTGCAGGAGCTCCTGCGCGACGATCACCTCGGCCGTGCGCGACTGGCCCGGCTCGGGTGTGAGCGAGATGCGGATGGTGTCACCGATGCCCTCCTGCAGCAGCACGCCTAGCGCGGCGCTGGATGCGGTGATGCCCTTGGAGCCCATGCCCGCCTCGGTGAGGCCGAGATGCAGCGCGTAATCGGCGCGGCGCGCGAGATCGCGATAGACCGCGATCAGTTCCTGCACGCCGGACACCTTGCAGGACAGGATGATGCGATCGCGTGGCAGGCCCAGGTCCTCCGCGCGAGCGGCCGAATCCAGCGCCGAGCGGATGAGCGCTTCGCGGGCCACGTGGCCCGCGTCCCACGGCTGCGCGCGCCTGGCGTTCTCGTCCATCAGGGCGGCGACCATCGACTGGTCGAGCGAGCCCCAGTTGGCACCGATGCGCACCGGCTTGCCATGGCGGATGGCCATCTCGATGATCGAGGCGAACTGGGAATCCTTTTTCTTGCCGAAGCCAACGTTGCCCGGGTTGATGCGGTACTTCGCCAGCGCCTCGGCACAGGCTGGCTCACCTTCGAGCAGCTGGTGGCCGTTGTAGTGGAAATCGCCGATCAACGGCACGGAGACGCCCATCATGTCGAGGCGCTCGCGGATGCGCGGCACCGCGGCGGCGGCGGCGGGCGTGTTCACCGTGATGCGGACCAGTTCGGAACCGGCGCGGGCCAGCTCGGCCACCTGCTTCGCCGTGGATGCCGGGTCCTCGGTGTCGGTATTGGTCATCGACTGGACGACGATCGGCGCGCCGCCGCCGACGTGGACACGGTCGATCAGGACTCCCGTACTGGGGCGGCGGGCGCCGGCTTCCGCGGGACGCGGGCGGCTGGTGAGGTCTTCGGTCATAGCTGCCCATTTTAGCGCATCGGCATGACCGCCCGCCGACCGTTGTGGTTGTGGGAGCCGCTTCAGCGGCGATGGGTGCTCGCCCCGGGCCGGCGAACTCCTGGTGGGAGCCGACCTTGTCGGCGATTCAGGGTTGCCGCGGCACCCGGCCCTGCGACCGCAACGCCGCCTTCACCAGCCGCCGTTCCAGCCACTCCGCGACCGACCCCGGCCGCTCCAGCCCCATCCGCTCAAGCGCCTCGTCTTCCCCATCCACCGGCCTGCCCTGAGCCAGCAACGCCCGCAGGAGCGCGCCCTTGCCCGCGTCGCGCAGCCAACCCAGCGCGGGCAACAGCCGCTGCTCCACATCGGTGAAATCGCTGCCGAAGGGGAAAGGGTCGAGCAACCCGCGCCGCCGCATCGGCTCCAGCGCCGCCGCCAGCCCTTCGGGCGTATGCCCCCGCCACGCTTCGGGCACGACGAAATCCCGTCGCAGCTTCCCGGCCCTCTTGGCCTCTTCCACCAGCCCGTCCACGAAGCGCGCATCGGCGATCGACAACATCGCCTCCACGCACGCCTCGTCCGACAGGCCACGCAGGTCGGCCACGCCATATTCCGTGACATAGACATCGCGCAGATGGCGCGGAATGGTCGTATGGCCGTAGTTGAAGCGAATGTTCGACGCCGCCTTGCGCCCCTTGCCGCGCGTGGCACGCAGCAGCAGGATCGACCGCCCGCCCGGAAGTTCATGCGCCATCGCCACGAAGTTGAACTGTCCGCCGACGCCGCTCACGACACGACCGTCCTCCAGCCCGTCCGAGACGGCGGCACCGGTCAATGTCGCCATCATGCAGGTGTTGAAGAAACGGGCGCCGCGACGCTGCAAGGCGGCCAGCGGCTGGTGATCGCCGTAAAGATGGTTGACGTTGGACACCCGGCACATGTCGATCGCGTCGGGATCGTCGATTTCCGAACGGTGCATCCAGGCATACAGCTCACGCGAACCGAGCAGGAAGGCTCCACGCAGGTAATGGCCACCCTCCATGCCCACGTCTTCCCCCGCCGCCGAGCGACGCTCCCGTTCGAGATCGTCATAGGCGCGCCGGCGCAGGATGCCTGCGCGCTGCAGGTGCATGAAGCCGTCCATCACCATCTCGCTCGCGCCGTACAAGCCTGTCGCGAAGGCGTCGCCTCCGCCCCAGCCATCCATGCAACGGCGCGTGCCCCCGGTGGCATCGAGGGCGCCAAGGCCTTCGCGCCAGGCGCCGTTCTGTTCGTGGCGCAAGAGGAGGCCGCGCACCAGCGCATCCGACAAGGCGCCGATACCGATCTGCAATGTGCCGCCGTCGACCACCAGTGCACTCGCATGCATGCCAAGCGCGAACTCGGCCGGTTCGATCGGCGAACGCGGCAAGGCGAACAGCGGCGGTGACACCTCGGGCTCGACAAGCAGGTCGAACAGTCCCTCCCCTGCTTCGGCGTGGCCGCTGACGTACGGCATGTCCGGGTGGGCGACGGCGACGCAGAACGGTTTCGGCTTGCCCGCCCGCGCCAGGTCGTCGAGGAAGTCGAAGGTCAGGTCGGGGTTCGACGAGAGGCTGATCCGGCCATCGCGCCGCGCCACCAGCTGGACCAGCACGTTGATATCGCGCCCCACCAGGTCGCGAGCCACGTGCGTGTAGTTCTGGCTGATGTAGTCACGCTGCGCCGAGCCGGAGCCGAGCAGCGCACCGGATTGCATGTAGAACTCGTGCACATGGATGTTTGCCGGCAGCGCATCGCGGGCCTGGGCGATCGCATGGTCGAGGTCCACGTAGCCTTCGCCGAAATGACGGGCGAGGAAGGGCGCGGCGAAGCGTGCGGCGAGACCCTTTCCCGCTGACGGTCGGGTGAGGGACAGGGCCGTGAAAATCGTCAGTGAGCGGTCGTCGCGCCCCCGCACCGCGCGGTAGAGCGCATTGAGCAAGGCATGCGGCTTGCCCAGGCCCAGGGGCGCGGCCACCCGGGGATGGCCACCGGTGCGCTGCAGGATCGCCTCGACGGCGGCTTCGGTGTCACGGTCACGCGGTATCGATGCCATGACGGCGATGATGCCAGATGCCGATACACTCAACGCCATGAACGTACGTCACCGCAGCACAGGATTCTCCAGCCGCCTGTTCGCCGAGCAGGCATTGAGTCGCAGCGCGGGGGCACCGCTGATCGGCGGCAACGCCGTCGAACTGTTGATCGATGCGCAAGCCCACTTCGACGCATGGCTGGCGGCGATCGCCGCCGCGCGCCGCCACGTGTTCCTCGAAAACTACATCATCCGCGACGACCGCATCGGCAAGGCCTTCCGCGACGCGCTGGTGGAGCGGGCCAGGGCCGGCGTCTTCGTGGCGGTGATCGGCGATTGGGTCGGCTGCCTGGGCCAATCGCGATCCTCCTTCTGGACGCCGTTGCGCGAGGCCGGCGGGCAGGTCCGCATCTACAATCCGCCCACGCTGGGCAGCTCCTTCGGATGGGTGAGCCGCGATCATCGCAAGGTGCTGGTGGTGGACGGCGAGGTCGGTTTTCTTTCGGGCGTATGCCTCAGCGAGAAATGGCTGGGCGATCCCTCGCGCGACGTTCCGCCGTGGCGCGATACCGGCGTGATGCTGCGCGGCCCGGCGATCGCCGAGATCGAACATGCCTTCGCCGACAGCTGGCGCGAAGCCGGTGAACCCTTGCCGGAAGACGAGCGCCTGCGTCCCGTGACCAGCATCGCCGCCGGCGATGTCTCCTTGCGTGTGATCGCCACCCAACCCAGCACGGCGGGCATGTATCGCCTGGACCAGATGGTCGCCGCCATGGCGCGACAGACGCTATGGCTCACCGACGCCTATTTCGTCGGCGTGGCGCCGTATGTCCAGGCGTTGTGCGCCGCCGCCCGCGATGGTGTCGACGTGCGTCTCCTGGTCCCGGGAAGCAGCGATATCCCGGTGGTGGCCGGCATGTCGCGTTCGGGCTACCGGCCATTGCTGAAGGCGGGCATCCGCGTGTTCGAATGGAACGGTTCCATGTTGCATGCGAAGACGGCCGTGGCCGACGGGCGTTGGGCACGAGTGGGATCGTCCAACCTCAATATCGCGAGCTGGCTGGGCAACCGCGAAATCGATGTCGCGGTCGAGGACGCCGGGTTCGCCACGCAACTGGCACGCCAATACGAAGCGGATCTGGAGAACGCCACGGAAATCCTGCTGCACCGGCCGCGTTACCGCGCCGGCAACGAACGCCTGCGCAGCCGTTCACCACGCCCGCCACGGCCCCGGCGAAGCGGAGGAAGCTCCGGCCGCGCGGCCGCCGGGGCGTTGCGCATCGCCAACACCGTGAGCGCTGCGATCACCCAGCATCGGGTGTTGGGGGACACCGAAACCGGACCGCTGCTCGCGGGTGCGGCGGCGGCACTGGTGGTGACGGTTGTCGGCGTGCTCTGGCCCGCGGTGATCGCATGGCCGTTGGCGGCCATCGGCGCGTGGTTCACCGTAAATCTGGCCGTAAGCTGGTGGAGCTTGCGGCAGCGCAGGAAACGCGGGCCGTCGCCAGCCGACCAGGCACCGCCTTCGGAATGAATCGCCGACAAGGTCGGCGATAGCGGGTTGCCTCAGTTCCGCGGCTTGAAATGCAGCGGTTGGGCCTCGGTCTTCGGCGCCACCGGCCCACAGCTTCCGCACGAACCGCAGCCATCGCCGCAACTGCCCGTGGCTGCCGCGGGTTGCAGGCGACGGCCAAGCGAGCGGACGACACCCGCGCGTCCCGGCCGGTTCAGGCTGGCCGACACGCGCGCCATGATGCGCGTCGAGGTTTTCGGCAACAGCTTGCGGAAAGCCACGTACGCACTTATCGCGACGACCAGCACGATGATCGCGCCCTGGACCAGTTCGAACGTGCTCATGTGAACGCCCTCGCGATCTGATAGGTGGCCAGCGACGCCAGGTAGGCGAGTCCGAACAGGTAACCGGCCGCCACGGCGACGTTGCGCCAGGAATTGGTTTCACGGCGGATCACCGCCAGCGTGGACATGCACTGCGGCGCGAACACGTACCAGGCCAGCAGCGAAAGCGCGGTGGCCAGCGACCACTGGTGGGCGATGACCGGGCCGAGTTGCGAGGCCACGGCATCGTCGCTGCCCGACATCGCATAGACGGTGCCGAGCGCGGCAACGGCCACCTCGCGCGCGGCCAGGCCGGGCACCAGCGCGACGCAGATCTGCCAGTTGAACCCGATCGGCGAGAACACGTACTCGAGCATGCGGCCGAGGCGTCCCGCGATGCTGTAGTCGATCGCGGGCTGGGTCGCCCCCGGCGGCGGCCCCGGGAAGCTCGACAGGAACCACAACAGCACGGTGAGCGCCAGGATGATGCCGCCCACGCGCTTGAGGAAGATCATGGCGCGCTCCCACAGGCCGAGGCCGATGTCGCGCACGTTGGGCAGGCGGTACGACGGAAGCTCCATGATCAGCGCGTGTTCGCTCTTGTCCTTGCGCATGCGCTTGATCACGAAGGCAACGGCGAGCGCGCTGAAGATGCCCGCGAAATACAGCGTGAAAAGCACGATGCCCTGCAGGTTGAAGACGCCCCACACTGCGTGGTTCGGGATGAATGCCGCTATCAGCAACGTGTAGACCGGCAAGCGCGCGGAACATGTCATCAGCGGCGCGACGAGGATCGTCGTCAGGCGATCGCGCGGGTCCTGGATGCTGCGCGTGGCCATGATGCCGGGAATGGCGCAGGCGAAGCTCGACAGCAGCGGAATGAACGCCCTGCCCGTCAGGCCGACGCGGAACATCATCTTGTCTAGCAGGAAGGCCGCGCGCGGCAGGTAACCGGATTCCTCGAGCACGAGGATGAACAGGAACAGGATCAGGATCTGCGGCAGGAACACGAGCACCGCGCCCAGGCCCGCGAACACGCCATCGTTGAGCAGGCTGTGCAATGCGCTGTCCGCGGGAAGGAACCCGGTGACCCAGTTGCCCAGCGCGGCGATGCCCGCCTCGATCCCGTCCATTACCGGCTGCGCCCACGAGAACACGGCCTGGAAGATGAAGAACATCAGCGTGGCGAGGATCGCCAGGCCGAATACCGGATGCAGAGCCCAGCGGTCGATGGCGTCGTCGAGGGCCACCGTGTCGCGTGGCAACTTCACCGTATCGGCAAGGATGGATCGCACTTCCGCGTGCAGTTGTTCGACGTCGGCCTCGTCGATCGGAGCCGGCGCCACCTCGGGCACGCTGGCGTCGATACGCTCCATCAGCGCCTTCGCGCCGCCGCGCTTCACGGCGATCGTCTCGACCACCGGAACGCCGAGACGGCGCGACAAGCCCTCGACGTCGATCGCGATGCCGCGCCGGCGAGCCGCGTCCATCATGTTGAGCGCGAGCACCACCGGACGGCCCAGGCGGCGCACTTCGAGCACGAAGCGCAGGTGCAGGCGCAGGTTGGTGGCATCGGCCACACAGACGATGAGGTCGGGTGCGGCCTCGCCCGGATAGCGCCCGTAGCAGACGTCGCGGGTGATCGCCTCGTCGGGGCTCGTGGCATCGAAGCTGTACGCGCCCGGCAGGTCGAGGATGTGCAGCGTACGCCCCGACGGCGCGACGAAACGTCCTTCCTTGCGCTCGACGGTGACGCCCGCGTAGTTGGCGACCTTCTGCCGGCCGCCGGTGAGCTGGTTGAACAGCGCCGTCTTGCCGCAGTTCGGGTTGCCCACCAGCGCGATACGCATGGCCGTGACGCTCATGCCGCACCGCCCACGAAGACTTCCACCCGCGCGGCTTCCGTCTTGCGCAAGGCGAAACGCGTCGAGCCGATCTGGATCAACAGCGGATCGCCGCCGAGCGGGCCACGCGCCACCAGGCGGACCGGTTCGCCGGCGACGAAGCCGAGATCGCGCAGGCGCTGCGCGATCGGGTCGGACGGATGGGCATCGGTGACGGACTGGACCACGGCTTGGGCACCTTTCGGCGCGTCTGAGAGGCGCACTGGGCTTACTCAAATAAGAACTGTTCGCATTATATGCCTTTGCCGGGAGGGCTGCATCCAACGCAAGAACTTATGGATCGGCGGCCTGCCCAGGGGTGCATTGGATACTGGACCGGAAAAGTGCCGCCCGCCTTTCAGCCCGTCGCGCCGTTATGATCGGCGGCTCGAAACAGGAGTTCCGCCATGTCAGCCGTCGAACTGGTCCGCCAGGGCAGCATCGCCCATCTGGTCATGAACCGCCCGGAGGTGCACAACGCCTTCGACGACGGCCTGATCGCGGAACTCACCGCGGCCATCGAGGCCGTGGAGGCCGACGACACCGTGCGCGCGGTGGTGTTGACCGGTGCCGGCGCCAGTTTCTCCGCGGGCGCCGACCTGCGCTGGATGCGCGGCATGGCCCAAGCCTCCGAAGCCGATAACCGCGAGGATTCGCTACGCCTCGCCAAGCTGATGCGCCGCCTCCAGTTCCTGTCGAAACCGACGATCGCACGGGTGAACGGGGCGGCATTCGGCGGCGGCGTGGGATTGATCGCCTGCTGCGATATCGCCATCGGAGCGCATGGCGCGAAATTCGCTCTTTCCGAGGTGAAGCTCGGCCTCGTGCCGGCGGTGATCTCGCCCTACGTCATCGCCGCCATCGGCCTGCGCCAGGCACGCCGGCTCTTCGTCACCGGCGAGGTGTTCGATACGGCGGCCGCCCTGTCGATGGACCTGCTCCACGAAGTGGTCCATGGCGAGGAACTTGACGCAGCGGTCGAACGTGTCCTGGACATCCTGGCCAAGGGCGGCCCCATCGCACAGCGGGAAGCGAAGCGCCTTGCCTTGGGCATGGCGGGGATGGAGCCCAAGGCCATGGAGACGACCGACGCGGCCAACGCGGCGCTGATCGCCCGTCTTCGCGTTTCGGCGGAGGGACAGGATGGACTCTCGGCCTTCCTCGACAAGGGCCAGCCGTCTTGGCTGGGGTGATCGTGGCGACTGGGTTCGGTCGCGCCTGCCTCACCGCCCTCCTGCTATCGCTGACCACCGTCGCACAAGCCGAAACCCTAGCCCAGCGCATCGACCGGCACCTGGCCGAACCCCGCTTCGCGGCCGCATCGTGGGGTATCTCGGTGGTCTCGCTGGATGACGGCCGCACGGTCTACGCCCATGACGACGGCCGCCTGCTCCTGCCCGCATCCACCGCCAAGCTCTATACCGCCGCCTTCGCCCTCGACCGCCTCGGCGTGGACTACCGCACCCATACCGATGTGATCGCCGCCGGCGAACTGCGACGTGGCCGGCTGCACGGCCCGCTCGTCCTGCGCGGCCGCGGCGACCCGACGCTGGCCGGCAACGCCTGGGCCGATACCCTTGCCGTGGCCCTTCGCGAACAGGGCGTCCAGCGCATCGACGGTGGCATCGTCGGCGACGACACGGTATTTCGCGGCCCGTCCATCGGCAAAGGCTGGGAGGCGGGCGACCTGCAGGCGTATTACGGCGCGCAGGCCGGCGGACTCGACATCGACGAAAACACGATGACCGCCAGCGTGTCGACGAAGGGCATCGACGTAACCCCCGAGGACGCGGCCATCACGATCGCCATGCAACCGGCGAAGGGCCTCGACCTCTATCGCGCACCGGGAACGGCGACGCTGCACGTGCTCGGCGACGTGGCTGGAAGTGGAGCGCCGAGCCGTTCGCGCCTGTCGATCCCGGACCCCGCACTCACCGCCGCCCGGCGCCTGCAAGCCGCGCTGGAGCGGCAGGGACTGCGCGTGGATGGCGAAGCGCGCAGTGTGCAATGGCCCGTGCCGGCACCCGTCGGCCCGACCGTCGCCTCGTTCCCTTCGCCCGTGCTTGCGGACATCCTCCGCATCGGCCTGAAGCGCTCGCAGAACCTCTATCTGCAAAGCGTCTTCCTTCTTTCCGGCCTGGAGTCATCGGGCGCCGAAGACGCGCGCGCCGAGGACAGCGCAGCCATCGCCCTCGCGGCATGGCTGGCGGCACGCGGTATCGGTCCATCGTCGACGACGCTGGACGAAGGCACCGGTCTGTCACGACACGACCTGACAACGGCCGCGTCGTTGACCCGGCTGCTCGCATTGATGGACGCCTCGCCGCTCGCCGGGGTCTGGCGTGGACTGCTTCCGGTGGCGGGTATCGACGGCACGCTTGCCAGCCGCATGCGCGGTACGGCCGCCGAAGGCAACGTGGTGGCGAAGACGGGCAGCATGAGCTTCGTGAACGCGCTGGCCGGTTACGTCACCACCAGGAGTGGCCAACGGCTGGCGTTCGCGGTCCTGCTGAACAATTACCGGCCGCCAGCGAAGAGCGCGGAGCCGTTGCCTTCGGCCTCTGCCGATGTGGACGCGATCGCGGTGATGCTGGCCGAGGTGACGGGGCGGTTGTAGAGCATCGCCGCTGAAGCGGCTCCCACAAGGACAGCGGGTTTACCCAGGAACCCATGCAAGCGGGAAGCTCGTGCAACCGGCATCACTGCGGGAACCGCGCATTTTGTGGGAGCCGCTTCAGCGGCGATGGCCACCCTCAGCCAAGCACCTTCGGCAGATCCTTGCCGATTTTCTCCGGCGTGTCGGTCGGCGCGTAACGTTCCACCACCTGCCCGTCGCGGTCGACCAGGAACTTGGTGAAGTTCCACTTGATGCCCTCGGTACCCAGGACGCCCTTCTTCTCCGCCTTCAGCCAGCGATACAGCGGATGCGCGCGGTCGCCGTTGACCTCGACCTTCGAGAACATGGGAAAGCTCACGTCGTAGGTCAGCGAGCAGAAGTCGCGGATCTCCGCTTCGTTGCCCGGCTCCTGGTGGCCGAACTGGTCGCAAGGAAACCCGAGCACCTCGAAGCCGCGCTCGTGCCAGGCCTTCTGCAGCTCTTCCAGCCCCTTGTACTGCGGCGTGAATCCGCACTTCGACGCCACGTTGACCACCAGCAACGCCTTGCCGCGAAATTCGGCGAGCGAGCGCTCGTTGCCATCGATATCGACGGCGGAGAAATCGTAGATGCTGGCCATGCGCGTTGCCTTCGGTGGTGGATACGCGCAGTCTACGCCCCACGCGGCGCCCTTGCCCCTGGTTCGGATACCATGGACGTCTTTCCGGCTGGAGAGCCAAGGCCCGTGATCCGTTTCGTCGCCGCGTCCAAGTCCTACCGTGTGGACGGAGCGCTCGTGCCCGCCCTGCAACCCGTGGACCTCACCATCGAAGCGGGCGAGGTGTTCGGCATCATCGGCCATTCCGGTGCCGGCAAATCCACCCTGCTCCGGCTGGTCAACCTGCTGGAGCGGCCCACCGCGGGAAAGGTGTTCATCGACGGCCGTGACGTCACCGATGCCCAGGGTGCCGAGCTGCGCAAGCTACGTTCGGGCATCGGCATGATCTTCCAGCACTTCAACCTGCTTTCCTCACGCACGGTGGCCGACAACGTCGCCTTCCCGCTGCGTCTCCAGGGCGGCGTGGACGATGCGTCGATCGTCGCGCGCGTGGATGAACTGCTGGACCTCGTCGGGTTGACCGCGCATGCACGGAAATACCCGGCGCAGCTGTCCGGCGGACAGAAGCAGCGCGTGGGCATCGCGCGTGCGCTGGCGAGCCGTCCATCGATCCTGCTTTGCGACGAGGCCACGAGCGCCCTGGACCCGCAGACCACGGCATCGGTGCTGGAACTGCTCGCCGACATCAACCGCCGGCTCGGACTGACCATCGTACTCATCACGCACGAGATGGACGTGATCCGTCGCGTCTGCGACCGGGTCGCCGTGCTCGATGGCGGCAACGTCGTCGAACTCGGACCGGTGACCGACGTGTTCCTGCATCCGCAACATCCCACGACGCGTCGCTTCGTGGCCGAGGCGGATCATCGCGAGGGACGCGGCGCGGAATTTCCCGGCGTGCCGGGACGGCTGTTCCGGCTTTCCTTCCGCGGCGAGGCCACGTACTCGCCGCTGCTCTCGCGCGTGGTCCGCGATACCGGCGTGGAATACAACCTCCTTTCCGGCCGTGTCGACCGGATCAAGGACGTGCCCTACGGCCAGCTGACGCTCGCCATGCATGGCGAGCGCCTGGACGATGCGCTCGTGCAGATTCGCGACGCGGGCGTCGACATCGAGGAGGTAGCGCGATGAGCCCCATGCAGGCCCTGTTTCCCAACATCGACTGGCCCGAGATCGGGCAGGCATGCATCGATACCCTGCTGATGCTCGGCGGCTCGCTGCTGTTCACCATCGTGCTCGGCTTGCCGCTGGGTGTATGGCTGTTCCTCACCGCCAAGGGCCAGTTGCACGCCAGGCCGAAGCTCTATGCCGTCCTTTCGCTCGTGGTGAACGTGCTGCGGTCGATTCCCTTCATCATCCTCATGATCCTGCTGATCCCCGTCACACAGGCGATCACGGGCGTGAGCATCGGCATCCGCGGCGCGATCGTTCCGCTGGTGATCGGCGCGGCGCCCTTCTTCGCGCGACTGGTGGAAACGGCGCTGCGCGAAGTGGATCGCGGGGTCATCGAGGCGAGCCAGGCCATGGGCGCGACCACGGCGCAGATCGTCACCCGGGTGCTGCTACCGGAGGCCCGTGCCGGCCTGGTCGCCAGCACCACCGTCACCGCCGTGGCCCTGGTCGGCTATACGGCGATGGGCGGCATCGTCGGGGCCGGCGGCCTCGGCGCCCTCGCCTACCAGTACGGCTACAACGGCTACAAGCCCGATTACATGCTCGTCACCGTCGCACTGCTCGTGGTGCTGGTACAGGTCCTGCAGTCGCTCGGCGATCGCCTGGTGAGCCGCTACAGCCGGCGCTGACCGCATGGGGCCGGCTTTGCATCCGGCGGTATGGACGTCTATGCTGTCGCACCGCAACATTCGCGATGGACGCCTCCCATGAAGAAGTACCTGCTCCCGCTCGCCGCCGCCCTCACGCTCATGGTCGCGGGTTGTTCGGGCGGCAATGGCGCCGACAAGGAGGCAGGTTCCGGCGAGGCCACGCTGACCGTCGCGGCCACGCCCGTGCCGCACGCCGAGATCCTCAAGGAGATCAAGCCCCTGCTGGCCCGCGAGGGAGTGAACCTCGAGATCCGCGTGTTCACCGACTACGTGCAGCCGAACATGCAGGTCGCGCAGAAACAGCTCGATGTGAACTTCTTCCAGACCGAGCCCTACCTCGATGCCTTCAACCGCGAGCGCGGCACGAACCTGGTCAAGGTCGTGGG
Organism: Luteibacter sp. E-22; assembly: GCF_049913125.1. Classification (GTDB taxonomy): domain Bacteria; phylum Pseudomonadota; class Gammaproteobacteria; order Xanthomonadales; family Rhodanobacteraceae; genus Luteibacter. Next base: position 2,507,816 of record NZ_CP183975.1, read on the forward strand.
GGTGCATATCGAGCCGTTCGGCGCCTATTCGCGCAAGTACACCTCGATCGACCAGCTTCCCGATGGCGCCGACGTCGTCATTCCCAACGATCCCAGCAACAACAGCCGGGCGTTGTTGCTGCTGGCGAAGCATGGCCTGATCACGCTGAAGAACCCGGGCGACCGACTGGCAACGCTCAAGGACATCGCCACCAACCCGAAAAACCTCAAGTTCCGCGAGCTGGAGGCGGCGATGTTGCCGCGCGTGCTGGGCGAAGTGGACCTGGCCCTCATCAACACCAACTACGCACTCGCGGCGAAGCTCAACCCGGTGAAGGACGCCTTGCTGATCGAGGACAAGGATTCACCGTACGTGAACTTCCTCGTCTCGCGGCAGGACAACAAGGACGATCCGCGCGTGCAGAAGCTGGCCAAAGCGCTGACCTCGCCCGAAGTGAAGGCCTTCATCGAGAAGAACTACGGCGGAGCGGTGTTGCCGGCATTCTGAGCCGGCATTTCGAAGACCCGGCGCAGATATGCGATGTAGTCCGGGTCTTCGGTTCCCATGCTCTTGCCCGGTGAATCGGAGAGCTTGGCCACCGGCTGACCGTTGCAACGCGTCATCTTGATCACGATGTTGATCGGCGCCGGGCCCACGTCGTTGGTGAGGTTGGTGCCCACGCCGAACGACAACAGGCAGCGCCCCGCGAAGTGCCGGTGGAGTTCCATCACGCGCGGGATATCCAGGCTGTCGCTGAACACCAGCGTCTTCGTCCGCGGGTCGACACGGTTCGCCTCGTAGTGCGCCAGCACGCGGTCTCCCCACACGATGGGATCGCCTGAATCGTGGCGCGCGCCGTCGAAGAGCTTGCAGAAATACATGTCGAAATCGCGCAGGAAGGCATCGAGGCCATAGACGTCCGACAACGCGATGCCCAGATCACCTCGATACTCGCGCGCCCACGCCTCCAGTGCCGCCGTCTGCGAATCGCGCAGGCGCGGTCCCAGCGACTGGAAAGCCTGGAGGTACTCGTGCGCCATGCTCCCGATCGGGACCAGCCCCAGCCGCATGGCCAGCCAGACATTGCTCGTGCCCGCCAGTTGCGCACCGAGGTCGCGCTTCATGATCCCCAGCATTTCCTCGTGCCACGCCTGTGAGAAGCGCCTGCGCGTACCATAGTCGGCGATACGGGCACTTTCGTAGCCGCGGGTGTCGCGCAACAGTTCGATCTTCGATCGCAGCCTTGCCCTGCCCTCGTCGAGTTCCAGGCCGGGGTAAGTGGCCTGATAGTACAACTCGTTGACGATGGCGAGCAGCGGCACCTCGAACATGATGGTGTGCAACCATGGCCCGGCGATCACGATCTCGATCTCACCGTTCCCCTTCGCCGAGGGTTCGACGGTGACGTATTTCGCGTTGAGCTGGAACAGGCCGAGGAAATCCACGAAGTCGCTGTCGATGAAACGCAGGCCGCCCAGATAGGCCAGTTCTTCCTCGGTGAAGCGCAATGAACACAATCCATGCAGTTCCTCCCGGATGCGCCCGACGAGCGGAGCCAGGTCGACGCCGGGCGTGCGGCAACGGAAGCGGTGTTCCACCTGCGCGGCCGGGTACTGGTGCAGCACCACCTGCATCATGGTGAACTTGTAGAGGTCGGTATCGAGCAGCGACCGGATGATCATGCGCTGGCACCGGTGGCGGCGATCTGGCGGTTCACCGCATCCACGAACGGCTGGGTGCCGGGCCACGAGGTGATGCGGCCGAGCTTCCTGCCACGATGGAAAAGGAAGAAGGCCGGGATGCCGTGCAGTCCGAAACGGGTGCCCATGGTCGGATCGTCATAGACGTTATCGTGCAACCAGCGTACCTCCGGCCAGGCGAACCGCTCGGGCGTGAGCAGGATCTGCCGTTTCGCGATGTCGCAGTTGGGGCAATCGCGCCCCCACAGGAACAGGATGGCGATGCGGTTGTCATCGGTCGCGAGGTCTTCATCCAGCTCCACATCGACGATGCGTTGCATGGGGAAACGCTGGAAGAAGTCGGGAACGCTGGTCTCGGCCATGGGAAAATCCGTGAACGGGTCGAATGCGCGACATGGGGTCGCGGGAGCGATAATCCGAGGGTACCGCGACACCTTGCCCTCTCGCCAAACGCCTCAAGGATTCCGTGTGCGCCTCGTCATCGGCCTGATCTTCCTCGTTTACGCCCATCTCGCGCTCGCCGCCACGCTCACCGTCGACACCGGAGCCGGGTCGCGCCGGCTGAGCACGGAACAACTGCTTGCGCGGCCGGATACCCGGGACATCCAGGTCGCCGGGGATGTCTCGTACCACGCCGCCATGCGTTATCGCGCGGTACCGTTGAAAGCCTTGCTCGAAGGAGTCTCGAACGGCGACCACCTGCAATTCGTGGCGCTGGACGGGTTCACCGCCGAGATACCCGCCTCGCTCGTCCTGGGCACCGGCGGTGCCGAGGCGTGGCTGGCCGTCGAGCCGGCAGACAAGCCATGGCCGAAGCTCGGCGAGGGAAAGCCCAGCGCGGGGCCCTTCTACCTCGTCTGGTTGCGTCCCGAGGCGGGTCACGTGGGACCCGAACAGTGGCCTTACCAGGTGGCGTCGATCAAGGTACTGGCCGATCCCGCGGCACGTTTCCCGGCGATGCAGCCGGCCCCCGGGCTACCCGCCAATGCGCCGGCACGGCGTGGCTTCGCGGTCTTTCAACGCAACTGCCTCAGCTGTCACACGCTCAATGGACAGGGCGACGCGAAGCTGGGGCCGGATCTCAACATCCCGCACAGTCCGACCGAATACCTTCGCGCGGACATGCTGCGCACGCTGGTGCGAAATCCGCAGAACCTGCGCCGCTGGCCGCAGGCGAAGATGCCGGGGTTCGATCCGAAGGTGTTGTCGGATGCGGACCTGGACGACCTGCTGGCTTATCTGAAGCATATGGCGGGGCGGAAGGTCTCGCCCTGAGCCATCGCCGCTGAAGCGGCTCCCACACAAGCTAGCGGCTAGCGGCTTGTGCGGGAGGTTTCCTGTGGGAGCCGCTTCAGCGGCGATATCGGCCCCTCAGCCCCGCTCCCCCTCGACCACCAGTTCACTGGAAGCCCGGTTGTAGACCTCCAGGTCGAGAATCCCCCGCTCGCGCGCGACCAGCACCGGCACCACCATCTGGCCGGTGACATTGGTCATCGTGCGCATCATGTCGAGGATGCGGTCGATCGCGACGAGGTAGCCGATGCCTTCCAACGGCAAGCCCGCGGAACTGAGCACGAGCGTGACCATCACCGTGGCGGTGCCGGGTACGCCGGCCGTCCCGAACGAACCGAGCACGGAGGCCAGCAGGATCACCATGTACTGCGCCGGCTGCAGGTCGAGGTGGAAATACTGCGCGATGAACACGGCGGAGATGGCCGGATAGATCGCGCCACAGCCGTCCATCTTGATGCTCGCGCCCAGCGGCACCGCGAATGCCGCGTACTCTTCCTTCACGCCCATGTTGCTCACCACGCTGCGCAGCGCGATCGGCATCGCCGCGAAGCTCGACGACGAGGTGAAGGCCACCTGCATGGCTGGGAACGCGGCACGGAAAAACTTGAGCGGATTGAGGCCGTGCGTGAGCAACAGGCCGCCGTACACCACCATGATCTGCAGCGCGCAGGCAAGATAAAGCGCGCCGACGAAGGTGGCCAGCGGCAACAGTTTTTCGAAGCCGTACGCACCCACCAGTGCGGCGATGAGGCCGAAGGTGCCCAGCGGCGTCACTTCGAGCACGAACCGCGTGACCTGGATCATGCCATCGTTGGCTTCGGTGACCAGCGTACGCAAGCGCGCCGACTTCTCGCCGATCTTCACCAGCGCCAGGCCAAGCAGTCCCGCGAAGAAAATCACCTGCAGGATCTTGCCCTCGCTGAGAGCACGGAACGGATTGGCCGGAACGATATCCAACAAGACCTTGACCGGCTCCGGCACGACCTTCGGTTTCCAGCCCGCCGGCGTGGTGAGTCCTTCCACGCCCAGGCCAGGCTGTGTGACGTGCGCCACGAGCAATCCCACCAGCACGGCGAGCGTCGCCGTCGCGGCGAACCAGGCGAACGTGCGCCCGCCCAGCGCGGCGACATCCTTCACGCCATGCAGGCTCGATACGCTGTGCAGTACCGCGAAGAATATCAGCGGCACCGCGATCATCTTGATCAGGGTGACGTAGAGATCGCCCAGCGGGCCGAACCATGTCGCAGCCGCCGGCCCCAGAAGCCAGCCGGCGAACGCACCGAGCACGAAGCCCGCCGCCACCCGCTTCCAGAAGCGGATACGTAACCAGGAAGATATAAGCGACATGGATGGCACCTGTTCACACGAGCGGCCACCTTACACCGCCGACTGGCCGTCTGGACGTCCACCTTCGGACACTGTGTTTCCCCTGGTGAACGCCGGAGTCGTTCCGAGGAGCTGCTCTCCAGGCCCCCTGTGGGAGCCGCTTCAGCGGCGAATCCCGCCCCTCAACCTCTCCAGTTCGCCCGTCCGCTCCACCGGAGTCAGCCTCGCCAGGCCCTTCACCCGCGCGAAGAACGTCGGCCAATCCCCGCCCGCCTCCGCGAACAACGCCGCGAACGACCCCACCCATGTGTCGTAGAGACCGAACGGCAACAGGGTCGCATTGTTCAGCGGCCGCCCCATCCAGCGGTCGTAACGGTGGTCGCCACCCGCCTCGTCGTCGCGCCAGGCGAGATAACGTCCGCGGAAGTCCTCGAATTCCTCCGCCTTGGCTACCCGCTTCGCCTGGTCCGTCCATGGCTGCGCATAGATCGCCGCGAGACGATCGCGCAAGGCGAGCACCTGCGTCGTGAACGAACGCTCCAGCACGTCGCCCTTCTCGTCCGGCGCCGGCTGCTTCCTCGCGCCACGCCACTCGCGCAGGCCTTCACGCTCCACGAAGGTGGCGAACGATTCGTTGAACGAGGAATCGTTCTTCACGTAGATCTTCTGATGGGCCAGTTCGTGGAAGATGGTGCCGGCCAGTTCGTCGTCGTCCCAACGCAACATGCTGCTGAGGATCGGGTCGGCGAACCAGCCGAGCGTGGAATAGGCGGGTACTTCGCCGATGGCCACATCGTGGCCCAGGGTTTTCTCGTGCGCCGCCTCGCGTTCGGCCAGGTCCTTGCGGAAGTAGCCCCGATAGGCGACACAGCCCGCGACAGGGAAACAATGCGTCACGGCGGAAACCGATAGCTCGGGCGTCGCGAACACGTTCCATGCCACCCACGGACGATCCAGCTGCACGTAATACGTGTAGCTGCGATTGTCCGGAAGGTCCAGCATGGACGAAGCGAAGCGGCGCGCCTCACGCGCGAGCGTGAGGCGACGACGCGTGGTATCCGGCGTCTTCGGGTCGGCCACCACCTTGTCGATGGAGCGGCGCTCGGCAAGCAGCGCGACCTGCCCGTGCGTCACATGGGCGTAATACCCCAGCGAGCGGCATCCGGTGAGCAGTATCAGCGTGGCGGCAAGCACATGGCGCATCGGGCCATTGTGCCGCATGGCGAGGTTCGTCGAGACGGTCAGGCGGATCGCTTCCCCCCGGTCATCGACTGGAGCACTCCGTCACGACGGATCAACCCGTGCATCAACGCCGCGCCAATGTGCGCGAGGAAGGTCAGGAAGAACAGCCAGGCGAGATAACGATGCGCTTCGCGCAGCCAGGCGAAGAGCGCGGCGTCGGAGGGCAGGATCGGTGGCAGGCGCAAGCCGGCGCCCAGGGTCACCGGATAATTTCCCGCCGACAACATGCCCCAGCCGATCAGCGGCATCGCGATCATCAGCCCGTACAGCAGCCAGTGCGAAGCGTGCGCCGCCAGTTTCTGCCATTCGGGCATATCCGCGGGAAGTGGGGGTGCGGGGTGGGTCAGGCGGAAGCCGAGACGGATCAACGCAAGCACGAAGATGGTGATGCCCAGCGGCTTGTGTATCGCCAACAGCCACGCGTGCCTGGCTTCGACCGAGGTCACCATGCCCGCGCCGACGAACAGCATGGAAAGGATCGCCAGTGCCATCAGCCAGTGCAGTACGCGGGCGAAAGGATGGAAGGTGTCTGCGCGGCTCATGGGTGGTTCTCCTTCGGGCTGGCCGTCCCGGGCAGATGACCTTCTTCGCTGGTGCGCCTGAGGTACGAATCCGCGTATGCCGCGGACCGCGCCACGAGCAGGGGATCGTTCGATACCTCGATGCCGCGCGGCAGGATGGTGGGATCGTAATTGACGTCGCGGCATGGGCCGTCGGCCTGCGCCTCCATGTGATCGATCACGATGGTGCCGGCATCCACGGTTTGCCGGTTGTCCGGCCACACCTTCGTGGCGTCGTCGACCGGATCGCCATCGGCGGCGAACACCATGCGCAGGTGCCAGCGCAACGGGCCTTCGCCAAGCCGCTTCGCGAGGTCCGCGGCCAGGTAATCCGGATCGCCCGCGGCAGGGCCGCCGTCGCCAGCCGGCGGTTGTTCGGGAACGACCTTCCAGCGCACGGCGTGGCGCTGTCCCGCCGCGTCGCGCAGATAAAACGCGTTGATGCTTTCGTACGTCTCGGTCACATAGCTGGCCGAGGGCTTCGCCGTCTTTATCCAGGCAAGGAAGGCCGCCGTCTCCGGATGCGCGGCGAAGAACGCCTTCGGTTTGGCCGGGTCCGGCTTGCCCGTGGCGGGATCGGGATGCGTCGCCACCTGCAGGTCGTAGAAGGCCTGGGCCGTGGACACGGGGAAGACCGGCATGGCGTTCATGCCGGTGCGCCATTGCTCCCCGTCCGCAAGATCGAATCGCAAGGCGAAGCTGCGAATGGGAATGGAACTGTCGGCTGCATAGGGATTCCCGCCCGGAATCGCGAGACGGCCTACGACGGGGGTGTCGCCGGAGGCGAACAAGGGCGCCGTGGAATACGCGGCCAGTGCGCCGCTCGACTCGAAACGGCCGGTCACGCAGATCCCCTTGGCGTGGTTGCGACGGTAGCCGGGGTACTCACCGCCATTGGCCTGTATCGCATCGATGACCCGCTTCGGGGTCAGGCGCCCTGGCGCCAGCCATCCACCGACATAACCGAAGGCGGCGGCGAAGCCGGCCACGACCAGTCCAATCAGTGCCCATCGCCAGGCGGCATGTGCCGGGGGGTGCCGCGTCTCGGGTTCTTGCATTGTCATCTCTCCGACCGGTGGGGTATTCGGGGTGGCATTGCAGGGTGGGACGTACGTCAGGGTCTTTTATTCCCGACGAGGGAATAATTCGTTCCAGTGGACGTCCCACGTCCAACCATCCCCCCCGGTACGGGACCCGCATGTCCGATCCAGGAATCGACGAAGCCCTGCGCACGATGCTGCCGCGCCTGCGGCGCTTCGCGCTGTGGCTCGCCCGCGATTCGAGCGCGGCGGACGACCTGGTCCAGTCCACGATCGAACGGGCATTGACCCGATGGCACACCCGGCGCGACGACCAGAGTCTGCGCGCCTGGCTGTTTTCGATCTTGTACCGGCTCTTCCTCGACGGCAAGCGCCGCGCCGGCCGCTATGCCAGGCTGCTCGGTTCGCTGGCGCACGAGGAAGCCAGCTGGCCCTCCGCCGAACGCGTCGCCACGGCCCATTCCACCCTGGCCGCATTCGCCGGGCTGCCGGCGGAACAACGCAGCCTCCTGATCTGGATCACCGTCGAGGGCATGAGTTACCAGGAGGTCGCCGACATCCTGCAGGTCCCCATCGGCACGGTGATGTCCCGTCTCTCCCGCGCCCGCCGCACCTTGCGCCGGCTGGGCGAAGGCGAGGTACGGCCCCCTTCCCTGCGGCTCTTGAAATGAACACCACACCTCCGAGCGAACACGATATTCACGCCTACGTGGACGGGCACCTGGACGGACCGCGTCGCGGCGAGGTCGAGCGCTACCTCGCCCGGCACCCCGACGAGGCCGACGAGGTCCAGGGCTGGCGGCAGGACGCCCAGCAGCTGCGAGCCCTGCTCGCTGGCGACCTTTCGGAGACTCCAGCCCCGTTGGACCCTGCCGAGATCCGTGCCCGGGCGCGGCACCGCCATGCGGTCCGCTGGGCCACCGCCGCGAGCCTGCTGCTTTGCCTGATCGTGGGCGGCCTGGGCGGCTGGGCCGCGCGCGGCATGGGCACGGGAAACGCCCCCATGGCCGACGCCATGCAGGCCTATCGCCTTCTCGCGCTCGACCACGGCGTAGGCATGGACATCACCACCGGGAACGAAGGCGACTTGCGGGCGTGGCTTTCCGGTCGCGTGGGCTCGAACGTGCGCCTGCCGGACCTCGCCGATGCGGGCTTCCGTCCCATGGGAGGGCGGCTCTTCGCCACCGACCAGGGACCGGCGGCGATGGTGCTCTACGACGATGGAAACGGCCACACGGTGAGTTTCTACGTGCGCCCGCCCGGCCCGGCGCGGCACCTGCTACCGCGTGGCAGCCGCGAAGACAGCGGCCTGCTGGCGAACTACTGGTCCGACGGGGGTCACAACTACGCCGTCGTGGCCATGGCCGACAGTGCGGGCCGCTCGGCCGCCGAGCGCGTGGTGGGCAGGTCGATCTAGCGCTCGTGTAACTCGCCCGAGTGCAGCTCTAGCGTGCGGTCCATGCGACCTGCCAGGCGCGAATCGTGCGTGACCAGCACGAAGCTGGTGCCGATCTCCCGGTTGAGCTCGATCATCAACTCATAGACATGGGCCGCGTTGGCTTCGTCGAGGTTGCCGGTGGGTTCGTCGCCGAGCACGCAGGCCGGGCGGGTGACCAGCGCGCGCGCGACCGCGCAACGCTGGCGCTCGCCGCCCGACATCTCGGCGGGGCGGTGGCGCAGACGCGCCCCGAGTCCCACGCGTTCGAGTAGCGCGGTGGCCTCTTTCTGCGCCTGCCCGATCGAGACGCCGCGGATCAACAGCGGCATGCATACGTTTTCCAGCGCCGTGAACTCGGGCAGGAGGTGATGGAACTGGTAGATGAAGCCCAGCGAGCGATTGCGCTCGCGGCCACGCTCGGCATCCGAGAGTTCGGAGAGGACGCGGCCGTTCACCTCGACCTTGCCCGCGCTCAACGTGTCCAGGCCACCGATGATGTGCAGCAGGGTCGACTTTCCCGACCCCGACGCACCCACGATGGACATGGTCTCGCCGCGGCGCAGGGCGAAGTTCACGTTGGACAGGACGCCCGTGCGCAGGTCGCCCTCCTCGTAGACCTTGGCGACGCCGATGGCGCGCAGCACGATGTCGTCGTTCGGCTTATTCATAACGGAGTGCCTGGGCGGGCTGCGTGCGCGAGGCGCGCCACGCCGGATACAAGGTGGCCAGCAGCGAGAAGGCGAAGGTCACCAGCACCACCCAGCCCACGTCGGACCAGAGCAACTGGCTGGGCAACTCGCTGATGTAATAGACGTCTGGCGAGAGGAAGGTCTGCCCGGTCACGTGCTCGATCCATTTCACCAGCCCGGGAAGGTTGAACGAGAGCAAGGAGCCGAGCAGCACGCCGAGCCCGATGCCCACGATACCCACCAGCAAGCCCTGCACCATGAACATGCCCATGATGCTGCGCGGCGTCGAACCCAGCGTGCGCAGGATGGCGATGTCGGCCTGCTTGTCCGTCACCAGCATCATCAGCATGGAAATGAGGTTGATCACGGCGACGAGGATGATCAGTGAAAGGATGACGAACATCACCGTCTTTTCCATGTCGATCGCGCGGAAGAAGTTGGCGTGGGTATCCATCCATGTCTCGACCCGGTACGACTGGCCGAGCTTGTTGACCAGGTCCTGCGCCACCGGGAAGGCGGCACGCATGTCGTCGAGCTTGAGCCGGATGCCCGTCGGGCCATCGAGTCCGTTGAGGCGCTGCGCGTCCTGGATGTCGATCAGCGCGAGGTTCGCGTCGTATTCCTGCATGCCCAGTTCGAAGATGCCGCTGACCGTGAAGCTGCGCAGCTTCGGCACGGCGCCCATGGGCGTGGCCGTGAACTGGGGTACCACGACGGTGACCTTGTCGCCCACGCTGACGCCCAGCGCGAGGGCCAGCTCGCGGCCCACGATGATCTTCCAGCCGCGATCGGTGAGATCGCTCATCTTGCCTTCGACCATGTGCTTGTCGATGTCGGAGACGTTCGGCTCCATCGACGGCAGGATGCCGCGGATGATGGCGCCACTGGGCCGCTTGGCCTGCAGGAAGGCCTGGATCTCCACGTAAGGCGCGGCGCCGCGCACGTGCTTGGTGGCTTCGGCGGTCTTCACCGCCCTCTGCCAATCCTGCACGGTTTCATCGATGCCGGACACGGTCACATGGGACACGGCGCCGAGGATGCGGTTGCGCAATTCGCTGTCGAAGCCGTTCATCACCGACATCACGGTGATGAGCGCGGTCACGCTGATCGCGATGCAGACGATCGAGACCGTGGAAATGAAGGAAATGAACTGGTTGCGGCGCTTCGCGCGGGTGTAGCGCAAACCAATGAAGAGCTCGAGGGGTCTGAACATACCGGTCGACAACAGCCTTTGGTGAGTGGGCCGCCACGAAAGGCATGCACCGCGCGGCAGAGTGCCCGATGCGGACGGTCGGGGCAAGCCAGGGCCTCGCGTCCAGACAGCGAGGCTTTGGGTTTCAGGGGGCTTGCCGGGTAGAAAGACGGGCCCGCAGGAGGCGCAGATCGTCGGCCGGCGCGTTGTCGGGAAGCAAGGCCACCCGCCCTTCGCCATCGCGCCAGCGAAGGTGCAGGAAAACCGACGTGCCGAATATCCGTGCGTCTTTCAGGTCCGCTGGCCGCTCGCCGCCACCGCGCACGCGCACCGACCAGGCATCGTCGAGGGTCCAGCGCAAGGAGACGATGGCCGATCGCCGGAACGACATGATTCGCCAGCATCCGTGCCATGCGATGGCGGCGGCGGCCATCCAGGCGATCGTCCGGGGCAATCCGGTGAACAAGGGGGCCATCGTGGCCAGCGCCACGATGCCCGCCCCGAAACGGCTCAACGTGGCCGACGGCCGTATGTCAAAGCCGGTACCTGGAGCGGATGTCATCGATGATCGCCTGCCAGTCGTCGCGGGGAGCGCGGGCATGGCCCATCACCCAATCCCAGAGATCGGGATCCTGCACGTCCAGCAGTTCGTCGAATGCCAGCCGCGTGGCTTCGTCCGCGTCGGCGAAGCGCTCGTCGAGCCATCCACCGAACAGTCGATCGAGTTCACGCGTACCCCGGCGGGTACGCCAGCGCAAGCGTTTGAGGCGGGCTTCTTCCATACCGATCACCGAAATCACTGTGGGCGCGAACCCACCCTGGTGGGAGCTTCCATCGAGCGGAGCTCCATCAGGCCGGGGTCAGGCCGAGCGACGCTGCACGATCAGCTTCTTGATCTCCGCGATCGCCTTCGCCGGGTTGAGACCCTTCGGACAGGTGCGCGCGCAGTTCATGATCGTGTGGCAACGGTAGAGCTTGAACGGATCTTCCAGGTCATCCAGGCGGGCACCGGTGTCCTCGTCGCGGCTGTCGACGATCCAGCGGTAGGCCTGCAGGAGGATCGCCGGACCGAGGTAACGGTCGCCGTTCCACCAGTAGCTCGGGCACGAGGTCGAGCAACAGGCACAGAGGATGCACTCGTAGAGACCGTCGAGCTTCTTGCGATCTTCCGGCGACTGCAGGCGCTCCTTGTCGGCAGGCGCCGGGCTCTGCGTGCGCATCCACGGCTTGATCGAGGCGAACTGCGCGTAGAAATGGGTGAGATCGGGAACGAGGTCCTTCACCACCGGCATGTGCGGCAACGGGTAGATGTTGACCGTGCCACTACCGCAATCCTCGATGGCCTTGGTGCATGCCAGCGTGTTGGTGCCGTCGATATTCATCGCGCACGACCCGCAGATGCCTTCGCGGCACGAGCGGCGCAGCGAGAGCGTCGAGTCGATTTCGTTCTTGATCTTCAGCAGGGCGTCGAGAACCATCGGGCCACACGCGTCGAGATCGACTTCGTACGTGTCGGTGCGCGGGTTCTGGCCGTCATCCGGCGTCCAGCGATAGACCTTGAAGGTGCGCACGTTCTTCGCGCCCTTCGCCGGGAAATGCTTGCCGGCCTGGATCTTGGAATTCTTGGGTAGCGTGAACTCTGCCACGATTGCCTCTCCGGTCCGGTATCAGTAAACGCGCTTTTTCGGCGGCACGACTTCGACATCGTCCGTCAGGGTGTACATGTGCACCGGGCGGAAGTCGAAGCTGGACTGGCCGGCCTCGTCGATCCACACCAGCGTGTGCTTCTGCCAGTCGTGGTCGTCGCGATCGGGGAAGTCCTCGCGTGCATGGGCGCCACGGCTTTCCGGACGCTGTTCCGCCGAATGCATGGTGGCCACCGCCTGCGCGAGCAGGTTGGACAATTCCAGCGTCTCGATGAGGTCGGAATTCCAGACCATCGAGCGATCGCTGACCTTGACGTCCTTGAACGAGTCGTAGACCGAGGAGATCTTCGCCTTGCCTTCCCTCAGGGTCTCGCCCGTACGGAACACCGCGGCGTCGGACTGCATGGTCTTCTGCATCTCGGCGCGGATCTGCGCGGTCGGCGTACCGCCATTGGCGTGACGCAGCGAGTCGAAGCGGCCCAGAACCTTGTCCAGCGCATTGGCCGGGAGATCCTTGTGCGGCGTGTCCGGCTTGATCAGCTCGGCGCAACGATGGGCGACGGCGCGGCCGAATACCACCAGGTCGAGCAGCGAGTTCGAGCCCAGGCGGTTGGCGCCGTGCACCGATACGCAAGCGGCTTCGCCGATCGCGAACAGGCCCGGAACGATCGAATCCGGATCGTCGTCGCGCTTGGTGACCACTTCGCCGTGATAGTTGGTCGGGATGCCGCCCATGTTGTAGTGGACGGTCGGCAGGACCGGGATCGGCTCCTTGGTGACGTCGACGCCCGCGAAGATGCGCGCGGACTCGGCGATGCCCGGCAAGCGCTCGCCGATGACCTCGGGACCCAGGTGCATCAGGTTGAGGTGGATGTGGTCCTTGTTCGGGCCCACGCCACGGCCTTCGCGGATCTCGATGGTCATCGCGCGGCTGACGACGTCGCGCGAGGCGAGATCCTTCGCGTTCGGCGCGTAGCGCTCCATGAAGCGCTCGCCCTCGGAGTTGGTGAGATAGCCACCTTCGCCACGGACGCCTTCGGTGATCAGGCAGCCGGCGCCGTAGATGCCGGTCGGATGGAACTGCACGAACTCCATGTCCTGCAGCGGCAGGCCGGCGCGCAGCACCATGCCGCCGCCGTCGCCCGTGCAGGTATGCGCCGAGGTGGCGCTGAAGTAGGCGCGGCCGTAACCACCGGTCGCCATCACCACCGCGTGACCACGGAACAGGTGCAACGTGCCCTCGTTCATGTCGAGCGCGAGCACGCCCACGCACTTGCCATCCTCGAAGACGAGGTCGATGGCGAAGTACTCGATGAAGAACGTGGCGTCGTGCGCGAGCGCCTGCTGGTACAGCGTGTGCAGGATGGCGTGGCCGGTGCGATCCGCCGCGGCGCAGGTGCGCTGCGCGGTGCCCTGGCCGTAGTGCGTGGTCATGCCGCCGAACGGACGCTGGTAGATCTTGCCTTCCTCGGTACGCGAGAACGGCACGCCGTAATGTTCGAGCTCGATGATGGCCGGGATGGCCTCACGGCACATGTACTCGATCGCGTCCTGGTCGCCGAGCCAGTCGGAACCCTTGATCGTGTCGTAGAAATGAAAGCGCCAGTCGTCCTCGCCCATGTTGCCGAGCGCGGCCGAGATGCCGCCCTGCGCCGCCACCGTGTGCGAACGGGTCGGGAAGACCTTCGTGATGCAGGCGGCCTTGAGACCCTTCTCGGCGAGACCGAAGGTGGCGCGCAAGCCAGCGCCACCGGCGCCGACCACGATCACGTCATACTTGTGTTGTTGAACCTTGTAGGATTCCATCGATCAGCTTCCGAGCGCGACGCGCAACACGGCCAGTACGCCCGTGAGCGTGGCGAGTACGGCGATGAACTTGATGACGACCAGCGAGGCCACTTCGAGCCAGCGGGTATGGACGTAGTCTTCGATCACGACCTGCAGGCCGAGGACGGCGTGCCGGAACATCGTGATGATGAGCGCGATGAGCAGCACCGCGTTCCAGGGTTTCGCCAGCGTGGCACGGGCCGTACCGAAATCGGCGTGCGCCAGGCTCACCACGGTGAAGACGAACCAGAGCGTGAGGAAGATCAGGCCGAGCGCGGTGACGCGCTGGAGCATCCAGTGGCTGACGCCTTCCTTTGCCGATCCGAGGCCGCGGGCGCGGGCGAGCGGGTTGCGCAGGTCCTTGTTCATGCCTGGGCTCCCAGCAGTACGTAACCCCAGACCAGGGCGGTCAGCACGATCGCGCCGACGATGGAAAGCCAGCTTGAGCGAACGAACGATTCGATCGCATAGCCGGCGCCGGTGTCCTGCACGAGATGACGGATGCCATTGCACAAGTGGTAGAAGAAGTTCAGCGTCCAACCGACCATGACGACCGTTCCGAACGGACTGCCGGCCACGCTGGTAAAGGTTCCGAAGGCTTCCGGGCCGGCGGCGATGGAGGCGAGCCCCCAGACGATGATGAGGCTACCGACGGCATTGAGGATGCCGGTGACACGATGCAGGATGGACGAAACCATCTGCACTTGCCACTTGTAGACCTGGAGATGCGGTGAGAGCGGTCGTCCCGTTTGTGCCATGGCGGCTATCCTGGATTGGAATCGCTAGATGCCCGACAGCCTCCCCCTCGCCTTCCGGTCGTCAGAAGTCGATGCAGCGTCCGTTCTTTTCCCAATCGCCGTAACGCGTGGGGTCCAAGGGCGCTTTTTCGACCCCGGGTCCGCCGTTCGTGGGGGCGATCGGCGTGACGAGCGGCTTCGCCGGAGCGGAATCGTTCGCGTCCTGGGGTTCGGAGGGATTGTCGGACATGGTTATAAAGCCCTAAAAGCGTAATACCTGTGCAACGGCAGCACAACCTTGACGAAAGCCGCAAGGCTTGGTTTGGCCAAGGCTGGACCGTATATCTTACCCCTCCACCCTGCCTTGCGCCTCCCCCATGCCGAGCCGTACCACTCGAACCATCACCCTCGCCGGCCCCGATGCCGGTGCGTTCGCCAACGCCCAGTTCAGCAGCGATGTCCTGGCGCTCGCGACCGGACGCTGGCAGTGGAGCGGCTGGCTGGACCCCAAGGGACGAGTGCGCGCGCTGCTGCAGATCGCCCGCCTCGCCGACGATCGCTACGTCGTCATGCCGCGAGGCGGCGATGCGTCATCGCTTGCCGCGGACCTGAAGCGCTTCGTCTTTCGTTCGAAGGTGAAGATCGATGTGTCCGGCGAACTGCGCGTGTCCGATGGCACGGCCGTTGCCGATGGCGATGCATACGAGGAAGACGACACGCTGGTATGGGGCGAAGGCGACGCGTCGTTGCGCATCGGAATGCACGAGGGTGACGACGCGTGGATCGCGCGACACATCGACAAGGGTTTCGCATGGCTTCCCGAGCAAGCGCTGGGTATGTTGCTTCCGCCCGCGTTATCGATGGAACGACTCGATGCCGTGGCGTTCGACAAGGGTTGTTTTCCCGGGCAGGAAATCGCCGCGAGGCTGCATTTTCTCGGCGGTCACAAACGCCACCTGCGTATCGTACGTAGTGATGCTGCACTGCAAGAAGGACATTCACTACACGTTGACGGACGTGACGTGGGCATCGTGTTGATGCACAACATGTACTCGTCTTCGCCTACATCACTAGTTGTACTGGACGACACGATGTCGCAGGCGGAGACTCTTGAATCGCAGGGTATACAACTACATGTCTTATCAACGTTTGCCGAATGAACGTGCGATAACGTCGTAAAAAAATGTTCATGTACGTGTGTGAGTCGAAGCTGAACCACACCACTCGCGCACTTGCGCAAATCGACACGCGCCACTAGGCTCCGCCGATCCATTTGCGTGGCCGTGCTATCACCGCACGGTTACACCCGCGACGATCCGTCGACGATGACGGTTCTGGCGCGACCCGGCCCCCGCCGGAGCACAACGTAACGCGCCTCCCCATGGCGCGTCGTGAGCCGAACTCATTCGGCGACACCCCATACCGGGCGGCTCCGGACAGCCGCCCAGTTAAGTCACAGTGTGTGACGCCCGCGTCATCCGTGTTTCTGCATGTATCGGATGTCGTCGGTTGGTCCAGGTAGTAACGGCCTGCCCGCCCGTCTACCGCTCATACGTCCCCCATGGCTCTTCCAAGGCCGCAAGTGACGGAAAAGCTCGTTGGAGGCAGATACACATGAAACTTTCCGCTTTGCTCTGGATGGCGTCCGTCCTTCCAAGCCACCTCGCCGACCAGACCTGCCTGGCGACGACGGTGTATCTCGAAGCACGCAGTGAACCGACCATCGGCCAGTATGCCGTGGCGGAAGTCGCCCTCCGCCGCCGCGATCGCGGCATGGGTGGCAACAATGTCTGTGAAGTCGTGAAGGCCCCGCGCCAGTTCGCGATCACCACCACGCCGAAGGATTTCGAGGTCAACGATCTCGTCGCGTGGAACAAGGCATGGAAAATCGCCGGCGATTCCATGAACAACTGGAACCTGCCCAAGAGCGAACGCCTCGTTTACGTACCGCAGGCCGATCATTTCGCCACCGTGGCGGTGGCGCCGAGCTGGTCGAGCAGCCGGGTCGTTCGCAAGATAGGCGACCACGCGTTCTACGCCGTCAACTGACGCAGGAACGCGCGGGGGAAAAGAGATCCAGGCGGGCAGCTTGGGATCTCCGGGAAAAGGGGCCCTCGGATGAGGGTCTTTTTTTTGCCTGTAGAAAAGTAAAAGTACTTGCTGGCACTGCTGGCGCCACTGGACTGGTGGGAGCCGACCCTGCCGGCGATGGCGCTTGCGGTAACCTGGCCCACTGCCGCGGGATCGCCGCTGAAGCGGCTCCCACAGGTGGCGATTCCCGCGGGTGACGGCTTTCACTGGTGACGGCGATATAAAAAGCCCGCCATAAGGCGGGCTTTTTATGGACGTCTTTACGGCTGAACGATCAACGCCGGTAAACGCGATCCCCACGGACCTCCACATAATCGCCACGCCGCAGCTGTGGGTCCTCGCGCTGCGTCACCGTGGCCCAGCGGCCGTCGTCGAGGCGGATCCGCACGCGGAACGCCACGTCGTCGGAGCCGTTGCGCTTGCCGACCTGGTTGCCGACGAGGCCACCTACGACGGCGCCACCCACCGTGGCGGCGGAACGACCGTCGCCCTTGCCGATGGTGTTGCCCAGCACGCCACCGGCGACGGCACCGATCACGGCACCCAGGGGCGAGGAATCCCTCTGCACGTAGACCTGCTCGATGTCGTCCACGACACCACACTGCGCACACCCTCGCTCGGCACCGGAATACACCACGCGATCCTCGCGATATGCGCGACGCGGTTGTTCGTAACACGCGGACAACGACAGCGTGGCCAAGGCCACGGCGACGATGCCGATCTTGCGGACGATGCTATGCATGGCTTACGCCCTCGTGAATGGTTCGTGGATCAACGCGCGTCGGATACGACCGACACGCCTTCCTGTACTTCCACGCGATCGCCCGGATCGTGGTCCATGCGCACCGTGCGGGTCACGCCCTTGTACTCATAGCGCACGTCGTAGGCCACGATCTTGTCGCTGCTGCCCGCCGACACGGTGCTGCACTTACGGACCGTGCTGGTCACCGTATTGGTTTCCTGGCGGCGCTCCTGGATCTCGTGGCCTGCATAGCCGCCACCGACCGCACCCGCCACCGTCGCCAGCGTGCGGCCCTTACCGCCACCGATCTGGTTGCCGAGCAAGCCACCGGCCACCGCACCGATGGCGGTACCAGCGATCTGGTGCTGGTCCTTGACCGGGGCACGCCGTGTCACGACCTCGTCATGGCATTCCCGCTGCGGCGCCGACGCCTCCTGGCGAATCGGGTCCACACTGACCACGCGGCCATACTTCGGACCCGGCGGCTCGGGCGCGGGTGCCGGGGCGGTCTCGGGAGCCGGAGCCGGGGCATTCGCGATGTCGGCATTCGCATCGCGGTTGCAGGCGGAAAGGCTCAATACCAGGGCCGCGCCCAAACCAGCGTTCAGGACGGAAATTTTCAACCTGCTCATAACCCTAATCTCCTAACAAAGGTCAGCGACCTCGATGGCGCCGTAGCCCCATCACCCGGAAGTCGCCTCGGTCACATTTGACAGTCGGTAAACTGAACGACGCCTTAGACTCCCTCCACCCTTCATCCCGGCATCACACCGACATGCTCGATCTCGTAGACAGCCACGCCCACCTCGATGACGCCTCGTTCGACGGCGACCGGGGCAGGATGTTCGACCGCTCCGCCGAAGCCGGCGTGCGGCGCTGGGTCGTGCCTGCGATCGATCGCGGAAACTGGGAAGGGGTCGAGCGGCTGGCTTCGTCCCGCCCCGGCGTCTTCCCCGCCTACGGGCTGCATCCACTGTTCCTCGAACACCACCGCGATACCCATCTCGACGAGTTGCCGGACTGGCTGGAGGGTCACGGCGCGGTGGCCGTCGGCGAGATCGGGCTCGATTTCTACGTCGATGGCCTCGACCCCGCGCGCCAGCGCGACCTGTTCGTCCGCCAGTTGCACATCGCGAAGGAACACGACCTGCCCGTCATCGTCCACGCACGCCGCGCCTTCGAGGAAACCATCCACACGCTGCGCCGCATCGGTGGCCTGCGCGGTGTCGTGCACAGTTTCTCCGGCAGCGAGGAGCAGGCACGGCAGCTGTTCGACCTCGGCTTCCACATCGGCATCGGCGGTCCGGTTACATACGACCGCGCCAACCGCATCCGCCGTATCGTCAGCGACATGCCGCTGCAGTGGTTGCTACTGGAAACCGATGCACCCGACCAACCGTGCGCGAACCATCGCGGCGAGCGGAACGAGCCCGCCTACATGCTCGACGTGCTGAAAACGATAGCCGGGCTGCGCGGCGAACCCGAAGTGGATATCGCGACAGCGACCACGGCGAACGCGACGAGTCTGTTTGCGCTGTGAGAAGCTTGCCAACCTCCCGGCTCTTTACTCCGCCCCGGGCGCAAGTGTCTGGTAGACGAGATCGCCATGGGGCTCCCTACCGTTACGACTGGCGCGAATGACGAAGCTGGCACCAGGTGCCCCGTCGCCCACGCCAACCAGGTGGGTGAACGCGGCTATCCCCTCTGAATTGACGGCTTCTTCTATCCAGACTACCGGGTATCCCCCGTAGGTCAGTTGCGAGTGGGTTCCGTTGGGGTCATCGATATGAAACCGCACTGTACCGAACGTTATCGGCTTACCCACCTTGTCCACCAACTGCACGGTCGCCGCGATGACAGCGGCAGTTCCCGCCGTGAAGGACTCGTTACCACCGCTCAAGATATTGATGGCGGTGGGAGTCGCGTCGGAAACCCGTATCGTGAAATCGGCATGGACGTCATCGCCCGCACTTTCGGGCGCCGTTACCCGAATGACAGCGGTTCCCGGAGTCATGCCGGATAACAGCGTGTCCGTCGGCATGACAGCGCCAGAACCGTCCGTCAATCCATAACTATCCTCAACAGGGATTCCCGCCACGATGAAGGCCGTTCCCGTCGGGTTCGCCGAGTCCTTCACGGCAAAACGAACGGCGTGCCCCACGGCCGGCTGGCCCTGCGCGTCAAATGCCATGACAAAAAGCGGGAAGACCACGCTGTCGCGATCCACCGTCCTGTCAAGCTCGCCAAATGCTTGCAATCGCGCCACGGGTTCCTGGCGCCTGCTTCTTTCCCGGCGCTGTTTCTCGATGAGAGCCTGCGAGATGACAACGGGTTCATTCATCTGAAGTGTCCTTATTCAGGAGATGACGGATGTGCAGCGCGGAATCGAGGCAAGTCGCCATCGACCCGCGCAAGAGAGGTCAGAGGTACGAAAGGTCAAGCCCGATCGCCTGCGATCGATAGCAGGGGTCACGTCGCCGGGATGGCAAGCGTCCTGTAGGTGAGATCGTGGTACGGCGCCCTGCCATCGCGGCTCATGCGAATGGCGAAACTCTTGCCCGGCGCGCCGTCACCCACGCTCACGATGCTGTAAAAGCCGACCTTTCCTTCGGAATCGACGGGGACGGCCATCCAAGCCATCGGATTCTCTGGAGACTCCAGCTGGGATTGGGTGCCATTCGGGTCCTCGATGTGAAAGCGTACCGTGCCGTAGGGAATCGGCTTTCCCGCCGCATCCAGCAGCTGAACGATTGCTTCTACGAGAACCTCGGTGCCCACCTGGAACGATTCGTCGCCGCCGCTCAGAATCTTGAATTGCGCCGGTGTCGCATCGGAAACCCGAATCGTGTAGTCCGCATGGATGCCCTCTCCACCACTCAGGGGTGCGGTCGCCCGAACGAACACCACTCCCGGCGACATGCCCGCCCGTAGCGACTCGGTGGGCATGACCACGCCAGCGCTGTCGGTCATGCCATAGCCGGCGGCGGCAGATACACCATCCGCGAGGAACGCCGTGCCCGTGGGATTCGCCGGATCGTCCTCCCGCACGGCGAAGCGAATGACCTGACCCGCCGCGGCCCCGCCCTCTGCCTCGAACGCCGCGACGAAGAGAGGGTAAATATCGATGCCAGGATCGACTGTCCTGTCGGGCGCGGCCAACGCTTCCAACCGTGCCACGGGCATGCGGCCTTCGTGCGTCCGCCGCCACTGCGCCTCAATGAGCTCCTTGGGAATGAGCCTTGCCGTTTTCATCTGACAGTCCTTGTTCAGTAGTTGATGGATCGGGAGAGACCAGATAACGCCCGCAACGACGAAAGAGCAAGGACGGCGAATCGTAGACGCCCTGCTTTCGCTACGTGGTTTCGGCCCCGCCGGTCCTATCCGGCGGATTCACCAGGGCTTTAGCGCAACCCGTGGCTTGCGATCCCCGACGCTGCCGGCAGCTTGCGGACCCACCGGAATCCTTGCTAGCCTGATAGTTCACCAGCGAACTATTATCCAGCGAAATGTCCAGCCTCCAACCTTGTGTCGATGCGCTCTACGAGGGAGTCGGCCGCGTCGCCGACCGTATCCCGGAGCTGCCGAAGTCCGAGGTGATCCTCGTGCGCCTGCTGATGTTGACGGCCGGCGCCCTGCTGCGTGAGTTCGAGAGCAAGCTCAAGCCCCACGGCCTCAACGACAGCGATTTCCGCACGCTGATGATGCTGTACAGCAGCGAGGACGGCAGCGCCACGCCGGGCGAGCTTTGCGTGCTCGCCGAGCAGAAGCCCACCAACATGACGCGCATCGCCAACGTGCTGGCCAAGCGCGACCTCATCTCCCGCTCGCACGCCACGCATGACCGGCGCCAGGTGTTGCTGCGGATCACGCCAGCCGGCCGGCGTTTCGTCGCCAAGCTGCTGCCACCCATGTTCCCGGCCGTGGCGGAATCGTTCGCCTGCTTCAGCGCCACGGAACGGAAGACCTTCGAGAAGCTGCTCAAGAAACTCGCCCTGCACATCGACCGCACGGTCGACACGGACGCCAGCCCATGATTCGTATATCGCTCCGCCCCGCCCTGCTCGCAGGCACGGTGGCCGTGTTGCTCGCGGCCTGCCACGTACCGGCGAAGATCGACCGTCCGGCGCTGCGCGACGAGGGACCCCTGGCCGGCCTTGCCACCGGCACCCGCGCCGGGTGGCCCGCTGCCGACTGGTGGCGCGTCTACAACGACCCGCAGCTCGACACCCTGATGGACCTCGCGCTGCGCGGTGCGCCGGACCTCGCGCAGGCACGAACCCGGGTCGAGTCTGCCGAGCAGAACATCCGCGTCGCTGCCGCCCAGGCTGGCCTGCGCGTCGATGGCAGCGGCCAGGTCGCCCGCCAGCGGATGAGCGAGCACGGCCTCATTCCTTCGCAATTCCTCGGTTTCACCTGGTACAACCAGGCCGACCTCGGCATCCAGGTACGTTACGACTTCGACTGGTGGGGCAAGAAGCGCTACACGATCGAATCCGCGATCGACAGCGCACGCGCCGCCGAAGCCGAACGCTCGGCCGCTTCGCTCAACATCCAGGCCGTGGTCGCGGATACCTATTTCGGATGGCTCGCCGACGAGTCCCGTGTCGCCCTCGCCGATCGCCTCGTCGCCGCGCGCGAGCGTGCCTTGCGCATCGCGGAACTGCGGGTGAAACAGGGCGTGGACGTACCCGACACGGCGCAGCAGGCGCGGGCCGAACTGGCCGGTGCACGGCAGCAGCGCGTCGCCCTGCAGGGTTCGGCGGATATCCGCCGCGCATCGCTCGCCACCCTGGTGGGCGTGTCGCCCGCCGAGCTTCCCGCGTTGACGCCACGACCGCTGCCGGCGGTGACACCCGGGCTGCCCACGGACGCCGGCACGGACCTCATGGCACGCCGGCCCGATATCGCCGCCAGCCGCTGGCAGGTGGAAGCCGCGCTGCGCCAGACGGACGCGGCGCGCGCGCAGTTCTTCCCCGACGTGAGCCTGAGCGCGATGGCCGGCCTGTCGAGCATCGACATGGACAAGGTCTTCTCGGCCGACAGTCGCGTCTTTTCCCTCACCCCGGCGATCCACCTGCCGATCTTCGAGGGCGGCGCGCTGGAAGCCAATCACGGTGTCAGCCGCGCGCAACTCGGTGCGGCGGTCGCCCAGTACAACGCCGCCGTGGCGAGCGCCGCGCGCGACGTGGCCACGCAGGCGCTCGGCGCGCAGCAGATCGCCGACCGGCGCGCACAACAGGACACGCAGGTCGAGGCCGCCAACGCCTTGCTCGCCAGCGCCCATGCCCGCGCCGCACGCGGCGTTCGCGACGATCGCGAATCGCTGGCCACCGAAGCCGCGCTGATCCAGCAACAGGACATGGAGGCCGACCTCCATGGCCAGGCCCTGGCCACCGACGTCGCCCTGATCAAGGCCCTCGGCGGCGGATACCGCGCCGAAACCATCGCTTCCCCTTCCACGCCTCGCACGAACGGAGCCACGAGCCCATGAGCGCCAATTCCACCGACACGCCGCGCGCCCAGGACGATGGCGGCAACGCGCCGAAGGACAAGCGCAAGCGCACCCGCGCGCTGTTGATCGCCCTGACGGTCTTCGTCCTCGCCGCCATCACCTGGGTCCTGCTCTGGTTGTTCGTCTTCTCCACGCGGGAGACCACCGACGACGCCTATGTCGGCGGCAACCAGGTCGGTATCTCGGCCCAGGTACCGGGCATCGTCGTTGGCGTCTATGCCGACGACACGCAGCGGGTGAACGCCGGGCAGGTGCTCGTCCGGCTCGATCCCACCGATGCCGACGTCGCCCTGCGCAAGGCCAGCAGCGCGCTTGCCCAGGCGGTACGCCAGGTGCGCCAGCAGACGCAGTCGGCGGCCGGCGCGGACGCCTCGCTCGTCGCCCGGCGACAGGACCTCAAGCGCGCGCAGGACGACCTCAAGCGCCGCCTGCCGTTGCTCGCTGAAAAGGCCGTGGCGCCCGAGGAAGTGCAACACGCACGGGATGCGGTCACCAGCGCGCAGTCCGCGCTCGACACCGCGCAGCGCCAGGCCGACGCCGCCCGCGCCCTGGTCGACGGCAGCGACGTGCAGGGCAATCCCGCCGTGGAGCAGGCCCGCGCCAATTTCCGCCAGGCCTGGGTCGCCGCGCAGCGCAACGCGATCGTCGCCCCGATCGATGGCTACGTCGCCCAGCGCAGCGTGCAGGTCGGCAACAGCGTACAGCCCGGCCAGCAACTGATGACCGTGGTGCCGCTGCACGATCTGTGGGTGGACGCGAACTTCAAGGAAAGCCAACTTCGCCACGTGCGCATCGGCCAGCCCGCGAAGATCGAGGCGGATATCTATGGGGGCGGCGTGGAATACCACGGCAAGGTGGTGGGCCTGGGCGCCGGTACCGGCAGTGCGTTCTCGCTGCTGCCCGCGCAGAACGCCACCGGCAACTGGATCAAGGTCGTGCAGCGCGTGCCCGTGCGTATCGCGCTCGACCCGCAAGACCTCGACAAGCATCCACTGCGTATCGGGCTGTCCACCGCCGTGACGGTGGACATCACCGACGACAAGGGTGAGGTGCTCGCCAGGCAACCGTCCACGACGCCCGTCGCGCAGACCCGGGTGTACGACGAGGTCGCCGCGAAGGCCGATGCCGCCGCTAACGCCATCGTCCGTGACAATCTCGGAGCCGACGTGCCTTGAGCGACGACGCCGCCCTTCCCGATGCCGCCCCCGCCAACGGTCCCAAGCCGCTGCATGGCGGGCCGCTGGTCCTGCTGACGATCGCCGTCGCGTTCTCCACCTTCATGGAGATCCTCGACATGACGATCGTGAACGTCGCGGTGCCGCATATCGCGGGCAGCCTCGGCGTGAGTCCAAGCGAGGGCACGTGGGCGATCAGCTCCTACGCCCTGGCCAGCGCGATCATGCAGCCGCTGACGGGCTGGCTGGCGAAACGCTTCGGTGAAGTGCGCACGTTCTGTGTATCGGTGGCTCTGTTCGTCGCGTTCTCCATGCTCTGCGGCCTGGCCACGAGCATGCCGATGCTGGTGATCTTCCGTCTCCTGCAAGGCGCGGGCTCGGGGCCCATGGTGGCCTTGTCGCTGTCGCTGTTGCTGGCCAGCTATCCGAAGACCAAGCAAGGCATCGCGCTGGCGATGTGGGCGATGACGGTGGTGGTGGCGCCTATCTTCGGTCCGATCCTGGGCGGCTACCTCACCGACAATCTCTCCTGGCCGTGGATCTTCTACATCAACGTGCCGGTCGGTGCCGCCGCCGGCGTGGTGACCTGGAGCATCCTGCGCCACCGCGAGACGAAGATCATGCGCGCGCCCATCGACACCGTCGGCCTGGCCTTGCTGGTGATCGGCGTGGGCTCGCTGCAGTTCATGCTGGACAACGGCAACGACCACGACTGGTTCGCCTCGCCGATGATCCTCACCCTGGGACTCGTCGCGCTCGTGGCCCTGGTCTTCCTGGTGATATGGGAACTCACGGCGAAGCATCCCGTGGTGGATCTCTCGCTGTTCACGCGGCGCAATTTCGCCGTGGGCGTCACCGCGCTATCGCTGGGCATGCTCGCCTTCTTCGGCATCAACGTGGTGTTCCCGCTGTGGTTGCAGACCACGCTGGGCTACACCGCGACGTGGGCCGGCCTCGCCACCGCGCCGGTGGGCATCCTCGCCTTCCTGGTGTCACCGTTCATCGGCAAGAACATCCAGCGGCTCGAATTGCGCGCGGTGGTGACGTTCGCCTTCATCGTGTTCGCCTTTACCGCGTTCTGGTTCTCGGAGTTCAACAGCGGCGCATCGTTCGCCACGCTGGTGTTGCCGCGTTTCATCATGGGCATCGCGATCGCGTGCTTCTTCATCCCGCTCAACCAGATCTTCCTCTCCGGCCTCAACCCGGACCAGGTCGCGGGCGCATCGGGACTGGCGAACTTCTGCCGCACGCTGGCTTCGAGCGTGTCCACCGCGGTGACCGTCACCCTGTGGCAGCATCGCACCGAATCGCACCATGCCTCGCTCACCGAGTACGTGACGCAGGCATCGCCGGCGACCACGGCGTTCACCCAGAAGCTCACCTCGCTCGGTATTCCGGGCAAGCCGGGACTCGCGGTGGTCGACCAACTGGTGACCCGGGAAGCGGCCACGCTGGCGGTCAACGACGTGTTCTGGGGGTGCGCGCTGCTTTTCCTCGCCCTGATCCCGATCCTCTGGCTGGCGAAGCCGCCGTTCGGCAACGCGGGCGGCGCGGCAGCACATTAAAACAAAGTTAGCTAAATCGATCCAAACGTCGAATGTGAAATCCGTAAACGATTACGGCCAGTTGCCGCAACTGGTGCGGCGCAATACCTCGTGGTAGCTTTCGCCGCATGGCACAAACCCTACGCATCATTAAGAAGTATCCGAACCGTCGTCTCTACGATACGGAAATCTCGAGCTATATCACGCTGGAGGAAGTCCGCCAGCTGGTGCTCGACGGGGAAACTTTCGAGGTCCGCGACGCCAAGTCCGGTGAAGACCTGACCCGCTCCGTCTTGCTGCAGATCATCGCGGAGCACGAAGAGCACGGCCAGCCCATGCTGTCGCCGCAGTTGCTCTCTCACATCATCCGCTTCTACGGCGACTCCTTGCAGGGCTTCATGGGGCCGTACCTGGAGCGCAGCCTGCAGGTCTTCCTCGACCAGCAGCAACAGTTCCGCAACCAGTTGAACAGCCTGATGGGCCAGACGCCCTGGTCCATGCTCAACGAGATGACCGAGCGTAACCTCGACGTCTGGAAATCGATGCAGCGCGGCTTCCTCGATGCCGCCACGGCCAAGCCGGCGGAACCCGTCCGGCCCGCTGCCCGCACGGGCAAGAAACCCAGCTAAGAAGCCCCGCCGTCGCGGGCTTGCCCCCGGCGGCGCTGCGGCGCACGATGCGCTGCCCCGCAATATCTCGCGCCCGGATGCAGGCCTCCATGCCCCGTAACGACATCGCCGTGGTCGGCGCCGGACTGGTCGGCGCCCTGGTCGCCACCTTGCTCACCCAGCGCGGTTTCCGCGTCACCGTCTACGAAAAGCGCTCCGATCCCCGCAAGGCGGGCTTCCAGGGCGGCCGATCGATCAACCTCGCTCTGGCCGAACGCGGCCTGCATGCCTTGCGCGCCACCGGCCTCGCCGATCGCGTGCTCGAACAGGCGGTGATGATGCGAGGGCGCATGGTCCACGATCCCGCGGGCCATAGCGGCCTGCAACGCTACGGCGTGGACGATTCCGAAGTGATCTGGTCCGTGTCTCGCGGCGGCCTCAATACCTTGATGCTGGACGCCGCCGAGGCGGCGGGCGCCACCGTGCATTTCGACCAGGGTCTGGTCGGCGCGGACCTCGGCGCGGGCACGCTCTCGCTGCGCGATGACCACGGCGTGGAACGCACGGTCGAGGCGCCCATCGTCATCGGCGCGGACGGTGCCGGCTCCGCGCTGCGTGCCGCCATGCACCTGCATGCGTCGCTGGGCGAGCGCGTGGAGGAACTGGGCCATGGCTATAAGGAACTGGAAATTCCACCGGGAAGCGATCCCGCCGCGCCCTTCGCGATCGAGCGCAACGCGCTGCACATCTGGCCGCGCGGGCATTACATGTGCATCGCGCTGCCCAACCGCGAAGGCAGCTTCACCGTCACCCTGTTCCTGCCCAACGACGGCGAGCACCCCAGCTTCCGCACGATCGCGGGCGCGGGCGCCGCGGAAGCGTTTTTCCGCGCCGATTTTCCCGATGCGCTGGCCCTCATGCCCGAGTTCGCGGCCGACTGGGCGGCGCATCCCGTAGGTACCCTCGGCACGCTCTACCTCGACCGCTGGCATGTCGGCGGACGGGCCCTGCTGATCGGCGACGCCGCGCACGCGATCGTGCCCTTCCATGGGCAGGGCATGAATTGCGGCTTCGAAGACGCGGCGGAACTGGCGGACCTGTTCGCCGCCCAGCCCGGCGACGCCGCGGCCGTGTTCGCGGAGTTCGAGCGCCGGCGCAAGCCCAATGCCGACGCCATCGCGCAGATGGCCTTGGAAAACTACGTGGAAATGCGCGATTCGGTCGCCGATCCGCATTACCTGCGCAAGCGCGAGCTTGGCGCGTTGCTGGCCGAGCGCTCGCCCACGCATTACCTGCCGCGCTATCGCATGGTCACCTTTACCCATCTTCCGTACGCGTATGCGCTGGAGCGCGGTCGGGCGCAGGACGTGCTGGTGGAGCAATTGCTGCGGGGGCATGAGTCGGTGGCCTCGGTGGACATGGACGCCGCCGTGCGCACACTGGAGGCGACGCTGCCGCCGCTGCCGAGGCAGGCGTTCGAGCGGGGGTGAGTGTCGGCTCCCACCATGCCGGTGCATGGACATCCGCGCAGCCTCCCGCAACAATCGTCGGATGACCGTCGCCATCGAACCCCCGATCCTGCTCGAAGCCCGCGCGCTCGGCTTCCTGCGCCAGGACGAGCCGGTGTTCGGGCCGTTGGACTTCGTGCTGCGCGCGGGCGAGATCGCCCTCGTCGAAGGCGACAACGGCAGCGGCAAGACCACTCTCATGCGCGTGCTCACGGGCATGCTGCGGCCTGGCGAAGGCGAGGTACGCGTCGATGGCGCCACCTTCTCGCTCGACACCATGGCAGGCATGGTCGTGTTCCTGGGCCATCACCTCGGACTCAAGTTCGACCTGTCGCCACGCGAGAATCTCGCCGTGAGCGCCGGCCTCTACGGCTTGCGTGAAGGCACGGACGCGGGCGCCGCGCTGGCCGAGGTCGGCCTGGCCGGCTTCGAGGACGAGCCCGTGCGACGGCTCTCGGCAGGACAGAAGAAGCGCGCCGCGCTGGCCCGGCTCCTCCTCGTACCCGCACGCATCTGGCTGCTCGACGAACCGTATGCGAACCTCGACCGCGAAGGCATCGCCCTGGTCAATCGCCTGCTCGAGCGCCACACCGCGCGCGGCGGCGCGGCCCTGGTCACCAGCCACGGTGCGGTCAGCTTCGCCGGTGGCGAGCCCCGACGTATCCGGCTGCACGCGTGAGGCCCGGTAGCACGCCAGCCGCCTGCGCCGCGCTGCTGCGGCGCGACCTCACCCTGGCCTGGCGCCGCCGCGGGGACATCGCCCTGCCCGTGCTGTACGCCGTGATCGTCGCCACCCTGTTCCCGTTCGCGCTGGGCCCCGATCCGGTCCTGTTGTCGCGGATCGCCGGGGGCGTCGTGTTCGTCACCGTGCTGCTCGCCATCCTGCTCTCGCTCGACCAGCTCTTCCGCGCCGACATCGAGGATGGCTCGATGGAGCAGCTGATGCTCGCGCCGCAACCGCTGGCCCTGCTGGTGGGCATGAAGATCCTCGCGCACTGGATCACTTCGGCCCTGCCCCTGATCGTGGTGGCGCCGCTGCTGGCGGGCATGCTCAAACTGCCGCCGGCGGTCATGCCCGTGCTGGTCGCCGCGCTGTCGCTCGCC
The DNA here is from genome assembly GCF_049913125.1 of Luteibacter sp. E-22. Taxonomy (GTDB): domain Bacteria; phylum Pseudomonadota; class Gammaproteobacteria; order Xanthomonadales; family Rhodanobacteraceae; genus Luteibacter. The sequence goes on from NZ_CP183975.1 coordinate 2,536,770, forward strand.
ACACCGCTGCTGAGCCTCATGGGCGCGGTGCTGGTCGCCCTGACGGCGGGAACGAGGCGCTCTGGTATGCTTCTGGCGCTCATGTTGCTGCCGTTGTGCGTGCCGGTCGTGATCTTCGCCGCCGGAGCCGTGGCCGCCGCGCAGGAAGGGCTGCCGTGGATCGCGCCGATCGCCTGGCTGGGAGCGGGGCTCGCCCTGGCGCTCGTCCTCGCGCCGCTGGCCTGCGCCGCCGCGCTACGCATCGCCATGGACACATGAACGCACGCAACCACACGGTCCCATCGGGGGACTCACGGTGCTTGAACGAACCTGCGACGAGGATCGATGGCTAACTGGGTTCCGCTCTGGCTTCACCGCCTCGGCTCGCCGCCGGTGTTCTACCGCTTCGCCGGTGCCGTGCGGCCGTGGGCGCTCGGTCTCGCGCTGGTGCTGGGCGCGGTCGCGCTGTATGGCGGCCTGTTCATCGCGCCGGCGGATTACCAGCAGGGCGACGCCTACCGCATCATCTTCATCCACGTGCCCAGCGCGTGGATGAGCCTGTTCATCTACGGGGCGATGGCCGTGGCCGCCTTCATCGGCCTGGTCTGGCGGATCAAGATCGCCGAAACGGTGGCGATGGAATCCGCTCCCATCGGCGCCGCCTTCACCTTCATCACCCTCGTCACCGGTTCGCTCTGGGGCAAGCCGATGTGGGGTACGTGGTGGACCTGGGACGCACGCCTCACCTCCGAACTGGTGTTGCTCTTCATCTATCTCGGCGTGATCGGCCTCTACCACTCGTTCGAAGATCGTCGCCAGGGGGCCCGCGCGGCGTCCTTCCTCGTGCTGGTGGGCGCGGTCAACGTGCCCATCGTGCACTTCTCGGTGAACTGGTGGAACACGCTGCACCAGGCATCGACGGTGCGCCTGCTCGGCCCCTCGCACATCGAGGCGAGCATGCTCTGGCCGCTGTTGACCATGATGGCCGCCACCAAGCTCTATTACATCGCCAGCCTGTTCGCCCGCGTGCGCGCCGACCTCGTCGCCTCCGAAAGCGGCAAGGGCTGGGTGCGCGACCTGCTGGCCGGCCGTGCGGGAAACGATCCCGCATGAGCCAAGCCTTCGCCATGGGCGACTACGGTTTCTACGTCTGGTCCGCCGTCGCCGTCTTCTTCATCGTCCTCTTGATCGACACGCTGGCCCCGTTGGCCCGGCGCCGCCGCAACCTGCGCGAACTTCGCGCACGGCTCGCGCGCCAGGAAAACCGTCGCCGGCCGGGAACCCCTCCAAGCAATGAATCCGACGCGTAAACGCCGCCTCGCCATCGTGATCTCGGTCGTCGCCGCCGCCGCCGTGGCGGTGGGCCTGACCGTGTTCGCCCTGCAGCGGAACATGAATTACCTGTTCACCCCGAGCCAGGTGCAGGAAGGACAGGCCACGCAGTACGCCACCTTCCGCCTCGGCGGCATGGTGAAATCCGGTTCCATCCAGCGCGCCGCCGACACCTTGAAGGTGAGCTTCATCGTCGTCGACGACGGTGGCGCGATGCCCGTGGAATACACGGGCATCCTCCCCGACCTGTTCCGCGACAACCAGTCCGTGATCGCCACCGGGCGCATGGACAGCGGCCGCTTCATCGCCAGCGAAGTGCTTGCCAAGCACGACGAGAACTACATGCCGAAGGAACTCAAGGACGCCATGGCCAAGGCGCACGAGAACCGCAAGATCGACGACAAGAAGGACATGCCGCGGTGATCCCCGAACTCGGCCAGTTCGCGCTCGCACTCGCGCTGCTGCTCGCGCTCGTGCAGGGCGTGTTGCCGATCCTCGGCGCATGGCGCGGAAACGCCGCCCTGATCGCCGTGGCGCGTCCGGCCGCCGCCGGCCAGGGCATCTTCGTGTTCGCGGCGATGGCGATCCTGATCCACGCCTTCCTGCACTACGACTTCTCGGTGGCCTACGTCGCCGACAACTCGAACCTCGCCCTGCCCTGGTACTACCGCATCACCGCGGTATGGGGCGCGCACGAGGGATCGATGTTGCTGTGGGTCTTCATCCTCAACATCTGGTCGGTCGCACTGGCCGCGTTCAGCCGGCACCTGCCGCCCGCCTTTGTCGCGCGCGTGCTCGGCGTGCTGGGCCTGATCGGTGTCGGTTTCCTCGCCTTCATCCTGTTCACCTCCAATCCCTTCGTGCGCGAACTGCCGATGCCGGCCGATGGTGGCGATCTGAATCCCGTCCTGCAGGACCCGGGCATGACCTTCCACCCGCCCGTGCTTTACATGGGTTACGTGGGCTTCTCGGTCGCCTTCGCCTTCTCGATCGCCGCCCTGCTCGGCGGCGGCATGGAGCAGGCCTGGGTGCGTTGGGCGCGGCCGTGGACGAACGTCGCCTGGGCCTTCCTGACCCTCGGCATCGTCGCGGGCAGCTGGTGGGCCTATGCGGAACTGGGCTGGGGCGGCTGGTGGTTCTGGGACCCGGTGGAAAACGCGTCGTTCATGCCCTGGCTGGTCGGCGTCGCGTTGATCCATGCGCAGGCGGTGACGGAAAAACGCGGCTCGCTTCCCGCGTGGACGGTGCTGCTCTCGTTGTTCGCCTTCTCGCTGTCGTTGCTGGGCACCTTCCTGGTCCGTTCCGGCGTGCTCACCTCGGTGCACGCGTTCGCCTCCGATCCGCGCCGCGGCCTCTATATCCTGGGTTTCCTCATCGTCGTGATCGGCGGATCGCTGCTGCTGTACGCGATCCGCGCGCCCAAGGTGGCCACGGGCAAGCCCTTCGCGCCGCTGTCGCGCGAAACCGGCGTCATGGTCGCCAACCTGTTGTTCACCACGGCCGCGGCGATGGTCTTGCTCGGCACGCTGTTCCCGCTGATCGGCGACGCCTTGAACCTCGGGCGCATCTCGGTCGGGCCGCCGTACTTCGGCTTCCTGTTCGTGATGCTGATGGCGCCCGCGGTGCTCTTGCTGCCGTTCGGTCCCTATCTTCGCTGGGGTCGTGCCGAAGGACGGCAACTGACGGCCATGGCGTTGCGAGCCGGCGTCGCGGCGCTCATCTGCGCGATCGCCGCCGCCTTCTTCGCGCAAGGCCATCTGCGCGCGATCGCCGGCGTGGCCGGCGCGGTATGGGTCGGCGCGGGCACGCTTTCCTACATCGTCAAGCGCTGGCGTGAGATGCCCCGAGGCCGCCGCTACCCCGCGGAGATGGCCGGCATGCTGGTCGCCCACGCCGGCGTCGCGATCTTCGTGATCGGCGTGATGCTTTCCGAATCGCTCAGCGTGGAGCGCGACGTGCGCCTCGCGCCCGGCCAGTCGGAGTCCATCGGCGGCTACGACTTCCGCTTCGACGGCGTCGAGGAAACCGAAGGTCCGAACTGGCGCGCGGACGAAGGCATCGTCACGATCCTCCGCGACGGTGCCACGGTGGGTACGATGCATCCGCAGAAGCGCACCTATTCACGCGGCCAGGTACAAACCGAGTCGGCCATCGACGCCGGCCTGTTCCGCGACATCTACGTCGCGCTGGGCGAACCGATGGATGCGAACGACGTGCAGGGCGCATGGGCCTTGCGCCTGTATCACAAGCCTTTCGTCCGCTGGATCTGGCTCGGCGGCCTGTTCATGATGGCGGGCGGCTTCCTCGCCGCGTGCGAGCGCCGTTTCCGGGCGAAGAAGATCGTCGCCGAAGGCAAACTCAAGACTGAGGCGACGCCGGCATGAGCCGTCTGCTTCCCCTGATCGGCTTCCTCCTGCTGGTAGGCCTGTTCGGCTTCGGCATCTGGTGGAATACGCAGCACGACCAGCGCGAAATCGCTTCGCCGCTGATCGACAAGCCCGCGCCCGCGTTCGCGCTGCCGGTGCTCGGCGAACCGTCGCGCACCGTGGACAAGGCATCCCTGCTCGGCAAGCCCTATTTCCTCAACGTATTCGCCAGCTGGTGCATCGAGTGCGTGCACGAACACCCGATGTTGATGACGGACATGAAGCGGCTCGGCCTGCCCATCGTCGGCTTCAACTACAAGGACGAGCCCGAAGCCGCCACGGCGTGGCTGTCGGAGCACGGCGATCCTTTCGACGTGATCGTGGCCGACCGCGACGGACGAGCAGGCATCGATTTCGGCGTGTATGCGGCGCCGGAAACCTTCCTCATCGATGCGAAAGGCGTGATCCGCTACAAGCGCATCGGCCCGATCACCCCCGAGGTGATCGAGAAGGAAATTCGTCCCGCCCTGGTCGCGCTGGCGAAGGAAACGCCGTGATCCGCCGCGCCCTTCTCTGGCTGGCCCTGTGCCTGCTGCCCATCGTGGCCTGCGCGCAGGCCATCCAGCCCCTGCCGTTCCACGACCGCGCGGAAGAGGTCCGTTTCCAGAAGCTGACGTCCGAGTTGCGCTGCCCCATGTGCCAGAACGAAACACTGGCCGACTCCAACGCGCCGATCGCGCACGACCTGCGGCGGCAGGTGTTCGAGATGATCCAGGCGGGCAAGAGCGACGACGAGATCAAGACCTACCTCGTCGACCGCTACTCGCAGTTCGTGCTGTACAAGCCGCCCGTCGAGCCGTCCACGTGGCTGCTCTGGTTCGGCCCGCTCGCGCTGCTCGCCGCCGGCGCCATCGTGGTCGCGGTGCAGGTACGTCGCCGCGCACGGCAGAATCCCACCGTCGGCACGCCGGCCAACGACACCGAGGACGACTGGTGACACTCGCGTTCTATCTCGTCGCGGCGGCGATGCTCGCCCTCGCGCTCGCCCTGCTGCTCGTTCCGCTCGTTCGCCAGGGCCGCCTGCATGGGCGCCCGCGCGGCGTGTTCGCATGGATGGTGGTCATCGCCCTGATCCTTCCGCTGGGCAGTGCCGGCATCTACATGCTCGTCGGTACGCCGTCGACCCTCGGTGGCGTCGAGCCACCGAAGGAAATGACCGTCGGCGAAGCCATCGACAGCCTGTTGGCGCGCCTCAAGGAGCACCCCGACGACGCGCAGGGCTGGGTCCTGCTCGGCCAGACCTACAGCATGCTCAAGCGAGCACCCGATGCACGCGACGCCTACGACCGCGCCTTGAAAGCCGATCCGAAGAATGTCGCGGCGATGGTCGGCTGGGCCGAAGCCGATTCACTGGTGCGGCCGGATCACCGTATCGAAGGCCGCGCCATGGATCTGCTCACCGGTGCGCTCGCCATCGAACCGCAGAGCCAGCGGGCCTTGTGGCTGCTCGGCATCGCGCAGTTCCAGCAGGAGCGCTACACCGACGCCGCGGCCACGTGGCGTAAGCTGCAACCGCTGCTCGACCCCGATTCGAACGTGGCGCACGCCGTGGCCCAGCAGATCGCCCTTGCCGACAAGCGTGCCGCGAACAAGCCCATGTAACATGCGCCAAGAGAGTTCTGGTGGGAGCCGACCCTGTCGGCGATCCCGCGGCAGCGGGCCAGATTACGGCAAGCACCATCGCCGACAGAGTCGGCTCCCACAACAAACTTCCAAGATTGAGTTCATGGCAGACGCCCGCAAATACCACGAACTGACGTCCCCGTTCCGTATGAAGCGCGGAGGAGAACTGCACGGCGCGCGCGTGGCGTTCGAGACCTGGGGCACGTTCACAGCCGGGCGTGACAACGCCATCCTGATCCTCACCGGCCTGTCGCCCAGCGCGCACGCGGCGGCGAACGCCGAGGACCCCAGTCCCGGCTGGTGGGAGGACATGATCGGGCCGGGCCGCGCGTTCGATACAGATCGCTATTTCGTCATCTGCGTGAATTCGCTCGGCAGCGACAAGGGCTCCACCTGCGCCGCCTCCATCGACCCCGCCACCGGCGAACCGTACCGTCTGACCTTCCCGGAACTCTCGCTCGAGGACGTGGCCAACGCCGCGTATGAGGCCGTCGCCGGGTTGGGTATCGCACAACTGGCCTGCCTCGTCGGCTGTTCCATGGGCGGCATGAGCGCACTTGCCTACATGCTGCTGCATCCGGGCGCCACGCGGACCCACATCAGCGTCGACACCGCGCCGCAGGCACAGCCATTCGCCATCGCCATCCGCTCGCTGCAGCGCGAAGCGATCCGCCTCGACCCGCACTGGAACGAAGGCCGCTACGACGGCGACGAATGGCCGGAACACGGCATGAGCATCGCGCGCAAGCTGGGCGTCATCACCTACCGTTCGGCGATGGAATGGAACGGCCGCTTCGCCCGTATCCGCCTCGACCCGGAACAACGCGACGACAACGAGCCGTTCGGCTTCGAGTTCCAAGTGGAGTCCTACCTGGAAGGCCATGCGCGGCGCTTCAACCGCCAGTTCGACCCGAACAGCTATCTCTATCTATCTCGCGCCAGCGACTGGTTCGACGTGGCCGAATACGGCGAAGGCGACGTGATGCGCGGCCTGGCCCGAATCCACGTCGACCGCGCCCTGGTCATCGGGGTGAGCACCGATATCCTGTTCCCTCTGGAGCAGCAGGAAACGATCGCCAAGGGCCTGGAGGCCGCCGGCGCCCAGGTCGAGTTCGTGGCACTGGACTCGCCCCAGGGCCATGACGCCTTTCTGGTGGACATCGAGAACTACAGCCGGGCAATTGGGGGCTTCCTCCGCTCCCTGCTATGATCGGTGGCGACCGGCGTCCCCACGCCACCGCCTCCAGAGGTTCCATCCCATGATCACGGTCGACTTCCCGGGCAGCCGCAAGCTCATCGAGGCCATCGACGCCTCGGTCGCCCAGCCGAGCACCCCGGCGATCACCGACACCCTGCGCAACGCGCTGTGCCGGCTGATCCGCTCGCAGGAGGTGCAGCTGCCCCAATGCGTGTTCGAGACCGCCGGCGACCACTACGCGCGCCGCGAGCTCTACCGCAGCGAGGAACACGGCTACAGCGTGGTCGCCATGACCTGGGGCCCCGGTCAGGGCACCCTGATCCACGACCATAGCGGCATGTGGTGCGTCGAGGGCGTCTGGAACGGCGCGCTGGAGATCGTCCAGTACGAACTGCTCGACCACGACGCCCAGCGTTACCATTTCCGCCCCGTCGGCTCGATCCAGGCCGGCCCCGGCTCCGCCGGCAGCCTGATCCCCCCGCACGAGTACCACACCATCCGCAATCCGAGTGAAGATTCGGTAGCCGTCAGCCTGCACATCTACTCGGGCCGCATGACCCAGTGCGCCGTGTTCAACCCCCAGGGCGACGACTGGTACCTGCGCGACGAACGCCAGCTGGGCCTCGACCGCGTCCACTGATTCCCGCATAATCGCGTCCATGCCCGAGTGGTGGAATTGGTAGACGCAGAGGACTCAAAATCCTCCGCCGCAAGGCTTGTCGGTTCGAGTCCGACCTCGGGCACCACACATGGAAACCGTCCTTTCTCAAGGGCGGTTTTTTTGTTTTGCCGCCGGGCTCGGCTTCGCCCTCGCGTTGGTTTGTGGGGCGGAGCCGTCGCTCTGGTGGGAGCCGACCCTGTCGGCGATGGATGCTTGCCTCGACCGGGCCCGCTGCCGCGGGATCGCCGACAAAGTCGGCTCCCACCAGGGTGTGGCGGTCAAACAGGGTGAGGTGCTTTGCGGTGTGCGGTGTGCGGTGTGCGGCGGTGCGGCGGTGTGGCGTGTGGCGTGCGACAACCTTCGCTCTTTCGCCTCAACCCACCGCGGTCGTGACTGAGCTGCCGGGCGTCCCCCTCGGCGCGCCATGAGGCGACGAGGACGGCCGGGCGGAAAAGGCCCGTCAGGGGATCGGCCAGGACGGCCGATCGTTTCCGCTGAGCCAGGAAGGCGAATCGGAAACCCCCGCCCGACCGTCCGAGCCCGCCGGGGCGCAGCCATCAGACACGGCCGCGCAGCGGCATCCTTTCCCAAGGGCCGGCGCCGCCTGGCGCGCCGAGGGGGACGCCCGGCAGCTCCCCCGCGAGCCACACAACCCAACGCGAGGGCGAAGCCGAGCCGTCAACAGCGCTCACCTCTCAGCCATCACCATCGTGCGATAAGCGCTCGGGGTCATCCCCACGGTAGCCTTGAACTGCCGTGCGAAGGCGCTCTGGTCGACGAAACCGCATGCCATGCCGATGGCGGCGATGCTGTCCTCGCCGCCAAGCAGGCGCATCGCGCTCTCGATGCGCACCTTGGTTAGCACCTGCTGCGGCGTGAGCTGGAAAACACGGCGAAAATGCCGTTCCAGTTGCGCGACCGACAGACCGGCGAGCGTCGCCAGCGTATGCACGCGCACGTTGTCCGCATAGTGTTCCTGCATGTGCGCAAGCACGCGGCGCAGCCGGTCGTACGTGGGATGCCTGCCATCCGGCTGGCCCAGGTCGCGCGAAATGCCGATGACGCCACGCACCTCGCCGCGCGAGATCAACGGCCGCTTGCAGGTCAGGCACCAGCCTGGCGCCCGGTTGTTGAAGATATGTACCTCAAGCTGGTTCTCGATCAACTCGCCGGTCAGCACGCGACGATCCTGCGCCGCGTACGAGCCGCCCATCGTCGTCGGAAACAGCTCGGTCACGTCCTTGCCGATGATGTCGCTGCGATGCTTCAGGCCCAGGCGGCGGACCAGGGTCAGGTTGGCATGCGTGTAGCGGCCCTGGGTGTCCTTGACGAAGAACACCACGTCGGGAAGCGCATCGAAGAGCGGCTCGAGTTCATCGGCGGAAATCTTCACGGGCGCGGGGCTCCTCCGGGGCGAGCGGCGACGGCATGGGCAGCGGGATATTTCGCTGCCGCACCGCATCATAAGGCCGATGGGCGGTCGGATGGCAAGTACGGCGGCGTCGCCAAGGCGACCAGGCCACCCTCGCCAGGTGTGCTGAATTCCGCATCTGAATCCGGCAAAGGTTTCTATCCCGCCGAGGCGCTCCCCGGCGAGCATGAGGCCATGCACACCCTCGACTTCATCGATTCGCATACCGGCGGCGAACCCACACGCGTCGTCCTGTCCGGCTTCCCCGACCTGGGCAACGGTTCCCTCGCCGAACGGCGGCGGCTGATGCGCGCGGAGCACGACCAGTGGCGCCAGGCGATCGCCTGCGAGCCGCGTGGCTCGGACACCATGGTGGGCGCCCTGCTCGTACCGCCGGCCGATCCCGAGGCCTGCGCCGGCGTGATCTTCTTCAACAACGTCGGCTACCTCGGTATGTGCGGGCACGGGACCATCGGCACGATCCGCACGTTGCAACACCTGGGACGTATCGGTCCGGGTCGCCACCGTCTCGAAACGCCGGTGGGTACGGTCGGCATCGAACTGCTGGACGACGGCCGCGTGTCGATCGACAACGTCGAAAGCTACCGTCACCGCAAGGATGTCCGACTGGATGTGCCCGGCTACGGCAGCGTCGTCGGCGACGTCGCCTGGGGTGGCAACTGGTTCTTCATCACGGCCGACACGCCGCTGCCGCTGACCCTCGACCACCAACGCGCGCTTACGGTCTATACGGAAGCCATCCGCGCGGCGCTGGAACGCGAAGGCATCACCGGCGCGGACGGTGCGGAGATCGACCACATCGAATTGAACGCGGCGCCCGGGCAGCCCGATGCCGACGGTCGCAACTTCGTGCTCTGTCCCGGCATGGCCTACGATCGCTCGCCGTGCGGTACCGGTACCAGCGCCAAGGTCGCCTGCCTGGCCGCGGACGGAAAGCTCGCCGCCGGCGCCGTCTGGCGGCAGGCCGGCATCCTCGGCAGCGTATTCGAGGTGACCTTCCAGCCGGGAGCGTCGGGTGTCCTGCCACGCATCACTGGCAGCGCGCACGTCACCATGAAGGGGCAGATCCTGATCGACGAGGCCGATCCGCTGGCCTGGGGCATCGGCGCGGGGTGAGCGGTTACGACCTGATCATCGTTGGTGCCGGCATCGTGGGCGCGGCATGTGCCGATTACGCTACCGCGCAGGGCTTGCGCATCGCCATCGTGGAACCGGGCGTCGTCGGCGGCGGCGCGACCGCCGCGGCGATGGGTCACCTCGTGGCCATGGACGACGACCCCGCCGAGCTTGCGCTGGCGCATTACTCACTAGGCCTCTGGGAAGCGTTCGCGAACCTGCCGCAGGCGGAGTTCAGCCGCTGCGGAACCCTGTGGGTGGCCAGCAACGACGAAGAGTTCGCACGTATCCCGGAAAAAATCGCGCGGCTCGCCGCTTCGGGCGTGGTCGCGGAACGGATCGACGCACGGGAGCTCTACCGCATCGAACCCGCGCTCGCGCCCGGCCTCGCCGGCGGCATGCGCGTGCCGGATGAAGCGGTGGTGTTTCCCCCGGCTGTCGCCCGTCATGCGATCGACCAGGCGATCGCGCGGGGTGCCATTTACCACCAGGATGCCGTGTTCCGCCTCGAAGATCACGGCGTGCTCCTGCGCGGTGGCCGGCGGCTCAGCGGGCCCGTGCTGCTCGCCAATGGCGGTGCGTTGCCATCCCTGTTGCCTGGCCTGCCGGTACGCCTGCGCAAGGGGCACCTGGTGATCACCGATCGCTATCCCGGCGTGATACGGCATCAGCTGCTCGAACTCGGTTACGCGGACAGCGCGCACGGTGGCGACGCCTCCAGTGTCGCCTTCAACGTTCAGCCGCGCCCTACCGGGCAGATCCTGATCGGTTCGTCGCGCGAATACGATGCCGTCGACACCGAGGTTTCGATGGAGATGGTCCGGCGGATGCTGGAGCGGAGCTTCCGCTTTCTGCCACGACTGCGTGAACTGGACGCGATTCGCCTGTGGACGGGTTTTCGTCCGGTAAGCGTGGACGGCCTGCCCTATCTCGGTCGTGCGCCTGGTCGCGACGACGTCTGGGTGGCTGCCGCGCACGAAGGGCTGGGCGTGACGACCTCCCTGGGCAGCGCGCGCGTGGTCATCGACCAGATCCTCGGCCGCGCGCCCGCGATCGATCCGACGCCCTACGATCCTTCGCGGGTGCGGCCATGAAGATGAGCGCCGTGCGACTCACCATCAACGGACGCCGCGTGCACGTGCCCGCGGGCATATCCGTCGCGGCGGCGATCGCACTCGTCGGCGAACCGTTCCGCCGTTCCGTGACAGGCGAGCCGCGCGCACCGCTGTGTGGCATGGGCGTGTGTTTCGAATGCCGCGTACGCATCGACGGCATGGCCCAGCAACGCGCCTGCCAGCGCGTCGTCCATACCGGCATGCGGGTGGAAACCGATGGTTGAGACCTGCGACATCGTCGTCGTCGGCGCCGGACCGGCGGGCCTCGCCGCGGCGGAGGCCGCCGCGAGTCGCGGCAAGCAGGTGGTGCTGATCGACAACCAGCCACGCGCGGGCGGCCAGGTATGGCGGCACGACGTGCTTCACGGTCAACCGCGTGTGGCGACGGATGCGATACGCGCCGTCGCCGGAAACGCCAACATCACAAGCCTCGAAGGAACGCAGGTCGTCGCCGTCGAACCGGAGCGACTGCTCCTGCAGGATGCGCATCGCGGCTTCCATCTCGCCTATGGCGCGCTGGTACTCGCCACGGGCGCGCGCGAGCTCTTGTTGCCCTTCCCCGGCTGGACCCTGCCCGGCGTCACCGGCGCCGGCGGTTTACAGGCGCTGGCCAAGCAAGGCTGGCCCTTGCACGGCAAGCGCGTGCTCATCGCCGGCAGCGGACCGCTGCTGTTGGCGGCCGCGGCGACCGCGCAGCGCCACGGTGCGCACGTCGTGGGCATCCACGAACAGGCCGGCGCATCCGCCGTGCATCGCTTCGCCGCCGGTCTGTGGCGTTGGCCGGGCAAGCTCGCACAAGCGGCACGGCTCCGACTCGAACTCGCGCGCGTCCCTTATCGGACCGACAGCATCGTGACCGCCGCCGAGGGTGAGCATGGCGTCAGCGGCGCGCACGTACGCGGCCGCCAGGGTGACGAACGCATCGCATGCGACCTTCTGGCGGTGGGCTACGGCCTGCTGCCGCAGGTGGAACTGGCCCAGTTGCTCGGTTGCGCGCTGGAGCCGGAAGGCGCGCATGCGCGTGTGCAGGTAGGTCCGTGGCAGGCCACGAGCCAGCCGCGCGTGTTCGCCGCCGGCGAAGCCTGCGGTGTCGGCGGACTCGACTGCGCCAGGGTGGAAGGCCGCATCGCCGGGCTGGCCGCGGCGGGGGCGGCGGTACCACGAGCGCTGATACAGCGACGCGATCGTGCTCGGGCCTTCGCCGCTTCGCTACGCGAACACTTCGCACTCCGCGATGACGTGCGCGGAATCGCGAACGGCGACACGACGATCTGCCGATGCGAAGACGTCCTCCTTGGCGCCGTGCGCCCCCATGCCGACACCCGTGAAGCGAAGCTCGCTACGCGCTGCGGCATGGGTGCCTGCCAGGGCCGCATCTGCGGCAGCGCGCTCGCCGAACTCGGCCATGGCCCGCGCGGCGGCACGCGGCCGCCTCTCTTCCCCGCTCGCCTGGCCACGCTGGGCGAACCCGTTCTTTCTTCCGTCAGCGATACCAGAGGCTACACATCATGAGCAAGGCAACTTTCTGGCGCGGTGTCCTGCCCGCCGTCACCACGCCCTTCACCGCCGATGGCAAGGTCGATCACGCCTTCCTCGCCAGCCACGCGTTGCAGATGATCGACGCGGGCTGCAAGGGCATCGTCCCCCTCGGCTCCCTCGGCGAAGCGGCCACGCTGAGCTTCGAGGAGAAGACCGACATCCTGCGCACCCTGGTCAAGGCGCTCGACGGCCGTGCGCCGGTGATTCCCGGTATCGCGTCGCTCTCGACCGATGAAGCCGTGCGCCTCGCGAAGGAAGCCAAGGCCATCGGCTGCGCCGGCTTGATGGTGCTGCCGCCGTACGTGTATTCCACCGACTGGCGCGAAATGAGCGCGCATGTAAAGGCCGTCATCGCAGCCACCGACCTGCCCTGCATGCTTTACAACAATCCGGTCGCCTACAAGACCGACTTCGCGCCCGCGCAGATCGCCGAACTCGCCACGCAGTTCCCGAACCTGCAAGCGGTGAAGGAATCCTCCGGCGACGTGCGCCGTTTCGCCGCCATCCGTGCCCTGCTCGGCGATCGCCTCGACCTCCTCGTCGGCATGGACGATGCCATCGTCGAAGGCGTGAGCATGGGCGCGGTGGGCTGGATCGCGGGCCTCGTCAACGCGTATCCGAAGGAATCGGTGAAGCTGTTCGAACTCGCCCGCGATGGCGGCCCCCGCGCCGCGGAATCGCTGTACGCATGGTTCCTTCCGTTGCTCCGCCTCGACACGGTGCCCACCTTCGTGCAGTTGATCAAGCTCGTGCAGGCCAAGACCGGCATGGGTAGCGAAACCGTACGCGCGCCACGCTTGACGGTCACGGGTGCCGAGCGCGAGGCGGCGCTGGCCGTGATCGACCACGCCATCGCCACGAAGCCGGGACTCTGAGTCATGCAAGCCGATGCGAAACTGCTGCTCGGCGGCCGCTGGTGCGCATCGATCGATGCGGCCGGCGCGTTCCGGGCCGAAGATCCGACGCGGGCCGAGCCGATCGGCCCCGTGTTTCCCATCAGCGGCGCCGCTGACCTGGAAGCCGCGCTCGCCGCCGCTTCCTCGGTCGCGGCGGAACTGGCAGCGACACCTCCGGCGCGCATCGCCGATTTCCTCGACCGTTACGCCCAGGCGATCGACGAGGACGCGGACACGCTGGTCGCGTTGGCCGCCGAGGAAACCGCGCTGCCTGCCGAGCCGCGCCTGCGCTCGGTGGAACTGCCGCGCACGAGCGGACAATTGCGGCAGGCGGCGCGCGCCGCGCGCGACTACGCATGGACCGATCCGGTCATCGACACCGCCACCGGCCTGCGCGCGCACCGCGCACCGCTGAGCAAGCCGGTACTGGTGTTCGGGCCCAACAACTTCCCCTTCGCTTTCAACGCCATCGCCGGCAGCGACTTCGCATCGGCCATCGCCGCGCGCAACCCGGTGATCGCCAAGGCGCACCCATCGCATCCGGCGACCAGCCGCCGCCTCGCCGAACTGGCGCACAAGGCGCTGCTCGACACCGGCCTGCCGGCCGCGTCCGTGCAGATGCTCTACCACTTCGACAATGCGCTGGGCGCGGCCCTGGCCGGTGATGTGCGATTGGGCGCGATTGGCTTCACGGGCAGCCGCGCAGGCGGCCTCGCACTCAAGGCCGCCGCCGATGCGGCCGGCGTGCCCATGTACGCGGAGCTTTCCAGCGTCAACCCCGTTTTCCTCTTGCCGGGTGCGCTGGCGGAACGCGCCGAGCCCCTCGCGCAAGAGTTCTTCGCCTCGTGCACCATGGGCAGCGGCCAGTTCTGCACCAACCCCGGCATCGTCGTGGTCGCGCAGGGCGAGGCCGGCGACACCTTCGTCGCCGCCGCCACGAAACAGTTCGCGTCGGCGACGCCGCGCCCGCTGTTCTCCCGAGGCGTGCAAGAGAACCTCGCCCGCGCCGTGCGGGCCCTCGTCGACGCCGGCGCCCGCGTGCTGGCCGGCGGAAGCGAGGGCGATGGCCAGGGCTACCGCTTCGAACCCACCTTGCTTCATGTCGACGCCGCGACCTTTCTCGCCCATCGCGATGCCCTGCAGGCGGAAGCGTTCGGTCCCGTGAGCCTGCTCGTCAGCGGCGCGGACGAGACCGCGATGGTGGCGATCGCCGAAGCCTTCGAGGGTAACCTCACGGCGACGCTGTATCGCGCCGCCGACGGCGGCGACGACACGCTCTGGCAGGCGGTCGCGCCGCTCTTGCGCAAGCGCGTGGGCCGCCTCATCGCCAATCGCATGCCCACCGGCGTGGCGGTCAGCCCGGCGATGAATCACGGCGGCCCCTATCCCGCGACCGGTCATCCCGGTTTCACCGCGGTGGGCATGCCCGCGGCGATCCACCGCTTCGCCGCGCTGCACAGCTACGACAACGTGCCCGAGGCGTTGCTGCCGCCGGAATTGCGCGATCGCAATCCGGGACCGATCCAACGACGCATCGACGGCCGATGGACCGATGCCGACGTGGGAGTCTCCCGATGATCCAGATCGGCCACCTCTCACCGGCGGACGCGCGTGCGGCCCTGGCCCCATGGAACACCGTCGCCGCGCCCATCGCCCGCGAGGAATACCTCGTTCGCATCGAGCACGCGCGGACACTCCTCCACGACATCGGCGCCGATGCGTTGCTGGTCGGCGCCGGCAATTCGCTTCGCTATTTCACCGGGATTCCCTGGGGCGCCACCGAACGCCTGGTGGCCCTGTTGCTTCCGCGCCGTGGCGAGCCGGTGCTGGTCTGCCCGGCGTTCGAGGAAGGATCGCTGCGCGCCGTGATGGCCCATCCGGTCGAACTGGCCATGTGGGAAGAGCACGAAGACCCGCAAGCCTTGGTGGCGAACCGTCTGGCGGCGGCCGGGGGGCGCATCCTGGCGCTCGATCCGGCCGCGCCTTTCGGCGTCTTCGAGGCGTTGCGCCGCGTGTTTCCGTACGGCGAGGTCGTCGACGGCACGGCCGTTATCGATGGCTGTCGCATGTCGAAGTCCGAAGCCGAGCTGGCCTTGATGAAGCAGGCCACGGCCATGACGCTGCAAGTGCAGCGGCTTGCCGCCGGCATGCTCCACGAAGGCATCGGCACCGGCGAGGTGAAACGCTTCATCGACGAAGCCCATCGCGCCCTGGGCGCCGACAACGGCTCGACGTTCTGCATCGTCCAGTTCGGGCATGCCACGGCGTTCCCCCACGGCATTCCCGGCGAGCAATACCTGAAGCTCGGCGACCTGGTGCTGATCGATACCGGATGCAGCGTGCAGGGCTACCAGTCCGACATCACCCGGAGCTACGTCTTCGGCACACCCGATGCCGACCAGGCACGCATCTGGGACCTCGAGCGCGCCGCACAGCAGGCCGCGTTCGACGCGGTGCGTCCCGGCGTGCCTTGTGCCGACATCGACGCGGCGGCACGGCGGGTGCTCGAAGCGGGTGGATTGGGTCCCGGATACCGTCTCCCCGGGCTGCCACACCGCACCGGCCATGGCTGTGGGCTGGCCATCCACGAGGCGCCCTATCTCGTCCGCGGCAATCGCACGCCGCTCGGACTTGGCATGTGCTGCAGCAACGAGCCGATGATCGTCGTGCCCGGGCGCTTCGGTATCCGCCTGGAGGATCATTTCTACGTGACCGGGGATGGCGGCGCGTGGTTCACCCAGCCCTCGCCGGCGATCGACCAGCCGTTCGCCGATTGAGACCTCCACTCTCATTGTGCTCAATTCCGCATGGTCACCGGGCAATCGCTTCTAGCGCCCGGCGGCCACACGGGTGAGCATCGGGGTGTCATATTCGTGAAGGGGTGTTCGATGAAGCTTCGCCCGATCGTCCGGGGACTCTGCCTGTGCGGCCTGCTCGCCGGGCCCTTCATAGCCGCCCACGGTGCAACGACGGGAGCCGCCGCCTTCGACGCCCTGGTGGCGCAACGCTGGGAATACCAGCTGAAGGAAAGCCCGGAACTCGCCACCACGATCGGTGATTATCGCTACAACGACCGCTGGACCGACTACTCCCCCGCCCACGTGGTGGACGACCGCAAGGCCACCGAGGCCTTCCTGAAACGTTTCGAAGCAGTGGACACGGCGAGCCTGGACGAACAACGCCGGCTCAGCCGCGACATGGCGATCCGCGAACTGCAAGACCGCCTGGAAGCGATCCGCCTGAAAAACTACGAGATGCCGCTCGACCAGATCGGCGGCGCCCATCTCGCCCTCCCCGGTTTCGTTTCCACCATTCCCTTCGACAGCACGGCGCATTACGAGGACTACCTCAAGCGTCTTGAAGCCGTACCCAGGGCCATCGACCAGATGATCGCCGCCTCGCGCCTGGGCATGGCCGATGGGTTGATGCAGCCGCGTTACCTCCTGGAAAAGGTGGTCAAGCAGGCCCAGGACATCGCCGCCGCGAAAGACGAGGACAACGTCTTCGGCCAGCCCGTGGCGCAGTTTCCAAAGGGCGTTCCCGCCGCCGACCAGGCCCGGCTGCGCAAGGCGATCCTCGCCGCCGTCGACGACAAGGTGCGTCCGGCGTACCGCAAGCTGGCCGACTTCGTCGCGACGGAGTACGCGCCGCATGGCCGCGGCCAGGAAGGCATCTGGTCGCTGCCCGACGGCGATGCGCGCTACCGCTTCGCCATCCATACGCAGACGACTACCGAACTGTCTCCGCAACGCATCCACCAGATCGGCCTGGACGAGGTGAAGCGCATCGAAGGCGAGATGACCGCCATCGCGCGCAAGCTCGGTTATGCGGACCTCGCCGCCCTGCGCAAGGCCGTCGCCAGCGATCGCAAGCTGTACGCGAGTTCGCGCGAGCAGATCCTCGACGACTACCGGAAGTACATCGCGGGCATGCAGCCGGAGTTGCCGAAGCTGTTCGGCACGCTGCCGAAGACGGCGCTGCGGGTGCAGGCCGTGGAGCGTTATCGCGAGAAAGACGCCGCCGGCGCGGAATACCATCAGGGCACGCCCGATGGTTTGCGTCCCGGCATCGTCTTCGTCAACACCGGCGACTACGAGCAGCGCGGCCTGTACACGATCGAGGACACCGCCTATCACGAAGGCGTGCCCGGCCATCACCTGCAGATCTCCATCGCGCAAACCCTGCCCTTGCCGCCGTTCCGCCAGCAGGCCGGCTACAACGCGTATATCGAGGGCTGGGCGCTCTATGCCGAGCAACTGGCCAAGGACGTGGGTTTCTACAAGGATGCCTATGAGGATTACGGACGGTTGAGCGGCGAGTTGCTGCGTGCCGACCGCCTCGTGCTGGACACGGGGACGCACGCGCTGCATTGGAACCGGCAGCAGATGATCGACTTCTTCCACGCCCATCCGGCCGGGGACGAACCGAGCATGCAGGCCGAGACCGATCGCTACATCGCGTGGCCCGGGCAGGCACTCGGCTACAAGCTGGGTCAACTGAAATTCCTCGAACTCCGCCAGCGTGCGCAGAAGGAACTCGGCGACCGCTTCGATATCCGCGCCTTCCACGATCAGATGCTTTCCGGGGGCGCCATGCCGCTGGACATGCTGGACGCACGGACCAACGCATGGATCGCCGCTGTGAAAGCCGGAAAAACCACCCAACCCTGAGCGGAGATCGCCGTGCCCCTGTCCGTTGCCCGCGTGGCCTGCCTGCTTGGATTCGTCCTCGGCACCCTGCCCATCGCCCACGCCACGGAGGATGCGAACCAACGGTTCGAGGCGATCTATAAACGCGAATGGACCTGGCGCCAGCAGCAGTTCGCCGGAGCCGACGACGAAGACGGCCCCGGCCGTGCCTCGTCGAACCTGCCCAAGGTGGACGCCGTCACGCAGGACGCACGCGAACGGTACTGGGCCGAGGTGTTGAAGCAACTGCAGGCGATCGACCCGAAACAACTGCGCGGGGAAGGCCCTGTCGACTATGCCGTCTACCGGCAACAGGTCGAGGTCTTGTTCGCCGACCAACGCGACAAGACATGGCAGATGCCATTCAACGCGGACTCGGCGTTCTGGAGCAACCTCGGTTTCAGTGCACGCGGTACCTTCCTGCGCGAGGACGACTACCGGCGTTACCTGGGCAAGCTGCGTGACGTCCCGCGCTATTTCGACGAACAGATCGCCAACATGCGCCTGGGCATGGCGCGTGGATTCAGCCAGCCGAAACTCATCGTCGAAAGCCAGTACGACGGCATCCAGCAGACCGCCACGACGAAGGGAGAAGCCAACCTCTTCTACACGCCATTCCAGAAGATGCCGGCCAGCATGCCTGCCGCCGAACAGGCCAGGCTGCGCGCCGAAGCGCTCGCCATCATCGATGCGCAGGTGATCCCGTCCTACGCGAAGCTGTTGCGTTTCCTGCGCGAGGAATACGCGCCGAAGGCACGCGACAGCCTCGCCGCCGTGGACCTGCCCGACGGCGAGGCGTTCTACCGGTCGCAGATCCTCGAATACACCACGCTCGACATGAGTCCCGATGCGATCCATGCGGTCGGCCTGAAGGAGATGGCCTCGATCCATCAACAGATGCTCGACATCATCAAGGAGGCGGGATTCAAGGGCAGCTTCGCCGATTTCCTCCAGTTCCTGCGTAGCGATCCACGCTTCTACGCGAAGACGCCGGACGAACTGCTCAAGGACGCGGCATGGATAGCGAAGGAAGTGGACGGCGTGGTCGGCGACTATATCGGCCGCTTGCCGCGCCGGCGTTTCGCGATCAAGCCCGTCCCCGCCGATCTCGCCCCGATCTACACCGGTGGGCGCGGCGGGCCCGGCATCTACCTGGTCAACACGTACAACCTTCCCGCCCGTCCGCTCTACTCGCTGCCTGCGCTGACCTTGCACGAATCCTCGCCGGGCCACGCGCTGCAAATGCCCTTGGCCGCGGAGATGGACGGCCTTCCGGACTTCCGCCGCTACACCTATATCTCCGCCTATGGCGAGGGCTGGGCGTTGTACTGCGAGTACCTCGGCCAGGAGATGGGCATCTACCACACGCCCTACGAGCGCTTCGGCTATCTCAGCTACCAGGCATGGCGTGCCGCGCGCCTGGTGGTCGACACAGGCATCCACCAGATGCACTGGACACGCGAGCAGGCCCGGCAGTACCTGCGCGACAACACCGCCCTGGCCGAGCACGAGATCGACACGGAAGTGGACCGCTACATCGCATGGCCCGCCCAGGCGCTCTCGTACTACCTGGGTGAAATGGCGATCCGCGACGGCCGCGCGAAAGCGGAGAAAGCGCTCGGTAAGCGCTTCGACATCCGCGCCTTCCACGACACCGTGCTGTCGACCGGCTCGGTCCCGCTTCCCGTGCTGGCGGCACGGATCGACGCCTTCATCGCCAGCGGCGGCAAGTCGCCCTATGCAGGAAAGGATCACTGACCATGGCCGACGCTTCCGCACCGCCGCAAGGCAAGTTCCATAAGCAACTGAGCCTGGTCGACCTCACCTTCATCGGCCTCGGCGCCATCTTCGGCTCCGGCTGGCTCTTCGCCGCCAGCCACGTCAGCGCCCTCGCGGGGCCTGCGGGCATCCTCTCGTGGGTGATCGGCGGGGTGGCCGTGTTATTGCTCGGACTGGTGTACTGCGAACTCGGAGCCGCGCTTCCGCGTGCCGGCGGCGCCGTCCGCTATCCGGAGTATTCACACGGCCCGTTGCTCGGGTCGTTGATGGGCTTCATCACGCTGATCGCGTTTTCCAGCCTTATCGCGATCGAGGTCGTGGCCTGCCGCCAGTATGCGGCGGCCTGGATGCCGACGCTGAACGTGCCCGGCAGTTCGCATGCCAGCCTGCTGGGATGGATCGTGCAGTTCGCCCTGCTCGCCGTGTTCTTCGTGCTGAACTACTTCAGCGTGAAGGCGTTCGCCAAGGCGAACAACATCGTCAGCATCTTCAAGTTCGTCGTGCCCCTGCTGGTCATCGTGCTGCTGTTGACGCACTTCCATCCGGGCAACCTGACGATCCACGGCATCGCCCCGAACGGCCTGTCGGGCGTGGAGGCGGCGATCTCCGCAGGCGGCATCATCTTCGCCTACCTCGGACTGACGCCGATCGTGTCGGTCGCCAGCGAGGTGCGCGATCCACAACGCACGATCCCCATCGCCTTGATCCTTTCCGTGGTGCTGTCCACGGTGATCTACGTGCTGCTCCAGCTCGCGTTCCTGGGCGGCATTCCCACCGAATTGCTCGGTGGAGGCTGGGCAGGCGTGGACAAGGCCTTCGCCCTGCCGTACCACGACATCGCCATGGCCCTCGGCCTCGGCTGGCTGGCCACGCTGGTGGTGTGCGACGCGGTGATCTCGCCCAGCGGCACGGGCAACATCTACATGAACGCCACGCCGCGCATCGTCTATGGCTGGGCCCGCAGCGGCTCGTTCCTGCCCGTCCTCACGCGCATCGACCGCAAGTCGGGCATTCCGCGGCCCGCGCTCTGGCTGACCTTCGCACTGTCGGTGTTCTGGACCCTGCCGTTTCCTTCGTGGGAAGCCTTGATCCAGGTGGTTTCCGCCGCCCTCGTGCTCAGCTACGCCGTCGCGCCAGTGACCGTCGCGGCGTTGCGCCGGAGCGCGCCGGAGCTCGTCCGCCCGTTCCGGGTCAAGGCCTTCGGCCTGATCGGACCGCTGTCCTTCGCCGTGGCGGCATTGATCGTCTACTGGTCCACATGGGCCACGGTGTCTTGGTTGCTGGGCCTGCAGATCGTGATGTTCGCCATCTACGTCGTCTACAAGCTGGCGACGGGCAGCGAGCGAGCGAGGCTGTTGCGCAACGTGCGCTCGTCGCTGTGGCTCATCGGTTTCTACGTGCTGACGATGATCGTCTCGTGGCTGGGCACCTTCGGTGGAACCGGAGCCATCGCGCATCCGTGGGACTCCCTCACCGTGCTGGTCATGGCGATCGGCATCTACTACTGGGGAGCGCGTACCGGCTTGCCCGCCCACGAACTGGCCCTGGACGACGACGATGAGTGAGCGCGACGACACGGCGATGGACCGGCGGGACTTCCTCCGCGTGCTGGCGGCGACAAGCGCCGCCGCCAGCCTGGGTCCGCTGACGGCGGATGCGTTCGCATCGCCACCGGCCTCCACCGGCAAGGCGACCGTTCGCAGCCCCGCCGTGCCAACGCGTGTTCCGCTTGCCGGCGTTCCGCGCGACCACCTCGTCGGCCTGCCCGGTTTTAAGCTGCAGGGGCGCGACTGGAGGGTGGGCGAAGACCTTTCCCACCCCGACGGCCCGATCGTGCTCCACGACGGCACGCAGGCCTGCGTGATCGGCAAGCGCACCGAGGCCACCTACGACGAAGCCGCGCAACCCTACTTCGGCATGAAGCTGGCCGATGTCGCTCTGGCCGGGGCCGACCTCCTCGCGGAGCACCTCCTCGCGCAGGGCGAACCGGACGAGACGCAGGTACGCCTGGCTGCTCCGCCCGCTGCGTCGTCGCTGGACCCCGAGAACTACTACGGCCGACTGCCCTGGACCACGTTCGTCGGTACCCGCCAGTGCGCGGACACGATGCCCGTCTATACCTCCGGAAGCACGCGCACCTATCACGCCGACCAGGTCTTCGCCGACCTGCACGAGCCGAAGAAGGTCGCGCGCCGACGCGAAGGCCTGCTCGGTGGCTGGCTGCCGGCGGTGCACAAGGTGGTGCCACTCGACGATGGACGCTGGTACGACGTGCTCGTGTTCGCCGACGTGGACGCGAACGACCGTTTCGTCGTGCAGACCTGGCACCGGACCGCGCTGATCGAGCATGGCCGTTTCACCCGCGTGGTCTACGGACACAGCTACCCCGCCTATCCCCCTCGCCGCGAACCGCCGCAGGCCGATGCCTTCTATGCGGCGCTGTTACGCTTCCACGACTACTGGCATGCACAGCTGGCCGACCTCGCGCCCGTGCGCATCCCCGCGGCGGGATGGTCCGACATGGCCGCCCATGCGTTCGCCCGCGAGCTGGTGGTTCGTCCGGATGGCACGTATCCCAAGTACGGGGCTGTCGACCGCGACTATTACGGCAACGAATACGACGGCTTCCAGGACATCTTCACCAGTTCGCTCTACGCCAACCTGGAATGGGGTCGCTTCGAACAGGCGGCCGCGGTGCTGGACGGCTATTTCCGCGACTTCGTCCAGGACGACGGCATGATCAACATGCGCGGCGCGGAGACCGGGCAGTTCGGCCTGACCCTTTCGCTCCTGGCGCGCTACCTGCACTACACGGGCGACGCGTCCCTCCTGCGCAAGCACCGCATGAAGATCGAGGCCACGGTCGCGACGCTGCTGGAGTTGCACGACGAGAGCCTGCGCCTTCCCGCCAGCGACCCCGGACACGGCCTGATCCACGGCTGGAACGAGTCGGATGCCTGTCTGTTTCCCGATCCGGCACTCTGGTGGAAACCCTACTACGCCAACAGCGCGCTCGCCGCCCGCGGCCTGCTTGACCTCGCCGCCGTCTGGCCCGATGTCGAAGCGAACGCGGCGAATACCGCCTCGATGTGGAAGGCACGCGCCGAAGCATTGGCCCGGCGCGTGGAAGAAAGCGTGCGTGCCAACATCCGTCACGATCTGAAACCGCCCTACGTTCCGCCGCTGCCGGGCGTCAGGCTCACCTTCCGCGAATCGCTCGCGCAGGAAAAGCCCAGCGAGCAACAGTGGCCACACCGGGTCTACGCCGAGCTTCTGCAAGCGGACGTGCTACCCGACGGCCTCGCCAACGTGGTGATCGATGGCATGCGAGGCCATGGCGCCACCGCCCTCGGCGTGGTCGCGAACATCGGGCCCGTCGATCCGAAAAGCCGGGACATCCTCGGTTTCATCTCCTATGGCTATGCACAACAACTGTTGCGCCTGGACCGCATCGACGAATACCTGCTGTTTCTTTATGCGCACCGCCACCATGCGCACACGCCCGGCAGCTGGACGGCTGGCGAGGTCGCCGATATCACCGGCGGCATGCCGTTGTTCTGCATGCCCGCGCAGATGACGATCCCCTTGCTGCTTCGCTGGGCCTTCGTCTTCGACGACAGCGCGGGCGAGACGCTGTGGCTCGCCCGCGCGATTCCCCACGCGTGGCTCGATACCGGCGAGCCGGTGAGCCTGGACGCCGCGCCCACGCGCTGGGGGCGCGGCGGCGTCACGCTGAGGAAGGAAGGTTCGCAGCTGTCCGCAACGGTCACCTTGCCGGCGGACGCGAGCCCCAAGGCTGTCTGGATCAGCCTGCGCGGCGCGGGTACCCGCGTTCACATCGACGGCGAAGCCGTCGCGGAAGCCGACCGGCGCGGCGATGCCATCCGCCTGCGCGGAAAACCCGGACAGATCCTGCGCATCGTGTCGACTATGCGGGATTCCGCATCGAGCATCCGGAAATGACACAAGACAGCACGGTCGTGTGACCGCACGATGAAAGCGTGCATCGGGGGATGTGCGTCATCACGTTGGGGAGAAGCATGCAAGGTGTCGATCGGAGAAGGCGTTTCCTGAAGGCGAGTGCATCCACGCTTGCCGGCGCCCTGCTGGCGACCCCGTTGCGCGCCTTCGACACCGCCGATCCGGCCGCCATCGCGACCGCCGCCGTGCGCGACAAGCCCGTCAACCGGATGCAGGCCTTCGCGCTCGACCGCGTGACGCTGTTGGACAGCGACTTCCGCCGCGCTGCCGCGATCAACCTGGATTACCTGCACAGCCTGCCGGTGGACCGGCTCGCGCGAGCCTTCCTCGTGCAAGCCGGCAAACCCAGCAACGCCATACCGCTCGGCGGCTGGGAGAAACCCGATTGCGAACTGCGCGGCCACTTCAGCGGTGGCCATTACCTTTCCGCGGCGGCGTTGGCGTGGGCCGCCCAGGGCGATGCCGTCCTGAAAGCGCGTGGCGATGAACTGGTTGGCATCCTCGCTTCCTGCCAACGATCCAACGGTTACCTCAGCGCGTTCCCCGAAAATTTCTTCGATCGCCTGAGTCGCGGCGAAAAAGTCTGGGCGCCGTTCTACACCATCCACAAGATCCAGGCCGGCATGCTCGACATGTACCGGCTCGCCGGCAACCGCCAGGCATTGGATATCGCCACCGGCATCGGCAACTGGACCGTGCGCTGGCTGAACGGGTTCTCCGATACGGAGATCGCGCACATCCTGAAGACCGAATACGGCGGCATGAACGAGTCGATGTACGACCTCTATGCCATCACCGGCAACGGCCGCTACCTGGACGCCGCGCATCGTTTCGACCAGGCATCGCTTTTCGAGCCGCTGGCCGCGCACCGCGATGAGTTGAAGGGCCTGCACAGCAACACGCAGATCCCGAAGATCCTCGGCGCCGCGCGCCGCTACGAACTGACGGGCGAACCCCGTTACCGCCGCATCGCCGAGTACTTCTGGGAAACGGTGACGCAGAACCGATGTTATGCGACCGGTGGTTCCAGCAACGACGAGTTCTGGAAGACCGGCCCCGGCGACCTGAAGGGCCAACTCGGCCTCTATGCCGCCGAATGCTGCGTCGCCTACAACCTGCTGAAACTGACCCGTCACATCTACGCGTGGAACGGCGATCCGCGGGCCTTCGATTATTACGAGCGCACCCTCTACAACGCGCGCCTGGGCACCCAGGATGCCCAGGGCATGAAGCTCTACTACTACTCGCTGCAACCGGGTGGCGCGAAGTTCTACAACTCACCGACCGATTCGTTCTGGTGTTGCACCGGGTCCGGCGCCGAGGAATTCGCCCGCTTCAACGACGCCATCTACGCGCACGATGACGACGAGCTGCACGTGAACCTCTATATCGCCTCGGAACTGCGCTGGCCCGAACACGGGTTGCGCGTGATCCAGCGCACTGAATTCCCGAAGGAACCCTCCAGCGCGTTCGAGTTCACGCTCGACCAGCCCCGCGAACTGACGGTGAACCTGCGCATTCCTTCCTGGATCGCGCCAGGCGCCAGCGTCGCGCTGAACGGCGCGCCACTGGATGTGTTCGCCTCGCCCGGAAGCTACCTGACCCTCAAGCGTCGCTGGCAAACCGGCGACCGCCTCACCATCACCCTGCCGATGCGCCTGCACGCCATGCCGTTGCCGGGCGACGACAGCCTCCAGGCCGTGCTCTACGGCCCGCTGGTGCTTGCCGCCCGGCTCGGCGGCAAGGGGCTGACGCACGACCAGCAGTACGGCAAGTACGACGCGGGCCCGTCGCCCGAACCGAAAGCCCAAGCCGCACCTCGCATCGCCATGGACGGACCGGACCGACTCGACTGGCTGACGCCGGCCGACGAGCCGCTGACGTTCCGCGCGAACACGCGCGACGGCACGCTGTCCGTGATCCCGCTTCACCAGATCCAGGGCGAACGCTACGCCGTCTATTGGCAGGCCGACATGCCGGCCGACGGCGCGAGCTGATCCCTTGCGATCGCGCGGCCGCGCGATCGCGTTCCAACTCCCGAGGTCGCGGTACCGCCGCGCCCCTGAGCGATCGGTCCCATGCCGAGCGCCGAGCGAACTCGCCCGTCTTCCGTACGCCCACCGTCAACGAGGGAAGCCATGCACCAGCGCCACAGCGATTCGCCCGATCACACGACCCGCAGCCACGTGCTGGGTCAAGCCGTACGTGCCGCCCTCCTCATCGGTCTCATCAGCGGTGCCGGAACACTGCGTGCGCAGGAGGCTACCGGCGGCGACACCGCCGAAGCCAGCAAGGCCAAGGACCTGGAAGGCATCACCGTCACCGGTTCGCGCATCCGCCGCGTGGACGTGGAGACGGCCAACCCCGTGGTCACCCTCGATCGCGCGGCCATCGAAGCCACCGGCAAGGCCACGCTCGGCGACCTGGTACAAGAACTGCCCTCGATCGCGGGCAACGCCACCAATCCCAACACCAACAACGGCGGCGGCACGGGCGCCTCCACCGTCTCGTTGCGTGGCCTCGGCGAGAAACGCACCCTCGTGCTCGTCAACGGCATCCGCCTTGCGTACAACGACGTGAACGCGATCCCGGCGAACATGATCGATCGCATCGAGGTGCTCAGCGACGGTGCTTCCGCGATCTACGGTTCCGATGCGATCGGCGGCGTGGTCAACTTCATCCTGCGCGACCATTTCGACGGAGTACAGATCTCCAGCGACTTCGGCACCAGCAAGCGCAGCGATGGCAATCGACGAAACTTTTCGTTGACCGCCGGCCATACCGGCAAAAACTACGGCGTGATCGCCGGCCTGTCCTACAGCGACATCGACCCCGTCTCGGCCGATGCACGCAATTACTCCAAGGACGCCCTGTACCTGATCGACGGCGCCTCGGTGAAACAAGGCTCGTCGGCCACGCCGACCGGCTCGGTCAACTTCAACGACGGTTCGGCCGCCTCGAAGGCGTTGGCCGGCACGAACGGCTGCTCGCGCGTCACCCTCAACCCCGGCGTGACCGGCGCCACGGGCCCGGGCGATTTCCACTGCTACACCGGGTCGGACTCGTACAACTACCAGCCATACAACCTGCTGCAAACACCGCAGAAGCGTACCAATGCATTCGTGCTCGGCCACTACAAGTTCAACGACTACGTGCAGGCCTACGTCAACGGCTATTTCAGCAAGACGAAATCCTCGTCGGTGATCGCGCCGATACCGATCTTCGCCAACGGAGACAATTTCCTCGCTTCAGCCAGCAGTTATTACAACCCGTTCGGCGTGGACTTCGGCACCGACCGCGCCACGGGTACGTCCACCAACGACCTGAACACGCGTCTCACCGTGCTGGGCAACCGGCGCTATCAATACAACACGTACAACCTTCAGGTGAACCCCGGCCTGCGTGGAAGTTTCGGCGACAGTTCATGGCAGTGGGACACCTCGATCAACTACGGCCGCGTGCGCCAGGACTCGATCAACTATGGCTTCCTCGACTACGCGAAGTTCAACCAGGCCGTCGGCCCATCCTTCATGGACACGGACGGCACGGTGCGTTGCGGCACGGCCGGCAACGCTATCGCCGGCTGCACGCCGCTGAACCTCTTCAACATCAACGACCCGTCCGGCCTGTCCAACCTGCAATCGATGGTAGTGAATCCCTCGGTGGGCAGCGTCTACACCGTGAAACAGCTTGAGGCCAATGCCAATGGCGACCTGTTCGACCTGCCGGCTGGCACGGTAAGCCTCGCCACGGGACTGTCGTATCGCAAGGAGAGCACGTCCACGAGCGCCGATCCCTTGTGGACAGCGGACGAGAACGGTCTTTGCGGCGTCATCGAGTATTGCGCATCCACCCTGGCCGGCCGCTTCAACGTGAAGGAAGCCTACGCCGAAACCCTGATCCCCTTGCTGGCCAACCTGCCCGGCGTGCGCTCGCTCAACCTCACCGTGGGCACGCGCTGGTCCGACTACAGCACCGTGGGCAGCAGCACGAACAGCAAGGTATCGCTGGAATGGCGTCCCGTGGAAGATCTGCTCCTGCGCGGCACGGTGTCGGAGGTGTTCCGCGCACCGAACACCAGTGAACTCTATGCGGGCGTGGCCGGCGACGCCGCCACGGTGAACGATCCCTGCAACGGCTACACCGGCGGTCACGACGTCGCCTGCGCCAACGTGCCCACCGATGGCAGCTATCGACAGGCCGATGGCCAGATATCGGGCAAGGCATCCGGGTCGGAAGTGGCCGGCTACCAGTTGAAGCCCGAGACCGGCCGTTCATACGACATCGGACTGGTCTACGATCCGCACTGGCTCGAAGGCCTGTCGCTGAGCGTCGATAGCTGGAAGATCAACCTGAAGGACACGATCTCCACGGTTTCCGCGCAGACCGTGCTGAACCAGTGTTACGCCAATCCTTCCAGCGCTTTCTGCGCGCTGATCCATCGCAACGGCAACGGCACGATCAACTACGTGGCCGAGCCCACCGTGAACCTGGGCAAGCTCTGGGCCGCCGGCACCGACTTCGCCGCGACCTACCGCCTGCCCGAAACCCGCTACGGACGCTTCACCGCCAGCCTCAACGGCACCTACATGAAGCGTTACGACATCAACCCCGACACCACCGATCCCAGTTCGGTCGTGATCCATAACGCGGGCATCTTCACCTACAGCTACGGCAACTTCCCGCGCTGGCGCGCACTGGGCACGTTGAATTGGTCACAGGGCGACTGGAGCGCCTCCTGGCGCCTGCGCTATGTCGGCCGAAGCCAGATCGGCAGCGCGGATCTCCGCCAGGGACTCTCGGCGGACTACGACCAGGCCGGCGTCGAACGCAAGATCGGCGCGTACGTCTACCACAACGTGCAGGTGGGCTATAACGTGGAGCCCTGGCACACGAAGCTGGAGCTGGGCGTGGACAACCTCACCGACAAGCAACCGCCGTTGTACTACGCGAACAACACGACCAACGCGAATACCGACGTCGCCACGTACGACCTGCTGGGGCGGTTCTACTGGATGCGCGCGACGGTGTCATTTTGAGGCGGTTGCTTTTCCTGGTCGCGATGCTGTGGCTGGCGATCGCAGCGTCGTCGGCGGCACGCGCCGCCACATCGATGCCACGTGTCGTCCACGAGCAAGGCCGCCACGCCCTGCTCGTGGATGGCCAGCCCTATACGGTGCTGGCGGCCCAGCTACATAACTCAAGCGCCTGGCCGGCCGTACTGCCGGGCGTATGGAACGACGTGCTGGCACTCCATCCGAACACGCTGGAAGCGCCGGTCTACTGGGAACAGTTCGAACCGGCCAAGGGTCGGTTCGACACCGGCCATGTCGATGCACTGGTCGAAGGTGCACGGGCACACGGACTGCGCCTGGTCATCCTGTGGTTCGGCAGCTGGAAGAACGGGCAGATGCACTACGTTCCGGAATGGATCAAGTCCGATCCCGCACGTTACCCGCACGTGCTGGACGAACACGGCCAGCCGGTCGACGACCTCTCGACCCAGGCCACTTCCAACCTGGAAGCCGACAAGGCCGCGTTCGCCGCGTTGATGGCACATATCGAGCGCATCGATGGCGATCGCCATACCGTGATCATGGTGCAGGTGGAGAACGAGCCGGGCACCATCGGCACGGTTCGCGACCACTCCAAAGCCGCCGAAGAGGCCTTCCGCGGCAACGTGCCCGCCGACCTGGCGAAGGCGCTCGGCAAGCCGGCCGGCAAGACGTGGACGGAGGTATTCGGGCCGGACGCCGACGAGCAGTTCAACGCCTATGGCATCGCGCGATACATCGACCAGGTGGCGGCGGCCGGCAAGGCCGTCTATCCGCTGCCGATGTACGTCAACACCTGGCTGCGCTACAAGGGCAAGCATCTTCCCGGGAACGACTATCCCAGCGGCGGCGCCACCTGGAACGTCCTGGACCTGTGGAAAGCCAGCGCACCGCACGTCGATCTCATCGGCACCGATCTCTACAGCACCGACTACAACGAGTTCACCAAGGTGGTGGGCCAGTACACGCGCGCCGACAACCCGCCATGGATCTCCGAGACCGGCTACGACGCCGGCAATGCGCCCTACCTGTTCCACGTGCTGGCGAACGGTGGCATCGGCTTCTCCGTCTTCGGCGTCGACAACGATCCCGACACGCCGGAACGCCGCAAGGCCACCCAGGCGCATGCGCGCAATTTCGCACTTGTGGACTCGATCAACGAGCAGGTCGCGGCCGCGGCCTACCGGGGCAGGCTGCGCGCTTCCGTGGAACAGCGCGGGCAGCCGAAGCGAACCATCGCACTGGATAACCACTGGCGCGCCGATGTCTCCTACGGTGCGCCCCGCTGGGGCGATGCACCCGCTGAACTGCCCGGCACGCCCGATGCGACCGGGCACGTGATCTTCGTGCCGCTCGGCGCGGACGAGTATCTGGTGGCCGGCTTCGATGCACGCGTCGAGTTCAGCCGCGACAACGCGGACGGGCGCCACGGCCAGCTACTGCGCGTGGAGGAAGGCCGCTATGTCGAGGGCCGGTGGAAAACGGTTCGCTGGTGGAATGGCGACGAAACCGACTACGGGCTCAACTTCACGGACAAACCCGTGCTCATCAAGGTCCGGCTCGGCAACTACTGAGCCGGACCGCGCGCCTCAACTCAGGAAACCACCGTCGATGGTGAGACTGGCACCGTTGATGTAACGCGCTTGCGGACCGGCGAGATAGGCGACGAGCGCGCCCACTTCCATCGGCTCGCCGAGACGGCCCACCGGAAGCATCGGGATCAGCATGTCCTCGTGACCGGCCGACATGTCGGTGGCGATCGGTCCGGGCTGCACGTTGTTCACCGTGATGCCGCGTGGGCCCAGGTCGCGGGCCAGACCACGCGTCATGGCCTGGATGGCACCCTTCGACGCGCCGTAGATCGCGGCCCCTGGCAGGCCGGCGCGATCGGCCGAAACGCTGCCGACGTTGACGATGCTGCCTCCGTTGCGCAAATGGGCTGCCGCCGCCTTCGTGGCGATGAAGACCGCACGCACGTTGATCGCGAACAGCCGGTCGAAGTCGGCCAGCGAGGTGTCGTCGAGCGTGGCGTACACGAGCACGCCCGCGTTGTTCACCAGGATGTCGAGGCCGCCGGTCTCCCTGGCGGCATCGTCGATCGCGCCGGCCAGCGAAGCTTCATCGGCGCTATCGGCACGAACGGCTTCGGCCTTGCCGCCCGCCGCGCGCACCTCGTCCACCAGCGCCTGGGCGGCGTCGGGCGAACTGGCATACGTGAACGTCACATGGGCACCTGCCGCCGCCAGCGAGCGGACGATGCCGGCACCGATGCCACGGGAACCGCCCGTGACGAACGCGGACTTGCCTTCGAGAAACTGGATGGTCATGACGCACCTTATTATGGATTGATTAGTCAATAAATGGAGAAAAAAGAAAGGGCTGCGAGCCCTTCTCGAACTATGTGGGACGCGCCTGGAGAGGTGCGCGTTGCATAGCCTACCAAATACTTGACTTAACAGTCCATTATTTTAGCGAATCGCCAGCGCGCCCAGGGCCACCCTGACGATGCCGCGCAGGATCTCGACCGATGCGCCACCCCGCGCCGCCACCTTGAGGCCCGACAGCGTCGCAAGAAGGAAGTGCGCCGCTTCCGAGGGGTCCAGTGCGGGTGCCAGCTCGCCACGGGCGACGCCGTCGCGAATCCTGCTTTCGAACGCGAGCAGCGTTCGCGCCGTCACATCCGCCGTCACCGCCGCCACGTCGGGAGCGGTGGTGCCGAACTCGGTCACCGCGTGGATGCCAAGGCAGGCCTGCCCGGTGCCCGTCGTCGCCTCCTGGACGAAACGAAGCAGCGCCTGCTCGATGCCGTCGAGCACCGAATCGCTGGCGAACATCGCCGAAAGCGTCGCTCCCACGCTGTCTTCCGAATAGCGGCGCAGTGCTTCGAGATAGAGCGCGCGCTTGTCACCGAACGTGTCGTAGAGGCTTTGCCGCCCGATCTTCATCGCAGCCAGCAGCATGGGCGTGGTGCTGCCTTCGAACCCATGCATGGCGAAGGTTTCGATGGCCCGCTGCAGGGCCGTATCCCGGTCGAATTCACGTGGACGCGCCATGCGAGGGCCTTTCTGGAACGAAGAGTCCACAAAGAATACCATCCCGCCCAGGTACCGGCACGCCCGACTCAAAGTTCGCGGACGATCCTGAAACCGACGCGGGCGTTGCGCAGGTCGGCCGATGCGCCCTGGCGATACGCGGAGCGGACCATGTCCGGGGCGCTGCCCCAGGAACCGCCGCGAATCACGCGGCGACTGCAACCGGGGTTGACCCATGCCTCGGCCGTGCGTGGCGCGCGGACGTAGTTGTCATGCCAGCAATCCGCCACCCATTCCGAGACATTGCCGCCCATGTCGTAGAGCCCGAAGGGATTGGGCGTGAAGCTCATCACCGGCGCCGGTCCCCAATAGCCGTCCTTGTAACCCTGGAACGCGTTACTCCAGCGCCGGCCCGACCCGGAGCGATCGTTGCCACCGGTGAGGTTTTCAGCACGCGAGCCGGGATTGCCGTCGCCCCACCAATAACGGGTGGTGCTGCCGGCGCGCAGTGCGTACTCGAATTCCGCCTCGCTCGGCAGGCGGTACTTCTTGCCCGTGCGCTGCGAGAGCCAGTCGGCGTACGCCTTGGCGTCGTTCCACGACACGTTGATCACGGGCAGCCGTTCCTGTCCCGGCTTGCCCGCGTAGTCGTCCTGCCAGGTGACCGACGGCTCGTCGCGGAGTCCACCGCTCTGTTCGTCGTACACGCTGCCGCCGCCCATCGACTGCGACTGCGGCACGTAGCCGGACGAGCGCACGAAATCGCGGAACTGGCCGATGGTGACGCTGCTGCGCGCCATGGCGAACCCCTTGTCGACCTGCACCTCGTGCACCGGCGCCTCGTCGGCGTCGTGCCCCGCCTCGCCATCGGGCGAACCCATGAGGAACTTGCCGGTGGGAACCACGACCATCGCCGGCGCCTGCCCCGTGGAATCGACGAAGCGATCCGCGAACACCTGGCCGGGCTTGTAGCTGGAATACAGCTTCGCGTTGGTCACCCGTTCGTTGAAGTCGTCGATCCCGGCAAGATCGGGGCTAACTTGTTGCGCCTTGGCCGCCAGCTGCTGGGCGAGGTCGACATTGCCGGCATCGAGGGCCGAACGCGCCTGCGCGAGCATCGCCGTGGCGCTCTGCCGGCGCATGCCTTCGATGCGGCCACGCGTGTCCTGCAAGGCCTGCGATTCCGGCGCGATGGTGGCGGCCTCCGCCAGCGCCGCGTCGGCGGCGGCGAAATCGTTCTGCGCGACGGCCGCGAGCGCCTTGTCCAGCACGCTGCGTTGCACGGTGGTGATGCCCTGCTCGGCCACGGCATTCTCCGGGTCGAGTTCGAGCACGTCGCGATAGGTGTCCAGCGCGCTGTCGCCGCGCGGTTGGCTGGCCTTGCCTTCCTGCAACTGCGCGGCGGCCTTGCCGAGCAACGGGCGGACCTTGTCGAGTACGGCCAGCTTCTGTTGCAGCGGCGCGGCGTCCTTGGCGCTGGACGGAAGCGACTTGAGCGCCGCCAGCGATTCGCGCGCGGCGTCGGCGTCGCCCAGGGCGATGTCCTGTTCGATCTCCGCGGCGAGGCGTGCACGTACCTCGTTCATGCCCTCCAGGGCGCGCTGGCTATCCGATTTTCCCTTGAGCGCACTGGTGAAGAGCACGGCGGCGCTGTCCTTGCCGCCCACCAGCCGATCGACCGCCAACGCCTTGTCGGCGCGATCGAGCAAGGCGGTGAGTTCCGGCGAATCCGGCGTCTTCTGGGCCGGCAGCTCGATCTCGTTGGTCTTCTCGCGGCGGCGTGCGGCGATCACCGAGGCCGGGGCGAGCATGATCGGCGGCCCGGCGTCGATCTCGGACACCACCGCCGGCGGCGCGGCTTGCGGACGCTGGTCGAAGCCCATCACGGTGGGCTGACCGCGCAACGGCGAACGCGAAGTGTTCTGCGTGGGCTGGACGTGCAGCGCCTGCGGGAAGAAATGGTAGAACAGCGCGAACGCGAGCACGGCAACGCCCAACGCGCCGCCAATGGCGCGCTGTCGGCGGACGGTCTCGTTATTCGGCATGGTGGGCGGTTCCGTGCAGGCCTGCTATCGTGCGCTGCCACCTTAGGGAATCGCGCGCGGCAGGGCAACACGAACGTCGGCGCGCTCCCGAGTTCAACAAGGACGCCTGCATGACATCGAGCGAACTCGCTCCCGACGCCCCCTGGATCGACCGCCGCGAGGCGCTGGATGCCTGGATCGCCCCCATCGGCCCCGCCGCGGTCGTCGGGCTGGACACGGAATTCATGCGGCGCAATACCTTCTACCCCCAACTAGCACTGCTCCAGCTCGCCCACGACGGGCGCTACGCGTTGATCGATCCGCTCGCCGTGCCCCTGGCCGATGCGCTGGCGCCGACCTTCGCCGCGCAACCCGTGGTCACCGTGATGCACAGCGCGGGCGAAGACCTGGAAGCGATGTCGCCCTTCCTGCCGGACGGCCCGCATACGTTGTTCGACACGCAGATCGCGGCCGCCTTCGTCGGCATGGGCCTGGGCATCAGCTACCGCGCGCTGGTGGCCGAGTTGGTCGGCGCCGAACTCGACAAGGGCGAAACGCGCAGCGACTGGCTGCAGCGTCCACTCACCGAATCGCAGAAACTCTACGCCACGCTGGATGTCGTCCACCTGCATCCCGTGCACGCCATCCTGGCCGAGCGTCTTACCGAGCGCGGCCGCGCCGGCTGGCATGCCGAGGACTGCGCGCGCATGAAGCGCCGCGCCAGCCAGCGAGAGGGCGATCCGCAGCCGCAACGCGGTTTCAAGGCAGCCAGCGAATGGCCGGCGGAGAAACAAGCCTTGCTCCGCCGCGTGCTGCGCTGGCGCGAAACCACGGCGCGCGAACTGGACAAGCCGCGCTCGTGGCTCCTGGAGGACGTCCAGGCGCTCGACCTCGCCGGCAACATCCCCGGCACGCAGGCCAACCTCGACGAACGCACCCGCGGCACGCGTGCCCTGCGTTCCGCGCAGCGACAGGAGTTGTTCGAACTGTTGCAACGTCCGGTGGAGAACGACGAGGTCGCAGCCACGGCCCCGGTGGTCGGTCACCCCATGGGCGAGGCGAAGCGGGCCATCAACGAGATGCGCAGCGCCATCGATACGCTCGCCACCCAACTCGACCTCCCGCCCGGCCTGCTCTGCGCGCGTCGCTCGATGGAGGAATTCGTGATGACCGGCGCGTGGCCCGAGGCCCTGGAGGGCTGGCGCCGCGAGGTTCTTTTCGAGCGCTTGTCGGCGTTTCTGCCGTAAAGAACCCCTCTTGGCGACCGCCGGAAGCCCTGCTAATATCCCACGCTCGTGTGGGGCGGTAGCTCAGCTGGGAGAGCGTCGCGTTCGCAATGCGAAGGTCGGGAGTTCGATCCTCCTCCGCTCCACCAAGAATCAATGCCCAACTGTCTTCAGTTGGGCATTTTGATTTGGGCTTTCACAAGCCTCGCATGCCAAGCCGCTCTGCCCATGCCGCTGCCCCAAACGTTCAGCGAACCACGGCATTCAACGCAGGCAGCAATGTCAGTCTCAAGCGATCGACAACGCCAGGCAGAGGCTCGGGAGGAAGTTCGTTCTTCTTGAGAAATGCCAGCCAGAGCGACTGCCGGGAGGCGTCGTGCGCGAACTCTTCCGTCAGGCCGACAGGCGGTGCATCAGGAACTACCATGTTCCGTCTTTCGAAGGTGGCCTTGACCGCCCGAACCAGCAGATCGGTGTCCAGGACCTCCCGCTCCAGCAGCACGGACAGATCGAAGTAGTCCTTAAGACGGCTATTAGTCATTCCCAGCAGGGCGATGGCATGCAGCTTCTCCGCGATAACCGTATACACCGGGTAGGTTCGCAACCGTGGCGCGGGCATCTCGTCCAGTAATACCGGATAGATCGAATCCACTGGTGCCGGCGTGACCGCGTCTCCGAAGCCAACATCGATCTGCGTCCTGCAGCGCGCTCTCGCCAGTCCACCTGAGACGACCACACGGACGCCGCCGTAACCCGCTTCCTTGCGTATTTCCTCCACCGTAACCGACGCCGGATCGAACACGATGCCGTCATCGGCCGTAACGGCCGCGATGTCGCGGAAGACTCGGGCAACCGATTCCAGATCGCTGGCACCGAAACCCAACAGGTCGGCATCACGCGTAGCCCGGTGTGGCATGTCGTACCAGAGCGTGAAGAGCAGTGCGCCTTTTAGCAGGAAGCGGTCCGCGTGCGGAGACCGCGTCAGGCGGTAAAGCATGCGCTCCAGCGCGAAACGCACTAGTACCTGATTGAAATCGACACCTTGCGCTTTGGCGACATTGAGCAGGCGCGCACGCACGGATGCCGCCCGTTGAGGGCCTGCCGCGCTCACCCGACGCTCTCGAGGTAGGGACGCATCACGTTGGTCACGCGGCAGATTTTTGCGAAACGCCAGATATCGTCGACAGATGCCTTATTGCGCGACCGTGCATCTTTCAGCGCCTCCAAGGCCACATCCAGACCGATCTTGTGGCGGTGCTTGAAACAGTCGGCCACGGTCTTGGCGGCGCTGTAGACCCGTAGCTTGACGCCGTCTCGTTCGACCTCATCAATGCCGGCCGAATAGGCATCGCCCGTGAACTGCACCATCTTGACGGGCGGGTATCCGATACGGGGTGTGTGACTGCCCCGGGGCATGGCAATCCAGACCTGTCGCGGCAGCTGGGTGGTCAGCTCATGAAATTGCAGTGCCGTGAGCAGACAGAACACCGCCTGGGGTGCCTTGGTGGCGACGGTGCCGAGACTTTCAAGCTCCGACACCTGCGCATCCGGCAGACGATACAGGCCGCGCGTCACCCTCTCGATCAGCCCCGCCGCCGCCAGGCGTGTCAGGACGACTCGCGGCGAACCGATGTCGTCCAGATCGCTGGCACGCAGCAGCCCCCTTCGGGAGGCCAGATCGAGGACGCGTTGAGTGTGGGTATCGCGAAGCATGTCATGATTATGTTCCATAATTTCGTCAAATACAAATATATGACGAAAAAGAGGATCACAACCCCCAGCGCGTGGCGCGCATGCCGCATATCGAGCCATCATGGAACCCCTAACCATCCCGGGTGAAAACATGGCCGAGCCCCTCACGATCAGGTACGTGACCGACCGGGACTTCGCCGCCTGGAAGCCCCTGTGGGACGGCTACAACGCGTTCTATGGACGGGAAGGGACGACGGCATTGCCGGAGGCCATCACGCTGGCGACCTGGACGCGTTTCCTCGACACCGCCGAACCCATGCACGCCCTGGTTGCCGAGCGCTCGGGCCAGTTGCTCGGCCTGGCGCACTTCCTGTTCCATCGCACCACCACCAGCACCAGCGACAACTGCTACATGCAGGACCTGTACACGACGGAGTCCTCGCGTGGCACGGGCATCGGCCGCGCCTTGATCGAGCGTGTGTACACGGAGGCGAAGAAGGCGGGTGCGGGGCGTGTCTACTGGCAGACCCACGAGACCAATACCCACGCCATGCTGCTCTACGACAAGGTGGCGGAGAAGTCCGGTTTCATCGTGTACCGCAAGTTGCTTTGAAGGCCCTCATCCCAACGCCGCGCGCGACACGGATGCCGCCACGCATAACGCGACTATCGGCAAGGCCGACCAGCGCGCGATAAGCAAGCCGAACGCCACGGCGGCGATGGCGATGTCCAGCACATCGTGCACCGCGCTGATCCAAACCGGATCGTAGAACGCGTACGCCAGCATGCCGACCACCACCGCGTTCACGCCGGCGAGCATGCGTGCCGCGTCGTTGCGCCCGGCCAGTGCGCGCCAGAACGGCAAGGCGCCTCCGACCAGCAGCAGGCCCGGCAGGAAGATCGACAGCAATCCCACGAACGCCCCGGCGAGTCCGCCCTGCTCTCCCTGCAGGCGATAGCCAAGGAACGCGGAGAGCGAGAACATCGGCCCGGGTACCGCCTGCGCCGCGCCGTAACCCGCGAGAAAGGTGTCGCTGCCCACCCAGCCGGGATCGACGACGGCCTGCTTCAACAACGGCAGCACGACATGCCCGCCGCCGAACACGAGTGCACCGACGCGATAGAACGCACCGGCCACCTGCCCCAACGGCGACAAGCCCGGTGCGACGACCAAGGCCAGGAGAAGCAACAACCCGAACACGCAAAGCAAGACGAAACCGGTGGACCGGCCGTAGGGCAGCGGGAACGTCTCGCCTTGTCGCGCATGCACGCCGCGGCACAGCCATGGCCCGAGCACGGCGCCGCACGCGACGACACCCAGCTGCATCGCGGGACTCGTACTGAATGCGATCGCGCCCGCGGCGGCAGCGGCCATCAGGAGACGCGTGCGATCCGGGGTCAACGTACGGCCCATGCCCAGCACCGCATGCGCGACGACGGCAACGGCGACCAGTTTCAATCCGTGGATCGCACCTTGCCCCAGCGGTCCGGCCAGCCAGGCGCTCAACGTGGCGAAGGCGAGCAGCAGGAGGACGGAGGGCAAGGTAAAAGCGACGAATGCGGCGATGGCGCCCGCCCATCCCGCGCGAAGCAAGCCGATCGAAAAGCCGAGCTGGCTGCTGGCCGGGCCCGGCAGGAACTGGCATAACGCGAGCAACTGACTGAAATGCGCCTCGTCGAGCCAGCGCCGCCGCTCGACGAACTCGCGACGAAAATAGCCCAGGTGAGCGACGGGGCCACCGAACGACGTCAGGCCGAGCTTGAGGAAGGCAGCGCCCACTTCCCATGCGCTGCCCTTGGCACTCATCACGCTGTCGTATTCCCGGCGAAGGTTGTCCACTTGTCCCGTCGGGCGATCCAGAGTGGGCTTCGGACTCAATATACCCAAAATCCCCTGCTCGGGAGGCATATACCGTTCCCAGACAACACCGGCGACATGCTGGGTCCCCTTGCCCAGGAGCACGCTTCCATGACCCCGCTAGACAAGCCCCTGAAACGCGAACTCGAGGTCGACGGCCAGGCCTATACCCTCACCATCGATCCCGACGGCCTGAAACTGGTAGCCAAGGGCAAGCGAAACGGCGTCTCGCTTGCCTGGAAGGACGTGCTGAGCGGCGACGCCGGCCTGGCGGCCGCCTTGCAGGCCTCGGTCAATCCCTGACGCGCGTCAGAACCGGTAGGCGTAGCCGACCCGGACCATCGTCGAGTTCGAGCGGTCGACGATGGGGCTGTCACGGATCTCGCTTCCGTAGCGCGTGCCGCTCACGTCCAGGAACAAGGCATGGCGCTGGGCGAAGGGATATTCGGCACGAACGCCCGCCGAGAGGTTCACCGTCGCATCCGCCTCGTAGGCGGGACGGCCTGGCCGGGCCTCGAACGAACGGACGCCGAAATACCAGGTGGCGTAGGTTCGGTCGACCCATCCGGCGGCCACATACGGCGTGATCCGCAACGGTCCGGCATGGAGTGGCACGGCGAAGGTCAGGTTGGCTTTCTTTCCTTTGGCGCTGCCCAGGCCTGCCAGCCAGTCGAGCGACATCTCCACCGGGCCCGGCCGCCAGACCACGGCGGCACCCGCCCGGAACCCGCCCTTTCGGTCGGCCATCCCGCGCAGGAACGAGGAATCGCTGGCGTCGTAGCCGTCGCCGAAGTCGTAGCGAGCGCGCAGGCGGAACGAGAATGCGCCGACCGGGGCGAACTTGAAGTCGGCGCCGGTGCCCAGGATGTTGAGTCGTTGGCTCTCGTAGCGCACGAAAGGAAACGCCAGGGTGTCGTTGTCCATGCCCTTGTAAGGTCGGCGCACCACGCCGAAGCCCGCCCCGAGCGCCCACGACGAACTGGCATCCTCGGCCGCGAGCGCGACCGCCGGCACGGCAAGCAAGCCACCCATGGCCACGGAGAAGAAGCGACGCGTCATCGTCCGCGCCTCCCCGCCTCGATGGAACGCAGCAGGCGCACGAGCTCGCCGGCCTTGCCCGAGGCGATGGCCCGTTCCGCGGTCAGGCCACGGAGTTCGCGGATGGGGTCATGGTGAAACCAATCGTCGCGGAGCGCCGGGTCGGGCTCGAGGCGCGAGGCGATCGCGACCGCCTCGATGGAAGGATCGCGTGGACGGCCGCGCAGGCGGGAACGAACGAGGACGGGCAGACGCATCGTGGCACCTGATGGGGAGAGGTGCGGCCAGCGTGCCCATCGAGGTTTGCTTTGATTTGTCTGTTTTCCTGCGGCGGCGACACATTGTTTCGACCGTGAAATAAATGACTTGACGCACGCCAGCGGCTATAACGATGGTGTTTTCGCAACGAGACAGACAGGCTTGAGACGCATCCTGGTAGTGGACGACGACGAGGAAATCGGCGCCCTTCTTCGGCGCTTCCTCGAACGCAATGGTTTCGAGGTGGACGTGGCCTCGTCCGGCGTGGCGATGGACGAACGGCTGGCGCGTGGCACGTACGACCTGATGACACTGGACCTGATGCTTCCCGGTGAGGACGGCCTGTCGCTATGCCGGCGCGTGCGTGCGAAGTCCGCGTTGCCGATCATCATGGTGACCGCCACCAGCGCCACCTCCGAACGCATCGTCGGCCTGGAAGTCGGCGCCGACGATTACCTGG
This sequence comes from Luteibacter sp. E-22, assembly GCF_049913125.1. Classification (GTDB taxonomy): domain Bacteria; phylum Pseudomonadota; class Gammaproteobacteria; order Xanthomonadales; family Rhodanobacteraceae; genus Luteibacter. The sequence continues at coordinate 2,577,177 of NZ_CP183975.1, forward strand.
CGAAGCCATTCGATCCGCGTGAATTGCTGGCGCGCGTGCGGGCCATCCTGCGCCGCGCGGATGCCGCGTTGCCGGGCCCGGCGACGGGCACACGCGTGGCCGTGCGCTTCGCTGGCTGGCAGCTCGACGTCGCGCGTCGCGAGCTTCGCGCGGGCGACGGCACCCTCGTCCCGCTGTCCGGCGGTGAATTCGATCTCCTGCTGGCCTTCGTCGAGCACCCGCAACGCGTGCTCACGCGCGAACAACTGATCGACCTGGCGCGTGGCAACCGCCACGAGGCCTTCGATCGCAGCATCGACGTGCAGGTGAGCCGCCTGCGCCGCAAGCTCGGCTACGACACCACGGCACCGGAACTGATCCGCACCATCCGCAACGCCGGCTACATGTTCGCCGTGCCGGTGGAGAGCACATGAGCGTCTTCAACTGGCGCCTGAACACGCTCGCCGGCTGGCTGATGGTGAACATCGTCTTCGCCATCCTCATGGTGGCGCTGCTCAATGTCGTCGTCATCGCCTTCGCCAGCGTCTGGGCCCGCCCCGATATCGTCCGGAGCGGACTTTTGAAGCAGATGGGCATCATGTTGAAGGCCGTGGACGCCACTCCAGCGGCCGACCGGCCACGCATGGCCGCCGCGATCTCGGATCACGAGGAATACGGCGTGCACTGGTACGCATCGCGCGACCAGGTGCCGATGCCGGCATCGGACCAGGACGCGGCATCGTTCAAAAAGCCGCTGGTGGAGACACTCGGGCAGCGGCGGATGGAAGCCTTCGACCCGCATGACGACGATCCCGAAGGTCGCTCCGGACAGACCCACTACATGCTCGCCGTGCAACTGGACGACGGTAGCTGGCTGACGTTCGACACCGCCACGCGCATCTGGGGCGTCCATCCCTACACACGCTACCTGGTGATCGGCCTGTTCGTGATGTTCTCCAGCGTGCTCGTGGCCGCGGTCGCCAGCCGCCACCTCTCCCGGCCCATGCGCCGGCTCGCCGCGGCCGCCGAGCGTTTCGGCGCCGACGTGAAGGCGCCACCGATACGTCCCGAGGGTCCGCTGGAACTGCGTGTGGCCATGCGCGCCTTCAACGAGATGCAGGGGCGCATCCAACGCTTCGTCCGCGATCGCACGGACATGCTGGCAGCCATCTCACACGACCTGCGGGCGCCGCTCACGCGTATCCGCCTGCGCGGCGAATACATCGACGAGGCCGAACAACAGCGCAAGCTGTTCGCCGACGTGGACGAGATGCGCTCCATGATCGACGCCGCCCTCGCCTTCTTCCGTGGCGACGGCGAGGAAGAAGCGCCCACGCGGTTCGACCTCGCCGGTCTCGTCCAGACCGTGATCGACGACGGCCGCGACGAAGGTGGCGAGGTGACCTACGCCGGTCCCGTCCGGTTGATCTACGAAGGCCGCCCGATCGCGCTGAAACGGGCCATCGCGAACCTGCTGGGGAATGCCATGCGCTATGGCGGCCAGACCCACGTCGAACTCGACACGGACATCGCGCACGTGCGACTGCGCATCCTCGACAACGGGCCGGGCATTCCCGAGTCGCTGCAGGAGACCGTGTTCCGCCCCTTCTTCCGAGGCGAGAGCTCGCGAAACCGGAACACCGGCGGCGTCGGCCTCGGCCTGCCCACCGCGCGCAGCATCGTGCGCGGCCACGGCGGCGATGTCGTGCTGGGCAATACGGCGCACGGGCTGGTGGCGACCCTGCTCTTGCCCGTCGAATCCGCCCGGACCTGAGCCCGCCGCAGACGCACACGCCACGTCGACAGGCGATGATGGAATTTGCGTTGCGACTATGCCTTTCGGTCTAGCCGCGATGGACGGCATGCCTTTTCGCGATGCCGGCTACCCTCGGCACGGTGCTTGCAGCGAAAATACCGTTCTTCTTTTCACCCCGTGCCGGTAATGACCATCCGGAACGGCTGTTAGGGATCATGTTTACAGGATGGGACGGAATTCGATGACAGCTCCGCGCAGCATGCGTGTGGCAAGGGGACGGTTGTGCCTGGCATTGCTGCTGGCACTGCACGGACCGTTGGCCGTGGCCGCCGACAGGCCGGCGGAGCGCGATGCGCTGATGGCCAGGCTGCACCAGGAACGCGATGCGGGTCACCGCGTGGACGCCCTCGCCCTCTGCCAGGCGATCCTCGACCGCTGGCCCGCCGACGGTGAGGCACAGGCGCTCAACGTCACATTATTGACGGAATTGGGCGCGACGACGCGCGCCAAGGAACTGGCGGAAAGCCTTCGGCCGGCTCCGGATGCCGCCGCGAGGCACCGTCGCGATGCCGACCACGTCGCCCAGGAAATCCGCTGGGCCGACGGCGAACCGGCCGATCCCACCCTTCCCTACGCGGAAGCCGACCGCGCGGTGGCCGATGCACGCCGCATGGCCGACGATCCACTGTTGCCCGCCGGCCTGCGCCAGCGTGCGGAACTCGACCTGCTCGTCGCACTGGATCGTGCCGGCCGCGCGGACGAGGCCGTCTCGCGCTACGACACCCTGCGCAAGCAGGGCGTCGAGCTACCGCCTTACGTGCAACGTGCCGTGGCGGACGCCCTGCTGGTGAAGCGCCGGCCGGCCGAAGCCGCCGCGCTCTACGAGGCGAGCATCGCAAAAGATCCCGGCCCCTACGGCGCCAACGAAAGCGAACCGCGGATCGGCCTGATGTACGCCTACCTTGAGGCGGGCGAGACGGCGAAGGCATTCACGACGATCGACGAACTGGCCGCGAAGGAGCCGACGTGGGTGCGCGTTCCCGGCATTCGACTGCCGATCCAGAATGCGCGCAAGGTCGATGCCGACCTCAATGCCGCGACCTTGCGCGAGTACGTGAACATGCCGGCGGACGCGTATGCCCGGCTGGAACCGCTCAGCCGCGAAGCGCCGGCCAATTCGCAGATCCGCCGGGAACTGGGCATGGTGGAACTCGCCCGCGGCTGGCCTCGCCGCGCACAGGACGATTTCAACATCGCCGCTACGCTCGATCGCCGCGACGTCGGCGCCTATATCGGCGAAGCCGATGCCAGCCGGGTGCTGAACGACTACGAGGGCGTGGACGAGAACCTCGCCCTCGCCCAGACCCTGGCCGACCGCAACGGCCGCGTCGAGCGCGCGCTGCGCTCGTGGGATCGCGAACGGGGCTGGCAGTTCGACCTGGGCACCGAACAGGGCAAGGGCTCCAGCCCCGACTTCGGCGATCGTGATGGAACCACCCAGGCGACCATCGCCAGCCCACTCATCGACGACCACTGGCGCGTGATCGCGCTCGGCCGGTATGCCACCGCCGACCTGCCCGAGGGCGACGTGCGACGCAGCCGCGTGGGCTTCGGCATCCGTGGCTACGCCCGTGGCCTCGAAGCGTACGTGCAGGCGTTGCCCGCGACCGACAGCTACGTGAACAAGACGGCGATCGAAGCCGGCTTCGACTGGTCGCTGAGCGATCATTGGTCGTGGGCCGCCGATTTCAGCACCGCCGGCGAAGATACGCCGCTGCGTGCGCAGTATTACGGCATCTCGGCGAAGACGCTGGACACCGCCGTGACCTGGCGTGCCAGCGAACTCACCCAGGCCCGGCTCGGCCTGTCGCGCGACGATTTCAGCGATGGCAACAAGCGCACCGGCTGGCTCGCCGCGCTGACGCAGCGCCTGCATACGGCGCCGAACCTCACCCTCGACGGTGGCCTGGAACTCGGCGGCTCGATGAACACGCGGACCGACCGTCCTTACTTCAATCCGCGCCGCGACCGCAGCTATGCGGTCACCGGTCGGCTGGAAAACCTGCTCGGCCAGTTCTACGAACGGAGCGTGACCCAGCGCATCGACGTGGCCGTGGGTCAATACGCCGAACAAGGCTTCGCTACCGACTGGATGGCCACCGTGCGTTATGGCCAGACGATCCAGACCGGCCCCGGCGTGCATTTCGGTTGGGGGATCGGCTGGCACAACCAACCTTACGACGGCCGCCGCGAACACCGCGTCGTCCTCGACCTGACGATGCACTGGGGAGAATGAGAACGATGCGCCCGCTGTTGATCCTGCTTGCCCTGCTCGGGCTCGCGCTTCCTGCGTTCGCGCAGCCGGCCGCCAACGTGCAGCCGCGCCTCATCGTGCTCGCCTACCATGATGTCCGCGACGACGTCGGCCTGACCGCCGATCGCGATCCCGACGCCACCAGCACCGACCATCTCGTCGCCCACTTCGACTGGCTCAAGGCCAACGGCTACCACGTCGTCAGTCTCGAGCAGGTCGTGCAAGCCAGCCACGGCGGCGCCCCGCTGCCCGCCAACGCCGTCCTGCTGACCTTCGACGACGGGCTGGAAAGCTTCTACACGCGTGTCTACCCGTTGTTGCGAGCCTATGACTATCCCGCGGTGCAGGCACTGGTGGGCTCCTGGATGGACATGGCACCGGGGCAGCGCATGCCCTACAACGGCGCCGACTGCGACCGCTCGTGCTTCCTGACCTGGGAGCAGGTCGCGGAAATGCACGCCTCGCGCCTGGTCGAGTTCGCTTCGCATTCCTGGCAGATGCACCAGGGCCTGAACGCGAACCCGCAAGGCAACCTGCTGCCCACGGCGGCGGCGCTGGCCTACGACCCGGCCAAACAGCGTTACGAAACCGCCGGCGAATATGCGGACCGTATCCGCGCCGACCTTTCACACAGCGCGGACGAGATCGAGAAACACATCGGCGTGCGTCCGCGCGCGATCGCGTGGCCGTATGGCGCGTATACCCAGGTAGGCCGCGACATCGCCGGCGAACTGGGCATGACGGTGACCTTCAGCCTCGGCGACAACCTGCCCAACCTGGTTCCGGGGCGCACGATTCCGCGCCTGCTGGTCAGTGGCAACGTCACCGCCAACCGCCTCGGCTGGCTGATGCGCCACCAGACGCGAGTCGACCCGACACGCGCCGTGCAGGTCGATCTGGACTACGTATACGATCCCGATCCCGCCCAGCAGGATCGCAACCTGTCCCGCCTGCTCGACCGGATCAAGCGCATGCATCCGAGCGTGGTGTGGTTGCAGGCGTACGCGGACTCCGACGGCGACGGCGTGGCCGATGCCGTGTATTTTCCGAACCGCCACCTGCCGGTGCGCGCCGACCTCTTCTCGCGCGTGTCGTGGCAGTTGCGTACCCGCGCCGGCGTTCGCGTGTATGCATGGATGCCGGTGCTGGCCTTCCGTTTTCCGAACGGCAAGGACCTTCCCTCGCTGGCGGGCGAACCGAAGCCCGGCGGCGATCACTATCGACTGGCGCCGTACGACGCCCGGGTGCGTGGCCTGATCGGCGACGTCTACGAAGACCTGGCGATGCACGCCGACGAAGCGGGCGTGTTGTTCTCCGACGACGCCTACCTGCGCGATACCGACAACCTCGGCCCCTGGGCCAGGAACACGCCTGCGCAGAACACGCAGGCATTGATCGATTTCACCCTGGAGCTGGCCCAGCGGATGAAACGCTGGCGCCCACAGTTGCTCACCGCGCGCAACATCTACGCGCGGCCGATCCTGCAGCCGAAGGCCGAAGCCTGGTTCGCGCAGACGCTGCCGGCCTTCAACAGCGCCTACGACATGACCGCGGTCATGGCGATGCCACAGCTCGACGAACAAGCGGACCGGCTGAGCTGGTACCGCAAGCTCGTCGCGCAGGTGAACGCCACGCCAGGGGCCATGGAACGCACGCTGTTCGAATTCGCCACGCGCGACTGGCGAACGCACCAGCCGATCGCCGATCGTGACCTCGCCGCGCGCATGCGTGCCGTGCAGGCGGCGGGCGCGCGTCACATCGGTTACTACCCGGACGACTTCGTCCACGACCACCCCGCCCTGGAAGCGATACGCCCCTATATCTCGGCGGCCGATTACCCTTATCGGGAGCCCGCGCGATGAACAGCGGCATCCTGCACGCGCTACTCGAGTTCGCCTTCTATTACCCCCTGGTGATGTCGCTCATCTGGATGAGCGGCGGCATCATCTATTTCGTGCGCTGGGAACGTCGGGAGCCGGCACGCGTGCAGCCGCACATGCTGCCCGAATACCCGATGGTGACCCTCGTGGTGCCGTGCCACAACGAGGGTGAGCAGGTACGCGAGACCATCGCGCACCTGGCCTCGCAGCAATACCCGAATTTCGAGATCATCGCGATCAACGACGGTTCCACCGACGACACCGGCACGCAACTCGACCAGCTGATGGAGCAGTATCCCGCGCTGCGCGTGATCCACATGTCGAGCAACCAGGGCAAGGCCATGGGCCTGCGTGCGGCGGCGCTCGCCGCGCGATCGGATTTCCTCGTCTGTGTCGACGGCGACGCCCTGCTCGACGACTACGCCACCCATTGGATGATGATGCACATGCTCGAAAGCCCGCGCGTCGCCGCGGTCACGGGCAATCCGCGCATCCGTAACCGCTCCACCTTGCTGGGCAAGCTTCAGGTCGGCGAGTTCTCCTCGATCATCGGCCTGATCAAGCGCGCGCAACGCGTGTATGGGCGCATCTTCACCGTGTCCGGTGTGATCGCCTGTTTCCGCAAGAGCGCGCTGCATGACGTGGGCTACTGGAACACCGACATGGTCACGGAGGACATCGACGTGAGCTGGCGGTTGCAGATGCGCCATTGGGAAATCCGCTACGAACCGAACGCGCTGTGCTGGATACTGATGCCGGAGACCCTGCGCGGCTTGTGGAAACAGCGCCTGCGCTGGGCCCAGGGCGGGTCCGAGGTGCTGCTGCGATACACCGGACGCTTGCTCAAATGGCGCCAGCGGCGCATGTGGCCGGTGGCTTTCGAATACGTGATGAGCCTGCTCTGGTCGTACACCATGGCCGTCATCATCGTGCTCTGGGTGCTCGGCCGCGTGGTCGAACTGCCGCCTTCGCTATACATCGACACGCTGCTGCCGCAGTGGCACGGCGTGGTGCTCGGCGCGATCTGCCTGCTCCAGTTCCTCATCAGCCTGCTGGTGGACCGCCGCTACGAGACCCGCATCGGCCGCAACTACTACTGGATGATCTGGTACCCGCTGGTGTACTGGCTGCTCAACACGGCGACCTCGATCGTCGCGATGCCCAAGGCCTTGCTGAAGCGCAAGGGCACGCGCGCGGTCTGGGTCAGCCCTGACCGGGGACTGCGATGAAAGCCGAAGCCATTCTGATCCAGCGCCCGGAACGTCAATCGACGGCGCAGAAGGCGGTGTTCACCACCGTCACCATCTTCGCCTGGCTGTTCTGGGTCTTCCTATGGCTGCCCTTGCTCACCCTGGGCGCGTGGGCCTTCGGCGTACGCAGCGCCTGGTTACAGCTGCACGTGCTCGGTCCGATCGGCGATGGCGGCGATATCAACGTCATCCTCATCGTGGCCATCGCTTGTGCGGTCGTGTTCACCAGCTGGTCGGGCTACAACCACGCCCGCTTCGCGGGCAAGCAGAAGCGCCGCGGCAACAAGCCGGTGGGCGTGGCGGAGACCGCCTCGGCGATCGGCGCCTCGGTGGACGATGCGATGAAGATGCAGGGCCATCGGCGCTCGGTGGTCAGCGTGTCCGATGGCGGCTACATGAAGGTGGACGAGGTTCGGTAGCGGTTGGCGGATCCGATCGCGGCCTGGGCCGCGATGCCCTACGAAGCGGCGACCAGGGAAAACACCCCGAACGCCGGCGCCGCCGATATCCATTCCCTTTCGATCCGCCACCCACCCGCTTCCGCCAGCCGCGCAAACGACGCCGGTGTGAACTTGTGCGAATTCTCCGTATGGATCGACTCGCCGGCGGCGAAGGCGAACGACTGGCCAGCGACCGTCACGCGCTGCGCCTCGCGGCTCACCAGGTGCATCTCGATGCGGTCGAGTTCCGCGTTCCATACCGCGCGATGCTCGAACGCCTCGGGATCGAAATCGCCGCCGAGTTCGCGGTCGATGCGAACGAGCACGTTGCGGTTGAATGCGGCGGTCACGCCGGCGGCATCGTCGTAGGCGGCGAGCAATACGTCCACGTCCTTGACCTGGTCCGCGCCCACGATGAAACGCGCGCCCGGCCCGAGCCGTTCCCGCACCGAACGCAGCAAGGCGATGGCCTCGGCGGGTGTGAAATTGCCGATCGTGGAACCGGGGAAGAACGCCACGACGGGACGTCCCGCCAAGGCCTTCGGAACCTCGATGGCCTGGGTGAAATCGCCCACCACCGGATACACCGCCAGCGACGGATAAGCCTCACGCAAGCGTGTCACCGCGCCATCCAGCGCGGCGGCGCTGATGTCCACCGGAACATAGGCGGAAATCCAGGGCGCGGCGTCAAGCAGCATCCGCGTCTTGTCGCTCGCGCCACTGCCCAGTTCGAGCAGCACGGCCCCTTGTGGAATACCTGTGGCGAGCGCGGGAGCGATCTCACGAAGCAAGGCCGTTTCCGTGCGCGTCGGGTAATACTCGGGCGTGACACAGATCGCCTCGAACAGGTCGGACCCCGCGCCGTCGTAGAAGTATTTCGGCGAGAAGGTCTTCGGTGACGAGGACAGCCCGGCCAGCGTGTCGCGCAGGAAGGCCAGGCGGTCGCCATCCGGCGTGAACGCGGGATCGCGCGCCAGGCGCACGCCGCTGAACATCCAGCGCTGTCCGGGCCGGTAGAAATTGCGGTACGAGATCCGCGCGTGCCCGACCGGCGTGACGCTGGCACCGCCGCGCAAGACCATCTGGCCGATCATGAACTTCCCGTTGTACTCGCCGACCGCATCGTCCGCCGCGCGAAACCCCGGGTACGGCGAATACGAACTGGCCGTCCACTGCCAGGCGACATCGTCGACCTGCTCCAGGTCGTCGCGCGTGCGCATGGCGTGCTCCCACTCCGCTTCCGTCGGCAGCCGGGCGCCAGCCCAGCGCGCGAAAGCCTCCGCTTCGTAGTAACTGACGTGGGTCACCGGCGCGTCGGGATCGACCGGGCGCCAGCCGCCGGGAGTCATGTGCGACCAGGCTTCGCCGTCGTGTTGCCAGTAGAGCGGCGATTCCCATCCTTCCTCCTGGCGCTGCGCCCATCCGTCGGAAAGCCACAGGTCGGCGCGGCGATAGCCGCCGAGCGCCATGAAGGCCAGCCATTGGCCGTTGGTGACCAGGCGGTCCGCCATCTCGAACGGCTCCAGCCAGACCGTGTGCCGGGGGCCTTCGTTGTCGAACGCAAAGGGTTCGTCGACGACACCGATGCGCACTGGCCCACCGCCCACCGGACGGAAACGGCCTGTCGGACCGGGGGCCGGCGCGGACCAGGCCGGATCGAAGGCGGGCTTCAGCGGCGACTGCGCGAACAGGTGCTGCACATCCATCACCAGCAATTCCTGGTGCTGTTCCTCATGGGCGAAGCCGAGCCGCACCAGCGCTTCCAGTTCGGGGCCTACCGCGCCGGCGAGGAAGGCGCGCATATGCGTGTCCACGTGATGGCGATAGGCGATCACGCGATCGGTCGGGGGCCGGGTCAGCAGGCCGCGCAACGGTCGCGGATGCCGAGGGCCGATGGCTTCGTAGTAGGAATTGAAGAGATACCCGAATTCGGCATCGAACACTTCGTAGCCGGGCACGTTCGGGCCGAGCAGGAAGGTCTCGAAGAACCATGTCGTGTGCGCCAGGTGCCATTTGGCGGGGCTCGCATCGGGCATCGACTGGACGACCATGTCCTCCGGGCCGAGCGCCGCGACCAGCGCCTCGGTACGCGCCCGCACGGCGGCGTAGTGCTCGGAGAGCGAAAGGCCAGGCTGACATCGGACGGTGGTGGCGCTCGTGCCGGCGCGGAGAGAGGCGGCGCCGGGCGCCCAGGAGGTGTCGACGAAAGCTTGCATGGATGGGCTCCGTGGCGGGGCGGTCAGCCGGGCGTGTGCTCGATGCGCACGCGGTCGGGATAGAAGGCGAGGTGACCGCGGATCGACGAGACCGCCTCGTGCGGCTCCTCGTAGGTCCAGATCGCGTTGATCGCCCTTTCCTCGTTGCCCGGGAGGCTGTAATACGAGGCTTCACCCTTATAGGGGCAATGCGTATGGTGCTCGGTCCGGCGCAACGAGGCCATGTCGGCATCGGCGCGAGGAATGTAGAACACGGCCGGGTAGCGGCCTTCCTTGAGCACGAGCGCGTCGCGCGTATCGGCGACGACCCGGTCGCCGTCACGCACCACCACCCTGCCACCCGCCGGCTCGATCGTGATGGGATGGTCGGGGCCAGGGATCTTCACGGGATGTGAGGACATGTCACGCTCCTTCGATGACGAAATCAGGCTGACATCCTGCGACCCCCACGCAGGGAATCCAAGACGACGACCCGGAACAGGTGACATTACCGAAAGGCAAAGATTGCCGTCTTGGACCGGAAAACCGCCGCCCTGGTCCGTCAGTACCTTCACATTTTGGTCCGCGCCAGGCTTAACATCCGTTCATGGACCTCAACTTCCCGCCGTCCCCGCCGATATGACTATTGCGTTGCAGGCAGGGGGAGGCACGCCATGAAAGCAGTCATCGTCGCGGCGGCCATCGTCCTGGCCCACGTGATAGCACTGGCGAACATGCCTTCCGGGGGCATGGAGGTTTCCTACGTGTGCTTCTTCACCGTCGCGGCGCTGGCGCTGGGCAGCGTGGTGATGGCATGGCGGCGCTCGGGGCCGCCTCGGGACCCACGCTGGTGGTTGCTGTTCGCCAGCCTGGTCCTGTGGGCCGTGGGCATGTCGCTGTCCGCCCGGCAGAACTACGTGCTGGAAAACTCCAACCCGGCGCCCGGCGACAGCATGTTCTTCTACATCCTCTACGTGCTGCCCGTGCTCGTGGCTGTCTCGTCGGCGCCCGTGCCGGGGCGGAAAAAGTGGGCCATCGCGATCGACCTGATCCTGGCCGCCCTGCTCGGGGTGCTGTTCTACGTGCGCACGTTCTCGATCGTCTCGGTGCAGGGCGCGATGGCGACGCAACAGGCGATCGACATCGCCTACATGCTCGATTTCGAGAACGCCTGCCTCGCGCTGGCCGCGTCGTTGCGTTACCTGGCGACCGATCGCGCCGACGATCATTTTTTCTTTCGCGGCGTGACGGCGTTCTTCGTCACCTATGCGCTTTCCGGTTACTTTTACAACCACTACGTGGCATTGGGTGGGCATCCGGAATTCGGCACGTCGCCCTGGGACGCGCTGCTGGACCTGCCCTTCCTCACCCTCTTCGTCGCGGCGACGATGCGCCAGCCAAGACGGCACTGGCATCCGCCCGTCTACCTGGTGCGCTTCGTGCAGAGCGCGAGCCCGACCTTCCTGGCCATGAGCGTGCTGGGCTTCGGGCTGATGGTGATCCCGGGTTATCCCACGCTGGGCATCGTGGGTGCCATCGCCGCCGTGATCGGCATCGGCCTGCGCGGCACGCTGGCCCAGGTCGGCCTGGTGGAGGAGGAATACCGGCTGTCGCGCAGCCGCGACGAGCTGCAGGGACTGGTCTTCGTCGACAGCCTCACCGGCCTGGCCAACCGGCGGGCGCTCGACGAGCGTCTCCTGCGCGAATGGCATCGCCCCGGACAACAGGACCCGATTTCCCTGTTGATGATCGATGTCGACTTCTTCAAGGAATACAACGACCGCTACGGCCATCTCGCTGGCGACGATTGCCTGCGTTCCCTCGTCGGCGGCCTGATCGGACGCGGGGTTCGCGCGGGCGATTTCGTCGCGCGCTTCGGCGGCGAGGAATTCGCCGTGATCGCTCCGGGCACCCGCCTGCCCGAAGCCCTGGCCCTGGCCGAGGACCTGCGGGCACAGATCGAGGCGCTCGCGATCATCCACCCGTCGAGCCCCTTCGGCGTGGTCACCATCAGCATCGGCGTGGCCCATGTGCAGGTGAGTGCGCATGGTGGCCCGCTCGACCTGCTCAACGCCGCCGACCGCGCGCTCTACCGTGCCAAGCAGACCGGCCGGAACCGGGTCAGCGCGAGCGAGGAAACGCGCGCTGGCCCACCTCGACTGAACGAATCGCGTCAGATCGGTTAACCCCGATTCGCTCCTTCCCGCGTTTCACCGTCATGTCACCCACGAGGCCATGCACGATGAACACGCTCCGCGTCACGTTTTCCCTCCTGTTCGCCGGTGCGGTCGCCGCCACCGGCGTGGCCGCCTCGGGCGACGCCTTCGCCGCGCGGCACGACACGCCACCGCCGCCAGCCGACGAGACCGGCTGCCAGCCGGGCTATGGCATGCCGGTTCGGCGGATGCTCTCGCGCCCGATGGTCGCGCCGGCCGCCGCACCCGCACCGCCGGCCATGACGAAGGCCGTACCGCAGTCGCTGGTCGAATCCGTGGCGCAAACCGGTTACGCCACGGCGATCGCGCCACCCTACCTGCCCGTCGACCGCGAGAACTATGCGCATCGCACGCCGAATCCCGTCCACCTCGCCGCCAGCGATCCGGTGTCGACCTTCAGCGTCGACGTCGACACGGGCTCGTATACGAACGTGCGCCACATGCTCAACGAAGGTCGCCTGCCTCCCGTCGACGCCGTCCGTACCGAGGAATTCATCAACTACTTCGACTACGGCTACGCGGTGCCGGCGAGTCGCGCGAAGCCGTTCGGCGTCACGACGGAATTCGCGCCCGCACCATGGAACCCCGAGCGCCAGCTGCTGCTGATCGGCATCCAGGGATACAGCGTGCCGGCCAGCGAGATTCCTCCGGCCAACCTCGTCTTCCTCGTGGACGTGTCCGGCTCCATGGACGAGCCGGACAAGCTGCCCCTGCTCAAGGCCTCGCTGAAGCAGATCGTGCCGAAGCTGCGCGCGGCCGATCGTATCTCGCTGGTGACCTACGCCGGCGCGACCTGCGTCGCCTTGCCCTCCACGCCAGGCGATCAACACGCGAAGATCGCCGCGGCCATCGATGCGCTCGGCGCGGGCGGTTCCACCAACGGCGCCGCCGGCATCGACCTTGCCTATGCGCAGGCGGCGAAGGGCTTCATCAAGGGGGGCGTGAACCGCGTCATCCTCGCTACCGACGGCGACTTCAATGTCGGTACGGTCGGCGTGCAGGCCCTGAAGGATCGGATCGCGGAAAAGCGCAAGAGCGGCATCGCGCTGACCACGCTGGGTTTCGGCGAAGGCAACTATAGCGACGAGATGGCCGTGGAACTGGCCGACGCCGGTAACGGCAGCCATCACTACATCGACAGCCTCGGCGAGGGGCGCCGCGTGCTGGTGGACGAGATGTCGGCGACGCTGATGACGATCGCCAAGGATGTGAAGATCCAGGTGGAATTCAATCCGGCCGTCGTCGCCGAGTACCGCCTGATCGGCTACGAGAAGCGCGTCCTAGCGCGGGAAGACTTCAACAACGATGCCGTCGACGCGGGCGAGATCGGCGCGGGTGCCCGCGTCACCGCGCTGTACGAGATCACGTTGAAAGGCTCCAAGGGTGCACGCGTCGACCCGCTGCGTTACGCCCCGGCGAAAGACGCGCCCGTATCCGGCGAACTCGGCTTCCTTCGCCTGCGCTACAAGGCGCCGGATGGCGGGGCGAGCCAGCTTGTCGAGCAACCCTTGGCCGCGGACGTCGCCGGGCAAGCGAGCGAGCGCCTGCGTTTCGCCGCGGCGGTGGCGGCGTTCGCGGAGAACCTGCGCGGCGGCAAGTACGTGGACGGCTTCGGCTACGACAAGGTCGCCGAGTTGGCGCGTGGCGCGCAGGGCAAGGACGAAGGCGGCTACCGCGCGGAGATGTCGAGGCTGGCAAGCATGGCCGGCGGGATGTCGACCGAGCCGGTCGCGGAATCCCCGCGGCGATAAGGTAACCTCCCCATCCATGGATGCTCCCCTTACCGACGACGGCGGGCTGATGCTCGCCTGGGCGGGCGGAGACTCGGCCGCGTTCGGGGAGCTTTACGCGAAGCACAAGGGTCCGTTGTATCGGTTCCTGCTGAAGACGGTGAAGGACCGGACGGTCGCCGACGAATTGTTCCAGGAAACCTGGAGCCGCGTGATCGTGGCGCGCCAACGCTATCGCGCCGAGGCGAAATTCAGCACATGGCTGCTCCAGATCGCACACAACCTGGCCGTGGACAGCTTTCGTCGGCAGCGTCCACGGGCCGGTGCCGAAGAGGCCGAGGCGGTCTTCGCCGCACAGGCCGCTCCGGAACGCGAACAGCCCGATCACGCCCTTTCGGATTTCGAACTGCGCCGGCGCATGCAACGCGCGATCGAAAGCCTTCCCGACGAACAACGAACGGCCTTCGTGCTACGCATGGAGAACGAACTATCCCTGGAGGACATCGCCGCCGTGACCGGCGTGGGCAAGGAAACCGCGAAATCGCGGCTCCGCTACGCCATGGCGCGGATACGAGAACTCGTTGCCGAATGACATGAACCCGAACACGCCACCGCCCCACGACGACGACCTGCCCGACGAGCGCGAACTCGCCGCGCTGTACGCGCGCCTGCCAAAGGCCGAGCCCGATCCCGCGCTGGATGCGGCGGTGCTCGCGCAGGCCGATCGTGCGGTATCGGTTCGTCGCCACCGGACACGCTGGCCGGTCGCGCTGGGATCGGCGGCGGTGCTGGTGTTGGCCGCCGGCCTGACCTGGCAGCTGCGCGACAGCCGCCCGGACGTGACGGCGACGCGCCACGTTCCCACGGCGCAACGCATCGAATCCACCGCGCCCGTGCCAGCAAGCGCTCCTGTCGTCCTGCAAGAGTCGGCACCCGCGGCAACCCAGCCGAGGATGGCACGCCGTTCGACGCCGGCACGGTCACTGGCACCGGCCGCGCCCGCAGCGGCACCTGCGCCACCCGTACCGGCAGAGGCACCTGTACCTGCACCGGCACCCGCACCGCCCTTACCGGCGCAAGCGTCGGGACAGGCGTTCGCACCGGCACTCAAATCATCGGCCGTATCCAAACCCGCCCCACAGGCCTTCGGCGCCGCTTCCGACCGTGCGATGAAAACGGAACTCGGCCCCGACGACCGCGTCGGCGAGATCCGGCAGTTGCTCGGCCGCGGGGAACGTGAGGAAGCCTTGCGGCGCCTGCGTGAACTGCGCGAGCGCTATCCTCGTTACGACCTGCCACAAGACCTCCGCGACCTGACCCCTTGAGTGCACCGCTGGAAACCCTCGCCTCGCCCTGGCGCCACGACGAAGAGATCAAGAAGAGCCGCTTCCTCGCCCAGGCCATGCCCGTCGAATCGACGGCCGACGCCCTGGCGTGGTTCGAATCGGTGGGCGATCCGGGTGCCACGCACAACTGCTGGGCGTATCGCATCGGCGACGCCTACCGGTTCAACGACGACGGCGAACCCGGCGGCACCGCCGGGCGCCCCATCCTGCAGGCCATCGACGGCCAGGGCTGCGACCGCGTGGCCGTGCTGGTCACGCGCTGGTACGGCGGAATCAAGCTCGGCGCGGGCGGGCTCGTCCGCGCGTATGGCGGTACGGCGGCGGAATGCCTTCGGCTCGCCCCGCGATTGCCGATCGTCGCCACGGGCTGCCTGGTGATGCGCTGCGAGTTCGGTGAACTGGCGCTGGTTTCGGCACGGCTGCGCGAGATGGAGGCCACCATCGAACAGGAGGCCTTCGTCGCCGATGGCGCCGACTTGACCGTACGGGCGCCGGTCGACCGCCTGGACGCGATCGCCGCCCGCATCGTCGACCTGACCCGGGGCAAGGTGCATCCCCGCCGCGTCGATCCATGTTGAATACCGTACCGGATGGCCCCATCCGTTGGCGAATGAATCCGGAAGCGAAGCGAGCATGAGCGACGAACGCAGGGAGAAGTCACGCAAGATCGGGGCACTGCGCAACCTGTGGCCGTTCCTGAAGCCGCACAAGGGCCTCGCCATCGGCTGGCTCGTGTTCCTGGGCATATCGTCCGGCGCCTCGCTGCTCCTGCCCGTGGCGGTTCGGCACATCATCGACCATGGCTTCCTCGCCTCCAGCATCGCCACGATCAACGGTACCTTCCTCGGGCTGTTCGGCGTGGCCGTGGTCCTGGCCATCGCCACGGCCGCCCGGTATTACTGCATCGCCCTGCTCGGCGAGCGCTCGCTCGCCTCGTTGCGCACCACCCTTTACCAGCATGTGATCGGGCTGGACGTGGGCTTCTATGAAAGTACCCGCGTCGGCGAACTCACCTCCCGGCTGGGCACGGACACCGAAGTGGTGCAGACCCTGGTCGGCTCCGGCATCTCGGTGGCGCTGCGCAGCGTGGTGATGCTGATCGGCGCCGCGGCGGCCATGGCCTGGACCAGCCCGCGCCTCGCCGGGCTCACCGCGCTGGTCATCCCGGCGGTGATGCTGCCCATCCTCGTCTTCGGCCGCCGCGTGCAGAAGCTCTCCCGGCACAGCCAGGATCGCATCGCCGATGCCGCCGCCGTCGCCAACGAAACCCTGAACGCCGCGCAGGCGGTCAAGGCCTACGCGCGCGAACCGATCGAAAGCCGCCGCTACGCCCGCGCCATCGATCTCGCCCTGGCGACGGCGCGCCGCCGGATCGGCATGCGTTCACTGCTGACCGCCGCCGTGATCGTGCTGATCTTCGGCGCGATCACCCTGGTGCTATGGGCGGGAGCGCGCGATGTCATCGCAGGCGATCTCGCACCGGGCGTGCTGAGCCAGTTCGTGCTTTATGCGATCTTCGCCGCCGGCTCGGTGGCCGGCCTGTCCGAAGTGTGGGGCGACGTGCTGCGTGCCGCCGGTGCCATGGAACGCATCGGCGAACTCTTCGCCGAACGGCCCGGCATCTTCACGCCCGAAGCACCGGAACCCCTGCCCCGGCCGGTCACCGGATCGCTGCGCTTCGAGCATGTCGAATTCCGCTACCCGTCGCGTCCGGACGTGGCGGCCCTCTCCGACTTCGATCTGGACATCGCGCCGGGTGAAACCGTCGCGCTCGTCGGGCCGTCGGGCGCCGGCAAGAGCACGGTCTTCAGCTTGCTGCTCCGCTTCCACGATCCGCGCTCGGGCTCCATTCGCTTCGACGGCATCGACCTGCGTGCGCTCGCCCTGCCCGAACTACGCGGGGCGATCGCGCTGGTGCCGCAAGAGACCGTGATCTTCGGCGGTACCGCCGCGGACAACATCCGTTTCGGCCGCGCCGACGCCTCCGATGACGAAGTGCGCGAGGCCGCGCGTCTCGCCGAAGCGGACGGTTTCATCGCCGCCCTGCCCGACGGTTACGAAGCGGCGCTGGGCGAACGTGGCGTGCGCCTGTCCGGCGGACAGAAGCAGCGCATCGCCATCGCCCGGGCGATCCTGCGCGACGCGCCATTGCTGCTGCTGGACGAAGCCACGTCGGCGCTCGACGCGCAATCGGAAGCGGCCATCCAGCACGCGCTGGAACGCCTCGAGAAGGGCCGCACCACGCTGGTGATCGCACATCGCCTGGCCACCGTGCAGCGCGCCGATCGCATCGTCGTGATGGACGGTGGCCGGATCGTGGCGCAAGGGACGCACGAGAGCCTGCTGGCCGAGGGCGGCCTCTACGCCGAGTTGGCACGCTTGCAGTTCGTGGCCTGAGCCACCGCGGCGTTTTCGCGCTGTTGACGATCCGCCGCCTACCTTCGGCCGCATGGATGGCGACCTGCTGCTGCCGCGCCCCGAAGGCCTCTACTGCCCGGCGGGCGACTTCTTCATCGACCCGGTGCAGCCGGTCGTCCGCGCGGTCGTCACGCACGCGCACGGCGACCATGCCCATGCGGGCAGTGCGCTCTATCACGTAGCGCGTGCCGGCGGCGGACTGATGCGCGAGCGCCTCGGTGCCTCGGCCACGCTCCGCGAACACGACTGGAACGAGGCCTTCACGCTGGGCGAGACCCGCGTGTCCCTGCATCCGTCCGGACACATCCTCGGCGCGGCGCAGGTCCGTATCGAAGGGCGTGGCAAGGTCACGGTGGTTTCCGGCGACTACAAGCGCGAGTCCGATCCCACCTGCGCGCCCTTCGAACCGGTGCCGTGCGATATCTTCGTCACCGAATCCACCTTCGGCCTGCCGATCTACCGATGGCCTCCCATGAGCCAGGTGGTGGACGAGATCCTCGACTGGCTGGAAGAATGCGCGACACGCGGCGTGCCGGCGGTACTGTTCTGCTACGCCCTGGGCAAGGCACAGCGCTTGCTCGCCGAACTGGCCACGCGCACCGACCGCACGGTGCACCTGCACGGTGCGATGCTTCGGCTGGTCGAGGCATACCGCGAGGCGGGCGTGCACATGCTGCCTACCGAGGCCGTGAGCGAATCCGCACGCGGCAAGGATTTCGCCGGCGAACTGGTGATGGCGCCGCCGTCGGCAGCGGGATCGCCATGGATGCGCCGCTTCGCCAAGGCTTCCACCGGCTTCGCTTCCGGATGGATGCAGGTGCGTGGCGCACGCCGTCGCCGTGGCTACGACCGCGGCTTCGTCGTGTCCGACCACGCCGACTGGCCGGGCCTCATCCGCAGTGTGGAAGACTGCGGCGCGAAGCGTATCTACGTCACCCATGGCGATGGCGAGGCCTTGATCCGCCACCTGCGCGAGAACGGCCACGACGCGCTCCCGCTGAGCGCGCTCGGGGGACGGATGCCGGAGATTCGCGGCAGCGAGGAAGGCGACTGATGCGCCGTTTCGCCGCCCTTTTCGAGGTACTCGACCGCACCTCGTCCACGGCCGCCAAGCGCGACGCGATGGCGGCGTACTTCGCCGAGGCCCCCGCGGGGGACGCAGCGTGGGCCGTCTACGTCCTCGGCGGCGGCAAGCTCAAGCGAACCGCCACGTCGACCGAACTGCGCGCCGCGCTCGCCGCGGAGGCGGGCTACGCCGACTGGCTCATCGACGAAAGCTACCAGCATGTCGGCGATCTCGCGGAGACGATCGCACTGATGCTGCCAAGCCGCGGCGACGAGCAGGAAGACACCTCGCTGCATGTATGGATGGAAGCGCGCCTGCCGTCGCTCAACGCGCTCGAATCGTCCGAACGCATCGATCTCCTGCGCGAATGGTGGCGTCCCTTGCCACGCGGCCAGGTCTTCCTGGTCAACAAGCTGCTGACCGGATCGCTACGGGTGGGCGTGTCGCACCGGCTCGTGGTGCAGGCGCTCGCGCAATGGGCGAACCTGCCCACGGACCTGGTCGCACACCGTCTCAGTGGCAACTGGGCACCCAGCGCCACGGCCTTCCGGGCATTGGCCGGACCCGAGCGCGCCGACGAGCATGCGGGAGAGCGTCCCTACCCGTTTTTCCTCGCCTCGCCGCTGGAACAGGAGGTCACATCGCTTGGCGATGTCGGCGAGTGGCTGGCCGAGTGGAAGTGGGACGGCATTCGTGCCCAACTGATGCGCCGGGAGGGAGAAACCGTGCTCTGGTCGCGCGGCGAAGAACGCCTGGATGGGCGTTTCCCGGAGATCGAACAGGCGGCACGCGATCTTCCCGACGGCTGCGTGATCGATGGCGAGATCCTGGCATGGACGCTCGACGAAGCGCATCCGCTTCCCTTCGCCGCGTTGCAGAAGCGCATCGGCAAGCTCAAGCCCGGGCCGAAACTGCTCGCCGATACGCCCGTGCGCCTGATGACCTACGACCTCCTCGAATCGCATGGCCAGGACATGCGCGAGCGTCCCCTGGCCGAGCGCCGCGCAATGCTGGCCAGCCTGGTAGAAGACCGGCGCCCGACGCTGATGCTCTCGCCCGCCATACGGGCGCCCGACTGGACGGCGTTGACGGCGGTGCGCGCCGAGTCGCGCGAGCGCCGCACCGAAGGCCTGATGCTCAAGCGGCTCGACTCGCCTTACCGCGTGGGCCGCAAACGCGGCGACTGGTGGAAGTGGAAGGTCGACCCCTACACGATCGACGCCGTGCTGCTCTATGCGCAGCCGGGTCACGGTCGACGTTCCGGGCTATTCACCGACTACACCTTCGGTGTGTGGGATGACGATGCGCTCGTGCCCGTGGCCAAGGCCTACTCCGGACTCGACGATGACGAGATCGCCCGGCTCGACCGCTGGATACGGTCGCACACCATCGATCGTTTCGGTCCGGTGCGCTCGGTCGAGCCGACACACGTCTTCGAACTGGCCTTCGAAGCGATCCAGGCGTCCAGCCGCCACAAGGCGGGCGTGGCCGTGCGCTTCCCGCGCATCCTGCGCTGGCGTACCGATCTCGCCATCCGCGATGCCGACAAGCTCGACGAGCTCCGCCGCCTGGCCTCGGGTTGAGGCGTCAAGCGAGAGCAGCGACCAGCGCGCGCACGGTCTCGACGTCCGTGCGGATCTCGCCCGCGCCCATGCCGAGCGCGTCGCCGGGTACGCGGCGCATCGCCGAGGGAAGGCGCTTCTTCGCCGACGCGTGGAATTCGCGTGCGCGTGTCGCCTCGCGAAGGTCGAGGACATTGCCCGGTTCGATGCCGGCTCCGGGCATCACGGCGATCCGCCCTCCCGCCTGGGCCACGAGCCGCGCGATGGACGAGGCACCGGCCACCGCGCTCTGCATGCCGCCGGAGGTGAGCACTCGCTCGAATCCAAGATCGATCACCGTTTCCAGCGCGGAGGACTGGTCATCGACCAGGTCGAACGCGCGATGGAAGGTCAGCCCCATGCCTTCGGCCGCGCGCACGAACAAAGCGCAGACGTCCACATCCACTTCGCCTTCGGCGGTGAGCGCGCCGACCACCACGCCGTCGCAACCGAGTGCCCGGCAATGCGCGATGTCGTCGAGCATGGCTTCGACCTCGGCGTTCTCGTAGACGAAGTCGCCTGCCCGCGGACGAATCAACACATAGAGTGGGATGCCCAGGCCCTCGCGTGCCAACGCGATGGTGCCGTGCGAAGGCGTGATCCCGCCCTCTTCCAGACAGGCGCACAGTTCGACGCGTCCCGCACCGCCTTCCTGCGCGGCGAACGCCGATGCCACCGAATTAGCCGCGATCTCGAGCAGCGCCATGGTCAGTAGCTGCTCTTGCCGGGAATCAACGCATCCTGCTTCGCCGCATCGCAGACCGCATAGGAAAAACCCTTCTGGATCGCCCAGGCGCCGACGTTGCCCTTCTTGTCCATCGCGAGAAAGCCGACCTGGAGATCCTTCGCGTTCGGCTTCTTGCGCAGGATGCGCTCCACCGCCTCGCGGCATGCGTCTTCGGGCGAGCGGCCCTGGCGCATCAGTTCCACGACGAGGAAGCTGCCGACGTTGCGGATCACCTCTTCGCCCACGCCCGTGGAGGTCGCGCCGCCCACGTCGTTGTCGACGTAAAGGCCAGCGCCGATGATCGGGCTGTCGCCCACGCGTCCGTGCAGTTTCCAGGCCATGCCACTGGTGGTGCATGCACCGGACAGGTTGCCCTTGGCGTCGATCGCGAGCATGCCGATCGTGTCGTGATTGCTGGCATCGCCCGGCGTTCCACCGGGACCCGCGTTGTAGCTCTTGACCTCGCTATTGGCCACCGGCTTGTACTTCGCCGTCTTAAGCCATTCGTGCCAGGCCTTTTCCGATTCGGGGGTGAGCAGTTCCTCGCGCGGGAAGCCCTGCTCGATCGCGAACTGCAGCGCGCCATCACCCACCAGCAGCACATGGGGCGTGCGCTCCATGACCCGCCGGGCGACGGAGATCGGATGGGCGATATGCTCGATCGCCGCCACCGCGCCGCAGTTGCCGTTCTCGTCCATGATGCTGGCGTCGAGCGTGACCTTGCCGTCGCGATCCGGATACCCGGCGCGACCGACGCTATGGTTGCGCAGGTCGGCCTCCGGTACGCGGGCGCCCTGCTCCACCGCATCCAGCGCGCGCCCGCCGGTGGCGAGCACTTTCCAGGCGGCCTGGTTGGCGGCCACGCCGAAGTCCCAGGTGGAACACACACGCGGAACCATCCCCGCGGCGGTCGTGGCGGAAGCTGCCTTAGCGATGCCCTTGGCGGCCAGTGCCACGCCGGAGGCGATCGTCGCCCCCTGGAGGAATCGTCTGCGATCCATGGGTTGCCTCATTCGACGACGCGTCGGCCGCGCCATCGCCGATGGTCGCACGGGCGTCGCCGCCATCGCCACCATGAAGGACGCGGCGGTGCCGGGCGTCTCTCTCCGCCTGGTGGAACTCCTGCGCGGCCAGCACCCGCGACCGCGCGGAGCGCGACAACGAAGCGGCAAGGATCGCCATCATCGCGAGCACCGCCAGCACCACGAGCAGGATCGCGCCACGCTCAACGGACCGGCGCACAACCACCCCGGTCCGTCGTCCGGCTGTAACGGCGCCCATCCACCGTCCATAGCACCACTTCGAGCGCTTTGGCTCTTTTTCCATGGATCGGTGCGAAGGGCACCTGGCGGAGCGTCCCGCCGTCGTCCCTTAGCGAGGCGATGAACTCGGCGCCGGCGATACCATCGAGGTAGGTCTGGCAATCCGGCCCTTGGCATCGCCAGAGTCCCCCGTCGACGAACCATTCGGCATGGTCGAGCACCAGTGCCGGCATGCCACCATGCACTGTCTGCGTCGTGCAGCCGCGTGCCTCGACGCAACCCTTCCACCCCGTCGACACGCACAGGTCCCGGGCGATCGCCGCATGCGCCAGCCACACCGCGTCTTCCATCCTCGTCGCCGCGCGCTGGCGAACGATGGCAAGCCCCATGATCGACAAGCCGGTCATGGCGACCGCGGCGACGATCGCGGCCACCGCCAGCCCGACGAGCAGTTCGACCAGCGTCATGCCACGAGCCGTCACGGATCGAACGGCCATGACAGGACCTCGCGCGTCGCCCAGGCGATCTGGACGGCGCACGCCGCCGCAGGCCTGCAGGTCACGGAACCCCTGGCGGCCGGCCCCACCTGCCGCTTGAGCGCGGCATGAAACACACGCAGGTCTTCATCGGAAACGGTACCGCTGCCGGCGCGTATGCGTGCCTCCATGCTGACCGCGATCGTGGTCGCCGCGACAAGCCGCGACGCCCTCGCGTCGATGGCCATCGACTGCGCCACCCATGTCGCGACCGACGCACTGCCGATGGCGAACACCGCCAGCGCGAGAAGCGATTCGATGAGGGACGAGCCGGAGACATGTCGCATCCACACAGGGTCCGATGCCAGGCGTGCACACGCTGCCGGAAAAGGGCAAAGGCGATCGTCGGAATCCGTGCCGCCGGGCGTGAGCGAAGCCGGGATCGCAGAAATTCGTAAGCCGCTCCGGTGGGAGCCGACTCTGTCGGCGATGGGTGCTTGCCTCAACCGGGCCCGCTGCCGCGGGATCGCCGACGGAGTCGGCTCCCACCAGGGTGCAGTGGTCAAACAAGGGGGCGGTGCTTTGCGGTGTGTCCCGATGTGCGGTGTCGCGGTGTTGGGGTGTGCGGTGTGTGCTGTCCGGCGTGCGACAACCTGAGCTCTTTCCCATCAACCCGCCGCAGTGTCGAGAGAGCTGCCGGGCGTCCCCCTCGGCGCGACATGAGGCGACGAGGACGGCCCGGCGGAAAAGGCCCGTCAGGGGATCGGCCAGGACGGCCGATCGTTTCCGCTGAGCCAGGAAGGCGAATCGAAAACCCCCGCCCGACCGTCCGAGCCCGCCGGGGCGCAGCCATCAAACATGGCCGCGCAGCGGCATCCTTCCCCAAGGGACGGCGCCGCCTGGCGCGCCGAGGGGGACGCCCGGCAGCTCCCCCGCCACGCACACAACCCAACGCGAGGGCGAAGCCGAGCCCGACCCCCGAAGAACCTCAAAAAATGCGAAACAAAAAAAACCCCGCGCATTCGCGCGGGGTTTTTATGGCATCGATGTCGTGGCGTTCACGCCGCGATTTCGACGCCGGACGCCTGGGCCCCCTTCGGCCCATTGGTCACTTCGAACTTCACACGCTGGCCTTCCTGAAGGCTACGGAACCCCTTGGAGTTGATCGCAGAAAAGTGGACGAACACGTCCTCCCCACCGTCCTCGGGCGCGATGAAACCGAAACCCTTGGCATCGTTGAACCACTTGACCGTACCGAAACGCATTGCGGAAACCTCTGGACATGGACTGGAAGCACCCGGATGGCGAGGCGTTCCCCATGGATCCCCTTGGCCTGCCCCCGCGGCGCGCACAAAGTATCATCATGTTTTAGACCAAAGCGCAACTGGGACGCTTTCCCGTCAGGCATCCGCCAGCAGGCGTCCGAGGATCGGCGGTACGTTCGCGGTCGCCGCCGCGAGGTGGGCGAAGATCTCCTCGATGCTTATTTCCGCTTCGTCGCCGGCACCCGCCGCATAGTTGGCCACCAGGGCAAGGCACGCGAACTCCAGGTCGAGTTCGCGTGCGAGCGCCGCTTCCGGCATGCCGGTCATGCCGACCAGGTCGCAGCCGTCGCGTTTCATGCGCGCGATCTCCGCCCGGGTTTCCAGTCGCGGGCCCTGGGTGACGCCATGCACGCCACCGTCGACAATCGCCAGACCTTCCGCACGGGCGGCGGCCAGGATCGCCTCGCGCAGGCTCTGCGTGTAGGGCTCGCTGAAGTCGATGTGACGCACTTCCGCCCCATCGACATCGTTGAAGCTGGTATAGCGGCCGTGGGTGTAGTCGATGATCTGGTCCGGCACGACGAGGGTACGCGGGCCCATGTCGTCGCGGATGCCGCCCACCGCGTTCACAGCCACGACGCGGCGTGCGCCGAGCGAATGCAACGCCCACAGGTTCGCCCGGTAATTCACCCGGTGCGGCGGCAACGTGTGGCTCTCGCCGTGGCGGGCGAGGAAAGCGAGACGCTTGCCGCGGAAGTCGCCCATCACGACATCGCCGGAGGCCGGACCGAAGGGTGTCTCGACCCGTTGACGCCCGGTATTCTCCAGGCCCTCGAAAGCATACAGGCCACTACCGCCGATGACGGCGAGATCGATACTCATCGACATCAGTCCTTCAGTGCGTAGATGGCCGGCAGGTTGCGCGCCTGCTCGTGGTAATCCATGCCATAACCGAAAACGTAGCGATCGGGAAGATCCACGCCGTTGAAGTCGGCCTCGATGCCGTGCGCACGGCGGCCATGCAGCTTCGTGCAGAGCACCGCCAGCAATACACGCGATGCCCCCATGTCGAGGCATGCGTCGCGCACGGCCTTCAACGTGTGGCCTTCATCGAGGATGTCGTCCACCAGCAACACGGTACGGCCGTTCAACGGCACTTCGGGGCGACGCAGCCAGTGCAGGTCGCTTCCGCTGGTCTCGCCGCGGTAACGGGTGGCGTGGACGTAGTCGAACTCGAGGTCGGTCTTGACCGATAGCGCCAGCTGGCCGGCGAAGACCAGCGCACCATGCATCACGGTAAGGAAGACGGGACGTTCGCCGGCGAGGGCGATGTCGATCTCCTTGCCCATGCGGGCGATTTCGATGTCGAGCTGTTCACGGGTGAACAAGATATCCGAGCGCGCGAGCGCGTCGTCGAGCGAAGCGGCAGTCATGGTCAGGTCAGGGCTCCAGGGCGGTCACGCGCGCGATGAACCGGTCGCGTTGGGGATTGTCGATAAGGCCTTCCCAGGTCGAACCGATCGCACCGCGCAAGGGGGCGATACGCTCGGCCGGCGACGGGCGGCGGCCTTCGACCGCTGCGATCGCCTCGGGAACGACGTCGGGAAAGCAGGCGAGCACGAGGTCGCAGCCAGCATCGAGGTTCGCGGCCACGCGCGCGGCGATGCCGCCGACGCCGCCGGCCGCGGCCATGCTGATGTCGTCGCCGAACACGCAGCCGCGAAAGCCGAGTTCGCCGCGCAGGATTTCCTCGATCCAGATACGCGAATAGCCGGCAGGACGGTCGTCCACGGCGGGGTACCTGACGTGTGCGGCCATGACGGCTTCCGCGCGCGCTTCCATGCCGGCCACGAAGGGCTGGAGGTCGTCGCGCAGGATCTCGTCCTTGCCGCGCGGATCGACGGCGACGGATTCGTGGGTGTCTTCCTTGACCGAGCCGTGGCCGGGAAAATGTTTCAGCACGGCCGCCATGCCGCCCAGGTGCATGCCGCGCACATAGGCCTGCACGAGTTCCGCGGCGATGGCCGGATCGGCGTGGAAGGCACGGTTGCCGATGGCCGCGCTGCCGCGTTCGAGATCGGCCACCGGCGCGAAGCTGAAATCTACACCGATGGCGCGCATTTCGCTGGCCATGATCCACGCATGTTCCTCGGCGCGATTCACCGCCTCGACGGGATCGCTCTCGTACAACCTGCCGATCGCCGCGAGCGGCGGCAACCGCGTGAATCCCTCGCGAAAGCGCTGCACGCGCCCTCCTTCCTGGTCGATGCAGACGAGGAAGTCGTCACCGGCGACGTCGCGGATGGCGTCGATCAAGGCCGTGACCTGCTCGCGCGAACGGAAGTTGCGCGAGAACAGGATCGTCCCGACCACCCCTGGCGCGGTGAGCCGGCCGTGTTCGTGCGCGGCCAGTTCGGTACCGGCAAGGCCGATGATCAGCATGCGGTGTCCTCCTTCCCTTCCCGCTCGGCGGCCGACCAGGTCGCATAGGGCCGGCCGATCAGGTTGACGTTGTAATAGCGGGTCTGTTCGCTCACTTCGATGCCGAGCCAGTCCGGTCGCGGATACGCCGCGTCGACCGAAGGCAACTCCACTTCCGCGACGAACAGCCCGGCGTTATCGCCCAGGAACTCGTCGATTTCGAAGTGTGCGCCATCGAGCATGACATGGTGACGAATCTTCTCGAGCACGCCATCGGACAGCTCGTGGAGCAGATGCTCCGCCTCCGCGAGCGGAACGGTGTATTCGAACTCGTGCCGCTCGATACCGAGCGTGGCCGACTTGATGTTGAGCCATGCCGCGTCACCGGCGATGCGCACGCGTACCGAACACTTCGCCTGCCCGGCGGCGATGGCGGCGGCATTGACGAGGTAACCCTGCGCCATGCGCTCGCTGCGCTCCACGAGGGAACGCCAGCCGTCGTTCGCGAGGAGGAACTTGCGTTCGATTTCGACGCCCATGGATTCCCGCCCTTCAGCCGCGCTCGAACAGCGCGATGGATTCGACATGCGCGGTGTGCGGGAACATGTCCATGACACCGGCCGACACGAGCTTGAAGCCGTGCTTCTGCACAAGGATACCCGCGTCGCGCGCCAGCGAGCCGGGGTGGCACGATACGTAGACCACGCGCGAGGTGCCCTTGCGGGGAAGGTATTCCAGCACCTTGTCGGCACCGGCACGCGGCGGGTCGAGCAGGATCTTGTCCCACGGCTGCGTGGCCCATGGCGCGGCACGCTGGTCTTCGAAAAGGTTGGCGACGCGAAACGAGGCGTTGCCCAGGCCGTTGCGGGCGGCGTTGGCCGCCGCACGCTCGACCAGGCCATGCTCGCCTTCCACGCCGACCACTTCCGCGGCGTGCCGGGCGATCGGCAAGGTGAAATTGCCGAGGCCGCAGAACAGGTCGAGCACCCGGTCAGCAGGCTGCAGGTCGAGCAGTTCCAGCGTGCGCGCGAGCATGCGCTGGTTCATGCCGGCATTCACCTGTACGAAGTCCAGCGGAAGGAACTCCAGTTCGACGCCGTCGGCCGGCACGGCGAAGGCCAGGCGTGGCGATTCGGGCCAGATCGGATGCACGCTGCTCTGGTTGCCCGGCTGCAGGTAGATGGCCAGGCCGTGCTCCTTGCCGAACGCGACCAGGGCCGCCCGGTCCCGCTCCGACAGCGGCACCAGGTGACGGAATACCAGGGCCACGGTGTCGTCACCCGCGGCGAATTCCACCTGCGGGATATCGCGAGCCGCGTCGAGGCCGCCGATGAGTGCGGCGAGCAACCCCACCTTCGGCCCAAGCGCCGGATGGATGACCTCGCAGGTATCGATGTCCGCCACGAAACGCGGGTTGGCTTCCTCGCGGAAGCCCACAAGCACGCGCTCCTTCTTCGCGACATAGCGAACCGAGAAACGGCCCTTGCGCCGATAGCCCCAGGGCTGGTCGGTGAGCGGCGGCAACCACGACGCGGGGCTCACCTTGCCGATGCGCTCGAAGTTTTCCGCCAGCACGCGTTGCTTGGCGGCGATCTGCGCGGCCGGGTCCATGTGTTGCAGCGAGCAACCACTGCACTGGCCGAAGTGACGGCATTTCGGTGCCACCCGCTCGGGAGATGCCTGGAGCACCTGGACGATCTCGGCGTCGTCGTAGTTACGGTGGCGCTTGCGGTACTTCAGCAGCACGCGCTCGCCCGGCAACGCGCCGGAGACGAAGGTGGCCTTGTTGTCGATGCGGGCGACGCCCCGGCCGTCGTGGCTGAGGTCGGTGATGATGGCTTCGAATTCGGTCATGCGCTCAAAACGTAAAGCCCGGACCGCCGACGGCCCGGGCTGGCTGGGAGGACGCGCCGCGAGGCGTGCGATCCTGGCGGAATGCCTACTTGCGCTTCCAGGCGCCGGAGGCATCGCGATAATACCAGCCCGGCGGTGCGCGCTGGACCCAACCCTCGGCGAAGGTCTTGCGGATCTGCGGCTCCCACTCGGGGTGGCCGTTCGCCGCCGCGATGGCACGATACAGCGTGTCGCGGTCGTTGTTTTCCTGTTTGACGAGGCCGTCCGCCTGCGAGCGCTGGTCCAGGGGCAAGGCACCGGCGTCACGCACGGCCACCAGTCCGTCGGCGGTGAAGCCCACCGCGCCGCTATCGAACAAGGCTTTCAGCTGTCCACCGAAACGGGCCTTCATGCGTGCCCGGATCGCGTCGGTCTCCGGCGTGCGGACCTGGATGTCCGGCGCGTCCGCTGCCTGCGCGGCGGGAATGACCAGGTCGAGCAGCGACGCCGACGGCTGGTTGCCCGGCGCCGGCCGCGCCGGCGCGTCCTTGGCGGGCGAGGGCTTGCCGACCCCGCTTTCGTCGAGGACGTTGCCGATGAACTGGTCCGCGGCTTTCTGAGCCGCCGCCTCGGGGAAGTAGACATTGATGGTGACGCAGCCGACGAGGGCTAGCGCCGCAGCCACAATGAGGCCAATCAGGGATTTACGCATGATTTCTACTCCACTTCCTGGGTTATCGCACGACGGGTCCGTCGCCTTCCGTTGCGGCTTGCAGGCGGCGGACCAGGGTATGCCAGTCCACTTCCCGCTGGTGTCCCACCACCGTCAATCGGGGCAAACCGCTGCCCTCGACGATAGTGTAGCCATCCTTCGCCGGGCCCAGGCCGCCCATGCTGCAGACATCGCCTTTCAGCGTGCACGACAGGCCGATGCGCTTGTAGCCGAAGGTCTTGAACAGCTTCAGCACCGTGCCCTGGAGTCCACCGGCGATACCGCCCCCGCCCACGGAGGTGAGGTTGTTGACCGCTTTCTGGCTGATCCTGCCTCCTTCATCGGCGACGAGGCTGGCCTTGAACGATGCCGGGCTCCACGCAACCAGGCGAAGGTCGTCGATCGCCCCGTGCAGGCGACCGGTGATGTTGCCGAAGTCGAACACCGAGGTCAGCAGGCCGAGATCGAGGCCGCGCAGGGCGATGTCGCCGGTCAGCACGGGCGCATCGCCGAACGGACGCGACAGGGTCATGCCGGTGATATCGACGAAGCCGTCGAAGACATTGAGGGACAGGCCGCCAGCCAGTTCGACCCGGTCGTCGACATAGCGCAGCGAGGGCACGGCGCCGCCGAGCGTCCCCTGGAACTGTGGCCAGCCTAGGGCGCGACAGAAGGCGGCCATGTCGATCTGGGTGAGCGCCAGCGAGGTTTGCAGCCGCTCGCCGCTGGCGGCCGCAGGACGCAGGGAGAGCCCGAGGACGCGCAACTGGCCGTCGAGGACGGGAATCGCGAACGGCTTATCCAGCTTCAGCGTCCCACCGGTGCTGTGCCAGGATGCCTCCGCCGCGCCATTCGGGATGCGGTAGACCCTCAAGGCGCGCCAGCCGAGCTTCGTCGCCGGCCGCTCGTCGGTGGCGCTCCAGTCGACGGAGCCGCGCAAGCCATCGATGCCGAGGCGCCCATCGGACAATGCCAGATCGAGACCGCCGGTCTGCATGGCGAAGGCCTTGAGCGCACCGCCTTCCATCGTCACGTGACCGGCCACTTCACCGCTCGCACGCAAGCCGTCGAGGCCGGCATCGCGCAGCAGTCCCTTGCCGTAGCGATTGTAGGCGGCTGGAAAGCGGGCGTTGAAACGATCGAACCTTAGCCGCGACAAATCGCCCTTGGCATTGAAACCGAGTTCGCCTTCGAGCTGCAAGGCGTCGGGATCGGTCAGGCGCAGCCGAGGGATCGCGAGTTCGCCTTTATGGGTACGGATGCCCAGCGCCAGCTGCACGGCATGCGCAGGCAAGTCGGCATACAAGGGACCGAGCAGCAGATCGCCACCACGCAGGGTGGCGTCGAGGTCGATCGACTGGCCGTCGGCGTGACTGTCGAGACCGAGGCGGCCGCCGCCGGACAGCGACTGCCCGGCGAGCTTCCCGCCCGGACTGTCGAAGCCGACACCGTCCAGCGCGAACTGGCCGGCCGCCTGGACGCCGTCTTCCAGGATATCGAGCGCGAGGTCGGCGTCGACCCGCCCCGCCGTGGCACGGCCGGACCAGACGGTGGAGAGCAGGCCCTGCAACCATCCCGCGGGAAGGTCCTTCAGGGTGATCTGCGCGTGGGTGGGTTGGTCCATCGGCAAGGCCACCTGTGCGGAGGCCTTGTCCTGGCGCAGCGACACCTCAAGCGTATTCGCGGCGGCGTCGGCGACGATCCGCACGGTGGCGTTGCCCAGGGCGCCGCCCGGCGCCCCCTTCAGCCGGACCGATCCCTCGAACACCCAACGGCCGAGTTCGTCGCGATCGAGCACGCCGTCCAGGCCCAGGCCGAGCTTGCGCCAGCCCATGGCAGGCATGTCCGCGCGATCGGCGGTCAATTTCACGTCGAGGCCTTTGCCGCTCGCCGCTGGATCGATATCGGCCTGCATGCCGGACATCTCCAGTCCCGGCACCTGAAGCGTGTCGGCTCCCACCGACAGACCCGCTTGCGCACCGTTCGCCCAGGCCAGGGCGATCGAGACGACGAGCAGCATGATGAACGGGCGGGTTGATACGGGGAGCATGGTCGGCCATTCTGCCAAATCCAGATGAACGACACGGAACGTTGCATGTCGCATGACGCCCCTTTTCTTCACGTCACTTCCGGCGCGCGCCGGCTGCTGGTCGCCGACGACGACCCCTCCACGCGGCAATTCCTCGCCGGCGCGCTTGGCGGGCACGGCTACAGGGTGACCCTCGCATGTGACGGCGCGGAGGCATTGTCGCTCGGGCGCGCCGAACGCTTCGATGCCCTCATTCTCGACTGCCGCATGCCCCACGCGGGGGCCATCGACGTGCTGGCCACGCTGCGCGCCGACGCCGGGTCGGCCTCGCGGGAGGCGACCGCGCTGGCGACCAGCGCGGAAGTGCCCTCCAGCCTGCGTGCGGAATTACTCAAGGCGGGATTCGCGGGAATCATCGAGAAACCCTGCCGCATCGCCTCGGTGGTCGATGCGCTGGCGGCCACCCTGGGTATCGATGGGCAGCTTCGGGTGCTGGACGACCAGGCAGGCCTCACCGCCGCGGGCGATACGGCGACCATGCAGGCGCTGCGCATGCTGCTTCGCGCCGAACTCGTGGAACTGGCTGCGGAGCTGGACACCGTGGCGGCCGATCCGGCCGCCCTCGTGGAGCGCATGCACCGGCTGCGTTCCGCATGCGGTTTCTGTGGCGCCGCGCGGCTGGGGACGCAAGCAAAGGTGCTGCAGGTACATGTGCGGGAAACACGCACGGTGGTGCCGGATGCACTGGCACGATTCCGGGAGGAACTCGATGCGACGCTGGCGGCTTTGTCTGGCTGAAGACAAGCCCGTCAGCGCAGCACCCGCCATGCACGTAGTTCGCCGCCGCCAAGGTGGAAGCCGATCACCTGGCGCATCATGCGCCGTAGCGAAGCCAGCCCCGCGGTGTCCGGCGACTGGTCGACGGCCAGCGCCAGCAGGTCGGCCCCGCGAATCGCCTGCGGATCGCCGGCACGTCCCGGCATGACGCCGGATTCCGGGTCATAGAAATACGTCGCCGTGGGCTCGAGCGGTTCGCCCTGGACCGCGTCCACGTCGAGCTGCAACGCATACCCCAGCGAGTCGAGCATGTCGCGCTCGAAACGTCTCAGGGTCCAGGCCAACGGTTCGCCCGCCGCCATGCGCCGCAATGTGCGTTCGTAGAAGGCGAACAGTTCCGCGTTCGGATCTTGTCGCCCGGTGAGCCGGACCACCAGCTCGTTGAGGTACAGGCCGGCGAGCCCCGCATCGCCGGTCAGCCTCATCACCGCACCGGAAGGTTCGGCGCCACGAAGCGTGGCCAGTTCGCCCTTCAGGAGCATGTCCAGCTGGATACGCTGGAACGGCTCGAGCTGGGCGCGCTGGAGGCGAGCCCGCTCCTTGCGCACTCCCCGCGCGACGACGCCGATGCGGCCGTAGTCGGGGGTCAGGCACTCGACCAGCAGCGAGGTTTCCCGGTACGGCCGGGCGTGCAGGACGAAGGCGGGTTGTTGCTCGATGCGCATCGCGACCGGCGGCCGGCCCGTTTATTCGTAGCCGAAACGCTTGAGCAGGTTTTCGTCGTCGGCCCAGCCTTCGCGTACCTTGACCCACAGCTTGAGGAACACCTTGCGTTCGAACAGGTTCTCCATCTGCTTGCGCGCGGACGTGCCGATAGCCTTCAGCTGCGCGCCGCCCTCGCCGATCACGATGGCCTTCTGCCCGTCGCGCTCGACCCAGATCACGGCGTGCACCTCGGCGATGCCGTCGGGACGATCCTGGAAGGCTTCGATCTCCACCGTGGTGGCGTACGGCAGCTCCTGGTCCAGCCGCAGCATCAGCTGCTCGCGGACCATCTCGGCGGCGAGGAAGCGCTCGCTACGATCGGTGATCTCGTCTTCGCCGTAGATCGCGGCCTGTTCCGGCAGCCGCTTCAGGATGCCCTTCTCCAGGCCGGAAAGCCCCTTGGATTTCAATGCGCTGACGTAATAGACGTCGTCGAACGGATGCTTCTGCATCAGGTCGGCGACGAAGGGCAGCATGACCGTCTTGTCCTTCTGCAGGTCGACCTTGTTGATCGCCAGCAGCTTCGGCATGTCCTTCTGTTCGGCAAGCGCCGCGTACATCGTCGCGTCCTCGTCGGTCCAACGGCCGGCCTCGATCACCTGCACGGCCAGGTCGACCTCGGTGATCGCCGCGCGCGCGGCGCGATTGAGGCTGCGGTTCATCGCCCGCTTGCCGCCGCGGTGCAGGCCCGGGGTGTCCACGTAGAGGATCTGCCCCTGGGGCTTGCTGGCGATACCGAGGATGCGGTGGCGCGTGGTCTGCGGACGGTGGCTGACGATGCTCAGGCGTACGCCGATCAGGGCGTTGAGCAGCGTCGACTTGCCCACGTTGGGGCGACCGACCAGGGCCACGTAGCCGCAGCGGAAGTCGTCGTCGACGACGGAGTCGTGTTCAGTGATGTCGATGTCATTCATGTCTTGGTTTCCAGCAGGCGGCGAAGCACCGCTTCGGCGGCGTCCTGCTCGGCGGCGCGACGGCTGCCGCCGCGCCCTTCGACGCGGATCGGCTCAGGTTCGTCGATGGAACAGCTGACGTCGAAGATCTTGGCAT
Source organism: Luteibacter sp. E-22 (assembly GCF_049913125.1). Classification (GTDB taxonomy): domain Bacteria; phylum Pseudomonadota; class Gammaproteobacteria; order Xanthomonadales; family Rhodanobacteraceae; genus Luteibacter. Next base: position 2,610,685 of record NZ_CP183975.1, read on the forward strand.
GGTCTTCGCCGTAGCTGTCGGTGAGTTCGTAAACGGGCAGCGGCAAGCCCCTGCCCTGCAACCACTCCTGCAGGCGCGTCTTCGCATCCTTGCTGGAACGTTTGATTTCTGCCACACGAGGCATGAACAACCTGCGTACGACCTGGCGGCAGGCGTCGTATCCATCGTCGAGGTAGACCGCCGCCACCAGGGCTTCGAAGGCGTCGGCCAGGATCGAATCGCGCCGGTAGCCGCCGCTCTTGAGCTCGCCTGGCCCCAGCTTGAGGATGTCCCCCAGCTCGAGTTCACGCGCGATCACCGCCAGCGCCTGGCCGTTCACCAGCTGCGCGCGCAACCGCGAGAGTTCGCCTTCACTCGCGTTAGGGTGGGCCTCGAAGAGCAATTCGGCCACCGTGACGCCCAGCAGCGCGTCACCGAGGAATTCCAGGCGCTCGTTGTTCGGCCGGCCGGCGCTTCGATGGGTCAGCGCCAGGGCCGCGAGGTCGGGGTTACGGAAGGAATGGGGAAACTGCACGATCGCTCGTTACACGGACGGATTCCTCAACTGCACGGCGTTGTCGAAGTGCAGGAGGAAGTCGATGTTGTAGATGAAATGGATTTGCTTCTCGTAGTTCACGTTCAGCGTGGCGCCGTTGCCGCTGCGATCGAGCGTGATGTCCTTGGGCTGGATCGTCGCGTCGTCGACATACTGGAAGCCCATCTTGAAGATGAGGTCGCGGCGGATGCTGTCGAGGTCCTGCGTGTTGCCGCTCGTCGCCAGCTGGCTCATCGCCTTCTTAACGCCGAAGAACTCGATGTAGGCCGGCACGAGCTTCATGGCCATGAAGGCGAAGAAGCCCAGCACGAGCAGCACGATGACGAAGCCGATGAGAGTAATACCCGATTGCCTGGATTTCATGATCGTGTCCCGCCGCCACGGCGGCTCCCCTGTTCAAGACGGTGAATGCGCTGCGGGGCGCGATATGCGCCCCGCAGCGGAGATTACCTTGTCCGGCGCCATCCGCAACGCCCGCCGGCGTGACGGAGGCCTCCGTTCGGTCAATGGATGACCTTGCCCATCTTGGAAAAATCGAACCAGCCGTTGCCCGGGCCACGCCAGGCGAGCCAGACGAAGAACGCCTTGCCGACCAGGTTCTGCTCGGGCATGCAGCCCCACCAGCGGCTGTCGGTGCTGTTCATGCGGTTGTCGCCCATGACGATATAGCAACCCTTGGGCACCTCGGACGGGACGGCCGCGTTGGGGATGTCCTGGGGCATGTTGAATGCCGGGGTCAGCGCGATCGTGTGATTGATGCTGCCCAGGTGCTCGGTGTAGAGCTTCGACCCGTAGGTCATCAGCAGGCGGTCCTCGGGGCGGTTCATGCTGCCCTTGAACGGACCGATCTCGTCCGCCCCCACGCGCTCGCCATTGATGTACAGCTCGCTGCCGCGGGTTTCGATGCGGTCGCCCGGCAAGCCGATCACGCGCTTGATCCAGTTCTCGCTGGGCACCGGGGCGTGCGGGTCCTGACAGGAGATGTCGCCGCTACGGACGGTCTTGCCGTTTTCGTCCTTGCACACGTAGCCGGGGAAGCGGAAGACCACGACGTCGCCACGACGGGGTTCGCCGTTCTCGACCAGCTTGTTGTTGAAGGCCGGCATGCGCAGGCCATAGGCGAACTTGTTGACCAGGATGAAATCGCCGACGTCGAGCGTCGGCATCATCGAGCCGGAAGGGATACGAAAGGGCTCCGCCACGAACGAACGCAGGATGAGCACCACCAGGATCACCGGGAACAGCGAGCGGGCCCAGTCGACCGGCCAGGGTTCCGGTTGCTCCGTACCGGCGGCCTCCGCCCGGGCGCGACGCGCCTTCACCAGGAACAGGCGATCGAACAGCCAGATCACTCCGAAGAGGACCGTGAGGCCGAGTAGGATCGCCGAAAAATCGAATGCCGCCATGCCAACTCCATCAGTCGTGTCGAGGGGCCGTGAGGCCCATTCCGGCGCATCCGGCGCCGGGGTTCCATAGGTGAAAGGTCATGCCGCGACGGCGGCGCTCACTTGTCCACCTTGAGCACGGCCAGGAACGCTTCCTGTGGGATCTCCACGCTGCCGACCTGCTTCATGCGCTTCTTGCCTTCCTTTTGCTTCTCAAGCAGCTTCTTCTTGCGCGACACGTCGCCGCCGTAGCACTTGGCGAGAACGTTCTTGCGCAGCGCCTTCACCGTGGACCGGGCAATGACGGCCGCGCCGATCGCCGCCTGGATGGCCACGTCGAACTGCTGGCGCGGAATCAGATCCTTCATCCGCTCCACAAGTTCCCGGCCCCGGCGGTCGGCATGCGAACGATGCACGATCAGGCTCAGCGCATCCACGCGGTCGCCGTTGATCAGGATGTCCACGCGCACGAACGGGCCCGCGTCGAAACGCTCCAGGTGGTAGTCCATCGACGCATAGCCGCGCGAGACGGACTTCAGGCGGTCGAAGAAGTCGAGGACGACCTCGGCCAGGGGCAATTCATAGGTGACCTGGACCTGGGTGGCCAGGTACTGGATGGTCCGCTGCACGCCACGCTTCTCTTCGCACAGCTTTATCACGTTGCCGACGTAGTCGCCCGGCGTGAGGATGGTCGCGACGATGATCGGTTCGCGGATCTCGGTGATCTGCTGCGGCGGCGGGAGCTTCGCCGGGTTGTCCATGGCGAGCACGCTGCCATCGGTCTTCAGCACTTCGTAGACGACGGTCGGCGCGGTGGTGATGAGATCGAGATCGTACTCGCGCTCCAGGCGCTCCTGCACGATTTCCATGTGCAGCATGCCGAGGAAGCCGCAACGGAAGCCGAAGCCCATCGCCTCTGAACTCTCCGGCTCGAAGAACATGGCCGCGTCGTTGAGGCGCAGTTTGTCCAGCGCCTCGCGCAGCGCGGGGTAGTCGTCGGCCGACACCGGGAAGAGGCCGGCGAACACGCGCGGCTTCATGGTCTGGAAGCCCGGCAGCGGAGCCGCCGCCGGCTTGCCCGCGTGGGTGAGCGTATCGCCCACCGGCGCGCCATGGACGTCCTTGATCGAGGCGTTGATCCAGCCGACCTCGCCGGCCGCGAGCCGTTCGAGCTTTTTCCGCTTCGGGGTGAACACGCCGACGTCGTCGACGAGATGCGTGCGGCCGGTGGACATGACCAGGATCTTGTCGCCGGGACGGATCTCGCCCTGCATGACGCGGACCAGCGAGACGACGCCGAGGTAATTGTCGAACCAGGAGTCGATGATCAGCGCCTGCAGCTTGTCCGTGTCGCCCGGCTTCGGTGCGGGAATGCGCTGGATGATGGCTTCCAGCACCTCGACCACGTTCTGGCCGGTCTTCGCGCTGACGGGGATGGCATCGCTGGCATCCAGGCCGATCACGGCCTCGATCTCGGCCTTGGCCTTCTCGATGTCCGCCGTGGGCAGGTCGATCTTGTTGAGGACCGGAATCACCTCCAGGCCCTGTTCGATCGCCGTATAGCAGTTGGCGACGGACTGCGCCTCGACGCCTTGCGCGGCATCGACGACCAGTAGCGCGCCTTCGCACGCGGACAACGAGCGGCTGACCTCGTACGAGAAGTCGACGTGTCCGGGGGTGTCGATGAAATTCAGCTGGTAGGTCTTGCCGTCGCGCGCCTTGTACGGCAGCGATACCGACTGGGCCTTGATGGTGATGCCGCGCTCGCGCTCGATCGGATTGTTGTCGAGCACCTGCGCTTCCATTTCGCGCTCGGACAAACCGCCGCACAACTGGATGATGCGGTCGGCCAGGGTCGACTTGCCGTGGTCGATGTGGGCAATGATGGAGAAGTTGCGGATGAGTTCCATGGAGCGCCGTGGTCACGTTCACCATCGCTCGCGGCGCGAACGACGCGCGCCGGCCTTTTGGCCAGCGCGAATCCCGCATTATCGCATGGAAGGCCGACCGCCGCCGAGCGGCGGCCGGCCGGGCCTCAGCGCTCGCTGGGGACGGTCACCCCGACGAAGCGGGTGGAATCGTCGCGACGGACCAGCAGCATGGCCGTATCGCCGGGCTTGATCCCCTTCACGGCATCGCGGAAGGCGGCGGCGCTGCCGACACGCTTCTGGTTGACCATGAGGATCACGTCGCCCGATTGCAGGCCGGCGCTCGCCGCGGCGCGTCCGGTGATCCGGCTGACCACGACGCCCTCGCCCGCCTTCAAGCCGAGTTCCGCGCGGGCCGAGGCATCGATGTCCTGCACCGACATGCCCAGGGCCGCGGCCGAACCGCCGGCCGGCCCTTCGTCGCCACCACCGGCCGCCGCGGCCAGGGCGCTCTTGTCGCGCGGCAGCTCACCGACCTTGACGTCGAGTACCTGCTTCTTGTGGTCGCGCAGGATTTCCACCTTCGCCATGGAACCCGGCTTGGTGATGCCGACCAGGGGCGGCAGGTCAGGCGACTGGGTGATCGGCGTGCCGTTGAACGAGAGGATGACGTCGCCCTGCTTGATACCGGCCTTGTCGGCGCCGCTTCCGGGGGTGACCTGCGCCACGAGGGCACCGTTGGCGTCGGGAAGGTCGAGATTCTTCACGAACTGGTCGACCGGCTGCACGGTGACGCCGAGCATGCCCCGCGACACGTAGCCCTTGTCCTTGATCTGCTGCACGACGTTCATCGCGACATCGATGGGGATCGAGAACGAGAGGCCCTGGTAACCGCCCGACGTGGAGTAGATCTGCGAGTTCACGCCGATGACCTGGCCCTGGAGGTTGAACAGCGGTCCACCCGAGTTGCCGCGATTGATCGGCACGTCAGTCTGGATGAAGGAGGTGTACGGCTGGTCGCCGCTGCCGAGGTTGCGGCCGACGGCACTGATGATGCCGTGGGTCACGGTGGCGTCCAGGCCGAACGGCGAGCCGATGGCGAGCGCCCACTGGCCCCGCTTCACGGTGCGCGAATCGCCGATGGCGACCGTGGGCAACGAACCGCCGTCCACTTTCAACAACGCGATGTCGTACTGGGGGTCCTTGCCGACGACCTTCGCGGTGAAGGTACGGCGATCCTGCAGACGGACCTTCACCTCGTCGGCGTCGTCGACGACATGATCGTTGGTGAGGATGTAGCCATCGGCGGAAATGATGAAACCCGAACCCAGCGAGGTCTGCTCACGCGGCGGCGTGGGCACGCCAGGCATGCCGAAGAAGCGCCGCAGCAGTTCTTCCTGGTCGTCGGGAGCCGCGTCGGGGCCGCCGCGCGCCTTGCGGGCCGCGCCCGTGGTCTTCGCTTCCACGTGAACCACGGCGGGCGCGTTCTTTTCGACGATGCCGGTGAAATCCGGTAACGCTTGCGCCTGGGCGCCTGCCGTTACCACGAGCAGTGCGCCACCAAGTAGCGCGCGTGCATGCCAGAGAGCCATCGATTTCCTCCTTTTTACCTAACCACGGCTGCCCGTGCGAGGAATGACCCCGCACGTATCGTTACTGGAACCTAGAAAATAAGCGCGCCTGGGGACGTCAGGCGCGCATGGAACATGCGCCGCGGCTCAGCGAGCCTGCGGCACGACGACCGGCTGCACATACCGGGTACCGTCGGGACGGATCATCAGCATGTAGCCATTGCCTTCCGGGGCTGTGGCGGCCCGGGCGCGGTGAATCTGGTAAGGCGTGGAACGCGGCAGGTAGGCCGAGGCTCCGCCGTCTTCAGAACTGTCGAAGGCGGCCTTCTGGGTGAACTGGGAGGCCATGCTGCCACCGCTGAGCCACTGCGGCGCGACGGGTGCCGCGGCCGGCGCGGGCGTGGCGTCGGCCAGCGGGGAATCTCCGACCGTGGGTGCATGCTGGGCGACATCCGCCGTGCCCGGGCGGTTGCCGGTGGGCTGGGAGATCATCAGTGCGGCGACTGCGACGCTGGCTGCGATGGCGCCACCCGCCGACCACTGCAACCAGCGGCGGCGCGGGGCAGCCGCGGCGCCGGGCTCCGCCTCGATGGCCGCCATGACCCGGCTGGCGAAATCGCTGGAGACCAGCGGCGCACCCTGCTTGCGCAGACCGTCACGCGCCACGTGGAAGCGCGCCCACGTATCGGCGAGGACCGGATCGGCCTCGAGACGACGTAGCAGGAAGCGGATTTCCTCCCGTGACAGCTCTCCATCCATACCGGCGGAGAGAATTTCCCGATTGGCTTCGCTCATGGGGTGTGGTCCTCGCGGTCGGACAACAGCGGCCGCAGTTTCTGGTCGATGGCTTCACGAGCCCTGAAAATACGCGAACGGACGGTTCCAATGGGACAGTCCATGATGACGGCAATCTCCTCGTAGCTCTTGCCATCCACCTCGCGCAGGGTAATCGCGGCCCGAAGCTCTTCGGGCAAGGCTTGGACAGTGGAAAACACCGTTTGTTCCACTTGTTCACGCATCATTTCACGCTCGGGGGTCGCGCTTTCGTGCATGCGGGTGGCCCCGGGCACGTAGACGGCGTCCTCGATGTCGATATCGCCGGTGGGTGGGCGGCGGCCCATGGCCACCAGGTGGTTCTTGGCCGTGTTCACGGCGATCTTGTACAGCCAGGTATAGAAAGCGCTCTCGCCGCGGAAGGACTTCAGCGCGCGCCAGGCGCGCACGAAAGCCTCCTGGGCGATGTCCTCGCACTCGGTCCGGTCGTGCACGTAACGCGAGATCAGCGCGATGACCTTGTGCTGGTACTTGCGGACCAGCAGGTCGAAGGCGCGGCGATCCCCTTGCTGCACCCGTTCGACAAGTGCTTGATCCAATTCGTTTTCGCCCATCCGGGCCGTCTCCTCAACTCTATCGGGGCCAGTCGCGGGCGCAGCTGAGACATGCGGGCGCCGTGCAAGTTCATTGTGGACGGTCCGGAGTCGTCCCCACGGGGAGACATGCGGGCCCGAACCTGGACCTCAAGCGGGAGCCCCACCCCCACAGGGTATCAGGCCGGGATGGCCTGCCCTTCGCTCACCAGGCGCTCGCGTTCGGCCAGCAGCTTCTCGAAGCTGGGCACGGGTAGCGGCCGGCAGAACAGGTAGCCCTGCAATTCGTCGCAGCCGTTCGCACGCAGGAACTGCAGGTGCTGCTCGATCTCGACGCCCTCGGCCACCACTCCGCGCTTGAGCCGGTGGGCCATGTCGATGGTGGCGCGGACGATGGCTTCGTCGTCGGGGTCCACACCGATGTTGCGGACGAAGCTCTGGTCGATCTTGATCCGGTCGGCCGGCAGCCGGCGGAGGTAGTCGAGCGAGGCCGCGCCGGTGCCGAAATCGTCGATGGCGATGCCGCAGCCCATCGCATGCAGCGCGTCGAGCGTCTCGACCAGGTGCGGCACGGTCTTCACGCTGATGCTTTCGGTGACCTCTAGCTCGAGTTGCCGCGGATCCAGCCCCGTGTCCTGTAGCGCGGAGGCCACGACGGCCGCGAGGTTCTGCTGCATGAGTTGCACCGCCGACAGGTTCACGCCGATCCGCAAGCCCAGTCCGTACCGCGCTTCCCATGCCCGGGCCTGCGCGCAGGCCGTGCGCAGCACCCACTCGCCTATCGGCACGATCAAGCCGCTTGCCTCGGCGAGCGGGATGAAGAACGCCGGACTGATCATGCCCAGCTCGGGATGCTCCCAGCGGACCAGCGCCTCCATGCCGATGATGTCCTCGGTGACGGCGTCGACCTGCGGCTGGTAGAACACGCGCAGTTCGTCGTTGCGTACCGCGTGGCGCAGGCGAACCTTCAGCTCGGCCTGCTGTTGCTGCGCGGCATCCACGTTGGCGGCGTAGATCTGGTAGTTGTTGCGGCCCAGGCTCTTCGCGCCGTACATCGCCTCGTCGGCATGGCGCAGGAGCAGCTCGCCCTCGACGGCGTCATCGGGAAAGAACGAAATGCCGACAGAGATGGTCGCCTGGAGTTCGGAACCGTCCTCCAGCGATAACGGCACCTCCATGGCCTGCACTATTTTTTCGGCGATGCGCAACACGTCGTCGCGCTTGATGATATGGCGCAGGATCAGGGTGAACTCGTCGCCCGCATAACGCGCGACGGTGTCGGAGGCACGTACGCTGGCGCGCAGGCGCTTGGCCAGGGCGGTGAGCACCTGGTCGCCCACGCCGTGACCCAGCGTCTCGTTGATGCCCTTGAAGCGGTCGAGGTCGACCAGCAACGTGGCGAAGCATTCGCCCGTGCGTTCCGCTTCGCGGATCGTGGTCTCGAGCCGGTCGTTGAAGAGCAGCCGGTTCGGCAAGCCGGTGAGCATATCGATGAGCCCACGCACCCGGCCCTGCTCACGCGCCCGGCGCAACTCGAGCGCGGAGGCGAACCGGGCGGTGGCTGCGCGTAACGCAGGGCCTAGCACACGTGCGTCGCCGGCTGGCCGGCGACGGCCGGCGAGCAAGGCGCCGAGCACGCTGCGGCGCTCGTCCAGCAGGGGCAGCAAGACGTAGGAACGCAGCCCCAGCGTGTCGATGAGGGGATCGGTCGCCGGCGCGTCCTCGCCGGCGCCGAGTCGCGACAGCGTCTCGCCGCCCAGGCACACCTTGAGCAACGGCAGGTCGGAAGCGTCGGGCCATTCGACGGAACCAGGCCCGTTCCATATCCGCGCCAGCACCTCGGGGCCGTATTCGCTCTCGGGAAATGCCGACCACACGGCCACGACGTCGAGTTCGAGGGCATCGGCGAGCATCGCCGCGGCCTCGCCCATTCCTTCGTCGTCACTGGAACACGCGTCCAACACGGCGAGCAGGGACAGTGCGCGCTCCGCCATGTCCACCGCGCGCATGTCGCGGAAACCGACGGCGATGCGGTGTTCGCCACGATCGACGACATGGCGCACGTCGACCTCGCCCCCTATGTCGCCACCGTCACGTCGACGCAGGGTGCAAGCAAGGCCCTCGCCATCGGGCACTGGCCATGCGGCGCCGTCCGCCAGCGCGAACATCTCCGCCAGCAGGCGCCCTTGCACAGGCCCGTCGCCGGCGAAGAGCCGATCCATCGCTGTACCGCTCTCGATGACGCATCCGCCGGGCGTCGAAGCGATCACCCAGGCCGCGCCGGCGTCGAAAGCGAAGCGCCAGTCTTGTGGTTCGGGGCCGACCGCGGGTGCGAGCCCACGAACGGCCGCGCGCACCCGTTGCGCCAGCTCGACGCCGATGGCGCCTTCGCGCAGCCAGTCCATGGCGCCTTCCGGTGCCACGCCCGGATGGTCGTCGACGACATGGACGACCGGCACCGGGGCGTACCTCGGCGAAGCGCGCAGGATGCGCAGGCCCTGGGCCATGTCCGCGCTGCCATCGGCGCCGAACACGGCCACGTGCAAGGGCGGTGCGTCGGCGAGCAGCGCTTCCAGCTGGGTGGCATCGCGCGCGCTCAGCAATACGAAATCGCCGTCCATGTCGAGCGCGTCGAAGACCGCGCGGCGGATATCCCGCCGCGGCGTGAAGATGAGCACGCCGATGGATTCCTTCATGCCTGCCATCCGCTCAGACCACCCATCGGCCGTCGCGCAACCGGGGTGCCGCCGAGCGCGCGTGCCAGTCGGCTTCCACGCGCACCACGTCGCTCTCGAAGGTGGCGAGCAGGCTGGGGCTCGCGCCGAGCAGCACGACCCGGCGGACATGTCCGGTCTGCGCGCGCGAAAGTTGCCGTAAAAGTGCACCGTCGGTGGCACTGGGCACGCCGGCGGGCATGTCGAGGAGGTACACGCCGAAGTGAAGGCTCTGCGAGATGTAGCGCAGGGCATCGCCCAGGCGCAGGCAGCCCGGCACGCGCATCTGCGCGTCGCGCAAGCTCACCAACCCCTCGGCATGGCGCCACAGGTAGACGGCCTGCCCCGTGCGCCGGGCGACCAGGCGGAATTGCTCGACCAGCAGGGCCGGGTCGTTCGTCTTCAGGGCGACCAGGGGTCCCGAGGCCGACAGAATGCGGTCGAAGACATCGTTTCCTACGTTGGCATCCACGGACATCGGCGGTCGATCTGCTTGAGTGGCGCGAAGTATCCGCCCATCCCCGGCCCCGCGCCAGCCGTCGGCCCGCCCGCCCCGGAGCACACCATACGGCGGGGTATCTCGCATTCGTCCCGGCGGAAAGGTATGGTGATGCGCTCATTCGCCACCGTACGACCCGCCATGTTCGAAGGACTTCGATTCAAGCACTGGAAGACCAGCGTGGGCGACGACGGCATCGTCGTCCTCACCCTCGATCGCGAGGGCGCCAGCGCCAATGCGCTGTCGCGCGAGGTGCTCGACGAACTGGACACCCTCGTCGAGCGCCTGGCCATCGAAAACCCCAAGGGGGTCGTCATCCACTCGGCGAAACCCCTGGGTTTCGCAGTGGGCGCCGATATCCGGGAATTCGTGGAGTACGCGCAAACCGGCACCGTGCTCGACAATATCGAGAACGGCCAGCGCGTCTTCGAAAACCTCGCCCGCCTGCCCTGCCCGACCGTCGCCGCCATCCACGGCGCCTGCATGGGCGGCGGTACCGAGCTCGCGCTGGCCTGCCGACTGCGCATCGCCGCCGATGACGACGCCACGAAGATCGGCTTGCCCGAGGTCATGCTCGGCATCCATCCGGGATGGGGAGGCAGTGCCCGCCTGCCGCGCCTGATCGGCGCGCCGGACGCGTTGCCGGCGATGCTCACGGGAAAACCGTTCAACGCACGCCGCGCGAAGGCCGTGGGCTTGGTCGATCGACTCGCCCGTCCCGACGAACTGCTGGCCGAGGCCCGTGACCTGGCAAGGCGTCCGCAGGTGCGGCCGTTCGCACAGCGGGCCAAGGCATGGGCCACGAACACCTTGCCCGTGCGGGCCATCCTCGCACCCATGGTGCGCAAGCAGACGGCCGCCAAGGTGCGCCGGGAGCATTACCCCGCCCCGTTCGCGTTGATCGACGTCTGGGCGCGTGGCGGCGGCAATATCCAGCAACGCCTCAAGCTCGAGGCGAAGTCGGTGGCGAAGCTGGCCACGACATCGACCGCGCGTAACCTCATCCGCATCTTTTTCCTGCAGGAACGCCTCAAGGGGCTCGGCGGCGGGACCGACCACGGCATCAAGCACGTGCACGTGGTGGGCGCCGGCACGATGGGTGGCGATATCGCCGCATGGTCCGCGCTCAAGGGCTTCGAGGTGACACTGCAAGACCGCGAGCTACGTTTCGTCGAACCCGCGATCAAGCGTGCCCGCGTGTTGTTCGAGAAGAAACTGAAGGCGCCGGCCAAGGTCGATGCCGCCGTCGCACGCCTGCGCGCCGACGTGGAGGGCAAGGGCGTCGCCGATGCGGATCTCGCCATCGAGGCCATCTTCGAGAACCCCGAAGCCAAGCACGCGCTCTATGCGGCGATCGAGCCGCAATTCCAGGCCGACGAGATCCTCGCCAGCAACACGTCGTCCATTCCCCTGGACGAACTCCGCCAGGGCCTGAAGGCACCGCAACGTTTCCTCGGCCTGCATTTCTTCAACCCGGTGGCGCAGATGCCGCTGGTGGAAGTGGTGCGCCACGATGCCCTCGATCCCGCGATCGAGAAGCGCGCCCTCGCCTTCTGCAAGGCGATCGGCAAGCTTCCCGTGCCGGTGAAGGGAACGCCGGGCTTCCTGGTCAACCGCATCCTCATGCCCTACCTGATGGAAGCGATGCGCCTGTACAACGAAGGCGTACCGGGGCCTGTGCTCGACCGCGAAGCGAAGAAGTTCGGCATGCCCATGGGCCCGATCGAACTGGCCGACACCGTCGGGCTCGATGTCTGCGCCTCGGTGGGCAAGGAACTCGCCCCGTTCCTCGGCCTGGAGATTCCCCAGGGCCTGGAAGACCGGCTCGCCGCGAACAAGCGCGGCAAGAAGGATGGCGAAGGCCTGTACGTGTGGAAGGACGGCAAGCCGGACAAACCGGAAGTCGATCCGGACTACGTCCCGCCGCCAGACATCCAGGACCGCATGATCCTGCCCATGATCAACGAAGCCATCGCCTGCCTGGCCGAGAACGTCGTCGACGATGCCGACCTGCTCGACGCGGGTGTCATCTTCGGTACGGGCTTCGCGCCCTTCCGTGGCGGCCCCATCCAGTACGTGCGCAGCGAAGGCGTGGCCGCGGTGCGCGAGCGCCTGGCGAAGCTGGAGCAAAAGCACGGCGCGCGCTTCGCCCGGAAGGAAGGCTGGGAAAATCCGGAACTGACCGCTCCGGCGGCTTAGCTGGCTCCGGCTTGGTAGCCCGGCTTTGCTGGCTCGGGCTTTGCTGGCTCGGGCTTTGCTGGCTTGGCTTTGCTGGCTTGGCTTTGCTGGCTTGGGCTTTGCTGGCTTGGGGCCTAGTTGGTTCCGGCTGCTTGACCGACCACCCGGACTGCGTTGCCTCGACCATCGCCGACAGGGTCGGCTCCCGCCAGGACCTGCGCAGGTCCTGGTGCGAGCCGACCCTGTCGGCGATTGGCCTGGCAGAACCGGTGGGGAAACCCACCCTGGCTGGGACTCGGCCCGGTGGGAGCCGCTTCAGCGGCGATCAGCGCAGCCTCACCACATCAAATCGTCAGGCACCCCATCGTCCGACTCGTCCGCCGCGTTCGGATCGACCATCAGGGCGATGAACTCCGGCGCGATGCCACGCAGTTCCTCGATCACCGTCTTGTCCACCACGAGGTAACGCCCACCCTGCTGCACGACGCCGAGTTCCCCGGCATTCAAGGCGGCCAGCTGCGCGGTATCGACGTATACGCGGCGAATTTTCTCGCCATACGGAAAATGACGCACCTGGTCGGCGTCGGGCAGGTTCAGCGCTTTGCCTTTCAGCAGCTCCTCGACCTTGCGCTTCTTCTCCTTGCGCAACCGTGCCTGCTCGGCCGCTTCTGCTTCCACCCTGCGGCGCTCGGCGGCTTCATTCTGCGCGCGGATCGCATAGGCCTTGGCGAGGTCGATCTCGCCGTCCTTGCGCGGCGGCCGTTGCGCGGGCGCGCCCGGCTTGCCCGCGTGGCGCGGCGGACGGCCTGCCGGATTCGGACCGCCCTTGTTCCGGGCGTTGCCGCCGCCGTGCGGTTTGCCGCCCTGCTTCGGGCGATCGCCGGCATACGGCTGGCCGCTGGCGGAGGTATTGCCGCCCTGCCGCGCCGGCGGCGCCGGCTTCCGTTTTTCCTCGCGAATTTCCTTCACGAGGCCACTCTTCAACAACTGGTCGCGCAGGGACTCTGCCATGATCGGTAAGGCTCGTTCGAATGCTTCAGTAGTGCGGCGGCGGAGGTTCGTTGGCAGGATCGCTGCCCAGCCCCGCGCGCATGTTCACGAGATCCGAGCGCAGGTCGCGCACGGCTCGTTCCAGTAGGTCGAGCCGGCGGGCGATTTCCGCGTCGGCCGACGAAAGCGCGTTGACCGTGTCGTCGATAAAGGCGAGGCGCACCTCGAGTTCGACCACCCGCTCATCCAGGTCAGCCATGCTCGTGTCCTGCCAGGCTGCGCCCACGACCGATACCGTAGTACGCGATGCCGGCTTCCTCGACCGCGGCCGGGTCGTAAAGATTGCGGCCGTCGAAAATCACCGGTGATACGAGCAGCGATTTCACGCGCCCGAAATCGGGACTGCGGAAAGCCTTCCATTCGGTGACGATGACCAGTGCATCGGCACCTTCCAGCGCGGCGTAGGGACGCTCGACCAGTGTGAGGTCGTCACGATCGCCGTAGATGCGATGGGTTTCTTCCGCGGCTTCCGGGTCGAACGCGCGAACGCGTGCACCGGCCTCCCACAACTGTTCCATGAGGCGACGGCTGGAGGCTTCGCGCATGTCGTCGGTATTGGGCTTGAATGCCAGCCCCCACACGGCGATGGTGCGGCCTTTCAGCTTGCCATCGAAATGCTTCGAAAGCAGGGCGAACAGCCGCGACTTCTGCGTATCGTTCACCGCCTCCACCGCATCGAGCAGGCGCGCTTCATAGCCCACCGAGTGCGCGGTGCGCGCCAGCGCCTGCACATCCTTCGGGAAGCAGGAGCCGCCGTAACCGGCGCCGGGATAGATGAAGTGGTAACCGATGCGCGGATCGGCACCGATACCCTGGCGCACCAGTTCCACGTCGGCGCCGACATGCTCGGCGATGTTGGCGATCTCGTTCATGAAGCTGATCTTGGTCGCCAGCATCGCGTTCGCGGCGTACTTGGTCAGTTCGGCCGAACGCTCGTCCATCACCACCATGCGGTCGTGGTTGCGATTGAATGCCGCATACAGTTTCCGCAGCACGCCGATGGCCTTCTGGCTGGAAGCGCCGACGATGATGCGATCCGGACGCAGGCAATCCTCGACGGCGTCGCCTTCCTTCAGGAATTCCGGGTTGGAAACGACATCGAACGGTACGTCGATGCCGCGCTTTTCCAATCGTGCCGCCACCGCGGCGCGCACGCGATCGGCGGTGCCCACGGGCACGGTCGACTTGTTCACCACCACGGTATAGCGATCGATGTGGTCGCCGATGGTCTTGGCCACGGCAAGCACATACTGCAGGTCGGCGCTGCCATCCTCGTCGGGCGGCGTGCCGACCGCGATGAACACGATGTCGGCATGGGCGATGGCGGGTGCGGCATCCGTGGTGAAATCGAGGCGTCCGTCCGCATGGTTGCGGATGACCATGGGCTCCAGGCCCGGCTCGTAGATGGGAACGTCGCCCTGCTTCAGCCGTTCGACCTTGCCGGCGTCGACATCCACGCAGACGACATGGTTGCCCATCTCGGCCAGGCAGGCCCCCGTGACGAGACCCACATAGCCGGTTCCAAAGATCGTGACTTTCATGAAGCTCCCGGAGCTTTCGACAGGCTCGTCGTAACGGGCAATTGTAGTCCGGCACGCGCGGCAAACAAACCAAGTGCCTCGCCGCCCCTGTGGGAACCAGCCTTGCTGGGCAGCCTTGATAGGACCGCCCCGTGTGGGCCGACCTGGTGGGAGCCGACCTTGTCGGCGATGGGTGCTTGCCTCAGCCTGGCCCGCTGCCGCGGGATCGCCGACAAGGTCGGCTCCCACCAGGGTGTGGCAAGAATCCAGGCAGTCGGAAAGAAGCCAGGGTGTCGCAAAGAAAAAGGGCGCGGATTGCTCCGCGCCCTTTCGATATTGCCGGTAAGCCTTTAAGGCTTACTTGCCACCCTGCGGCGCGGCACCCGGAGCACCCGGGCCCTGGCCAGCCGGAGTCGGGCCGGTCTTGAGCAGTTCGACGTCGAAGATGATCGTCGCGTTCGGCGGGAAGCCGTTTTCCGGCTTGGCGCCGTAAGCGATGTTCGACGGGATGAACAGCTTGTACTTGCCGCCGGTCTGCATCAGCTGCAGGCCCTCGCGGAAGCCCGGGATCACCGCGGCGAGCGGGATCTGGGCCGGACCCGCCGGCTGGTGATCGGCCGAGGAGTCGAACTTCTCGCCATTCACGAAGGTGCCGGTGTAGTTGATGGTGACGGTGTCGTTCGGACCCGGACGCTGACCGGTACCGGCCTGGACGACCTGGTACTGCAGGCCCGAGGACGTGACCTTCACGCCGGCAGCCGACTTGTTCTTGGCCAGGAATGCATCGCCTTCCTGCTTGTTCTGGGCGGCGACCTTGTTGTACTCGGCCTCGGCCTTGACCTTCAGCTGGGCGACGAACGCTTCGCGAACCGACTTGGCCTCGGCTTCCGACATGGTCGGCTTCTGGCCCGACAGCGCAGCCTGCAGTGCCTTGGCGACCGTGGCGGCATCGACTTCCTTCGCGACGAGCGGCGGAAGCGAGCTGGCGAGGTCCCAACCCACGACATAGCTGGCCTTCTGTTTATCGACCGGTGCCGCGGAGGCAGCCGGCTTGGCGGCCTGGGCGGATGCGCCCGCGGCCGTACCCAGCGCAACCGCCAGGGCGACGGCCGTCATCGTGGGACGCAAAAAGTGCTTCATTCGGTACTCCCTCTCTAGAAAGATCGGCGACGCCGCCGGTACACCTCCTTGTGGAGGCGGAAACGCCATTGTGCGGTGGTTCGCGCCCTGCTTGCAATGACGGGGCGAAAGACAAGGTTTCACATGAAAAGTTCAGGAACCTTTCGTCGAAATGAGGACTGGGTCACTCGGGGTGGTCCTGCCCCGGCTTTTCCAGGGTATCGCGGATGGCGGCCTGGAGCCGGGCGTGGACCTGGACCAGCACCCGCCAGAGCAGCCAGGTGAGGCCTATCCCGATCAGGACCAGGACCAGGGCGACCTCCCGGGGCGGCAGGATGGTCGAGGCCAGCGCCGCCACCAGCAGGCCCATCACCAGCATGGCCACCAGGGGGATGATCCGGCCCAGCACCGAGCGGATCGTGTAGGTACGCGCGCCGAACCGGTCGGGAATGGACAGCTCCGCCAGCAGCATGCCCAGGGCTCCCGCCTTGCGGTAGGTGGCCACGACCATCGGCAGGGAGAGCAGCGCCGCGATGGACCAGGCCAGGCTGCGCTGCACCGTCGGCCGGTCGCTGAACATGTCCAGGTGCAGGAAGCCGCGGCGATAGACGAAGGCCACGATGATGAACACGGCGACCACCAGGGCCGTGTTGATGATCACGTGCCAGACCAGCCGGCGGATCATCTTCATCACGACGGCGCCCTGCCCTTGCAGGCCGAGGTTGCCCATCCATTCCGTATAGGCGGCGAACACGCCCGTGAAGCGCGGCGGCAAGGTCCGGCCCATGAAGCGTGCCAGCGGGTCCGACGAACGGATGAGGTAAGGCGTGAGGAAGGTGGTGATGGCCGATACCGCCACGGCCACGGGATAGAGGAAATCGCTGGTCACCTTGAGCGTCAGGCCGAGCGAGGCGATGACGAACGAGAATTCGCCGATCTGCGCCAGGCCCATGCCCACGCGAAGCGAGGTGCGCCCGTCGTTGCCCGCCACGAAACTGCCGAAACTGCAGGTGATGACCTTGCCCAGGACCACCGCGATCGTGACCACGGTGATCGGCCAGGCATATTTCAGCAGGAGGTCGGGGTCGATCAGCATGCCGATGGCGACGAAGAAGATCGCGCTGAACATGTCGCGCACCGGCATCACGATGCGTTCGATCCGCGTCACGCTTTCCGATTCCGCGACGATCGCGCCGATCATGAAAGCCCCCAACGCCACGCTGTAGCCCATTTCCGTCACCAGCAGGCAGAAACCGAAGCAGATGCCGAGCACGGCCACCAGTAGCACGTCGTTGCGGCTCACCCGCGCGATGTAGTCGACGACGCGCGGCACGAGCAACAGCCCCACCACCAGCGACACCGCCATGAAGAGGCCTAGCCGGCCGACCGCCGCCAGCGCCTGCCCCGCCTCGACACCGCCGGTACCGGCGATACCGGTCAGCAGGGCCATCAGCACGATCGCCAGGAGATCCTCGACGATGAGGATGCCGAACATCAATTGGGCGAAGCGCTCGCGCTTCAGGCCCAGGTCCTCGAGCGCCTTCATGATGATGGTGGTGGAGGAAATCGAAAGCATGGCGCCGAGGAACAGCGAATCCATGGCCGACCAGCCGAAGAAACGCCCTATCTCGTAGCCGATCCAGACCATCAGCACGATTTCGGCGAAGGCGGCGACCAGGGCGGCGCCACCCACCGCGCGCAGCTTCTTCAGGCTGAACTCCAGGCCCAGCGCGAACAGCAGGAGGATCATGCCCAGTTCGGACAAGGTCCGGATCGTTTCCTCGTCGTGGATGAAGATCACCGGCAGCGTGTGCGGACCGATGAGCACGCCGGCGATGATGTAGCCGAGCACCACGGGCTGCCTGAGGCGCTGGAAAAGCACCGTCGTGAGTCCGGCGACGAGCATCACCGTCGCCAGATCCTGGATGAAAACGATGCCGTGCATGCCTGTCCCTGTAGGTATGGAAGGACAGGTTAACCGGTGTGCCACGACCGAAGCACACGAGGCGAAGAAAGTGGTGGAACGCACTTCCCCGCAAGTACGCGTCAGGTCTCGGCATTCCCCTTTTTTCGAAAATAAATTCAAAAAAAATGTAACGAATGCTTGACGAAGTCACGGGTCGGACGTAATCTTTGCGGCTTCCAGCAGGGGGCCATAGCTCAGCTGGGAGAGCGCCTGCATGGCATGCAGGAGGTCGCCGGTTCGATCCCGGCTGGCTCCACCAACTTCTAGTACGTCCCCATCGTCTAGAGGCCTAGGACATCACCCTTTCACGGTGGCGACCGGGGTTCGAATCCCCGTGGGGACGCCACTTTTCGGTCCGCCGAAGAGTGTAAAGGACGAAGGAAGTTGGTTGTTGTTGGAAGTGGAACGTAGTGTGGAGCGGTAGTTCAGTCGGTTAGAATGCTGGCCTGTCACGCCGGAGGTCGCGGGTTCGAGTCCCGTCCGCTCCGCCATTACTTCCAAGAGAATCCCGCCTTCCGGCGGGTTTTTTTTGCCCTGAATTCAAGGTTTGGCGGGTGCCGGTCACTCGGCCGGGACGTCGCCCAGGCGTTCGAGGGTGCCGATCGAATGGCCCTGCTCGGCCAGGTATTCCAGCCAGCGGCTGAGGAAGCCGTTCATGCGCAGACGGTGCTGCAACACCGTGCGCGCGGGCGGAAACGGCCCCAGCACCTGCCACAGCTTGCGGCCCGGATGGCAATGCATGGCCTCCGCGACGTGCGCATCGGTATACATGCGCAGCTGCGCCGAAGGTGACGGCTGTCCCGTCGCTTCATCGACGAAGTCGTAGGTGAGTTCGAGTTCGAGCGTGTACGGATGCTTCTCCTGCACGTCCAGGCGCACCTTCAGTCCATCGTCCACGTCCGAGATATACCGGCCCGGCGCCAGCCGCTGCGGTGCGAACAGCCGTGCCAGCCGGTGGTAGTTCTCGGCATAGAGTCCCATCAGGAACTCGAAGCGTCCCGGGATAAGGGCGATGGGGCGTTCGATGACGGCGGTCATGGGGGTGGCGGTGCTCCGTAAACGTTCTCGTCTAATACATATGGCGTTCGATACCGAGGTACTCGAAGATCTTGCTCGAAATCTCCTCGATCGAGGTGTGCGTCGTGTTGAGGACCGGGATGTTCTCCCGTCGCATCAGCCTGTCGGCCTGTTCGAGTTCCCAGCGACACTGCTTCAGCGTGGCGTAGCGGCTGCCGGGACGGCGCTGCTCGCGAATCTGCGCCAGGCGGATCGGGTCGATGGTGAGACCGAACAACCGGCTGCGATAAGGGCGTAGACGCGTCGGCAGCTCCAGCTTGTCGAGGTCGTCGTCCGTGAGCGGATAATTGGCGGCGCAGACGCCGTAATGCAAGGCCATGTAGAGGCAAGTGGGCGTCTTGCCCGAGCGGGAGACCCCCACCAGCACCACGTCGGCCTGGTTGTAGTCCACGTCCAACCCGTCGTCGTGGGCCAGGGCGTAGTTGGTGGCCTCGATACGGGCCTCGTAGCGCTCGAAATCGACCAGACCGTGCGAGCGGTTGACCGCGCCGGACTGCTTCGCGCCCAGTTCCGCCTCCAGGGGATCGATGAACGGGGCGAAGACGTCGAGCATCAGCGCCCCGCTGCCTGCCACGATGTCGCATAACGTCCGCGAAGTCATGGTATTGACCACGATGGGACGCTGGCCGTCCTGGGCGTACTTGGTCTTGATCCGCAGGCAGGCCGCCTCGGCCTTGGCCGGGTTGTCGATGAAGGGCAGCCGGTGGGTATCGAACTGCACCCCCTCGAACTGGGCCAGCATGCTGTTGCCGATGGTCTCGGCCGTGATGCCGGTGGAGTCGGAGATGAAGAACACGGTGCGACGCATCGGTCATTTTCCCTGCGGTGGTCCATGGATGCACCTTAGCTCAAGACGCCGCGATAACAATCCACCCCGCATCATCGCTGAACGTTTGTGCATCGCGCCTTGTTTCGGCGCCGACCACCCCCCGACAATGTATGGATTTTCTAGCGCGGCCCGCCGCAAAACCGACGAACCGATTGTGAGGATCTTCCCTTGAGCGACCTGGTACTTTGGCTCGACGCGCTACGCATGACCGACCTGGGCAAGGTGGGCGGCAAGAACGCCTCCCTTGGCGAGATGATCGGCAATCTGGCGAAACTAGGTGTCTCCGTACCTGGCGGTTTCGCCACCACGGCCGACGCCTTCCAGACCTACCTTGAGAAGAGCGGCCTCGCGAAGCGTATCCAGGAGCGCCTGGCCACGCTGGACGTGGACGATGTGGACGAACTGACCCGGGGCGGCAAGGAGATCCGTGGCTGGATCGTCGATACCGCCCTGCCCGCCGACCTCGAGCAAGCCATCCGCGATGCCTACATCAAGCTGTGCAAGGACGCCGGCGCCACCGATATCGCGGTGGCCGTGCGTTCCTCCGCCACGGCCGAGGACCTTCCGGACGCCTCGTTCGCGGGCCAGCAGGAAACCTTCCTCAACGTCGTCGGCATCGACGATGTCCTGCATAAGGTGAAGGAGGTTTTCGCCTCGCTCTACAACGACCGGGCCATCGCTTATCGCGTGCACCAGGGTTTCAAGCACGAAGACGTGTTCCTTTCCGCCGGCGTGCAGCTGATGGTTCGTTCCGACGTCGGCGCGTCCGGCGTGCTGTTCACCCTGGATACCGAATCCGGCTTCCGCGACGTGGTCTTCGTCACCGGCTCGTACGGCCTGGGCGAGATGGTCGTCCAGGGCGCCGTCAACCCGGATGAGTTCTACGTCTTCAAGCCCACGCTGCGCGAAGGCAAGCCGGCCGTTCTCCGCCGCAGCCTCGGCGCGAAGCAACAGCGCATGGTCTATTCCGACCAGCCGGGCGAGCGCGTGCGCATCGAGGAGACGCCGGTCGACGACCGTCATCGCTTCTGCATCGCGGATGCCGACGTGGAAGAGCTCTCGCGCCAGGCGCTCGTCATCGAGAAGCACTACGGCCGCCCGATGGACATCGAGTGGGCGAAAGACGGTCACACCGGCAAGCTCTACATCGTGCAGGCACGTCCGGAGACGGTGAAATCGCGTGACCACGCGACCACGCTGGAGCGCTTCCAGCTCAACGAAAAGGGCAAGGTGCTCACCGAGGGCCGCGCCATCGGCCAGAAGATCGGTGCCGGCAAGGCCCGCGTCATCCGCTCGCTCGCCGACATGAACAAGGTCCAGCCCGGTGACGTGCTCGTGGCTGACATGACCGATCCCGACTGGGAGCCGGTGATGAAGCGTGCCGCGGCGATCGTGACCAATCGCGGCGGTCGTACCTGCCACGCGGCGATCATCGCCCGCGAGTTGGGCGTGCCGGCCGTGGTCGGCTGCGGCAACGCGCTGGAGACGATTCCCGACGGCGCGGAAGTCACCGTCTCCTGCGCTGAAGGCGACACCGGCACGATCTACGAGGGCACGCTGAAGTTCGACCGCATCACCGCCGACCTGGGCGCGATGCCGGAAGCGCCGCTGAAGATCATGATGAACGTGGCCAACCCCGAACGCGCCTTCGATTTCGGCATGCTGCCCAATGCCGGCATCGGCCTGGCACGCCTGGAAATGATCATCGCCAGCCACATCGGCGTGCATCCGAAGGCCTTGCTGGAATACGGCAAACAGGATGCGGAAACCAAGGCTCGCATCGACGCCCGTATCCAGGGCTACAAGGACCCGGTCTCCTTCTACGTCGATCGCCTCGCCGAAGGCATCGCGACCATTGCCGCGTCGGTGTACCCGAAGCCGGTGATCGTGCGCCTGTCCGACTTCAAGTCGAACGAGTACGCCGGCCTGATCGGCGGTTCGCGCTACGAACCGCACGAAGAGAACCCGATGATCGGCTACCGCGGCGCCAGCCGTTATGTCGATCCGGGCTTCGCCGCATCGTTCGCGCTGGAATGCAAGGCCGCCAAGTACGTGCGCGAGGTCATGGGCCTCACCAATGTGTGGGTGATGATTCCCTTCGTGCGAACGCTCGACGAGGGCCGCAAGGTGATCGAGGTGCTTCGCCAGAACGGTCTCGTCCAGGGCGAGCACGACCTGAAGGTGATCATGATGTGCGAGGTGCCGTCAAACGCCCTGCTGGCGGATGAATTCCTCGACATCTTCGACGGCTTCTCCATCGGTTCGAACGACCTCACCCAGCTCACCCTTGGCCTGGATCGCGATTCGAGCATCGTGGCCCACCTGTTCGACGAACGCGACGCAGCGGTGAAGAAGCTGCTCGCCATGGCGATCAAGACGGCACGCGACAAGGGCAAGTACGTCGGCATCTGCGGCCAGGGCCCCTCCGATCATCCGGATCTGGCGGAGTGGCTGATGGAACAGGGCATCGAATCGATGTCGCTCAATCCGGACACCGTGGTCGACACCTGGCTGCGTTTGGCCAAGAAAAAGGCGGGTTGAAGCAAGCGAGACGAGAAGGCGGTGAGGCGGTCCTGAGGGCCGTCTCATCCTGTCGGGTTGTCTTGTCCCCCATCGCCGACAGGGTCGGCTCTCACCAGGTTGTCGCGGCTTGGCGGGAGCCGCTTCAGCGGCGATCGACCTACCTATGCACCGTCACGCCAGCCGCGCGATACCGCTCCACCACCGCCGCATCCGTATCCGCCGCCACCACCAGGTGCGCGATACCGGTGATCGGCACCGTATGGTGCGTCGCCGACGCCACCAGCTTGTCCGGCGTGGCGATCGCCACCGTCTCACCGCTCGCCTCGATGATCGCCTGCTTGAACACCGTCTCTTCCTCGTCGTAGGTCCATAGCCCACGCTCGGGATCGATGGCGCACACCCCTGGAAAACAGAGGTCCGCGCGGATGTCCTGTGCCTGGCGAACCGTTCGCGAACCGATCGCGCCACCAATGGCCGGATCGAGCTTCCCCCCCAGCACGATCACATCGAAACCGGGACGGCCGAGCACCGCCAATGCCACGTCCGGCGCATTCGTCACCACGGTGAGGTCATGGTTTTCCGGCAACATCTTCGCCAGCGCGGTATTGGTCGAACCCGCGTCGATGAACAGTATCTGCCCGCGCCCGACGAGGCCGATCGCCGTCCGCGCGAGTTCGCGCTTGAGTTCCGCCCGCTCGCCGTGACGCTCGCCCAGCGGAGGGATATTCACCGCGAGCAAGGCACCGCCATAAACGCGGCGGCACAGCCCTTGCGCGGCCAGGTCGCGCAGGTCGCGCCGGATCGAATCCTCCGATACGCGGAACTCCTGTGCGAGGTCGGCGGCGACGACCTTGCCTTCGCGGCGCAAGCGCTCGAGGATCAGCTGTTCGCGTTCGCGGGGCAGCGTCGTATCGAGCGGCGCATTCATGCCGGAAGGAAACCCAGTTCGATCAACTCCGCACGAAGTTGCCGGGGCGTGTGGAAGTGGATGCCATGGATGCCCAGCGCTTCGGCGGCATCCACGTTGACCTTGTTGTCGTCGATGAACACCGCACGCGACGGATCGATGTCGTAGCGCTCCAGCAGGGTCTGGTAGAGCTTCGGGTCGGGCTTGATCGTGCCCTCCTCGCCCGAGACGACGATGCCATTGAAAAGGGCGAGGAAATCGAAGCGCTCTCGGGCGAAGGGGAAGGTCTCGTGCGACCAGTTGGTGAGGCCATAGAGAGGATGCCCGGCCTCTTTCAATTCGCGCAGGATATGCAGGCTATCGTCGATCGCGCCGCCGAGTGTTTCCTCCCAACGGTGCTGGTAGGCCGCGATGAGTTCGGCCTTGCTGGGATGCTCCGCGGTGAGCAGGCGCACCGCCTCGTCCCAGGAGCGGCCCGCGTCCTGCTGCAGGTTCCATTCCGGCGTGGTCACCTCGGCCAGGAAGGCTTCCATCGCCGCCTCGTCGTCGCCGAACAACTTGCGATAGAGGTAGCGCGGATTCCAGTCGATCAGGACACCGCCGAAATCGAAGATGACGACATCACGTTTGCTATGCATGAAACGATCCTTAGCGGCGCGCGATGGACGCGCAGGTTGATACGATCACGAGCAACACAGCCACCCCGCAAAGGGCCAGCGACAGGCTGCTCAGGTGGGCGGCGAAGCCGATGGCCGCCGGGCCGGCGAGCATGCCCGCGTAACCCAGCGACGTGACCGTGGCGATGGCGATCCCAGGCGACGTGCCCGGCTGGCGACCAGCCGCGCTGAACAGCACGGGGACGATATTCGATGCGCCGATACCTACCAGGATGAAGCCCAACATCGCAGCCGGTCCCCAGGGCAAGGCAGTGGCAAGGAAGAAGCCGAGCGCGGCCAGGAGGGCACCTACGCGCACGATCGTCACTGGCCCCACCGAGGCCGTGATGCGATCGCCGAGCAGGCGGCCGCAAGCCATCGCGATGGAGAATGCGGCATAACCCAGGCCAGCCAGCGAAGGATCGAATCCGCGCGAGAAACGCAGGAACACCGCGCTCCAGTCCAGCATCGCGCCTTCGGCGAGGAACACCACCAGGCAGAGGAAGCCCAGCAGGAATACCGATGCCGAGGGCACGCGGAAAATGGAATGCGACTGGTCGGAATCGTCGAGTCGAACCAGGAAGTGCCTCCATTGCGTCACGACGATGACGAGCAAGGCCGCCGACACGGCCAACGCGCTGCCGGTCAGCGGCGCACCCGCCTTCAACAGTGCCGCCATGCCTGCCGAACCGACGAGGCCGCCTACGCTGAAAAGGCCATGGAAGCCCGACATCATCGGTTTGCCCGCATGCTTTTCCACGTCCACCGCGTGGGCATTCATGGCCACGTCGACAACGCCCAGCGCGGCACCGAAGAACAACAGGGCGGCACCGAGCCAATAAGCATTGGAAGCGAGTGTGAGCAGGGGCAAAGCCACGCAGACCAGCAATCCGCTGACACCGATGACATCGCGGTTCCCGTAACGGTTGGTCAGGAACCCCGCCAGGGGCATGGCGGCGACCGCCCCGCAGCCCATGCACAGGAGCACCAGGCCGAGCGTCGCATCGTCGAGCCCGAGCTTCGCCTTGGCATACGGCACCATCGGAGCCCAGCTGGCCATGCCGATGCCGGAAAGGAGAAAGATCAATCGGGTGGCGCGCGCAGGCTTCATGCGGACTTCCATGGATGGCGAATGCGCATCAATGTATGAAAACGTGCATAAACGTGCAAGTCCTTTGACGTGTTTTGTTTCTTGCTAAAGGGCTGGGCTGGGCTCGGCTTCGCCCTCGCGTTGGGTTGTGTGGGGCAGAGCCGTCGGCCGCCACCCTCGTCGCTCCGGTTACACCGTCGCTCGGGAAAGGAGGCCGCTGCGCGGCCGTGTCTGATGGCTGCGCCCCGTCGCGCCCGTCGCGCCGGGCGGGGTTTTCGATTCGGCCTCCGTGCCTCAGCGAAAACGGCCGGCCGTCCAGGCCGGCCCCCTACGGGCCTTTTCGCCCGGCGCTCCTCGGTTCCACACCTCGCGACGAGGGTGGCGGCCGACGGCTCTCCCGAGCACTGAGGTGTCGTGCGGCACAAGCAACACCCGCCATTCGGGTGGCCGTCGCTCTGGTGGGAGCCGACTCTGTCGGCGATGGGTGCTTGCCTCAACCGGGCCCGCTGCCGCGGGATCGCCGACAGAGTCGGCTCCCACCAGGATGTGGCGGTCAAACAGGGGGCGGTGCTTTGCGGTGTCGCGGTGTCGCGGTGTCGCGGTGTGCGGTGTGCGGTGTGCGGCGTGCGGCGTGCGACGACCTTCGCTCTTTCCCCTCAACCCACCGCGGTCGTGACTGAGCTGCCGGGCGTCCCCCTCGGCGCGACATGAGGCACCGAGGACGGCCGGGCGGACAAGGCCCGCAGGGGATCGGCCTGGACGGCCGATCGTTTTCGCTGAGGCAGGAGCCGAATCGAAAACCCCCGCCCGACCGTCCGAGCCCGCAGGGGCGCCAGCCATCAAACACGGCCGCGCAGCGGCTTTCCTTCCCCAAGGGCCGGCGCCGCCTGGCGCGCCGAGGGGGACGCCCGGCAGCTCCCCCGCCACGCACACAACGAACGCGAGGGCGAAGCCGAGCCGAATGAAGCACGAAGAACCGGCCCGCCGCCGCGGGATCGCTGACAAGTCGGCTCCCACCAGGCAGGGCAAGGTCGGCTCCCACCGGAAGGCACGACACGATTTCCCCCTTGCGCCGCTTCATCGACACCTGTACAAATGTACGCATGTCGACACCTACCCTTACCGAGCGCCAGCAAAAGACCCTCGCCTTCCTGCAGGAATACCTGCAGACGCAAGGCCTGCCGCCGACGCTGCGGGAGATCGCCGATGCCCTCGGCTTCTCCAGCCACAGCTCCGCCCAGGCATGCGTGGAGTCCCTCGTACGCAAGGGCGTGCTGGAGCGTTCGCCGCAACATCGCGGGTTGCGCCTTCCGGCCGGCAACGCCGCGCTGATGCGCATGGCCGCCGCGAACGACCTGCCGCTGGTCGGCCGCGTCGCCGCCGGTTCGCCGATCCTCGCCGAGGAAAACATCGAGGCGCAACTGGAAGTCGACCCCGCGCTGTTCCGGCCGCGCGCCGACTACCTCCTGCGCGTCGTCGGCATGAGCATGCGCGATGTCGGCATCCTCGACGGCGACCTTCTGGCCGTGCACAAGACGGCCACCGCCAGCGACGGCCAGATCGTCGTGGCCCGCCTCGACGACGAAGTCACCGTGAAGCGGTTGAAGCACGAACGCGACCGTCTCCTGTTATTGCCCGAAAACCCCGACTTCGCGCCGATCGAAGTCGACCCTCGCCGCCACGCGTTCGCCATCGAAGGGCGTTACGTCGGCATCATCCGCAGGACCTGACCATGAACGCCATCGCCACTCCGACCCTCGCCCAGGTGCTCGACCATCCCGGTATCTGGCGCCGTTCCGCCGACCGACAGCCGCGCGTGCGCGCCCTGTCCACGGGCTGGACTTCGCTGGATGCCAAGCTTCCGGGTGGAGGCTGGCCGCAAGGCGCGCTCAGCGAAATCCTGTTCGAACACGATGGCCTCGGTGAACTGGACCTGGTGATGCCTGCACTGGCGGCACTCACCCAGGAGCACCGCCGGGTGATCTTCGTCGCGCCGCCTTACCTGCCCTATGCACCCGCCCTTGCCGCCGCGGGTGTGGACCTTCGTTTCCTGCATGAGATCCAGGCCGGGAGCACCGAAGCCGCCTGGAGCATGGAACAGTGCCTGCGTTCGGGTTGCTGCGGTGCCGTGGTCGGCTGGTTGCCGGATATCGATTACCGCAGCCTGCGGCGCTTGCAACTGGCCGCCGAAAGCGGCGACGCCTGCGCCATGATTTTCCGTCCCGCCGCACACGCCGCGCAGAACAGCCCGGCTGCGCTGCGGCTCAAGGTCAGCAACAGCGACGAGGCCACTTATGTGGACGTGCTCAAGTCGCGTGGCCTGCTGACCACCACCGCTCCACTGCTGCGCATGCGGGCCTGATGGTTTCCTTCATGACGCCGCGTTTTCCACGCCGTCATGACGGACGCGCCGTCGTCGCTTCTCCTACGCAGTCATGCTTTGGGCCTGTCTCCGCTTTCCCGGCCTGGCGTTCTCCGCCGCCTTCGCCGCGACACCGGAGGCAGGCCCCTCTGCCTTGCTCGACCATCGGGCCCGCCAACGCCTGATCGCCGCGGCTAACGCCGAAGCCAGCGCCTTCGGTGTACGCCGTGGTCAGAGTCTCGCCGCCGCACGTGCCTTGTGTCCTTCCCTGGAAGTGCGCCCACGCGATCCCGATGCGGAAGGCCGGCTGCTCGCCGAACTAGCCGCCTGGTGCTACCAGTTCAGTGGCCATGTGAGCCTGGTGCCACCGCACGCGATCCTGATGGAAGTCGGCGCCAGCTTGCGTCTGTTCGATGGCTGGCCCGTGCTGGCCGAACGCTTGCGTAGCGGGCTCTCCGCGCAAGGACACGCGCATACCCTGGCGGCGACGCCGTTCGCCGCCGCTTCCTGGGTGTTCGCCGCCCATGCCGACGGCATGGTGCTGCCGGAGCGCGAAGGGGTGCGACGCATGCTGGGCGCCTTGCCGTTGGACCAGAGCGGTCTGCCCGTCGCCACGGTGACATCGCTGCATGCCATGGGCTTTCGCCGCCTGGAGGAGGTTTTCCGCCTCCCACGCCCGGAACTCACCCGGCGCATCGGCCGCGAAGGCGTGAACTGGCTCGATCGCATTCGCGGGGAAGCCGCCGACGCCCTGCCCGCCTGGCAGCCACCGGCCCATTTCCGCCAGAAGATCGAGTTCGACGGCGAACTGGATGGCAGCCAGCCGTTGCTGTTTCCCCTGCGCCGCCTCACCCGCACGCTGGCGAACCTGCTGGCCGCCCGCGACGGAGGCGTACAGCGTTTCACACTCACCCTCGACCATGCACGCGGCGAATCCACCCGCGTCGTGGTCGCCATGGCCGCGCCGCAACGCGATGCCGAGCGCCTGTTCGAACTGGCCCGTACGCGGCTGGAACGCACCACGCTGCCCGCCCCGGCGCGCGCGATCGAACTCGATGCCGAAGAACTGCCGGTGTTCCGGCCACCGCTGCGCGACCTGTTCGAACCGATCCACGGGGACGGCCTCGATTGGCCCACGCTCGACGAACGCCTGCGCGCGCGCCTGGGTAACGCGGCGCTGCGCCAGATCGCGCTGGTGGCCGATCATCGCCCCGAACGAGCCTCGCGCTACGGCACGCCCGGTGCCACGGTCTCGCTGCCGCGTCGGCGCCGGCCGCTCTGGTTGTTGCCGCGACCGATACCGATGCGTCCCGACCCGGCGGCCCTCCTCGCCGGCCCCGAGCGCATCGAAAGCGGCTGGTGGGATGGAAACGACGCGCGGCGCGATTACTACATCGTGCGCACCGTGCACGGACAGCAAGCCTGGGCCTACCTGCCCCCCGGCACCCTCGACGGCTGGATGCTGCACGGCTGGTTCGCCTGATCCCTTCTTCACCATGAAGATCGACACATCCCACCTGACGCCCGCCAACGACGAGGACACCGCCGTCCCCGCCTATGCCGAACTGCACGCGCTCAGCGACTTCAGTTTCCAGCGTGGCGCATCCAGTGCGCGCGAGTTGTTCGAGCGGGCAAGGGACATCGGCTATGCGGCGCTCGCCATCACCGACGAGTGCTCGCTTTCCGGCATCGTGCGCGGCCTGGAAGCGTCGCTGGAAACCGGCGTTCCCCTCATCGTCGGTAGCGAACTCCGCCTCACCGACGGCACCGTGATCGTCCTGCTGGTGGAGAACCAGGCGGGCTACGCCGAATTGTGCCGGATCATCACGCTCGGCCGGCGTCGCGCGGCGAAGGGACACTATGAGTTGAACCGTGGCGACTTCGAATCCCTCGGGCCGGGCCTCGGCGTGCTCTGGGCACCCGGCCCCCTCGCCGCCAACGATGCGGCCACGCATGAAGCGCGCGCGGCCTGGGTGTCGGCCCATTTCCATGGCCGTGCCTGGCTCGCCGTGGAACTGCACCGTGGCCAGCACGACGATGCCGAACTGGCGACCCTGCGCGAGATGGGCGAACGCCACGGCTTGCCCTGCGTCGCCGCGGGGGACGTCCACATGCACCGTCGCCGCCGGCGCGCGTTGCAGGACATCATGACCGCCATCAGGCTCAACAAGCCCGTATCCGAGGCCGGGCACGACCTGTTTCCCAACGGCGAGCGCCACCTGCGCCGACGCGAGACGATCGCCCGCATCTACCCACGCGACATCATCGATGAAACCCTCGTCGTCGCCGCGCGCTGCACCGGCTTCGACCTGCGTGACATCAACTATGTCTACCCACGCGAGCTGGTTCCGGAAGGCCTCGATCCACCGGCCTACCTGCGCCAGCTCACCTATGAAGGCGCCGCCACGCGCTGGCCCGGCGGTGTCGCGCCCTCGATCGTCGAGCGCATCGAGAAGGAACTCGAACTCATCGCCCGCATGAAATACGAGGCCTTCTTCCTCACCGTGCAGGACATCGTCCACTTCGCGCGCTCGAAGAACATCCTTTGCCAGGGCCGTGGCTCGGCGGCCAATTCGGTGGTCTGCTTCTGCCTGGGCATCACCGAGGTGAACCCCTCGCAGATATCCACCCTGTTCGAACGCTTCATCTCGATCGAACGCGACGAGCCACCCGATATCGACGTGGACTTCGAACACGAGCGACGCGAGGAAGTCCTGCAGTACGTGTTCAACAAGTATGGACGCGACCGCGCCGCGCTCGCCGCCACGGTCATCAGCTACCGGCACAAGAGCGCCGCACGTGACGTGGGCCGGGCACTGGGTCTTTCCGAAGACCAGCTCGACCAGTTGAGCCGCGCCTATTCGCATGCGCATGGCGAGGTATCCATCGCCCAGCGCCTGAGCGAACGAGGCTTCGATGTCACCAACCGCACCATCCGCCAGCTCATGGTGCTGGTGGAAGTACTCAGCGGCATGCCACGCCACCTGTCGCAACACGTGGGCGGCTTCGTCATCTCCGATACGCCGCTGCATCACCTCGTGCCGGTGGAGAACGCCGCGATGAACGATCGCACGATCATCCAGTGGGACAAGGACGACCTGGAAACCATGAAGCTGCTCAAGGTCGACTGCCTCGCCCTGGGCATGCTCACCTGCATGCGCAAGGCGATCGACCTGTTGCGCGAGCACCAAGGCATCGACTACCGCCGCATCGCCGACATTCCCATGGACGATGGCCCGACCTACGCGATGATCCAGGAAGCGGACACGGTGGGCGTGTTCCAGATCGAATCGCGCGCGCAGATGTCGATGCTGCCGCGCCTGCGGCCGAAGGAATACTACGACCTGGTGATCCAGGTCGCGATCGTTCGCCCGGGGCCCATCCAGGGCGGTATGGTCCACCCCTTCCTGCAGCGGCGAAAGCTGCGCAAGGAAGATATTGCCTACGAGCCCGGCGTGCGCGACGTGCTCCAGCGCACGCTTGGCGTGCCGATCTTCCAGGAGCAGGTGATGGCGCTCCTGCAAGTGGTGGCCGATTTCACGGCCGGCGAATCGGATGAGTTGCGCCGTTCCATGGCGGCGTGGAAGCGCCGTGGCGGCCTGGAAAAATTCGAGCCGAAAATTCGCCGCAACATGGCGAAGAACAACTATTCCCCCGAGTTCACCCAGCAGATCATCGACCAGATCCAGGGTTTCGGCAGCTACGGCTTTCCCGAATCGCATGCGGCCGGTTTCGCCCTGATCGCCTACGCCTCGTCGTACCTGAAGTGCCACCACCAGGAAATCTTCACCTGTGCGCTGCTCAACAGCCAGCCGATGGGTTTCTATGCACCCGCGCAACTCATCGCCGACGCCCGCCGGCACGGCGTGGAAGTACGGCCGCCCGATGTCACCGCCAGTGACTGGGACTGCACGCTCGAACCCATCGAAAGGAAGCCGGGCAAGTTCGCCTTGCGGCTCGGCCTGCGCCTGATCCATGGGTTGTCCGCCGGACTCGGCACGCGCATCGCGGCCGCACGCGCGGAAGCGCCCCTGCGCGACCTGGCCGATCTTTCCCGCCGCGCCGGCCTGACCCGCTTCGAACGCGAGCGCCTCGCCGATGCCGGCGCACTGCGCCTGCTCAGCGGACATCGCCACCGCGCGCGTTGGGAGAGTTCCGGCATCGAACGCAGCCTGCCCTTGATCGACGCCGTGGCCGAGGCACGTCCCACGCTGCGCCCACCCACGCTCGCGGAAAACGTTTTCGCCGACTACGCCACGCATGGCCTTTCACTCGCCGCGCATCCCCTGGGTCTCATTCGCAAGAACTTGCTGGCGAGGCGGGCACGCCGGGCCAGCGATCTCGCGCGGCAACGCAATGGCGCCTGGCTGCGCCACGCAGGCCTGGTGACCGTGCGCCAGCGGCCGCAGACCGCCAGCGGGATCACCTTCGTCACGCTGGAGGATGAAACCGGCCAAGTCAACGTGATCGTAAGGCCGAAGGTCGCAGAAGCCTGTCGCCAGGCCTTGCTCGATGCCGTATTGCTCGCCGTGGACGGGCAATGGCAATCGATCGACGGTGTGCACCACCTCGTGGCGAGCCGGCTGCACGATTTCAGCGATCTGCTGCCGGCCATGGCCTCCGTGTCGCGCGACTTCCACTAGGTGATCCAACTCTTGCGTGGCACGACCCTTGCCGTCACTTAACCGTGGCTAATTTTCTCCTGAACGGTTCCCTGCGAATTGCTGCTTTGCAAGAGCAACATTCATCGAAAAAGGAATAGCGTCAGCAAACCCCGCAAGGGCCGGTCTTACGGTCTTACCGGGAGCGATGCTTTCGCGCCATGCATCGCGATGTTCCCCAGGCGCCACAAGTTCCAGGAGATTTCGTCATGCGCAACACGAAACTGATCCTCGCCATGCTGGCTGGTTGTATGACCGTGAGCGGCGCGGCCCTCGCCCAAAGCGCCACGCAGACACCTTCCCCCACGCCTGCGTCGACCGCCGCCACCCCGACGCAGACGACCCACGACTCGATGAAGAAAACCGGCGACTCCATGAGCCAGGATTCGATGAGCCACGACTCGATGAAATCCGGCGCCAGCGATTCCATGAAGTCGACCCACAAGAAACACAAGAAGAGCAGCACCGACACGACCGAACCGGCGAAGTCCTCCACGTCGGGCATGTGATCGCCAGCGCATGAACGAAAAGACCCGGCGCCTCATGGCGCCGGGTCTTTTCGTTTCACGTACCGGCGGCCGCTTCATGCACGCAGAGGCTTGACGACATGGGCTGATGCAGAGGCCCCCTGATCGTCTCCCGTGGGAAATACCGCTCTGGTCAGCCGTTCGGACTCCACCCACAACCGCCCGGCAACGTGCGTGTCCAGCGATTTCGGAGGTCTCTTCGCCAAGGTGGGATAGCCACGGGTTTCGCTTACCCGATCCGGCCCGTAGTAGCCGCCACCTTTCGCTTCAGGGGCTGTTGCCGCGAACAGCGTTGGCAACGCGCCTTGCCATGCAGGTTGCATCATGACCGGGCGCAAGAGCCTGAGGACAATGCCGATGCGGCCATTGCCACCAGGCGCACTGGCCAGGAGATCGGTACGCGAAAGGCCGGGATGCGCGGCCATGCTGGCCACGCCCCAGCCACCGGCTTCACTGCGCCGCTGCAACTCGAAAGCAAACATCAGGCAGGCGAGCTTCGATTGGCTGTAAGCCTGCATGGATGCATAGCGCCGTTGAGCTTGCAGATCATCGAAATCAATCGCCCCCCCGCGCGCGGCGATGCTCGACAGCGTGACCACGCGTGCACCCGTTCCATGGCGCAGCAACGGCATGAGCTGTGCCGTCAAAACGAAGTGGCCGAGATAATTGGTGCCCAGTTGCAGCTCGAAACCATCGACGGTTTCGAGCCGCTTCGGTGGCCTCATCACGCCCGCATTGTTGACGAGCAGATCAAGACTCTTTCTCTGACCTCGAAGCCGCGCCGTGAACTCTGCAATGGACGCGAGGCTCGCCAGGTCGACTTGCTCGAAGCGGACATTCGCCAGCGGGATTTCGCTGCGAATGCTGGCGACCGCTTCTGCGCCCCTCCCAGGATTGCGACCCGCGAGGATGACCTCGCTGCCCGCCCGTGCCAGAGCCAGCGCGGTCTCAAAGCCAAGTCCTCTCGTTCCCGTAATAACGGCCGAGCGTCCTTTCTGGGCAGGGATATCCGAAGCAGTCCAGTTAGCCATGTTCTTGCCTTGCATAGGGAAGGATACGTACACTAAGTGCATATATATTTGCATCAAGTGCAACTTTTACTGCACTCAGTGCATAAATGCAAGAGGCCATGCCAATGTCGGATATCTCCCCCTCTTTGGGCGCTACGCCCACGGAAGGCTTGCGGGAACGCAAGCGCCGCGAAACACGTCAACGCGTCGCCGAGGCCGGGCAGCGCTTGTTCTTGGCCAACGGCTACGAAGGCACGACGCTGGACGCCATTGCGGCGGAAGCCGGTATTTCGCGCCGTGCCTTTTTTTCGTACTTCAAATCGAAGGACGACATCATCTTGTTCTGGCAGGAAGTGGATTCGGCCAAGCTGATCGCCGACCTGCTGAAGACGTCGCCCGACGTGCCGCCGCTTGAAGCGGTCCGCGACGTGATGGTGAAGCACATCGCGCGCTACACGACCGAGCAAATGACAACCATCGACAACCTCATGCGGTCGAGCGAGTCGCTGCTAGCGCGTAAGCAGGTGCGCTACCTGGAACAGGAACAGGCGCTCTTCAACGCGTTGTGCGAGGTCTGGCGGCAGCCCGAGCGTCGCCCGGCGCTTCAGATGGTGGCCGTGGTTGCCACGGGCGCGATGAGACTCGCGCTTCAGGCATGGCGGGAGCAGACCGGCACGCGGAAGCCCGTAGCCGAATTTCTGCAAGACGCCTTCGATGGTTTGAAAGCGGAGTTCTGACTTCGGGCATCGCGATGCCCGAACATCACGCCCCATCTACCGGGCTGCATGGCTTTTTCAAAGCCCCGGTTCAATCGATCTCGGGAAGCACGCTGATCTCGTTGTCGCCGATCGTCACGACCTGGCCGGCGCGGACCTTGTAGGTCTTGCGCAGCTCGACCGCGCCGTCGACCGTGACCAGGCCGTCAGCGACCATGTGCTTGCCTTCGCCGCCACTGGCGGCGATGCCGGTCAGTTTCAGCAGGAGATTGAGCTCGACGTAATCGCCTTCGAGGCGAAATTCATGGAACGGCATGGGGAGGCGGCTATGCGGCGGGAGGGCCGCCATTAGAGCGCAATTCGGCCGCCGATGTTGAGCAACATGAATTCGTCCGCTCCCATCCCCGCCTCCGCGAGCGCTTCCCCCAGCAGGCGCGGTGGCTCGTCCAGTTGGTCGTCGGCCAGTTCGAACGCGCCCCAATGGATCGCGATCGAACGCTTGCAGCCGATTTCCCGATGCAGGCGCAGCGCCTCCGCCGGATCGACATGCTGGCCACGCATGAACCAGCGTGGCGCATACGCGCCGATCGGAATCGCGGCGAGGTCGATCGGGCCGGCGCGGCGCCCGATCTCGGCCAGCTTGTCCGAATAGCCCGTGTCGCCCGCGAACCAGAAGCGGAAACTCTCCTGCGCCATCACCCAACCACCCCAGAGCGAACGGTTGCGGTCCCACAGTGTCCGCGCGCTCCAGTGCCGGGCGGGGACGAAGGTGAATATCGCGCCACGCACGTCCGTGCTTTCCCACCAGTCCAGTTCGCGGACGTTGCCGATGCGCCGGCGGTCGAACCAGGCCTTCAAGCCCAGCGGCACGAGGAACACTGCCTGCGGAAAGCGACGCGAGAGTGCGCGCACCGTGCCCGCATCGAGGTGGTCGTAGTGGTTGTGCGAAATCAGCACGACATCGACCTGCGGCAGGCCGGCGACGTCCGCCGGTGACGGGGTCCGGCGCGACGGACCCGCGAACGACACAGGAGAAGCGCGCTGTCCCAGCACCGGATCGGTGAGCACGGTCAGGCCGCGATGACGGACGAGTGCGGTCGCGTGCCCAAGCCACCAGGCGGCATCGTCGGTACCGCCGATATCCGCGCGCTGCCACCAGCGACGGACGAACGCATCGTATCCCTCCATGGGCGGCCGCGGCAGGCCTTGTTCCTTGCGCTCCTTGCGCCAGCGCTGCAGGCCACCCGGCTCGCGGGTATCGGGCTCGAGGTTGCGGAAGCCTTCCGGGGCGTGGTGCGCCTTCGAACGGTCGTAGTGCGGATTGGTCCAGGCCATGGCGCAACCTTGTGGAAGACGGGTCGCAGCAGACCTGCGGCCCGTCTTCCGGCACTTCAAGGTGTCAGTCGACTTCCACCCGGCGCACCTGGGCCAGCCAGTCTTCCAGGTTGTAGTAGTTGCTGATCCGGGTGATGCGGCCCCGGGACACTTCGAAGAACGCGCCGCCCGGAAGGACATAACTCTGGCCCTGGGCCAGCGGCAGTCCTTCGTCCGTGGCCTTGTACACGCCATGGACCACGTATTCCGCGGCGGCACGCGTACCGGTCTCGTTGGCCATCACCACGATGTTCTTCAACTGCTCGCTGTAGCTCATGTTCATGCGCTGCAGGAAAGCGGCGAAGCGGTCGCGGCCGGGCTCGCGTCCACCCTGGTTGATGTCGTGCACGACATGTTCGTCGAGCAGGGCCAGCATCGAGGCCCAGTCGCCGCGGTTGAAGGCGTCGTAATAGCGGCGGATCAGATCGATCGTTTCGTTCATCGAGGGACTCAATAGAGGATGACGGAGCGGATGGCCTTGCCCTCGTGCATGAGGTCGAAGGCGCGATTGATGTCTTCCAGTCCCATCGTATACGTGATCATCGGGTCGATCTTGATCTCGCCACCCATGTAGCGGTCCACGAAGCCGGGCAACTGGCTGCGGCCCTTCACGCCACCGAAGGCAGAGCCACGCCACACGCGCCCGGTCACCAGCTGGAACGGACGCGTGCGGATCTCCTGGCCCGCGCCGGCGACGCCGATGATGATCGATTCGCCCCAGCCCTTGTGGCAGCACTCCAGCGCGGCACGCATCACGTCCACGTTGCCGATGCACTCGAACGAATAGTCGACGCCGCCGTCGGTGAGGTCGACGATCACCTGCTGGATCGGCGTGCCCGGGTAGTCGCGCGGATTGATGCAATCGGTGGCGCCGAGCATCTTCGCCATCTCGAACTTCGACGGGTTCGTGTCCACGACCACGATCCGGCTGGCCTTGGCCATGACCGCGCCCTGCACCACGGACAGGCCGATGCCGCCCATGCCGAAGACGGCCACGGTGGAGCCCGGCTCGACCTTCGCCGTGTTGAGCACCGCGCCGATACCCGTGGTGATGCCGCAGCCGAGCAGGCAGACCTTCTCCAGCGGGGCGTCCTTGTTGATCTTCGCCAGCGAGATCTCCGGCAGCACGGTGTATTCGCTGAAGGTGCTGGTGCCCATGTAGTGCAGCAACGGCTTGCCACCCAGCGAAAAGCGCGAGGTGCCGTCAGGCATCACGCCCTTGCCCTGGGTCACGCGGATCTTCTGGCAGAGATTGGTCTTGCCCGAGCGGCAGAACTTGCACTCGCCACACTCCGGCGTATAGAGCGGAATCACGTGGTCGCCCGGCTTGAGCGAGGTCACGCCTTCACCCACCTCCTCGACGATGCCGCCCCCTTCGTGGCCCAGGATCACCGGGAACGCACCTTCCGGATCGTCGCCGGAAAGTGTGTACGCGTCCGTATGGCATACGCCGGTGGCGACGATGCGCACCAGCACCTCACCCGCCTTCGGGCCCTGGACGTCGATTTCTTCGATGGACAAGGGCTTTCCTGCTTCCCAGGCAACCGCGGCGCGAGACTTCATGATGGGCCTTCCTCTTACGATGACTGAACCGGCTTGCGACGCCGGGTGGACCGTGGATTCTAGCCACCCCACAGCCGATCCCGAAGCGGCGTAGGGAGCCGTTCAGCCCCACGGGTAGCGACGGGCAGCCCCTTGAGTTAAACTAGGGTTAACGGATACGTCCGGAACGGCGAACGAAAGGGCACGGTAAGGATTCCGATAGGCATGACTTATGGCCCCCATCGGAAATTTCTTTGAACCTTTTCCTTACACCGGATGTCCAAGGTTTTAATGCTTGGAAGGCCTTGTAAAGCCGCAAGCCGCCCATAGAAAGGGCTCGTAGGAAACTCGTTAGTTCAGAAATTCGAACCGCTGGGTGCGTGACGAAAGACTAACGAACCGATTGTTCACCAAACGAAACGGACCAATCGCCCGGCGCCTCTTCTTGGGATCGCCCCGGCAGCGTAAGGTCCACGCCACGCCAGAGACCGGCGGCGTCGGCGCCAGAGGATTGAAACATCCGGTCCTTAACGACTGGGAGACAAGACCATGAACGAACTGCGCAACGAATACGGCATCACGACCTTCGAATACTCCGCTGGCTACCGCGTCGCGGACACCCACGGCGGTCTCGACCTCTTTGGCGGCGAGATGGACGGTTACGACTGGCTGGGCGAAGTCGCCAGCCGCCTGAGCGGCGATTCGGTCTAACGCGATTCGCCCCGACCGGGCCGCGCTCCGTCATGCAAATATAAAGAAGGCCCGCCTCGCGGCGGGCCTTCGGCTGTCAGGACGCCTTGCGCGCCCTCGTTCGAGCGGCCTTCTTGGCCGCCGACTTCCTTACCGCCGCGCCCTTCGTATGTGCCGCCTTCTTGGCAGCCGCCGACCGGCTCGACGACGTGCGCTTCGCGGCGCTCTTGCGGCCCTGGACCGATAACGCGCGCTTGGACGCGGCGGAATGTCCTTCACGCTTCAACGCCCTGGTGGTCGCCTGCGAGCGCGGCGCCGATTTCTTCGCCGTCGCTTTCTTGGCCGTGGACTTACGTGCCGATGTGCCCGCCGCGCGCTTGCGTGCCGTGGACTTCTTCGCCGCCGTGCCGGTGGACCGCTTCCGGGTGGCCGCACGCGAATCCTGCACCGCCTTCTTCTTCGTGGCCTTGCTCGCCGTCTTCGCCGGCTTGTTCTTCACGCCGGCCCGCCGCGCCTTGGACAAGCCGATGGCGATCGCCTGCTTGGCCGACCGGGCACCGTGCTTGCCTTCGCGCACATGCTCGATTTCCTCGTGCACGAATTCCCCGGCTTGGGTCGAGGGCGACTTTCCTTCGCGCTTGTCCTTCCGTGCCTTGGCAAGGGTCTTTTTCTCAGGCATGACTTGGTCTCCTCCGGGGAGTGTGGTCAAGGATCGAGAGGGAGGCCGTTGGTGGCATCGGCAGCCGAGACTGCGCGGCTCCGCGTGATGCATTTGTATGTCCCGCGTCACGCGAGCCCCGACACCTGAGCCACGAGCCAGACGTTCGCCGCCGAGATAACCACGAAGAGGCACCATGCCGTGCACGACACCAGGCGTGTGTTGACGAAGCCGCCCATCAGGGCCCGGTCGTCGGTGAATCGGATCAGCGGATACATGGCGAAGGGCAACTGGATGCTCAGCACGACCTGGCTGGCCACCAACAAGGCGCCGATCGCACGGTCGCCCATGGTCATCACGCCGATGAAGGCGGGAATGATCGCCAGCCCTCGCGTGACAAGCCGGCGTTGCCAGCAAGGGATCTTCAGTTGAAGGAATCCGTCCATGATCACCTGTCCCGCGATGGTTCCGGTAAAGGTGGAGCTCTGGCCCGAAGCGAACAGGCCGATGGCGAAAGCCACGGCGGCGACGGTGGTTCCCGCGATGGGAGCGAGCAACTGGTACGCATCGCCGATGTCGGCGATGTCCGTGCGCCCGCTGGCATGGAACGCGGTCGCCGACACGATCAGGATCGCCGCGTTGATGAGCAAGGCCAGGCTCAATGAGCAGATGGTATCCACGCGGGTCAGGCGGATCGCCGCACGCTTGCCTTCCTCTCCAGACACCGCGCGCGTCTGCACGATCGAGGAATGCAGGTAAAGGTTGTGCGGCATGATCGTGGCGCCGAGGATGCCGATCGCCAGGTAGAGCGGCTCCTGCGCGGACACGGCGTGCCACGACGGAACGAATCCCGCCGCGACCTCGGCCCAGTTCGGCCCGAGCAGGAACAGTTGCACCACGAAGCAGATGCCGATGGTGCCGACCAGTCCGAGGATGATCGATTCGATGCGGCGGAAGCCCCTGCCCTGCAAGCCGAGGACGATGAAGGTATCCAGCGCCGTCAAGGCGACGCCGACGGGCAACGAGACCCCGAACAGCAGCTTGAACGCCAGGGCGCTCCCGAGCACTTCGGCGAGGTCGCAGGAAATGATCGATATCTCCGCGAATACCCATTGGATGCGCCCGATGGCCTTCGGATAGCGCTCGCTCGATAGCCGGGCGAGATCCTTCTGGATGGCGATGCCCAGCCGCGCGGCCAGGCACTGCAGCACGATGGCGGCGAGGCTGGAAAGCAGCACGATGAACAGCAGTCGATAGCCGAACCGCGAACCCGCCTCGATATCGGTGGCCCAGTTGCCCGGGTCCATATACCCGACGGAAACCAGTAGGCCGGGGCCGGCGAAGCGCGCGGCCTTTTTCCACCAGGGCAGGTCGAAGGGAACGACGATGGACCCGGCGACTTCCGACGGGCAGAACGGCGCGGTAGCCGTCTTGGGCAAGGGAAACATGGGCCGCATCGTAACGGGATTCGCGGATGAAAACCGCCGCACGCCGGCTTCACGCGGCGCTAATCACGAAACGGCGTAAACCGGTGCCGCTGCGGACGACGCAGTGCAAGCGAGGAAACCGACGTGGACAAGAACCGTACCGAGGGCATGAAACACGAGGTCAAGGGCTCCATGAAGGAAGCCGCCGGCAAGATCACCGGTAACCATGCGAAGGAAGCCGCGGGCAATATCGAGAAGAATGCAGGCAAGGTCCAGCGGGAGGCCGGCAAGGCTATCGATCGCGCACGCGACAACGATCGCCACCATTGATCCTGCCCCGCGCGGGAGCCGCTGGCTCCCGCGCAACGCCTCACGCCGGCTCGACGACGGCCTCCTCGGCCTTGCGCGGACGGAAGCGCGAGCGTAGCCAGCGATTGGCCGGCTCCGAAAAGCCCCGGGCGACAAGCCAGCCCAGTGCCCATGACCCCAGCACCGCCGGCACGTACCAGATCCAGCCGTCCACCGTGTCCGTACCCGTGGCGCGCGTGCATCCCACCAACGAAAACACGATGAACATGTGGGTGAGATAGATTTCGTAGCTCGCCCTTCCCATCGCGCGGAGCCAGCCGAAGCCCGGCCATGCCCGGCCGCCTTCCGGCGACGCGAGGACGAGGCATACCGACGCACCGATCAACACGAGCATGTAGCCCTCGTGGATCGCCTTCCACAGCCAGCCGCCGGAAAACATGACCAGGGCGAGACCCACGAGGCCCACCACCGCGAGCAGTGCCTGCCCCCTTCGGCCCGCGAAGGGGCGAGCGGGCCCCGCACCTACCGCCAGAGCGGCGAGGACACCGGCGGCGATCGCTCCCATGCCCGGCAGATAGGCTTTTTCCTGCCAGATTTCGTTGTCCACGATCGCGGCGCGCGTGAACGGCACCGACAACACCAGCAACAACAGGGCCGGCACCAGCCACCGCGTTCGCCCCAGTGACAGGCATACCAGCGGAAAGCCCAGGTAGAACACTTCTTCGATCGACAACGACCAGAGCACGTCCCAGCCCCCCGGCAACCAGCCGGTGTGTCCTTCGTAGACATTGAGGGTGAAGGTGAGCGCCGAAAGGGTGGCGCCCAGCGGCGATTGGCCCGGCCGCTCGATGGTGTAGTTCGGCACGTGTAGTGCGTGACAGGCCAGGAGGACCACGATGATGCCCAGGAGGCAGGGCGCGATGCGCGCGACGCGGCGCGCGTAGAAGGCCCGCCAGTCGATCTCGCGCAACGCCCCGTCGCGCTCCAGCGCGTGCCGCGTGATGAGGAAACCGGAGATGACGAAGAAAATGAAGACGGCTTCGTAACCGTTCTGGACCAGGCCTTTCAGGAAGGGAACCGGCAACCAGTCCGCCGCGTCCGTCTTATGCAGGGGAAGGCGAAGGCCAAGGTGGTGTATCACGACCAGCAGGATGCTGGCGCCCCGCAACGTGTCGATGCCCGGGCTGCGCGGTAGGCTCGCTGACGACATTGGGGGGCTCCGTGGTAGACGACATTGTCTTCGCGCCTCGTGCATTATTCCATGACGGTCATCGCCACGAAGGACATTCCCATGTTCCGGCTTCGCCCGAGATGAACCGACACGCCGATCCTTTCGCGTTCCTCCCGGTCGATTCGCCGACGGCCGCGGAAATCCGCGCCTTCGACTGGAGCGGCACGCCGCTGGGTTCCGTCGACCGCTGGCCGAACGCCCTGCGATCGATGCTCGCCACGATGTTCGACACGCCGCAGCCGATGTTCCTTTCCGCCGAGCCCGGCAAGATGTTTTTCTTCAACGATCCCTACCGACCCATGCTCGGCGGACGCGCGGCCGGTGCGATCGGACACTCGTTCGAGACGTTGTGGGAGGACGTCTGGGACGATGTGTCCGTGCATGTGGAACGGGCACTGGCCGGCGAAGGGTCGATGCACCGCGACCTGCCCCTGCGCATGACCCGGCATGGCTATGACGAGGAAACCTGGTGGACCTTCTCGTACGCGCCGCTGCGTGACGAGAACGGCGGCGTCATCGGCATGTACGCCATCACCAACGAGACCACGCGTGGCGTTCGCTCCGCCCTCGCCTTGCGTGAACTGAACGCATCGCTGGAGCGGGAAATCGACGAGCGCACCCGCGAGCGCGACCAGATCTGGGGCATCTCGCGCGACCTCTACGTGGTCATGGGCCGTGACGGCCATTACCGCAACGTCAATCCCGCATGGCGTATCGAGCTGGGCTACGAGGTCACCGACCTGGCCGGCCTGGGCTTCGAGGAACTCGTCCATCCGGACGACCTGGAACGTTCGCGCGACGCCATGTCGCAGCTGTTCGATGGAGAGGTGGTGGAGGACCTTGAGGTACGCCTGCGTACGCAAGACGGCGAGTACCGCTGGTTCGCCTGGACCTGCGTGCCGGACGGCGACATCGTCTACGGCATGGGCCGCGACATCCAGCGCCGGCGCGACATGGAAGACCAGTTGCGCCACGCGCAGAAGCTGGAAGCATTGGGCCGTCTCACGGGCGGCATCGCGCATGACTTCAACAACATCCTGGGCGGTATCGGCGGTGCCATCGAAGTGCTCACCGAACGGCTGGAGAACGGCCGTATCGACGGAGCGCGGCGCCTGCTCGATGCCGCGGGTGGTGCGGTGAAGCGGGCCGCGGGACTCACCCACCGGCTGCTCGCCTACTCGCGCCAACAAGCCCTGTCCTTGTCCGACGTGGACGCCAACGCCATCGTGCGCGGCCTCGACCTGCTGCTGCGTCCGCTGCTGGGCGAGCAAGTGGCCCTGGACCTGCGCATGGAACAGGGCCTCTGGCGCACGCTGTCCGACGCCAGCCAACTCGAAAGCGCCATCCTCAACCTCGCCATCAACGCGCGCGATGCGATGCCCGGTGGCGGCACGCTGAGGATCGCGACACGCAACGTCGAGCGAGCGGATATCGACCAGGGCCGCGCCGACTACGTCGTCATCGCCGTATCCGACACCGGTACCGGCATGTCGCGGTCCGTGGTCGAAAAAGCCTTCGATCCGTTCTTCACCACCAAGGCGATCGGCCAGGGCACCGGCCTGGGCCTGTCGATGGTGGACGGGTTCGCGCGGCAGACCGGAGGTCGCGCGATCATCGAGTCGCAACCGGGCCGGGGTAGCACCGTCAGCCTGTGGCTGCCACGCCATGTCGGTGACACGGCCGCTCCGCACACCCATATCGAACGTGGCGCGCGTCGCGGGGACGGCAGGCGCGTGCTGCTGGTGGAGGACGAACACATGCTGCGCGCCCTGTCGCGCGAGGTGCTCGAAGAAGCGGGATATTCGGTCGGCGAATGCGGCGAAGGCGACGAGGCGCTGCGCCAACTGCGCGCAGGCGATCCCGTGGATATCCTGGTGACCGATGTCGGCCTGCCCGGCATGGACGGCAGGCAACTAGCGGCATCGGCGCGCGAACTGCTGCCGAACCTGCCTGTCCTGTTCATCACCGGCTATGCGTGGGAGGCTTTCGCCGACACGCCACGGCTACCCGAACGCACGGCCATCCTCGGCAAGCCGTTTTCCCTTCACGCGCTGGCCGAGGCCGTGGCCGACCTGCTCGACGGGGCGCGCCCCTGACGGAGCGGGCGCGCCATCAGGCCGGTTCGGTCTCGGCCGCCGCCGGGCGTGCCACGTCGTGAATCGCCGCGGCGCGCTGCATGGCCATCAGGAAATCCGTGCCGTAGCGCATCACGAAGGGCGCCACGGTACCGGGTACGAAGCCATCCGGCAGGGCCGCTATGGCGGCGCCGGCATCTTCGGTGATCGGATTGAAACGTGTGAATCGACTAGCCATGGCCTTGACGGCCCCCTGTTGACATTCCCCCAAGATGCGTAACTAAAGCAAAAATCCGGCCACGTCAATGGGGCACGGTCGCCCGAGGGCGCATGCGGCATAAGCGCACATCTGCCTGACGGCGAAGGGACCAGGCCCGCGCCGATCCTAGAATGGCCTTGCACGCACCAGGCAGAGAGAGCGAGGTTCCTCATGTACCAGGCTTGCGCACAGGTCCAGCACGCCACCGTCCCGGCAACCCGGGCGGCTGTGCATTGCAGCGCTTCCTGCCGTCACGCCGGTGCATGCGAAGCAACCCGCGGTGGCGACGACAACCTGCTGGAGATGCGTGGCGTGGTGGAACGGGTCGGCCCCTTCCTCGAAGGCGACCGCCTCGTCCAGCCCGAAGCGCCGCATCGCGCGGCGTTCGCCGTGCTGTCAGGCCTGGCCATGAGCGTCGGTGGTGGCCGCGTGCTTGCCTTCCACCTGCCCGGCGAATTGTTCGCCCTCGACATCGCGCGCAGTCAAACCCATGGCGCATCCGTGGTGGCGATCGGCAAGACATGGTTCTGTCGTTTCCCCCGGGCCGCGACCGACGCCCTATGTGAACACAACGAGGACATCGCCCGGCACCTGCGCACGTTGCGCAGGCGCGAGCGCGGAAAGACGCCCCATGCCGAGGGTGCCGCCATCGAGCGCGTGCGCGCTTTCCTTGCCGACCTGCTCGAACGCCGGCGGCGTATCGAGGGCCCCTCGCCGTTCGTGCCCTTGCCGATGTCCCGCGACGACATCGGCTCCTATCTGGGCATGAGTTCGGCGACCGTGACGCGGATGCTGGCGAAATTGCGTGCCGAAGGCGTGCTTGCCATCCGCGCCGACGGCGTCGACGTGCTCGACGAAGCGTCCCTGCTTCACTGACGGAGCCCTCATAGTTTCACCCGC
This sequence comes from Luteibacter sp. E-22, assembly GCF_049913125.1. Taxonomy (GTDB): domain Bacteria; phylum Pseudomonadota; class Gammaproteobacteria; order Xanthomonadales; family Rhodanobacteraceae; genus Luteibacter. The sequence continues at coordinate 2,655,280 of NZ_CP183975.1, forward strand.
ACCCCCAGCGTGAAGAACCGGCCGATCACGCCGTTCTGCGCGTAGGTCGGGTTGTAGTTGAGCGCCGCGTAGTTCAGCGGATCGAACGGCGCCTTCTTGTCGAACACGTTCATGATCGAGCCGGTGATCGCCACCTTGTCGCTGATGTCGTAGCGCCCGGTCAGGTCGAAGTCCGTGAACGACGCCATGCGGCAATCAGCGGGCACGTTCGCGCCCGTGTCCGTGTTGGTCGAGAAACATCCCGTGGTGATATCGGGCGCGGTCAGCTTGATACCGCTCGTGTAGTACAGCGTGCCGGTGATGGTGGCCTTGCCGAACTGGATGCTGTTCGCCCAAGAACCCCGGTAGCGCGGCGTGCCAGCGCCCGACGACAGGCCGTACGGACCATGCGTGCCCACGAACTGCAACTTGCTTCCATCCTCGAGGGTCAGCTGCCAGCTGATGATCTTCGTCAGGTTCAGTTCGCTCGTGAAGCGCACGTTCTCGCTGAAGTCGTGCCCAGCCTTGAGGTTCAGGTCCAGGCCCTTGGTCTCCAGCGCGTTCTGGTTCACGTAGGGCGCGGCGACCACGAGTGGGCGTGGCAAGGCGTCCGGTGCGGCGGGATCGGGCACGTCCTGCACGATCGCCGACTCCGGCGGTAACGGCAGCCCCGCGTAGTACGCATCCAGCACCGCGCTCGCGCTCTGCTGCGCGATCACGCCGGTTTTCTTGATCCGGTAGTAATCCAGCGACGCGCTGAGGTCCGGCGTCGGCTGGTACAGGATGCCGAAGGTCCAGCTCTTCGACCGTTCCGGCTTGATGTTCGGGTTGGCCCGGGTAAGGAACCCGAGGCCATAGGGCTGCACATAGCCGCTGTTGCCATGAGCGGCCTGGAAGTCCTCCGGAGGCGTGTACGTGGCGAACCCTTCCGCTTCGCTGGAGCCATTCTCGGCGAAACTCGGCGCGCGGAATCCCTTGGAGAAGGTGCCGCGGAACGCCAGTTCCTCGATCGGCTTCCACTTGATGCCGATCTTGGGCGAGAAGTTATTGCCGAAGTCGGAATAGTGGTCGTAGCGGCCCGACACATCGACCTCCAGCGATTCGAGGAACGGCGCATCCAGTTCCACATAGACGCCCGACACGGTACGGTCGCCCTTCACGTGGGCGATGCCGAGGCCTTGCGCGGCCAGATTCGGATTGAGGTCCGGATCGTCCTGTTCCTCGTGACGCACGTCGACACCCGCGGCAAGCCCCAACGAGCCTCCGCCCAGGTCCATCAACGGACGCGTCACGCGGAAATCGAACGACTGCAGGTCGCTGGTCGAGGTTTTCTTCAGCGCGGGCGCGAGCGCGCCGAGGAACTCGCGCGAATTCGCAGCTGGATCGATGAAGTTGTACGTACCGTTGGTCACCGCGGCGATCAACCGGTCGTAGTTGAGGAAGCCCGACAGCCGCGTGTCCAGCGACGAGTGATTGAAGACCAGGGCGGTGTCGTAGCCCCACTCGCCCCACGATCCGGTGAGGCCGCCGACGATGCGCAGGTTGTGGTTGTCGTTCTCGCCACTCGCCAGCGCGCTCTGGAAGCCGTAGTTGATGAGCGCCGCCTTGCCTTCGGCGGCGAACGGGTTGTTCGGATTCAACGATCCGTCGGGTAGGGTCGCCGGCAGCGCGATCGAGTTCGTGTTGCGCGGCGTGCCCGCCTGGATCTGCGCAGGCACGCCGGGGAAGGAGGTCTTCACCTCGTAGTAGCTGGCGGCAAGATAGGCCTTGCTCGTGTCCGACAGCTTGATGGTGAACCGCCCGTACAGGCCACGCCGGTCCATCGTCGGCTGGATCGCGGTATAGCGCGCGAAGTTCTGTGCACAGTAGCTTCCGGGATTCGCCGGATCATCGGTGACCAGCGTGCCCCGCGATCCGCAAGGAACCAGCGGCTGTGCCACCGCATCCGGGTCCGGAACGCCCGATGTCACGTCGCCCGGACGTGACAGCGTACCGGGCGTCACCGTGCCGTAGATCGAGCCGGAGTTCTGCGAGGGCTGCCCTCCGATGAGGTTGTTTCCGCCACTGCGCCGGATATCGGCCGTGTTGTACGGGTAACCACGCTGCCGGGTGAGTATCTCGTCGTCGTGCTGGTACTCGGCGCTGAAATACGCGTTCCAGCCGTCCTTGTTGAGGTCGCCGCCGCCGAACAGCACGGTGGCCCGCTTGGTCGTGCCGCCACCGTGTTGCGAGGTGCCGACATCGGCGGTGAACTCGGTGCCCTGGTAGCCCGGCCGGAGGATGATGTTGACCACGCCCGCAATGGCGTCCGCGCCATAGAGCGACGACGCGCCATCCTTCAGTACTTCGATGCGCTCGATGGCATTCGACGGGATGGTGTTGAGATCGACGAAAGAGCGCTGGCCATCGTCGGCCAGCGGGTAGTTCGCCGCACGCCGGCCGTCGATCAGCACGAGGGTGGAGTTGACGGTCAGGCCGCGCAGCGCCACGCCCGACGAGCCGGCGGCAAAGCCGGCCGTGAACGAGGCCGGTATCGAGCCACTGTTATCCGCCGACACGGCGCGCACCACGTCGGACACCGTGGTGAGTCCGCTCTTCTGGATCTGCTCGGCCGTGATCGTCGTTACCGGCGAAGGCGTTTCCACGTCGATGCGGGGTAGCGCCGATCCGGTGACGGTGATGGTCTGAAGTTCCGTCGTCTGCTGTTCCTGCGGGGTAGCCGGGGCTGCGGGGGGCGTGTCTTGTGCGGCTTGCGCGGGCGTGTCCTGCGCAGCCGCGGCGTCGTAGCCGCATGCCAATGCGGTGACGATGGACAAAGCGAGACCGTGACGCCGAAGCGCCTTCTGGGATGTCGTTTTCATTGTGAGTCTCCGGAGCCTTAGGGGAGTGGGGCTGGGACTTGGCGGCTCCGGGAATGAGTTCGCAACGTGACATTCACAGGGACGCAAGGAAAACTTACGCCGTGTAAACAGGGCGCACCATCGGCCATTCGGAATATGTTGCGATAGGCAAAAACGGCAAGCGATGGCACGGGCTATGCAGGTGCCATCGCCGGTGTCACTCGTCGCCGGGATCGAATCCCTCGCGTTCGCGCATGAGCTTGCGGGCGGCGGCGATACCGAGTGTCAGGCCTTCCGCGCAGGCGTCTTCTTCGTTCTCATGCAGGGTCGTGCACAATCTCTCCTGCAATTCCTCGCCGTCTTCGCTGATGACGTACTTGCCACGCCAGCGGCCCGGCTTGGCCACGTAGCACGTGCCGTCCACGTCGAAGTAACCAATCTTTCGATGCGTCATGGGTGGGATGATCCTCCTTATCGTCTCCCATCGTAAGGATCGAGGATCAACGCGACGTGCAGCGCTATTGCAACCTGTCGACCGGACGCTTCGCGTTGGACTCGAATTCCCGCCAGATGCCGTCGGCGCCTTCCACCGAAACCAGTACCTGCAAGCCGTTCTGCGTGCCCAACAGCTTCGACTGCTGCACCGCATAGGCGATGGCGGCGATACGCGTCTCGAAGTTCTCGGTGGGCACGCCATTCATCTGCACGTGCCACAGGCCCGCCATATCCGGATGAAACGGAATGTCGTAAATCACCAGGGCCATGGAAGTAATGGGTAACCTCGCTAGGCGGAAGGCCGGCGGCCCCACGATCCATGGGTGTCACGGCTGCTCGTCAGGTGCGCAAGATTATCCGTTCCCACGTGCCCCTACAACGGAAGACCGCGTATGCCATTCCTTCACGCGAAGGTCACGCAAGACGATCAACGTGGCGTATCGAAATCGCCGGGGCTGGCATCCGTCGCCCGCCATTCGGGCCGACGCGCGCGCACCGCCGCGAGCAATGCCTGCTGCACGCCTTCCAGGTCGCGATCCGTCGTGTAGACGGGTGACCCCGGCTGTTGTCGCCATGAATCGGCAAGCGTGCCGGCGTCGACGCCGTCGAAGCCGAGTTCGTCCACCAGTTTCAATACCTTCGCCTTCGCGTTCGCATCGTCGCCCGCCACCGGCAAGGCGATACGTCCCTCCGCCGTCGCCGGTTTGCCTCTCTTCAAGAGGTGATCGGCGTAGATATTGTTGAACGCCTTGACGACCGGGCGGCCGAGCCTGTCCGATACCCATTGGCTTTCCGGCACGCCTTCCTCGATAGGGCCGATGCGCCCGTCACGCTGCCGCGGATAGTAGTTGCCCGTATCGACCACCACGGTGTCGTCGGGCACGCCCGCGAAAAGATCCGCTGGCAAGTCCGGGATCTTCGCCTCGGGAATGGTGACGACCACGACCTCGCCGGCACGCGCCGCCTCGTGTGCGGTGACGGCCACCGCGCCCGTTTCGTTCTCGAGATCGGTCAGCGTATGCGGTCCACGGGAGTTGGCGATGAACACTTCATGCCCGAGTTCGCGAAATCGCCTGGCGAGGGTGCCGCCGATGTTGCCGGCACCGATGATGCCAATCTTCATGATGGTCTCCGCTCCGGCTAAAACCTCGATTCTCGCTATCCCGCGTGAATGCCGGGCGAGCGATGGGTGAGCACGGCGCGCCCGTACAGTCGTCATGCCCTAGAATTTCGCCGATGACCCGCTACCGTGCCCGATTCCTCGTATTTCCCGCCCTGCTCTGCTCCGCGTGGCTGGCGACCTCGGCCCGGGCGCAGACGCCTCCGCCCGATACCTCCGTACCGACGCTGGAAGCGGTGACGGTCAGTGGCGAGCAGCCCGGTCCCGGCCTTTGGCGCGCCACGCGAGACGGGCACACGCTGCTGATCCTGGGCACCCTCACGCCGCTGCCGCGGAAGATGACCTGGAAGACCGACGAAATCGACGAGGCGCTCGCGCATGCGGGCGCGCTGCTCATGCCGCCCCACGTGGAAATCAAGCCGAACACCGGCTTTTTCGGCCGCCTCGCCCTGCTCCCATCGCTCATAGGCGTGCGCAACGCGCCGGACGGAGCGACGCTGAAAAGCAGCGTACCCGCCGATGTCTATACGCGCTGGCTGGCGGTGAAGGCACGCTACATCGGCAACGACCGCGGCGTGGAACGCTACCGCCCGATCTTCGCCGCCATCGAACTCTACAAGGACGCGGTGAAGAAGAGCGGTCTCGCGAGGTCGGGAGATATCACCCGCACGGTCGCGGCGCTCGCGAAGAAGCACGGCGTCGCGCAGGTCGACGTGACGTACACCTTGCTGGTGAACGATCCACGCGCGGCGATCAAGGCGTTCAAGCGCTCCACCCTGGACGACGTCTCCTGCTTCACACAGAGCATCGACAACATCGATGCGCAACTCGCCGACATGGCCGCGCGCGCGAATGCCTGGGCCACCGGCGATGTCGCCGCGCTGCGCGACGACCGGCGTGCGAAGCAACGCCTCACGTGCCTCAACGCCGTCACCGAAGGCGGCGTGGCGCAACGCATCGGCCTCGCCGATGTACCCGAGGCCATCCGGGCTCGCTGGCTCGCCGCGGTCGACGCCGCGGTCGCGGCCAACGCGCAGGCGGTGGCGATCGTATCCATCGACGACTTGCTCGGCGCGCATGGTTACCTCCAGGCCCTGGAGGAACGAGGCTACGCCGTGGAGTCCCCCGACGGCGGCGAGTGAGCGGGCGGTATGCCGACACGGATCGCCGCCGAGAAATCGTCCTGCGGCCGGGTCGCCCTCGCCCGCTCCGTGATCCTGCCCAGCCGGCGCCATTCGTCCACGCTGAAACGGGGGTCGAGGGTCCCGTTGTCACCAAGGTATTCGGGCAGGTAGCCGGTCAGCAGCAGGCGCAGGTCGAACGGCAAGGCGCCATCGATGCGTTTCGCCATGCGATAGACGATGGTGGTGCAATTGGATGTCACCGTGTTGTAGAAGCGCGGCGTCCTGGCCAGTTCGTTGGCGGCGTCCACGTAGGAAAGAAACAGTGAGCGCATGGCCTCGCGCGGCATCCGCAACGGAAAGAGATAGTCGTCCTCGCCACGCACGTTGCTGCGGACCCGGACGATATCGCGTTCGTCGGCGGCGATCAGGATCAATTCGAACTGCCTGAAGAAGCCGCCGATCTCGGAGAAGGCCTCGCCACGCTTGCGCCGTATCTCGACGGAGAACACCACATGGCGTCCGTCATCGAAGCCGAACGAGAGCATGGCGTGGGCAATGGCCTTGCCCGACCAGTAGGAAAGGATCGCGTCCACGCCTGCGAGGTGGTCCAGATGATATTCCCGGGTGTCCCAGCGTACGTCGTAGTCGTCGTCGCTGCGCCACGCGAAGTCGCGCACGTTGTGCAACACGACGCGCGAGCCCTCGACCTCGCCATCCAGGAGGCGCGCGACGTCGTCCGCCCAGACGCGGTCGTTGCGCGGCCGGATGGTCGCCCACCAGGCGAACAGCGCGGCGAAGGAGGCCAGCAGGCCGGGTAATGCCCACCATGCGCGCCAACCGAACCAGGCAGCCCAGAGCGCGGCGCAGCCGAGTGCCCATACGGAGGCGGCCGCCAGGCGCGCCGCGCGTATGCCGGGGAAACGGAAGGCCAGCGCGAAGGCTCCCCAGGCACCGGAGAGGAACAACGCGGCGGCGGCCAGGACACCCGCGGCAGCGCGGGCAAGCATGCGCCGATCTTTCTTCATCGCCGAAGCGTGGCCTGCGCCGCACGCGAACGCAAACACTTGCCCCGCCGGTTGGCCGCCGGACTATGGCGCAGTGCCACGAACCGCGCTATTTTCGGGGCGAACCGGGCACTCCGCCCGGCAAGGCGGTTCGGGGGTGGCATGCTCCGTTTTCCCGCGACACCACAGGCGATCGTGTTCGACCTCGACGGCGTCCTCTTCGATACCGAAGCGCTTTACCGCGACGCCCTGCTGGCCGCCGCCGCCGAGGCCGGCATCCACATACCGCTGTCGCTTTGCCAGCGCATGATCGGATTGCACGGGCATGCGGCGCGCGTGCTCCTGCACGAGCACGTGGGCGACGATACCGACCTGGACACCATCTGGACCGGCACCGCCGAGCGTTACCGCGCGATGCTCGATACCGACCTCCGCTTGAAGCCTGGCGTGACCGCGCTGCTCGATACCCTCGACGAACTCGGCCTGCCACGTGCGATCGCCACCTCGTCCTCGCACGGCACCGCGATCCACCACCTGGAAGCCTTCGGCCTGCGCGACCGCTTCGACGCCCTCGTGGCGTCGGGCGACTGCGAACGCTGCAAGCCGTATCCAGACCCGTACCTGCGGGCCGCGCGCATCCTCAACAAACCCACCGGCAGCTGCCTTGCCCTGGAGGATTCCCAGGCGGGGGTACGCTCCGCGGTGGCCGCGGGCCTGCCGACGATCATGGTGCCCGACCTGCAACAGCCCTCCGCCGAGCTGAGACGGCTGTGCGCCGGTGTCGTCGGTGACCTGGACGAGGTGAACGCCTGGTTGCGTGGCGCATGTGGCTCCGCCGGCGAAGCACGGGCGCACTAGCGTTCAAGCATCGCCAGGGCGCTCGATCGCATCGTGGACCAGCACCGAGGCCACCTGTTTCCCACGGGCGTCGCACACCGGATAGGCCGATCCCTGCAAGGTCTGCCGCGATCCGTCCGGCCGGCGCACGACCCAACGCGCGTGCCGCGTGGTCTCGCCCTGGCGCACGGCACGGGTCAGGGGAAGATCGGCCGAGGGGTACGGCCTCCCCTCTTCGGTGAACAGGCTGTACATCCGGCTGTAATCGTCCGGGCCGACCGCCAGGCGCACCCATCCGTGCAATTCGGCCGCCCGCTCGTTCACGTGGACGATCTCGCCCATTCCATCGGCGACGATGACGCCGAACGACGTGTCCTTCAGGCTCCGCCACGGATGCCCGCCGAACGTCCACGGCTCGTCGAAACTGATTCGCGACATCTCCTCCTCCCCCTACGAACCGTCGACGTCATCGAGTCAAGGGCGCGGAGACACCGTCAAGAGGCGGGCTGTCCGCTCGCCTCGCGGATCGCCCGTTCGAGCTGGTGTGCGCTATAGGGCTTGTGCACCAAGGGTGCACGGTAGCGGCCGGGGATGTCGACCGGCATGGCGCCGGTGGCGAGCACATAGGGAATACCGCGGCGCTGGAGTTCGTCGAGCGCCGGATAGGCCATCACGCCCTGCAGGTCGAGATCGACGACCGCGACGTCGCAACGCTCGACATGGGCGACGCGGATCGCTTCCTCGATGCAGCCCGCGCACGCGGCAACGTCGTAGCCAAGCCGCTCCTCGAGCAGGTCGGTAAGCGCCGAAGCAAGTCCGGAATGATCTTCGAACACGATGACGCGAGGCGAGGCGGTGATGCTCATACGTTACCCGCGTAGGAGTTATCCGACTCCAACCTACTACCGAATGAACGCCGCCGCTATATACCGCTTGACAGATTTTTCATCGAAATGAGACCTGCATCTTCACGGATGCGGAGACATGCATTTTTGTCACGATTTAAGCGCACGCTTTCGGCAGGATTTCCCTCACCAGAGGTCATGTTTGCGCAAGGCATCCACCAATCGACGCGAGGCCAGGGCAAGCAGCTTCCGACGGGCATAGGTATGCCATGCCAGCCAGGTCAGCAGCTTGTCCTTCCACTTGTCGGTGGCGACGGCATAGAGCGCATCCATGCGCTTGCCTATCGCCGGCATGAGGGTCGCTGGATCGAACGCGCCCTTGGGCCAGTCCGGCAGGCAGTCCTCGCGCCGGGCCGGATCGCACTCCGCGACCAGCGGAATGACCGGCGCATGGAGGACGCCGTCGCGCACCCGCAGGTAGCCGGCCATGGCGGGATCGGCGGTCCACGAGGCGACGATGGGATTCCCGGCGGGAACCAGGAAATGCTCGGCGAGGAAACGTTGCGCATTGCGCCGGCCAAGCAGGAAGTCGTGGCGGCGATAGGCCTCGGCGAAGAACCCGGAGAAGCCTCCCAGCGCTCCCGCCGCCACCGCGCGCCCACCCAGCCAGCGCACGGAGCCGTCCGCCGACGAACGGGTCGGCGCGATGAGGAAGCGGCTGTACACGGCGTCGTCCATCGCGAGGGCGATCTCACGGGGCTTGAACCGGGCCTGCTGCTTCCAGGATGCGAAGAGGGCGGCAAGCGCACCGACGACGTTGAGCGGCGCGGCGTATTCGGGGCCGAGGTCGTCCGGCTCGGGGAACGGGTCCACCATCAGCACGATGCGGTTCACCTGGTCGCCCCTGCGCGGATTGCGTCCGAGCATGCCCGCCAGCTCGGTCCTGGCCAGTTCGAACGGCTCGTTGTCCATCGCGCCGCCATCGACACCTACGAAGCGGTAGGTGGCGGAACCCCGGTCGAGCACGTCCCGCTTCGGCTCGATGGCCACCACTCGCGATATCCCTCGCTCGTCGGGAATCACGACGCTGCGTTGGAGGTAGTCGCTCCAGCGCCGTTCCACCTCCCGGTGGCGCAGGCCGCCAGGGAACGCCGAGGATGCCAGCGCGGCGGTCATCAAGGCTTGCCAGCCCCTATCGGGAAGATGCTTGGGGTGCGCCACGTAGAGATCGTCGGGGTATTGCCAGGCCCGGTCGTAGATACCCTGCCCCGTGTCGACGGAAAACCGCAGGTAATCCTCATGCGCCACCATGCCGTGGCCCGCCTGCGCGCCATTGCCGGCGAAGGGCACCGCATAGGGCACTCCACGCAGGTTGGTGACCGTGAAGACGAACTTCAGCGGATTCGCGATGTACCGGCGTGCCCGCGGCTCACCTTGGAAACGCAGCGCATTCGCGGCGATCTCGTCCAGGCAGCGCGTATCCAGCAACGAGGCGATCGGCTGGTCCTTGTCCGCGAGATCGTTCGTGCCGAGGAAGTGGCGGATGTCCACCCGCTTCACCCAGGCGTCGTAGAAGGGGTTGGCCACCGCCGCCTCGCCTTCCGAGGCGTGCACATGAGGAAAAGCGTATGGCAGCGCCACCGCCGAAATCACGCCGTTGATGCTGCCCGCCGATGCCCCGGAAACCACGCGCAACAACACGTCGTGGTCCGGCACGGGCAAGCCGGCATCCTTCGCCGTGTACCAGCGATCCAGCGCCTCATACAGGAAGTCGAGCACCCCAGCGGCGTAGGCGCCTCCGGACACCGCCCCGGCGAGGGCGAGGCCGAGTTCGAACGTGCGCTCGCGCGGCGGTGGCGTGATGTCCGGGTGCGCGAGGGGAAGATCGGTGTCGGGCATGCCCGCTCCCGTCGATAGGTCCTGCGGGATTATCCGCGAACGCCTCCGGTCAAACTCCGATCGTCACCACGTTTCCGCGTATCAGCGAGCGAGCCACTGCGCTGCCAGCGCGAGGGCGGCGGGCAAGGCCTGCACGTAGAGGATGCGCCGGCTGGCGGTCAGCCCACCCCACACGCCGGCCACCACCACGCAACCCAGGCCGTAGAACAGGAAGGCCGTGGCGAAGGGTTCGCGCAGGCTCAGGCCCAGCAGCAGTGCCACCACCAGGAACCCGTTGTACAGGCCCTGGTTGGAGGCCAGCGGGGCGCTGTCACGGGCGAACTGCTCCGTGATCCCGAAGACCTTCGGTCCGCGACTGCGCCACAGGACCATTTCCAGGATCACGATGTACACATGGATCAGGAGCACCAGCACGGTGAGCACGGTGGCGGCGAGGGTCATGCGCTGGTCCTGCATCGATGGGTATGCGGCGCAGGATAGCCGTTAATGCGGCTGTCGCGCTCCCTCGGACGTTTCGCGTATTCCTTTAGTAGGCCAGATGGTGGATTGCGGCCTGACGCGGAATTCGTCCTTAATCGCCGGATGCGTTACGTCATGGCAGCCCAGGAGATATCTCTGGAGGCCCTCGGGCTGCTCCAGGCCTTGCTGCACCACGATTACAACGAAGCCCAGTTCCGTGCCAACCACGTGGCCCGCCATGCCTTGCAGCACGAGCACCTGAGCGTGGCCGACGCCGCCGAGCGCATCGAGTCCCTGCTGGCCTGCGGCTGTCCGAACGCGATGGAACTGCGGATCGCCCTTCGATCCCTGGCCAGTTCGGTGGACCGCATGCAGGACACGGCGATGCGCAGGGCCGGCCGTCTCTTCTGAACATTCGTGACGGCATGCGGGGACAAGCGGGCAGCCTTGCCGCCGGGTTAGGATCGACGCGACCCCCGCGGAGCGTTATCCATGAAGACCGAGAGTGACGGCATCGACCCGAAGGCGCGGCCCAGCGGCACCGGCTGTGTCGAATGCGAACAGACCGGCAGCTGGTGGTTTCACCTGCGCCGCTGCGCCCAGTGCGGACACATCGGTTGCTGCGACGACTCGCTCAACAAGCACGCCAGCAAGCACGCCCGGGAAACGGGCCACCCGATCATCCAGAGCTTCGAGCCGGGCGAGGATTGGTTCTACGACTACCGTAACGACGACATGTTCGAAGGCCCGGTACTGGCACCGCCGCATAGCCACCCGATCGACCAGCCGGTGCCCGGTCCCGAGGGACGCGTCCCTCCACGCTGGCAGCGCCTGCTCGTCTGACGAGGAACCGCCCGGGTTATCCGTGCGCGATCGGCCGTGGCGGCCGGAAATCCTGCCACGCGGCGGATACGACATGGATGCCGGTGCGCGCGAATAGCAATGCAAGGGCACTACCGAACAGCAGGTCCAGCCACGACCAATGCATCCACGCGATGAGGCCCGTGGTGACCAGCACCCCCGCATTGCCGATGACATCGTTGCGCGAGCACAACCAGACCGAGCGCATGTTGATGTCGTGCGAACGAAACCGCGTGAGCAACGCCAGGCATGCGCCGTTACCCAGAAGTGCGAGGCTCGCCGCCACCGCCATCACGCCCGGCAAGGGTGCCGGCCCGACGATCAGCTTGTGGATGACGTCGGCCAGCACCAGTCCCGCGAACAGTAATTGCACGAAGCCCTTCATCAACGCCGCGCCCGCACGCGAACGCAACGAGCGACCGACGACGACGAGGCTGGCGGCGTAAACCAGCGCATCGCCCAGGCTGTCCAGGGAATCGCCCTGCAGCGCCGTCGAATCCGCCCATACGCCAGCACCGAACTCGCCCGCGAAGATCACGAGGTTGATGCCGAGCACCGCCCACAACACGCGTCGCTGCGCCCTGGAACGAGCCAGCGATTCGCCGGTGGATTCGCAATCGCAGCAAGGCATGTGCGTGCCGTCGGTGGCAAGAAATACATAGACTACAACCCCTTGCCTACGGTGGTGATCCGGTGTCACGCTCTTCCTCGCAGCCAGCGGATGCTCCCTCCTGACCACGCCGACGAAAGAATACCTGCGCCGTGGCTGGAAGGTCATCGCCACGGGGCGAGCCGATTCGACGGACCGGCTTCGCCAACTCGCGGCTTCGTGCCCCGGCGCGCTCGACGTGGAAGTCGTCGACATCACCCGCCCGGAACAGATCGCCGCCCTTCGAGCCCGTCTCTCGGATCGGCCACTGGACGTACTTTTCGTGAATGCCGGTGTCACCAACGACCACCGGGAAACCATCGCGAATGTTTCCACCGAGGAATTCATCCGCGTGATGGTGACGAACTCGCTGAGTCCGATGCGAGTGGTCGAGACATTACAGGACCTGGTGCGCCCCGCCGGGACGATCGGGGTGATGTCGTCCGGGCAAGGCAGCCTGACCAACAACACCAACGGCAACCACGAGGTCTATCGCGGCAGCAAGGCAGCGCTCAACATGTTCATGCGCAGCTTCGCCGCGCGGCACGCCGGCGATCCACGCACCGTGCTTCTCACGGCGCCGGGATGGGTGCGAACGGACATGGGCGGTCCCGATGCCCGCTTGAGCATCGAGGAAAGCATTCCGAACCTGCTCGATGCGATGGAGGCCCATCAAGGGCGTGGCGGACTCCACTACGTGGACTATCTGGGCCGGACCGTGCCCTGGTAAAAGCGCCCGGAAATATAGGCCTCGAATGTTCGAGACCAGGGTCGAAGCTCCCGGGCTCCACCCTCCCCACTAAGGTCAGCGCTGACCGGAATCGCTATCGCCGCTCAAGGTCTTAACGGTCTTTCCATGCTCGTCGAGAAACGCGATCTGGGGCGTGCCGGTGGCAGGTACGGACAATTGAATTCGTTCATGCCCCGCGGCATCCATCAAAGATAGCGACGCCGACCCGTCATCAGATCGTCCCACCCATATACGGCGATGGTTTGGACCGTTTTCCTGGCTGTCAGAGATGGCCAGACCCGCGAAATTATCTGTCTTGTCGTTGACACCTATGAGCTTCACGACTTCATTCGCGTTATAGCGATCGAACGACAGGCTTCCTCCGGCATCCACGACGTCTCCGTTGGCGAGCCGCTTTCCGCCAAAGATAAGGCCACCGTTCTCCGAGCCTTCGTCGTTGTAGAAGATCATCCCAGCCTGCGGTCGATCCATCTTCGGCTGCTCTTTACCCTTGACGATCACCCCCGGCATCCGGGCGCCGTTCGTGATGATCATGCGGAGCGTGCCGTCAGCTTCACGCACGTTGATTCGCTGCACATTGAGCTCGTCGAACGAGGTAGCAGAGGTTTTCGTAAAGCCTGACAGCATCGACACCGCAAAAACCGCAGTGAGTACGCCTGAATAGATCACAAGAAATCGCTGACCGAACATACCTGTCTCCATGTCGAAAAGGACGCGTTTCCACGTCGCCGTACCGGAACCGAGGTGGCAACCAGCGGCGAGAGGCAGTGTGAAGCTGTCACGGAGTGATCTGTCTGCCATGTGCCAAAGGTGGCGAATTCATTCGACAGATAGCCGCTTCAGTCAGCATCTCGGAATTCCGCCATGCATCGTCAGCCTCACGCGGAGGCCGTGGGATGGTTAGCATCCTACAGGCACAAAAAAACCCGCCAAATGGCGGGTTTTTTTGTGGTCCGATACGGAGTGAACTCTCCGCCGAAACCGTTGTTGGTGCCAAGGGGGGCACCGCAAGACGGGATTTGTCAGCACCCCTAAGCTTTCAATGGGCCTGTTACTCCCATAGTTACTCACCGACTATGCCGCCTAGATCGGCATAGAATGGGGCCGGGGTGACCAACGGGGGGGAAGGCGGATGAAGAAGGCAATGACTGCTGGTGCGCTGGCCGTGCTCGTCACGGGATGCGCGGGCGTACCTGTAACGGTAAGAGACAAGGTCCCGCCTGCGGCCGATGTGGCCGTGGTCATGTTCCGGGACTGCACCATTCAGGGCCAAGAGGACTGTGATGGGTCTGGCCTAACCGCCGGATCTATCTTCGCCCGCGTCATGGCGTCAACGCCAGGGAAGAAAGCGGTGCCGCTGGACCGACCGGTGGGGCCTAAAGAGCCTCTGTCTGACGCGGACGCTGCGGCCTACGCCAAGGGAAAGGGCTACGCCTATGTCATCAATGGCGAGGTACAGGATTACTACCGCGTCGCCCCCTTCACCTTTAGAAGTGAACGGGCCGGACTGTCTGTGCGTGTCCTTCGCACATCTGACGCCTCCGTAGCTTCATTCTTCAGCGACCGCGACATCGCAAACAACCTAAGCACGCCTGACGCCATCATTGAGGGTATGGCGAAGAAGGTTGCCAAGGCCATGTGACGCCACCTGAGGGCGGGATGCCTGCCCTCCACTATTCGGGCCTATTTTAGGCCCGCGAGGGAAGGATACCCATGCATCACGAACCTCTCGCTCGGGTCAGGTACTCGGGGCGTTGGCGCATTTCCGGCCCGATTACCGCGAGTTGCATTCTCACGTTGGTCGTTTTGACTGGCTGCACCACCGCAAACCCTATTCGGGGAGCGTCTGGCGAGTCCTTGGTGCTGATCGAATGCGGAGCGGCCACTTCATTCTCCATCTGTTACAGCCGAGCCGCAAAGGAGTGCCCTAACGGCTACAGGACGGTTTCCGAAGAACCGGGGTTCAACAGGAAGACCTTGAAAGTCGCCTGCCAGTGATGGACGCAGACTCAGTCCAAACGGTGCTAGCCCGTTGTCGGCAGTCGAGGCAGAACAACGAGCGGATAAGGGAATTACTCCCTACCACCGCAGCGGCCTCACTACGAGCGAACTTCGCCAGAAGCGCGATTGACCTGTCGCTAGAGCACCACTCGGCCCTCGCAAGGGTCACCGAGGCAGGAGAGTATGGAACTGCTGGCGCATTGCTCCGACCGATACTGGAGGCAGCAACGGCGGCCTTCTGGTTCGTCTATGCCGCGACGTGTGACGAAATACGCGCCCTTCCGACTACCGTCATTGACAACCCCCCGCAGGACATTCCGGGGCTGGCGGACATGCTCAAGGTGCTCATTCCTACCTTTCCCCACATCCAAATGATGGCGGATGGCTTACGGGCTGGTGGTTCCGCGAAGTGGCTACACAAGTACGCGCATGGGGGAACACCTCAACTGACTCGTCGAGGGGCTCAGGGTTGGTCGGAAGGCGAAGTGATCTTGACACTCATCCGAGCGGATCTGTTTTCGACTCTGGCGGCCTCGGTGGAGACGGTGATCGCTCCGAACGCCCCCTTGTTCGCTTATGTGTTCGGCACGCGCGACGAGCTAGCAGCGGAATTTCAAACGGACTTCGGTGGTCAACCGATCCCTCCACAGCCGCACGGGCATCCTGTTGCGCCTCTGCTCGCGGATGGGTGCGGGCTACCTTTTGGTTGACGGTCCGGGCTGTTGATACCTGTTGTTATCAATGCCCCGCTCGATTGATATTCTTTGATTATTTATCAAAGCGAAGGCCCTAACCTGCCCTAGCTTCCCTATACATCCCCTGACTCCGAAGTACCCATCCACCGTACCTACAGCCATACCCGCTACCGCCCTACCGGGTCACCCGCGCGTCCTAGATGGAGTACCCCCTAGAGGGCGATTTCGGGCCACTCCAGCATGCGACCGGAGAGCACACGGCGGTCGTTTGATTCATTGATATAAATCAAAGTCACCAAGGAAGCTCAGATGACGGATTTCGATCCCGCGACGCAGATTAGTGACGCTATGCGCGAAGAGGCTAGGCAAAACCCGGGTGGCTGGGTCTATGTGATTTCTGGGAACTTCGCTCCCTCGGATGCCGTGCCACCGCATGCGATCGTGGGTGCGTGGAAGGTCGATGGCACAGGCGAAATCGTTGCCGGAAGCTTTCAGAGGAACCCCAACTTCATCGCCCAGCCGGTCTAACAGGCTCTACTTTAGAAATGTCCGGAGACCGCCAAGAGACACCCCACTACGCGGCATGCCTTCCTTGGTGCCACCAGTCTATGGGTCGGGGCATGTATCCCAGATAGACGCCCCGCCGTAGGCGGTCCTAGCCGCAAGATCAGTGCAACGTCTCGCACCCATCGATGGCGATAATTGCACCCTCGTCCGTATTGACGGAATTCTCCCGGTCAACCTTATAGCCACCGACAAGTACCTCCCCGTTTACGATACGCACGGTGATCGGCGTCTTAGCAAGGCTCGTAAGGTTCAGGGTCTCCCCCTCTTTAATGGTCTTCGAAAAATCCATGGGAAAGAACAGTACGACGCCGAGTGGCTTGCCTACCGATGAATCGGCGCTGCCACGAACCACGAAGTGCCCCAGGACGGAATGCTCGTCCACGAATCGCCGGGCTTCGCTCTTGCTCATGGCCGAAAGCCTGGCGGAGGTCTCCGCGCTGCATGAGCCGTCCACGGGTGCAAAGCGAGTGATTATCTGATCCCATTCTGGGGGATATGCGTATTTCGCGACCTTCTGGAACGTCGTCAGGATCGGGCTAGCAGCGATGGCGTCTCTCAGGTGCCTGAACTCGGAAACATCAGCCGAGGCGAGTGACGAAAAACCCAGGCATGCGACGAGAGACATTGTCGCGAGGGATAGAGAGGGCTTCATGCGAAACGGCTTCCTTGGCATTGAACCGGGCGGTGGCGTTGGTGATGGCCGCCTTTAAATACCATCGAACCGACGGCAGCACCAGCAGCATGCCAACTAACGGGGGAGCCTATGACCAACGAATTCAACATCGCGGGCAAAGACTGGTTCAAGGAGGACGAGGCCGCGCACTACTGCGGGGTATCGCTACGCCAGTTTCAGACGCACTACCAAAGTCTGGGCATTGCACCCAAGCGATTCATGGGAAGAAAACTCTTTGCCCGCGAGGAACTGTCATCGATCATCAGCCGGTCAGATCCTTGGCATCAACACACGCGGTCAGCCAAGGACCGCCAATCGTTCATTGATGCAATCGTGCGAGGTCGGAAGGAAGTGGAAGCGGCTGCAAGGCTGGCGAAGAAGCTTGCACGGGACACTGCTATCCCTCCCAACCTAGTTCCGACCCCAACGCGGCCCTACAAGCCGAGGAAGAAGGCGACCGGGTGATCACCTTTTCCAGTGTCAGAAAACCCCCGACGTCTCTTTTATAGCGTCGGAAAACCGAGGCTTCAGGGTTGATCGTCGGAGCTTGCGAGATCCCCGTCATCAGGTAGCACGGGAGTGGTCTCCACATGTGCAATACCAAGACCCGTCTTCTCGGTTCCTAGGATTGTCGCCTGCGATATCTGGTCGCCTCGCACACGAGCAATAATGTACAGCTGAAGGGGTTCGCCCTTGGCGAATGCTTGCGAAATCTCTTCGATTGCGGCGCTCGCCTTTTCGCCACGGAAAAGATCCGTGCGAATCTGTCGATCGTTGGTTTGATCTAGAAGCTGAATTGTCCAGCGGTCCTTTAGGCTACGAAGGCCCACGACCAAATACTTTGCATCGACCCGCTGCGGGTTCCAGCTATCGCGGGATTTCCGATTGAGCGCTTCTACATCAGAACGATCGAACTCCTGTGCACCCACGGACACATGGGTGGCATCAGGAACACTCTTCACGATGCTCAAGACGTTCTGCGTTAGTGCATCGTTTGCATGCCTTGAAGCGGCATTTTCTTCCAGAAGTCTCATTTCAAGTTGGTGTCGATTGATTTCCGACACATCCTGCGAATTATGATCAAGCAGATTCTTAAAGCCGAAGTATCCGGAGGCGATGAGCGCCAAGCCAAGAACGGTGACCACGAGCTGTTTGCCGGTCATCTTGTCCACCAATTTGCTAGCGATCGAATTGAGGTTCTCAGTGAGGCTCGCCCAAAAATCGCTGCTACCCTCATCGACCTTGAAAACGAGTTCGTTTGCAAATCTCTCTTCTTCGGTAAATGCTCGACTAGAACTACCGTACACGTTTCCCGCATGAATCTGATTCAGCACGTGCTGAAATTCGACCAGGGCTCGCATTAACTGGGTGGGGACAGTTTGGTGGTAGCGAGGACCACTGACGTTCAACTTGAAGCTCGGCCAATCGGAGAACTTAATTAATACGCTCTCGTCGGCTGAAAATGCGCCATCCAACGCTCGCCTGAGTAGCTCAGCAGCTTGGTCTGCCGAGGTAACCTCTAGCGTCTTGACTTCCTTGCTCAAGTTTATCCCCCCCCCAAATTGTAGATCCGGGCGGAGATTAGCATTGTTCGATTCCACAGGACACGTCTGGGGCGGGAGGCAATGCACTACTTCCTCCCGCCCATCAAGACCGAGCCGTGAGACACCGTCCCATCCCTGCACTTATGGCCCGGTGGCCGTGGCGGCGGGGAGACCGTAAAGGTAATAGTTGAGCAGGCCCTGCCGTTGGGCCTTGGGCTGCTTGCCGATCCAGCGCTTGATGGCCTCTGCCGTAGCACCCGCATCCGCCGCCGTCTGGCCGGTTCGGGCGGCAACCCTGGAATTGGCTGCCCCGATGGCATCGCTGACGCCGAGGCCGAGGCTTGAGCCTAAGAGGCCACCCTCGATGCCTCCCAGGCCCGATCCCAGAAGGCCGCCGATGCCGCTACCGATGGATCGGCCCAGCCACCCGCCATGGTTCCCTAGGTTCTTGCCGAAAATGGCTCCCGAGAGCAGCCCTTGGGCTTGCAGGTCCGCTGCCGTCCCCGGACCCGCCGCTGCAATCTTCTGGTCGGAGATCCCGCGACGCTGGAGGCTATCCCTCACGTTCTCCAACTGGACCCGTGCCTGGTCACTGAGCCCGTAGTTGGCCTTGTCGTCCGACCGTAGGGCCTGCTTTACACGAGCGACTGCAAGCTGTGGATCGCCAGCAGTGTTAAGGCTACCCGGAGCGTTAGGGTCCAGTAGCCCTCGGATGGCCTACATGTCGTTAATGGGCTGGGAGAGCTTGGCGTACGTCGCCAGGTTATTACGATAGCCCGGTACCGCTCGGTCGAGAGTAGAGACAATTTTGGCGGTGACCGGTCCATACAGCGCAGCCTCTTGAGAGCCGACAACGCCATGGGTGGCGTTCGCGGACAGCATATTCCCTATGTTCTGCCGCATATCGTCAAGGGCCCGAGCAGGGACCATTCCGGTTTCGTCGGCATTCCGGGCGATCAGGTCGAGGTGCTGGCGGGCTGCCCCGGCCACGGTGGGATTGCCGGACTTCGTAAGCTCCGCAAGCTGTGTAGCGATCCGGCTGGGGTCCACCATGTTCTGATTGATAGCGGTGATGGCCTGGTCGAGCACCTTTTGCGCCTTCTTGCTCTTCACCGTAATCTGGTTCAGAAGATCGGCACCCTGCCCCTCGTCCAGCGTTCCCCTGGCGACCTTGGATGCGATGGATTTCGCTTGCTGAAGGGCTTCGTAGTCGGGCCTGAATACCTGCCCCTTCACGTCTCCCAACAGCCCCACCGCCGTCTTGTAACGCTGTTGCGGATTGCTTGGGGACAGGTAGTCCTTGAAGTACGGAGCGGTTGCATCCCGGCGTGCCTGCACCGCAGCCGTCAGGTCATCGTCGGTGCCCGCGATTTGCTGCAACAGCCCCATGCGTGCCGCGTTGTTGGAATTGTCCTGGGCAACGAAGGCGGTGGCCGATGCAGGGTTGTTACGCAGCATCCTCTCCGCCTGCACAGCTTCAGGCGTCTGCAACACCTGGGCGGCCGACGGCACCTCACCAGGGACGAACGCTGGCGCACTAGCCAACCGCTGCACCGTTGCATCATTGGCCCCGTACAGGCGGGCGATGTTCGCGTCGGCGATCGCTTGCGGATTCGTGACGTGCTGGACAACATTCCCGATACCACGGCCAACTGCCGAAGCGCCAGCCGATGCTCCATACAGCAGCGGTCCCGTGACGGTCCCAATAGCGACCTGTTTGGCCTTGTCGGCTGCGTAGTTGTCTCCGCCGTTCGTTACCGGCTGAGCCGCTGCCATGGTGGCACCCTCTCCCCCAAGAAGCCCGAGCTTGCCAATCGTCTTCGTCGCCGTAGGCAGAAGGCCCAAGGCTCGGGCTTCACCAAGCCCAGTTGCCCACGGAAGCACCTCGCCGATAGTCGCTCCTGCGTAGCTCGCATAGTTGTCGGGAACGGACTATTGATATGCCTGCTCACGGTCTTGCACCCATTTGTCGTAGGCAGCTGTTTGTCGATCGATCCAATTCCCTTCCTGCTTGCCCGTGATGAGACCCGAGAGCGTCTTGTCAGACGGGGTGACAACATCGCCCACGGCCTTAGCGCCGTGCATGCCCAACTGCGCGAGGCCGACCGGGATGCCGCCTAAGTGGTGCGCAATCGGATCAACGAGGTTGTTGCCGAACTGGTTGAGCTAGTCGTATTGATCCTTGAGGAATCTCCCGGTCCTATCCATCAGCGACGGTTGGGCAGCCTCCGGAGTACTCACCATCGGGGACGGAGTTTGACCCTAGGGGTTGCCTAGGTTCGCCTGTGCGTATGCGATAGCGTCCTACTCAGAGGCGCCCTCGGGCGCATTTATCTCGTAGGTGTGGCCGTCCGGTCCGGTAACGTGGAAAACGGGCATCAGTCGACCCTCCGAGCAGACCAGCCACCGTTCTCCGCAGCCTTAGGCTTTTCTTCGCCCTTGAACTTGGTGAACAACGCCTTGGCGTCAGGGCTTACGAGTTGAATGCTTTTGGACCCGTAGCCCAAACCCTGGTCAAGCTGTGCCTGAAGACCCGCGAGACGACCCTCGATCAGGCTGGCCGCGGTGCGTCCAAAACCCTACTGCTGCGTCGGTGACAGGCTCGCATCGAGGCGAGAGCGGATCTGTTCGCGGTCCGCCAACGCACCGTTACTACCCGCGAAGACCTTCGCCAGTTCGTCGGCAACGGCGTCCGCGTTGAGGTTGTAATTGTTCACCGCATCCTTGCCCACGGCCTAACCTGCCGAGTTCGCAATGCTGTTCCACATCGGGAATCGGCCATTGTCGAGTTTCTTGCCCTGCTCAAGCAGCTGATCAAGGTGGTGGGCCGCCGTGTTGAGTGCCGTGATGTTCTTCGCGGTGGTTCCCGACGTGAAATCCTTACGCGAAGCTGCGCGAGCCTGATAGCTACCGGCTTCGAATGTAGGGTCAACCTGCTGCGCATCCTATACGACAGCCTGCCACCATGGCGAAGTGGCGGCCTTACCCGTGGGGACAGGGTAGCGACCTTCCACTACTGCACGAACAACGCCCTGACGGTCAGCGGGAAGCGTTTTCAGGAAGTCCTCGCCGTTGGGAGTGCCCGGGGCGTAGCCCTGTGCGTCTGTGGCAGCCCCAGGAAGTGGAAGGCCGAGTGCTTGAAGCGCCTGCTCTCGGGAATAGCCCTGCTTCATCAGGAAGCCTGCGTTCCGCTCGATTGCCGTTTGTTGACTGCCGCCTTCTGCCTACCGCTGCCAGCGAGGCGCGGAACTTTCCGTAACCCAAGGCGCGCCGTTCCCCGCCCGCGTCTGGTGAAGGAGATTAGAGCCCTGGGTGATGTCCCTCGTGTTTAGATCCTCCTGTGCCTTCTGCGTCTGCAAACCGACAAGTTGATTGCGAAGCTCGTTCTGATGCAACTCCATCGCGGCCTGAGGGTCGATGCTTGCAAGCTCAGTGATATAGCCCTGCTGATCGAACACGGGTTTGCCGTCCGGCCCCTGCGTGACGTGCTTCAGGGCAAGATCTTGGATATTTCGACGCCGCTGCTGCTGGTCCTGCTCGTCCGTCAGCTGTGACTGCTGGAGTTGCATACGCTGCTGCTGGAACTTGTCGTCCTGAAGCTGGCGCGCACCCTGCTGAGCGGAACTGATACCGCCCAGCAGACCACCGGAGATAGCCTAGACCGGCGTCACGCCTGGCTGACTGTTGGCAGCAAGGATAGACAGACCTGCATTGAGCAGTCCGCTATTGGACAGCTAGCGGCGTTCATCATCGGTGATGCCGGGAGTTGGGCCCAAAAGCCCATCAAGAAGTGCCATTAGTTTTCCGCCTCACTGGATGGTATCGGGGGCAAAGCCCATGGTGGCCTTGCGGGCCGGGTTCTGCTCAAAGATGGTGACGACCGCGCTTACAGGCACCCATACGAAGTGAGACTCGCCAAACTCGTTAGGGGTAAGAGCGCAACGCAAGAACTGGGGTTGGGACGCGTCAAGATATGCGCAGCGGAGCGTCGTACATGCAGTGAGCGGCTTATCATCCACGGCTGCCAAATACCAAGGCAGACTGTCTGGCACGGCATTGGCGCGAGCCGCTGGGCTAGAAGGATCGAGGACTACGATGAACTCCATGCGCTTAGTCCTCAGAGGTAGTAGGAAGCGAGGCCCGCGGCGGCACCAATAGCAGTGCCCCAGCCAGGCGCAACAGAGCCCGCCGAGCCACCAGCGATCGCGGCACCAATTGCACCGCCTGTCGCCGCCCCGCCCGCACCGGCCGCAACTGCTCCACCGACTGTACGAGGCTTATAGGCCGGGTTGAGTCCCGAGGTAGCCGACGCCTGGAACTGTCCAGCCGTCGAGTTGAGCGCATTGCCATAGTTCGCAAGGCGCTGCTGATCGTAGCCGTAGTTCTTCTGATACCAGTCGTTGTACGCTTGGTCGATACCGCCCTGGGCGTAGTCCTGCTGAACCTGCCCAAGCCCCGCAGCTTGTCCGTTCCACTGAGCTTGGAGCGACGACACGCCGTTGAGCGCGTTGGACGCTCCAAGGATGTTCTGCGAATTGTTCTGCGAGGCCGCAAGCTGGTTCTGGAAGCCCTGCTGCCAAAGCTGCTGTTGGTTTTGGAGGTCGGAATAGCGAAGATTGGTTGTGTTCGCAGCCAGTCGGTCTGCAAGCGTCTGCTGAGACTGCTGCGACGCCTGGGCCATGGCCGAGCCACCGAACGCCCCTCCCTGCGAGAACTGCGCGGCAAGAGAGGGAACCGCACTCTTGTTGTAGGCGTCCGTGGTGTCTTGGTTCGACTGCGCAATAACCTAGTTCAGGTTTCCGCTACCGGCATACGGATTGTTCTGCGCCGTGACGTTCTGGCTGCCGTGAAGGACGTCCTACAGATACGCCGACTGCGCATTGCCGTTATTCACGCCATTCATGGCGACTTGCCCCGCATAGTCCTGAAGGTATGACGGGGGAGCATTGAGCTACCCATCGTAGGACTGGTACGGCTTGTCGTTGACTGCATTCGTCTGGTTGAAGAAGCCTTGGTAGGCGTTCTAGAGAAACGGAGGGAGTTCCGTCTTCGTCGTCGTCGTCGTGTTCTTTGGTTGTCCGCCACCGCCGCCCATGTTGATTCCTCGATGTGATTTTGAATAGTCCCGCCCGACTGGAAAAAGAGAGCCGTGCATTGCCCGGCACGGCGTCGGGCGAGGTAGGGCCTTGAGGCGGCAAGGTTCCCTATACATATAGCCGTTTTTAGGGTGCGTTTCCGTCCCGTGGATATGTCCACGAGTTATCGTCCGGACTACACTCAGCCAATGAAACCGGCCACTGCAAGCGCCCTTACCGTCGCAGAGATCGTGCGTGATTCGGCGGCCATGAACGAGGCCGCCCTCGCCGGTGACTTCAACGAGTCGCGATTTCGTGCCCAGCTGATTATTGCCAAGGCTGATGCTGCGGGCCTAGATGATATCGTCCTGGCTGGCGCTAGGGTGATGGACAGGCTCGGTCCGCCCGGCTCCGCCCCACGGCAGAACTATGGAGAGGCAATGCTGGGCTTAGCCCACGCCCTCGATGCCATCGGCTTTGACCCCTTATGATCCGTCAGTTGTGACCAGTCTCTCCGAGATCAGGCGAGCCAACCTCGCCACGGTTTTGCGCGAATTGGAGGCGGACGGCGTGAGCAGCTTACGTGAGCAGGCTGACATCCTAGGAACCTCAGAGCGCGTGGTCGAGGCCATCCTGAAAGGCAGTTCCATCGACGACGCCCTGGCCCGCGAAATCGAATGGTCCGCCCATAAGCCGGTTTATTGGATGGACGAAGACAACAAAGGCAAACCGCTCTAGCCTCCCTAGCGGCGACGACGTAGATCGGCCCTGACGTCATCAGCCATCGGGCCAACTCGTTTCACAGATGTCCGCAGTTGTTCCTCTGAAACTCCAAGCTCCTTAGTCCAGTAACGAAGCTCGTACTCCTCGTTGATGTTGATCCGGGTGCGATCTGCTGGACCGCGATTAGTCTTGTCGTCGGACGTCATCTCTCTTCAGTTGGCTCGGCTGAGCGTGCCGAAGCGCGCATGTGCCGTTCGCGAAGAACATCAATCACCGCCGTCCAACCGTAAAAGCAAACGTGTAAGGTTTTTCCTACACAGTCGCAGGACAAGCCCTACAGACTTGCAAATAGGGGGCTTGCGAAACTCCGCGAGCCCCAGCAGGGGGCACTAAAAACAGGGACCACCAATGATCGGAAAGATGAAAGCGTTGGCGCTAACCGCTACAGCGCTTTGTGGGTTTGTCTCAATGTCCGCTTCAGCAGACTGGCTGAAGGCTGGACAATCGCTCGGCGTCAACCAAAGCCTCACGAGTCACGACGGGCGATACACGGCGATTATGCAGGGCGATGGGAATTTTGTTGTTTACCGCCTCGCTGACGGCGCTGCGATATGGAACACGGAAACCTCGGGCTCCGGTGCCGTCGCGGCATTCATGCAGAGCGACGGAAACTTTGTGCTCTACAGGGCGGATGGTAGCCCTGTCTGGTGGACAGGAACGGTGGCAAACGCCGGCTTGGCGAATGAGTTCACCGTGGATGACTCCGGCATGGCCGTGGTCGTGGCCTACGCCCCGGTGTGGGCGACAAACACCGTTACTCCTGGCGGCGCGCCGCAGGCCGCCCCACTCGTCTTTCAGTACGGTTTCCATTTCGAGCGCGGAGTCGTCTACAACGGTCCCAATGGCAATCAATGGACCTTTCAAACCGACGGCAACCTCGTTCTCTATCACAACGGTAGGCCCGTGTGGGCAAGCAACGTAACCCAGGCACATGGCGGACCTGCCATTTATTCGGTCTTCGATGGTGGCCTGACCACGTGGAATGACTCCGGATATGTCTGGCAGGGGGCGTCGAACTGGTCATATCCGGCTGGCTTCACGTATGAATCCGGCGTAGGTAAAACATTAAACCTACATGGGGATAGCACGTTACTTAACATTCAGGACGATGGAAACGCCGTTATCTGGGTAGCCGCTCGCAAATGGGGCGCACCGGCCAATGACCCACCGGCGTCCACTCTACCGCCAGCGTCCGGCCCACATTGCATCGGAGATCCGACCGCTCCGGCCTGTACCGGAAGCGGTAAGGAACATGATTGGGAGTTCCCCTGGTGAATCAACCGCTCTGATCTAGTCACTGCGACGACAGGGGCTCGACAATTAGGTCGGGCCCTTTTTTGGGAAGCGGCAGCGCGCGCAACTGGAGAGTCACAAACATCCAGACTCGATTGAGAAAGTGCCCCTTATTCATCCAGCCCCCTGTAACGCGGCCGTTACAACTTGTCGTTGCTTATCTACCGGCGTAGCGTCAGCTAGCAAATCTCGGAAGCAAACATGACTAATCGGAATGCTCTTGGCAGGGCTTCCCTAGTCGTCCCAGCGGCGGAGTACATCCGTATGTCCACGGATCTCCAGATATGCTCCCCGGTCAATCAATCCATCGCCATAGCCGCCTATGCGCAAGAACACGGCATGCGCGTCGTCCGTAGCTACTTCGACCGAGGACGGAGCGGCTTGGATATTGGCGGGAGGGATGCTCTACAACGACTAATTACAGACGTACAGTCAGGCTACGCGGAGTTCAAGGCAGTCCTTGTGTACGACGTCAGTCGGTGGGGCCGGTTTCAGAATTCGGATGAAGCCGCCTACTACGAATTCCTATGTACCCAAGCTGGAATCAAAGTCTGTTATGTCGCCGAGTTATTCGACAACGACGGTTCGCCGCTGGCGATGATTCTCAAGGGTCTGAAACGCACCATGGCAGCCGAGTACAGTCGCGAATTGTCCGAAAAAGTGTATGCCGGACAATACAGGGGGACGTGCCTAGGGTTCCGACAGGGAGGTTACTCGGGGTACGGGATGAGGCGCATGCTGATTGATGCGGAGGGAATCCGAAAGGGCATCCTCCAGTTCGGTCAACGAAAGAGCATCTATACCGACAGGATTATCCTCGTACCCGGCCCAGCAAACGAGGTGGCCGTTATCAGGCGGATATTTCGTGAGTATGTTGGGGGAAGATCTCTACGTCAGATTGCGATTCGGCTCAATGCAGATGAAATCCCAAATCTGCTCGGTCATCGCTGGGTCTATGGTGCCATCAGGCGCATACTCGTAAACGAAAAGTACATTGGCAACAATGTCTTCTCACGCTGTAGCAAGAAGCTAAAACAACGCACCGTTTACAACCACCCGTCGGCATGGGCTCGAAAAGATTCAGCTTTCGAAGGAATCGTCCCCCCTGCCCTGTTCTACAAAGCGGCAGAGCGTCTAGCACGCCAGCGGGAGGAGCCCACCACGAGCGAGATGCTAGATACCGTTCGGAGGATCATGGCGAGGGACGGCTCGCTCAGTATTAAGCAAATTCGCGATGAACCGGGAGTGGTGTACTCGCAGTATCGAAACCGGTTTGGAAGCATGCGGGAGCTTTACGAGATGGTGGGCTACAAGGGCCATAAGAGCCTGAGCTTTGTCGTGCCGAGGCTGCGCATTAAAGGCTGGCGGGAAAGCCTGACGGCATTCATCAGGGAGACGATCAACGAGTCTGGATCACGTACCCGAAGGAATGGGTGGGTCATACACGTAGATGACGCATGGACGCTGAGCGTCGTCGTTCTCCAGGCATCACAGCACAAGGGGCGTCAACGGTGGATTTCTCGCCGTGCGCCCATGAATACCGATGTCGTGGTCTTCGCAAGGATGGCTCTCGACGGTGGGACGCCCATCGATTACGTCGTACTCCCTCGCCTCGCGTGCGGGGCCGGGAGGGTAAGCGTTCGAAACGAGAACGGACCGCTCCTAGAAGCTCATACCTTCGACTCCCTTAGTGTTCTCCGCGATCTCGCAACAGCCTCAGCCTTGAGCACTTCGCCGTGTGGCTGACCCAGCTAGCGACGGCGTCACGGCTTCGCGTAGAGCAGACAGCGCTTTCGGACTTTGTCGAAATTTGCAGAACCAGCACCGTTCGCGCTGATGCGTCCCTTGAGTATCTTCAAACCAATATCTCGTTCGTGGCCTTGCTTGCGCGTCACGGGCTTGCCGCCAATCCAGTCGTTCACTCCACGAGGGTGGCCCGGAGCGGAACGGACGAAGGACTTCACATCTTGGAATTCGTCATTCTCAGGGGGTGCATCGCTCGGCTGCTGAGACAAGCAGAACTTGTGAATTGGCTTGCACGCCACGAGCCGGGGCACCTGAGAACGCTACAGGGACTACTAGAAGTCGAATTGCGCCCCTTGGCAAACGATCACCCGTGACAGATGTCACGGACGTTAACCTAGGGCCTCCAAAAACCGTCTCGACGCCGTAAGAAGCCAGGACCGCAGACGGGCCTCTGCGGCACGCGTAGCAGCACGGTAGCCACTAGCACGGATTCCCAACAACTTAGCCCTCGCGTCCTGCGGGATGGATGCTCTCCGAAACATGATTCTCTCCATGGCGTCGGTCAGCGCTTCCGAAGCGAACGCACCACGAACGCATGCCAGTCCGAACCGCTCCACATCCGGCCAGAACCGTTCCACGTCGCCGGTTGCATAGAGAAGAAGGATCGCCTCTAGGGGACCGTCCAGCTTTGTCAGAGATAACGCGGCAAGGGCATCGTGGCTCGGCTTGCAGACGGGTATAGCTACCCTATAGGCCGACTGTCTCCATGCCCGCTGCCGCCTCACATGCTGAGAGCCACCTACCCTCCACGCCGCTTGCTCGGTGACCCAGCCCAGGGTGCACACGGCCAGCGCGTAATTCTTCGGGTCGTCGTCGGTCCCCTGAACGAATGGAGCGTCGATGGTCATCGCAGCCCACGGGCTTCCGTAGCCTAGAGCACTCGCGAGGATTCGCGATGCCCGCTCGATGGGTTCTTGTTCCGTATCGGCCCGCCTGCCGATAGTCACTCAGGCTTCCCGGCGTCGTTGTTCGGCAACCCGAAGCTCATAGCGTCGCCAGGCCCAACGGCGGTACGGAACTGCCAGCAAGGTGCAAGCACCCAACTGCACCCGTTGGACGTCGGGCTTGCGGTTGTTCCAGCCCGGCGACCGTTGCGTAACGGCAAGAGCGTTACTCAGAGCGTTACGGCCCGTTACACCGGGTCCGTGCGTGTCCTCTTTCGACGCGGACAGTTTCGACGCATCACCGGAGGTCGTTGGGAGGTATCCGGGGAGATAGTGGACGGTCATAAACTAGAGACCCCTTGGTATATATCTATAAAGGTGTCCGGAATCCGGAGCAAGGAATTCCCAAAAAGTGTGCTGACAACTACGGAATCCGGAGCAATCACGCAGCCCTTGAAACATCACTGCTCCGGATTCCGAACCTAGTTACTCCGGATTCCGAACTTGGCGATGTGTTTTTCGGGGAGCGTTTGAACGGGATCTTGAGTTGCTTATAGTCGTTCGCCGCGACGCTAGTAGCACAGCAATCTAGCTTGCCCCCGCATTCGTCGATGGGTTGCCAGGTGATGGCGTATAGGTTCGCCGAGTTGCGACCTCCTTGCCGTGTCAACGTGATAAACCCGTAGTGAAGAAGTTCTTTCAGGGATCTGTCTAATGTGTCGGACGAGCGCCAGCCAAGGGCCGCCATGATCTTTATGGATGCGCCGAGGTCACCATTGTTCTTGCCGTTGTATTGGCGGGCGATGGCACAGAGCAGCTTGATGGCCGTGCCGCCACACGCCCTCCAGTTCGCCGAGTCTTGTACCTCATGGGGCAGCTTGACGAATGGGCCTGAAAGTTGCCGCCCCTTCTCCTTGCGTCGTTTCTTTGTCGTCACTCGGCACCCCCTGAAAAGGCCCCCACCATCGAGGACTCACGGGTAACCAAGGGGGTGGGTAGGGGTGCGACCTGCGTCCCTGATGATGGGGCATGGAAATTGGCCCTCGCGCGGTCGATACGTGAGCCCGTCTTCGCTGATGCCCGTAGTCGGGTTCGGACATCCGCCCATCGGGCCTCCACCTTCGGCCACTCACGAATGAACGTGGCGAACTGGTCTGATGACAGGACGCTCTCAACACGTTGCTGGCCACCAACCTTTACCACCTCGGTCAGGAGCCCGCAGACGCGCTCGCCCTGAATGTGCTGGGCGATGGGCCACTGTGGGTCGAGCGGGCAGATGGGAGCGTTGCAGAAGTCAAATCTGGGGCAACGAACCGCCCCTTTCATGCGTCACCTCGTGACGCGGCGATCCGCGCGGCGGCCCATGCCTGAACCTCTGATTCGACCCAGGCGCTTGTGGACAGCCCGAGCTTTACTCGTCCGGGAAACTTCCCTTCGGCCTCCAATCGATACACCTGACTTCGCGAGAGCCCTGTACGGGCGCACACGGCAGGCAGCCGAAGGAACTGGATAAGCGCGTCGAGCATATAGGCGTTCGACACGGTCGCGGCACTATCGGTCATGAGGCGGTCCTAGGTGGACGGCCATGCACTAAGCCCTTGCGGCAGGCAAGCAACCGTGCTTACCATGGAGCCGCCGTAGCCCGGAGAGCACGGCCTACTTCGCAGTAGAAAAAGCTCCTAGCCCTCACCGCGCCAACGGTGGGGGCTTTTTATTGCCCCCTAGAGGTCTAGATGCCCGGATGACACAGATTTTGTGACTCCTGCCGCATCCATACACAACATATGGAGTTGCATTGCGTCCAATCCTGTGCTTGGGATCATGATCCAGTGCGAGGGTGGCGATGTAAAGTCATGACCCGCGTCGACAGAAAACGGCGCCGTCGATGGCGCACTTTCATCACGCTGCCGCTTTCCTCGCTAAAGCAATGGGTTAGGTGTGTTCGACATCGAAGTAGAAGGGCATCGATTTTTCCTGAATGATAGACAACAGCCAAAATATCAATAACTTAGAAGTCTCGCGCCGCGCCGACGTGTCCTGAGGGGCCGGCTACCTACGATCAGCGTGGCTTGGCTACGAACTGCCCCGCCCTCACTGCATCGTCAGCAGGTCGTCCGCACCCCATTGGAGTACCGCTAGGGCGGCTGGGTGGTGCCTTGCTAGCCAGCAGACTAGGGCGGCGTTTTTCAGTTGGGTACTGCCTTGCCGGGATAGCAATATGTATCGGAGGATCGTTTCTCCATCACCGTCTGGAGCACTCTCCAATGCACCGAAGTTCGCACCCTCTTTCGTGAGTTCCAAAAAACTTTCGACAATGGTCAGTGCTTCTGAGATCGACTGGCCGCGCTTCCTGAACCTCTCCGCCAGCCCATGAATATCGGTTGTTTGATTGAGAGGGGGCGCGTCCACCGCCCCGCGTCCCAGGCAGCGAGCTAACGAGAGCAACGAACTTGAGGTATATGCCGCTACCGCAGGATAGGTTCGTCCAGAAACATTCTCCGGGATGAACCCGTAGATCGCGGCGGGCCAAAATACGTAGTCTCTGATGGTGGAACCATCCGCTGATAGTCGCGCAAATATCACAATGTCCGCACTGTCGGGAGCCTTTCTTACGTACCAGCGTTGGGTCTCGTGATAAAGCGATGTCCTTAGAACCGCGACGGACAATGACCACGCGTGCTCTACCTGAAGCTGCCAGCCCTGGCGACTGACGGATAACCCCGCTTGCTCAAACATGGCCTTGACGGCGGCCGTGGTGCTCTCTCGCACACCGAGGAAATGGGCCCGTGCATCCGCATAGATGAGATTCCTCTTTGGAGTGAACCC
Source organism: Luteibacter sp. E-22 (assembly GCF_049913125.1). GTDB lineage: Bacteria > Pseudomonadota > Gammaproteobacteria > Xanthomonadales > Rhodanobacteraceae > Luteibacter. Next base: position 2,686,290 of record NZ_CP183975.1, read on the forward strand.
AATGAGCCGATACACGTGCCTGAGACCACCGAAACGGCGCACGAGTGTTGGCACGGATACTGACTGGCGGTCTTCCCGGATCAGCCGACTATTGATCTCCCCCTCCCGCGCAAGAATTTCTCTGAGGGGAGACAACACGTCGTCGTCCGCCTTCTTCTTAGCCATCTGCTCGAAACGCTCTTTGGCCTTAAGGAACAATTGACGTGACACGAGGGGTTTGAATGAGGACTTCCGCGTGATCCATGCAGTCTCGGGTGCGTTAACGCGAGGCAGATGAAAGCTTCCATGGGTACGCCCGAACACATTATCTCCAACATACTTCGCGCTTTTAAGTAGCGCCCGGATGCGATGGTTGTTCCACCCTTTACCGTCAAGGAAACTTATCGCTTCCGCGTTTAGTCCGCGTGCGATCGCTGCTGCGCCCATCCCAGCTGCGAACTCCCTGAATATCCTGCGCACCACCCGAACCTCATCCTTAGGCCCCGGCACCAGAATGACTCTGTCTGTGATTACCGCCTTTCGCTGTCCGTGCTCCAAGATGCCCTGTGGCCGCCCTAAAGCGTCCAATCGCATGCGCCTTAAGCCGTAGCCAGCCGAGCCACCTTGCCGGTATCCCATACTGATAAGCCTGCACTGTCCTGCATAGACTTTCGCGGAAAGCTCGCGGCTGTATTCCCCAGCCATCGCCCGTTTCAGTCCCTTCAATACCGCTGAACATGGCGTCCCGTCATTTGAGAACGGCTCCGACACGTAAACGACGCTGACGCCGCCTAGGTTGCACACGAACTCGTGGTACGCCGCCTCGTCGGGATTCTGAAAGCGGCCCCAGCGGCTCACGTCGTACACGAGAACGACGTCGTATTCCTGCTCACCGCTGCGAATGTCAGCGAGTAGACATTGAAGTGCGTGTCGCCCCTTTATCCGCACGCCGCTTCGACCCTCATCACGGTAGCTCTTGACGATAGCCATAGCGTGGGCAGCGGCATAGGCCGCAATTGCGGCAGACTGGTTCTGGGTCGAATACTGTTGCTGATCCGTGGACATCCGCACGTATTCAGCCGCCCTCACGGTGGCTTCGGCCCTGCCAGGGGCGCGTGCACGGGACATAAGTGGGTTCAAACCGGGTCTGGTGAACCACCCACACCGTACGCCGCCGCGACGACTACGGCAACCTGATCGATCATCTGCCCAACAAATAAGCCCGCACTAGGCGGGCTTATTCTCCGATCCTATGTAGTAGATCTTCCCCTTTTAGAGGCCACCGTCGCCACGACGCTCGATAACGCGCCCAAGGATCGTGAAGCTAGGTTCGTCATTCACGAGCTCATCCGGATACAGCGTCTTATCCGGGTTATCCGACGACACTCTGAGCAAATTGTCGGTCGCGTAAAGCAGACGGCCCACCCGCACGCTCCCACACACAGATATGAGAAAACAGCGGTCGTTCACAGGCTTCTTATTGCCTGTGTCTACAGTGATGATGTCGCCAGCGTAAATCGTCGCAGCCATCGATTCGTCAAGAACGCGAAGGTGCTTGATCCGTGACGGCTCGCCTAGGAAGTGCGTGAGGGACTGAGTTGCTATGCTGCTAGTGTAGAGTTCGTTACCCATGGCGATGCCCTCAGTTGACCTTGCAGGATGAAGCTTCCGCCGCATCGGCGAGAAGGCGCGCGATAGCGTCTGGCCCAAGCCGTGCAAGAAGGTCCGGACGTCGTGGCAGGTCCCTGATGTCAAGGTCTACCCATTCAAGGATTCGGCCGTTGTCGTCCTCTGCTACAAGGGCAAGGGCGTCTGAGTCCATGCCACGAACCCACCGTGAGAACGGCCGACGTCCCTCGCGCATGCATTCCATGACCTGAAACAGAAGTGTTTTCAACGACGGCTGAAGCTGGCCGTACAGACTGAGCAATTCCCGCTCCTGATCCGTTTCCGCGAGAGCGGCATTGAGAAGTGAGGCCCTGTTTAGGGCCAACGTACCTGTCGACCGAGCGGCTACAATGTTCTTACCCATGATCCCGACTCCTAGTGTCGTGGTTGTGGTTAGGCGGGCGGGGTACTGCAATACCCTGTCCCGCCGCTTCTGACTCTCGCGTCAGAATTCTTACGCCGCAGACCCCGCCTGCGGTTTGAATGCAACGACCTTGCCACCCGCCTTGAGGCCGTCAAGGTAGTCTGCCCATGCCTGCATCATCCGCGTGCGCTCTTTGAGGTATTGGGCGGCGTGCGTGTATGCGTCACGGACCTTGTTCGATTCGGCGTGGGCTAGCTGGCGCTCGATGGCGTCGGCGTTCCACCCCATTTCGTTCAGACGTGTAGCGGCCAGGCTACGGAATCCATGACCAGTCATTTCATCGCCCGTGTACCCGAGGCGGCGTAACGCGGCGTTGATGGTGTTCTCGCTCATGGGCCTAGACGCAGAACGGATGCTCGGGAAGACGAAGCGCCCATGCCCTGTGAACCCATGTAGTTCGCGTAGGACCGTAACGGCCTGTTTCGACAGAGGGACGAGGTGAGCGGCCTTCATCTTCATGCGAGCACCCGGAATCCGCCAAACAGCCGCGTCGAGATCGAATTCGGACCATTCGGCCTGACGGAGTTCGCCTGGGCGAACGAAAACCAGCGGGGCGAACCGGAGGGCGCAGAGGGTTACGTACTGGCCCGAGAAGCCATCAATAGCGCGCAATAGCTCGCCGACCTTGTGTGGGTCCACGATGGCAGCGTGATGCTTCACCTTAGGTGCTTTCAGAGCGCCCCTGAGGCTCGTCGTGGGGTCGATGTCGGCAAAGCCCTCGATGATCGCAAAGCGGAAGACCTGCCCTGCCTTGATCTTGGCGCGCTTCGCCGTCTCAAGCATGTCCTTCCCCTCGATCTTCCGCAGGGTTTCCAGCAGGTCACGTCCGGTGATTTCTTTTATCGGCCGGTCACCAAGGTCTGGATAAAGGAATGTGTTGAATATCCAGCGCGACTTGCTCGCCGTCGCCTCCGCCACGTCCTGTCGGACCATCCAAAGCTCGGCCACCGACCTGAAAGTGTGGGCCGGGGCAAGAGCAAGCGCACGTTCCCGCTTAGCCTCCTGACGGCTGGCGCTCGGATCTACACCATTCGACAGCATCGCCCGTGCAGCATCGCGACGTAAGCGTGCCTGGGCGAGCGAGATAGACGGGTACGTGCCCAGACTGAGCATCTTCGCCTTACCGTCGAAGCGATAGCGAAAGCGCCAGCGAGGTGCGCCACTCACCGGAACCTCTACAGCCAATCCACCGGAATCTGTGACGCGATACAGGGCGTTGCGATGTTTCAGGGCCCTCAATTTGGCGTCGGTGAGCATGTGAGTAACCAGTAATGGCCCGGTGAGTAGCTACCACTCTACTCACAAAGTTACTCACACGCAATAGGGGATGTGCTGGGACCGCTAGCGACACTCTGGGACAGCCAACCAATAAAAAACCCGCCACTAGGGCGGGTTCTCTATACCTGTTGAGTCGGGATGATACGACCCGAAACTCACATTTGGTGCCCAAGGGGGGACTCGAACCCCCACAGCCTAAGCCGCTACCACCTCAAGGTAGTGCGTCTACCAATTCCGCCACCTGGGCATAACTTTTACAGCGTGTCGCGTGTATCGCTGATTATTTCTTGGCCGGTTCGGCGGGAGCCTTGGTGGCTTCCTGCTTCGGGGCCGGAACATCGTTGTTCGCTGCCGGAGCCGGCGCCGTGGCGGCCGGGGTGTCACCGTTGGCTGCGGCGGGTGCGCGGGGCACGTCCGACGCGGCCGGGGTCACCGGAGCGTTGTTGGCGGGAGCGGCCGGCGTGGTAGCGCCGGACATCACACCAAGATCCGCGGCCGGCTGGGGGTTACCCGAGCGACCGAGGTAGATGCCCATGCCGAGGCTGAGCAAGAAAAACAAGGCTGCGAGGACGGCCGTGGCGCGGGTCATGAAGCTCGACGAGCCACGCGCACCGAACACCGTGGCGGAAGCACCGCCACCGAAGCCGGAACCTGCCTCCGCGCCGGCACCGCGCTGCATGAGAATCAGCACGATCATCGCCGCGGCGATCAGGATATAGAAAACGCTGAAGAGAATGAACATGTCTTCTTGGTTTGCCGTGTCGCGATTATCGCGCCGCGGCGCATATATCCAGGAAATCGGGAGCCACCAGGGCGGCGCCACCGATGAGTCCCCCGTCCACGTCCGGTTGGGCGAAAAGTTCGGCCGCATTGGCCGGCTTGACGCTTCCGCCGTAAAGCACCCGGGTCAGGAGCGAGATATTAGCATCCTTTTTTGCCAGTTGGCTACGGATGAAGGCATGAATTTTTTGCACCTTCGCCGGGGTCGCCGTCAGTCCCGTACCGATGGCCCAGACCGGTTCGTAGGCGATCACCGCCTCGCGGAACGCGCCGATGCCGTTGTGTTCCAGGACCGCGGCCAGCTGGCGGCCGATCACATCCTCGGCCCGGCCCTCCTCGTGCTCCTCACGGGTCTCGCCCACGCAGAGGATCGGCGTGAGCCCGGCCTTGCATGCCGCCTCGAACTTCTTCGCCAGCAACGCGTCGCTCTCGTGCTGGTACTGGCGCCGCTCGGAATGGCCCACCAGGACCCAGCGGGCACCCACGTCGCACAACATGTCGCCCGCGATCTCGCCGGTATAAGCACCCTGCACGTGGTGCTCCGAAAGGTCCTGCGCGCCGAAGCCCAGGCCGCGGTCGCCATATTCGCGTGTCAGGCCCTCCAGATAGACGTCCGGCGGGAAGACGACGACATCCACGCCGTCCGGCCGGTTTTCGACGATCTCCCTGACCAGGGCGTCGGCCATGGCGCGGGAGCCATGCATCTTCCAGTTACCGGCGACCAGCTTCTTGCGCATGGGGCGTTCCAGGCGTGGAGAAAGGGGCGGCAGGATAACGGCGGCACCCTCCCCGGCAAAGCTGCATTGCCGCATGGAAGGCGCCGCACGCGCCGTTCACCGAGGGTAACGCATGCATCGGGCATTTGACCTGGTCGACACCGGCTCCGATGATCCCTTCATGCGCATCCTGAGAATCCTCTTCATCGCCTTCCTCCTCGCCGGCTCCGGCGGCGCGTTCGCGCAGGCGGACGACCCCAGCACGCCACAACAGATCGACGACCTGCGTGGCCGCCTCGACCAGATCGAGAAGGCCATGAAGGACGACAAGATCACCAACACGATCATCGACGACCTGCGCGGCAAGTCCGGCGATGTGGCCAGCGACGCACAGAAGCTGTCCGCCTCGTTGCAACAGAACCGGGACGCGGCGAAGGCGCGGCTGGACCAGTTGGGCCCGCCACCCGCCGCAGGCACCAAGGAGGCGCCGGAACTGGCTGCCACCCGCAAGGACGCGCAGAAGACCTTCGACGCCGTGGATGCGCAGGTCAAGCAGGCCGACGGCCTCGCGCTCGAAGCCCAGCAGACGGCGAACCAGCTCTCCGACCTGCGCCGCATCCGCTTCCAGGAACTCATTTCGCAACGCACGAACTCCCCGCTATCGCGACCGTTCTGGTCGGAACCGGCGGCGGCCTTCCCGCGCGACGCCGCCAACCTGAGCGACTTCGCCGGCACGGTCAGGACCGATGTCGCCGCCAGCTGGAACGTCGGCAACCGCACGGCCCTGATCACCTGCGCCCTGCTCGGCCTGCTGCTGATGACCGGCGTGCGCTTCTACATCGAACATCGCGTTCGCCACCTCACCGCCAACCGCATGCCGCCCGGAAGGCTGCGCCGCTCGGCGTTGATCCTCGGCATCGCCCTCACCTCCACGCTCACCACCGGCCTGGGCACGCAACTGCTTTACCTGGGTCTGAACTGGAACGACACCTTCAGCCAGGAAACCGACGAGATCGCGCGCGCGATCGTGCAACTCGTCTTCTTCGGTGCCTTCATCGCCGGCCTCGGCAGGTCGCTGATCTCGGCGAAGCGGCCGTCGTGGCGCTTGCCGGCCATTCCCGACCAGACAGCCATCGACCTGCGCCGCTTCCCGATGCTGATCTCGCTGGCGGTGGTGCTGTTCTACTTCCTCAAGCAGCTGAACCACACCATCGGCACCAGCCTCGCCGCCACGGTGCTCACCAGCAGCCTGCAGGCGATCGTCTTCACCGTGCTCAGCGCGTTGGCGCTGCTGCGACTGGGACGCACGCACCGCCACGACGAAGACGGCACGCCGCCCGCGCCCCGGCCCATCTGGGCCAGCGTGCTCATCGCGGCGGCATGGATCGCGATCGTCTCCTCGTGGATCGCCCTGCTGACCGGCTTCATCTCGTTCGCTTCGTTCATGGCGGGCCAGGTGGTCTGGGCGGCGATCGTGATCGCCGCGACCTATCTCGCCATGCGCCTGGTCGACGACCTGTTCGAGACGCTGCTTTCCGAAAAAGGCCCGATGAGCGCCCGCGCACAGGCCATCTTCGGCACCCATCCCAGACTGCTCGACCAGGCCGGCGTGCTGCTGTCGGGCGTGGTCCGCCTGGGCCTGTTCCTGTTCGGCATCACCGCCGTGATGTCCGGTTTCGGCACCGGCGCGACCGACCTCCTCACGCTCGGCAGCAAGCTGCAGTCGCTGAAGATCTACGACGTCGAACTGAAGCCCAGCCAGATTCTCACCTCGATCGCGCTGTTCTTCCTCGGCCTGCTGGCCGTGCGGGTGGTCAAGAACTGGATGTCCGAACAATACCTGCCCAGGACGAACCTCGACCCGGGCATGCGCAGTTCGTTGACCACCCTCCTCGGCTATGTCGGCATCGTCATCGTGGTGGCGATCGCCCTGTTGGCGATGGGTCTCTCGGTGCAGAACGTGACCTGGGTGGCATCAGCGCTCTCGGTCGGTATCGGTTTCGGCCTGCAGGCGATCGTGCAGAACTTCATCTCCGGCCTGATCCTGCTCGCGGAGCGGCCGGTGAAGGTCGGCGACTGGGTGGTGCTGGACGATGCGGAAGGCGATATCCGCCGCATCAACGTGCGTGCCACCGAGATCCAGGTGGCCGATCGTTCGACCATCATCGTGCCGAACTCGTCGTTCATCACCAAGCCCGTGCGCAACATGACGATGGCCAACCCGCAGGGCCGCGTGCTGATCAAGCTGCCCATGCCGCTCGACAGCGACCCCGTGGACGTACGCGAGCACATGCTGGAGGCCATGCATGCACACGCGTCGGTGCAGGAGACGCCCGCGGCCTCCGTCACGCTCGACAACATCGACCGTACGGCGATGACGTTCGTCGCCACCTGCTACGTGGGAAGCCCACGCGATGTGGGCAGCGTGAAGAGCGACCTCCTGTTCGACATCATCGCGCGCCTGCGCGGCGCCGAGATCCCCCTGCTGCGACCACAGGACCTCGTGCTGCGCTCGGGTGGCAACATGGGCGACCTGCCCGGCCCGACCGGAGCGGGCGCGCCGAAGGCGTCGATCGATCCGGACCCGGCGAGCTGATGGCGCCTACTTCGAAGCCTCGACCGGGGCCAGGCGCAAATCCTGGAAATCGAAGCTGAAGTCGGTGAGGGGCGAGACCGGCTCCATCCGCACCTCGCGCACCTTGCCGTCCGGATCGAGCGCGAAGTTCACGAAGGCGTCGCCGTTGAGCGACCGGTCGTTCCAGCGGGCGATGAAGGTATCGTGCTGCCACGGCTCCAGCGTGCCGGTGAGTTGCGCGGTCTTGGTGAAGGTCATCACCAGCTTGCCACCCTGCTTCGCCACGGTGACATCGCCATACCACGGATCACGGTAGGTGCCGGCATAGCCGTCCAGCGGCAACGAGGGCTTCGAGCCTTTCGCACGCGCCGCTTCGTGCTTCTTCATGCTGTCGTCGGCGTTGCCTTCCATCTTCTTCACGCTGGCCGCATACGCCGCGATCCAGTCCGTCTTCGGCGCATCCATGTATGCATCGAGCGCGCGCATCGTCACCGCCTGGAACGCGGCGCCGCTTTCCTGGTTGGTCAGCACGACGATGCCGAGCTTGAGGTCGGGCACGAGGGTCAGGCGCGAGACCATGCCGGGCCAGCCACCGGTATGCCAGACGAGCTTGTGCCCGCGGTAGTCGGAGACGAACCACCCTTCGCCGTAGCCGGAGAAGTTCGGCTTCGCCGCCTTGAGTTCCGGGACGTTGGGTTCGGCGATGGTGATGGGCGTGATCAGGGACCACATCTCGGCCTGGCGCTTCTCGCTGAAGAGGCGCTGCTCCTTTCCGGAAGCGTCGGTGTACTTGCCACCGGCCAGCTGCATGTTCATCCACTTGGACAGGTCGTGCACGCTGGTGTAGATGCCGCCCGCGGTGGGGTTGTTGCTCCAGGACATCGCCGCCACCGGCTTGAGGTCCTTGAAGTCGAACTTCGCATGACCGGTCGCGATGTCGTCGTTCGGGCCAATGGTATCCGGCGCGTGCGACTGCGACTCGGTCATGCCCAACGGCACGAAGATACGCTCGCGCACGAAGTCGGCCCACGGCTTGCCCGAGACCTGCTCGATGACCAGCCCGGCCACGGCGAAGAGGATGTTGTCGTAGGCGTAACCGGCGCGGAAGCTGTTGGCCAGCGGCACATAGCGCAGGCGCTGCACGACCTCCTTCGTGGTGTACGAGGTGGCTGGCCAGTACAGGAGATCGCCAGCCCCCAGGCTGAGTCCACTGCGGTGGGCGAGCAAGTCGCGCACGCGCATTTCGCGCGTCACGTACGGATCGGACATCTGGAACCACGGCAGCCGATCGATCACGCGATCGTTCATGTCGAGCTTGTGCTCGTCGGCGAGGATCGCCAGCGAGGCGGCGGTGAACGCCTTGGTGTTCGATGCGATCGCGAACTGCGTATGCGCGTCCACCTTGGCCGGTTCGCCCAGCTTGCGTACGCCCGAACCCATCTCCAGCACCACCTTGCCATCCTTGACGATCGCCACGGCGATGCCCGGTACGTCGAACTGCTTGCGCGTGGCATCCACGTAGGCGTCGAAGTCGGCCAGGGCGGTGGGACGCGCGTCGGCACTGCTGGCATGGGATGCCGCCGCCGCGTCTTGCGCATGCGCGGCCAGGGCGAAAGCGAAACTGGTGATGCCGAAGGAGAGAAGATGGCGAAGACGCGGCATGTCGTGTCCGGTGGCGGATGAGGTGCCGGGACTATTCCACGTCGCGAGCCCCGGCGAAAGGGCTCGCCCGCCGACGACTCACGCCGATCGCTTCTGGCTCAGGATCACGCTGCCGAGGATGATCGCGCCGGCCAGCGCCATGGTCGGAGTGAGCGCTTCACCCAGGAACATCCAAGCCCAACCCACGCCGAACAAGGGCACGAGATAGGTCGACGTGGCGGCACGGGGTGCGCCGATACGCTGGATGAGGCGGAAGTAAAAAGCATAGGCGAGTCCCGTGCAGACCACGCCGAGCGCAATGACCGAGAGCCACGACTTCGCCGGAATGGGCGCATCAGGCCAGGTCAGCAGGCCCAGCGGCGCCATCAGGATCGTCGCGCCCAGCAGGCAACCGGCGGCGACCGCGGTGGGCGCGATGTCCGACAGGTATTTCTTGATGAGGTTGGCGGCCAGGCCGTAACAGAACGACGCGGCGGCGCCGGCGAGCGCGGCGGGAGCGACGTTCTCTCCTGCCGTGCGCCCGCTGGCCAGGATCACCACGCCGACGAAGCCCGCCAACAGTGCAATGGCCTTGCGGGTGCCGATCTTTTCACCGAAACCGATAAAGGCCACCAGCGCGGCGAAGAGCACCGTCATGCTGTTGGCGATCGCACCGATGCCCGCCGGGGCGCGCTCGGCACCCCAGGCGAACAAGGTGAAGGGGATGGCCGCGCTCAGCGCGCCCAGCACCAGCATCTTCCACAGATGGGCGGGACGGATCGTCTTGCGGGCACGCAACAACAAGGGCAGCAGGATCACCGAGCCGAACAGCAGGCGCGCGGCCACCATGGGAAACGGCCCGAAATCCTTGGCCGCCACGCGCATGAAGAGGAACGAACCACCCCAGATGGCGCCGAGGGCGACAAGCTCCACCGGCGTGCGCCAGTCCCTCTCGGCGGCGGGCACGATGGATTCGACGGGGGTATCGGCGGCGGACATACGAACCTCGCTTGTGGCTGAGTCTTATTGTCGCTGGAACCGGAGGCCGCACAAGCGCATCCTTTGCAAGCCAGCCTCTCATTTGATTCATCCCTACGATGCGTTCCGCCCTGCTCCCCGCCCTTGCCGCCTTCGCCTCCGCCGCCCGGCACCAGAACTTCGCCCACGCGGCCGAGGAACTGCACCTCACCGCCAGCGCGGTGAGTCACCACGTGCGCAAGCTGGAGACCGCGCTCGGCGTGAGCCTGTTCCAACGCCATGCGCGTGGCGTGGCCCTGACCCCTGAAGGACGTTTGCTGGCCGACGCCGCAGGCTCGGCCCTGGCCGAGGTCGAATCGGTGCTCGACAGCCTGCGTCAGCACCGTCGCGACAACGGGCTGCGCCTGAGCGTCCTGCCGTCGCTCGCGGCCAACTGGCTCACGCCCCGCCTGCGTCGATTCATCGACGCGCATCCCACGGTCCGGTTGTCGATCGACACCGATCGCTCCCTGGTGCGCTTCGACGAGGGCGGCCCGGACCTCGGGCTCCGTTACGGCCTGGGCCAATGGCCCGGCCTGACCTCGCGCTTCCTCATGGATGATTCGTTGCAGCCACTGGCGTCGCCGGAACTGGCGTCGCGGGTGCAGGCCGCCGAGGATGTCGCCGACCTGCCCCTTCTCACCGATATCGCGCCCGAGGGCTGGCGCGAATGGTTTCGCGCCGCCGGTGTTCGCTATCCGCGCGGCGGCACGATGCACACGATCAGCGACTCGGCCGACGGCTTGAACGCCGCGGCGACGGGGTTGGGCGCGGTGCTCGCGCGCACGCGGCTCGCCGCCGCGCACCTTGCCGATGGCAGGCTGGTTCGCTTGCCCGGGCCTGAATTGCCCACGCGCTATGCGTACTACCTGGTGCATTCCGCGCACCGCCCGCCGTCCGCGGCGGCGCTGGCGTTTATCGGCTGGATCGAGCGGGAAGCCTACTCGACGCCGACAAACCCGCCCGTCTGGTGAGCCCACAACCGCGCATACAAGCCACCATGCGCGATCAGTTCCGCATGCGTGCCGGTCTCCACGATCGCACCGTGTTCCATCACCACCAGCCGGTCCATCTTCGCGATGGTCGAGAGACGGTGCGCGATGGCGATCACCGTCTTGCCGCGCATGAGGGTCTCCAGGCTTTCCTGGATGGCCGCCTCGGCCTCGGAATCCAGTGCCGAGGTGGCTTCGTCGAGCACGAGGATCGGCGCGTCCTTCAACAATACGCGTGCGATCGCGATCCGCTGGCGCTGCCCACCGGACAACTTGACGCCCCGCTCGCCCGCATGGGCATCGTAACCGGTGCGCCCCTCGCCGTCGGAGAGGCTCGGAATGAATTCGTCGGCACGCGCCTGGCGTACCGCCTCGGCCATCTCGGCATCGCTGGCGTCCGGCCGTCCATACAGCAGGTTGTCGCGGATCGACCGATGCAGCAGCGACGTGTCCTGTGTGACCACGCCGATGCTGGAACGCAGCGACTCCTGCGTGACCCTGGCGATGTCCTGGCCATCGATGAAGATGTGGCCATCCTCGAGGTCGTACAGGCGCAGCAACACGTTGACCAGGGTGGACTTGCCCGCACCGGAAGGACCGACCAGGCCGATCTTCTCGCCGGGGCGGACGATCAGGTCCAGGCCACCGATGATGCCGCCGGCCTTGCCGTAGTGGAAATGGATGTTGTCGAAACGGACCTCGCCCTTCGTCACGCGAAGGGGAAGCGCGTCGTCACGGTCCACCACGGTGCGCTCTTGGGCCAGGGTGGTGATGCCATCCTGCACCGTACCCACGTTGTCGAAGATGCCGTTGACGACCCACATGATCCAGCCGGACATGTTGTTGATGCGAATCACCAGGCCCACGGCGAGTGCCACCTGTCCCGTGGAGACGGTGCCGCGCGACCAGAGCCACAGCGCCAGCAGGCTCGTGCCCGCGATCAACAGCCCGTTGAGCGAGGTGATGGAGACATCCATCGAGGTGATCATGCGACTGGAGGAACGCACCTTGTCGGTCTGCTCCTGCATCGCCTCCTTCGCGTACGCTTCTTCACGATGCGTGTGCGCGAAGAGCTTCAGCGTCATCACGTTGCTGTAGCCGTCGACGATGCGGCCCATCAGCTTGGAGCGCGCTTCGGAGGCTTTCCACGAGCGCTCCTTCACCCTGGGGACGAAGAACACCAGCATGCCGACATATCCCGCGATCCACAGCACCAGCGGCAGGGCCAGCCAGACATCGGCCTTGGCGAAGAGATAGATCGAGGTGCCGGCATAGACGCTCACGTACCACAAGGCGTCGACCACCTGTACCGCGGACTCGCGCAGCGCCGGTGCGGTCTGCATGATGCGGTTGGCGATGCGGCCCGCGAAATCGTTCTGGAAGAACGACAGGCTCTGCTTGAGCACGTAGCGGTGGTGCTGCCAGCGGACCATGTTGGTCATGCCGGGACTGAGCGTCTGGTTCACCAGAAGGTCGTGCAGTCCCATCGTCAGCGGCCGCAAGACCACCACGACGAACCCCATCCAGGCCAGCGTGCGCCAGTGCGTCTGGAAGAACACCGCCGCGGGCGTCTTCTGCGCCATGTCGACCACCCGGCCGAGGAAGTCGAACAGCGCCACCTCGATCAAGGCCACGGCCAAACCCACGACCAGGGCGGCGGCGAATATCTTCCACACCTGGCGCAGGTAATAGGCGTAGAAGCGCACGACGCCCTTGGGCGGGGCGCGGTCGGGCGCCTCGCGGAAGATGTCGATGAGGGATTCGAACCAGCGGAAGATCATCCGCCGATTGTAGTCCGAGTCGACGCGCACGGCATGTGCAGGAAAGTCGCCCTCGTCAGGGGGCGCGTCCCGTCCCGCTGAGGCGATTCCTGCACAGGGCGCGGTCGAGCGCGACAAAGGCCGTTCCCAAGACGAGGAACACTCCGCCGACCAGCAAGGTGTTCACCAGCACCGTTCCGTAACCAAGGCGATCCACATCCAGGAAGGGATACGGATATTCGCGCACGATGGCACCACGGACGAAGGTCCACAGAGCGAACAACAGCGGGAACCACAGCCAACGCAAGGCGTCACGCCACACCAGCGTCCCGTGCGGGAGCAACGCGATCCACCACACGAGGTACAGCACCGGCACCACGTAGTGCAACGCCCTGTCCGCCACGAGTTGCGGGCCCAGCGGCTCCCATGTCGACTGCAGCACGGTCGCATAGACCAGGCAGGTGACCGTGATCGACACCGCGGCAAGCCCGCGAACGCGCGGACGGCGCCAGAACGCCAGAGGCCCCCAGCTACCTCCCATCGCCGCCGACGCGGCCACCAATCCCACCAACACGTTGGAAAGGATGGTGAAGAAGCTGAAGAAGCGCAGCAACGCCAGCCCTTCGAAACCGGACCACATCGTCAGCCAGTACTGCAAGACGAGCGCCGGCCACGCCACCGCCGCCACCACGATGGCGAAGAGGTTGGAGACGGCGGTGGCACGTGGAGACACCGGCCCCTCCGTCAACGTGGCCACGTGTCGTTCGAACGGTCGCGATCGGGAATCGCGTGATCCGGATCGATCTGGGCACGCACCACCTTCCGCCCGCCCGGCACGCTCACCTCGAAGCTCTTGTGCTGCTGCCAGGTCTCCACGGGCACGCGGATATCGCGAGTCGTCTTGTCGTCGAAGGTGACGCGAAGCGTCGCCGGCATGACGAGCTGGTCGCGATTTTCCACGGTGACGTTCGACCCATCGACCTTGGTGACGGCCATGTCCAGCTGCCAGTTGTTTTCGAACCAGCCTCGCCAGAACCAGCCCAGGTCCTCCCCCGTCTCGCTCTCCATCAGGCGGAAGAAATCCGAGGGCGATGGATGCTTGTACGCCCAGGTGGCGATGTATTTGCGGAAGGCCGGATCGAAGCGCTCCGGACCGACGATCTGTTCGCGCAGCAGGACAAGGCCCAGCGCCGCCTTGAAGTAGGTCGCCGGGTGGCGGTACTTCTCCTTGACCATGTCGGCGCCCATCAGCAGCGGCGGCGCATCCGCGTCGGCCAGGAGGGGCAGGATCTCGTCGACGGGATTGCCGCCCTTCGGGGCGTACTCGCCGTCGCGCTTGGGGGCGAATTCCCCATGGTTGAAGGCGTCGGCTTCATAGACGTCGATAAACGTGTTGAACCCTTCGTCCATCCATGCGTTACGGCGCTCGTCGCTGCCCACGATCATCGGGAACCAGGTATGGCCGATCTCGTGCGCGGTGACCATGTGCAGCGCCTTGGCCGGCGCCTTCATCGGGTCGAAGACGATGCCCGGGTACTCCATGCCGCTCGCCGCCGAACCGGCCTCGTTGATCGCCACCGGATAGGGATACGGGTACCACTTGCTGGAGAAATGCTCCACGGACGCCTTCAGGTATTCGGTGGAACGCCCCCAGCTCGCGTCGCCGACGCTTTCCACCGGATAGACCGACATGGCCAGCGCCTTCTTGCCTTCCGGCAGGTTGATCCGTGCCGCATCCCACACGTAAGCCGTCGAGGCGCCGAAGGCCACGTCACGGGTGTTCCGCATACGGAACTTCCAGGTGAGCGTGCCACCCTTCTTCGGCCGGCTGGCGGAGTCGGTCACTTCGGCGGGCGTCCGGATCATCACCGTCTTGTCGCTTTCGCGTGCCTTGACCAGGCGCTCGCGCTGCGTGGCGGTAAGCACGTCCTCCGCGTTCACCAGTTCGCCCGAACCGGCGACGATCATGTCCGAAGGCACGGTGACGGCGTAGTTGAAATCGCCGTACTCCAGGTAGAACTCGCTGTTGAGGTACGGCGCCGTGTCCCAGCCGCGCAGGTCGTCGTAGACGCACATGCGCGGATACCACTGGGCCATCTCATAGATGTTGCCGTTCTTCGACGGCGCGAAGCCCGTGCGGCCACCGAAGTCGCCAGGCAGGTCGTAGGAATATGCGATCGTCAGCGAGACCTTGCCGCCATGCGCCGGCACGGCCACCGGCAGCCTCACCTGCATGCGCGTATCGCTGACGACATAGTTCACGGTGACCTCCCGGCCACCCTGCTCCACCGTCACCGAGGCGATTCGATAGCCGCCGGTATGGCGCTTCTCCGCCTTGCCCGAGGTGAAATTGCCACGGGCATCGGCCGTGAAGCGGTTTTCGTCCAGTTGCAGCCAGAGCACGTCCAGCGCGTCCGGGCTGTTGTTCGTGTAATGGATGGTCGCCTTGCCCGTCATGGTGTTCTTGACCGGATCGAGCGTGGCGGCAAGATCGTAGTCCGCGCGGTTTTGCCAGAACAGGGGACCCGGCAGGCCACTGCCCGAACGGTACGCATTCACGGGCTGCGGATAAGTGAACGGAGCGAAGGTCTCGCGTGGATCGAAGGTGGCGGCCGTGGCGCCCAGCGCCCCCGCGAGGGTAACGGCGGCGAGCGACAGGCGGGCAACGTTTTTCATCGGGGACATCCAGGGGACGACCCCTGAGCGTAACCGGCAATCGAAGCCCGGCTCTACCCTGCCGAAAGTCAGGCCGGCGAAGGACGGACGCGGCCATCGCATGACGAAAGCGGTCGACTTACGCTGCGTCAAAACGCACTATTGGCGGAGCCATCCCTGGCTGGACCTCCGCGCGGACCGCACCAGCGGGCCTGGAAATGTACACATCCGGGCCCCGCCGCCCGCTTACATCCCTAGGTATACCTTGCATACCGCGTGGACATCCGCATATTCCCCACGTTCCATACATCGAGGACCCCACGCATGAAAATCGGTTTGATCGGACTGGGCCGCATGGGCGGCAATATCGCCCGCCGCCTGATGAGGGACGGTCACCAGACCGTGGTATACGACAACAATCCCGACGCCCGCGCGGCGCTCGCGAAGGACGGCGGTGAAGCCGTCGAGTCGTTGGAAGCCCTTGTGAAGGCGTTGCCCTCGCCCCGCGTCGTGTGGGTCATGCTGCCCGCGGGTGAGATCACCGAGACCACGATCGCCAAGATCAGTGACCTGATGGGCAAGGATGACATCGTCATCGACGGTGGCAACACGTTCTACAAGGACGACGCCCGCCGCGCGGAGACCCTGGCCGCCAAGGGCCAGCATTATGTCGACGTCGGCACCTCCGGCGGCGTGTGGGGCCTCGACCGTGGCTACTGCATGATGATCGGCGGCGACAAGCAGACCGTCGACTACCTCGACCCCATCTTCAAGACCCTTGCCCCGGGCGCCGGCGACATCCCGCGCACCGAAGGCCGCGGAGGCCGCGACCCGCGCGTCGAGAATGGCTACATGCATGCCGGCCCGGCCGGTGCGGGCCACTTCGTCAAGATGATCCACAACGGCATCGAGTACGGCATGATGCAATCGTTCGCGGAAGGCTTCGATATCCTGAAGAACCGCAACGCCAGCTACCTGCCCGAGCGCGAGCGCTACCAGCTCGACATGGCAGACATCGCCGAAGTCTGGCGCCGCGGCAGCGTGGTGTCCTCCTGGCTGCTCGACCTCACCGCCAGCGCCCTGGCCAAGGGTCCTGAGCTGGACAACTACTCCGGCTACGTGGACGACTCCGGCGAAGGCCGCTGGACGATCAACGCCGCCATCGAGGAAGCCGTCCCCGCCGAGGTGCTCACCTCCGCGCTGTTCGCCCGCTTCCGCTCGCGCCAGGACCACACCTATGCCGAGCGCCTGCTTTCGGCGATGCGCATGGGCTTCGGCGGGCACATCGAAGGTCGCGGCAAGCCGCCAAAGGAAGGCGATCACTCCTGAGTGAGTGATCCTGGTGGGAGCCGCTTCTTTGTGGGAGCCGCTTCAGCGGCGATGGGTGCTTGCCTTAACCTGGCCCGCTGCCGCGGGATCGCCGACAAAGTCGGCTCCCACCAGGACTTTCCTTTCCCCAAGGGACGGATCGCCGACAAAGTCGGCTCCCATCAGGACTTTCCTCTTTCTCAGGATTCGCCGTCCAGTTCGCGCAGGCGTTCGCGCCAGCTTTCCGGTGTTTGCGGCTTGATGAACAGCGCAACGATCGGCAGCTTGGCCTCTTTCGTCCGCGCCTCGATCGTCCGCACGCACTGCTCGATCTCCACCGTGGTCAGGCGGTCGTCGAAGGCGGCAGATAGCGCCACCAGCACATGGTCCGGCCCCACCTGCACGGTGAGCACGCCGTTGACCGCTGCCACGCCTTCCACTTTTCCCGCGATGCCACAGACATCGGCGAGCAGGTGCGGCTGCGCGGGCTCACCGATGAGCAGGGCCTTGCTCTCCCGCGCGAGCATCGCCGAGGCCAGGGCCAGCACCACCGCGATGCCGATCGAAGCCCAGCCGTCGATGCGCGGATCGCCCAAGGCGTGCGAGAGATACACCCCTACTGCCGCGATGGCGAGGCCGATCAGCGCGGCGCTGTCCTCGAACAACACGGAGAAGGTCGTCGGGTCCTTCGTGCTGCGGAACGCCTCGAAGTAGCCGAGCTTGCCCTTTTTCCGCTGCACGCTCTTGAGCGACAGCCACCAGGACGTGCCTTCGAAGATCACGCCCACGGCCAGCACGATGTAGTTCAGCGTGGGATCGCGCAGCGGTTCCGGCGAAAGGATGTGGTTGACGCCCTCGTACAACGAAAAGCCCGCACCGAGCGCCAGCACCAGCAAGGCGACGATGAAACTCCAGAAATACAGCTCCCTCCCGAATCCCAGTGGATGCTGCCGGTCGGGTCGCCGCTGCGAGCGGCGCAGTCCATGCAGCAACAAGACCTCGTTGATACTGTCGACCAGCGAATGCACGCCTTCGGAGAGCATGGCGGAACTGCCGCTGACCGCCGCCGCGATGAACTTGGCGATGGCGATGCCGACGTTGGCCGCAAGCGCGGCATAGACAACCAGTCGTGAGCTGTGGGCCATGAAGCGGATTCCTCGCCACCTTCGGAACGCACGCCGAAGGTAGCAGTCCTTTCGGCCAAACAAAAAGGCCGCGCCTCGCGGCGCGGCTTTTGATGGGGGCCGACCCTGTCGGCGATGGGCGCTTGCCTAAACCGGGCCCGCTACCGCGGGATCGCCGACAAGGTCGGCTCCCACCCGACGGCTACCAACAGGAGTTCGACTACCAGACCGAAACTTTTTCAGATCCGGCCTGCCGCGATTACTTCTTGAACAGGTGCTGCACGCCGGCGCGCTCTTCGCGGAGTTCCTTGTCGGTCGCGTCGATGCGGGCCTGGGAGAACTCGTTGATCTTCAGGCCCTGGACGATGGCGTACTTGCCATCCTTCACCGTGACCGGGTAACCGAAGATCACGCCCGGCTCGATGCCGTAGGAGCCGTCGGACGGGATACCCATGGAGACCCAATCGCCCTCGGCCGTGCCGAGCGCCCAGTCGCGCATGTGGTCGATCGCCGCCGAGGCGGCCGAGGCGGCCGACGAGGCACCGCGTGCCTTGATGATCGCCGCGCCGCGCTGCTGCACGGTCGGGATGAAGGTATCGGCGTACCAGGCCTGATCGACCAGGTCGAGCGCCGCCTTGCCCTTCACGGTGGTTTCGTGGAGGTCCGGGTACTGCGTGGAGCTGTGGTTGCCCCAGATGGTGACCTTCTTGATGTCGGTCGTATGCGCGCCGGTCTTTTCGGCCAGCTGCGACAGCGCACGGTTGTGGTCGAGGCGGACCATGGCCGTGAAGCACTTCGGATCGAGATCCGGCGCGTTCTGCTGGGCGATCAGCGCGTTGGTGTTGGCCGGATTGCCGACCACCAGCACGCGCACGTCGCGCTTGGCATGGTCGTTCAGGGCCTTGCCCTGCGGACCGAAGATGGCGCCGTTGGCTTCCAGCAGATCCTTGCGCTCCATGCCGGGGCCGCGCGGACGCGCACCCACGAGCAGCGCGTAGTCGACATCCTTGAAGGCGACGTTCACGTCGTCGGTGGCGACCACGCCGGCCAGCGTCGGGAACGCGCAGTCGTTGAGTTCCATCACCACGCCCTGCAGGGACGGCAAGGCCGGGGTGATCTCGAGCAGGTGCAGGATCACCGGCTGGTCCGGGCCCAGCATGTCGCCGGCGGCGATACGGAACAGCAAGGCATAACCGATCTGGCCGGCTGCGCCGGTGACGGCAACGCGAACGGGTGCTTTCATCTTTCGACTCCTCGGGGATATCGCTTGGGACTGACGATCAGTTCAGTTCGGCGAAGAACTCGACGATACGGGCCATGCCCTTGTCGAGTGCTTCGTCGGGGCAGGAATAGGAAATGCGCAGCGCACGTGGCTCGCCGAACGCGGAGCCGGGGACGCAGGCCACGCCCTTGGCTTCCAGCAGCACGGCGCAGAAGTCCACGTCTGACTCGATGGCCATGCCGTTGTGCTTCTTGCCGAAGGCCACGGAGATGTCCGGGAACGCGTAGAACGCGCCCTGCGGACGCGGGCAGACCACGCCGGGAATGGAAACCAGCGCGTTGTACACGCGGTCGCGCTTGGCCGCGAACTCCGCGCACTTCGCCGCCGGGACGTCCTGCGGACCGGAAAGCGCGGCGACGGCAGCGGCGCCGACCACTTCGGGAAGGCTCGTGATGTGGTTGGAATTGAGCGTCGTGACGGCGAGCGCCACGGCTTCGGGCGCGGCGATGAAACCCACGCGCCAGCCCGGCATGCCGTAGGTCTTCGACAGCGAGTCGACGAAGATCACGCGGTCCTTCAGTTCCGGGCGCACGTGCACGAAGTTGTGATAGCCGACGCCGTCGAACACCATCGTGTTGTAGATGTCGTCAGTGATGATCCAGGTGTCCGGATACTTCGCGATCACGTCGGCCAGCGCGACGATTTCGTCGCGCGTGTAGACCATGCCCGTGGGATTGGACGGGTTGTTGAACAGGAACACGCGCGGCTTGCGCGCCAGCGCGGCATCGAGCTGGGCCGGCGTGAGCTTGTAGTGCTGCTCCGGCGGGCACGGCAGGATGTTGATCTTCGCGCCGACGATCTCGGCGATGTCGAGGTAGCTGGTCCAGTACGGCGCCGGGAAGGCGATCTCGTCGCCTTCGTCGAGCAGGGCTTCGGCGAGGTTGTAGAGCACCTGCTTCGCGCCCACGCCGGTCGTGACGTTGGCGCGGGTGTAGCCGGTGAGGCCCAGGGCCTCGATGTGCGCGAGGAAGGCGTCGATGAGCGCGTCGGCGCCACGATTGCTGCCGTACTGGCCCGAGTCCTTCGCCAGCGCCTCGCGGGCGGCGGCGTAGACGTGCTCGCCGGGGAGGAAGTTGGGCACGCCGATCGAGAAGCTGACGATGTCGCGCCCCTCGGCTTTCAGGCGCTTGGCCTTCTCGGCAATGACCATGATCGCACTGGGCTTGGCGCGACCCATACGCTTGGCGAGCTGCGGCATCGTTTCCTCGGCGGGGGATGGGCAAAGGCGGGCATTTTAACACGGGGTGCGGAGGTCTGGCCGCGCTGCCGCGCGGATCGCCGCTGAAGCGGCTCCCACCACACAAGGCCTGCCGCACCCGTGGGCGAAGTCGCGCGCCTGTGGGAGCCGCTTCAGCGGCGATACCCGGATACGAAAACGCCGCCCGAAGGCGGCGTTCTCCCTCGATGCACCCTCGCCCGCCTCAGCGCGCGTCGAGCACCTCGTTCCATTCCTTCACCTTGGCCGCCTGCTTCTCCAGCAGCGCGTCCACGTCGCCCTCGACCGTCACCTTTTCGATGATGTCGTCGCCGGCGATCTTGTTGACCACGGCCTGGTCTTCCGGACCCACGACCTCGCCGAACACGCTGTGCTTGCCGTCGAGCCACGGGGTCGGGCCGTGCGTGATGAAGAACTGCGAGCCGTTGGTGTCCGGGCCGGCATTGGCCATGGACAGGATGCCCGGCTTGTCGTGCTTGAGGCTGATGTCGAACTCGTCGCCGAAGCGATAGCCCGGGCCGCCACGGCCCGAACCTTCCGGACAGCCGCCCTGGATCATGAAATCGGGGATCACGCGATGAAACGACAGGCCGTCGTAATAGCCGCGCTTGGCGAGGTTGACGAAGTTGGCCACCGTCATCGGGGTCTTCTCGTCATGCAGGCGCAGGTGAATGTCGCCCTTGTTCGTCTTCATGGTGACGTTGATGGTCATCGCGATTCCTGTAACTCGTTGAAAGTCGGCCCGGGCGCTTCGCGCGTCCGGGCCGGGGGGCTGCAAAGGCTACCGAAGATGGCGCCCGAATCCCAAGAGTTCAAGCAAGAAGGCGTGATGAGGGCCTCAATGCAAGGGCAAGCCCAGGTTTTCCGAGGTCAACGCACCGGGACCGCGGGGACGCGCCTCGCGCACGGCCGCGTCTTCGGGCAACGGCCTGCCCTCGGCCACATGGGCCCAGGCACGGTCCAGCGCGGCGTATCCGAACGGCAGCAACGGGGCATGACGGTCGCCGAAGTCGGGGAACGCCAGGAAGGCGTCGAAATGCTGGGCATACGGCACCTTCCAGAACACCGGCAGGCGCCCCGACGCACGCAGCCACGCCACGTAAGGCTCGGAACTGAATGCCACGGGGATCAAGCCGTCCTGCGCGCCATGGACGACGAGGATCGGCAGGCCCGCACGTGGAAGCCGGGCCAGGGTGGCCTCGACGCCCTGGCGCAGGCCGTCGGCATCCGGCCCCTGCCCCGTCCACAGTTCGCGCAGGCACAGGTTGCCGGGCAAGGTCGGATCGAGCGAGAGGTCGGTGCCCCCGGCGAGCAGCACGCCCGCACCAGGAGGCACGCCGGAGCCATCGGCCCACCAGGCGGCGCGGACGATCGCGGCCGCCGGATCGGCAAGGCCTCCGGCCGGGTACTGCGCGCGATACGAGAATCCGCAGGGCATGCGGCCCACCGGCCGCCGGAGATAGGCGGAGGCATAGGCGGCCGTCACCGCGCGCCAGAGATCGAGCGAGGTCGATGAAGCACCCACTGCCAACGCATCGTCCTGCCATCCGGAGGCGCGCAACATGGCCAGGGCCTCGGCGGCCTGCGCGCCTGGCGCCACCGCGGTGAGCTTGCCGTGGGCCCGCAATGACGCGCAGCGCAAGGCCCAGGCCGGCGGCGCCGCGCCGGCCACCCGGGCGAAGGGCACGCCGTCGAAAGCCGGCGCGGCCAGTGCGCACGGAAGCAGCAGCGCGGCCTCCGTGGCGTAGTCGTAGAAGGGTCGGCCATGGCCCGGCACATGGATGTTCGGCTCCAGTGCGACGACCGCGGCGAGCACGCCGTCCTCGTCGTCGCCCGCCGCACGCAGCACCGCGCCGCCACCGTTGGACAGGCCCGTGGCGATGATGCGGGTGTTCCGCGCCGTGAAGGGCGCTTCGTCGGGAAAGGCACGGTCGAGCATGGCCAGGCCGAAGCGCGCGGCCTGCAATACATGGTTGCCCCAGTCGGCTTCGGGATTGTCGCCCGAGTGCGCATGCTTCACCGCGATACCGGCGTCCGGTGCCGCTCCCGCGGGTTCGAATTCCAGCGGCGCCTCGCCAGCCTTCGCCCGCGTGCCGTCCAGCGCGACGCCGGTGCCATCCGCCGTGTCGAAATAACCGGCGCCCGTGCCCTTGTCGGTGTATGCCACGGCGCAGCCTCGCGGCAACCCCCAGCCGCCGGCCAGGGCGATGGCGCCGTAGATGCCGCGCGACCCTGACGAGGCGGTCACGAGGAGGCAACGTTTCGTGCGATCGAAATCGTCCGGCACCTGGACCAGCACGCGGTGCGGAACGCGCGCGCCGGGCAAGGTGGCGAACGCGGTGAACTCGCGGCCCGGGACATTCGGCACCTGTCCATAGATCTTGCCGAAGCCGCCAAGGGGACCGAGATCCGCGATGCCCTTCCAGCTACCCTGGATCGCGCGCCGGCGAAGCTCCGCCGGCGTCGGCGCGGCGGGCCGGGCGAATGCCGCGGGCGTACCGGCGAGTCCGCGCAAGCCGAGCCCCGCGCTCAACAGGTCGTCGCCGTCGCGATGCGTGGTGACACGTACGTCGCCGAAGCGGTCGGATGTGGACATGGCCTCTTTCCTCGTGGCGGGCACCGTCGCGCAGGAGAGGACACCGAACGAGGCGGCGGCGATGACGGCCAGGGAGAAGATGCGTGACATCGGCGCACGATAGCAAGCGGCTCGCCACACGCCATCGTACGAAAGGGCAACACGCACTCGACGGAGTCGCGTTACGCCGCTACCGTCGGCGACGATGAACCGTATCCTCGTCGCCGACGACCATCCCCTCTTCCGCGCCGCGCTCCGGCAAGCGGCCGCCGCGGCCGTGCCCGATGCCGACGTGTCCGACGTGGCGGACCTGGCGGGATTGCTCGCCGCACTGTCCGATGCGCCCGACACCGACCTGGTACTGCTGGACCTGCGCATGCCGGGAAGCCGCGGCCTCTCGGGTTTGGCCGCGTTACGCGGGCAGTACCCGGGCGTCGCCGTGCTGGTGGTGTCGGCTCACGACGAGCCGTCCGTGGTGCGCCGTGTCCTAGCGCATGGTGCCGCGGGTTTCATCCCCAAGAGCGCCGATCCCGCGACCATCGCCGAAGCGGTGCGCAACGTGCTGGACCACGGCCACTGGTTGCCCGCCGAGCTGGCGCGCGCGGTCGCCGCGCTCCCCGTGGATGCCCACGACACCGCCCTCGCCACCCGCCTGTCACGGCTCACGGAACAGCAATTCCGCGTACTTTCCATGCTCGCCGAAGGCCTGCTCAACAAGCAGATCGCCGATCGGCTGAGCGTGCAGGAACGCACCGTGAAAGCCCACGTCACGGCGATCTTCGAGAAGCTCGAGGTGCGCAACCGCACGCAGGCGGGCGTCTTGCTGCGCTCGCTGGACCTGGGCGGGACGGAACCCTGACGGACGGCCGAAGCGGCTACGCCCGTGCGACCAGGCGTTGCATCGCCTGCCGCATCGCCAGCGGCTTCAGCGGCTTGTAGAGGACACTTCCTCCCGCTTCCTGGAGTCGTGCGCGCAGGTCCACATCGCGGTCGGCGGTGACGAATACCGTGGGCACGTCGCCGAAGCGCGCGCGCAACACGCGCAAGGCATCGAGCCCCGTACGTCCTGCGTCGAGGTGGTAATCGAGCACGAGCAGGTCCGGCCCGGTCGCCGGCCCTTCGGGCGTGCGCAACGCGTCGACCGTCCAGCCAAGGCCTCGCAACAAGGTGGCGGTGGCGGCGAGTGCCGCCGGATCGTTGTCCACGACGATCGCATGGCCGGTGATCGCCGCCACGATGGCGGGTTGCAACGGTGTTTCGGTCGCGCCGCACGGGGCAGCGGGCGCGACGACGTCGAAGACGCTGCCGCGCCCTGGCCAGGAGCGCAACGCCAGCGGATGGCCCAACAGGGCCGCCGTGCGTTCGGCGATGGCGAGTCCAAGGCCCAGGCCTTGCCCTGCCGCCGCGTCGCCCCGGCGGAACGCTTCGAAGATCACGTCGCGGTCGCCGGGGGCGATGCCCGGCCCGGTATCCCACACCTCGATGCGCATTCCGCCACCCGTCCGGCGGCAACCCAACAGCACGCGCCCACCTTCGGCGTAACGCAACGCGTTGGCGAGGAAGTTCTGCACGATCCTGCGCAGCAACTGCGGATCGGTACGCACCCACGCGCTGGTCGGCACGCAATCGAAGCGGATACCCCGTTCCGCCGCGAGCGCACGACTTTCCGCCGCGAGTGGCCCGATGACGTCGGCGAGCGCCACGTCGGCGACACGCGGCTCCAGCCTGCCGCCTTCGAGACGCGCGATGTCGAGCAAGCCGGCAAGCAGGTTCTCCGTGGCGGCCAGCGCGCCATCGAGGTGCCGTGCCGTTTCATCGTCGCCATGCCCCGAGCGCAAGGCATGGGCGAAGAGTTGCGCGGCATGCAGCGGTTGCAGCAGGTCGTGGCTCACCGCCGTGAGGAAGTGTCCCTTGGCCTCGTTCGCCTGGTGCGCCGCAGCCATCGCTTGCTGCAACTCGACCGTGCGTTCGGCCACGCGCAGTTCAAGGGTCTCGTTGGCGCGGATCAGTTCGTCCTCGGCCTCGCGGAACGACGTGACGTCGGTGAAGGTGGCGACGTACCCTCCGCCCGGCATCGGGTTGCCGCGGATTTCCACCACCGTTCCATCGGGGAAGCGACGTTCGGCCAGATGCGGGGAACCACGACGCATATGCGCCATGCGGCGCTCCACGCGCGAGGCGAGGTCACCCGGTCCGATCAGTCCTCCGGCGATATTGTGGCGAACCAGGTCCGCCGCCGGACGGCCCACGCGCAACATGTCCGGCGGATAGCCGAAGAGTTCCGCATACGGCTTGTTCCACGCCACCAGGCGCAGTTCCGCATCGACCACGCAGATACCCTGGCTCATCGTTTCCAGGGCGGCTTCGAGCACGCGCTGGTTGAAGCGCAGGTCCTGGGTCGCTTCGCCGACGATCGCGGCGACGGTATCGAGTTCGTCCTGCCGTTGCCGATGGACCACCTGCAATAGCAGGCGGGCCGATCCGGCCCCGATCACCGCCGCCAGCTCGTGCTCCACCAGCGCGGCGAGTGCCCCGCCCGCGGCACCGTGCGTGGGGGCCTCCGCGAACAACGCATGCACGCGCTCGGCGGGCAGGAAACGTGCGGCGAGCGCACGCAGGTCGCCGAGATCGACACCACCCAGCTCGGCGGACGGCAAGGCCGCACGGCCGTAGCGCGATGGCGCGACCAGGGCGATCGTGGCGATGTTCGCGCCGAGCCCCAGCACCACGGCGCGGCCGAGGCGGCTCCAGTCGTCGAGCCCGAGCAGGCGGTCCGGGGCCAGCCAACCGATGCCGAACGGCCCCTCAACCACCCACGCCGGGCCGGGCGCGACCAGGACGGGCAGCACGACATACAGCCATACCAGGGTGCCGGCGACGAGCCCGGCCCCCACGGCGCGTGCACCCGTGCGCGGACGGTAAACGGCGATCAGCAACGCGGGAGCGAGACCGGCCAGCGCGGAGAACGAGATGCCGCCGATATCCGCCAGCGCGTCGTTGCCCGCGAGCATGCGGCTATACGCCCAGGCGAGCAGGATCACCACGACGATGGCCACGCGACGCTGCGTGATGACCTGCCCGCGCAGGTCGCCACGCTCGTCGCGGCCCCAGCCGCCGAGCACGCGTAACGGGGCGATGAAGTGGTTCACCACCATAAGGCTGAGCGCCAGCGTGGCGACGACGACCATGCTGGTCGCCGCGGACAAGCCGCCAAGGAACGCGAACAAGGCCAGCCCACCCTGCTGGCGCGACAGCGGCAAAGCCAGCACATAGAGATCGGACGGCACGCCGAGGGGAGCGAGCGTGGCGTCGCCGAGCTTCGCGAGCGGCAGGATCGGCAGCGAGATAAGCAGCATGTAGGCGGGGAAGAGCCATCTCGCGGTACGCACGTGACGCACGTCGCGGCACTCCACCATGCCCGCGTGGAACTGGTGCGGGAGCGTGAACATCGCCAACGCGCCGAGCAGGATCAGCGCGGGGAAGCCGCTGGCGTCATGTGGTGTGGCCGCTGCGCGAGCCATCGCGACCGGGTCCGGCGCGGCGTCGATCAGCAGCGTCCCCAGCGCGAGCATCGCCGCCAGCTTGAACAGCGATTCGAATGCCATGGCGAGGACGAGGCCACGGTTGTGCGCCATGGCCGAGGCGCGACGCGTGCCGAACAGCATCGCGAACGCGGCCATCAGCAAGGCGACGTAGAGGGCGCTGTCCTGCCACGCCGGCGCCTCGGCGTCACGCCCGCGAGCGAGCAGGCCATAGCTCATCGCCACGGCTTTCAATTGCAGGGCGATGTACGGGACGATGCCGATCAGCATCACCACGGTGACCAACGCGGCAAGCCCGCGATGCCGGCCCAACCGTGCGGACACCAGGTCGGCGACCGATCCCGCGTTGTAGTCTCGGGCCATGACGACGAGCCGCCGCAACACCCCCACGGCGAACAGGTACATCAGGATCGCACCGACGAAGGTCGGCGGCAGCCACCAGCCGGAACGCGAGGCCTGCGTCACCGTGCCGTAGAAGGTCCACGAGGTGCAGTGGATCGCCAGGGAAAGCGCGTAGACGATCGCCCAGCGGCGCTCGAGGAAGGCGGGTTTGCGCTCGCCGAAGAGCGCGACCGCGAAGAGCATGCACAGCCAGAGGCCCGCGGCGGTGGTGACGATCCAGGGGCTCATGGGTGGGGACGGAGAGCTTCGCCGCTGAAGCGGCTCCCACAGCAGATCGCCGGGCTGCGGGAGGCTCCTGTGGGGACCCAGCTGCTGCGATGCCCCCCTGTGGGAGCCGCTTCAGCGGCGATACGCCTCATTTCACGGCCGGAAGCCCCAACCCGCGCAACGCATCCACCAGCCAGCGCAACTGCACGCCGGCGCGCGTGTCGTAGTTCTCTCCCGAGTAACCCCACCAGTCCCAGCATGCCTGCGGATTCAATGGCGCGAACACCGCGCGGGTCTGAGGATACAGGACCGCCACGTCGTAGACGTCCGCCCAGCGATTGAGCCCGGCATCCTCCACGAAGGCCTTCCCCACCAAGTCGGCGTTCTGCTTGCAGCCGTGCAACGCCACCATCACGCCACACGGCTTTCCGGCCAGGCAATCCGGCGGCAGGTAGACATAGCCAGTCGAAGCCAGGAAGGCATCCTTGCCTCCCGCCTTGTACGCATCCTGGTCGAACGCGCGGACTTCGCCACGTGCCGTCGAAGCGGCATGCGCAGGCTTCCCATAGAGCCTCGCGAAGATCTCCCCGGCAGCGTCGAAACCGCAATGGCCGAGGAAGGGCGAGACGGATTTGCCACAGTCGTCGCCCTTGGCCGCGATCGGCAGGTTGTGGGCGAAGGCGCGGTCGCCATCGTCGACGACATTCATGCCGGCCAGGGATGGATCGGCCTTCTTCAACGCCTCGTAGAAGCCGGCCGAGGCGTGTCCCACCACCGGCGATACCAGCGCATCCTGCGCGCCATGCAAGGCGTAGATCTTCGCCGAGGCGAGCTTCGCCAGCGGACCGATCTCGCCCTTGGCGGCACGAGCCTGTGCCTGCGCGGCGAGGGCGGCGACATCCGGCATGGGCGTTCCCTTCATGCAGCTACCCAAGGCCACGTCGAGCTTCCCCTGGGCGCAACCGTAGGGTCCGCCGGCGACCAGCGCCGCACCGTGGAAGACGTCCGGATAGGCGACCTGCGCCTGGGTCGCCATGTAGGCGCCCGAAGACAGGCCGGCCACCGTGACGCGAGCCGTGTCGATTTTCAACGCGGGCAACGTGGCGGGAGCATCGGCGGCGGAAGCACCACCAGAGAGCAAGGCGAAGGCAAGCAACAGACGGCGCATCGTGTTCCCCTTGTCAGAAGTTGTAACGTACCGACGCGTAGTAATTGCGCGGCATGCCGTAGTACGCCGTGCGGATGTTACCGACGCTCGAGAACTCCTGGCCATCGGTCTTGTAGACCTTGTTCGTCGCATTGCGGACGCCGGCGCGGAACTGCCAGTGGCCGTCGCCGGAATCGAAGATGCCGAACGCGCCGACCAGCGTGTACGCCTTCTGGCTCAAGGCCGCGTAATTGTCCACGCTGAGCCATGTCTCGGTGCGATAGGAGGCATCGGCGCCGACGGTCAGTGCGCCACCGGCGAGGTTGAAGGTCTGCGTGGCGGCCACGCGCGCCGTCCACTTCGGCGAGAACGGAACGTGGTCGTGGATGGTGGGGTTGTACTGCGGGTTCGACGGGTCGAGCCGCGCGTCGTCGAAGCGGTCGTACTTCGCCTTCAGGTAACCGATCTGCGTGCTCAGCCGCGTACCTTCCCCCACCAGCGCGACACCTTCCGCCTCGAAGCCGTCCATCTTCAGCTTCGCGGCGTTGATCACCGGAAAGGCGAAGGTCGGCGTCAGCGAGCCGGGATTCTGGATCTCGGACACGCGTGCCTGGAAATCCTTGTAGTTGCTGTGGAAGGCCGCAAGGTTGGCTTGCAGGCGGTTGTCCGCGCTGCGCAGCTTCAGGCCCGTCTCGAAGGTCCAGACGTATTCCGGATCGAACTCGGCCGTCTTCGCCTCGGCGGCCGAGTTGGCGCGGCCGTTGAAACCGCCCGACTTGAAGCCGCGGCTGGCGGAGACGTACCACATCGTCTGTGGATCGAACTGCTTCTGCAGGCTCACCGTCGGTGTCCACGCCGTCCAGTCCTTGTTTCGCGAGAGCGGCACGGTCTCGTTCAAGGCGGCCAGCGGCGCGCCCCAGAACGTGCTGGTCGTGCGGTCGTAATCCTTGCTTTCCCTGCTGTAGCGGATGCCGGCGGCAAGCGTCCAGCTCGGCACGAATTCCCAGTTCACATGGGCGAAACCCGCCCAGCTCTTCGTCGTGAGATCGTCGCCGATGGTGCGCAGGAACGGCACCGTCCGGCCCGCGACGGCGAACAGGTCGTCGGCGAACGCGTACTGCGTGGACGGCACGTTTTCCCGCAGGAAATACGCGCCGAACACCGATTGGACGTTACTGCCGTTATCGAAGGCCAGTTGCAGTTCCTGGCTGGCCTGCTTCTGGTGGAACCCGACGAAGACGTCGCCGAGCTCGAACTGCGAGGCGTCGATATCGATATAGGATTCGCTGTCGAGCTTGCGGTAGGCGGTGATGCTCTTCAGGTTCCACTGATCGGACAGCTTCCAGTTCATGTTCAGCGCCACGCCCTTGTGCGTGAGCTCCTGGCCGTCGTTCGGCGGGAACGAGGTGCGCGTATGGAAGTTGTACTTTTCGTCGAGGTTGGGCCGCAGCAAGGTCACCGTGCCGAGGACGAGGTCGGTGCGGGTCAGCCGCGACACCGGCTGGCCGAGCGTGAGCGCGGTGTCCATCTTCGTGTAGTCGAGGGTCAGCACGCCGTCGAAGGTGTCCGACGGATGGAAACGCAGCTTGCCTCGGATCGACTTGGTGTCGTCGTTGTTGAAGTCGTGGCCGCTGTAGTCGTGGACATAACCGTCGTTGCGCGTGATCGCCCCGGCCAGCGAGGCAGACCATGCACCGTCCTTGCCCAGCGGCGTCGAACCGTAAAAGCGGCCTTCCCGGCGGCCATAGTTGCCGAAGGTGGCCTCGACCGACCCTTCCGGCGTGCTGCCCGGGTTCTTCGTGACGACCTTGACCGCACCACCGGTGGAGTTCTTTCCGTACAGCGTGCCCTGCGGGCCACGCAGCACTTCCACGTGGTCGACATCGAACAGGCTGATGAGGGCACCCTGGATGCGCGAGTAGTAGACATCGTCCACGTACATGCCCACGCCCGGGTCGAACGTCTGCAAGGCGTCCGGCTGACCGATGCCGCGAATGAAGATGTTTACCGACGAGGAAGAACCGCGCCCCTGCACGATGTTCATGTTGGGTACCGCGCCTTGCAGGCCATCGATGCTCGTCGCCTGCAGGTCCTTCATGTCCTCTTCGGAAAAGGCGCTCACCGCGACCGGCACCTTCTCCAGCGACTCCTCGCGGCGCCGTGCGCTCACGGTGACCTCGGTGAGTTGCGTGGCCTCCTGCTGCTTCTTCTTCGCCTCCGTCGTCGGCGCGTTCGCTTGGCCGGCGTCCTGCGCCATGGCGGGAAGCGTGGCGGCGAAACCGATTGCCAGACCGATCGCCAGCGTCAGCGGTGCGTGCTTCATGGACATCCCCCGGATACCTGTGCGCGACGCCCCCTCGGCGCCGAATGACACGAAGCATAGGAACAGGCCGTGATGACCACACTTGTACCTTGGTACAGTGCCGCGCCATCCCCCGCCTGCGGATACTCGCCGTCCGACGGACGCATAGACCGACCTGGGGACGGATGTTTCGATGGCATTGCTGATCGTGCTGGCCGCGCTGGCCTTCCTGATGCTGGTCGCCTACCGCGGCTACAGCGTCATCCTGTTCGCGCCGGTGGCGGCGCTGGGCGCGGTCTTGCTGACCGATCCCGGCCTCGTCGCGCCGATGTTCACCGGCCTGTTCATGGACAAGATGGTCGGCTTCCTCAAGCTGTACTTTCCCGTGTTCATGCTCGGCGCGGTGTTCGGCAAGGTGATCGAGCTCTCGGGTTTCTCACGCTCCATCGTCGCCGGCACCATCGGCCTGCTCGGCGAGAAGCGCGCCATCCTTTCGATCGTGCTGGTCTGTGCGCTGCTCACCTATGGCGGTGTATCGCTCTTCGTTGTCGTGTTCGCGGTCTATCCCTTCGCCGCGGAACTGTTCCGCCAGGCACGGATACCGAAGCGGCTGATCCCCGGAACGATCGCGCTGGGGGCCTTCACCTTCACCATGGATTCGTTGCCGGGCACGCCGCAGATCCAGAACATCATCCCCACCGCGTTCTTCGGCACGGATACCTGGGCCGCGCCGTGGCTCGGCACGCTGGGCTCGGTCTTCATCCTCGCCGCCGGCCTGCTCTACCTGGAACGCCGACGGCGGAAAGCGGCAATGACTGGCGAAGGCTATGGCGACGATCTCGCCAACGAGCCTGTCGCCTTCACCGGCGAGAAATTGCCGCACGCCTTCGTCGCCCTCCTGCCGCTGGTCGTCGTGGGTGTCGCGAACAAACTGCTCACCATGGCGATTCCGCGCGTCTACGGCAGCACCCAGTCCTTCGTGCCCACCATCGTCGGCAGCGCGCCGCCGGTCGTGCAGGACGTATCCAAGGTGGCCGCGATATGGGCCGTCGAAGGGGCGCTGCTGCTCGGCATCGCCTGCGTGCTGGCCTTCGCGTGGCGCCCGGTCGCCACGCGCTTCGCCGAAGGCAGCAAGGCCGCCGTGGGCGGTGCGCTGCTCGCGTCGATGAACACGGCGTCCGAATACGGCTTCGGCGCCGTGATTGCCGCCCTGCCCGGCTTCCGCACGGTGGCAGACGCCCTGCACGCGATACCGAACCCGCTCGTCAACGAGGCCGTATCAGTCACCGCCCTCGCCGGCATCACCGGATCGGCGTCAGGCGGGCTGAGCATCGCGCTGGGCGCGATGAGCCAATCCTTTATCGAGAACGCGCACGCCGCCGGCATTCCTATGGAAGTGCTTCACCGCATCGCCGCGATGGCGTCCGGTGGCATGGACACGCTGCCGCACAATGGCGCCGTTATCACCCTGCTGGCCGTGACCGGCCTCACCCATCGCCAGTCGTACCGCGACATCTTCGCGATCACCGTCATCAAGACCCTCGCGGTCTTCGTGGCGATCGTCGCCTACTACGCGCTCGGGGTGGTCTGACCGAGCGCATCACACCACGGAGGCAAAGCCATGCGTTTCACCATGTCGCTGTTCGCCCTGTTGTTGCTCGCCTGCGGTTCCGTCCATGCCGCCTGCGTCGATTCCGTCGTGCTCGTGCACGGCAACACCGGCAGCCCGTCCGATTTCATAGCCACCCACGACCTGCTGCGCCAGCGCGGCTATGCCGAATCGCAAATCATCGCGCCAAGCTGGGGCAATGCGTTCTGCGCCGCCTGCAACGACCATAACGGCAGCGAGGAAACGCCGGTGGAGAACGCCATCGTCGACGCGCTGGCTTCTTCCTGCACGGGCAAGATCGACGTCATCGGGCACTCGATGGGCGCCACGCTCGCCGCCCGCGTGATCGACCGTATCGGTGCCGCCGGCTCTGTCAATACCTTCATCGGTATCGCGGGTGCCTTCCGCGGCCTCTACTCGTGCGGCATGTACCCCTTCAACGTCGCCACGACGACCTGCGGGGCCTGGGGTCTGTCGATTGGCAGCCCCTTCCTCAACGGCATCGCGGGACACCGTTTCGGAGCGAAGATGGTTTCGTTCAAGTCGTACGCCGACGAGATCAACTGCTATGGCGGCGTGTGCCTGGTCTATGGCGTGCACACGTCGCAGATCCAGGGGGAGACGGCCAGTTACACGTTCCCCTATGGGCATTACGGCCTGCTCTGGTATACCGCCACCCAGCAGGCCGACCTGCTCTGAGGCGTCAGCTGTAGCGGACGCCGATGATCTCGTAGCTCTTCACGCCGTTGGGCGCGGTGAAATCGAACTCGTCGCCTTCGCTCTTGCCGATCAGGGCACGCGCGATAGGCGACGAAACCGCGATGAGGTTCTGCTTGATGTCGGCCTCGAGGTCACCCACGATCTGGTAGGTGACCTTCGTGTCGGTGTCGACATCGACCAGGTCGACGATCGCGCCGAAGACGATGCGCTTGCCGACACTGAGACGCTCGGTGTCGATGATCTCGGAGTTCGACAAGGCGGCTTCGAGTTCGCCGATGCGGCCCTCGTTGAAGCCGTGCATCTCGCGTGCGGCGTGATACTCGGCGTTCTCCTTGAGATCCCCATGCGCACGCGCCTCGGCCACCGCTGCGATGATTTCCTGGCGCTTCGGGCCTTTCAGGTACTCCAGTTCCGTGCGCAGGCGCTCGGCACCCTTCTGGGTCATGGGAGGGCGGGTGCTGCTCATGCGTTGAGCTCCTTGTGCAAGTCCTGCAGGCTGTTCACTTCGCCATTGGCGTGGAAGTCGAGCGAGTGCACCAGGGCACGCGCGCCTGCGACGGTCGTGGAATAGGTGACGCGCTGCTGCAACGCTTCGCGACGGATCGAGAACGAATCGGAGATGGCCTGCTTGCCTTCCGTCGTGTTGACGATATAGACGACCTCGCCATTCTTGATCAGGTCGACGATGTGCGGCCGGCCTTCCAGCACCTTGTTGATGCGCTCGCACTTCACGCCGTTGTGCTCCAGGAAGGCGGCCGTACCGGTCGTGGCGACGATCACGTAACCACGCGCGGCGACGTCCTGGGCGATCGGCAGCAGGCGGTCCTTGTCGGCGTCACGCACCGACATGAAGACCTTGCCCTTCGGCGGCGCCTTGATCCCGGCGGCCTCGTGGCCGCGTGCGAAGGCGGCGCCGAAGCTGCGGCCGATGCCCATCACCTCGCCCGTGGAACGCATCTCGGGGCCGAGGATCGGGTCGACGTTCTGGAACTTCAGGAACGGGAAGATCGCTTCCTTCACCGAGTAGTACGACGGGATGATCTCCTTCGTCGCGCCCTGGTCGGCGAGCGTGCGGCCGGCCATGGCGCGCGCGGCGATCTTCGCCAGCGACATGCCGGTGGCCTTGCACACGAACGGCACCGTGCGCGAGGCGCGCGGGTTCACTTCCAGGATGAAGACGTCGTCGCCCTGAATGGCGAACTGCGTGTTCATCAGGCCGATGACCTTCAGCTCACGGGCCAGTTCGGTGACCTGGCGGCGCATTTCGTCCTGCACTTCCTGCGAGAGCGAATACGGCGGCAGCGAGCACGAGGAATCGCCCGAGTGCACGCCGGCTTCCTCGATGTGTTCCATGATGCCGCCGATCAGCACGTTGCCCTCGGCGTCGGCGACGATGTCCACGTCCACTTCCACCGCATGATCGAGGAAGCGGTCGAGCAGCACCGGCGAATCGTTGGACACCTGCACGGCGTCGCGGATGTAGCGCGACAGGTCGGCGTCCGCGTAGACGATTTCCATGGCGCGGCCGCCGAGCACGTAGCTCGGGCGCACGACCAGCGGGTAGCCGATCTCGCGAGCCAGAGCCAACGCTTCGTCGGCATTGCGCGCGGTGCGGTTCGGCGGCTGCTTGAGGTCGAGCTTGGTGATCAGCTTCTGGAAACGCTCGCGGTCTTCCGCCAGGTCGATCGATTCGGCGGAGGTGCCGATCACCGGCACGCCGGCGGCTTCGAGCGCGCGTGCGAGCTTCAGCGGGGTCTGGCCGCCGTACTGCACGATCACGCCCTTGGGCTTTTCGAGGTCGACGATTTCCAGCACGTCTTCCAGCGTCAGCGGCTCGAAGTACAGGCGATCGGAGGTGTCGTAGTCGGTGGACACGGTCTCCGGGTTGCAGTTGACCATGATGGTCTCGAACCCGTCCTCGCGCAGGGCGAGAGCCGCGTGCACGCAGCAGTAGTCGAACTCGATGCCCTGGCCGATGCGGTTCGGGCCACCGCCGAGGACGATGATCTTGTCCTTGTCGGTCGGGTTCGCTTCGCACTCTTCCTCGTACGTGGAATACATGTACGCGGTGGTGGTGGCGAACTCGGCGGCGCAGGAGTCGACGCGCTTGTACACCGGGCGCACGCCGAGCGTGCGGCGCACGTGGCGCACGGCGGCCTCATCGGTGCCGACCAGTTCGGCAAGGCGCGCATCGGAGAAACCCATGCGCTTGAGTTCGCGCATGCGCGGCTCGTCGAGGGCGGTGAGGCCCTGGCGCTGCACTTCGCCCTCGGTCATCACGATGTCCTCGAACGCGGCGAGGAACCAGGGATCGATGCGGGTGAGGTTGTGCACCTCTTCCAGCGAGAGGCCCGCGCGGAAGGCGTCGGCCACGTGGAAGACACGATCCGGACGCGGCTCGCGCAATTCGCGCTTGAGGATCTGGAAGCCTTCCTCGCTGCCGATGTCCAGGCCGGTCGGATTCAGGCCGGTCTTGCCGATTTCCAGGCCGCGAAGGGCCTTCTGCATCGACTCGTGGAAGGTGCGCCCCATCGCCATCACCTCGCCCACCGACTTCATCTGGGTGGTGAGGCGCGCATCGGCGGCCGGGAACTTCTCGAAGGCGAAGCGCGGGATCTTGGTGACGACGTAATCGATCGACGGCTCGAACGAGGCCGGGGTGAGACCGCCGGTGATGTCGTTCTTGAGTTCGTCGAGCGTGTAGCCCACGGCGAGCTTGGCGGCGACCTTGGCGATCGGGAAACCGGTGGCCTTGGAGGCCAGCGCGGAGGAACGCGACACACGCGGATTCATCTCGATGACCACGACGCGGCCGTCCTCGGCGTTGATGCCGAACTGCACGTTGGAGCCGCCGGTGTCCACGCCGATCTTGCGCAACACCGCGATGGAGGCGTTGCGCAGGCGCTGGTATTCCTTGTCGGTGAGCGTCTGCGCCGGCGCGACCGTGATCGAGTCGCCCGTGTGCACGCCCATCGGGTCGAAGTTCTCGATCGAGCAGACGATGATGCAGTTGTCCGCCTTGTCGCGGACCACTTCCATCTCGAATTCCTTCCAGCCCAGCACCGATTCCTCGACCAGCACCTCGTGCACGGGCGAGAGTTCGAGGCCACGGCCGACGATCTCGACGAATTCTTCCTTGTTATAAGCGATGCCGCCGCCCGACCCGCCGAGGGTGAAGCTCGGACGGATGATGGTCGGGAAGCCGACGGTGGTCTGGATTTCCAGCGCCTGCTCCATCGAGCGGGCGACTTCCGCCTTGGGGCATTCCAGGCCGATCTCGGCCATGGCCTTGCGGAACAGGTCGCGGTCTTCCGCCATGCGGATGGCATCGCGCGACGCGCCGATCAGCTCGACGTTGTACTTCTCCAGCACGCCGTTGTCAGCGAGGTCGAGCGCGCAGTTGAGGCCGGTCTGGCCGCCCATCGTGGGCAGCACCGCGTCCGGGCGCTCCTTGGCGATGATGCGCTCGACCGTCTGCCAGTTGATCGGCTCGATGTAGACGGCGTGGGCCGTCTCCGGGTCGGTCATGATCGTCGCCGGGTTCGAATTGACCAGGA
The DNA here is from genome assembly GCF_049913125.1 of Luteibacter sp. E-22. GTDB lineage: Bacteria > Pseudomonadota > Gammaproteobacteria > Xanthomonadales > Rhodanobacteraceae > Luteibacter. The sequence continues at coordinate 2,722,766 of NZ_CP183975.1, forward strand.
CGACGCGGTAACCCTCTTCCTTCAGCGCCTTGCATGCCTGCGCGCCGGAGTAATCGAACTCGCAGGCCTGGCCGATGACGATCGGGCCGGCGCCGATGACGAGGATGGTCTTGATGTCTGAACGCTTGGGCATGGTTTCTCTCGCGAATCGAAGGCTGATGGTCTAGCGGGCGGCGGTACGGCGTCAGGACGCCTTCTTCGCCTTGCCCTGCTCCATCGAGGCGATGAACTGGTCGAACAGGTAGCCGACGTCCTCGGGACCCGGACTGGCTTCCGGGTGGCCCTGGAAGCAGAAGGCCGGGCGGTCCGTCAGGGCGAAGCCCTGCAAGGAGCCGTCGAACAGCGAGGTATGGGTGATGCGCACGTTGGCCGGCAGGGTTTCCGGGTCCACCGCGAAGCCGTGGTTCTGCGAACTGATCAGCACACGGCCGGAATCGTGGTCCTTCACCGGGTGGTTCGCGCCGTGGTGGCCGAACTTCATCTTCGAGGTTTTCGCACCGATGGCGAGCGCCAGGATCTGGTGGCCCAGGCAGATGCCGAACAGGGGGATCTTCGTTTCGAGGATCTCGCGCGTGGCGGCGATGGCGTAGTCGCAGGCTGCCGGGTCGCCCGGGCCGTTGGCGAGGAAGATGCCGTCGGGGTTCATGGCCAGCACTTCCGAGGCCGGCGTCTGCGCGGGAACCACGGTGATGTCGCAGCCACGGCCGGCGAGCAGGCGCAGGATGTTCTGCTTCACGCCGTAGTCGAAGGCCACCACACGGTACTTCTTCGGCGCGTTGTAGAAGGCTTGCTTGTCGAGGTCGTAGACGCCCTCGCTCCACTGGTAGGTCTTGGTGGTGCTGACCACCTTGGCCAGGTCCATGCCGTTGAGACCCGGGAAGGCCTTGGCCTTCGCCACAGCCGCGTCGGCGTCGATGCCTTCGCCGGCCACGATGCAGCCGTTGAGCGCACCTTTCTCGCGAAGGATGCGGGTGAGCCGGCGGGTATCGATGCCCGCGATGGCGACCACGCCGTGGCGGGCAAGGTAGTGCGGCAGCGGTTCGGTGCTGCGCCAGTTGCTGGCCAGGCGCGGAACGTCGCGGACGATCATGCCGGCCGCGTGGACGCGGTCGGCCTCGACGTCGACGTCGTTGGTGCCGGTATTGCCGATGTGGGGATAGGTGAGCGTGACGATCTGGCGGGAGTACGACGGGTCGGTCAGGATTTCCTGATAACCGGTCATGGCGGTGTTGAACACCACCTCGCCAACCGTCTCACCGCGGGCACCGACCGCGTGGCCGTGAAAAACGCTGCCGTCTTCGAGAGCAAGCAGAGCAGGAGTACGCATGGGATGGCCGCCTTCAGGTGCAGCAAAGCCCGCAAGCCAGCAAAAAGCGGCTCGTGGGCCTTGGGGATAAGGAATCGTAGGGCGGGTAAGAATGATAGGTGTGAAAGCCCATTCTGTCCACCGGCAAACGATGAACGCGCACGTGGCCGAATATCACAGGGACGGCGGTCCGACACGATACAATGCCTGTGAGGTACCTACCCGAGACCCGCCCGCATGCTGCTCGACCCCGCCCGCCTGGAACGTCCCGACACCGACATCAGGCACGAGCCGTTCTCGTTCATGATCGCCCACGGACAGCTCCCGGACGACGCGCGCAACGACCTGGAGCGCGACTTCCCGCAGTACAGCAGCGCGGGGTTCTTCCCCTACGACGCCAGCGACTGCGGCCCCTCGGTGAACGAGCTGGTGGAACAGATGACCTCGCGGGCGTTCTCCGCGGCCATCGGCCGCCACCTGGGCATCGAGGGCCTGGAGAACTACCCCACCCTGGTCACCCTCTGCCGCCTGCTCAACCGTCGCCACGGCACGATCCACACCGACAGCAAGTCGAAGATCGCCACGGCCCTGATCTACCTCAACCCCATGTGGCCGGATACCAGCGACGGCTGCCTGCGCTTCCTCCGCTCGATCAATGACATAGACGACATGGTTGCTCCGGAGTTGAAGCCTCTGTACGGGGAATTCGCCGTGTTCCGCCGGGCGGAGAACTCCTTCCACGGTCACCTGCCCTACGAGGGCGAGCGCCGGGTGATCCAGGTGGCGTGGCTCACCTCGGAAGAGGAAAAGACCCGCAAGACCAAGCGGGGCAAGTTCTCGCGGGCCTTCAAGAAGATCTTCGGCAAGCTCGACCGCAAGATGGGCGCCGACCGCGACCGCAGCGCGTCGCATCCGGACTGAGGAGCGCCTGTGGGAGCCGCTTCAGCGGCGACAGGCGTCGCGGAGGCATGCCCGCTGCCGCGGGATCGCCGGCACAGCCGGCTCCCACCAGACAGCCTGCTCTCACCAGACAGCCTGCTCTCACCGGGGCCAGAGCATCGCCGATAGGATCGGCTCCCAGTGGAACCCGACCTGCCAGCAACTCGACCCCCTGTGGGAGCCGACTTCGTCGGCGATCCGGGCAACCTCAGCGCAACCCGAAATACCACCCCACGAACAGCGCGAACACCCCGTAAAGCGCCCCGATCGGCATCAACCAGCGCGCTTCCACCGCCCCCCGGCGGAACATCGCCCACAGGGCCACCACCGCCACGGCCGTGATCACGCCCGCCACGATCAACGGCGTGTCGAACAACCACGGCGTGGCGAACAACGCCAGTGAACTGGGAATGGTCGCCTGGATCATCATCGCCCCGGAGATGTTCGCCAGCGCCAGTCGTTCCTTGCCCTGGCGCACCCAGATCAGCGCGTTCACGGTCTCGGGCAGTTCGGTGGCGACCGGACTCAACACGAGCGCGACCAGATGCGGCGACAGGTGGAAGAACTCTCCCAGCGCTTCCAATTGCCACACGAAGGTGCGCGAGGCGATGGCGATCACCACCAGGGCCAGCCCCGTCTGCAACATCACCCAGCTCATGCCCGGGTTGGCCTCGTGCGGACGGAAGGTGAGCGGCTCCAGCACCTCGTCGTCCGGCCCGCTGGTGTCGTCGCGCATTTCGCGCCACACGTAGAACGCGTACGAAAGCAGGAACAGCACGCCGAGCCACGGCTTCCAGCTGAAGGCGACGAGACCGAGGCCCACCTTGACGACGAAGATCGCGAGGAACCACGACTGGTCCCGCGCCAGCCGCCGGTTATCCACCCGGACCCGCGTATCCGGCCTTTTCAGGCGTTTACGCCCCGCATATAAAGCGAATCCGACCACCGCATAGGCGATGGTCGCCAACACCAGGGGACCGCCGAGCGCCGCCCCGACGCCGATGTCGCGCGCCTCCGGGGATTTGCCGAAAACCACGGCGACGAAGGTCACGGCGCTTTCCGGCAACGCGGTACCGAAGGCGGCCAGCACCGTACCGGTCGTGGTGGAACCAAGGTTGAGCTTGCGCCCGAACCATTCGACGCCGTTGACGAAGTACTCGCAGGCGAAATAGATGGCCCCGGCGGATACCAGGAACAGGAAGCACGTCAGCAGCATGTTTCGCTTATAGGCCGGGCGAGCGCGAGAAAACCGATGGCGCAACGACACCGCTCGCCCGGCCGGGTGAGCATGTCGATGGCCAAAGGTCTCGCCGGGCGGGCGGCGCACTCTCCATGCGTCGCTACCGTTCGCGCCATGGGGTCACAAGGACCGCCAAGTCTGTTGACGCGAACTCCTCAGGGGGAACGAGGATGGCTACTCCCCAATGACATCGGCGCGGATGTTAACACGGCTTCGAGATCTCAACCCCGTTTGGAGGCGATCACGTCCTCGATCGACCAGGCGCCGGGGGCCCGGCCGGCGATCCACGCGGCGGCCTCGAGGGCTCCGCGCGCGAAGATCGAACGGTCGGTCGCGCGGTGGCCGAGTTCGATGCGTTCGCCCTGCCCCATCAGCAAGGCCTGGTGCTCGCCGACGATGTCGCCGCCGCGCACGACGGCGAAACCGATCGTCCCGGGCTTGCGCGCACCCGGACGGCCTTCGCGCGAATAGACGGCCAGTTCGTCGAGGCTGGAACCGCGTCCCGCGGCGGCCGCGTGACCCAGCGCCAGCGCCGTACCGGACGGGGCGTCTTCCTTGCGGTTGTGGTGGGCTTCGACGATGTCGAGGTCCCAGCCGGGCAAGGCCGCCGCGGCTTCACGCAGGAGACGTGTGAGCACGGCCACGCCCAGGCTGAAATTGGCGGCGCGAAGGACGGCGATGCGCTCGGCCGCCTTCGTGAGGCGTTCTTCCAACGCGTCGGAAAGCCCGGTCGTGCCGGTGACCAGCGCCGCGCCGCTTTCCTCGCAATGATCGAGCGCCGCCGCGAGGCCTTCCGGTCCGCTGAAATCGATGACGACGTCGACACCGGCAGCGTCGTTCCAGTCGGTGAAGCGCAACGCGGAGACGTCGCCATGAACGGCCTTGCCGAGTCGCGGCGAACCGGCCGAGACGATGGCCCGGGCGAGCTCGAACCGTTCGTCGTCACGCACGAGCTCAAGCAGCGCGAGCCCCATGCGGCCGGAAGCGCCGCTGATGGCGAGACGGACGGGTCGGGTCATGCAGGCGGCCTTGGCTGGGGAGGAGCACGAATCGTAGCAGCCAGCGGCACGGGCCGCGGGGCCATGACGCAAGCGCACATGCCATAATCCCGGGTCCCGCAGCCGACCCGATCCCCATGGCCCGTCGCATCCTCGTCACCAACGCGCTTCCCTATGCCAATGGCCCGCTCCACCTGGGTCACATGCTCGGCTATATCCAGGCCGACATCTGGGCGCGCGCGCAGCGAATGCAGGGTAACGAGGTCTGGTACGTCGCCGGCGAGGACGCCCACGGCACGCCGATCATGCTGGCGGCGGAGAAGGTCGGGAAGTCCCCGGAAGACTACATCGCGGGCATTCGTGCCGGCCACGAAGCCGACTTCACCGACTTCCACTTCAGTTACGACCAGTACCACACCACGCATTCGCCGGAGAACCAGGATCTCGCGACGGCCATCTACACGCGCCTGCGCGACGGTGGCTACATCGCCCGCCGCGACATCCAGCAGCTGTACGACCCCGAGCGCGACATGTTCCTGCCGGACCGCTACATCAAGGGCACCTGCCCCAACTGCGGCACGCCCGACCAGTACGGTGACAACTGCGAGAACTGCGGCGCCACGTACGCACCCACGGACCTCATTTCACCCTATTCCGTGATGTCCGGCGCGACGCCGATCCTGCGCGATTCGGAACACTTCTTCTTCGAGCTGGGCAAGTTCGAAACCCTGCTGCGCGACTGGTTCGACGGCAAGTTCACCGGTGGCAAGCCGGTGGCGAACAGTGGCGTGACCGCGAAGCTCGCCGAATGGCTCGACGGCGGGTTGCGCGATTGGGACATCTCGCGCGACGCGCCCTATTTCGGCTTCCCGATCCCCGACGCGCCGGGCAAGTTCTTCTATGTATGGCTCGATGCCCCGGTCGGCTACCTCGCCTCGTTCAAGGCGCTGTGCGAGCGGACGGGCCTGCGTTTCGACGATTTCCTCGGTACCGACAGCACCGCCGAGATGCACCACTTCCTCGGCAAAGACATCATCAATTTCCACGGCCTGTTCTGGCCGGCGATGTTGCACGGTGCCGGCATGCGCACGCCCACGGCGTTGCACGTGAATGGGTACCTGACGGTGAACGGCGCGAAGATGTCCAAGTCGCGAGGCACCTTCATCCAGGCTCGCACCTACCTCGACGCGGGTCTCGATCCCGAGGCCTTGCGTTACTACTTCGCGACGATGCTCGGCCCGCAGCCGGTGGACGTCGACCTCGACCTGAAATCGTTCGAGGAACGGGTCAACTCGCACCTCGTCGGGAAGTGGGCGAACATCGCCAGCCGCACGGCCGGGTTCCTGCATACCCATTTCGCCGGCACGCTCGCCGATCGCTTCGACGACGAGGCCACGGCGCTGTGGCGCGACCTGCTCGCGCAGTACGAGGGCATCGAAGCCGTGTACGAGGCGGACGAGTTTGCGGAGGTTTCGCGCCGCTTCGTGGCCATGGCCGATGCCGTGAACGGCTATATCGCCGCCAAGGCACCCTGGGTCATCGCCCGCGACGAATCGCGACGTGACGAACTGCAGCAGGTCTGCTCGTTCGCCATCAACGCGTTCCGCCTGCTGTCCGGCCTGCTCAAGCCGATCCTGCCGATCACCGTGGCCGCCGCGGAGTCGTTCCTCGGCGCGCCCATCGCGAACTTCGACGATGCCCGTCGCGAGTTGTTCGGCCATACCGTCAACGCCTTCTCGCCGCTGTTCGGCCGGCTCGATCCGAAGAAGATCGAAGCGATGATCGAGGCCTCGAAAGAATCCTTCTCGCCCGCGGAACAGGCCAAGGCCGTCACCGCGGTCGCCAAGCCCGCCAAGAAAACCACGGAAGCACCGAAACCGATGACCGACGCCGCCACCACCGGGACCGCCACCATTTCCATCGACGACTTCGCCAAGCTCGACCTGCGCGTCGGCAAGGTGCTGGCCTGCGAGTTCGTCGAAGGCTCGGACAAGCTGCTGCGCTTCGAGCTCGATGCCGGTCCGCTGGGCAAGCGCCAGATCTTCTCGGGCATCCGCGCCGCCTATGCCGAGCCGGAAAAGCTCATCGGCCGCAACGTCGTCTTCATCGCCAACCTCGCGCCGCGCAAGATGCGCTTCGGCCTGTCCGAGGGCATGATCCTCTCCGCCGGCGACGGCGGCGCGGACCTGTTCCTGCTCGATGCCGACCAGGGCGCGGCGCCGGGCGCCACCGTTCGCTGACGATCATCCATCGGCACGCGCCAGCCATGACGCCAACGCTCGCCGACCGGATCGATGGCCTGCTGCCGCAGACGCAGTGCGAGCAGTGCGGTTTTCATGGCTGCCGTCCGTATGCGGAAGCGATCGCCGCCGGCGATGCCGGTATCGATCGCTGCCCGCCCGGTGGGGCCATCGGGATCGCGCGGCTCGCCGCCCTGCTCGACCGCCCGGTCGTTCCGCTCGATCCCACGCACGGCGTGGAGAAACAGCGCACGCTGGCGCGCGTCGTGGAAGCGGATTGCATCGGTTGCACGAAGTGCATCCAGGTCTGCCCTGTCGACGCCATTGTCGGATCGTCGAAACTCATGCACACGGTGATCGCCGATCTCTGCACCGGCTGCGAACTCTGCGTGCCCGCCTGTCCGGTGGACTGCATCACCCTCGACCCGATGCCATTGGCCCAGGCGGACGATCGTGTGCATGCCGATGCCGCCCGCTTGCGCTTCCAGCGCCGCGAACGGCGCCTCGACCGCGAACGCGAGGCCCGCGAACGCAGGCTCGCCGCAAGCAAGGCGGACGTCGCCGCGGCCACGGTGCGAAACCCGGTGCTTGAGGCCCTGGCCCGGGCCAAGGCAAAGAAAAAGGATCATCTGTGAAGAAGGCCGACGTGGTCGAGATGTTCAGCCGCCTGCGCGAGCTGAATCCACACCCCAAGACCGAACTGGAATACACCACGCCTTTCGAACTGCTGGCCGCCGTGGCGTTGTCCGCCCAGGCCACCGATGTCGGCGTGAACAAGGCCACGCGCAAGCTGTTCCCCGTGGCGAACACGCCGCAGAAGATCCTCGATCTCGGCCTGGAGAAGCTGAAGGGCTACATCAGCACCATCGGCCTCTACAACAACAAGGCGAAGAACCTCATCGCCATGAGCCAGATCCTCGTCGACCGTTATGCCGGCGAGGTGCCGCGCTCACGCGAAGCGCTGGAGGAACTGCCCGGTGTCGGCCGGAAGACGGCCAACGTCGTGCTGAACACGGCGTTCGGCGAGCCGACACTGGCGGTGGACACGCATATCTTCCGTGTCGCCAACCGCACGGGCCTCGCCCCCGGGCCGGACGTGCGCAAGGTCGAGGACAAGCTGGTCAAGGTGATCCCGAAGGAGTTCATCCAGGACGCGCACCACTGGCTGATCCTGCATGGGCGCTATGTGTGCAAGGCGCGGAAGCCGGAGTGTCCTGTCTGCCCGATCGTCGACCTGTGTGCTTACAAGCATAAGACGAAGGCGCCCGGCTGAGAGCATCGCCGACACAGTCGGCTCCCACATTAAAGCCGGAGCATCGCCGACGGGGTCGGCTCCCGCACTAAGGCCAAAATATCGCCGACGGGGTCGGCTCCCACCGGAGCAGGGCCGGTTCCCACCAGGATGACGCTGCCTGGTGGGAGCCGACCCTGTCGGCGATTCGGCGATGCGGAAACTAGGCAGCCTGCCTCGACCCCTCCACCCGCCGCCCAAGCTCCTGCCAGTCGACGATCAACTCACAACCGCGCTTGGAGGCATTGCTACCCCACTCACGCAGCAGTTCCAGCGACGCCTGGTCCACATGATGCAGACGGTCCATCATCACCGACAGCCGCGTGTTCGGCGGAATGCGCTCTAGCGTGCGCGCCATCGACGGCACCTTCAGGAACGTAGCCGAACCCTCCAGGTGCAGCGTGGCCGTGCCCGGCTCGTCGTGATGCGTCACGTCCATCTTCAGCTTGGACGAAAGCAGCGCCAGACGCAGCAGCGACAACCCGAAGCCGACGATGACACCCGTCAGCAGGTCCGTGGCGACGATGGCCAGCGTGGTCGCGACATAGACCGCGGCCGTACCCTTGCCATAGGCGGCGAGGCTCTTGATCTGCTTCGGGTTGACCATCTTCACGCCGGTGAACACGAGGATGCCCGCGAGGCACGAGACCGGTGTCATCCGCATCAGCCAGGGCAACAGCATCACGAAGGCCAGCAGCCAACCACCGTGCATGATCGCCGCCATGCGCGTGGCCGAACCGGCCTGCACATTGGCCGCGCTGCGCACGATCACCCCCGTCATGGGCAACGCGCCGAGGAAACCGCAGATGAGGTTACCCACGCCTTGCGCCGTCAGCTCACGGTCGTAGTTCGTGCGTTCGCCGTCATGCATGCGATCCACGGCGGCGGCCGAGAGCAAGGTCTCGGCACTGGCGATGAAGGCGAAGGTCGCGGCGGCCACCAGCAAGGTCGCGTCGAACACGCCGAACAGGCTGCCCAGACTGGGCAAGGTCACCGCCGAGAACAAGTTCGACGGCACGTCCACGCGCTTCACGTCGAATGCCCCGAACTGCGCCGCGGCGGTCATCGCGACCACCGCGAGCAGGGCACCCGGGACGAAACGCAGCCTCGCCGGACGGAGCTTTTCCCACGCCAGCATGATCGCGATCGTACCAAGGCCGATCATCAGGGCGGCAGGCGCCTGTCCTTCGCCGGCGCCCGTCACCGATTCCCAGACGGCGCCCGGTAGCGCGGTGAAGTTCTCAAGGCCTCGGGCCTTGGGAACCGCGTCGAGCAGCACGTGCGACTGCGAAGCGACGATGAGGATGCCGATGCCCGAAAGCATGCCAGCGACCACCGCGGGCGAGGTCATGCGAAACCATACGCCCACCCGGCAAAGGCCGGCCGCGATCTGGATCAGCCCGGCCAGAAGCACGACGGGACCGAGGGCGGCCACGCCGTGCTCGCGCACCAGTTCGAACACCAGGACCGCGAGGCCCGCCGCCGGGCCGCTCACCTGCAGCGGCGAACCGGCGATGGCCCCCACGACGATACCGCCGACGATGCCGGTGATGAGTCCCGCGCTGGGCGGCATGCCCGATGCGATCGCGATACCCATGCACAGCGGCAATGCGACAAGAAAAACGACCACCGATCCTAGGAGGTCGCGGCCAAAGAGGCCCTGGGAGAAATAAGCACGCATGGCGAACATTCCTTAAGCGGCGGACGCGACCGGCGGCGGCGTGGAGAAACGAGCGTGCGGCGTAGCGTCCGGCACGTTCGTATCCCCGGCGACCAGCGGACGGAAGCGGCCTTCGACCGGGTCGAAAGCGGTGATCTCCGTCTTGGCTATGTCGTAGATCCAGCCGTGGATGCGCAGGCTTCCATTGGCCATGGCGGCGGCCACGGCGGGCAGCGTGCGCAGGTGCTCCAGCTGGCCGACGACGTTTTCCTCGGTGAGGTAGCGCAGGCCTTCCTCGCCATGGATGGTGGGACGGTTTTCGGCCACCACGTAGCGCGCCACGTCGGCATGCTTGAGCCACTGCTCGACCGACGGCTTGCCCTGCAGCAGGGCCGGGTTCTGCAACGCCTTCATCGCACCGCAGTCGGAATGGCCGCAGATGACGATGTGCTGCACCTTGAGCGCCGACACCGCGTATTCGATCGCCGCCATCACGCCACTGACGTGCTGTGCGTAGGGGGGAACGATGTTGCCCACATTGCGATAGACGAAGATGTCGCCGGGCTGCGCCGCGAACATCAGTTCCGGCATCACGCGCGAGTCGGCGCAGGTGATGAACATCGTGTGCGGCGTCTGTCCCGAAGCCAGTCGCGCGAAAAGCTCGCGCTGTTCGGCGGTCATGTGGCGGCGAAAGTGATGAAAACCCTGGATGAGACGTTCCATGGCGGTGTTCCTCTTTGGGGAGAATGGGGGGCGAGCGCGCACGCTCGCTGGCGACCGGCTTGGCCGGCACGCACGGGTCAACGGATTACGGGTGTGTAACGAAGCCTGGCGCGCGGAACGGCGCCGGCACGATCAGCCGATGGGAGGGCGCAGATCGAGGCTGGGATGATGCGGGCGGGGCGCAGGCAGGGTGCCTTGCGGACGGGCCTCGACCAGATGCGGCACGGTCACCGCATGCTGCGGCGGCACATCGAAGGTATCGTCGAGACCCCCGCCGTTATCTTCGATCGAGGGCACGGGGTCCTGGTCGGCCAGGTCCACGACATCGTCGAGGGCGCCACCCGAGGGCGACGCGTATTGCTGCTCCATGACCGAAGAGGCATGCCGTTCGCACGGCATCGCCTGCACGCCGGCACACACGACGAACAGCGCGAGAAGCACGAGAAACGTGCTCGCGATGCGACGCATGGTGGCGGTCGGAAGGAGGTTCATGCACCCGAACCTACCCAGCGAATGTGACGGATGCAAGTGCGGCGTCGCACCAAATTCAGGATGGACTGCGTTTTCGCTTCGAAAACGTGATGTAGCAAGGGTTTTTTAGTGATTGCGCGCCGGTCGAAATGATTCGGCACGCGATATTTGGACGTCCGGATGGCTGTTACATTCCTGAGACGATTCGCAACCGGGAATCGCCGACGGGGTCGGCTCCCACCAGAGCCTTCCTTTTCCCAAGAAAAAACGGCGGGCTTGCGCCCGCCGTTCGTTCGTCCCTGAGCAGAACTCCTTTCCGATGCTCGTCAGAAGCTCAGCATGCCCCAGAAGCCCACTTCGTTCGTCTTGTAGTGGTACGGGGTAGCGAACGGGCCGTCCAGCTGGTTGTGCTTGTAGACGAGGGCCAGCTTCAGGTTCTTCAACACGTCGTACGAGATACCGGCGTTGTAGTACTTGTCCTTCAGCTCGCGCTCCACGTCGGTCAGCGTCGTGTACTTGTAGCTCACGTGGTCGTAGCGGGCGAACACCGCGAACTGGTCGTAGAAGTGCCAGTCGGCCCACACGGAGTAACCGTCGGCCTTGTCCTTGACCGAGAGCGGAGCGGGACCGGTACCCTGGTACTTCAGGATGTCGTCCCAGTTCTCGGAGTGGAAGTACTCCGCACCGGCGCCCCAGGTCTTGTCGCGCCAGGCCACCATGGCATCGCCACGGCTGGCGGTGCGGGTCGGCACGCCGTCCTCGACGTCGTTGCCACGCTTACCGGAGTAACCGCCCAGGGCGATGACCATCTGCTCGATCGGCGAGTAACCGAAGCGTGCTTCGGCGTCGACGCTCTTCGAACGGCTCAGGTTGCGATAGCCGCGGCCGTTGACGACCGACACCTGGTAGTTGATCGAGTTGTCACCGGTGGTCGCGCCCAGGGCGTGGACACCCCAGTCGGACGAGTTGCCGAACGCGCCGACGCCGCCGGCGGTCGCGGTCGAGCCGCTGCGGCCACCCTCGAACGAACGGTCGGTGATGGTGTTCTCGACGTAGCGGTAGCCGTACCACTTCTCGACGAACGGAATCCACGGCATGTCGGCCGCACCGAAGCGGACGGTGAAGAGCGGGTCGAACTTGCCCTGCACGTAGGCCTTCTTCACGAAGAGGCTGGTCTGCGACAGCGTCGACTGGTAGTTGAAGTCGGTGGTCAGGTTGGCCGACCAGACGTCGTCGAACTTGTGGTCGACGGTCAGGTAGAAGCGCTTGACGTCGAAGCCCGTGCCGTTGACGGCACCGTGGCCGTCCTTGTGGTTGCTCGGGTTGGTGCCGATCTTTTCGCTGTGGCTCATGTTCGACACGTCGAAGAACATCGTGCCGCCGACATGGGTATTGTCGACCAGCTTGTTCAGCGCATCGAGCTTCTTGGAGAGGTCTTCGGTCGGCTTGGTGGCAGCGACCTGCACGTCGTTGACGGCCTTGGCCGTTTCGATCTGCGCGTCGGCCTGCGCTTCCTGCTTGCTCTCCAGCTCGGAGACCTTGGCCTGGAGCGCGGCGAGCTGCGCCTGCAGCTGCTGAAGGGTGGCGGCGTCGACCGTGACCCGGGCCGGCTGCTGCGACTTGGGCGTCGCGGCAAGGGCCGAGAAGCTGGTCACGCCCAGACCGGCAGCGATGGCCACCGTGAGCAACTTGGAACGCATGGGATTTCTCCGCTTAAGGATGGATGTGTGTGGAACCCCTGACCCCTCCTGAGACTTTTCTGTCCGAAAATCCTCAAAAGGGCCCAACGGCGCGAAGAATGAGCCGTCGCCTTTACCGTTCCATGCCTTTTTTGTTACAGATCGGAGACACGCGCACATTCCCTTAACGACCGCGGCGGTCGGGGCGCGTGCCGGTGCGGGCCCCGGACTGATATCCTTTAAGGATGGATACGACGAGCAACAGCACCGCTTCGAGCATGGCCGGGCGGTTCAGGGGATTCCTGCCGGTCATCGTCGATGTCGAGACCGGCGGCTTCGATGCCGAACGCGACGCCCTGCTGGAGATCGCCGTGGTGCCCATCGCCATGGAGGCCTCGGGCTTCCTGGTGCCGCAGGCGGCGGTCTCGGCGAATGTCGAACCGTTCCCGGGCGCCAACATCGACCCGCGTTCGCTGGAAATCACCGGGATCGACCCCGACCATCCCTTTCGCGGTGCCCTGCCCGAGCGCCAGGCACTCGACCATGTGTTCAACGCGATTCGCGATGCCGTGAAGGCCGCCGAGTGCCAGCGGGCGGTGCTGGTGGGCCATAACGCGGCCTTCGACCTGGCCTTCCTCAACGCGGCGGTGCGCCGCACGGGCCACAAGCGCAATCCGTTCCACCCCTTCAGCTGCTTCGACACCGCCACCCTCGGCGGCCTCGCCTACGGCCAGACGGTGCTGAGCAAGGCGGTGCTGGCCGCGGGGCTGCCGTTCGATACGCGCGAGGCCCACTCGGCCATCTACGACGCCGAACGCACGGCCGAGCTTTTCTGCGAAATCGTCAACCGCTGGCGTCGCCTGGAGCTCGCGGAGCGCGAGATGGCCGCCCCGCTCACGGTCTGAGACATTTCGTAAGTTCCTGAATATGACACCAAAAAGGCGGGTGTCATACCGCTGCAACATTCAGTACGTCTCATTGCAACACGGCAAGGCTGGAATACAGCCCCGGGCGGGCCTCGCCCGACACTCATTCACCCGAGGAAAGCTCCGTGTTCACACACAAACTCCGTATTGCAGCGCTCGTCGCCGCGTCCCTTTTCGGCATGTCCGCCCAGGCTACCGATATCACGGGCGCCGGCTCGAGCTTCGTCTATCCGGTCCTCTCGAAGTGGTCGGCGACGTACGCTGAGAACACCGGCAACAAGCTGAACTACCAGTCGGTCGGCTCGGGTGCGGGCATCGCCCAGATCAAGGAAGGCACGATCGATTTCGGCGCCTCCGACGCTCCGATGAGCGCGGAAGACCTGGCCAAGTTCGGCCTCGGCCAGTTCCCGGTCGTCGTCGGTGGCATCGTGCCCATCGTCAACCTGCAGGGCGTCGCCCCGGGCCAGATCAAGATCGACGGCAAGCTGCTCGCCGACATCTACCTGGGCAAGGTCGCCCGCTGGAACGATCCGGCCATCGCCGCGCTGAATCCCGGCGTGAAGATTCCCGACGTCAAGATCACCGTGGTGCATCGCTCGGACGGCTCGGGCACCTCGTTCAACTTCACCAACTACCTGTCCAAGGTCAGCCCGGAATGGGCGTCGAAGGTGAAGTTCGGCACGGCGGTCGAATGGCCGGCGGGCGTGGGTGGCAAGGGTAACGAAGGCGTCGCGCAGTACGTGCGCCAGATCCCGGGCTCGATCGGCTACGTGGAATACGCCTACGCCACCAAGAACAAGCTTTCCTACGCGCAGATGCAGAACGCCGCCGGCCAGTGGGTACAGCCGAACGCCGACAGCTTCGCCGCCGCGGCCGCCACGGCCGACTGGAAGAGCGCCAAGGACTTCAACCTGATCATGACCAACGCCCCGGGCGCGCAGGCGTGGCCGATCACGGCGACGACCTGGGTGATCATGTACAAGAAGTCCAAGAACGCCTCGCACTCCAAGGTCGCTTTCGACTTCTTCAAGTGGTCGCTGGAAAAGGGCCAGGCACAGGCCGCCTCGCTCGACTACGTCGCCCTTCCGGCGCCGCTGGTCCAGCAGATCGAAGCCTACTGGGCTTCGGAATTCAAGAACTGACCCGATCTCGACAGTCCGGCTGACACATAGCGGGCCCAGAGTATCGTTCAAGGGGGTCGCCGTCCCGCCCGGGGCGGCGACCCACACGTCTGCATAGGCCCGGGAACCCGAACCATCATGCATGCCACCGTCAGCAACGCCGTCCCGAAAGCCGACCGTGCGATCGAGGCGGGCCGAAACGCAACCGATGCACGCAACGACCGGCTTTTCGGCTGGGTACTCAAGGCCTGTGCGCTGCTCGTCCTGATCACCCTGATCGGCGCCGCGCTGTCCACCCTCTGGCTCGGCCGCGACGCCTTCGCCACCTTCGGCTGGGGGTTCCTCACCAGCGACGCCTGGGACCCGGGCAACAATCAGTTCGGTGCCCTGGTGCCGGTGATGGGCACCATCACCACCGCCGTCATCGCCCTGGTATTCGCCGTGCCGGTGAGTTTCGGCATCGCCCTCTTCCTCACCGAGATCGCGCCCGGCTGGCTGCGCGGTCCGGTCAGTTCGGCCATCGAGTTGCTGGCCGGCATTCCTTCGATCATCTATGGCATGTGGGGCCTCTTCATCTTCGCCCCCTTCGTCGCCGAGCACATCAAGCCCTGGCTGATGAACAACTTCAGCGCCGATCCGCCGGACGGCCAGGTCTCGTGGCTGGTCCAGCACGTGCCGTGGATCGCGAAATTCTTTTCCAGCGAATACCCGTTCTTCGGTGCGGGCGTGCTCACCGCGGGGCTGGTCCTGGCGGTGATGATCATCCCCTTCATCTCCTCGGTGATGCGCGAGGTGTTCCAGACGGTACCGACGCGCCTCAAGGAATCCGCCTATGCGCTGGGTTCGAGCACGTGGGAAGTGGTCTGGGACATCGTGGTGCCTTACACCCGCACCGCCGTGATCGGCGGCATCTTCCTCGGCCTGGGCCGCGCCCTCGGCGAGACCATGGCCGTGGCCTTCGTGCTCGGCAACACGTTCAAGTTCACCCCGTCGATCCTCGAGACCGGCAGCTCCATCGCCTCGACCATCGCCAACCAGTTCGGCGAGGCCGAAGGCCTGCAGAAGTCGGCCCTGATGGCGCTGGCGTTCCTGCTCTTCGTGGTGACCTTCATCGTGCTGCTCATCGCGCGCCTCATGCTCCGCCGGCTCGCCACGAAGGAGGGCAGGTAATGTCCGCCTCGCTCTATACGAAGCGCCGCATCAAGAACGTCGTGGCGATGGCCTTCAGCATCCTCGCCACCGCCGTGGGCCTGCTGTTCCTGGCGTGGATA
The DNA here is from genome assembly GCF_049913125.1 of Luteibacter sp. E-22. Lineage (GTDB taxonomy): Bacteria > Pseudomonadota > Gammaproteobacteria > Xanthomonadales > Rhodanobacteraceae > Luteibacter. The sequence continues at coordinate 2,738,631 of NZ_CP183975.1, forward strand.
CTCTGGGAAACCCTGAGCCAGGGTATCGCGGGGCTGAAGCCGCAGCTCTTCACGAAGATCACGGCCTACCGCGAGGAAGGCGGCCTGGCCAATGCCATGGTCGGCAGCCTCATCCTCAACGTGCTCGGCATCCTGATCGCCACGCCCATCGGCGTTGCCGCAGGCACCTGGCTGGCGGAATACTCGTTGCGCTCCCGGCTCGGCCCGACCATCCGCTTCCTCAACGACATCCTGCTTTCCGCGCCGTCGATCGTGCTGGGCCTCTTCGTCTATACCGTGATCGTGTTGCCGTCGAAGTGGCTGACCAACGGTGACGTGACTTTCTCGGGTATCGCGGGCGGCATCGCCCTGGCCCTGATCGCGCTGCCCGTCATCGTGCGTACCACCGACGAAATGCTGCGCCTGGTGCCCGGCACGCTGCGCGAGGCCGCGCTCTCGCTCGGCGTACCGCAGTGGAAGCTGACGATGCAGATCCTGATCCGCGCCGCGCGCTCGGGTATCGTCACCGGCGTGCTGCTGGCGTTGGCCCGCATCAGCGGCGAGACCGCGCCGCTGCTGTTCACGGCCTTCGGCAACAATTTCATGACCTTCAACCCGATCGACAAGATGCCGAGCCTGCCCCAGGTCATCTACGAGTACACCAAGGACCCCAGCCCCGACATCAATACCCTGGCCTGGGCCGGTGCCTTCGTGTTGACCATGTTCGTGCTGGCGCTCAGCCTGATCGCCCGTTTCGTCTTCTCGCGCTCCAAGGTGTCCCATGACTAACATGAACGAAGTCGCCTCCCAGCCGGGCTTCGGCACGTCGCCGCACGCCTCCGGCGTCGACCTTGGCCAGGTGCCGGCGAAGATGACCGTGCGCGACGTGAACTTCCACTACGGCGATTTCCACGCGATCAAGAACATCGCCATGGACGTACCGGAGAAGAAGGTCACCGCGATCATCGGGCCGTCCGGTTGCGGAAAGTCCACGTTGTTGCGCATCTTCAACCGCATCTACGCGATCTACCCCAACCTGCGCGCCAGCGGCGAGATCGTCCTGGATGGCGAGAACATCCTCGATCCGAAGTACTCGCTGAACCGCCTGCGCAGCAAGGTCGGCATGGTGTTCCAGAAGCCGGTGCCGTTCCCGATGACCATCTTCGAGAACGTCGCCTATGGCATCCGCCACCATGAAAAGCTCTCGCGCTCGGAGATGGAAAGCCGCGTGGAACAGGCCTTGCGTGGCGCGGCGCTGTGGGACGAGGTGAAGGACAAGCTCAAGCAGAGCGCGCTCGGTCTTTCCGGCGGCCAGCAGCAGCGCCTGTGCATCGCCCGCGGCATCGCGCTGAAGCCCGAAGTGCTGCTGCTCGACGAGCCGACCTCGGCGCTGGACCCGATCGCCACCAGCCGCATCGAGCAGCTGGTGGAAGAGCTCAAGAAGGATTTCACGATCGTCATCGTGACGCACAACATGCAGCAGGCGGCACGCTGCTCGGACATGACGGCCTTCATGTACATGGGCGAGCTGATCGAATTCGACCGGACGGAGAAGATCTTCACCAAGCCGGACAAGAAGCAGACCGAAGACTACATCACCGGCCGTTTCGGCTAAGCGCCCCCTACTCCGAGGTCCCGCGATGAACAATCCGCACGAACACATCATCAAGAGCTACGACAGCGAACTGAAGCGCCTCACCGGCGAGATCGTCAGGATGGGCGAACTGGCGCTTGCGCAGCTCGAGGCGGCCATCGACGTGGTCGAGCGCCGCGACGAGCGCGCCGCCCAGCGCGTGGTCGACAACGACGACGCGCTGGACGCGCTGGAACAGGAAGTGAGCCAGGACGTGGTCCGCCTGCTCGCCCTGCGCGCGCCGATCGCCGGCGACCTGCGCAACGTGTTCGCGGCCCTGCGCATCGCCGCGGACATCGAGCGCATCGGCGACTATGCCGCCAATGTCGCCAAGCGTTCCATCCCGTTGAGCCGCGTGGCGCCGATCACCGCCGCCGGCGGCCTGGCGAACCTCGCCGAACTCGCCGCCGACCAGCTGCGCAACGTGCTCAAGGCTTACGACGAGCAGGATGCCGAGGCGGCCTATGAGGTGTGGAAGTCGGATGCGAACCTCGACGAGGCGTACACGGTGGTGTTCCGCGCCCTCCTCACCTACATGATGGAAGACCCGCGCAACATCACGCCGTGCACGCACCTGCTGTTCATGGCCAAGAACATCGAGCGCATCGGCGATCATGCGACGAACATCGCCGAGAACGTCTGGTTCGTGGTCCATGGCGAACCGTTGGTGGCACCGCGCACGAAGCGCGACACGACGGCCAGCCCGGATTTCGACAAGCCCTGAAGAGCATCGCCGCTGAAGCGGCTCCCACACGAAGACGGCCTGTGTATAGCCTGTCTAGCCCGTGTGGGAGCCGCTTCAGCGGCGATTGGGAAGGCCTCGTCACCCCCATCGCCGACAGGGTCGGCGATTCAATGGTCCGGCAGACTCAGGGACTCCTCGACCCTTGGACTCGCCGATCCAGCGATTCAGGCGGCCGAAGTCAGCTTCAGCCCCAGGATTCCCACCACGATCAACCCGACGCAAAGCAACCGCAACGGCTGCGCCGATTCACCGAACAGCATGATACCCATGGTCACCGCACCTACCGCGCCGATGCCGGTCCACACCGCGTAAGCGGTGCCGAGCGGCAATTTCTTGGTGGCGATGGCGAGCAACACGATGCTTATCACCATGGCGGTGCCGGTCAGCAGACTCGGCACGAGGCGCGTGAAGCCCTCGGTATATTTCAGGCCGACGGCCCAGGCGATCTCGAAGAGACCGGCGAGTACAAGGATGGACCAATACATGGAAGCGACTCCGCACAGGCGGGGTCGTCCCCGCGGAGATGATGCGCATCGCGGGGCCGTCCCCGCATGCGGACAGGCCTTGCGCCGATCCGCCAAGCATTCTACACATCCTGTGTAACCCCTCGCTGACCCGGGCTGGCACCTCGCCGGCGATCACCTGGTGGGAGCCGACCTTGTCGGCGATCCCGCGGCAGCGGGCCAGTTCGAGGCAAGCATCCATCGCCGACAGAGTCGGCTCCCACATGGGCCTGAGGCAGGCACCCATCGCCGACAAAGTCGGCTCCCACCCAGATCTCTCCCACCAAGCTCGCTAAAGTATGGGCGTCGCGGCCGCTTTCTTCGCCTTCACTCCGCGCACGATGCCGTACACGCTGATCAGGAACCACGCCATTTCCTGCAAGAATGCGGAGAGGTTGAAAGTACCGAAGATCAACGAGAGAAGAATGCCGAAGGCCCCTACCAGGTTCATCACCTGGTACGGATAACCCTGGCCCGACAGCTTGTGCGCCTGGAGCAGAAAGAACGCCACCAACACCAGGGTGACACCGATCAAGCCAGCCCAGTCATGCCAGAACAGGTTCATCGCTTCCCTCCTCGCTGACGCAACGCTTCGAACAAGACGATACCCGTGGCCACCGAGACGTTGAGGCTTTCCATGCCACCGGGCATCGGGATCTTCGCGACGAAGTCGCAGGTATCACGGGTGAGACGGCGCATGCCATCGCCCTCGCTGCCCATCACCAAGGCCACCGGTCCCTTGAGATCGATGTCGTAGATGGACTGATCGGTGTCGCCGTCCAGCCCCGTGATCCACACGCCGGCATCCTTGAGCAGACGCATGGCGCGGGCGAGGTTGGTCGCGGCGATCACCGGCACGAGGTCGGCACCGCCAGCCGACGCACGGCGTACCGTCGGCGTGATGCCGACGGCGCGGTCCTTCGGCACGACCACGGCGGTCACGTTCGCCGCCGCGGCGCTGCGCAGGCAAGCGCCGAGGTTATGCGGATCGGTGACCCCATCGAGCACCAGTACCAAGGCATCGGACCCTGCCGCGTCGAGCAAGGCGGGCAGATCGTTCTCCCCTCGCAGCGGCGGCGTCTCGTAACGGGCGATCACGCCCTGGTGGCGTGCTTCGCCACCGAGCTTTTCGAGCTGCTCCTTGCCCACCGGTTTAACCGGCAAGCCGAGCTTGCGCGCCTGCGCGGCAATCTCGTTCACGCGCGCGTTCTTGGAATTCTGCTCGATCAATACTTCACGGACACGATCCGGATCGTTGGCTAGAGCGCCTTCGACCGGATTGATGCCAACGATCCACGACTCGCTCATGCTTGCGGCTTGCTCCTGGGTCTACGTCGTGCGCTCTTGGCCGCGGTCTTCGCGGGTGCGCTCTTCACCGGCGCCGGCTTGGCCGCCGTCTTGGTTCCGGTTTGTTTCGCGGGCTGGGCGTTCTTCGTTCCGCGGCTCTTGGCCAGGTCGTTGCGCGGCGCATCGACCTTCCTGGACGCCGGCCTCTCGCTCTCCGCGCCCTGCCGTCCCCTCGAACGATTCCCACCGCTGGAACGAGCCCCATCCTTCGACGACACAACGTCCTTCGAGTGGGAGGCATCCCTGGGGTGGGAAGCGCGCTTGCGCGCGACAGCACCGGTCTCCGCAGCCGCCTGACGAGCAGGCCGCGCATGATGCTCCGCCACCGGCTCGGCGGCAACCGGGGCCTTGGTCTTCTTGCCGAAGATCCGGCCCACCGCCTTCTTCGCGGCGCGGCCAAAGGCCTTGCCGGCTTCCGCCATGCCTGAGCGCGGCGCCGGCGCGGGTGCGGCGGCAACCGGCGGAGGCGGCTTCGGCAGTGCGGCCAGACGCGCCACGAGACGGAAATCGATCTTTCGATCTTCCAGGCTCGCGCGCAGCACCTGCACGCTCACGTAATCGCCGAGGCGATAGCTGGCTCCCGTGCGCTCGCCGGACAGCAAGTGACGGACCGGATCGAACTTGTAGTAGTCGTTCGGCAACTGCGAGACATGGACGAGACCGGATACACGCGACGCCGACAGTTCGACGAACAAGCCGAACGACGTGACACCCGTGATCGTGCCGGCGAATTCCTCGCCGACGTGCTTCTCCATCCAGGCGCACTTGAAGCGCTCGTCGACATCGCGCTCGGCTTCTTCCGCACGGCGCTCGCGCTGCGAGCAATGCACGGCCATCGAGGCCATCTGGCTCTCGCTATACGTGTAGTCGGCCGGCTTGCCCTTGGTCAGCGCGTAACGGATGGCGCGATGCACGAGCAGGTCGGGATAACGGCGGATCGGCGAGGTGAAGTGCGCGTACGCATCCAACGCCAGGCCGAAGTGGCCCTGGTTCTCCGGGTGGTACACGGCCATGCTCTGCGCGCGCAGGAGCACCGACTGGATCAGTTCCGCTTCGGGACGATCGTGCACTTTCTTGAGCAAGGCGGAGAAGTCGGCGGGCGTGACCTCGTCGGCCGGCGGCATCTTCAGCTTGAACTCGCGCAGGAACTGCAGGAGGTCGTCGTATTTTTCCGCCGGCGGCGACGCATGCACGCGGTAGAGCGCCGGGATCTTCCGCTTCGAAAGATACCTCGCCGCCTGCACGTTCGCGGCGATCATGCACTCCTCGATCAGCTTGTGCGCATCGTTGCGGTCGCTGGCGCCCATGGAGACGACGTCGCCCGACGGGGCCAGGCGGAACTTCACTTCGGGCGTCTCGAAATCGATGGCGCCGCGACGCTTGCGCGCCTTCGCCATCACCTTGTAGAGACGGTGCAGGGTTTCGACCTGCGGAAGCACGTCCGCGATTTCCTCGCGCACGTCGGCATTGCGCTCGCCCACGGCCTGCCACACCTTGTTATAGGTGAGCCGCGCGTGCGAATACATCACCGCGTCGTAGAACTTCGACCGGACCACCTCGCCTTCCTCGTCGATCTCCATGTCGCAGACCATGCACAGGCGGTCGACCTTCGGATTGAGGGAGCAGATGCCGTTGGACAGCGTCTCCGGCAACATCGGCACGACGAAACCGGGGAAATAGGTGGAGGTGCTGCGGTCGTACGCTTCGACGTCGAGCGGCGTGCCCAGGGGCACGTAGTGCGACACGTCGGCGATGGCGACGATCAGGCGGAAACCGCCGTCCTTCAGCGCTTCGGCGTAGACGGCGTCGTCGAAGTCGCGGGCATCCTCGCCGTCGATCGTGACCAGAGGCAACTTGCGGATGTCGGTGCGGCCCTTGCGTTCCTCGGCGGTGACCTTGGGCTCCACTTCCTCGGCCTGGCGGACGACCTGGGCAGGCCATTCGTGCGGCAGGTCGTGGCTGGCGATCGCCATTTCCACCACCAGCGACGGTTCCAGCCGCTCGCCCAGCACGGCACGGATCGTGCCCATGGGGCCGCGGTGCGGTGTCGGTGGGTCGGTGATCTCGACGACCACGATTTCACCGGAACGGGCACCGGCCTCGCGGCCGGCGGGGATCATGATGTTCTGGTGCAGGCGCCGGTCGTCCGGTTCCACCAGGGTCACTCCGTTCTCGACGACCACGCGGCCGACGAGGCGCGGTGAACGCCGCTCCAGCACTTCCACGATGGCGCCCTGGCGGCGTCCACGGCGGTCGATGCCGACCACGCTGGCGAGCACGCGGTCGCCGTGCAGCACGCTGCGCATCTGCGACGGCGAGAGATAGAGGTCTTCCCCACCCTCGTCCGGGCGCAGGAAGCCGTAGCCCTCGGCGTTGGCGATGACCCGGCCGGGAATCAGGCTGAGCTTCTCCGCCGGGGCGTAGCTTCCGCGGCGATTCCGCAACAGCTGGCCGTCACGGACCATGGCGCCCAGACGGCGGTCCAGCGCATTGATCTCGTAGTCGGTGAACAGGCGGAGGGAGCGGGCGATATCTTCGGCCATCAGCAGTTCGCCGCGCTCCTCCAGCAGGGCCAGGATGGCCTCGCGGCTGGGGATCGGCTGGTCGTAGCGCTGGGCCTCTCGGTCGGCATGGGGATCGACCACGGTCGGCGGCACCCGGTCGCCGAACTTGGCCAGCGCCTTGCCGGGGCGGCTGGCCTTGGGTTTACGGGGGCCGCGGTCGGCTCCCGAACCTTTCTGTTTCTTCGTCACGTAAGGACCTTTGAAGGGGGAAGTGAAATAGTTTCACATCCGGGGGGCGAAATCGTTGACAAGTTTCCTCGACCTACCTAATCTACGCGGCTCACGGGACAGCGAAGCTGTTTCGAGACACCTGCCCAGGTGGCGGAATTGGTAGACGCACTAGTTTCAGGTACTAGCGGGTAAAACCGTGGAGGTTCGAGTCCTCTCTTGGGCACCAATTATAGACGAAGCCCCGCAGCGATGCGGGGCTTCGTTGTTTCCGGGGTTCAGAAACGACGCGCGATGTTTTCGGCGCCTCTCAAGAACCGACAGCCCCTCTCACTAAAAGCACGGTCTTGCCACGCCGGGCACGGCTTTCCGCTTCCGCGAACGCCTTGCGCGCATCGGACAACGGATAAGTGCGATCGATCTGCACGGCGATGCGGCCATCGGCCACTCTCGCGACGATCTCGGTCGATAGTGTTCCGTTCGTCGCCCACGTCGGCTCCGCGAACGTCAAGCCCACCGCCTCCACGTCGACGACGATGCGGTCGTCCCGCGGCACCGGTGCATCCGTATCGCCCACGCTGATCGAAAGGTCGCCGCCCCGGGGGTTCGTGATCCAGGCCGCTTTCATGACTTGCTCCGATGGCCGTACTGAAACCTGACCCCTTTCAGCCTAGTGCGGCCTCATACCACATCGATTGGCGAAACCTGTGGCGGACAAGGTCCGTTCGCGCAAGCGGCGGCGGAATTTCCCGCCGCCACCAAACCGCCTTCGCCGCTACAACCCCATCCGAAGAATCTCGACGCGCCAGCGCTGGTCGTCACCGACCCGTTGGAACGAAGCCCATTCGGGCCCGATCTCCAGTGGTCGGTTACCGAGCGGTGCGGGCTGGACATCGATGCCGGGACGAGGTGAATTGGGATAGTTCGTCCATGGCTCGAGCGGGGAACCGTAAGGATTCACGGGATAATCCTGGAAGCGTCCCGCCGGTGCGTGATAGTGCACCGCGCCTCCTTCGACATAGAGGCGATAGTTGCCGTGGTCCATCAGCGAGTGGAGTCGATCCGCCCGCCACTGCCACTGCTTCTCGTAGGCGATGTTCTCGCAGGTATCCGTGATCACGCTCCGGGTGGCGGGCTGCACGGAAAGACAACGGAGCGAGCCGCGATTGACGTAGCGGCTGGACGCATCCAGCCCCCACATCTGTCGCCGGTCGGTCGCGTTGCAGGGAGCCAGGCCCACGCTACCCTGGTTGTCTCGCAGGCAAGCGCCCGAACCGGTGGCACTACGGATCAGCACCGTGATCTCCGCGGAGAGGTACGGGTCGGACATGTCCAGTACGAAGTCGGCGAACACGGACCGTGTATCCACTCCCTTGCCGTGGCGCACATTGGTGCGCTCCCACCACCACTCTTTTCTGTCGAGGTCGTAGCCTCCCGAAACGGTTACCTTGGCCATGCCCTCGTAGTCACCCGGGAGCTTCCACTGCGATAGTGTGTTGAACGCCGCGGCACGCATCATCGGTGTCATCTTTTCCTCCGTCAGCTGGGGCAGGTCGGCACCCCAGCGCTTGATGAGGACATTCACCAGCTTTGGCGCGATCAAGGCCTCCCATGACACCGAACCGGGTCCAACGGGAGCGGCCAGCATCGAATAATCGTTGAACGTCATGCTGAGGCTCGTTTGCCACTTGTGCTCGTAACCGAAAGAAAGGTTGAACGGGACCTTCGAAGCGAGCACGTCGTCGGGCTTGCCTGTCGAACTCAGTTCTGTCCCGGTGGAACCGCCGACGGTGAAACCGCGACTCTCGGTATCGACCTGGGTGTATTCGGTGCGGCCGTCCGTCACAGGAAAGTGATCCAAATAGGTCGGCGTGACACCATCCATCGCCAGGTTGTGCTGAAGGCGGTATTTCAATGGCAGGTAGGCGCCCCACAGGTTCTTCCTATCCCGGCCCCCGTCGACAATGCCCGCGCGTTTCGGCTTCACCGAAACCTTCGATGTCAAAGTGACGAGCTTGAGATCGGTCGAGCGGGTACGGCTACGCACGACGTCGATGCCGGTAACGCCCAATATTTCACCGGAAGGATCGACGAAGTTGACGTCGAAATGCCGGGCGGGCAACACCGCCGCACCCTCGGCCACGTCCGCCTCCACCCCTGCCGCCAGGCGGTACTGCCCACCCTCGGCCGGATCAGGCTGCCGCGGCATACCGGCCATCATGGCCGAAAGAAGGTTCGCCACGTCCGCCTCTTGCCCTGCCGGTGCGGTGAATACCTCCACTCCTCCATCCGCGTTCCGATGGAACAAGGCGTCGCCGGCCGTGGGCGCGATGCCGAACAGCGACGTGACCAGGGAAGGAGCCGCCGGCGCTTGCCCGTCGCTCTGCAACAGGACAGGAACGCCAGCGTCGAACAATCGCTTCAACGACACGGCCTGGTCTTCGGCAAGTGGAAGAACGTCCGTGTCCAGGACCGCCAGGACGTCGCCGGGCGTCAGGGACGACAATCGGTCGATATCGTCCGATAGAAGGCTGGCGGCGGACATCGTCGCGGCGCCCCGGTTGTCCGGCCGCGAAGGGCCGATCGGCGAACCGAAAACCACCAGCGTCGCCGATGGCGGCAGGGCGGGATTTCCGTTCGTGCCCTTGGTGGAGGCGGCAAGCCGGGTCGAGACCGCCGTCAGGTCGGACGCGGCCGAGTGAAAGGCCAGACCGAAACCGATAGCCAGCGTGAGGGAACGGATAGCAAGAGTGGGGATTCTCATGGGGGACCTCCTTGTGCGTAGTCCGGTTTCGACGTTAGTCCCGTCTGGCGGCTACCCAGTGAGAGCATTCTCACTCCAGGCCACCTACCCACCGGGAAGAAACGCACATTTACCCACCGTTCGCATCACGATGAGCGAAGATGTCGACACGGCTACACCGTTACGGCAGGAACTTCCGTGCGAATCGCCGCCGATACCCACAGGGACGCCGGGCATCGCCTACACGGGCCCTGGACGTCTGCCCGTTTCCTCCCAGCCTCATCTACCGACGGCCCTCTTCCCTGCCCTCCACCCCTGTATAATCGGCCAGGTAATGCACGGTGGGAGAAGCGGAGAAGGACCCGCTGCCGAAGGCGCAACGCCCGTAATCGCTCAGGCCCCAAAACCACCGCGCGGTCATCACTCTGGAGAGACCGGTTCGATCCGGCGCCGAAGGTGCAAGAGGCTCCCGCCTCCAAACTCTCAGGCAAAAGGACAGAGGGGCGCCCCACGTGCCGGCACGGCGCGTTATTTCGGATGCCTCCAAGCCCATGAGCCATAAAACCTCTCCTTCGCTGCGCGACCTCGAGAACCACGGCGCCTTCATCGAGCGCCACATCGGCCCCAACGACACCGAGATCGCCGAGATGCTGCGCGTGGTCGGCCACGACACGCTCGACACGCTCACCGACGCCATCGTTCCCGGCTCGATCAAGTCGCCCGCTCCGCTCGCCCTGCCCGCCGCGGTCACCGAGGAAGAGGCGCTGGCGAAAATCCGCGCGATCGCCGATCGCAACACCGTCTTCCGCAGCTTCATCGGCCAGGGTTACTACGGCACGCTCACGCCGAACGTGATCCTGCGCAACGTGCTCGAGAACCCCGCGTGGTATACGGCGTACACGCCGTACCAGGCGGAAATCTCGCAGGGCCGCATGGAAGCCCTGATCAACTTCCAGACGATGGTCGCCGACCTCACCGGCATGGACATCTCCAACGCGTCGCTGCTCGATGAAGGCACCGCCGCGGCCGAGGCCATGGCGCTGGCCAAGCGCTCCGCCAAGTCGAAGTCGAACGTTTTCTTCGTGTCCCGGGACGTGCATCCGCAGACACTCGAAGTGCTGCGCACCCGTGCCGATGGCATCGGCATCGAACTGCACGTGGGCGACGACAGCGAAGGCGCCACGGTGGACAGCTTCGGCGTGCTGCTGCAATACCCGAACACCTTCGGCCGCATCAACGACTACAAGGCACTGGCCGATGCCACGCACGCGCGTGGCGGCGTCGTCTGTGTCGCCACCGACCTGCTCGCGCTCACCCTGATCGCCGCGCCGGGCAGCTGGGGCGCGGACATCGTGGTGGGTAACACGCAGCGCTTCGGCGTACCCTATGGCTTCGGTGGCCCGCACGCGGCCTACCTCGCCTGCCGCGACGCCTATAAGCGTTCGATGCCGGGTCGCCTGATCGGCGTCTCCGTGGATACCGAGGGCAAGCCGGCGTACCGTCTCACCTTGCAGACGCGCGAGCAGCACATCCGCCGCGAGAAGGCCACGTCCAATATCTGCACCGCACAGGTGCTGCTCGCCGTGATGGCCAGCATGTATGCCGTGTACCACGGCCCGGAAGGACTGGTTCGCATCGCGCGCCGTACGCATCGCCTCGCGACGATCCTCGCCGTGGCGCTGCGCCGGGCAGGCATGACCGTCGGCGACGACTTCTTCGACACGCTGCACATCACCGGCGTCGAGGCCAAGGCGATCCACGCCAAGGCCGCGGCCGCGGGCATCAACCTGCGCGCCATCGACGCATCGAGCGTCGGCATCAGCCTCGACGAGACCACCACGCGTGCGGATATCGTCGCGCTCGCCGGTATCTTCGGCGCCAATGTCGGTGACATCGACGCGCTCGATGCCGAGGTCCACGACGCCCTGCCGAAGGCCCTGCTGCGCCACGTCGACTTCCTCCGGCATCCGGTCTTCAACACGCACCACAGCGAGCACGAACTGCTGCGTTACCTGCGTGGCCTGGCCGACAAGGATCTCGCGCTCGACCGCACGATGATCCCACTGGGCTCGTGCACCATGAAGCTCAACGCCACCGCCGAGATGATCCCGGTGACGTGGCCCGAGTTCGCGAACATCCATCCGCTGGCCCCGGCCGACCAGGCGCAGGGCTACAAGCAGCTGATCGACGAGCTGGAAGCGATGCTGGTGGAATGCACCGGCTACGATGCCGTCAGCCTGCAGCCGAACTCCGGCGCGCAGGGCGAATATGCCGGCCTGCTCGCCATTCGTGCTTACCACCGCTCGCGCGGCGAAGGCCATCGCGACATCTGCCTCATCCCGGAATCGGCGCACGGTACCAATCCCGCGTCGGCACAGATGTGCGGCATGACCGTCGTGGTCACCCGTTGCGACGCGAACGGCAACGTGGACGTCGACGACATCCGCGAGAAGGCCGAGAAGTACGCCGACCGCCTCGCCGCGATCATGATCACCTACCCCTCCACGCATGGCGTGTTCGAGGAAGACGTGGTCGCCATCTGCGAAGCCGTGCACAAGCACGGTGGCCAGGTCTACACCGACGGCGCCAACATGAACGCCCTGGTCGGCGTGGCCAAGCCGGGTAAGTGGGGTTCGGACGTCTCGCATCTCAACCTGCACAAGACCTTCTGCATTCCGCACGGCGGTGGCGGCCCGGGTGTCGGCCCGTGCGCGGTCAAGTCGCACCTCGCACCCTTCCTGCCGCGCGCGTTCGGCGGCGAGGGCGATGTGGGCATGGTCAGCGCGGCCACGTTCGGCTCCGCATCGATCCTTCCGATCTCCTGGATGTACATCACCCTGATGGGCACGGAAGGCCTGCGCAAGGCGACCCAGGTCGCCCTGCTCAACGCCAACTACATCGCCAAGCGCCTCGCGCCGCACTTCAAGACGCTGTACACGGGCCGCAACGGCCTGGTGGCGCACGAGTGCATCCTCGACCTGCGCCCGCTCAAGGACGCCACCGGCGTCGGTGCGGAAGACGTCGCCAAACGCCTGATCGACTTCGGTTTCCATGCCCCGACCCTGAGCTTCCCGGTGGCCGGCACCTTGATGGTGGAGCCGACCGAAAGCGAATCCCAGCACGAGCTGGACCGCTTCATCGACGCCATGATCCAGATCCGCGACGAGATCCGCGCGGTGGAGGACGGCCGCCTGGACCGCGAGGACAATCCCCTGCGCAACGCCCCGCACACGGCCACCATGGTCACGGGCAGCGAGTGGACCCACGCCTATCCGCGCGAACTTGCGGCCTTCCCGCTGCCGTCGCTGAAGCTGTCGAAGTACTGGCCGCCGGTGTCGCGCGTGGACAACGTCTATGGTGATAAGAACGTGATGTGCGCCTGCATCCCGATCGATGCGTACAAGGAAGACGTGGAGGCGTAAAACCGCCTCCTTGGGGAGCCGGCTTTGCCCTAAACTGCGCTCCTGGCGCCGCCCGATTCGGGCGGCGCGATCTTCCAAGGTGACTACATGACCCAGGAAACGCCGCGCGACGATAGCCTGCTAGGCCTGCTGAGAGGGGTCGAGGACTTCAGCCACAAGGTCTTCCCCGAACGACAGCACCTGTTCGACGAGCTGGCCGAAGGCCAGAGTCCGCACACCCTGTTCATCACCTGCGCCGATTCCCGCGTGGTGCCGGAGATGATCACCCAGACCCAACCCGGCGAACTCTTCGTCTGCCGCAACATCGGCAACATCGTGCCGGGCTATGGCGAGATGCTCGGTGGCGTGTCCGCCGTGGTCGAGTACGCGGTGATGGTGCTCGGCGTGCGCCACATCGTGATCTGCGGCCACACCGATTGCGGCGCCATGAAAGGCTTGCTCAATCCCGATTCCACCAAGGACCTGCCCACGGTCGAGGCATGGCTGCGCAACGCGCAGGCGGCCAAGAGCGCCGTGTTCGCGCGCAAGCTGGAAGGCGCCGAGGCCATGCAGGCGGTGATCGAGGAAAACGTGCGCCTGCAGCTCACCCACGTACGCACGCATCCCGCGGTGGCCGCGGCCCTGGCCAACGATGCGATCACCCTGCAAGGCTGGGTCTACGACATCGGCGACGGCACGGTGTCCATCCTCGACGAGGCGGCCAACCGCTTCCTCCCCCTTGCCGAGGCGATCAAACGAGAGCACGGCGCGTGATCCTTCCGGGGCGGGCCCATCTCGGGCACATCCTGCGTTATGTCGGACGGCCGCTCATCTGGCTGCTGGCCTGGGATATCGCGGTCACCGCCCTGTGGTATTTCATGCACCCTCGCTGGACGGCCGAATTCCCCGCCCTGCCCCTCACCCTCCTCGGCTCCGCCGTGGCGGTCTACCTCAGCTTCCGCAACACCACCGCCTACGCGCGCTGGTGGGAGGCGCGCACGCTCTGGGGTGCGATGGTCAATGCCTCGCGGACGCTGAGCCGCGAGGCCGTCACGTTGCTTGCCGACCGGACGGCCGCCGCGACCGTGGCGCACCGGCAGATCGCCTATGTCCACGCGCTGCGCCTGCACCTGCGCCGGCAAGCTCCATGGGATGAATTGGGCGCACGTCTTCCTGCCGAGGAAATCACCGTGTTGCGCGGCGTCGCGAACGTACCGAACGCCATTCACGCACGCACCGCGGCGTTGATCGGCGAAGCGCGCCCCGAGCCCATCCTGCTCGCGACCATCGCACGCACCTTGTCCGATATTTCCAATGCGCAAGGCGGCATGGAACGGATCAAGAACACGCCGCTGCCGCAGCAGTACGCCACGTATCCGGCCATCTTCACGCATGGCTTCTGCCTGCTCCTTCCGCTGGGACTGGTCGAAACGCTGGGCTTGTATACGCCGCTCGGTTCGACCGTGGCCGGCTTCCTGTTCCTGGCCTTGCTGCAGATCGGCAACGACATGCAGAACCCCTTCGAGAACCTCGAAGACGACGTGCCGCTGACGACCCTCACCCGCGGCATCGAGATCGACCTGCGCGATTCCCTTGGCGAAGCACATGGCCTGGAACCGTTGAAGCCGGTCGACGGCATCCTTTGGTAAATAGCCCCGAAGCATGACCGTTGGCACGGGACAACCGGTCGCCGAAACATTTCAATCGAGATAAATCCCGGCTTCACGGAGGTCCACCCTTGCGCGCCTTTCGTCCGATCGCCCTCGCCGCCGCCCTTGTCCCCGCCCTGGCCAGCGCCGCTTCCGGACCAGCCGCCCTGGTGAATCCACTGATCGGCACCACGAACGGAGGGAATGTCTTCCCGGGTGCGGTGGTTCCTTTCGGCATGCTGCAGTTCAGTCCGGAAGCCTCGCCCCTGCCGGGCAAGAAGGCGCCCATCGCGGCGCCCGGCGGCTATGAGTACCGCGCCGACGCCATCCGTGGCTTCAGCCTCACCAATGTCGAAGGCTGGGGTTGCGCGGGTGGCTCGGGCGACGTGCCGATCATGCCGGTGGCGGACGAGATCACCGTGTCGCCGTCGACGGACTTCCGCCATGCATACGCATCGAAGTTCTCGCACGCGAAGGAAACAGCGAAGGCCGGCCACTACCATGTGACGCTCGACAACGGCGCCGCCGTGGACCTTACCGCCGCGCTGCATTCGGGTGCGGCGCGCTTCGCCTTTCCTGCCGGCAAGCCGGCGAACGTGCTCGTACGCGCATCCGATTCCGAGGCCGGCTCCGAGAAGGCGAGCGTCACCGTCGACAAGGCCGCAAAGCGCATCACAGGCGAAGTGACCAGCGGCAACTTCTGCGGCTACATCAACGAGGCCGACCGGCGCAGCTACTACACGCTCTACTTCGTCGCCGAGTTCGACCAGCCGTTCGCCTCGACAGGCACATGGCAAGACACGAGCGTGCACAAGGACGGCACGCATGCGGAAGGTGGCACTGGTTATGGTGAGAAGGGGTTCCCTGCGACGGGCAAGGGCTCCGGTGCGTGGGTCGGCTTCGCCAGGGGAACCGGCGCGGTGAACGTTCGCGTCGGCATCTCGTACGTCAGCCTCGCCAATGCGCAGGCCAACCTCGATGCCGAGAATCCGAAGGGTACGACGTTCGAAGCCCTGCGTGACAAGGCCGTCGACGCCTGGAACGCACGGCTCTCCCACATCGACGTCGAAGGCGGTACGCCCGACCAGCGCACGGTGTTCTACACCGCGCTGTATCACGCGCTGATGCATCCCAACGTCTTCAGCGACGTCAATGGCGAGTACCGCGGTTTCGACAACGCGGTGCATCGCGTCGCCGGCAGCCAGAAGGCGCAGTACGCCAACTTCTCCGGCTGGGATGTCTACCGCTCGCAGTTGCCGTTGGTGGCCTGGCTGGAACCGAAGACCGCCAGCGACATCGCGCAGAGCCTCTACAACCAGGCGCAACAGAATAACGGCGTATGGGATCGCTGGACGCACAACAACGGCGGCACGCATGTGATGAACGGCGATCCGTCCGCCGCCGCCATCGCGGGTATACATGCCTTTGGTGCACGCGACTTCGACGTGCAGGGCGCACTCGCCTCGCTGGTGCACGCCGCCGACAATCCGACCGCTCTCGATACCTCGCACGATGGTTGCGAAGTCGAATGCGTGGGCCAACGCCCCGGGCTCGATGCCTGGTTGAAGCTGCACTACATCCCGGTCGGCGCACCCGCCTGGGGGCCAGCCGCCGATACGCTGGAAACGGTCGCCGCCGAATTCGGCATCAGCGTGCTCGCCGGACGCCTCGGCGACACCGCCACCTCCGTCCGCTTCCTCGAACGCGCGCAGTACTGGCGAAATCTCTTCGACCCGAAGGCGACGCCGGAAGGCGGCTATATCCGCAACCGTAACGCCGATGGCGGTTGGGCGTTGGTGAAGGACGACGACAAGGAAGCCCCGCACGCGTTCACACCGTCCACGGAAGATGGCTTCGTGGAAGGTAGCGCCGCGCAATACGTGTGGATGGTGCCTTTCAACGTCGGTGGCCTGTTCGACGCCATGGGTGGCCGGGACAAGGCGCGCAAGCGGCTTGACGCCTTCTTCTACCAGCCCGACGGCAGCTTCGCCGTGACCAAGTCGGGGCCCCTGCACGCCGAGTTGGACAACGAGCCGTCCATCGGCACGCCCTGGCTCTACAACTACGCCGGACAGCCGTGGAAGACGCAGGAACTGGTCCGCCGCGTGCTCGACACGATCTGGCTCAACGCACCCAGCGGCATTCCCGGCAACGACGATCTGGGCGAAATGTCATCCTGGTACGTATTCGCAGCGCTCGGCGTCTATCCGTCGATCCCGGGCCGTGCGGAAATGGTGATAGGCAGCCCGCTGTTCACCCGCGCCGTCGTGCATCGCGAGCACGGCGACGTGACGATCGAGGCACCGAACGCGGGCATGGGCAAGCCCTATGTCACTGCGCTGAAGGTGGACGGCAAAGCGTCCACCCGCGCGTGGTTACCGGAATCGTTCGCGCTGAAGGGCGGCAAGCTGGAGTTCGACCTGTCGGACAAGCCGAACACCTCGTGGGCGACGAAACCCTCGGACGCCCCACCCTCCTTCGACAAACGCTAGACACCGCGCCGCAGGCGCAACGCATTGCCCACCACCGACACCGAACTCAGGCTCATCGCCAGTGCGGCGATCATCGGCGACAAGGTCACTCCCAGCAGCGGGTACAACACACCCGCCGCCACCGGCACGCCCACCGCGTTGTAGATGAACGCGAAGAACAGGTTCTGCCGGATGTTCTTCACGGTGGCTTCCGACAAGGCCCTCGCCCTGGCGATACCGGCGAGGTCGCCTTTGAGCAAAGTCACCGACGCACTCTGGATCGCGATGTCGCTGCCATTGCCCATGCCGATGCCGATGTCCGCGGCGGCCAGCGCCGGCGCGTCGTTCACGCCGTCGCCCGCCATCGCCACCTTCAAGCCCTTCGCCTTGAGCGAGGAAACGAGATGGGCCTTGTCCTCCGGTGACGCACCCGCATGCACCTCGTCGATCGGCAGCGACGAGGCGACGGCTTTCGCCGTGACCTCGTTGTCGCCAGTCAGCATCACCAACCGCACGCCTGCCGCATGCAAGGCATCCAGCGCGGGCTTCGTCGACGGTTTGACCGCATCGGCAAGTGACAGCAACGCTGCCAGGCGGCCATCGATGGCGAGGAACATCGCCGTAGCGCCCTTAGCGCGGGCCTTCCCGGCCGCTTCGTGCGCGACACTGGCATCCACGCGTTCGTCTTCCATCAAACGCACGTTGCCGATCGCGACATCGTGGCCGTTCACACGTCCACTCACGCCGCGTCCCACCGCCACCTGGAATCCGGAAACCGTGGGAATCTCCAATCCTTCGCCTTCGGCGGCGGCAACGATCGCGGCCGCCAGCGGATGCTCGCTGGGGCGTTCCAGCGCCGCCGCGAGAGCCAGCGCTTCCGCACGATCGGGACCGAAGCTGCGCAGTTCGGTCAGCACCGGCTTGCCTTCCGTCAGCGTGCCGGTCTTGTCGAATACCAGGGTGTCGATCTCGCGCAAGGTCTCGATCGCCGCCGCATCGCGGAACAGCACGCCCGCTTGGGCACCGCGGCCACTGGCCACCATGATCGACATCGGCGTCGCCAGCCCCAGGGCGCAGGGACACGCGATAATCAGCACCGATACCGCGGCCACCAGCGCGTGCGCCAGCGAAGGCTGCGGACCCACGGCCCACCAGATGGCGAAAGCGAGTATCGCCACGATCACCACGGTGGGAACGAACCACGCGGCGACCTTGTCGGCCACACGCTGCAAGGGTGCGCGTGAACGCTGCGCCTCGGCCACCATCGCGACGATGCGCGAAAGCACCGTGTCCGCACCCACGTGGTCCACCCGTATCGTCAATGCACCGTGCTGGTTCTGCGTACCGGCTGTGACCTTGTCGTGCACGCGTTTCGCCACCGGCATCGCCTCACCGGTGAGCATGGATTCGTCGATGTGGCTCTCGCCATCCAGCACGCTGCCATCCGCCGGAACCTTTTCGCCCGGCCGCACGCGAACGGTGTCGCCGACACGCAAGTTGTCCAGAGGCACGTCTTCCTCGCGACCATCGTCGGTCACCCGGCGCGCGGTCTGCGGCACCAGACCGAGCAGGCCACGCAGTGCCTCTCCGGTCTGGCGGCGTGCCCGGAGTTCCAGGAAATCGCCCAGTGTCACCAGCGTGACGATCACCGCGGCCGATTCGAAGTACACGTCGACCATGCCGTGCACGTTGCGCATGGCGGGCGGAAACAGCGACGGGAAGAGGAACGCGACCGCGCTGTACAGCCATGCGACGCCCGTACCCAGCGCGATCAACGTGTACATGTTCGGTGACCACGGCATCAGCGAACGCCAACCACGAGCGAAGAACGGCGCGCCGCCCCACAACACCACCACGGTCGCCAGCAAGGCCTCGCCCCAGCGTGCCAGCGACGACCAAGGCTCGGGCCACATCGTGTCGAAGAGGTGCGGCCCCATCGCGACGAGGAACACGGGGACCGTCAAGGCCACCAGCAGCGCCAGGCGACGGCCGAGAGAACGGACTTCACCGTCATCCTCGTCCAACGTGGGCATCGCCGGTTCCAGCGCCATGCCGCACTTCGGGCAAGACCCGGGGCCGACCTGGCGTATCTCCGGGTGCATCGGGCAGGTATAGATCGTGCCCGGTGGCGCTGCGGGTTCGGGCTCCTTCGGGCGAAGGTATTTACCCGGCTCGGCGACGAAGCGCTCGCGGCAACGCGCGCCGCAGAAGTGGTAATCGTGGCTTTCATGCGTGGCATGGTGCGGCGTGGTCGCTGGGTCCACCGTCATGCCGCACACGGGGTCCTTCACCACGTCGGCCCGGGCGCCGGCGTCGTGTCCACAGCAGGCCTGGCTCATGCGTTCGGCTCCGCCAGCGCCTTGAGGATCGGGCAGTCCTCCGGCGCGCCATGCCCCGGACAAGCCTCCACCAGCTCGGCCAAGCCATCGCGCACGCGCTGCAGCTCCGCGATGCGCTCGTCGATCGCCTGCAAGCGGGCCGCGGCGCGCTCGCGCACGCCTTCCACGCCGCCATGCCGATCGGCCGACAGGGCCAGCAGTTCGCGGATTTCCTCCAGGGTGAAACCCAGGTCCTTGGCCCGGCGAATGAACCGCAGCCGCGAGACGGCACTCTGGTCGTACTCACGGTATCCCGAGGGCCGGCGCCTGGGCTCGGGCAGGAGCCCTTCCCGCTCGTAGAACCGGATGGTGTCGATGGCGACGCCCGCGCTTTGCGCGATGCGGCCGATGGTGAGGGCTGTTTGGGTGTTCATGGAGGCAAGTCTAGACCATTGATCTAGGTCTAGAGTCAAGAGGAGCCATTGGAGTCCACCAGACCGGCAACCTGCCAGGAACCTCGCGCCGTCAACCGAGGTTTTTGGCAGGGGTACGAATTCTTCAATCAGCCACCCGATGGCGACACTACAGTGAGACCGACCATCGCTGTCCTTCCGGGTACGGACGTGAACACTATCGATCCAAACGATCCCTATGCGCGGACGGCGCAGATCTTTCCACGCCTCGACGAGTCCATGATCGACACGGCGCGGCACTACGGTGCCGAGCAGGATTTCCAGGCGGATACGCTCCTGTATGCTCGCGGCGAACGCGCGGTGTGCTTCTTCGTGATCGTGACGGGCACCGTGGAAGTGTTCGATCTCGACACTTCTGGTCATCCTGTCGTCTTCGCGACCCATACCCACGGCCAATTCACCGGCGAACTGGATCTGCTGAACCAGCGCGAAGTCCTCGTCTATGCGCGAGCCATTGCCGGAACGCGCGTCATCAAGATCGAGCGCGACGCCCTGCGGCGCATGCTGGCCGCCGAGCCGGACATCGCCGAAATCGTCATGCGGGCACTGATCCTGCGCCGTGTCGGGCTGATCCAGAACGGAACCGGCGGCGTCCTCATCGTGGGCGGCGCGCACGACGCCGCGACGCTCGCTCTGCAGCGCTTCCTCACACGCAACGGCTACCCGCACCGCCTCATCGATACCTCCGATGCCGGTGCCGAAGACCAAGTGCTCGAAGGCATGGGAACCACGGCTGAGCAATTGCCAGTGGTGATTTTTCCCGACCAGAGCGCTCTCAGCCGGCCCTCCATCTCCGAACTCGCCGATCGTCTCGGCCTGACCGAAGCGTTCGACGACACGCTGGTCTACGACGTGGTGGTGGTGGGCGCCGGTCCGTCGGGACTCGCCGCCGCCGTCTACGCAGCCTCCGAAGGCCTGAACACCATCGTCATCGAGGGCCTGGCCCCGGGTGGCCAGGCCGGTACGTCGTCGCGCATCGAGAACTACCTGGGCTTCCCCACCGGCATCTCGGGACAGGCACTGGCGGGACGTGCCCACATCCAGGCGCAGAAGTTCGGAGCGCGGCTCGCCATCTCCCGTTTCGTCCGTTCCCTCGAATGCGACGAGCAGCCGTATCGCCTGAAGCTGGAGGGCGGCGAAGAGGTACGGACGCATGCACTCGTCGTGGCCACGGGCGCACGCTATCGCAAGCTCTCGGCGGTGGACTACGAGCGATTCGAAGGCAGTGGCGTGCACTATGCCGCGACGCCGATGGAGGGGAAGCTCTGCCAGGGGCAGGAAGTGATCGTCGTCGGTGGCGGCAACTCGGCGGGGCAAGCGGCCGTCTTCCTCTCGCGCACGGCGTCGATGGTCCACCTGCTGGTCCGCGCGGAGGGCCTGGCGGCAACGATGTCCAACTACCTCATCGAACGGATCACGCATTCCACGCGGATCACCCTGCATGTCCGCAGCGAGATCGTCCGCTTCGACGGCGACGATCACCTCGAATCGGTGGCGTGCCGTCGCCGTGACACCGGCGAGGTCGTCGTGCATCCTGTCGGCAACGTGTTCGTGATGATCGGTGCCGATCCCAATACCGACTGGCTCGGCGATTGCGTGGGCATCGACGCGAAGGGTTTCGTGGAAACCGGCCGGGCTTGTGCCGGCGTGCCCGCGGCCTCGCCCTATGCCACCAGCCGCCCCGGCATATTCGCCGTGGGCGACGTCCGCTCCGGATCGGTGAAACGCGTCGCATCCGGCGTCGGGGAGGGGTCCGCCGTGATCCAGGCCGTGCACGAATACCTCGCGTCGATCCGTCACGATTCCCTGCCTGCGGCTGTGCCGGCCTCCCCCATCGCCATGGCCTGAAGCGGCGACCGGAATACAACCTTTCATCCTGGAGACACCATGTTCGTCATTCGCCACGCTTCCGAACGCGGCCACGCCAATCACGGCTGGCTCGATTCACACCACAGCTTCTCGTTCGCCGACTACCGCGACGAAGACCACGTCCACTTCGGCCCGTTGCGCGTCATCAACGAGGATCGCGTCGCCGCCGGAGCCGGTTTCGGCACGCACTCCCATCGCGACATGGAAATCATCAGCTATGTCCTCGAAGGAGAACTGGCTCACAAGGACTCGATGGGCAACGCCGTCGTGATCCGTCCTGGTGAAGTACAGCGCATGAGCGCCGGGCATGGCGTGACGCATTCCGAAGAAAACAACGCGGTCACCGAGACCCATTTCCTGCAGATATGGATCATCCCCAACGAGCTGAACCTGGCGCCCGGCTACGAGCAGAAGTTCTTTCCCGATGCGGAAAAGCGCGGCAAGTTGCGCCTGGTGGCGAGCCAGTCCGGCGAGCACGGATCGGTGACGGTCCATCAGGATGTCCGGATCTACGCGGGACTGTTCGGTCCTGACGAAACCGCGCATCACACGATCGATTTCGAGCGTCTGGTGTACGTGCATGTGGTACGTGGCAGCGTGCATGTCAACGGCCACCCGCTGTCCGCGGGCGACGCTGCCAAGATCACCGGCGAGGAACGTGTCGTGATTTCCGATGGCGTGGACGGCGAGGTGCTGCTGTTCGACATGGGCGAGTTGCAGCCGCCTCGCTAGGTCACATCGAACCGATCTGGCGCATGAAGGCGAGGTTGTCCTCGAGATGCCAGTTGTCGGTGACGCGACCGCCACTGACGCGCAGGATGTCGGTGGCGATGAAGTCGATCGGCTGTCCCTGCCCCTTCCGTCCCATGAACTCGCCAGTGAAGTGGCCGGTAAAGCGAAGATGGCTGACCACCCGGTCACCGACCACCAGGCGCTGCACCACGGCCACCTTCAGGTCGGGAACCGCGGCAAGGAACGCCTTCGAGGCGGTCATGGGGCCGGTCGGGCCCTGCGGCCTGCCGGGCGGCAACGTGTGGTCGATGAACGAGGGCGATAGCGCCCTGGAAAGCAACTGCGCGCTACCGTTGTTCCAGAACCCGTAGAACGCATCCACGGGCGTCAGCAGGGCGTCCACGGACGCGGGTGGAAGGCTCTTGTCGACGATCAGCTCCTGGGGCTTCGCGATGGCGACCGCCGCGCGGTCGTCCACTTGGGCGGCGAAACAGGACGGAGCCGCAAGCGCCAAGGCGATGGCAAAAAGGGTGCGCATGAATAGTCCTTCGTTTAGGCCTGGGGAACCGGTTAGCGCCCGGACCTTGCCCCCGAGCGCAGGCCCACAACATAATAATTTCCACAAAGACATGTAATTGCTCGATCACCTTAGTCAGTCTCAACTGCGAGGCAACATGCTCGACGATCTCAATGAACTTCGAACGTTGCAGCAGGTACTGGCTTCGGGCTCGCTCACCGCCGCCGCGAACGCCATGGGTGTCAGTCTCGCCGTGGTGAGCAAGCGGCTTGCCACACTTGAAAAGCGAACCGGCGTGCGCCTGGTCAACCGGACGACGCGCCGCCTCTCCCCGACGGAAGAAGGTGCGCGCCTGATGGTCGATATCGATCGCGCCTTGGAAGCGATCCGCCAGGGCGAAGAACTGTTGGCGACCGGTCGCGACGAACCGGTCGGAACGTTGCGGGTGTCGGCTCCGGTATCGTTCGGGCGCAGGCACGTGGTGCCCATCCTGGGAGAGCTCACGCGCCGCTATCCACAGCTCGCCATTTCGCTGTCCCTCGATGACAAGATGGTGGATGTCGTGGGCGGCGCGATGGATGTGGCCATCCGCATCGGTGGCGGACTCGTCGACAGCAGCGCCGCCATGCGCAAGATCACCGACAACTCGCGCATTCTCGTCGCCGCGCCGACCTACCTGGATCACCACGGACGCCCTTCGACGCCGTTGGACCTGCGCAATCACGATCTGCTGCGTTACGGCGATTCCGTCGCGCCGTGGCGCCTGCACAGCCCCGATGGCACGACGGAATCGATCCCGGCACCGGCCCGCATGCGCGTCGACAACGGCGATGCCCTGCATGACTGGTGTGTCGCCGGCCTCGGCATCATGTTGAAGTCGACCGTCGACGTCAGCCATGACCTTGCATCGGGGCTGCTGGAACACGTGCTGCCCGAGTGGAACGGTGGCGACCTGCCTATCGTCGCGCTGTTCCCCGACCGAACGAACATGACGCGGAAGGCCCGCGTTTTCCTGGATGCGATGGTGAGCGCGTTCCAGGGCAACCCTCGGAAATGAACGAAGCTGGACCTTCGCCGTCGAGGTTTGCCGGAGAGGTCTAGCTGTTCACGGCGGCAGGCAAGACATGGCAAGCGGCAACGCAGCCAGTGTTTCCCGCTCAGGCATCCAGGTGCGGCTGGATCAGCGTTTCGAACCACTTCTGAAAAACGGCGAGCCGCCGCGAACGCTGCCGCCGATGCGGGTACAACAATGACACCGGCATCGGAGCCGCACGATAGGCTTGCATCACCTCCACCAGATCGCCCGAATCCAACAGGTGCTGGACGTCGAAGCGCGGAACCTGGATCAGTCCAAGTCCCGCCAGGCAGCAGGCGATGTAGCTTTCGGCATTGTTCACGACCACCCTGCTGGATGCATCGACCAGCCGCTCGCCACCGTCGTCGGACAGATGCTCCCACGGTAACGCCCTGCCCGTCTTAGGCGACGCATAACCCACGGCCGAATGTCGGTGCTGCAGGTCGCCAGGCTGGGTCGGTTCACCATGCTCACGCAGGTAGGCTGGGCTCGCGCAGTTGACCAGGGCAACGTGGCCCAGCGGACGGATGACCAGGCTGCTGTCATGCGGCGCGCCGATGCGCACCGCGCAATCCACCCCTTCCTGCACGAGGTCGATGACACGGTCGGTCGAGCCCAGGACCAGTTGCAGCCGGGGATGGCGGCGCAACAAACCAGGCAATGCCGGTGCGATCAGGCGGCGAGCGATGCGACTCGGCGCATCGACGACGAGTCGCCCCGACACCTGCCGCCGGCTGGTCTGAAACAGCTGATCGATATCTTCGACTTCAGCCAGCAACGGCCGCACGCGGTCCAACAACTGTTCCCCGTCAGCCGTCAGCCGCACCTGCCGCGTCGTCCGATGCAGCAAGCGCACGCCCAGCTGGCTCTCCAGCTGCTGGATGGCCGCGGACACCGACGCCCGCGGCACATCGAGGGCATTCGCCGCCCTGATGAAGCTGCCCATCTCCGCTACCTGGGCGAACACCCGGTACTGGTTGAATCTGTCCATGCACCTGTTCCCAAGGCGTGCGGTTGGACTACTGGAACACCGAACAGGGCAAGATGACAATCACTGTGCGCACGGTTGCCTCACTTGGTGGTGTAGCCGCCATTGATGAGAATGGTCTGGCCGGTGATCCACCACCCGTCGCTGACCAGATGGCGAATGAAGGGGACGACGTCTTCGATGTCCGTGAGGCCCGTCTTGCTGAACGGGGAAAGTGCCGCAGCGGTCTTGTGGTATGCCACCGCATCGGCACCTTCGGCGGGATAGAAGAACGGGGTGTCCATCGGACCGGGGCCGACCGCGGTCACCGAGATACCACGCGCACCGAACTCCTTGGAAGCCGCGCGGGTGTAATGCTCCACGGGCGCCTTGGTTCCGGCATAGGCGGCATAGAACGGGGTGAACGCCCCCAGCAAGGAGGTCACCAGCGTGCAGACCTTGCCGTTGTCGTTGACGTGCTTGCCGGCCTCCTTGAGGAAAAAGAAGGCGGTCTTGGAGTTGACCGCCGTCATCTCGTCATACTCGGACTCGCTGATCTCGGAGAAAGGCTTCTTCAACACCTTGCCCACGGTATTGATGGCAATGTCCGGCTTGCCGACCGCGGCGATGGTGTCGGCGAAGAGCTTTTCGACAGCGGCCGCAGACGTCAGGTCACCTTGCAAGGCCACGGCTTGCGCTCCGCTGGCCTGTATCGCCTTTACGGTCGCATCGGCGTCGGCCTTGGAAGCGGCGCTGTTGTAGTGGATCGCGACGGCCTTGGCGCCTTGTCCGGCCAAGTCGCGTGCAATCAGACCGCCGAGGTTCTTGGCGCCGCCAGCGATGAGAACGACCTTGCCTTTGATGGAATGGTCTGCCACGGGGAAATCTCCTTCATGAGCCGATGGAAGCCTGAGCTTAGGCCCCTTCATCCAGCCGATAAACGACCCACGGCTGGATGAATCATCCAGGAAAACCATCCAATCGGATGCTCATGCATGACGCGATGCTCTCCCATGCGAGCCCCACGTGCGTGGCGGATTGCCCCGGCGATCTTGTCCAAAGGCCGTGAAATCAATGCGGCGCCCATCGCCAAGGCGGCCAAGCTCATCCTTGGCATAAGACAGTCCACCATTCGCCGCCTCCTTGCTGCACGCTGATCTGCGTGAACCACATCCACGGCGCACACCGCCATGCAGCCTGTAAGCCACGCGCCCATCGACGGGCCAATAAATCGACTGTTCAATGCGACGCCCGGTCCTTAAGCCGCTTCAGTTCATTCTTCGCATAAGGGAACCCAGCATCCGCTGACTTTTGAAGCCAGAAATGGGCACGGAGTGCGGTATTCGGATCGGATTCGAGGAGGTCATAGAGAGAGAACTGACACGACGCGTCGCCGTTCTCGGCACCAATCGTATACCAACGCAATGTAGCGTCCCTGTCGCCTCTCACTATGAAGTGAAAAGTCGCAAGTTTGCGCGCTGCCTCGGGCGAACCCTTTAACGCCTCTGTTTCCAACTGCTTTTGTTGTGAAGCCGTCAGATCCAGATCTGCCGAGAGACGTATAGGCTTTTCCCCCGGCAATTGTGCCCAAGCAAGGCTTGGCACTATGCCGATGACGCACGCTGTAACAATTCGCAAGATAGAAAATTTCATGGCTTGAACTCCAGCAGGGTACCCGGATCGGCAGGATCAGGAGTCATTGAGCTAGGAATAATAGGAATGTTATCCCACTGTACCGGCTTTCCATTTACAACCCCTCCCCGACTCTCAAAACTTCCCGAAGGAAACAGCCAACCAAAATGATCGGGAGCCTGCGCGTTCGCTTTCAGTGAACTGGCAAGTCGCTGGGCGAAGGAGCCAGATCTATTCCACTTTGCTTCTGGCGTCACACCAGTGTTGCACGAAAGAAGTAGAACCGTCTCACCTTGCTGGTATGTAGGGTCATTCTGAATCATCGTAGCAAGCTGTTCGGGCCGCAATGCACTACCGTTCTGATCCACCACGTTTAGGGGATTCCCATGCGCCCCCACTACATAGGTTCCTGGCGGCGAAGTGAAGTTTTTTGCAGCCCGATATTCCGCCGAGCCAGGCACGAATAGATTAAGATCGGTGAGGCCGAGGGGATCGATGAACCGTAAAGGGTTCGCGCTCGCATAGAGATAAGTATTACTTCCTGCAGCCAAGCCAAGTGGATCACTTTGAAGATAACGACCGACCGTTGGATCGAAGAAGCGGTGGATGTTATAAGCCAGCCCCGACTCGCCGTCAAAGTACTGACCCGGGAATCTTAAGTTCAGGCTGAACCCAGTAGACGATACAGGAGCAGCCTCACCAAACGGATTGGCCGTAACGGCCCAGGACCATACAAGCGAGCCGTCGGAAGCGGTAACAGCCCTTGGGGTTCCAAGGGAATCTGCATGTACAAGACTGAGTGTCGAAGATGATCCATCGACATCCAGGACGCCGATAGGCAGTCCCGAGACCCATATGTACGTGCGACTTGACGCGCCATATTCAGCGAGGAGCTTCCCTTCTTCGTCATAGATGAATCGAACTTCTCGACCTTGAGGACTTGAGATCGATTTGGAAATACGATCGCCAGATGCATTGAAGGTATAGCGGGCGAGGTCCCCTCCATCCTGTTGCACGACCGTCAGCTGACCACGCCCGTTGTATCCGAAGCCAAAAACCGTTCCGGCCGCAGCAATAACGGATGTATTTCCGGCTGAATCATATGTTCGCGACGCCGCCCCGACGCTCGTTAGCCAGTGAGTGTTTGTCTTATATACATAGTCTCCACCGCCTGCTCCAGAAGCTTCTTTTCTTTGCCGATCACCAGCTGCGTCGTATGTGAATACTTCAATTGGATTACCCGATCCATTGGACACGGTCGTCAGGCGACCCAGGGCATCGTAGTTGTAACTCTCTAGTGGCCGATCCGAATCGACAGCAGCCTGGATCGAGGAAAAATTACCGCGTACGTCACGCGTTCCGTGAAACACCAACTGAGGACTTACCACGCTAGTAACCGCATAGTTCAAGTCATAAGTGCGCATAAGATTTTGCGCGCCACTGGACGAACCTAATGTGTACGATAGGATCGGACCGAATGGTAGATACTGAATACTCGTTGCAACATCTTTGGTACTACCATTTCTCGTGGTAGTTACCGAGGTCACTCTGCCCAGAGAGTCAGCTCTCGATGAATTGACTTGAGTACCATCAGCCAAGGTCTCCGTGAGAAGGCGATCTCCGAGCGAGTAACTATAGGTCACTGAGTCCACGTGCGAACCCTGGGCCTGTATTTTTTTAACGATATTCCCTCTATGGTCATAGCAGTATGTCGTCGTTACCAAAGCCTCCACGACACGTGTTAGACGTCCAACGGGATAGGAACTCGCGCACCCGGTAACTTCACTAGGCTCATCGTAGTACCACGCCACGTTATCTTCCGTGCTCGGATACAACGACGATGTCCGCCGATTGAGGGCGTCGTAGGTATAGCTCACATGGATGCCACGCGCATCCGTGGCCTCAAGGATATTCCCAGCCTCGTCACGGGAAGCACTGATGCTGCCACTGTCGGGGCTGAGAGATGAATTTAGCTCCCCGAAAGCGTTTCGGATATAGACAGTAGGCAATCCAGATGGGTCACCCACACCTATGACATTGTCCAAGGCATCATATTGCAGAGTTGTCGTGGCGCCTATTGCCTCACCGCCAGGCGTGGCGGCATCCAGAATCAAGTCCACCAAACGTGATCGATGATCATATGATCGCCTCGTTTCCACGCTAGATCCATCGAGTGACGAAAGCAAATTGCCATTCCCGTCATAAGCGTCCGCCGCCTTCGCTGAAAAAGTCTCCCGCCCCAAACCATCGACTCGGGATACCAACCTTCCGATTGCATCGTACGTAGCAGAGTCACGATACCTAAGCACGTTATTCGTATCGTAGACGCTAGTTCCCGTCAGGCCTCCCGCCTGGTTGTACGTATAAGAAATATAGTTGCCTAAACGATCGGAAACCTTCGTCAATCGCAGAGCAGCGTCATATCCGTATGTAAGTGTTATTTTGTCTGGATCCTGGGTCTGAACGACCTTTTGGTTGCGATCATAACTGACCGTTGTCCATGCATCGAGAGACGAATTTGATCCGTCCGCATTGGCATGCACTATTCGCTGCGAAAGTAGACCTCGCCCCGTATAGTAGAACTCAGTTATGACGCCGTTCGCATCCACCGTTCGCTGCGGGCGACCCGCACCGTCGTAGCGCGGTATAGTCACCATTTGCCCGAGCGCGTTCTTGATTGACTGAATATCACCTCGCTTCCAATAAGCGCCATCGCTTAAGTAGTAGCTATAGGTTGTAACCTGCATGACATCCGCACGCGGACCGGTCGCCGTTAGAAGCAGCCCGACGATGGGGCACTGTGTCGTATCTACGGCTTCACAATAGGTGTATGTCCAGCGACGTACACCCGCGGGTGGGGTACCTCCAACGGAACACTCGTAATCTGCGGATGAAGGAGTAGAAGGATCGGTGTCGCATCTTGCAACGACCTTTCCAAGGGCGTTGTACTTCCATTCTGTTCGCGCAATTAAATTTCCTTGCCTATCAAGAATACGCGACACACTGGGCAAGCGAAGATCAATGTTCCAAGTGGTGGCCGTAGTGCGTTGTTCCTGAGTCCCTTCAGCATCAATCTGACTCTCGAGAAGATAGAAATCGTTGTAGCCAACACGAGTGGTGACGCCATTGAAGTCGGTGAAGCTAGCCGGAAAACCAAGTGCATCATAGGTTCGGGTCTTCCAGGCGCGCCCGCAATCTGGTACGCAACTTTTATCGAGCGATGCAACATGCGCCCGCCCTCCTGAACGATCGAAATCGACGTGGACCGTGTTTCCCAATGGGTACGTTACTGACGCACTCCCATCACCTTGATAAGTGATACGGGTAGTACCTATCTCACCGACAAAGCCTGACGACGTAGCTCTACCCTGATCGTCATACGTTATTGTC
Organism: Luteibacter sp. E-22; assembly: GCF_049913125.1. Classification (GTDB taxonomy): domain Bacteria; phylum Pseudomonadota; class Gammaproteobacteria; order Xanthomonadales; family Rhodanobacteraceae; genus Luteibacter. The sequence goes on from NZ_CP183975.1 coordinate 2,768,807, forward strand.
TCGTATCGTTTCCCAAAACTATCGGTGATACCGGTGATTGCATGCGGAAGTGAAACCGCCCCGACCATTCCGTCTTCATTGTATAAATAGTTGTGGAATGAACTGTCAGAATGAATCGCTGACTGCAGATTTGCCGTTGAGGAGGCATAGCTAAAACGCACATACCCTCCATCAGGGAAAGAGACTGAACTTAAACGATCAGTATAGGAGTCGTAATAAAATTTCAGCTGGCGACCTTGCGTATCAGTCACATCTTCAACCAAAGGCGTTGCGCCGCTTCGGTCATAGTCCAGGGTTATCCCATAGCCATCTTGTCCTGTTACCGACGTCAATGTCCCGCTAAGGTCATATTTTTCCGTGTGGCGCAATGGCCCGATGAAAATACGATACCCCGACACCGCGCCCGAAGAATCAAGGATTTCGCTTAATGTATTTACTGGCGCATTCGAAGACCAAACGCCGCCGATTTTCTTAAACTCCTCCTGACTTCCGTCAGGACGTAATGCCACAATCGAAGAAACAGGAGAGCCAATCATCTGCAACGAGCGATTGAAGCTGTGCCGCCAATTGAAACCTGTTTGTGCCGGCGCCACTCCGTCGGTGCTGTTGTAGAAACGACGAAAGCTCAGCCACTCCCCGCCATCGTAATCCGTCTCCTCGAGATAGAAATTGCCGGTCGATGTGTCAATAGGATCGCCAGCTAGGTGTACCCCACCCTGTTCGGCACACGATGACCCATCAGCATTTCCCTGCGGGCCGCCGCCGCACCCTGTGGTTAGATTGGGTGCACTACTCCCTTCACCACCCTCGCACGTCGCCCCGCTCCCTAGCTTTTTGCCAACTTCGCTACCGTAGCGCACCGTGTAGATCTGACCACCCGGGCAGCCACTTTGCGTTGATGTCCACTCGCCGGAAAAGCTGTTTGCTGAACCAACTACAGCAAGATCCATGCTGATCTTGCATGGAGTGGTGCTCCCGACACTACTAACGAGTGACGTATCGGTAAGGACCAGCTCGGTACCCGAAATGGTGCCCGATACATTCCATATAAATACACGAGACCCGCCCAACGAAACCGTTTTTCGTGTACCGGTGACTGCTCCCAACTCGTCCTGCTTAAGATCGAACGTTTCGGCCCAAGCGGCCGAGGATGCGTCACTGGGGGCTTGGAGATTTCCGTACCACACGCCGCTCACGTCAGCCGATGGTTCGGCATCCGCCCGCGGCAATTTCATAACGGATCGCGCAGGGCTTACGGAAGGGGACGTTGAGGAAGCAGACACTTGCGCAAACACAGGACCTACAACAGCGCTACCTATTACAAACGCTGCCAGTCGTATCAGCTTTAACTTTATTAGATATGAAGGATACGGAGACCTTCGTTTGTCGAACTTGTCTTCTCTCGCAACATCTACCTGTCCCATCATCCAGTCCTTGTTGTCGACTCGCACAAATGCTTCCCTGCGCGATGATAGGAATTTGATCTTATTTACGCTGTCGGTGCTTGGCGCGGCGTGCGTAAGGGTTGCCCTACACCTTTCCGGCAACGCATCTTCCCTCAGACCGGAAGCCGCCCGTCATACTCATCCTTCAACCGCAACCACCCATCCCAGAAGGGCCCGGTCTGCGTCCCTTCCATGCGTGCCGCCAGCACGTCGAGATGCATATGCCAACCGGCGCTGACGTTCAGTCGCATCGTGCGGTCGAGCACGCGGCTGTGGATCAGGGTCAGCAACACATGATCGCCCTTGCGTTCCAGTTCGAAGGTGACACCGCCGGTGCTTCCCCATGTGATCGCGAGCTTGCGTGGCGGATCGACCTCCGTGATGGAACCTTCCATGCGGTGCTCGCCGGAAAAGCCGGGTGGCCGCTGTCCCGGTGGATTCGTCAATTCGTCGTTGCGCCAGACGAACTCGAAGGTCGATCCCGCTTTCATTTCCATCTCGCCGCTCGCCAGCCACTGGCGGCGCAGGTCGCTCTCGGTCAGGTAAGCCCAGACCCGTTCTATCGGTCCTGGCAGGACGCGTTGGATCTTCAACGTGGTGGGCTCGATCAGCGTGCCGTAGGTATCGGGGGTGGCCAGGTCGGTCATGACTTGTCTCCTTTGGGGGGCGGGGGCTCGTGTGCGTCGGCTTGGCGCAGGAGCCGGTCGAGCACACCCAGACGGTCGGTCCAGAAACGCTCGTAGAAGGTCAGCCACTCGCTCACGCTGGCCAGTGGGCCAGGGTCGAGTCGACAGATATGGACACGGCCGCGGACTTCACGGCGGATCAGGCCCGCGTTTTCCAGCACCTTGATGTGCTTGGACGCGGCCGCGAGGGACATCTCGAAGGGTTCGGCGAGCTGGCCCACGGTCCGCTCGCCAGCGGCAAGCTCACGGAGCATGTGCCGCCGCGTGCGATCGCCGAGGGCGTGGAAGACGGGGTCCAGGTGCGGGGCATCTAATTCAACCATGAGGTTGAATGTACGCCCCGACGATTCGTTAGTCAACCACCTGGTTGAATTATTTTCAGGCGTCGTGCGCGGGGTGCGGTGCCGGCCGGTGCAGCATCCGCGAAACGAGCGCAATGATGGCGAGACCTCCACCGAGCACGCATACGCCCAACCACCCTGCCCTCCGCCAAGCCTCCGCGGCGACGAACGAGCCCGCGGCGCCACCGAGGAACATCGTCGTCATGAAAAGCGTATTGAGCCGGCTCTTGAATTCCGGATGCAGGCCGTAGATGAGGTGCTGGTGCGAGACCAGAGCGATCTGCACGCCGAAGTCGAGCACGATGACGCCGACGATGAGCCCGGCAAGGCTCGTCCACAATGCGAAGACGCCCCAGGCGACCACGGTCGCCGCCGCACCCATGGCGATGACCAGCCAGGGTCCGCGCCGGTCGGCGATGCGTCCCGCGACCGGCGCCATCGCGACACCCACCGCGCCGACGATGCCGAACAGACCGGCGGTCGCCGCGCCGAGATGCAAGGGTGGCTGTTCCAGGCGCAGCGCCAGCACGGTCCAGAACGCCGAGAACGACGCGAAGATCACGGCCTGGGTGAGTGCCGCGCGGCGCAGCAGCGGTTCGGCGCGCCACAGGCCCACCAGCGAGCCCAGCAGTTCGCGATAGGGCACGCGGCGCGCGGGCCGATGTTCGGGCAGGCGCATCGCCATCAGCACCGCACCGATCAAGGCCACGGGAACGGCCAGCCAGAACATCGCCCGCCATCCGGCCACACTGGAGACGAAGCCGGCGATCGTCCGGCTGAGCAAGATGCCGGTGAGCAGGCCGCTCATCACGGTGCCGACCGCCGCACCGCGTTTTTCCGGCGCGGAAAGGATCGTGGCGAAGGGCACGATCTGCTGCGCCACCGTCGCCGCCGCGCCGACGATCACCGAAGCCACCGCCAGCATGGCCAGCCCCGGCGCCAGGGCGGCGAGCACCAGCGCAAGCGACAGCACGATGAACTGCACGGCGATGAGCCGGCGCCGTTCCAACGCATCGCCCAGGGGCAGCAGGAACAGAAGACCCGCGGCGTAACCCAGCTGGGTCAGCATCGGGATCCACCGCTCCACCGCGCCGTCGTGCAGATCCCTCGACATGATGCCGAGCATCGGCTGGTTGTAATAGATGTTCGCGACCGCAAGTCCCGCCGCCAGCGCCATCGCATACAAAGCGGCGCGGGGAAGACTTGCCGGTTCGGCGGCGGATGGTGGCATGACGAATTCCTGGCGATGGGGGTTATGTGGAACGCATGATCGTAGTGTCCGACAGGAAGCCCACATGCGCTTGTGCAATTGGTCCCTCCTTGCACGCGCCACACCGGCCATCCTCTATGCTGGGCCGACGTCCACGGCACGCGCGGAGCATCGACTTGAAGACGATCGGCCTCATCGGCGGCATGAGCTGGGAATCCACCCTACCCTACTACCGGGCCATCAACGAAACGATCCGGGACCAGCTTGGCGGCTTGCATTCGGCACGGCTCCTGCTCTACAGCCTGGACTTCCATGAAATCGAACGCCTCCAGCACGCGGGCGACTGGCATGGTGCCGGCGAAGCCATGGCGACGGCGGCGCGTTCGCTGGAAGCCGGCGGCGCGGACTTCCTCGTGCTGTGCACGAACACCATGCACCGGGTGGCGGACGCGATCGAGCGCGCCACCCCATTGCCCTTGCTGCACATCGCCGACGCCACCGCCGACGCGCTCTCCGACCACGCGATCCGCCGCGTGGGCCTTCTCGGCACGCGCTTCACCATGGAGCAAGCGTTCTATCGCGACCGCCTGTCCGCTCGGGGGTTCGACGTGGTCGTGCCGGACGACGCCGACCGCGACGACGTGCACCGGATCATCTACGACGAACTGTGCCAGGGCATCATCCGCGACGAGTCCCGCGAACGTTACCGACAGGTGATGTCCCGGCTGGTGGACGACGGCGCCGAGGCGATCATCCTCGGTTGCACGGAGGTCGCCCTGCTGGTGGAGGGCGACGATGCCAGCGTGCCGCTGTTCGACACCGCCGCCATCCATGCGCGAGCCGCGGCACGCCACGCGCTCGCCTGACCAGCCTCAACGCGTCGCGAGCCGGTCGAGCCGGAGCCGGCCCCGGTGATCGGTCAATCGTGCTGCCGCGAGGTATACCGCCACCATCGACGCGAGACAGCTGCCGCCGGCGAGCAGGAACATCAGCAGGATCTGGTATTTCACCGCCTCCATCGGATCGAGCCCGGCGAGGATCTGGCCGGTCATGATGCCCGGCAGGGTCACGACACCGGCGGCGCTCATCTGGTTGACGATGGGAATCATGCTGCGGCGGATGGCATCCCGGCCCAGTTCGGCCGTGGCGGCGCGGTAGGTATCGCCGAGCATCAGCCGTGCCTCGATCGCCGATGCCTGCATGCCGACGCCATCGAGCACGCCACTGAAGGCGATGCTCGCCGAGTTGAGCACGTTGCCGAGGATGATGCCGGCCAATGGGATCGCGTACTGCGGTGAAAGCAACGGATGCGGACGAATGGCGGTCAGCAGCGCGAACAGGCACGTCAGCAAGGCCGGCGTGGCGACGCTGGCAAGGCTGATGAGAAAGCCGCCGTGTCGAAGACGATGCACGGGCCGCACCGCCGCTTCGCGCGCGGCCACCAGCACCATCGCGAAGATCACCAGCAGGGTCAGCCATGCTTCGCCCACGGCGAACACGTAGCGAAGCACGAAGCCCACCGCCACCAGCTGCACCACCATGCGCAACGCCGCCAGCAGCAACCCGCGATGCAGGCGCAAGCGGAAGACCAGCGAGATCACCGCGTCGAACAGGATCAGCGTCGACGCCACCGCGAGATCGTAGGGATGCAACGAGATCACGTTCATGCCGGGGTGAGCCTTCCCTGGTGCATGGTGAACGTCCGGTCGGCCATGCGCCGGGCCTGCATGGCGTCGTGCGTCACCATGACGATGCCGATGCCTTTCCCGCTGCACTCGACCAGCAAGGCTTCCACGGCCTCGGTCGCCGCGGGATCGAGCCCGCTTGTGGGCTCGTCGAGCAGGAGCACCTCGGGCCGCCGGGCCAATGCCCTTATCAGGGCCAGGCGTTGCCGTTCCCCGGTGGATAGCACGCGGACCTCACGTTTCATGATGTCGGGAGGAAGCAGGAGGCGCGCGGCCATCGCCACCGCCGTATCCATCATCGAAAGCTCGAAATGCCCGTCCACCGTGGGTGCCCACCAACCCGCCTGCGCGGGTACCAGCATCACGCGTCGGCGCCAGTCCGGCGCCGCTATCGTCTCGCGTGGCTCGCCAGCAAGGACGACCCTGCCTTCGCCGGGGTCGAGGTCCGCCAACAAGCGCAGCAGGAGCGATTTTCCCGCACCGGACACGCCCATGATCGCCAGCCGTTCACCCGTGGCAAGGTTGATGGACACCGGACCGACGCCGAATCCGTTCAGTTCCTCGACAGAAAGTAATTGCGACTCGGGCATCACGGTGCGTCGTGTTCCTGCGGATGGAGGTGCCGCGTCCGGGGCGCAGCATGGTGTGCGATGACGGCTTTCGCCAAACAGTCGCGGCCATGTTGCCATGGTGTTACCGGCCGCTTAGTTCATGCTTTGGACCGAAACGCACGCTGTAAGCACATCGTCATGAAACGGACAGCTGCATCTAAGCTGGCTTTGGCATCGTAGCGGGAACGCCCGGACCACGGGGCATGCACGAGACCCTTCATGTCGACGATCGTTTCAGCCAAGCGAGTAGAACCGGTCGTGGCGCGCACTCCGCTGCACGGTAAGGGCCACGCTTTCCGGCGCAGCGTCGTGGCATGGTTGCTACGGCACCTCTTGCCCGCACGGGATAACCTCGTGGGCCACGGGCAGCTGCCGCGCATCGGCATCCAGCGCATCCTGGTCTGCCGCCCGAATCACCGCCTGGGCAACACGGTGCTGCTCACGTCACTGATGGGCGAGATCGAGCGCCACTTTCCGGGCGCGGAAGTCGACGTGCTGGGTTCCGGCGAGGCGACCCGCAGCGTGCTCGGCGGCTTCGCCACGATCGGCGAGCTGTTCCTGCTGGACCGCCGCGCGTTGCGGCGCCCGTTGGCCACCGTACGGACGTTGCGCCGGCTCGCCAGCAAGCGCTACGACCTGGTCGTAGACGCGGCTTCGGGATCGTCCTCCGGACGTATCGCCGCCGGCATGGCGAAGGCGCGCTATCAATTGCGCGTGGAGGGAGGCGGAGGCGACGTGCCGGTACACTTCGCGGCACGGCCGGTGCATGCGCTTCGACGGGCGTTGGGTGAGGCAAGACTCGAACCCATACCCGCGCTCGACCTGCGGCTGACGGTTTCCGAACGCGAACGTGGCGCGGCCACACTGGAACGCGTCCTGCAAGGCACGCCTGCCAACGACGCTCCGACGCTGGCGATCTTCCCGAACGCGACGGGCCGCAAGCGACTCGATGCCACGTGGTGGCAAGCCTTCGTCGATGAACTCGTTCGTCGTGCGGGGCCGCTTCGCATCGTCGAACTGGTGGCGGCCGATGGCCAATCGCGCATCGGCAATGCCTATCCGACCTATTTCACCAGCGATCCACGCAAGCTCGCCGCGTTCATCGATGCCGCCGACATCTATGTGAGCGCCGATTGCGGCGTGATGCACCTGGCGGCGGCGACCCGGGCCACCACGATCGGCATCTTCGGCGCCACCGATCCCGACCGCTATGCGCCCTTCGGCGGACGCAACATGGGCTTCCGCAGCGATGAAGGCTGTCCGCTCGCCGCGGCGATACGAGTCGCCGCCCACCTGCGTCAGAGCGACGCCATGTAACCGAAACCGCGCACGGTACGGATCGCGCCGGGCCCCACTTTCCTTCGCAAGCCATGCACGAGGACTTCGAGCGCGTTCGGGCCAACCTCCGCGTCGCAACCGTAGATCGATGTCTCGATCACCTCGCGGCGGACGATGCGGCCCGCCCGTTCCACCCGCATCTGCAACAGGGAGAATTCACGACGGGTGAGTTCGATTCGCCGCCCCTCGTAGGTGACTTCCAGGGAACACAGGTTCATCGACAGGTCTCCCAGCTCGATAAGGTTATCGGCGAAACCGTTGGCGCGGCGAGCAAGGCAACGGACGCGTGCCGTGAGTTCATCCAGGTCGAAGGGCTTGACCAGGCAATCGTCGGCACCGGCGTCGAGAATGGCGATGCGTCTTTCGACTGCCTCGTGCGCCGTCGTGGCCAGCAGCGGCGTACGGATGCCGAGGCGACGGATCTGACGCACGATGTCCAGCCCGTCGTTCGTGGCCGCATCGATGTCGAACAAGGCCAGGTCGACATGGCGCAGTCGCAGCGCTTCCAGCAGTTCCGCGCCGCACCGGAGCCACGTCACCGTATACGTCATCTGCCCAAGCACGCGCGCCATGGCGGCACCGAGTGTCGGATCACCTTCGACGACAATAATATTTATGACAGCCTCCACCTGCGCTCACGGGCGAATCCCGGGTGCGGATGATCGCAGGTTGGAGGGCCGGGACGCGCACCGTCCCGGCAAAAATCACCAAGGCACGCCGCCGATGCCGCGCTGGTTCACCGCTCGAGCAGGTCTTCGTGCTGGTTCAGCGTCGGCGCGGCGAAAGGTTCCGGTGCCGGCGTGCGGCCGAAATGGATGGGATGATTCACCCCGCGATACCGGCCCACCACGGGATGTTCGAACGTGGCGACGAGGCCTTCCGCTGTCACCTGTGGATGATCGAACATGTCTTCGATGCGGCGTGCGGCGGCGCTTGGCACGGCGTCGCCGAAGATGGCCTCCCATTCGAGCGCGCTGTGCGCGGCGAGCGCGTCATGCAGCCGCGGCACGATCTCGTTGTGGTGCTCGGCCCGCTTGCGCACCGTGTCGTAGCGCTCGTCGTCATGCAAGGCCTGCAAGCCCGTGCGCTCGCACAAGGCCTTCCAGAAATGCGGTGTGTTGGCGGAAATATAGATATAGCCATCGCGCGTGGGATGGATGCCGGTGACGCCACCGGAACGCATGTCGCGGCCGATGTCCAACGACTCCCCTTCCGCCCATATCATCCGCGCGGACTGCATGGTGAGCGCGCTGCGCAACAGCGAGATGCCGACGTACTGGCCGAGGCCGCTGCGCTCGCGCTCATACAGAGCCGATGACACGCCCGCCGCCAGCAGCGCGGCTGCGTAGTAGTCCACGACCGATCCATAGATCACTTCCGGTGGGCCGTTGCGCTTGCCCTGCAAGGTGCACATCCCGGTCATCGTCTGCAAGACCTGGTCGTAGCCTGCCTTGTCTTTCATCGGGCCGGATTCACCGTAGCCGGTGACCGCGCAATAGATCAGGCGCGGATTGATCAGGTTGAGCCGCTCATGATCGATCGCCAGCCGTTTCGGCACGCCCGGCCTGAAGTTGTGCACGAGCACGTCCGCCTCGCGCACGAGGCGCAACAGCGCGGCGTGGTCGGATGGATGCTTCAGGTCGAGCACGATGCCGCGCTTGCTGCGGTTCACGCCGAGGAAGGCCCGGCTCTCGGCAGCCAGCGTCGATGGATACTGGCGCAGGTTGTCGCCACCGGGCGGTTCGATCTTGATGACGTCCGCGCCCTGGTCGGCAAGCAGCGTGCAGCCGTAGGGACCGGCGATATAGGCGCTCAGGTCCAGCACCTTCACGCCGGCGAGTGGGCCGGATGCTCGGCGGGGGGACGATGTCGACGTTTCCATGTTTGCCTCGGTATCCACAGTTGCCATGTCCCGTTTCCGCGAATCACTTTGCAGCAGGCGGGATGCCCGAAACAGCCCGCTCCGATATGTTCTGGCAGCAGAAAATATTGCTTGAAGGCGCAATCACTCCGCTGGCGCCAGGCCTAGCCACGTGAGCCGCCAGGCCCCGTCGTGGCGGCCTCCCGTGGCGAAATACGGCGTGAACCACAGCGGCGGCCGGTATCCGGGATCGAAGCGCAGCATGGGCGCGCCGTCTTCCCCCCGCTCACATACGAGCCAATCCTCCACCGGCCCTTCCGGCAGCTTCACCGTCTCGCTGGTCTTGAAACCGTCGACGCGTTCCGTGGCATAGACCAGCGGACCGCAGGTAAAACCGACGTAATCGAAGCGCAACACTTCCTGTCGCACCGCGCTGCCGTCGGGGGCACGCGATTCCTGCACGTTTCGGTTCGTCGCGTGATGCACCATGGGCCGGGCGGGAAAACGCGCCAGGATGCGATCGCCGGTGCGCCACTCGCGCTCGATCGTGGCGTAGCTTCCCGGCACGACCGCCGCGTCGGCTGCCACGCCGTTGACGAGCACGGCGGCACCCACCGCCCATGAAGGCACGCGAATTCGTAGCCTGAAATGCGCCTCGCGCTCCACCTCGAGTTCGATGCGCACGTCGTCGGGATACGGCCAGGCCGTGGCCTGCCGAAGCGTGACGCGCCCCGGGGCTTCCAGCGTGGCCGTCGATTCACCGGCACCAAAGAGATTGACATCGAGCGTCGCCGGATCGCGCACGCCCACGGCGATGTCGGGTAGTTCCTCGACGGCCATGGCGCCGCTGGACTTGCAGCAGCGCCAGTAGGTGGTATGCACTCGGCGGCCATTGGGAAACACGTAGTAGCACCAGTCCTCGCCATCGGGCGCCTGTGCGGCGAGGAGATCGTTGTAAGCGGAGCGCTCGATTTCCTCCGCGTAGCGTGCCTCGCCCGTGATCGCAAGCAGCTCGCGGTTGAGCTGGACCCAGGCCAGGGTCGAACAGGTCTCGACATAGCCCTCTGGGCTGAACGCGCCAGGGGCATTGAAGACCTCGCGCGAGCGGTATGCCACGCCGCCCCACGGCCCGCCACCGAGCGTGAGGTGATGGTCGCGGATACTGGTCCAGACGTTCTCCACCGCGCGCAACAGGTCGGCTTCGCCGGTGACGCGATGCAGCTTGGCCATGCCGACCATGTTCCAGGCCAGCTGATAAGCCTTGCCCGTGCCGATGAAGGCGGCATCGGTGCCGGCGAGGCTCTGTTTCAGCAGTGCGAGCGGCGGGTTCGCATCCGCTTGGGCGAGCACGCGCCGGGCCAGTTCGAGGTAGCGGGGATCGCCCGTGGCGAGATGCAGTTCCACGGCGGGATCGAGCAACACGGTCGCCGACATGCCGAAGTGATTGCCGAGATCCGTGATGTCGATGCCGCCTTCGGTCAGCGTGTGCAGGCACAGGTCGCCGATGCGCCGCGCGCTTTCGAGGTAGCGCTCGCCACCCCACTGACGGTGCACCTCGATGAGGCCGAGCATCAGGTAGGCGTGCGTCCAGATATCCCAGGTGCGTACGCTCGGTGCGCCATCCCAGCTCACCGGCTTCGGTGGTTGCGGGCGCATGAAGCGACGCGACGGTGCGTAGGTACCCAGGTAACCGTCGTCTTCCTGCACGGAGACGAGATAATCGGCCACGCGCAGCACGCTGATACGCAAGGCCGAGTCGCCGCTGCGCGCGGCGGCGCGCGACGCGGCCACCAGCCACTTGCCCGCATGCTCGCCATACCAGTCGCCTTCCTCGTTCGATGCACGGCGTTCCGGCGCGAACAAGGCGATCGCGGGGCTGGTTTCGTCGACGATGAAATGTGCCAGGCGGCCGCGCAGGTTCGCCGCCAGCGCATCGCCGAGAAGGCCATCCAGACGGGTACGCACCTTCATGCGGCGTCGACCACGCAGCGGAAGCCGATGCAGCCGGAGCGGTCCTTGCACGGGGCCATCAACAGGTACTTGCCATGCTGGTCGAGGCGATAGGCTTGCGGGAAGTACCAGTGTGAAGTCTGCGGCTGATAGGAACTGCCCCCGCGCAGGATCGCACTCCTCGTATGCTCGTCCTCGTATTCGTCCGTCCACTGCCAGATGTTGCCGACGAGGTCGAGCACGCCGAAGGGACTGGCCGCCGCGGGAAACGCGTCCACGTCCTCCGGCGCGCGCAACGTGCGCCCACGGTTCGGCATGGGTACAAGGTCGTCGCGCCAACCGTCGCCCCAGGGATAGCGCCGGCCATCGTTGCCCTGGGCGGCGTATTGCCACTCCCATTCGTGCGGCAGCCGCTTGCCGGCCCATGCGGCATACGCACGCGCATCCTCCAACGCCACCCAGGTGACGGGCTTGTTTTCCCAGCCGGCGGGCGGCTTGCCGTTGCGCCAGTGGTGGAGGAAATGGTGTTCATCGGCCGGTGCCCAGCCGCTTTCGGCGAGGAAGACGGCGAATTGCGCATTGGTGACCGGTGTGCGGTCGATGTGGAACGGCGCGATCGACATACGGTGGCGGTGGCCGCGGCGGGGGCTCGATTCCCAGGGATACTGGACATCGTTGCCTTCCCATGTTTGCCCTTCGATTTCGACGCCGCCGACGACGAAGTCGAACACGCCACCCGGCACCGGCACCATGCCGTGCGGCGGCATGGATTGCGGCAGGGTCCGGGCGATGGCGACCTGGCGTTGTGGCAGGCTGCGCCAGGTGGATGAAAGCGAAGCCAGTGGCGTGGCGGAAGCGGCATGCATGGTGGCGAGGAAGTCTTCGAGGCCATCGACGAAGGCGCCCTCACGCAATGCCAGCACCGCGCCGAAGCCGCTGCCTTCGAGGGCCATGCCCAGCACCGCCCTTCCCTCGTCCATGCGCGGTTTCAGTGCCACGCCATTCCACAAGTCGTAGTAGCGCGTTCCCTCGGCATGGGGAACGGCCAGTTGCTCGCCATCGACGATGTACTCGTTGCGATTGACGACCGTCCACACCGTATAGCCTTCCACCGGGAAGCGGCTGGCGAAGACGCCCGCTTGCAGGGTCCGTTCGTAGGGCCGCCAATCCATGCTCACCATCGCGGGGGCGAAGTGGCGTTCGATACGGGCAATACGTCGAAGCGATTCGGCATCGCGTGGCGTGAACTGGTTCCAGATACCCCAGACGTTTTCCCAGGCGTTGTAACCGATGCCGTTGAAGAAGATGTATTGCAGGTCGTGGTTGCGGTCGCGGCCCCAGCGGTTCTCGTAGTTGATCATGTGCCGCGGTTCGAGCCACTTGAACTTGGCCACGGGAGGAACGGTCTCGTTGGGCGCCTTCTTGCCCCAACTCTGCACGTTCCAGATCAACTGCTCCTCGGCACTGATCGTCGATTCCGGCTGCAGCACGACAGGACGGCCCACGGCGTCGCAGGCATCGAAGAAGGCACGCGGCACGCCGTTGTAGGTATCGCCGTTGACGCCATCGGCGCGCACCGCTTCGACCAGCCCGGCCATCGTCCGCCAATCGTTTTCTTCCGGCGGTCGGGTGCCGTGATCCCAGGGCATGGTGGGCAGGAATACGCGCACGCCTCGCCGATGGAAGTCATCCACCGCGGAACGCAGGCCTTCCAATCCGCCGGGAAGGTCGAAGGCGAGGTCGGTCTTGTTCCGGTCGTCGATGCCGATGTTCGGATAGACGAACCAGATCAGCACGCTATCGATGCCGCCGAAACGCGCCTCGAGATCGTCCAGGTATCGGTCGACCGTGTAGCGTCCCGCCACCGGATCGTAGAAGTAGCGGTCCTCGACCATCATCTGCGCGTGGACGAAGTTACGCTGCGCCCACTGCAACTCCGGACGGCGGTAGTTGGTGTCGTCGTAACCAATCCGCACGAGGTGCTCGCAGCGCCAGTCGGCCAGTTCGCGCACCCAGTCGTCCGCGCTGCCGTCGACATCCATCTTCCAGTGGCCGATTTCGGCGAACGGCCAGCCGGGCGCCTTGCCGGGCGTGGGGAGGTAGCGTCCCGTGGTGACATGGGAAAACTTGAACTCGTGGATCACCCGGGGGCTATCGTCACGGTCGTCAGGTGGTGGATTCATGGGCGGGGGCGGCGTGGGATTCATGGAAGGGCATGGTAGACGAGGTCGTAGAAGGGCCGCGCGAGGCGCGGAAGGTCCTTGACGCCATCGCCGCGAGGAATGTGTTGCAGCAGGAGGATCGCCATGAGGCGCTCGTGCGGGTCGATCGTGTACGTGGTGGAGGCGGCACCCATCCAGCCGTATTGGCCCACCGAACCCGGCTGGCCACGCCGGGCCGGGTCGATCACGACGTAACCGCCGATGCCGAAGCCCTCGCCCGCGTTGAACTGGGTGACCGGCGGATCGAGCATGCCCAGGTGGTTGCTCATCATCAGTTCCACCGTCTTCCTCCCCAGCAAGACACGATCGCCCGCGCGGCCTCCGTCGAGCAGCATCCCGGCGAAGCGGGCGAAATCGTCCGCCGTGGAGTAGAGGCCACCGGCCCCACTCGCATAGCGGTTCAGGGGCTCGCCGGGATGGCGGGCGCTGTAACTCGTGTCCAGCGCGAGCCGGCCATCGTCGCCCATGCGGGTCAGGTCCACGATCCGGCCGCGCTTGGCGGTCGCGACGGAGAACGCGGTATCGCGCATGCCCAGCGGAACGAAGATCCGCTCACTCAGGAAATCGGCGAAGGGCTTTTTCGCCACCACCTCGACCACCCGGGCGACGAGTTCCAGCGACGCCCCGTCGTAGCCGAAACGCGACCCGGGATCGGCGGCGAGCGGCACCCGGCTCATCCGTTCGGCGAAGCCGGCGAGATCGTTGGCGGCATGGGGATCGATACGTTCCATGGCCGCGACGGCGAGACGGTCGCCAGGCAACCCCGCGGGATACCCGGAGGTGTGCGTCAGCAGGTCGTGCAGGGTGACACGACGCGAGGCATCCCTGAGCCGGGGCACCTCGGCGCTGCCGCCTGTCATGACCCTGGGCGTGTCGAATCCAGACAGGAAATCCGACACCGGCTGGTCGAGCGATACCTTGCCCTCCTCCACCAGCATCATCAGTGCAACCGACGTCACCGTCTTGGTCATCGAGTAGATGCGGAAGATCGCGTCACGCCGCATCGGCCGGTGACGACCGAGGTCTTCGTAACCGTAGACCCCGACATCCACCACCTGCCCGTCGTGGACGATGAGGCTCACGCCGCCGAGATAACCGGTGCTCGATGTCGCGTCGCGCAGGAAGGCGTGCAGCGTTTCCAGCCGTGCCGGCGACCACGTCTCGCCCGCCCATGCCGGGGCACAGGCGATGAAGCAGGCCAGCAGGGCCGCCCAGACGGTGCGGCCCCCGTGGACACGCCATCGACTCACAACGTGATGGTGTAGGTGAGCGAGGTGACCCGGCCACGGCCGGCCCAGTAATTCTGGTAACCCGCCAGCTGCGACCAGCTGAGGATGTATTGCTTGTCGAGCAGGTTCTCGACACCGAGCGAGAGCTTGCCGTAACGCTCCAGGCTGTAGTTCACGCCCAGGTCCCACAAGGTATAGCCGTGTGTCCGCTCGTCGTAGCTGAAGGTCGCGCCGTCATAGGCACGCACGTCGTGGCCGGATACATGGCGGCCGAACAGCGAGGTGGCACCGAGGGTGGCATCGCCGCGCGAGGAATAGTTCCAGGTAACCGAATAGGCCAGTTTGTCCGGATTGATGTCGAGCACGCCCAGGGGCTTGTTCAGGCTGCCCGAACCGAATCGTCCGGCGGGGTCCGCCGACCAGAAGGCGGTGCGGCCGGTGATGTGCGAGTAGATCCCGTTCACTTTCCAGGCGTCGTTGAAGCGCCACTCGCCGGTCACTTCCGTGCCTTCGATGCGCACCGGCGCGCGCGAGAGGATGAAGTCGGTGGTGTGCGGGTCCACGGCGAGCGAGGAACCGAACGGCGACTTCGAGATGTAATGCGTCGCGCCGAACGCGCCGTTGTCACCGCGCCAGTTGAAGCCGAATTCGTTGTTCTTGTAGATGATCGGTTCGAGGTCGCGGATGCGGCTGACCGACTGGCCAGGCGTGCTGATGTTGCGCAGCGGGATGCCGATGTTCGGCAGCGTGAAACCTTCGCTGTACGAGGCGAACACCGACCATTCGTCGCCGATGCGCCAGATGCCGCCGATGTTGCGCAGGTTTTCCTTGTAGTTGAGCTTGCCGCCCTGCACGAACACGCGGTTGCGGTAATAGGTGGTGGTGTAGCTGTCGACCGTGAGGCGATCGCTTTCCCGGCGATAACCACCGCTGATCGTCAACGGCCCGATGTCGTAGGACAGCTGCGCATAAGGCGCCACGCTGTTGTAGATCATCGGCGGCACCCACAGGCGGCCGGTCAATGCCAGGCGCTGCTGCGCCTCGTCGCGCGCCACGTCGACGCCCGTATGCAGTTCCAGGCCGGTGACCAGGAAATCCGGGCGCGTCCACGAGGTGCGGATGCCGCGTTTCTTGGCCGTGATCTCGGACTGGTCGTACAAGGTGTTCAGTGGCGCGATCAGCGGGTCCTGCTTGTCCTCGGTGTTCTCGGGCAGGTAACGCATGGCCTGGTCGGCCTTGTACACGTTGATGTCCAGCGAACCACCCAGGACGTTCTTGTTGGTGTATTCGAGCGAGTACTGCTTGAAGTCGTTGAAGGCGTCCTTCGAGCCGAAGATGTGACCCTTCTCGGAGGTGTTCGTCCGCGGCACGTCGCACGGCGGGTTATCGGTCGGGCCGCGGCAGCCCAGCACCTGCACGTAGTCGCCCTTGCCCTGGATCTTGAACTTGCTGAAGGTCGCCTGGATGCGCTGGTCGTCGTTCTCGCCGAAGTTGTAACCGAGCTTGGCGAACAGGTTGCTCGACGTGGAATCGGCGAGCGAACCCGAGGTGTTCAGACCGATGCGCCGTCCGTTGCCGTCGTAGGTGATGCCACGGTCGATATACGACCCGGACAGCAGCACGTCGTAGCTTCCCTGCTTACGGGCGAAGGTCACGCCAGTCTTCCAGCCACCGCTGTCCGACTTGCCTTGGGTCTGGTAGCGCGTGGTGATCGTGGTCTCGTTGCCTTCCTTGGTCGGCGTCTTCGAGATGTAGTTGATGATGCCGCCCGCGGCGCCGATGCCTTCCGAGGCGGAGGGACCATTGATGACTTCCACGCGGCCGACGATGCCCATGTCGGTGAAGGTTCCGTTGCGCGTGCCTTCGCGCAGCGGCGAACCCTGGGGCACGCCGTCGAACAGGCGCAGCGGAATGCGGCCACGCAAGGTTTCGCCCGTATTGCTCATCGCCTGCGACGACTCGGCATAGCCGGGCACCGAGCGCGCCAGCACCGCTGTCGCGTCCTCGGTCACCAGCAGCGTATGCGCGATCTCCTCCTTGTTCACCACCGTGATCGCACCGGGAATCTCGTCGACCGCCTTCGGCGTGCGCGTGCCGGTGACGATCACCTGGTCGAGGTCGGTGGGCTCGGCTGGCTTGTCGGATTTCTTCTTCGTGGCCTTCGGTGCCTCGCCGGCGGAGGGGGCCGCGGCATCTTGCGCAAGCACGCTGGTGGCGAACAGGGAAACCAGCAGGATGCTGCCGATCGCGGCGGAAAGTGGTTTGATCATGTCGGGTCCGTGGATGCCGTTGGAACGGATCGCCCAGGCGGGCGAGTGCGGCGCAAGCGTCGATGACGACGCGCCTGACGGTAGCTGCTGTTGCGGTTGGCGACGCCCTCCCCGGCGCCCCAATGACCTGGGTTTCGTTGATGGCGAATCTATGCGCTTCGCCCTTGCCGAGAAACCGACGGCGGGTATGTTCAGAGACTAGTTTTTGTTGCTTACGAACCAAGCAAAACTATGCGGCGACGCAACATCGCCGACATCTTCACCGTGCAGGCGATGACGCCGACGCCATGGCCTTGCGGCCTTCCTGCAGCAACACCGTGACAAGGCGCACGCGCACGCTCGAGCGCGACCACACGATGCCGATGCGGCGGGGTTCCGATGGCATCGGCAACGGCAGGCGCACGAGGTCGAGTCCTTCCGGCCAGGGCTGTGCCCAGTCGGGCACCAGCGACACGCCCAGGCCACGGTCGACCATCACCGCGATCGCGTTCAACGCGTTCAATTCGAAGCGCTCGCGCGGCACGATGCCGTTCGCGCGCAGGTAGTCGTCCGCCTGGCGGCCACCCCACTGGTTACGGTCGTAGCGGATCAGGGGCTCGCTGGCGAGGAGGTCGTGCGGGTCACGCGCCGCCATGGAGCGCGGTGCCAGCACGACGAGAGGCTCCTCGCGCAGGAGTTGCCACTCGCACGTCTTGGGCAGCGGAAACGGTGCCTGCAAGACCACGGCCGCATCCAGGTCGCCCGCTTCCACGTCGCGATACAGGTCCACCGAGTAACCCGGCTTGATGAACACATTGATCCGGGGAAAGGTCTCCACCATGCGCGCGAGGATGTCCGGCAGCATGCCCGCCAGCGCGGTCGGGCATGCACCCAGGCGCAATTCGCCCGATACCCCGCTCTCGTTGGCGACGCTGCGCAGGTCGGCGACGTTGCGCAGCAGGTCGCGCGAACGCTGGAGGATGCGCGACCCTTCCTCGGTGACACTCACCGTGCGGCCGACGCGAGCGATCAGGGTGGCGCCGATCTCGCGTTCCAGCGTACGGATTTGCTGCGCCACGGCAGCTGGCGTGATGTTCAGCAGGCGCGCCGCCGCTGCCATGGAACCGTGGTCGGCCACGGTGATGAAGGTATGGAGGAACTGGGTTTCCACGGGATCTCGCCGGCGCTGGTCAGAGTGGGACCATGGTAGGTCATCCCTCGCGGGATTCGCGATGGATCGTCAGGCCCTTGAGCGAGCGCGTCGGCGCGGGGAAGAACAGGCTGGCCACGTAACCGATCACGATGCAGAGGAAGATCGAGATCGCCAGGTAGAAGTACGGGTGCACGAGCCGGAACGCCCAGGCCACCAGGGTGAGCGCGGTGCTGCCGGCGATCCCGATCGCCACTCCCGGCGAGTTGGCGCGCCGGGTGAACATGCCCAGGGTGTAGGCGCCAGCGAAACCGCCGCCCAGCAGTCCGGCCAGTTCGATCGACACGTCGAACAGCGAATGCACGTCGAAGCGCGACAGCAGCAGGGCGAGCCCGATGCCCACCAGGCCGACCGCGATCGTGCTGACCTCGGCGAAGACCACGCTTCGCTTGGGCGACGGGTTCTTCACCAGGCGCTCGTAGAAGTCCACCGAAACCAGGGTCGCCACGCTGTTCATGATGCCGGATAGCGTCGCCATGGCCGCCGCGAAGATACCCGCGACGATGAGGCCGGTGACGCCCATCGGCAACTCAGCTGCGATGAAGAGCGGGAACGTCGCGTCGATCGGCAGCAGCGGGTTCATCCGCTCGGGGTGCGCCTTGTAATAGACGAACAGCGCGGTACCGATCATGTAGAAGACGAAGCCTCCCGGGATCATGATCGCCGCGAAGGCCCAGATCGAACGTCCCGCTTCCCTGTCCGACGGCGTGGACAGCGTGCGCTGCATCAGCACCTGGTCCTTCGGGAAGGTCAGCACGACGTCGAACAACACGAGGAAGACGAAGCCCCACACCGTGGCCTTGGTCAGGTCGAAGCTGAAGTCGAGCAGATGGAACTTGTGATCGGCCATGGCCGTATGCACGAATTCGCCCATGCCACCGTGCAGGTGCCAGATGATGAAACCGATGGCGAAGATCGCGCCGCCCATCTTGACGATCACCTGCACCACGTCCGTCCAGATCACCGCCTTCATGCCGCCCATGGCGGTATAGACGATCGTGAAGCCGCCCATCAGGATCACGCTCAAGGTGGTGCTGATCCCGGTGATGGTGGCGATCGCGAGCGCCGGGAGGAAGAGGATCACGCTCATCCGGCTGCCGAGTTGGGTGAGGATGCACAGGGCGCTGGCGATCATCCGGATCGCCGGATGGAAGCGCGTTTCCAGGTACGAGAAGACCGACATCAGGTCGAGCCTGCGCAGGAGCGGCACGATCCACACCGCGACGAACATCAGGCCGAACACGGCGATGAGGTTGTTCGTCATGTACTGCCAGTTGCTTTCGAAGGCCTTGGCGGGAATCGCGATGAAACTGATCGAACTGGTGTTCGCCGCGTAGAGGCTGATGCCCGCGGCCCAGAAGGGAATGCTGCGGCCGCCGACGAAGAAGCTGGAGGTGGAGTTGCGCTTCTCGCGCAGGTAGAAGTACAGGCCGATGCCGATCATGCCCGCCAGGTAGACCACGATCACCAGCCAGTCGAGCCAGCGCAGCAACAGCTTGCCCGACTGGACCTGGGCGGACGCCACCGCCGTGCGGCCATCGATCCCGCTCGCCCAGAGCACGCCGGCCTGCCAGGGCGCCATGGCCACCGGCTTCACGAAGTCGACGCCGGGCAGGCGTGCCCACGATTGCGTGACCACCTGGTAGGTCATCGCATGCGCGGTGTCCGCCGCGTCAGCGACGAGGTAGAGGACGTTGGCCTGCCCCAGCGCCCTCGCCATGCCCGGAAGCACCGTTCCCGGTACGTCGCCACGGTGAGTCCATACGCCTTCGGGTGACCGGCGCCATACGGAACCACCGGCCGTGACGAAGATGCCTGCGCCCTGCACCGCCAGCGAAGTCGCCGCGGCGCGGGACGGCCATCCTTCGATGGACGACCATGCGGGTTGCGTCGCATCGGCATCGAAGCGCCAGATCCGCGGCGCGCCGTTCGACAGGCCGGCGATGTAAACGGAGGACCCCGCAAATGCGGGCCGGGCTTCGGACAAGGGTTCGGGCGGCACTGGCAACGGGCGAACCTCGACGCCGCCGGCGCCCAGGGACAAGCGAACCACGCCGCTCAGGCGCCCGGCGTCGAGCTGGGTCGCATAAGCGCGCGCACCGTCACCGAACACGACCGCCAGCCCGCCGGGCGGACCGCCGGCCGCCCACGGTAGCGGCGCCCACGCCGCCTTGCCCTGGTCCAGCAACCACGCCTTGCCATCGACGATCGCCAGCACGCGGCCATCCAGCGTGGCGAGACCTTGCACCGTACCGCTTGCGGGAACCGGTGGTAGCGCATCGCTACGCAAGGGAGTCAAGGCATCCGCATGGACAAGACCCGACATGCCGACCGTGCATGCGACCGCGAGCAGCACGGCACGAAGCCACATCGCAACGTAACGCATGCCCCTCACCCGAGCGACGCCAGGAGGGCTTCCGCGCGTTTCACGAACGGCAGGTCGACCATCCGTCCATCGAGCGAGAAGGCCCCGTGACCGGCGCGGGCGGCCTCCGCCGCGGCGGCCACGACACGGCGGGCGTACGCGACCTCCTCCGATGAAGGCGCGAATACTTCGTTGGCCAACGCCACCTGGCGTGGATGGATACAACTCTTGCCGATGAAGCCGAGCCGCCGGGACATGCGTGCTTCCGCCCGGTAGCCGTCGGCATCGTCGATCGCCGCGAAGGCCGCATCGACCGCGAACACGCCCGCCGCGGCGGCGGCCATCTTCACGGCGAACATGGCGGCATGCACGGCCGCCGTGTCGCCACGGTCGATTCCATGCGGCTCGAAGAGGTCTGCGAGTCCGAGTTGAAGGCCCGCGACGCGGGGATGCGCCGCGGCCATGGCGGCGGCTTGTTCCAGCCCCCTTGGCGTTTCCACGTTCACCAGCAGGCCGACCGGCGCGTCGTGTCCACCGCCGGATTCGATCCGCTCCATGGCGGCGGCCACCGCGCGCACCGCATCGGCGGATTCGAGCTTGGGAACGTTGAGCAAGGCGAGCCCCGGCACCATCACCGCGCGAAGATCGTCGTCGAACCAGGCGCTCTCCGGCGCGTTGACACGGACGATGGCCAGCTTGGCCGCGCGTCGCATCGCCGGCGATGCGACGAAGGCGGCCACGTCGTCGCGGGCGCGGGTCTTCGCGTCCCCCGGGACGGAATCCTCCAGGTCGAACGACAAGGCATCGGCGGGACCCGCCAGGGCCTTGGCGAAGAGTTCCGGACGCCCGCCGGGCACGAACAACTTGCTGCGCATGGATTCCCCGCCGACGCCGACACTCCGATGACCCGGGATTCTGCGGCATCGGATGCGCACCAATCGAGACGGGTACGCACGTTCTAACGATAGGATTCCTATCTTGCTGCGTAGCACAAGACCATCAGACGGCGTGGTAATCCCGGTACCAACGCACGAAACGGGCGACGCCCTCTTCCACGGAAACCTGCGGCACGTAACCCGTGGCGTCACGCAGGTCGCCCACGTCGGCCGCCGTGTCCGGTACGTCGCCGGGCTGCAGCGGAAGGAGTTCCATCACGGCCTTGCGGCCGAGGCATTCCTCCAGCCGCTGGATATAGGCAAGCAGTTCCACCGGTTGTTCATTGCCGATGTTGAACAGGCGGAACGGTGCCACGCCGCTGGAAGAAGGATCGGGCGACATGCCGTCCCAGTCCGCATCGGCGGACGGCGGGCGGTCGAGGCAACGAATCACGCCTTCGACGATGTCGTCGATATACGTGAAGCTGCGCTGGTGGCGTCCGTGGTTGAACACCTTGATCGGCTCGCCGCGCAGGATCGCCCGGGTGAACAGGAACAGCGCCATGTCCGGCCGTCCCCAGGGCCCGTAAACGGTGAAGAAACGCAGGCCCGTGCACGGCGTGCCATACAGGTGGGCGTAGCTGTGCGCCATCTGCTCGTTGGCTTTCTTCGTCGCCGCATAGAGCGTCAGTGGATGTTCGGCGGAACGGTGCTCCGAAAAAGGCATGGCCCGGTTGGCGCCATACACCGAACTGGTGGAGGCGAACACCAGGTGCTCCACCGCATGCGTGCGACAGCCTTCGAGCACGTGCAGGAATCCGGTCACGTTGCTCGACACGTACACGTGCGGGTTCTCGGCCGCGTAGCGCACGCCGGCCTGCGCAGCGAGGTGCACCACGCGTCGTGGACGGTGCTCAGCGAACAACGACTCCATCGCGCCGCGATCGGCGATGTCGGCATGCACGTGCGTATAGCGCGGATCGTCACGGAAACGATCCAGGCGTGCCTGTTTCAGCGTCACGTCGTAGTAGTCGTTGAGGTTGTCCACGCCGACCACCTCGTCGCCCCGCGCCAACAGGCGCATCGCCACGTGCGAGCCGATGAAGCCCGCCGTGCCTGTCACGAGTATCTTCATCGACGGTCCTCCACTCAGAGCCGGCCGTCCACCGCGTCACGCGGCAGCACGTATTTCACGTCGTAGATGACGGCACCGGGCTTGCCGAAGGCACGGATGCCCGCCGCCGCCATCTCGTGGAACTGCCGATGCGCGACGGCGATGACGATCGCGTCGTACGCGCCGTGCGCCGGTTCGGACACCGTCCGCACGCCGTAGGCCCGCTCGGCTTCGTCCGCGTCCACCCAGGGGTCGTGCACGTCGATCGTGGCGTTGTACGACTTCAGCGAGGCGATGATGTCGACCACGCGCGTGTTGCGCAGGTCCGGACAGTTTTCCTTGAAGGCCAGGCCCAGCATGAGGACGCGGGCACCCACCGGGTTCAGGCCCTTGCACACCATCAGGCGGATCACTTCGCCGGCGATATAGGGGCCCATGCCGTCGTTGGTGCGCCGGCCGGCGAGAATCACGTCGGGATGGTGTCCGACTTCCTGCGCCTTGTGCGTCAGGTAATACGGGTCGACGCCGATGCAGTGGCCGCCCACCAGACCGGGACGGAACGGCAGGAAATTCCACTTCGTGCCGGCCGCCTCGAGTACTTCGAGCGTGTCGATGCCGAGCTTGTTGAAGAGGATGGCGAGGTCGTTGACCAGGGCGATGTTGAGGTCGCGCTGCGTGTTCTCGATGACCTTGGCGGCCTCGGCCACCTTGATGCGGCTGGCCTTGTAGGTGCCCGCATCGATGATGCTCGCGTACAGCGCGTCGACGAAGTCGGCCGCCTCCGGCGTGGAGCCCGAGGTGACCTTGCGGATGGTGTTGACCCGATGCTGCTTGTCGCCGGGATTGATCCGCTCGGGGCTGTAGCCGACGAAGAAATCCCCGTTGAAGACGAGCCCCGAGGTCCGCTCGAGGATGGGCACGCAGACTTCCTCGGTGCAACCGGGATAGACCGTGGACTCGTAGACCACGACATCGCCCTGCTTGAGCACCTTGCCCAGCGTTTCGCTCGCGCGGGTCAGGGGCGTGAGGTCCGGCCGCTTCGCGCTGTCGATCGGCGTGGGTACGGTCACGATGAAGACGTTGCACGCGCGCAGGTCGTCGAGGTCGCCGCTATAGGACAGCCGCCCGGCCCCCGCCAGCGACGCCTCGTCCACTTCCAGCGTGCGATCGATACCGGCCCGCAGCTCCGCTACGCGCGAGGCGTCGATATCGAAGCCGAGCGTGACGTAGCGCTTGCCGAACTCGACCGCGAGGGGCAAGCCCACGTAGCCCAGCCCTATAACGCCGATCTTTACCGTGTCGAGTTGCTGCATCGGGCTTCCATCGAGGAGGTGCACGGCCTCCGCGGCTTGGCGCCGGCGGGCCGTAAAGCATGGAAGCCTAGCGGATCGCGCACGCGAGGCGCCAGACGGCGGCCCGAGGCCGCCATCTGGCGGGGCTGCCGGTCAGCCGCCCTCGGCCGCCGGAAGCTCGTTCACGTCACGGACGCTGTACACGTCGATGGCGTAAGGCGCCTTCGCGTCACCCGTGGCCTTGAAGCGGCCGAAGACGGTCGCGTCAGCACGAGCGCCCTTGCCGGTCACGGTGCGCCGGAACGCCGAGACATCGCGCTTGCGGGTGGAGCCATCGTCCATGCTCAGGCTCACCGTGCCCTTGCACTGCGCGTCGGACAGCATGGTCACCTTGCCCTCGGTGGCCGCCACGCCGCGAACCGTGACCGTGGTGCCCACGTACCTGTCCGCCGTGCCCAGCACGGTGCAGATCGTGTCCGGCGGCGTCTCGTCCGACCGGGCCGCCGCGTTGCCTGCGGCACATACCAGAATGAGGGCGACTCCCGTCGCCCGAACGAAAGTTACCGCGTTCATAGGCTTCCCCCTTGATACCGGTCCTCGCGGACCGCGCCGAATGGACGGCTAAACCAAGAAGAACGCGTTTACCGCGCACGGTCAATAAGAAAATTGGGCAGTTCCCGTGGGGACGACGGGGCGGTCAACGCCCCTTCGAGAGGGCGTCGGTCGCCTTCGCCAGTGCCGCCGTCGCCCGGCGGGTCGCCTCGGCCGTGGCCGTGACCTCCACCGACGCCTCGTCCCAGGAGCGGGCATCGATGGCGTCGCCGATCGCGGGCAACGGCGCCACGTCCTCGCCTTCCCTGCGGCCCGGCGCCTGCAGGAGGTGCCGGTACCACGGGCGCTGCGGGAGGCCGGACGCTTGCACGAACGCGGGCGCCACCTCGCGCAGGGCCCGGTTCACGGCGTCCCGCCGTCTCGGTGGAAGATCGCCCGCGGCACTCGCGGCGCGGTCGTACGCGCGCGCGGCAGCGAGCAACTGGCGTTGCGCATCGCGCAGCGTGCCCAGATCGACCTCCCGCCACCGATCGTCCACGCGCGCGGGAGGCCGCAGTCCGCGATAAGCCACGTCCGCCAGCCGGTAGGCGCCGCTGTCGACGAGCCCGTTATGGCGGAGCGCATCGCGATGGGCGGCCGTCGCGCCGGCCGCCAGCCGATCGATATCCTGGCCCAGCGATTCGGCGAACGCGGTGTAGCGCCAGGGCAGCACCTCTGCATTGGCCACGCGCAGGGCCAAGCGTGCGTTGGTACGCGCCAGCAGGTTCACGTACCTCAGTCCAGGGTCGCCGAAGCGTTGGTAATGCGCATAAGTGTCGTATAGCGAGTGGTAGACCGGGACGCTCTCTTCATCGCCGTCGCGATCGTAGCCATAGCGCACGTGCAGCGAGGGGACGCCGAGCCGGTGCGCGAAAGGCAGGTAGTCCGAGCCGGTGCCGAGTCGCGGCGGCACGATCGGTCCTCGCACGTCCTTGCCCTTCTCCGCGGCATCCACCGCGCGTTTCGCCTCGCAGCGCTCCCGCACGCTGGCACCGGTTTCCGGATCGCGAAGATCTCCTGCCACCTCGTCGACCAGGGCCGCCAACGAAGGGTCGCCGGCGGCTGAGAGAAAGCCACGACCCGTGGTGTCGTTGTTGAGGTAGAAGACCGCCTTGCGCGACAGCTCCGTCGCATGCCGTTCGGCCCACGCCTTCGATCCCAGGATGCCCAGCTCCTCACCGTCCCAACTGGCGAAAACCAGCGTCCGCTTCGGCCGGATGCCGGCCTTGGCGAGTTCGCCAACGGCCCGCGCCTCCGCAAGCAAGGCCGTGGTTCCAGCCAGCGGGTCCCACGCGCCGTACACCCAGGCATCATGGTGCACTCCGCGGATCACCCACTCGTCCGGATACTCGCTGCCAGGCAGGCTCGCGATGACGTTGTAGAGCGTGCGCCACTCCCACGGTGAGCGGACCTCCAGATGGACCTGCGCGTCGCCGCCGACGTGATAGGTCAAGGGCAACCCGCCCTGCCAGCGATTCGGCACGACCGGCCCGCCCAGGGCGCGAAGGAAATGCTCGGCGTCGCCATAGCCGATCGTGACCACGGGAATCCCCAGGTCGCCGGTGCGTTTCTGGGCCTGGATGGTCTTCGCGGCCGATGCGTCCAGCACGCTGTCGATGCCGAGGGTACCCCGCTGGACCGTGCGCGGTGTGCGCCACGCGCCCGTCGGATAGACATCGCCCTTGGCGAAACCATCCGCTTCGGGATCGGAATAAATCACGACACCGACCGCGCCATGTTGCTGCGCCAGCCTCGGCTTCACCCACCGTCCCGCACCACTGGACTTCACCAGCACGACCTTGCCGCGCACCGATTGGCCGGTGCGCTCGAGATCGTCGTAGTCCTTCGACAGGCCTTCGTTGACGAAGATCAGCGGTGCATCCACTGTCCCGTCCGGGCTGTACGACTCCATGCCAGGAAGCACGCCTTCGCTGCGCTTCGTGTCATCGTCGCCTTCGATGGCCGGCTCGGTGAAATCGGCCGCATAGCGATCGGTGCCGGCCAGGACGAGCTTCTGTACCGAGGGATAGGCCACGAGGACACGGACGGGTTCGACCTTCACCCGCCAGCCCCAATCGCGCAGGCTGGTGGCGATGAAATCCGCGTTCTCTTTGTTGTGCGGTGAACCGACCTGGTTCGGTGCGGCGGTAAGGCGGCGCAACCAACCGTCGAGATCGGCTGTTTCGATGGACGCGTCGACGCGCCGCTCCACGTCGCGTTCCGCCGCCGACGACACGGTGGTGAAACCGGTCAACGGCGGTGCGGCCTGTGCCGCGACGGGTCCGGCTAGCGCCAGCAGAAGGACCGATGGAAACACGCGCTGGTTCATCAGTTCCACCGGTAGGTCACGCTGGCGTAGTAGTAGCGGCCGTTCCAGCTCAGCGGCGAGAACAGGCTGTACTTGAAATTGCCACCGGTCGAGTTGGCGAACTTGGTCTGCTCCGGCCGCGCGTTGAACACATTGTCCGCCCCCGCCGTGAAGGTCCACTGGTCGATGGCGTAATCGGCCGAGAGGTCGAGGGTCCAGCGGTGATCGAAGTTCTGGTCGAGCGCAGCGCCGCTGTTGCTGTACACGGTGTAGTCGCCGTAGCGCTGTATGTTCGCGTGTCCGGCCCAGCGGCCATGCAGGTAATCCAGGCCCACATCCAGCTTCGTGCGGGGATTGGTATCGCCGAGCAGGCCGAGCCGCTCGCGGCGCTCCACGCGCTGCACGGCCACGCCCAGCTCGTCGAGGATCGCCGGATTCGGTTTGACCTTGGTCACCTCGTTCTCGTTGTATGCCCAACCGACGGTGGTGTTGAGACGGTCGCCGTTGGCGAAGTCGAAGGCGTACTGGCTGACGAGGTCGAGGCCGCGCGTGCGCGTATCCACCGCGTTGGTGAAATAACGGATCGACTGGTAGTTCACATCGACGCCGGCGGCCGCGAGATAGGCGTTCACGGCGGGGGTGTTCACCGGGATGTTCGACGAGAGGTTGATGCGA
Source organism: Luteibacter sp. E-22 (assembly GCF_049913125.1). GTDB lineage: Bacteria > Pseudomonadota > Gammaproteobacteria > Xanthomonadales > Rhodanobacteraceae > Luteibacter. The sequence goes on from NZ_CP183975.1 coordinate 2,796,064, forward strand.
TTGGCGATCTTGATCCAGTACGCGTCGACGCTCACGTTCCAGCCACTGAGCGGCTCCAGCACGAGGCCCAGCGTGGCGCTGCGCGATTTTTCCGGCTTGAGTTTCTCGGCGCCTAGCAAGCTCGCCGCCTGCGCGTCGACCGGGAAGGTGCCCGACTGCACGAGTACCTGGCCCTGCCCGAGGTCCTGCAACTGCGATGAGATATCGGCGTAGTGCTGCTGGACCAGCGTCGGCGCACGGAATCCCGTACCGACGCTGCCGCGCAGCGCCACCCGCGGATTGAAGTCGAAGCGTCCGGACAACGAACCCGAGGTGGTGCCGCCGAAATCGCTGTAGTGCTCATGACGACCGGCCAGGGACAGCGCGAATCGATCGGTGAGGTTCGTCTCGAGATCGATGTATTCCGACACGTCGTGCCGCTGCCAGTTGCCCTGCAGGTCGCCGGTGATGCCCCCGTTCGGGCCGTACTGCGACACGGCGTCGCCCGGACTGACCTTGTAGCCCTGCCGCAGGTATTCCAGGCCGAAGGACACGCTCACGGGGTTGGGCAGCCACGAAGGCGAAAATTCCTTGCCGATATCGAGGTTGCCGGTCTGCTGGTTCGTCTTGTAGTCGGCTCCCTGGATGAAGAACGGGGTGTAGCCGAAGGCGCGGTACCAGTCGGCGTTGATCGCGTGACTGCGCTGGTCGTATTCGTTGGAACCATGGGTAGCCGAGAGATCGTAGTGCCAGCCCTCGCCCAGTTGGCCCCGTATTCCCGCCGTGATGCTGGTGTCGTTGACGATGGGGACGCCGACAGGAAGATAGCCGTTCGGATAGATCGCGGTGACATTGGTGGAGTCGCCACGATGGCGGTAGAGGCTGGCGGTCTCGTCGCGGTCGCGCCGGTAGAGTGCCTCGACATACACCTCGATCGCCTTGCTGAAGGCGTATTGTCCCACCAGCGACACCTTGTTCGACTGCACCGCCGGATCGCCCAGCCAGTACACCTTCTGGCCATACGTGCTACCCACTGCGGCAGCGGTGCGGTCCCGGCCCGCACGATTGGTGCCATCGTTGTTCTGCGTATCGATGGCGACATGGATCGAGCCCTTGTCCCCCAGCTTGAAACCGGTATCGGCGGTGAGCTGACGCTGCAACCCGTCGCCGGCGTCATAACCGCCGAACTTCGCGGTGACCTGTCCGCCCTGCCCCGATTTCTTGAGGATCACGTTGATCACTCCACCGATGGCGTCCGAGCCGTAGCGCGCGGACTGGCCATCGCGGAGCACCTCGATGCGCTCGATGGCGGACACGGGAATGGCGTTGAGATCCACGGGATTCGAACCGCGGCCGATGGCGCCACCGAGGTTGAGGAATGCCCCGGTGTGCTGGCGCTTGCCGTCGATCAGGACCAGCACCTGGTCCGGGCTGAGGCCACGCAACGTCACGGGTCGAGCCACCTCGGCTCCGCTGATGGTGGTCGGCTGCGGAAAGTTCAGTGAAGGCACCAGCCGGGCCAGCGCGGCCGTGAGCTGGGTGGCACCGGTCTGTTGCAGTTGCTGCGGCGTAATGACGTCGATCGGCTGCAACGAGCTGGACACGGTGCGCTCGGTACTGCGCGTTCCGGTGACGATCACGGTATCGAGTTGGCTCGCGCGGGCGGCGTCCTGGGCGTGGAGCGCGGGGACCCCGAAGGCAACGGCCAGGGCGAGGAACAAGGCGTGGCGACGGCGATGGACGAGCGAATGCATGGGTGGATGTCCCCTGGACGATGAGCATGGGCGGCCATGCGGCGGCGATGCGTGAAGGCATGCCGGGATCGTGACGGCCGGAAAACGGATGGAATGGAGCCGCGGTCAGGCCGCGGAACGCGCCAGCGCCTGTGGCGCTAGGGGCGAGGCGTGCGGATCAGCCCAGTCGACAACGACAACGGCACGCGTGCATCGCCGGACATCGCGGTGCGGCCGCGAGGATCGTCGGGATGGTGGTCACGTGCTGCGTATGTGCGTTCACTGGGGGTGGGATCGCCTTGGCGGGAATCTCGTGAGCGGTATTTGTTGCACCGCAACGAACGTTTGTCAACCGCCCGTTCGGACGTCCAATCCTCCGTCGTGCCGGATGGGGGATACTGTCGCCCTTCCCCATCGAACGACACTGCCCATGACTTCGTACGACGACGATTTCGAGAACGATCGCGACCCCGACGATGCGGAGGACGGCGACGACTCCGTCGAATCCCAGGTCTGGCACCTGCTGCTGCTCATCAATCCGGGCGACGAGGACGGCGCGATGCAGCAGTTCTCCGCCTATCGCGATGAAGTCGAGGAAGAAGGCGACGAGGACCCGATCCGCATCGTCGGCCGGGTGACAGACTGGCGCTCGGGCTTCGAAGTGGACGCCGACGATACGCGCGCCCTGGTGGATGCGATCAAGGAACTGGCAAGCCGTTGGAACATCGACATCGACTGGGACGGCGATCCGGACGACGACGAGTTTCACGAGGACATCGATGGGGCGGAGATCTTCTCGCGCGCCTTCGACCAGTTGAACCAGCACGGCTATACGCTGTGGGCGCGCGAAGCGGACGACGACGTCTATGCCGGCTGGATCACCAGCTCGCGCGACGACGAGCAGATGCGCCTGGTGGCGACGCAGCTGGGCATCAATCTTCGCCTTGGCAGCCAGGTGACCTGACTATCGTCTATCCGGACGAGCCGGCCAGCCTCTCCTTCAGCAGGTCGATGAAGGCACGTACTTTCACCGGGGGTTGCTTGCCCGGATAGACCGCGTACACGCCGCCTTCCGGAAGACGAAAGCGGGGCAGCAAGGCCACGAGCCTGCCCGCCGCCATGTCCTCGTCGACGAGATAATCCGGAAGCACGGATATGCCGAGACCCGCCGCGACGAAGGCGTGCACGCCGAGCGTGCTGTTGGCGCTGGCCACGGTGCGCGTTTGCACGGTGTGTTCCGCGTCGTCGCCCGCACTGGAGAAGGTCCAGCGGGTGGGCGAGGAAAGCACGGTAAGCGCAATCCATGCATGCGCGGCGAGGTCTTCAGGTACTCGTGGCGCGCCATGTCTGGCGACGTAGGCCGGCGAGGCGACGAGGCACTGGCGAAAGCTCGCCAGCTTCGCGGCTCGCAGGCTGGAGTCGCGCAACCAGCCGATGCGGATCGACAAGTCGAAGCGCTCCGCGATGAGGTCGACGACGCTGTCGCTGGTTACCAGCTCCACCTTGACCTGCGGAAACCTCGCTGCGAAGTCGGCCAGCGCTGGCGCCACGATCGACGGGCCATGGTCTCCGGCGGCCGCGACACGAAGGCTGCCCATCGGCGTGTCACGGCATTCGCCGAGTTGTGCGATGGCCGCCTCCGCATCGGCGAGAACACGGGCGCAGTCCTCGTGGAAGCGCTCGCCGGCATCGGTCAGGGACATCCGCCGTGTACTGCGCACCACCAGCTGCACGCCGAGTTCTTCTTCCAGCTTCGCCAGGTGCTGGCTCACCATCGCCTTGGTGCTGCCCAGTTGCTGGGCGGCCGCGGTGAACGAGCCAGCCCGGACGAGCGTCACGAAGACGGCGAGACGGTTGAGATTGACGTCGGCCATGCCGGCTCCCGATTCATCGTAAAGTTTTACTTTACGATGAATCCATGGATTGCGCGTTTCCTGTGAACGATCATGAGCGCATGCTAGTCGCATCCATTCCTACGGAAGCCCTACCATGAAGATCGTCCTGTTCGGCGCCACCGGCAACATCGGCAAGGTCATCCTCGACGAAGCCCTGGCCCGCGGTCACGCGGTCACCGCCGTCGTCCGCGATCCCGCACGGGTCGCCACGCGGCATGCCGCCCTGACCGTCGTCCAGGGCGATGTCTCCCACCCCGCCTCGTTCGCGACCGTCCTTCCCGGTGCCGACGCCGCCATCGCCAGCCTCAACGACCACGCCGACCCGGCCAATGTGCCGAAACAGGCCGCGCTCCTGCTGGATGCGCTGTCGTCCGCGGGTGTGCGCCGCTTCGCCTGGGTCGGCGGTGCCGGCAGTCTGGAGGTCGCCCCGGGAGTCCGCGTGATCGACGATGCTCATTTCCCCGCGGAGTGGAAGCCCTCGGCGAACGCGCAGATCGAGGCGCTGGCGGTATTCCGCGCCAGCAAGGCCGATATCGACTGGACCTATATCAGTCCGGCGGCGGTGATCGCCCCGGGTGAGCGCACGGGCGCGTACCGCATGGGCGCCGACCAGTTGCTGGTGGACGCGGAGGGGAACAGCCGGATCTCGATCGCGGATTTCGCCATCGGCGTGCTCGACCGCCTGGAAAAAGGCGATGCGGCGAAGAAGCGGGTGACCTTCGCGTACTGAGGACTCTCCAATCGCCGACCTTGTCGGCGATCCCGCGGCAGCGGGCCAGGATAGCGACCGCTATACTCCCCCGGATGAACTACCGCCACGCCTTCCATGCCGGCAATTTTGCCGATGTCCTCAAGCACATGGTGCTCGTGGCCCTGATCGACTCGCTGAAGCAGAAGAGTTCGCCCTTCTGCTATATCGACACCCACGCCGGCCGTGGCCGCTACGACCTTCGCGGCGCCGAGGCGCGGAAAACCGCCGAATCCGACGATGGCTTCGGCATCCTGAAGACCGCCAGCGGCCTGCCGCCGCTGCTGTGGAAATGGCTGGACGTGGTTCGCGCCTGCAATGCCGGCGACGAATCGATGCGTTACTACCCCGGCTCGCCCTGGATCGCCGCGCACCTGATGCGCGAGGGCGATTCCGCCCAGCTGTGCGAACTGCAGAGCGGCGAATCGGACCAGCTGCGCCAGCTTTTCCATCACGACCCGCGCGTGCACGTACACCAGCGCGATGGCTACGAAGCCATGAAGGCCTTCGTGCCGCCGAAGGAAAAGCGCGGCCTCGTCCTCATCGACCCGCCCTTCGAATCGCAGGAGATGGAGTTCCGGATCATCGAGAAATCGCTCAAGGCGGCGATGGAGAAATGGCCCGGTGGCATCTATGCCATCTGGTACCCGATCAAGCTGCGCAGCCAGGTGCAGCCCTTCCACCGCTGGCTCGGCAAGAGCGGGGCGAAGCGCGTGCTGGTCGCCGAAGTGCTGCTACGCCCGGACGACTCCCCGTTGCGCCTCAACGGGACCGGCATGGCCATCGTGAACGCGCCGTGGAAGCTCGATGAAGTGCTGCGCGACTCGTTGCGTGTGCTGCCCAAGCTGCTCGGTACCCCGGGCGAATCCGAATACCGGCTGACCTGGCTGGTCGAGGAAGGCAAGGATGAAGCACCCGTCCACGGCCCGCAGTCGCCTCATTCAGTCCGAAGGCGGTAAAGTCGTCGCACACGCCAGGAGTCGACCCATGCGCCCGACCATCGTCCGTCTCGCCGTCCCTGCCGCCCTGCTGACCCTCGCCCTTTCCGGCTGCGCACCCGCGCCGATCTACAAGCCAACGGCGAGCAACGTCGCCGTGCCGCCTGCCCAGGTAGCCCGCGAACCGGAGCGCTATGGCAGCGCCGACGTCATCTGGGGCGGCCGCATCGTCAATGTGCGCAACTTCACCGACCACAGCGAAATCGAAGTGCTCGCCTACCCCCTCGACGGATCGCAGCGTCCGAAAGCCAACGACACCGGCAACGGCCGTTTCATCGCGGCCATGCCCGGCTATGTCGAAAGCCTCGACTATCCCGCCGGATCGCTGGTGACCATCGCGGGCCGACTCAACGGTACCCGCACCGGCAATGTCGGCCAGGCCCAATACACGTTCCCCCTCGTTTCCGTGAACCAGTCGCACGTGTGGACCGCCAAGGAAATGTCCGGCGGCCATCCCAACGTGAGTTTCGGCGTGGGCGTTGGCGTCATACGGTAAGATCTTGCGGTTGACCACCGCGGGACAGGGAATCACATGTCGGGACACGCCGATTCGAAGCGCGCGATCTTCCTCGCGCTCGGAGCCAATTTCGCCATCTTCATCGCCAAGCTGGTCGCGGCGATCTTCACCGGCTCGGGCGCGATGCTCGCGGAGGCCGTGCATTCGCTAGCCGACTGCGGCAACCAGGGCCTGCTGCTCCTGGGCATGCGCCAGGCGAAGCGGCCGCCCTCGCCGGACTACCCGCTCGGCTGGGGCCGCGCCCTGTATTTCTGGTCGTTCCTCGTGGCGATCCTGCTCTTCAGCGTGGGCGGCATGTTCTCGATCTACGAGGGCGTGCATAAGCTGGCCCACCCGGAACCCCTGAAATGGGCCTGGCTGGCCGTCGGCGTGCTGGCGTTCTCCATCGTCACCGAAGGCATTTCCATGCATGGCTGCATGCAGGAAGTGAACAAGGCGCGTGAAGGCCGCTCGATCTGGCAATGGTTCCGCGAGACCCGCGCCAGCGAATTGCTGGTGATCTTCGGCGAAGACCTGGCCGCGCTGATCGGCCTCTGCCTGGCCCTGCTCGCGGTCGTGCTCACCATGGTCACGGGCAACCTGTTCTTCGACGCGCTCGGCACGATCGCCATCGGCGTCCTGCTGATCGTGGTCGCCGTGGCGGTCGCCATCGAGGTGAAGGCCTTGTTGATCGGCCAGGGCGTCGAGCCGAAGCAGCGTGCCGCGATGGTCGCCTTCCTCGAGGCCCGCCCCGAGATCGACACCGTCTACAACGTGCTCACCCTGCAGATGGGCACCGACGTCATGGTGGCGATCAAGGCGAAGATGGCCGCCGCGCCGACCGCCCGGGCCATGATCGAGGCGATCAACATCGTCGAAGCCGACTTCAGGGCCGAGTTCAAGGACGTACGCTGGAGCTTCTTCGAGCCCGATTACGCCGACTGAGCCCACGGCCGCACGAGGAGCCTTCACGGGCAGGTAGTACAATCGACGGCTTGTCAGCAAGGCTCCCGCCCGACTCCATGCCCGTAGCGCTTCCTCGCCCCCCGCTCCCCGTCAACGCCAAGACCCGCCGTTACTGGGCCGCCCCCCACGGTTCCTCCTGGGCGCTCGAGATCGCCGAGGCGGCTCGCGCCCACGACGGCCTGCTGGTCGTGGTGGCGCGCGACACCCGTAGCGCCGACAACCTCGAAAGCGAACTGGCCGTGTTCGCCGGCGAGTTACCGGTCTTGCACTTTCCGGATTGGGAAACCCTGCCCTACGACGTCTTCAGCCCGCATCCGGAAGTGGTGTCGCAACGCATCGCCACGCTGTACCGGCTGCCCAGCACGCGGCGTGGCGTGCTCGTGGTGCCCGTCGCCACGCTGATGCAGCGGATCGCGCCGCGCAGGCACATCACCGGTTCCGGCCTGGTGCTGCGCAAGGGACAGAAACTCGATCTCATCGCCGAGCAGCGCCGGCTCGAAGCCGCGGGCTACCGAAACGTTCCGCAGGTGAGCGAACCGGGCGATTTCGCGGTGCGCGGGGCCCTGATCGACATCTACGCCATGGGCGCGAGCGAGCCCTATCGCGTGGAGCTGTTCGACGACGAAGTGGAATCGATCCGCACCTTCGACACCGAGACCCAACGCTCCCAGCACCAGGTAGAGAGCGTGGACCTGCTGCCCGCGCGCGAATTCCCGCTGACCGAGGACGCCGCGAAGAACTTCCGCAGCAACCTGCGCGAACGCTTTCCGATCGACATCCGGCGCTGCCCGCTATACCAGGACATGAAGGAAGGCGTGACACCCGGCGGCATCGAGTATTACCTGCCCCTGTTCTTCCCAGCCACCGAGACCTTGTTCGACTACATCGCCGGCGACGCGATGTTCGTGCTGGGCGAAGGCGCGCTGGAATCATCCGAACAATTCTGGACGCAGACGGCCGAACGTTACGACCAGCGTGCGCACGACATCGAGCGCCCCGTGCTGCCGCCGAGCGAGATCTACCTGCCGCCGGAGCAGCTGCGCGAGCGCTTGAACAAGCAGGCCCGCGTGGACGTGGTCTCGAAGGATCACGAGCACGCCGTGGACCTGGGCACGCTGCCGGCCCCCGACGTACCGTTGAACCGCAAGGGCGAAGAGCCGGGCACGGCGTTGCGCCATTTCCTCGCCAGCTACCCCGGCCGCGTCCTCATCGCCGCCGATTCCGCGGGTCGCCGCGAGGCACTGATCGAACAGTTGGCCGGCGCGGGCCTGAAGCCGGTGAACGTGGACGGCTGGAAGGATTTCCTTGCGCGCGGCGAATCGCTGGCGATCACCGCCGCCTCGCTGGAACAGGGTTTCGCGCTGGCCAAGCCGGCGCTCACGGTACTCACCGAACGCGAGTTGTTCGGCGAGCGCGTCCGCACGGACCGCAAGCGACGCGCCGGGGCGGCACGCGATCCCGAAAGCATCATCAAGGACCTCACCGAGCTGTCCATCGGCTCGCCCATCGTGCACATCGATCATGGCGTGGGGCGCTACCAGGGCCTCGTTTCGCTCGATGTCGGCGACATGCCCGGCGAATTCCTGACCATCGAATACGCCAAGGGCGACAAGCTCTACGTTCCCGTGGCCCAGCTGGGCCTGGTCAGCCGTTACACGGGCACGGCACCCGAACTGGCGCCGCTGCATTCGCTCGGCGGCGACGCCTGGGAACGTGCGCGGAAGCGCGCCGCCGAGAAGGTGCGCGACGTCGCGGCGGAGTTGCTGGCGATCTATGCGCAGCGCGAGGCCCGCCAGGGCGAGTCCCTGTCGGTCGATCGACAGATGATCGAGGAATTCGCGGCGACCTTCCCGTTCGAGGAAACCGCCGACCAGCAGGCCGCGATCGATGCCGTCATCACCGACCTCGCCGCGCCGCGTGCCATGGATCGCGTCGTCTGCGGCGATGTCGGTTTCGGCAAGACGGAGGTGGCGCTGCGCGCCGCGTTCGCCGCCGCGACCGCCGGCAAGCAGGTGGCCGTGCTGGTTCCGACCACGCTGCTCGCCCAGCAGCATTACCGCAACTTCGCCGACCGCTTCGCCGACTGGCCCGTGCGGGTGGACGTGCTTTCACGCTTCAAGTCGAAGAAGGAAGTGGATCTCGCCCTCGAACGGCTGGCGGACGGCCAGGTGGACGTGATGGTCGGTACACACAAGCTGCTCCAGTCCGATATCCGTTTCAAGAACCTCGGGCTCGTCATCGTCGACGAAGAACAGCGCTTCGGCGTGCGCCAGAAGGAACAGCTGAAGAAGCTGCGTGCCGAGGTCGACCTGCTCACCCTCACCGCCACGCCGATCCCACGCACCCTGAACATGGCGATGAGCGGCTTGCGCGACCTGTCCATCATCGCCACGCCGCCCGCCCATCGCACCGCCGTGCGCACGTTGATCTCCACGTATCAGCCGGCACTCATCCGCGAGGCGATCCAGCGCGAGCTGGCCCGTGGCGGCCAGGTGTATTTCCTGCACAACGAAGTGGAGTCGATCGAGCGCACGGCACGTGAGCTGGCCGAACTCGTTCCCGAAGCACGCATCCGCGTCGCGCACGGCCAGATGCCCGAACGCGAACTGGAACAGGTGATGGCCGATTTCCACCGCCAGCGGTTCAACGTGCTGGTGTCCACCACCATCATCGAGTCCGGCATCGACATCCCCACGGCCAATACGATCGTCGTGAACCGCGCCGACCGCTTCGGCCTCGCCCAGCTGCATCAGTTGCGTGGCCGCGTAGGCCGCTCGCATCACCGCGCCTATGCCTACCTCATCGTGCCCGACCGCCGCTCGATGACGGCGGACGCCGAGAAGCGCCTCGAGGCCCTGGCCTCGCTGGAGGAACTGGGTGCGGGCTTCACCCTGGCCACGCACGACCTGGAGATCCGCGGCGCCGGTGAGATGCTCGGCGAGGAACAATCCGGGCAGATCCAGGAAATCGGCTTCGGCCTGTATACCGAACTGCTCGACCGCGCGGTGCGCGCGTTGAAGTCCGGCAAGGTACCCGACTTCGACCTCACCTCCGAGCACGAGACCGAGGTGGAGCTGCATCTGCCGGCGTTGATCCCCGAGGACTACCTGCCCGACGTACACACGCGTCTGACGCTGTACAAGCGCATCGCCAGCGCACGGAACGACGATGGCCTGCGCGAGTTGCAGGTGGAGATGATCGATCGTTTCGGCTTGTTGCCCGACCAGACGAAGTGCCTGTTCGCGGTGGCCCAGCTGAAGCTCATGGCGACACCGCTGGGTATTCGCAAGCTCGACTTCGGTGCCAACGGCGGCCGCGTCACCTTCCGCGAAAAGCCGGACATCGACCCGATGGCCCTGATCAAGCTGATCCAGCAGCAACCGAGGGTGTTCAAGATGGACGGCCAGGACAAGCTGCGCGTGATCCTGGAGCTTCCCGGGTCGGCGGAGCGCATTCGCACGGCGCAGGATGTGCTGGTGGCGCTGGGAGCGCCGCGGCCGGGCTGAATCGCTGTGGCTAGCCTCAAGGTACCGGCGTAGCCCGCACCAGGTACTGCACGCTGAAACGGCGCGCCTCGTCCATCCACACCTTTTCCACCGCCAATCCCGCCTTGTGCGCCATCTGGGCGAAATCGTCCAGCGAATACTTGCAGCTGTATTCCACATGCATCGCCTCGTCCTCGCGGAAGGCGAAGACGTCGTGGCCGACATGCACGTCCTGCCGCTTCGTGCTCACCAGGTCGGTCTCGATGCGCCCCGCCAGCACGTTGTAGCGTGCGCGATGACGGAAGCCGTCGATGTCGAAGTCGGTACCGATCTCGCGATTCAAGCGCACCAGCATGTTCAACGTGAAGTCGCGGGTGATACCCGCGGCATCGTTGTACGCCGCCTCGATCTCGGCGTGGTCCTTCTTCAGGTCCACGCCGACGATGATGCCGCCACCATCGCTCATCTCCGTGCGCATCTGGCGCAGGATACGGACGGCGTCCTTGGTTTCGAAATTGCCGATGGTGGAACCGGGGAAATAGATCACCGTGCGACGGGGTGAGCGCGTTGCCACGGGAAGACGCAATGGCTGGGTGAAATCGGCACAGACCGGCTGCATCGGCACATCCGGAAAACGGGCCGCCAGGTCGGCTACGCTTTCCATCAAGGCGGTGCGCGATATCTCCACCGGCACGTAAGCCACCGGCGTCTGCAGATGTTCGAGCAACATGCGCGTCTTGATGCCGCTGCCACTGCCGTATTCCACGAGGCGGACGTCGGGACCCAGGGTGTCGGCGATGTCACCCGCATGATCGCGCATGATCGCGATCTCGGTACGGGTGAGGTAATACTCGGGTTGCTCGCAGATGGCCTCGAACAGGGTCGATCCACGCTCGTCATAGAACAATCGCGACGGGAGTCTCTTTGGCTTCGCGGCGAGGCCGCGGCGAACGGTATCGAGGGTGTCCTCGACATCCGGGTGACGGTCATCGACGCGGATGTCTTTCGGTTGAGCGCTCATCGATCGTTTCCAAGTCGTATCCCCGCGAACTGCCAACGGGCATGGGGAGGAAAGAAATTCCGGTAGGTCGCACGAATATGGTCGGCGGGAGTGGCGCAGGACCCGCCTCGTAATACCCATTGGCCATTCATGAACTTCCCGTTGTATTCGCCCAGTGCGCCAGCCAGCGGCCGGAAGCCCGGATAACTGACATATGGGCTCATCGTCCATTCCCAAATGTCGCCGTACATCTGTCCGAGCGTCGTCTCGAACGATGCGGCACAGGGTTGGAACACGCCGTTATCCTGAAGGTTCCCACGCACGGGAAGTTCCGCGGCCATGATTTCCCACTCCACTTCCGTGGGCAGGCGGGCGCCGGCCCAGCGCGCGAATGCGTCGGCCTCGAAATAACTCAGGTGGCATACGGGTGCATGGGGGTCGATCTCGCGGCGGCCATGCAAGGTGAATTCGGTTTCGAGGGCGTCGTCCCAGTACAAGGGCCGGAACCAGTGTTCCGCCTGCACCGCGGCCCAGCCATCGGAAAGCCAGAGCAGCGGATCGCGATATCCACCATCGCGCACGAAAGCCATGTACTCGGCATTGGTCACGGGACGATTGGCTATCGCCCCCGCCTGCCGATACGCCCGATGCCGTGGTCCTTCGTTGTCGAAGGCGAAGCCGGTCCCTTCATGGCCGATCTTCACCACGCCTTCGTCGAAGGGAACATAGCGCAGCGGCTGCGCGACGACGGGAACCGCATGTGCGACCTCCGCTGCATACACGGGCTCCAGCGGGTTCTGTGCGAACGCGTGCTTGATATCGGTAAGCAACAATTCCTGATGCTGCTGTTCGTGCTGCACACCCAGTTCGATCAACGAGGGAAGCATGGCGTCGTCGCCACGCACGATGCGCTCCGCGACCGCCTCGTCGACTCGGCGCCGATACGCGAGCACCTCATCGAGGCCCGGCCGGGTCAGCATGCCGCGGTGCGGCCGGGCATGCATCGGCCCCACCGACTGGTAGTAGGAATTGAACAGGTAATGCCATTCGGGATGGCGCGGTTCGTAATCCGCGTCGCGGCCCAGCACGAAATGTTCGAAGAACCAGGTGGTATGGGCCAGGTGCCACTTGGCCGGGCTGGCATCGGGCATGGACTGGATGACGGAGTCTTCCGGCGAGAGCCTCGCCGCCAGTTCCGTGCTGCACCGCCGAATCCGGAGGAAGCGATGGGCGAGGTCCGAGCCGGCCTGGGGAGCTCTATCGAGGCCGAGCGTGGGCGTGCTCATGCATGGGGTCCTGTGCGAGGGACGGTCGCCACTGACATTCGCGAACGATGCCCGAGCAAACGTTCAACGAATGTGAGCGGACCCTGCCGGCGGCTTAACGGCAGGTGCACCGATCCCGCATGGACTCTCGCCTCCACGCCCGTTCGGGCTTAACGTGGAAGTCCCACCCCGAGGGTATGGCCATGAACCTCCGCTACCTGCTCGCCGCCTCCCTGCTCGTCACCGTCAGCGTCCACGCCGAAGGCTCCGGCGCGCCTCCGCAGGCGCGCAAGGAACTCCCGTTCGCCGACTGCCTGCGCACCGACCGCATCAACGAATGGAACGTGATCGACGACCGCACCATCACCGTGCGCAATGGCCCCAACCACTTCCTGGTCAAGACAACCGTGGCTTGTCCGCGCGTTGATCTCGGTGGCGGCGTCCACTTCCGCGCCTCGGAGAGCGACAAGGCCGTCGGTTCCATGCGTATCTGTGGCGGTATCAACGAGCAGATCGTCCGCCGTGACGATCCCCCGTGCCAGATCCAGTCCGTACAGACGATCGACAAGGCCGAGTTCGACAAGCTCGCGAAGAAGGCCAAGCGACACGGCTCGGGAGCGGAGCCGAACGGCATGGTGCCGTAAACGGAAAGGATTTCGGGGCCATTCCACGGTCGGTGCCGGATTTCCGCACCGTCCGCTTACAACCGATGACCGATGGGCCGGCATCGACCGCTCGGCATAAACTCCCATGTCCGCGCCGCACGCCAGAATCCGGCGGCGCGGGCGCCATATCACACAGGGAGCGTCGATATGTCCGGGACATCCAGTTCGACCGAATCGGGGCTCGTCCTCACCCTACTCAGCGGATACGACGGAAGTTATGACGCCCCGCTACCCCTGGGGCCATTGACCGTCGAACCGACGTCGCCTTCATCCCCCTTCAGTATGGGGGAATGGGGACTCGCACTCGACGGCAAGGCCATTGTCAGGCTCTCGACGTCTCATCGCTGGGTGGAACTCTTAGGCACCTCCCTCAAAAACATGATCGCGACATTCTTCGACGATGCGGGAAACACCCTGGATAGGGTCACCGTCCCTGGCCATTTGCCGCTGGCCTACGCGAACGACAAGGGTATCCGAAGCTTCGAGCTGAGCCACGACAGCTCCATGTACACGCCGAGTCTGTGGAAGGTCATCTTCAGGGAACTGCCTTCATCCGTCATCCCCCTGACCGGTTACAACGGCAACTACCCGTCCATCGACCTCGGCGATGCGTCCATCACGGCGAATCCTGAACCCATCATCATGCATTGGTACGGCATGGAACACGTGAACCGGCCACGCATCGAACTTGCCCAAACCTATACGAACGTCGGCCTGACAGGTAGCGACGATATGTCATGGCTGAGGGCGGCGTTCCTCGACGGCGACGGAAACGTTCTGAAAGTATTGGAGGCGACGGAATACGGAGGACCCAGATATCACAACCCGAAGGGAATTCGCTATGTCGAACTGCACGAGCCAATCGAGGGCCCCTACGCGGCGCTGGCGACATCGGTGGTCGCCACCGACGATACGAACGCTCTGGATCGATACCTGAAGCTCATCAAGACCCAGGGAAGACTCATCGCGGACCACCGGAAAAAACAGCGCTGATCTTCAGAAGCATCCCGGCGCTCAGCGAACGAGCCGACGATAAGACACTTCCCCGGACGTCCGCGATGAACCAAGAAAAAAGCCCGGCGAACGCCGGGCTTTTCCTGTTCCTGCAATGTGATGCTTTTCGATCAATAACCGTCGTCGCGCACGTAACGCGTGCCACCGTAGCCGTCATCGACGTAGGTCGTCGTGGTGGTTACGCGACGGGTGACGACCGGCGCATCTTCGTAGACGACCGTGGCCGGGCGGCTGTAGTAGACCGGACGATCGTCGTAGACGACCGTGCGCGGCGCCGTGGCGTTGGCAACCAGGCCGACGACCGCGCCGGCCACGATGGCACCGGCGATCCAGCGACCCGCGTGGTCGTAGTGGCCGCGGCCGTAATAACCGCCACCATGGTAGCCATAGCCACCGTGATAGCCGTAACCGCCATGGTAGCCGCCGCCGTAGTAGCCGTGCCCGCGGGCAAACGCGCTCGGCGCGAAAGCCATCAGACCCGCAGCGGCGATGGCGAGAGCCGACTTGACGAACGTACCTTTCATGACAGTTACCTCCGGGTGTTGGACGCAGATTCGCGCTCCGGCACTGAATCCGGACTGAAGTTTTTTCGACCCGCCGTTCACGTTTGCCACGGATTCACGAACGGCTTCCGAAGCAGCCAGCAGCCATGGATATCGTGACGCCGGGCGAAGTCGAACGGAATGCTCGGTGCGCTCCAGTCTTCGATGGAGAAATGGGGTTCCAGGGCCGCCCGATCAAGCTGGAAACGACGATAATTGTTCGAGAAAACAATGACTCCATCCGGCAGCAGGCGCTCGGCGCACAGCAGCAGCAGCTTCACGTGGTCGCGCTGGACGTCGAAGTCGTCGGCCTTCTTGGAGTTGGAGAAGGTCGGCGGGTCCACGTAGATCAGGCCGTACTGCATCGAACGGCTCTGCAGGAAGGTCAGCGAATCCTCCTGGACCAGGCGGTGGCGGTTTCCGGTGAAGCCGTTCAGGGCCAGGTTGCGCGAGGCCCAGTCCAGGTAGGTGCCCGAGAGGTCCACCGTGGTGGTGTCGCGGGCGTCGCCGGCGGCGGCATAGACGCTGGCGGTGCCCGTGTAGGCGAACAGGTTCAGGAAATGCTTGCCGGCCGCGAGTTCACGGATCTTCGCCCGGACCAGCCGATGATCGAGGAACAGGCCGGTATCGAGGTAATCGGTCGGGTTGATCAGGAAGGACAGGCCGCCCTCGTGGACCTCGATGAACTCGCCCTTCTGGTCGAACTGGCCGTACTTGGAACCGCCCTTGCCGCGCTCGCGTGTCTTCACCGCGATACGTTCGCGGGGAATGCCCAGGACCTCGCCCGCCACGCGGACGATCTCGCGCATGCGCAGGCGTGCGACGTCCACGGGGACGTCCTGCGGCGCCTTGTATTCCTGGATGTGCAGCCAGTTCTCGTAGACGTCGATGGCCGCGGCGTATTCCGGCAGGTCCTGGTCGTAGGCGCGCCAGCAGGTGATGTCCTCGCGGGCCAGGCGCTTGCGCAGGTGGCGGACGTTCTTCTCCAGCCGGTTCTTCAACATCTGCGCGCCTTCGGACAAAGGCTTGGCCTCGCGCGGCGCCTCGTCCCGGGCACGCAGGGCGAAGGTCAACAGCGGAGTTTCCAGCGCGCCGTTGAACAAGGCGTAACGCTTGTCCGGGCTCAGGCGCAACGCGCGGCCCAATTCCTCGTCGCCGGACAGCACGGCGGCACGCCAGCCGCCGAAGCGGTCTTTCAGCGCCTGGCCCAGGTCCCGGTAAAGACCGGGCAACTCGGCGCGGTCGCCCAGGCGCTCACCGTAGGGCGGGTTGGTGATGACCAGGCCCAGCGGCGTTTCCGGCGGCGGCTCCACATGAGCGGCATCGCGACGGTCGAGGTGGATGAATCCGGCCACGCCCGCGCTCTGCGCATTGCGCTTGGCGGTCTGCACCATGTGCGGATCGGAATCGCTGCCGAAGAACACCGGGCGCAGCGCCCGCAGGCCCTCTTCGGCGCGCGCCTTGGCTTCGTCGTAGATGCCGCGCCACAGCGTGTAGTCGTGCTTACGCCAGCCCAGGAAGCCGTAGTAGTCGCGGCGCAGGCCCGGCGCCACGTCGGCGGCCATCAGCGCGCCCTCGATCAGCAACGTGCCCGAGCCGCACATCGGGTCGACCAGCGCGCCGCCTTCGGCGTAGATGCGCGGCCATTGGCCCCGCACCAGCATGGCCGAGGCCAGGTTTTCCTTAAGCGGCGCCTCGCCCTGCTGCTCGCGCCAGCCGCGGCGGTGCAAGGGCAGGCCGGAGAGGTCGATCGACAGCGTGGCGCGGTCGCGGCGCAGGCGCACGTTCACCCGCACGTCGGGTTCCTCCGGGTCCACGTCGGGCCGCGCGCCACTGGCGGCACGAAACTGGTCGACGATGGCGTCCTTGGTCTTGAGCGCGATGAACTGGCTGTGGGTGAGCTTGCTCTGCGCGGTGTTGGCGTCCACCGCCAAGGTTCCATGCGCGGCGAGGTGCTCGGCCCAATCGATGCCCTGCACGCCGGCATAGAGGGCCTCCGGATCGGCGGCATCGAACTCGGCCAGCGGCAGCAGCACCCGGCTGGCCATGCGCGACCAGAGGCAGGCACGGTAGGCCGTCTCGATCGTGCCGGTGAACGACACGCCGGCCAGCGCCTCGCGCACGTCGCCGGCGCCCAGGGCGATGAGTTCGTCCTTGAGCAGATATTCCAGCCCTTTCGGACAGGTGGCGAAGAAGGCGCTCATGCCAGCCCGCCCAGGAAGCGACGGAATTCGGCTTCGATGTCCGGGAGCGTCGCGCCAAGGCGGTGGTCGTCCGGGACCAGCAGCGCGGGCACGGCGTGGCCGCGGGCGAAGGCGAGCGCCTCGTCGAGAGGGCACACATCGTCCGCATAGCCGTGCACGAGGAACGAGGGCACGCCCGGCCGGGCGGCGAACGCCCGGGGATAACCGGGGATGCGCGCCGGCAAGGCAAGCAGGAACAACCCGGCGATCGGTGCCTCCAACGAGGCCAGGCCGGAAACGAAGGCGCCCATGCTCGAACCGACCAGCACTGGGGGCCGCGGCGAAGCTGAGATGGCGGCGGCCAACCGGGCGAGGCGGGGATCGATCGAACCCGCATGGCCGAGTACGTCGTCCTCACGGTAATCGGGCCGCGCCGTGGTCCAGCCGAGCGTTTCGGCCAGGGCGGCGAGCGCACTGACCTTGGTGGCGTCGGGACCGGAATCGGAACCGTGGGAAAGGATGATGTGGCCGCGCATGGCGGTCTCCGTACGCGGAATGACCGCCTATGTTATCAAAGCGGCATGATCGACATCCTTCACGCCCCCCTGCCCTACGAGTCCGTCCTCCCCCAGCGGGAGCCCGGGTCCATCGACCTCGTGGTGATCCACTGCACGGAACTGCCCGACCTGGCCATGGCCCGCGAGTACGGCGAGCGGGTGCTCTACGACTCCGGCGCGGGCAACAGCGGCCATTACTACATCGACCGCGACGGTTCGGTGCTGTGCTACGTGGACCCGCTGCGCGTGGCCCACCACACCCGTGGCTACAACCCGCGCTCGATCGGCATCGAACTGGTGAACACCGGCCGCTATCCCGACTGGTTCCACTCCGCGCGGCAGACCATGACCGAGCCCTACCCGGAACGCCAGATAGCCGCCTTGCGCGACCTGCTCGATCACCTCGTGGAGCGCTTCCCTTCGCTGCGCCACATCGCGGGCCACGAGGACCTGGACACGGCCCTGGTGCCCGCCAGCGACGACCCCGAGAACGAAGTGCCGCGCAAGCGCGATCCGGGCCCGCAGTTTCCCTGGGCCAGGGCGTACGACGCGGGACGATTGGGCCGGCTGACCGGCTAGGCCCGTTATACTGGCCGCCCATCGCGCCACCGCTTACCAGGACCCCCATGTCGGACAACCATGTCGGCGAACTCGTCGAGCTGATCGAACTCGAACGCCTGGAAGACAACCTCTTCCGTGGACAGAGTCGCGACATCGGCACCCGTTTCGTTTTCGGCGGGCAGGTGCTCGGCCAGGCATTGTCGGCCGCGCAACGCACGGTGGACCCGAAACGCGAGGCGCATTCCCTGCACGCCTACTTCCTGCGCGCCGGCGACATCAACGCGCCGATCGTCTACAGCGTGGAACGCACGCGCGACGGCGGCTCGTTTTCATCGCGCCGCGTGGTCGCGATCCAACACGGCCAGCCGATCCTCAACGGTTCCATCTCGTTCCAGGAGCCGGAGGAAGGCTACGAACACCAGATGTCCATGCCCGAAGTGCCTGCGCCCGAAGACGTCGAGCCGATGCCGGCCATGTCGCTTGAGCAATTGGGCCGCCTGCCGGAGAAGACCCAGCGCTGGCTCGGTATCGACGGCCCGTTCGAGTTTCGCCATGTCTGGCCGCGCGACGAACTGCGCCCTGCCAAGCGGCCGCCCTACCAGCACATCTGGTTCCGTCTCACCGCGCCGATCGATAACACATTGTCGTTGCACCAGGCCCTGCTTGCCTACGCATCGGACTTTCACCTGATCGGCACGGCGACCCTGCCGCATGGCATTTCCTACCTCACCCGCAACATGCAGATGGCGAGCCTGGACCACGCGCTGTGGTTCCACCGTCCCTTCCGTATCGACGAGTGGCTGCTGTACTCCTTCGACAGCCCGACCTCACAGGGCGCGCGTGGCCTGGCGCGCGGCATGATCTACACTCGCGACGGCATCCTCGTGGCATCCACGGCGCAGGAAGGCCTGATCCGCGTCCGGCCGGATTGATCGCATGAACATCGAGCTGCGGCATCTGCGCTATTTCATCGCCGTTGCCGACGAGCTCCATTTCAGCCGGGCCGCCGAACGACTGGGCATCTCCCAGCCGCCACTCAGCCAGCAGATCCGCGACCTGGAAAGCATGCTCGGCGTGCGCCTGCTGCGCCGGACCAACCGGCGCGTCGAACTCACCGATGCAGGCCGCGCTTACCTGGACGCCGCGAAGGACATCGTCGCGCGCGTGGACGATGCCGGAGACATGGCACGCCGCGCCGAACGCGGCGAGATCGGCGAATTGCATGTCGGCTTCACGCGCAGCACGCCATTGATCGAGCGTTTCCCGCGAGCGATCCGAGCGTTCCGCGAAACCTATCCGTCGGTACGGCTGGTACTGCAGGAACGCAACACGCTTCAGCAGATCGAATGCCTGCTCGACGATCGCCAGCAACTGGGGCTGATTCGTGGCGCCGTGCTTCCCGCGCCCCTCGTCACGCGCAAGCTGGTGGACGATCCACTGGTCGCCGTGATTCGTGCCGACCATCCGCTGGCACGGCGCAAGCGCGCGAAGCTGCGCATGGAAGAACTCTCCGACGAGAACTTCATCGTATTCACCCGCGCGGCGGGCACCGGCATCCACGACCAGCTGTTGACGATGTGTCGCAACGCGGGCTTTTCGCCGCGCATCTCGCAAGAGGCCGGGGAATCGTCGACCATGATCGGCCTGGTCGCCGCGGGCATGGGCGTGGCGGTGTTGCCGCAATCGATGCGCCACGTGCAAGTGGATGGCGTGGCCTACGTCACCATCGATTCGCCCGACGCGGCGAGCGCCTTGCACCTGGCGCACCGCCGCGACGATGCGTCGCCACTGGTGAAGGCCTTCATGAAGCTGATGCTAAAGGCGTGAGCCTGCGCAGCTTCAGCGCGATACCGAGGCCGAGCAAGACGAGTACCGCGACATAACCCGCGACGCCGTTCCAACCGCCATGGGTCCACGCGATGCCGCCCAGCGAGCCGGCGATGCTGGAACCCATGTAGTACGAGAACAGGTAAAACGACGAGGCGTGCGCCTTGGCGGAGGGTGCGCGGTTGCCGACCCAGCTACTCGCGATGGAATGCCCGCCGAAGAAACCGAAGGTCATCACGGCGATACCGGCCACGATGGCCCAGAGCGATCCGCTCGCCGTCAACGCCACGCCGACCAGCATCATCACCAAGGTGGTCCAGAGCACGCGACGACGACCGAGCCTTCCGGCGATCGATCCGATCCATGCCGAGCCGACGACGCCGACCAGGTAGACCATGAAGATCGCACCGACGTGGGACTGCGAGAGCGAGAACGGTGGCGCGAGCAAACGGTAGCCCACGTAGTTGTAGATGGTGACGAAGGCCCCCATCAGCAGAAAGCCTTCCGCGAACAGCCACGGCAAGCCCTTGTCACGCCATAGCGAAACGAACGCGTCCCCCAGCACGCGCGGGTGCGCGCGACGCTTCTGGAAATGCAGCGAAGGCGGCAATCCGCGCGCCACGAGGAACGCCGCGACCAGGCCCAAGGCACCGATCGCGCCGACCGCCACGCGCCACGACGCATGATCCGCCGCGAAGCCGGAGAGGATGCGCCCGCTCATGCCTCCGATGGCGTTGCCGCCTATATAGAGGCCCATCGCATAACCGATCGATTCGCCGTGCACTTCCTCGCTCAGGTAGGTCATCGCCACGGCGGGGAGGCCTGCCAAGGTGAGACCCAACACGGCGCGCAACACCAGCAGCGACGTCCAGTTCGGCGCCATCGCGGTCAGCAGCACGAGCAACGACGAGCCCAGCAACGATGCCAGCATGATGGGCTTGCGCCCCCACGCATCCGACATCGCGCCGGCGAAGAGCATCGCCACGGCCATGACACCAGTGGTAAGCGAGAGCGACAGGCTGCTGGCCGCCGCGTCCACGTTGAAGGCGCGGGACAATGCGGGCATCAGGGGCTGCACGCAGTAGAGCAGCCCGAACGTCGCGAAGCCCGAGGAAAACAAGGCGAGATTGGTGCGCCGGAAAGCCGGCGTGCCATGACGGATGCGTCGATCCGCGAGCACCGCCGGCGCGGCGGGCGATGAGCCGTCCACGGGAACCTCCAGGGAAAGAGCCATACGCAAAGGCTAGTCCCTGAATTGAGTCGAATCGATACAGCAAAAGCTCCGCTTCGATATCCTCAAAGTATGATTAACCCTGATGGGAGCCGACCTTGTCGGCGATCCCGCGGCAGCGGGCCAGGTCACGGCAAGCACCCATCGCCGACAAGTCGGCTCCCACAAAAGCGGCTCCCACGGCAGTGAGGGCCGCAGGAGCGGAGGCCATAGGTCAGCGGGAGACGGTGCCGCTCGCCCCGCCATCCCACTGCACCGCCGATGCGAGTTCCTCGTTCGTCAGCGCCAGCTCGCCGCCATCCTCCGCCGTCTTGACCGCCACCACGTGCTCGCCTCGCCGCGACAGTTCGGAAACTCCCGTCGCCGTCAGCGCCTGCATACGGCTCTCCTCGGTGGCGAGCAGGACCAGCAAGGTCTTCGATCCTTCGACGAAACGAACCCCGCTGGTCGCGCCGGACCTCGCCAGCTCGACCGATTCCAGTGGCACGGCTCGCACCTTGCCAGCCCAGCGCGGCGGCGCGACGAAGGTGTATCCCGCGGCCTCGTCGCGCCAGACGAAGCGTTTCATCGGCTCGGGGGCCGGCGCGGGTTGGCCGTGGGTGCCGGGCGGAGGCGTGGCGGAGGCGATCGTGGGCAGCCCGAGCAGCAAGGCGAGAACGACGGTTTTCATGGCCAGGTCTCCGTGAGGATCGCCTCAGCCTACGCCGTATCCGTCACGTCGGCGTCAAGCGTCGCGCGCGGCGTCGCTATCGTCGCCTGGCGCCGCCTCTTTCCCGCTGACCCATGCGAACAGGCCGATACCGACGATGATGGCGACGGCTCCCGTCGCAGCCAGGGTGCCAGGAATGGCTTCGCCCAGGAAAACCGCACCGATCGCCGTGGCGAACAACAGTTCGGCCGCCTGCATCGCCTCGACGGCGGCCAGGGCCGTCGGCTGCCGCCCGACCCGCTCCGTAGCGTGGAAGAACAACACCGTGGCGATCACGCCCGAGGACAAGGCCACGCCACTCGCCAGCAGTACTTCACGCAGCGACGGCGGCCCGATCGTCATCCAGGTCACGACGAACAACACGAGCCACAGTGGCCAGCTCGCCAGGGTCATGCCAAACACACGCTGTACCGCCCCGAGCTTCGTACCGCTGCGTTCCAGGTGAAGCAGGATTTTCCGGTTGCCTAGCGGATAGGCGAAGGCGGCGAAGACCACCGCGCCCACCGCCAGCCATGCGAAAGCGTCCAGCGCGCCGTGCGCATGACCGAACTGCAGGAGCATCACGCCGACGACGATCAGCGTCCCGATCGCCAGCGCGCCGCCATGCCAGCGCGCACGCTCGTCGCGATAAATGAAGGGAGCCATCAACGGACCGGCGAGAACGGTCACCTGGAAGCTGCCTGCCACCAGCCACGACAGACCGCTGCTAGCCGCCCAGGTCAGCGGCACGCCGAACAGCACGAAACCGACCGTGCTCCAGCCGAGCCATGTCCGCGCATGCGAGCGCAACTCGTGTGGCAGGTTGCCCAGCCCACCCTGGAACGGCAATACGGCGGCCAGCAAGGGCAATGTGACGATGTAGCGAAGGATCACCGCCCATTGCCAGTGACCACCGCCGCTGACGACGGCGCGATTCAGGACATAGGTCAGGGTGAAGAACAGCGCCGAAAGCAGCGCGATCGCCACGGCGGTGAGTGCGTTGGAACGCATCAGCCAATGGCTTCCATATGTGTCAACAGCAGCCGAAGACTTTCCCTGCCCTGCCAGTCGTTGACGGAAAGCTCGTAGGCCACGCGCATCCGCGACGGTGGCGGGGTTCCGTCGTAGCAGTTGAACATCACGGCATCGAGCGGCGCTCCGCCCTGCTCGTGACGCAATTGCAGGCGAAGGTGACGACTCCCCATCGGCTTCCACGAGGCGCATTCGACACGCGCCTCGAAGAGGGGTGGTGGAAAGCCCTGACCCCAGGGGCCGGCGTGGCGCAGTTGCTTCGCGAGGTCGAGGGTATGGTCGCGGTAATCCAGTTCGCCGTCGGTATGGACGAGGGCTTGCAGGCGCTCATCATCCAGGTGGGCGCGCGCCGTCGCGTCGAAGGCGGCGGCGAAGCGCTCGAAATCGGCGGCCTGCAAGCTCAGGCCGGCAGCCATCGCGTGCCCACCGAAGCGAAGGATCAGTCCTGGATGTTTCGCATCGATCTCGGCCAGGGCATCGCGGATATGAAAGCCCGGGATGGAGCGGGCGGAACCCCGCAGTTCACCCGTTTCGTCCCCCGCCGGTGCGAACGCGAGCACCGGGCGGTGCAGCTTCTCCTTCAGCTTGGAGGCCACGAGGCCGACGATGCCCGCATGCCAGCCGGGATCGAACAAGGCGACACCCACGGCATCCACGTGCGCCGCGCGCGCGACCATCGTCTCGGCCTCCTCGACCATGCCCGCCTGCATCTCGCGGCGTTCCTGGTTGATCGCCGAAAGTTGTTCGGCGTAGCGCCTCGCGATGCCGGGATCGTCGGTGAGCAGGCAGGCGACGCCGAGCGACATGTCTTCGAGGCGACCGGCGGCGTTGAGCCGCGGGCCGATCGCGAAGGCCAGGTCGGTCGCTCCCACGGTCGCCAGCGAGCGTCCGCTGCCTTCGATGAGCGCCGTGACACCCGCACACGCCTTGCCTGCGCGCATGCGCTTCAGGCCCGCATCGACCAGCACGCGGTTGTTGAAATCCAGCGGCACGAGATCGGCCACGGTACCGAGCGCGACCAGATCCAGCAGCGCGCTCAGATCCGGCTCGCCGTTGGGAAAATGGCCTGCGTCACGCATGGAGGCGCGGATGCCCAACAGCAGATAGAACATGACGCCGACGCCGGCGAGCGCCTTGCTCGGAAAACCGTCACCGGCGAGGTTGGGATTCACCATGGCGTCGGCTTCGGGCAGCGTATCGCCCGGCAGGTGGTGATCGGTGATCACCACCGAGATACCGCGCGCGCGCGCCGCGGCCACGCCGGCGATGCTGGCCACGCCGTTGTCGACGGTCACGATGATGTCCGGTGTCGGGTCGAGCGACGCCACCAGCGCTTCACTCAGGCCATAGCCGTGCACGAAGCGATTCGGCACCACGTGGCTCACGTGACGCGCCCCGAGCAGGCGAAGGCCGCGTTCGGCCACCGCCGTGCCGGTGGCACCGTCGCAGTCATAGTCACCGGCGATGACGATGCGCTTGTCTTCGGCGATGGCGCGCATGAGCAAGGCGACGGCGCGGTCCATGCCTCCGAGCAGGTCGGGCGACAGCATCCGCGCCAGTCGATGTTCGGCGCCGTCCGGCGTGCATACGCCTCGCGCGGCATAGATGCGCTGGATCACGTGGTGGACGTGAGTTGGCCAGCCGCTCGGCGCGGCGACGACGGCGCGCTGGCGCCAGGCTTTCGCGATCATGCCTTGCGCCAGAAGCGAAGGCGGTGGCGCTTACGCAACACCATGCGCACGCCATCGGCGAAGGCGAGGCGAACCTCGGTGCCAGCCGTGAGACGCGCTTCGATCGCGGGCCACCAGTCGCGTTCGAAAGCGGACGGCTGAACGTCCTGAAGGTCGAGCAGGCTGTATGCGGGAGCCGCTTCAGCGGCGATGGCTGGGTTGCCGCGAGCACCCTTCGCCGCTGAAGCGGCTCCCACAGGGGCTGCTCCTGCATGGGCGGAGGGGGCGAACATCGTGCGCGATTGGACGTCCACGTTCGCGCGATGGGCCAGGGCCCAGGCGAGCAGGTCGTCGCTGTAGATGCGCGACAGGCCGCATTCGACCCAGTCGGGGAGCGCCCCGGGGCCCCACAGCCAGACACTGTTCACCGGAGGCAAGCCCTGCGCCGCGCGCGACCGGTTGACCGGGTGATTGTGCAGGACCACTTGCGCTTCGTTGATCAAGGCGCGCCAGCGCCGCCCTTCTTCGCCCTTGGGCAACTGCTCGAAGAGATCGGCACCAAGCGCATCCTCCGGCTCGGGAAAGGACGGCACGTCGACGTAGCCCGGCAGGCGCAGCTGCCAGTGTTGCGCATCGCCGACCAGGAGGCTCATTCCTTCCGCCTCGAAGGTTTCGGCAAGCGCGTCGACCAGGCTCTTCGAATCCTCCACGCTCAAGCCGAGGTTGCCACAGGCCAGCAGGCGGGCGCCGTTGAGTTCCGGCTGCACCCACGCGGGATCGGCGGACAACCACAGGGCGCCACCGGCGTCGCCAGCCACCGACTGGCGGATCAGCGCGGCCGCGGGCAAGGGGCCATGCGGCCAACGGAAGTGTTCCGCTAGTGCGACGAGATAGCCCGGCACCTCCGTTGGCAGCGTCGTTCCGCGTGCGAGCCAACCGGCGAAGGAGGGAACGCCGCCCACCTTGTCGCGTCCCGGCAACAGCACATGGAGGACGGCGCTCACGCTCAGGCCTCGATCTGTTCGAGAAGTTCGAGCCATTCCGCTTCGAGCGTTTCCTTGCCACCACGCAACTCGGCCTGGCGCTGGCCGAGCTTCATCAATTCGGCCGTGGGGCCGCCATACACGGCCGGATCGGCCAGTCTGCCTTCGATCATGCCGAGTTCCTTGTCCATGCTTTCGATCAACGCCTCGATCTTCTTCACCCGTGCGCGCAAGGGCTTTTCCTTCTCGCGATCCTCGGCACTCAGCTTGCGCTTCTCCTTCGCCGACTCCTGCACGGGCGCGTCGGCCGGCGCCGAGGCTACGGCCGCTGTCTTGCGCGTGGTGGCGCGACTGCGCAGCCACTTCGCGTAGTCGTCGAGGTCGCCATCGAAGGGCTCCACCTTGCCGTCGGCCACGCGCCAGAACTCGTCGCAAACCATGCCGAGAAGATGGCGATCGTGCGACACCAGCACCAGGGCGCCATCGAAAGCCGCAAGCGCATCGGCGAGCGCTTCGCGCATGTCGAGGTCGAGATGGTTGGTCGGTTCGTCGAGCAGCAGGAGGTTCGGCTTGTCCCACGCGATCAGGGCGAGGGCCAGACGCGCCCGCTCGCCGCCGGAGAAGGCGTCCACCGGCTCGAAAGCACGATCCGCCGGGAAGTTCCAGGTGCCGAGGTAATCGCGCAGCACCTGCGCGCCGGCATTCGGCGCCTTTTCCTGCAGATGGTCGAAGGGACTCGCGCCTTCGCGCAGGCTTTCGACCGTGTGCTGGGCGAAGTAGCCGATCTTCGTGTCCTTGTGGAAACCGCGCTCGCCGACCAGCGGCACGAGTTCGCCGACCAGCGATTTCACCATCGTCGACTTACCGGCACCGTTCGGACCCAGCAGGCCGATACGGTCTCCGGATTCCAGCCCGAAGGCGATGTCGTGCAGGACGACGTGATCGCCGTAGCCCGCGTCCACGTGATCCAGCTGCAACATCGAGGTCGGCAGCCGGTCGGGCGTCGGGAACGAGAAACTGAAGGAGCGCTCGGCCCGCACCGCCTCGGTGCCGGCCATTTTTTCCAGGCGCTTCATGCGCGACTGTGCCTGCTTGGCTTTGCTGGCCTTGGCCTTGAAACGGTCGATGAAGGATTGCAGGTGCGCCCGCTCGGCTTTCTCGCGCTCGTGCGCGATCTGCTGCTGGCGCAGATGTTCGGCGCGCTGGCGTTCGAAGGCACTGTAGTTGCCCGCATACAGTTTGGCCGTGCCGTCGTGCAGATGCATCGTGTGCGAGATCACGCCGTCGAGGAATTCGCGGTCGTGGGAGATGATCAGCAGCGTGCCCGGATAACGACGCAACCATTCCTCCAGCCAGAGCACGGCGTCGAGGTCGAGATGGTTGGTGGGCTCGTCGAGGAGGAGCAGGTCGGAAGGCGCCATCAGGGCCCGGGCAAGGTTGAGGCGCACGCGCCAGCCGCCCGAAAACGAGGACACCGGTCGCTCATGGGTTTCAGGCGCGAAGCCGAGGCCGTGCATGAGTCGGCCGGCGCGGGCACGCGCGTCGTAACCGTTCACTTCCTCGATGCGCATGTGGGCGGCGGCCACGGCTTCATGGTCCTCGGCGGCGAAGGCGTCCGCTTCGGCCTTGAGGGCGGCGGCCACTTCCACGTCGCCACCCAGGACGTATTCGATCGCCGGGTCGGGCAAGGCGGGGGTTTCCTGGGCCACGGAGGCGAGACGCACCTTCGACGGCATGTCCAGGTCGCCCACCTCCGGCTCCAGCTCGCCCTTCAGCGCGGCGAACAGGGTGGACTTGCCACAGCCGTTGCGGCCGATGACGCCGAGGCTCCAGCCGGTCTGGATCGTGAGATCCATCTGCGACAACAAGGTGCGGCTGCCCCGGCGCAGGGCGAGGTTGCGAAACGAGATCATGGATAGGCATGCAGGCGATAGACGACTGCGCATGATAGCCGTCCCGCTCCATCCGCGTCGCCGAAACGCGACGCAGCACACAAGCGCGAAGTCCGCCGGGCGCCGCCCATGGCGCGCCCCCGGGCGATCTGCTACAACGGCGTCCTGCGCCGCATGGGGAGCGCGACGGAGCCATCATGAACACCTTCAAGCCTGTTTTCACCGCGATCGCGCTGGCGCTCGTGTCGGCCTCCGTGGCCCCGTCCGTCCGTGCCGGCGACACCCTGCTCATGCAGCGCGTGCAGCAGGAGCAGGCGATGAACCTGCCGAAGAAAGGCATGAGCATGGCCGAGGTGGAGCGCCGCTACGGCCAGCCCACCGCCAAGCTCGACTCCCGCGGTGGCGGCAGCCGCAAGCAGCCGGTGATCAACCGCTGGATGTATCCGGGCTATATCGTCTATTTCGAGCGCAGCCACGTGATCCACGCGGTGTTGAACACGCCAGCGGGCAACAACCTCAATCCGGCGAATCCGAAGTAACCCCGAGCGCCATCGCCGCTGAAGCGGCTTCCCACCGAACCAGCGACAGCCGGGTGGGAGCCGACCCTGTCGGCGATCCCGCGGCAGCGGGCCACGCTGAGGCAAGCACCCATTGCCGACAGGGTCGGCTCCCACCGGGCAGCGGTAACCGGGAAGTCCTACAATAGCCGGCTTCCCTTGCTGCCCTGCCTTCGCCATGACCGACCGCTCTTCCTACCGCCTGCCCGCCGAATGGGAGCCGCAGGCTGGCGTGCTCATTGCCTGGCCGCATGCCGGAACCGACTGGGCCGACCGCCTGGCCGGCGTGGAGGCCACGTACGTGGCGCTGGCCGCGGCGGTGACCCGCTTCGAGCCGCTGCACATCGTGGTCGCCGACACGGCCCTGCGCGAACGTGCCCGGCTGGCCATCGAAAAGGCCGGCGCCGACATGGCCCGCGTGCACTTCATCGAATTGCCCTACGACGACACCTGGCTGCGCGACTCCGGTCCGATCACACTCACCGGCCCGGATGGCGTGCTGCTCAACGATTACCGCTTCACCGGTTGGGGTGGCAAGTTCGGTGCGGAGCAGGACGACGCGCTGATTTCCGGCTTGCTCGAGCGTGGCGTCCTGGCCGGTCTGCCGCACAAGCGCATCGACTGGGCCCTGGAAGGCGGCGGCATCGAGAGCGACGGCCGGGGCACCATCCTCACCACGTGGAAGTGCCTGCACCAGCGCCATCCGGACCTTTCCCGCGAGACGATGACGGACACCCTGGCCACCACCCTGCACGCGGATCGCGTGCTGTGGCTGGAACATGGCTATCTTGAAGGCGACGACACCGACGCCCATATCGACACTTTGGCGCGTTTCTCCGAGGACGGCGGCATCGTGTACCAGGCGTGCGACGACGAGAGCGATCCGCATTTCGAGGAACTGGGCCAGATGGCCTCGGAACTGGCCGAGCTGCAGACGCCGGAGGACAAGCCCTATCCGCTTCATCCGCTGCCATGGGCCCGGCCGATCATCGATGAAGATCGCCGCCTCGCGGCGTCCTACGCGAACTACCTGATCGTCAATGGCGCCGTGCTGGTACCGGCTTACGGCGACCGTGTCGATGACGAGGCGGCGCGGATCATCGGGCTGGCGCATCCGGGCCGCGAAGTGGTCCAGGTGCCGTGCCGTCCGCTGATCTGGCAGAACGGCAGCCTGCATTGCATCACCATGCAGCTGCCCGCCGCGATCACCCGGTAATCCACCCATGCATGCGCGGCGGGTGCCGCGCGAGGAAAGACGTCCATGACCCGCAAGACCCTCAAGGTCGCCCTCCTCCAGGAAACCGACCGTGGCAACCGCGACGCCAACCTCGACGCCATCGAGGCGGGACTGCGCGAGGCGGCGAAAGCCGGCGCGGAACTGGTGCTGTTGCAGGAACTGCACAACGGCCCGTACTTCTGCCAGCGCGAGAGCGTCGAGGTATTCGATCTCGCCGAGACCATTCCCGGCCCGGGCACCGATCGCATCGGCAAGCTCGCCGAGGAACTCAAGCTCGTGGTCGTCGCCTCGATCTTCGAGAAGCGCGCCACCGGCCTGTACCACAATACGGCCGTGGTCTTCGACCGCTCGCGCGCGATCGCCGGCAAGTACCGCAAGATGCACATTCCCGACGATCCGGCTTTCTACGAGAAGTTCTACTTCACGCCGGGCGATCTCGGTTTCGATCCCATCCAGACCTCGGTCGGCAAGCTCGGCGTGCTGGTGTGCTGGGACCAGTGGTACCCCGAAGCCGCGCGCCTGATGGCGCTGGCCGGTGCCGACCTGCTGTTCTATCCCACCGCGATCGGCTGGGACCCGAACGACTCCGACGAGGAGAAGGCCCGCCAGCGCGAGGCATGGATCACCGTGCAGCGTGGCCATGCCGTCGCCAATGGCCTTCCCCTGCTCTCGTGCAATCGCACCGGTTATGAGGCCGATCCCTCCAACGTCGGCAGCGGCATCCAGTTCTGGGGTTCGAGCTTCGTCGCCGGGCCGCAGGGTGAGTTCCTCGCCCAGGCCGGTACCGACGGGCGCGAATTGCTGGTCTGCGATGTCGACATGGAACGCAGCGAACACGTGCGCCGCATCTGGCCGTTCCTGCGTGACCGCCGCATCGATGCCTACGGCGATCTCACCAAGCGCTTCCGCGACTGACCCCACCCCAAGGACCACCCCGCGAATGATTCCGGCCGAGTACGACGTCACCCTGCCCGCCGCCCTGGAAGGCCAACCCATCGAGCGCATGACGCGCGACGGCGTCGAGTACGTCATCCTCGGCACGGCGCATGTGTCGCGCGCCAGCGTGCAGGCGGTGGATGCGTTGCTGGAAACCGAGCACTTCGACGCCGTGGCGGTGGAGCTGTGCCCCAGCCGCGCGCACGGCATCCGCGATCCGGAAGCGTTCAAGCAAATGGACCTCTTCCAGGTCATTCGCCAGGGCAAGGCCGGCATGGTCGCGGCCAGCCTGGTGCTCGGCTCGTTCCAGAAGCGCCTCGCCGCGCAGTACGGCATCGAACCCGGCGCCGAAATGAAGGCCGCGATGGACGGCGCAGACGCGCGCGGCATCCCCGTGTGGCTGGTAGATCGTGAAGTCGGCACGACGCTCAAGCGGGCCTGGCGCAGCGTAGGTTTCTTCCAGCGCTTCGGCCTGATGGCCGGCATGCTCGGCAGCGTGTTCGAGCGCGAGGAGATCGCCGAGGCCGACATCGAGAAGCTGAAGCAGGCGGACCTGCTCGAAAGCGCGTTCAGCGAATTCGCCAGTGGCTCCGCGCCGCTCTATCACGCGCTCATCGCCGAGCGCGATGAATTCATGGCGGCGAAGCTCCGCGAGAACGGCGCGGCGATGGACCCCTCGGCTCCCAGCCGCAAGGTGCTCGTCGTCATCGGCGCCGGTCACCTCAAGGGCATGAGCGCCCAGTTGGCGGACCAACACGGCGACGCGCGGGCGCTCGCCGATGATCTCGCGGTCACGCCACCGGCGTCGAAGTGGCCGAAAATTCTTGCCGTCGCGCTGGTCCTGGGTATTTTCGCCGCGATCGGCTATGCCTTTTATCGCAGCCCGAGCCTGGGCGTCGACGCGCTGAAGAACTGGATACTGCTCACGGGCGGCCTTTCGGCGCTGGGTGCGCTGATCGCCGGCGCCCATCCGTTGTCCATCGTCGCCGCTTTCGTCGCCGCGCCGCTGAAGCCCTTCCGCCCCGGCATTCCCTCCGGCGCGATCAGCGCCATGGCTGAAGCCTGGGTGCGCAAGCCGCGTGTGCTGGATTTCGAACGCCTGCGCGACGACATCACCCACTGGACCGGTTGGTGGAAGAACCGCGTGGCGCGCACCCTGCTCAATTTCTTCCTGGTGAGCATCGGCACCATCGCCGGCGAGTACATCGCGGGTATCCACATCATCCGCAGCCTGTTCTGACGGCGCTTTCCCGGCCCGAGTTGTCCGCCGTCGCGACACGCCTCTATACTTCGACGGCTATTCAACCCCCGGCCCCGCCCGGCACCCAGGGAACACTTAATGAAGCGTCTGCATCTGGTTGGACTGATCGCTGTAGCTCTGTGCGCCGCATCCGCCGCGCATGCCGAAGGGGACAAGGCCAAGGGTCGCACACTCGTCTACACCTGCAATGGCTGCCACGGCGTGCCGGGCTATGCCAACGCGTACCCCGAATACCACGTGCCGCACATCGCCGGCCAGAACGAGCAGTACATCGTCAACGCCTTGAAGGCCTACAAGAGCGGCGAGCGCAAGCACCCGACGATGGGCGCCCAGGCGCAAAGCATGTCCGACCAGGAAATCGCGGATATCGCCGCCTACCTTTCCAGTCTCGCCAAGTAAGCCGCCGAGGACGAACGATGATCCGTGGGTTTTCCCTGATTGCCATCGGCGCGCTCCTTGCGCTTGCCGCCACCCAGACCTTCGCCGCCGGTGACCCGGCGCGCGGCAAGACCAAGATCGCCACCTGCGTGGCCTGCCACGGCCAGGACGGCAACGCCGTCGATCCGCAGTACCCGCGCCTTGCCGGCCAGTACGCCGACTATCTCGCGCAGGCCCTGCACGAGTACAAGGACGGCCGCCGCGACAACGCCATCATGAAGGGCTTCGCCGCGACGCTGTCCGACCAGGACATCGACGATGTCTCCGCCTACTTCGCCACGATGCCGACGAAGCTGCAGGGTCTCGAGCACCACATCCAGGGCGAATGACCGCCCTGGCGCCTTATCCGGCCGCGCGGGCGAAGTAGGGCTTTTCGCCCGTCTCGTGGTCGGTGGCGTCGCGCACTTCCGTGATCTCTGGAATGCGCTCGCGCAGGGTCTTCTCCACCCCGTTCTTCAGCGTCACGTCGACCATGCCGCAACCGTGGCAGCCGCCGCCGAAGCGCAGCACGACCACGCCCTCAGCCGTCACCTCCACCAATGAGATACGGCCTCCGTGCGAGGCGATCTGCGGCGCGATCTCCGACTCGAGAACGAACTGCACGCGCTCGACGAGCCCGGCACCCTCGCCCGGCGCCTCGCCCTTGATCCGCGGTGCGCGGATGTTGAGCTGGCTACCCGTGGGGGTGGTCTCGTAGTCGATATTGGCGGGATCGAGCCAGCGCATGCTCTCGCTGTCGACGTACAGGTTGAAGCCTGCGCACTCGACCGTCCATTCGTCGCCGGTGAGTTCCGAGGCGCCACAGAATTCCAGTTCGCATTGAGCGGAAGGCGTGCCCGCCGCCACCACGCGCAAGCGTATGCCCAGGCCCTCGTCACCTTGCTGGGCCAGCAGGCGCTGGAAATGACCCTGCGCGCGTTCGGAAATGTCGATCATGATGGCTCCGGGGTAATCAGCACCATTTTAGTACGCTTTCGAGTTGGGCGCCGTCTTTTGACAATTCAACCGCCAGCGCGGACGCTTCGCGCTTTCTCAGGATGGATGGATACACCATGACCCTCTCCCCGCTCGCCACCCAGCACTGCCAGCCGCGCAAGGGCGCGGAGCACGCGCTCGACAACGCCGCCGTCGACGGCCACCTGGCAAGCCTGCCCGGCTGGAAGGTCACCGCCGACGGCAAGGCCATCGTCAAGGATTTCCGTTTCTCCGACTTTCACCACACCCTCGGCTTCATCAATGCCGTGGGCTTCATGGCCAACCAGGAAGATCATCATCCGGACCTCGAAGCGGGCTATGGCCATTGCCAGGTGTTGTGGTCCACTCACGATGTCGGCGGCCTCTCCCTGAACGACTTCATCTGCGCCGCGCGGGTCGAGGCCCTGTTGGACCGCTGAGATGCACCCGCGCAGCGCCCGTTGGGTGGCCGTGGCGAGCGCGATCCTGGCGCTCGCCACGCTCGTCGCGTTGCCGCGATTCGGAGCGACAGTGGTGCGGGCGGCGATCGAAAACGAGAGCGCCGCCGATCGGGCCGCGTTCGCCGCCGGCGACTCGCCCTGGTCGTGGCGCTTTCGCGAGCGAGACGACGTGGTCGCGGGCCGAGCCTTTGGTTCCGGTGTTCTGACGGTCGTCGAAGACGGCCTGGCATTCCGAGCCATGGACGGTTCCGCCATGGAGATCGGCCTACCCCTCGCGAGGCCCGTGGATATAAGGCGGCTGGACAGCCTGCGGCTGCGCGCGGAGGCGTCGGCCCCCGGCAGCTACGCCTGGGTGGCGCGGGAAACGCTGACCGGCCCACTGCGGCGAGCCACGCTCGGCCCATTCGCCGGGGGCCCACTGCCGCCCGTTCTTCGACTGGGCCCTCTGGACTGGACCGATCCGGCGGGACGACCTGTCACGCCACCCGCCCGCGCGGCCATGTTGCGCCTGGAGGTGACGCTTCCCGCCGCGGCCACGTTCACGCTGCACGAAGCATCGTTGGTGGCCGGAAGCGGCCCGATCCAGCCGCCGGTCGGCGCCCTTCCCTCCCGGCTCTCGGCCGAGGGATTGCTTGCATGGCGCGACCATGCCCGCGCGGCCGACCCGCTGGTGACATTCGGTTCGGAGACGGCGGCCAGGCCTTCGGGGCCTGCCGCTGGCCCCGCGCGCGCATGGCCGCCCTGGTTGCCGCCGATCGCCTACCTGCTCGTACTCGGCGCCTCCGTCGGGTCGGCCGTGCTGCGGCACCGGCGTCGGCCCGTTGTGGCCGCAGGCTCGCCGGTGGCGGTGTTTCCTACCGCGACTGCGTCGACACCAGCCATCCGCACGGACAGCGGCCTTATCGACGCAATACTCGTTCTCATCGGCCCACTCTGGTTCATCGCAGGACTGGGACTTTCCGATCGGCCGGACCCGCCCGGCGTCGCGATGTTCGTTGCGGGCGCGACCTACGCCTTCTATCTCAATGCCACTCGTGTCCTTCCGCGCTGGCACTGGCTCGGCACATGGCGCGTCGCCGGCTGGCCGCTGCTGGCGGTACCCGCGGCCCTCTGCGTCGTCGTGTTTTTCGGTCACGCCCCTGCGTGGCCACCACTGGGCCGTGTGGCCGTCTATGTCGGCTGGGCTCTGTTCCAGCAGTGGCTGATGCTGGCGGTCGTGGGGGCCTTGCTGGCACGGGCGCTGCCCCGCCCGCTGGCCGTGTTGCTCACCGCCCTGGCCTTCGCCCTGCTGCACACTCCCAACGGCCTGCTCATGCAGCTGTGCTTCGTGGCCGAATTCGGCTGGGCCTGGTGGTACTTCCACCGCCGTGCCCTGCTGCCCGTGGCGTTGGCGCACGCGCTCAGTGCGGTGCTTCTCCAGGCCG
Organism: Luteibacter sp. E-22; assembly: GCF_049913125.1. Lineage (GTDB taxonomy): Bacteria > Pseudomonadota > Gammaproteobacteria > Xanthomonadales > Rhodanobacteraceae > Luteibacter. Next base: position 2,830,742 of record NZ_CP183975.1, read on the forward strand.
GACTGGCCGGCGGCCTGCTCCGGTCGCTGGAAGTCAGCGCGAGATTCCTGGGCTGACGCAGCGAAAGCCTGCTGAGGAAGCCGATTTATCGGCGATGGGGCTCGCCGAGATCTGGCCGCTGCCGCGGATCGCCGCTGAAGCAGCTCCCACAAGGTCTTGCTTCGGTGGGAGCCGACCTTGTCGGCGATCCCGCGCAGCGGGGCCGGGTTGAGGCAAGCCCCATCGCCGACAAGGTCGGCTCCCCAAGCCGGCGTCCACCGATCAGCGGTCAGCCGCGCAGATTGTCCAGGAACGCCTTGAGATCGTCGGGCAACGGGGCCGAAAAATCGTAGTTCTTGCCGCCGAGATCGAAGCTCATCCGCGCCGCGTGCAGGAACATCCGCTTGAGTCCCTTGGCGCGAAAGCGCTTGTTCGCCTCTTCGTCCCCGTATTTCGGGTCTCCAGCCAGCGGATGGCCGGCGTACTGGGCATGCACGCGGATCTGATGAGTGCGGCCGGTGCCGAGCGTGGCCTGCATCAGGCGCGCGCCCGGGTACTGCTCCAGTTCCTGGAAAAACGTGAGCGAGGGCTTGCCGGCATCGTCCACGCGGACCATGCGCTCGCCACCATGCATCACCGACTTGAGCAGCGGCGCGTTGACATCGAATTTCGCCTTGCGCGGCGTGCCGGTCATGAGACAGAGGTACTGCTTGGTCACCTCGTTGTCCCGGATGAGCGCCTGCAAGCCGGTCAGGCCCGGGCGTGAACGCGCCAGCACCAGCACGCCGCTGGTGTCGCGGTCCAGCCGATGGACGAGTTCCAGGTGCTCGTTCGGCCGGGCCGCCCGCAGCAATTCGATGGCGCCATGGCTCACCCCGCTGCCGCCATGGGCGGCGATGCCCACGGGCTTGTCGATCACCAGGAAGTGCTTGTCCTCGAAAATGATCGAATCGGTGACCGCCCGGACCATGCCCGAAGGAGCGACGCTTTCATCGCGCTCGGCCACGCGAACCGGCGGAATTCGCAGCATATCGCCGAGGGCGAGGCGGGTCTCGGGCTTGGCGCGCTTGCCGTTGATGCGCACCTGTCCGGTTCTCAGCAGACGGTAGACCAGGCTGCGCGGCACCCCCTTGAGCAGGGTCATCAGGGCGTTGTCCACGCGCTGACCGTCCCGCTCGGGGCCGATTTCGACCTGGCGCACACCTTGGCCGCCGTCGAGGGAAGTTACCGTCTGCATTGATAAAACTCGAAATTGATAGGATACTCGACGGGCGCCAGGCTCCGCTGAAGACTCATCTCTCGCGGGGTGCCAGTACCGCCACGTCAGGCGAGTGTCGCGCCATTCCGTCCGAGGGGTCGGAGGGCGAGGACACCCTACATCGTAGCGGTTCGGGTTGCGGTTGTCCGGCTAATCCGTAGGGACGCGGACCGGTTGCAAGGCGCTTATTCACGAATCACGCCGGGTCCAGGTATCGGTCCCGGATCCCATGCCGCTTGAAGCCTCACCGCTGCGGCGCGATCCCCGGCAGGCCGCCACTTGGGCGCCACCGCGGCGCGCGGCCGCGCGGCAAGGCCGAGGAACCTACAATGAAGCGTATGTTGATCAACGCGACTCAGCGCGAAGAGTTGCGTGTGGCCATCGTCGATGGTCAGAACCTGTACGACCTGGACATCGAGATCCCGTCCCGGGAACAAAAAAAGGCCAATATCTATAAAGGCCGCATCACCCGCGTCGAACCCTCCCTCGAAGCCTGCTTCGTCGACTATGGCGCCGAACGCCATGGTTTCCTTCCGCTGAAGGAAATCGCCCGCGAGTACTTCAATCCGAACGCGGAAGGTAAGTCGAACATCCGCGAGCTCCTCAAGGAAGGCCAGGAGATCATCGTCCAGGTCGAGAAGGAAGAGCGCGGCAACAAGGGCGCCGCCCTCACCACCTTCATCAGCCTCGCCGGCCGCTACATGGTGCTGATGCCGAACAACCCCCGTGCCGGCGGCGTTTCGCGCCGTATCGAGGGTGAAGACCGGCAGGCACTCAAGGAGGCCATGGAGCATCTGTCGGTGCCCGACGACATGGGCCTCATCGTGCGCACCGCCGGCATGGGGCGCGACGCCGAGGAACTCCAGTGGGACCTGGACTACCTGCTGCAGCTGTGGAAGTCGATCTCGGCCGCCGCGAACTCCCAGAAGGCTCCCTTCCTGATTTACCAGGAATCGAAGCTGTTCATCCGCGCCCTTCGCGATTACCTGCGCAACGACATCGGCGAGATCCTCATCGACGAGGAATCGCTGTTCAACGACGCTCGCGACTTCGTCCAGCAGGTGATGCCCAACAACCTGCGCAAGCTCAAGCTCTACCAGGACCCGACCCCGCTCTTCTCGCGGTACCAGATCGAGACCCAGATCGAGAGCATCTTCGAGCGCAATGTCCGCCTTCCCTCGGGCGGTTCCATCGTCATCGACCAGACTGAAGCCCTCACCGCCATCGACATCAATTCGTCGAAGGCGACCAAGGGCAGCGACATCGAGGAAACGGCGTTCAACACCAACCTCGAGGCCGCCACCGAGATCGCCCGCCAGCTGCGCATCCGCGACGCCGGCGGCCTGATCGTCATCGACTTCATCGACATGGACAGCCCGCGCCATCAGCGCGAGGTCGAAGAGCGCCTCAAGGAGGCCCTCAAGGCCGACCGCGCGCGCGTCCAGATCGGTCGCATCTCGCGCTTCGGCCTGCTGGAGATGTCCCGCCAGCGCCTGCGTCCGAGCCTCGGTGAAGCCACCCAGATCGTCTGTCCGCGTTGCGAGGGCCACGGCCACATCCGCAGCGTGGAATCGCTGGCGCTGTCCACCCTGCGCCTGATCGAAGAACACGCGATGAAGGAGAACACCGGGCAGGTCCTGGTGCAGGCGCCGGCCACGGTCGCCAACTTCATGCTCAACGAGAAGCGCGCCAGCATCGTCGAGATCGAACTGCGCCACAGCGTGCACGTGGTGGTGGTCGCCGACGAGAAGCTGGAGACCCCACACCTGGAGATCACCCGTATCCGTGAGGCGGACATGGGCGAGCACAGCAAGCCCAGCTACGAGCGGACCACGCCGATCGCGGCCGCGGCCCTGCCCAAGATGGGCCAGGCCCTTGGCAGCGGTGAGCAGCCGCTGGTGACAGGCGTGGTTCCGAGCACGCCCGCTCCGCTGCGCGATGAAGACACCGACGTGGTCGTGGCCGCACCGATGCCGGCCAGCCGTGCGCCCACTCCGGCGGCGCCGTCCGGCGGCTTCTTCTCCCGCCTGTTCGGCAGCCTCTTCGGTGGCGGCGCGGCGGCGGCGCCCGCTCCGGCGCCCGCACCCGCCCGCCGCGAGGACTCCCGCCAGGGCGGCCGCAGCGACCGCAGCGACCGCGGCCCGCGTCGCGACGATCGCCGTGGCAATGAAGGACGCGGCGGCCGGGGCGAGCCGCGCCAGTCGCAGGGCCAGCGCAAGGACAACAACCAGGCCAGGAATCCGCAGCCGAAGCCGGGCAACAAGCCGCAGCAAGCCCGCGGCGAACCTCGCCAGGGCGAAGAAAAACAGGCGCGCCAGAAGGATGCCCAACAGGGGCGTCAAGGCCGTCAGGAGCAGGCCGCCCAGGGCGCCGAGAATGGCCGTCGCCAGCAACAACCGCGAGGTGAGCGCAAGCCACAGGGCGACAACGCCGACAAGGCCGTGACGGCAGCCGCAGCCGCGACCGTAGCCCAGGCGACGACGTCGGCCGCACCGCGCGTTCCCGCGGAAAAGTCCGCCGCCTCGATTGCCATGGACGACGACAAGCTGATCCAGGCCACCGGCGACGCGCCGACGAGCGAGATCGAAGCCTCGATCGCAGCGGACGCCAGCGCGCCCCAGGGCGAAGGCACGAAAGAAACGGAAGGTGGCCAGCGCCGCCGTCGCGGCCGCCGTGGTGGCCGCCGTCGTCGCCGCCAGGAAGATGGTAGCCAGGCCGGTGCCATCGAAGGCGGCAGCAACGCCGACGATATGGACGACGAAGACGGTGACGACGCGTCACCGGCCGAATCCGGCCGCACCGAAACCGCCCGTACCGAGACCGCACGCTCGAGCGCCAGCGTTCCGCCGATGCTCGACACCGCCGAAGCCGCCGAGAACGCCTTCGCGGTGGAAGCCCCGGTGCATGCGGGCTCGCGCCCGGTCGAGGTCGATCTGGCCGATGAAGACAGCGTCCCGTCCGCATTGACCCTGCCCTCGCTGCCGAAGCTTCCGCCCATTCCGGGCCATGCCCCCGCACCCGCAACGACCGTGCATGCTCCGACGGAAGCCGCCAGCCCGGCCGACTCGGCGCAGACCCGCACCACGGAACGTCGCCAGACCGAATCGGACGCGCCGCTCAAGAGCGCCCCGGTGACGGGCTCGGCGCCGGTACCGGCCGCCGCGCCTATTCCCGCGGCATCCACGTCCGTGGACGAGCCGGTTATCGAACCGGCCGCTCCTGCCCGGTCCGCATCCGTGCTCGACGCACCCGCTCGCGGCATCCTTCCTGAAACAGAGGAAGCGGCACCGGTGCTGGCGCGCCCCGAGGTTATCGCCAACGAAGACGCCCCTGCGGAAGAAGCCGGCAGCAAACCGGTAACGCCCCGGGCCGAGGAAGCATCCAAGGACGAGGAAACGCCGCCAAAGGCCGAAAAGAGCGCGCCGCCTGCGGTCCCGCCCGTGACGCCCACGCCGAAGTCGGCCGAGGCATCGAACGTCTCGCCGGTGTCGCATACGCCTTCCGCGCCGGCGTCGGCGCCGGCCTGGACACCGCCTGCCCAGGGCGATCTGCTGACCCGGCCGCGCCAGGAGCCACAGGACGACAGTTCCCACGGCTGACAGTGAAAGAACAAAAAAAGCCGGGCATCGCCCGGCTTTTTTTGTCACGCCATGAACAACGTCAGCTGCCCACCTGGTGATTATGCGTGTCCAGCAAGCCGTGCACGGTCATCAAGTGCGCCAGGCCGACGACATGTTCGACATGCAACTTCTCCATGAGACGCTGTTTATAAGTCGAGACGGTTTTCGGGCTCAGGTTGAGCCTTTCGCCGATCGAGGTCAGCGGCATCCCGCGGACGAGCATCATCGACACTTCCATCTCGCGCGTCGACAACGTGTCGAACGGCGAATCCGAACCATCGAGCGTGGCGAGTGCCAACTGCTGGGCCACCGTGGGGGCGAGGTAGCGCCGCCCCGAGGCTACCTGGCGCACGGCGCTGAGCAATTCCTCGGACGAGCAGCCCTTGGTGAGATAACCGAGGGCTCCGGCGTCCAACAGACGCTTGGGGAAACGCGCGTCATCGACGACGGTGAGGATGACGATATTCGTGCGCAGCTTCGCGCGAATCACACGCTCGGTCAGTTCCACGCCGCTCATGCCCGGCATGTGGACATCGACGAGCGCGATATCTGGTGATTGGGAGCGGATGAGGCGCAGGCCTTCCTCGGCCGAACCCGCTTCTCCCCTGATCCGGAGGTCGGCCTGCTGCTGCAGGATCATCCGGAACCCGGTCCTGACCAACTCGTGGTCGTCGACCAAAACAACGTTAATCATGTAATGCCCTCCCTGGGCCGACTGTACTTCTGTGCGCGCGTATCGGCCGCGCGCGCCTGCGAATGCATACAATGCCAGATGTGCAGGCGAGACAACCAGCGTGCACGTATGATCCGACCGCCGCCCCGCCGTCTGTAGCGGTATCCGCCTTTGCATGTGAGGTGACATGGCCTGATGATCGTGTCATCGTCAGGCGCAGCTGCTTGTAGGCGAATGCCTCAGCACGATTTCGGCAGCGCTGCCCGACGACACCGGAAGGTGTGCCACATACGGAATCGCGGAGGCCACAGACGAGGCACTCCGTCCATCCAAGGACCCAGCAAGGACACCTCATTCATGGAAGACCGGACTTACCTCCTCGGAAAACTCGCGGCCCTGGAATCCGCCCTGGAAGCGGCCATCTCGACCCACCCGGAACCGGCCGCGCTGGTGGCCGCGCTGGCGGAAGCCATGTCCCGTTACACGCCGGAGCAGCGTCCGCGAAATGTCCGCTCCTTCGCCGAAGGATGGATGGCGATCGTGACACCTTTATTGACCGAGCAGGCCAGCCGCTCGCACGCATCGACCCGCGCCGGCCTCGCGACACCCCCTGTCGTAGCCGCTGGGCCCAAGCGCAGGGCCCACTGAGGGCACCGACGCGTTGCTCACATGGTTCGCACGTATCCATCAGCATGAAGGCGCCAAGGTGGAGCCTCCCGATGAAGGAGATGCCCATGGCTAATGAGAAAAATCGTCCCCCGCAACAACCGGGACAGGATCAGCCACCGAAAGACCGGCGGGGCCCTACTGAACAGCCACGCACGGACTCCTCGGGCGATCCGGTGGATGACACCGGCGAAGATAATCACCAGAGGAGTTAGCCTTTCCCCTAGCGCGGGGCATCCGGGCCGCCCGCATCGATGTCGGCTCGAACGCGGCGCGCCGCCCGGGCGGCGGCGCGTTTTCGCAGCAGGAGGATGCCTCCCAGGATGAGGATGGCCGGGCCCCAGCGCCCGCCGGTGGCTTTCGCGAGCAGCTTGCCCGCCGCCATCGCACCCAGGGTATTGACGTGGGAATCGGATAAGACCTTGGCCATGGCGACTCTCCCCGAGGTTCGTTGCGCGATGTCCCAAGCGTCGCCGCGCCGGCATCGGGATCGCGTGAAGAAGGGGCCTGGATCGCCTGCACGGCACCGGAGGTGGCTGGCCCATCTATAATGGCGTCGTAAATGCCGTTACCACCATGCCAAAGACACTCAACGACAGCCTTCCCTGGATCGCCATCGCGCTGGCGATCGCCGTGGGCACCGCTTATTTCGCCACGCGCCCGCAGCCGGAAACCTTCGACACCTGCATGGCCCGCCTTGCGCGGCCGAACGATGGCGAGGCGGATCGCGCGCTTACCCGTGCCGCCTGTGCGGGAAGACCGGGCGCGCCGTTGAAGTCGTCCCCATCGCGTTGAACCCGACACAGCGCCTGGTCAGAAGTGCACGGGAATCCAGCTTCCCGAGATGCGTTCCTTCAGCACCTGCACCGCCCTGCCCCGTCCCTTCATGGCGGCGGCCTGGTTGAGGGCGAATTCCACGGCCAACCCTTCCGTGCGGAACAGGTGCTTGTGCGCTCCCGGCAACAGCACGGTCCATGTCCTTTCGTTGATAGGCGGGAAGAACACGAAGATACGCAATGGCCGATCCGAGATATCCATCATCGGCGACGCCGGAGTTCGGCGCGTACGTCGCCCGGCACCTGGCCGACGCGCTTCACCGCATCGCGGAGCGACTGCTCCGTCACCCCCAGCGAACGCACCCACCAGTTGACCTCGGTCCGCGACTCGAGGTCGATCTTCGTGGCATCGGCAGGCCGCGCGCTGCGTTTCATCATTTCCATTGCCGTTCCCCGCTGAAAGACCACAATTGCCACCTCGCCCGTTACCCCCGCGTGACGAAAAAAGGGGTTGCACGGCGGTCCCGCTTACATGCGCATAACAACCCAAGGCGCATGGTGGGACACCATCCCTCCCACGAGGGGCCTAGTCACCCAACCGGACAAGTCATGCCCACGCAGAAGCCACCGGCGCGTTTTCCAAACGGCGCGCCCACCGACCGTTCGTCGGCAGCGTTCGTCTCCTACGTCTATTCCCATGAGCGTCGCGGCAAGCTTCCCGAGACACCGCGCGAGCCGGCCAAACGCCGGACGGGGAAACAGCCCTAACAGTAACAGGTAAGTGCATGAGCTTCGCCCCCCGTCGATCGCTGCCCGGACCTTGCCAGGTCACCGCGCATGCGGTCGACGAGGCATGCGAAGAGCTAGGCTACGCCCTCGATATCCTCTACGCCGCCGAGGCGGAATGGAACGAGCGCATGCCCCGGTCGGCCGGCGATATGCGAATGGCCGACCTGAGGCACACCTGCCGTTATCTCGAGGACATGGCGCCGTATCGCGGCGTCGCTGAAGCGATCACCGTTCTTTGGCGGGCGCACCGTCGGCTCAAGGCGATGCGCGATGCCGACTATGTCGACATCGCGGAGGCCTGCACCCTGCTGCAGCGGATCTCAGACGCCTCGGAATGGTCACGACCGGCCGTATTGTTCGCCGAACGGTGCCATTGCATGCTTCCCGCGTGGCCCGCCAGCTTGACCGACCACCCACCTTACCGCTGACACGTAGTCGCGGAAGCTCCCAACCACGCCGGCAAGACCCGGGGCGCCACGACGATGCGATCCAGATCCGGCGCCGGTGCGTCGGCATTGCCGAGTCCGATCGTATTGGCCCCGGCCTTGAGCGACACATCGAGCACCTTGGCCACGGGATCGTCGAAACTGCTGCCGTCGAGATCCAGCCTGATCGGAGCCTGCCCGTTGATGACCAGGTAGAGCGTGCGCGGCCCCTTGGTGGCGTAGTCGATCTCCAGTTGGTAGCTCCCCGACGTGGGTACGGTCACTGCCGGGAAGGTCACGGAATTCGCGGACCCGACACCGATATTGCCCGCCTTCGCCAGCCCCGAGAAGTAATTGCTGAAGCCCGCGGTCACGGTACCGCCAAGGACCGCGGCCTCCGCCTCGTAGGTGGCCGATGCGGGAAGCGCGGCGTCACCGGTTCCGCCGACGACGATGCGATCCAGGTCGGGCGGGTAGCTGGCTGCGTTACCGAAACGAATCTGGTTGAACCCCTTGCGCAAGCATACCGGCAGCGTGCTTTGCGACGGCAGTTGGAAGCTTCCACCACCCGAATTGAAAGTCTGGAACGGCCCGTCGTTCACCTGGTACAGATACGAGCGAAGGCCGAGCGTGAGCGAGTCGATCCGCATGAGATAGGCGCCGTCCCGCGGCGCATAGACATGATCGAAGCTAACCGTGTTGCCTGCGCCGAGTCCCAGGCCGCCGACCTTCACACCGCCCGAGCAACCTGCGCAAGCAGCCTGCGCCGCCGTGCCGGCGAGCGTTGCCGCCTCGGCCTCGTAATTCGTGGACGGACCGGGCGTCATATGGCCAGGCAACGCCTCGACCAGCAACAGCTGCGTGCCATGCCCGGGCAGTTCGACGCGGTAGCTGCCCGTGGACGGGCCTTGCTCCTGATGACGCCAGAGATCGCGCACGCGCCGGGCACCGGTCAGTCCCAACACGCGCCAAGGCAATTCGACGACCGCGCGCGTCGCGTTCATGTTGAACAAGGCGACATGGTAGCGGCCGCCGCCGAGGTCGCTCACCCACACGGGCAAGTCGCCACCGATGACCTGCATGGCGGGCTTGCCGGACTGGTTCACCGCGATGACCTCGTCGTTGCCCGCCAACCGCTTGCCGGTTTCATCGAGCTTCGTGAGGTCTCCGCCCAGGTACATGGGCGCGTTCGCCATCGCCCAGAGCGTGACGGCCGACCGTTTCTCGTCCACCGTCAACCCGTCTTCGTCACCGTCGCCGATGTCGAGTGAATCGAGGTCGTTCCAGCCTTTCGACGGGCCAGCCACGTCCTGCCATCCCGGCAGGTCGCGAAAACGTTTCTCGATGCGCGGCCAATTGGTGAGCGTGGCACAGCGGCTTTCGCATTCCACGTCGTCGTCGATGCGGCGTGCATTGGAATAGGCCTGCCACACGTCCTGGTAATCCTTGTCCACCGCCCAGGAGACGGTGAGCCAGATCGGGCGGCCGCTGCGTGAGATCGCCTTGGACCACGCGGCGACGTCGTCGCGGTTGTCGATGCTCAGGTCGTCGCTATAGGAACCCGGCGTGACACCGTCGAGCTTGATGAAATCCACGCCCCACGAAGCGAAAAGCGCCACCACCGAATCGATGTATTCCTGCGCGCCGGGTTTACTGAAATCGATCTTGTAGTGGTACGGCGATTCACCCGGAGCGCCGAACGCATTGCCGGCGCGATGCGGTAGCGCCAGGATGTCCTGGATGTGGTACGGCGTGCCGAGGATCGGCGAGTTGGCCTGTACCGCCGGTTCTTCTACACCGGGAATCCAGTAGATGCCCGCCTTTTGTCCATGACCGTGGATATGATCGATCAATGCCTTGATGTCGGGGAAGGTCCGCAGGTCAGGCGTGGGACGGCCGTTGGCATCGAATCCACCCTGCCAACCGGAATCCAGGTTGATGTAGGCGTACCCGTGCGCCTGCAATCCGGACGCGGCGAGCGCATCCGATTGCGTGACCATGTTGGCCTGGGTGAGGAAGGCGGGATCGATGGTCTGCTGGCTGAAACTACTCCATCCGAGGTAAGGCCTCTGCCCCACGCCGTTGACCTGCGCCGATGCCGCACTGGCGAGCGTCATCAGTCCGCACGCAAGCGCCAGACGGGAAAATGCCGGAACCGAACCATTCATCGCGTGACTCCTTGGTGGGAAGCTGTGCCTTCGCGTTCGAACACCACGCCGGCGGCCTGCAGGTCGCCCTTCATCACGAGGTCGATGCCGCGCTGCATCCAGTACGCACCACTGGCCACGTCCGGCGTACCGGGGGCGGCCTTGCCGTGCACGACGCGGAAGCGATAGCGCGCCTTCACGTCGAGCCCTCGCAGGTGCAGGGTCGGAAACGGACGAGCTTCTTCGCCCTGGCGCTGGAAAGCGAACAGCACCGCCTGCGTGCCATCGTCGGCTACCGACTCCGTGGCAGACCACGGCGCGCGTTCCTGTGGCGATAGCAGGCGGTACAGCGAGCCGCGTTGCACCGTGGCGCGGATTTTCTTGTACTCGGCGACATAGCCCCGCGCCGTCGCCTCTTCCGCGGGCGTCCAGTCCAGCAGGTTCGCACCGATGCCGAGTCCGCCTTGCATCGACGACAGGAAACGGAAATCCAGCGAGCTAATGCGATTATTCACCCAGTTCGGCGAGCCCGTGACCCACGCCATCATCGTTGCGGGGGCATAGGCGTAAGTGAAGCCGTCCTGGATGGACAAGCGATCAGAGGGATCGGTGTTGTCCGACGGCCACACTTCATCCGTCAGCGCCATGATGCCCAGGTCCACTCGCGCACCACCGCCGGAACACGATTCGATCTCGACCTTCGGGTGACGCGCGCGCAGCTGGCGCAGGATGTCGTACAGGTTGCGCGTGTAGGCCACATAGACCTTCTGCTGTTCGTCGGGTGACATCTGCGGCCAGCCGGGTTCGGACCAGTTGCGGTTGTAATCCCATTTCAGGAACTGGATGTCGTTCTCGCTGAGCAGGCGGTCGAGCACCTCGAGAAGGTGCGCTTTCACATCGTCGCGGGCGAGGTTGAGCACGAGCTGATGGCGCCCTTCGCTTCGCTCGCGGCCCGGGAAGTTGAGCACCCAATCGGGATGCGCGCGGTAGAGGTCGCTGTCGCGGTTGACCATCTCCGGCTCGACCCACAAGCCGAAGCTCATGCCGAGCCCATGCACCTTGTCGATCAGCGGCTTCAGGCCGTTGGGAAACTTGTGGCGATTGACCACCCAATCGCCGAGGCCGGCGTGGTCGTTATCGCGCGCACCGAACCAGCCGTCGTCTACGACGAAGCGCTCGACGCCAAGCGCGGCGGCCTTCTCGGCGAGCCGCTCCTGTCCCTGCTCGTCCACCTTGAACTCGGTGGCTTCCCAGGAGTTGTACAGCACCGGGCGCAGCGCCGCGTGGGCACCGCCAGGCAGGATGCGATCGCGCTCGAACCGGTGCAGGAGGCGCGACGCCTCGCCGATACCGTCGCGGGTGTAGCCCGCATAGAAGACCGGCGTGTCCAGCGCCTCGCCGGGCTTCAATCGATAGGCGAAATCGAACGGGTTGTATCCACCGACGACACGGACCTGGCCGAGGATGTCCTCGTCGACGCGGATGCTCCATGAACCACTCCAGGCGAGCGCGCCGAACCACACGTCGCCGTGTTCTTCGTTCCATGCGACGCCGCGGCCGATCGCGAACCAGGGGTTGTTCTCGTCGCCCGTGCTGCCGCGACGGCTTTCGATAACGGTGGCGCCTGGCGTGACGGGCCGTGTCTGCAAGTGCCATTCCCCCGCCCATGTGCCGGTGAGATAACGCAACGAATAGTCGTCCGCGCGCGGCAGGTTCCACGTAGCCGAGGCGGCCGCGTCGATCGTGAGCGCCTGCTTTCCCGCATTCTCGATATGGGCGGATCGGCCGATGATCCCGGTCGCGGCATCGGCGGTGTAATCGAGGGTCACCGCCACGCCCGCCTGTGCGTCGCGCAACAGGATCGAGAGATGGTCACCATCGACGCGGTAGCTGTCGTAGCGAAGCACCACGTCACGGTTACCGTCGTCGAGGCGGATCTTCAACGCAGGGGTAGCCGTCATCGCGCCACCCCAGCCGGCGTATTCTTGTGGCGTGAGCGCGCCGGCGGGATCGAACGACGAGCGTTCGGACGCGGGGACGGCGGGACCGAGCGGATCGTCCGCCGGCAGCCGTGCGCCCCAGTAAATCGTCTGCAACATGCCGTCGGCGTTCACGCCCATCGCATAAGTGACACCGCCGGCGTCCAGCCTGAAGACGCGGTGCGCGGCATCGTATCGCGGCGACGCGGTGCGTTCCGGCGAAGCCCTGGCGGTGACACCCGCCGGAGCGGCGAGCAGGCTTGCCGCAAGCAATGTGGCAAAGCGGATCGTGCGGGCTCGTAGCTTCAACGGTGCAACCTCCCTTCCTTTCGACTATCCGAAGCCTCCGCACGAAAGGCGAAGGCACGTTCAAGGGTTTCTCCCGGCGCCAGGTCGGTCATGCCGTTGGCGACGGGTCCGCCTGGCAGGTGCACGGCATTGATCGGATGATCCACGGGTTCCAGGCAAAAAAAGTCTTCGCCTGCCGGAACATAAAGAACATAGCCATCGACTTCCGCCTCGACATGCAGCCTGATCGCAAGCACGGGCCACTCGATGGTGGCCCGCCCCCGCCATCCGACGAAAGCATGGTTCAGTCCATCTGCCGGCAGCGCACGATCCGACGAGAAATCCCACTCGGGAGGCACCGGCGCTCGTCGGACCGGCAACGGATCATGGCCGTCGTTCAGCCAGACCGACGTGGCGGCTGCGTGCAGCCGGGCGCCACCGTGCAAGGGAAAGAACGGATGCAGTCCGAGGCCAAACGGTAGCGCGAAGCGTCCCGTGTTGGTGATCCGTAAGCCCACCCTCAACGTATCTTCGTCGAGCCGGTATTCCAGGGCGGCCCGGTAGGAGTACGCATCGGCAGAGACCTCGTCCAGCGTCAGCATGGCGCTGTCGGCCTCGTGTCCGACGACCGACCATGCCCGTTGCCAACCGCTTCCATGGATCGGGTAAGCATCGTCCTGGCGATTGAGCGTCAGCGCGACACGCCGCCCTCCATGAAAAAAACCGCCGTGGGCAATGCGATTGCTCCACGGCAGGAGGGGGTAACAGGCGAGGCGGTTCGGTTCGTAGCGGCCGGGTGATACCTCCGGCGAATCATCGCAAGGCCGCATCAACGGCAACTCCCGGCCTTGCCCGAGCCAATCGAAGCGGGCGATGGCGCCGCCCGCGGAAGGAAGCAGACAGACGCTCAACCGGTCGTTGCACAGCTGCAACATGTCAGAGCGAGGCACGCACACCGAGGAAGAATGTACGCCCGTTGGCCTCGGCGTAGCTCTGGCGATCGTCGAAGACCTGGTACTGGTAGATTTTCTCGTTGTTGAGATTCGAAGCGTCCATGAAGAGCGACACGTGTTCGTTGAGCTTGTAGCTGGCACTCAGGTCCACCTGTCCGTATGCCTTCACCGAGGTCGGCTGGCTCTGGTTGCCGGCGATCGAAGCGAGATACTTCGCACGCCAGTTATACGCCGCGCGGAACTCGACCGGGCCCTTCTGGTAGTACAGGCTCACGTTCGACGAATTGCCGATGCCGGGAACGGCGAACTTGCCGGCGTTGGCGATCTTGTCCGCGCTGATGGAGGCGTCACTGGTCACGTAGGTGTAGTTGGTCGCCACGCCCAGGCCATCGAACGGTGCGGGCAGCTTCGTGAACTGATAGTTGAAGGTAAGCTCGGCGCCCTTGATCGTCGCCGTGTTGAGGTTCACCGGCTCGGTCAACTGGAAGGGGAAGCCCAGCAGGGTTGCGTTGGTCGTGATAAGCGTGCTGAAGTTGCTGACCTTCTTGTAGAACAGGTTCATCGCGGCGTAGCTTGTCTCGTTGAAGTACCACTCCACGCCGGCGTCGTAGTTCTTCGAGATATAAGGCTTGAGCGCGGCGTTGCCACGGGTGATGGTCTGGTCCTGCGGACGGAAGTTATACGACACCGACGCGGCGAGGTTGCTCAGGTCTGGCCGGGTCAGGGTCTTGTACGCGGCCGCGCGGAACACGAGGTCGTCGCGCAGGTTGAGCTTGAAGTTCGCCGACGGCAGCCACTCGTGGTATTTGCCGTTCTGCGAGATGGGGCTCAGGGCGCCGTAGGTGGGAATCGCATTGGTCGGGTCGTTCGGGTTCACGGCGATTCCGACGATCGGCACCGAGTACGCATAGGAGGTCGTGTTGGTCTTGGTGTAACGGATACCGGCATTCAGGGTCCAGGGCATGTCGCCATCGCCTTCCAGCGTCGCCATGCCATAGGCCGAACTGATCCGCTCCTTGATCATGCTGTAGGTGTTCGGATCGGGATGTGCCGTGAAGCCGCCGCCATTCGCGTCGAGCTGCGCCTTGAACGCGTCGGGATTGGGCAACTGGTTATACGCGGCCGGGGTGGCCAGGTACGCGAACAGCTTGTTGACGTCGTAGACGACCCAATCCCTCGGGAACCCCGGAGCCGCGCCACCGACCAGGTTGCCCGCATGGTAAACATGGGCACCGACGGCATCGGCAGGCACCGTGGCGACGTAGCCGCAGTACTCGGCACAACCGAAGCTGTTCGGGGTGTTGTAGGTGACCTCGGTCTTGGTGCGATTGGAATTGGACACGCCGAAATCCAGTCGCGAAAGCACGCCGTCGAGGAAGCTCTTTCCGAGGTGCAGCTGGTTCTCGAAGATCTTGTCGCTGACGTTCGGGCTCTGCGTACCCTGGTTGGTCACGTGGGCGTGAAGCGTGGAGGTATCGGTGGTCGGCAACAAACCCGTATACGTCGGCAGGTGATCGCCGCCGTTATTCGTCCAGACCGGGTTTACACCGATATTGCGCGTTCCCAGCACGACGAAATAGCCGTTCTGCGATTCCTTGTTCCAGGCCCGGGATACCGCGCTGTCCCAATCCACCTGCAGCGATGGATCGATCTGCCAGTTGATGTGACCACCGATCTGTTCGTTGAACGCATCGCGCGGATTGGACTGCATCGCATAATCGTTCGACATGCCGCCGGACTGGTCGAGCACGAATTGCTGGGCCGTTCCATTGGCCCCCGGCGTGATCGACTGGATGATGCCGGTATTGGTGAAGGCGCCGAAGGCGTTGTACTTCGAGTCGATCTTGTACTCGGAGAACAGGCCGTCCAGCTTCACGGTGACACCCTCGACCGGTGCCCAGTCGATCGCCCCATTGAAGGATTTACGTGTCCGTGTCTCGTTGATCACCTGCCCTTGCAGCGTCTGCGGTAAGGCGACGCTGGTGTAGGCGGGGTTGATCCGCGAGAAGTTCTGGTTGGTCAGCCAGCCCAGGGTATCGATCGACTGCTCGACGTGGTCTCGCTTGTAGTAGACCACCGAAGCCAACCAACCGAAGGTATGGTCTTTGTTGGTGTTGCCGATGAGTCCGGAAACTTTCGGCGTGGTCTTGCTCGCGAAGCCGCCATCGATGCTGTCGTTGACCCCCGCGGCACTTCCCGCTGCATGGAAGCCGTTGAAGTCGAACGGCCTCGCGGTTATCACGTTGACCGTACCGCCGATGCCGCCTTCCTCCAGGTCGGGCGTGCTGGTTTTCTGCACGACCGCCTGCTGGATCACCTCGGACGGCAAGACGTCGAAGTCGAACGCGCGATCGGTCGCGGCCGTCGCCATCGTGCGGCCATTAAGCAGCACGTTGACGAAGTTGGGACCGAAGCCGCGGACGGTAATCTGGTTCGATTCGCCGCCACTGCGGTTCACCGACACGCCCGGCACGCGCTGTAGCGCGTCGGCCACGTTCTGGTCGGGAAACTTCCCCGCTTCTTCGGCCGAGACCGAGTCCACGGTATTGACCGCATCGCGCTTGGTCGACTGCGAGAGGAACAGCGATTGCAACTGGCCCGTAACGGCAACGCCATTGAGGTCGGTGACCGCCTTACCGTCCTTCTGCCCCTTGCCATCCTGTGCCTGGGCGGCCGCGGTGGGAGCCGGGCCCTGGGTGGAGGACGGTGCATCCTGCGCGTGTGCGATGGATCCGCCGATGGAACAGATGCCGAGCATGCCAGCCAATGCGTTGCGCACCGACAGCGCGAGTAACTTCCGCTGCATTCCTACTCCCCTCTCATGATGGATGGCTCACGAAGGCCGCACGCTGCCTTCGAGGGCAAGCGGACTTGCTCCCGTGCATCGATGGACTTCGCTGATCCCGACTCTTCCCCGCTGATGCGTAACGATCCGCACCTCGAATGGACGCCCATGGCCTGCACCCGGCAGGCGGAGCGTCCGTGGGTCAATTGTAGTATTTTATGATTATATGTCCGCAAGCTGCGGCGCAGCATAAGCGGATACGGCAGCTACACGGCCTGGCGACGCCGTTTCCGTGCCCTCTCCGTTCAACAGGAGAACGGAGGATGGGGCAGCACGAATGCCAACCGCTTCACATTTCCGGGATCTTGCGTCGGTGGCGTCAGGCCTTCTTGCGGCCGCGGCCACGGATATTGGTGCGCGACTCACTGACCATCCGCAACATCGCCTGGCGCGCCACTTCGGGCTGGCGGCGACGCACCGCTTCGTAGACTTTCTCGTGGTGCGGCAAGGCGGCCTTGAAGTTCGCGGCATTGCGCGCGGAAAGCAGGAAGAAGGTGCCCAGGGCGGTCTCGATGACCGAGAACAGCGAGACCATCAGTTCGTTGTTGGTCGCGCGCAACAAGGTTTCGTGGAACGCGAGGTCGGCCTGGGCCCAGGCGTCGAGATCCTCGGAGGCGGCCATCGCGTCATAGGCCGCCTTGAGGGTAGCCAGTTGCGCGTCGGTACGCCGCCTCGCCGCGGCGGCCGCGGCGCCCGGCTCGATCAACTCACGCATTTCCACCAGCTTCTCGACGAAGCTTTCCGTAGGCATGGAGGCACAGCGCCAGGCCAGCACATCGGCATCGAGCTGGTTCCAATGGACGGCCTCCCGCACCCGGGCACCCGTACGCTGCCGCGATTCGATCAGGCCCTTGGCCACGAGCACCTTCATCGCCTCGCGCAACGCGGTGCGGCTGACGTTCAAGCGCTCGGCCAGGATCTCTTCCCGTGGCAACCCCTCCCCCGGCGCCAGCTCTCCACTGACGATAAGCCGCCCCAGCTGCTGGACCACCAGGTTGTGGAGGCCACGCGCGGTCACGGGCTTCACCATGCATTGCTCCTTGGGATGTCTGGATTCTTCGCCATACCATTACACAGGTGCACGCATGAGAGGTCGATATCCATGGAAAAGGCCGTGCATCGCTGCACGGCCCTGGGTCGAACGAGGAAACGAAGAAGGAAGGTTCGGTAGTTCGTCAGCCGTATGGCGACGTGTCCTTTTGTGAATTCCCAGGTGATGAAGTTCACTCAAGACG
Organism: Luteibacter sp. E-22; assembly: GCF_049913125.1. Taxonomy (GTDB): domain Bacteria; phylum Pseudomonadota; class Gammaproteobacteria; order Xanthomonadales; family Rhodanobacteraceae; genus Luteibacter. The sequence goes on from NZ_CP183975.1 coordinate 2,848,375, forward strand.
GCCAGATCGACCCTAATGGGTCATGTCTAGTCCTTCGATACGAATCTGGCGGGAGGCGTGTCTGTGCTCTTCGACCTTGATGACCTCGTAGTCGGTTCTTGCTCCCTGTTGTGTCTGCCACTGCTTGACCCGCACCGTGCACACAAGCACATCGCCCTTGGCGAAGGTCTCCACGCTGCTGTTCACATCGTCGAGGAATGACTGATCGGAGATGGTTGCGCTGATCGTCGCCGCACCATCCGACAACCTCCATTTGTTGTCCTCCTTGAACGCAAGGGAGATGATCGAGAACACCATGCGCCGCGTATCGTCGATGAGCAGATCCTCCTCGACGTCAGGCGCGTCGAAAGCCGCACGTTCGTCCTTCGCCACAACCAGATTGAAACCAACACCCTGCCCTACGGCGAATGTGTCCACTCCGGTTCTATCCAGCGGCGCAAGAACCTTATCGAACGCCTTCCTTACGCCAACGTCCCGCAGCAAATCGACCGCTTCCTTTTCGACCTCGCAGAACGCTTCTCCGACGTAGATACGAGCCTGCCGCTGCATTCCGTCGACTTCGGGTAAAACCTCGACTCGCGTAATCTTCCTACGATCGAGCCATACGAGTAGTTGTGCCAAGCCCTTTGCTCCAAAGAAGCCCAAGGGCGTGAGAATGGCCAATCCATTCGCTACCGCTGCAGCGTTTTCGCCCGCAAACAAGTCGCGAATCGACTTCAACCACTGCAAGCCGGTGACAAAGTCGATGTTGAAACTGCCCGTCTGGAACGAGCCTTTCACACTGATCTTGAGTTTGACGTTTTCGCCGAATAAAACCTTGGCGGACGATTCAAGCAGCTCTGCCACTGCTAAGAGTGCCGGCGCAAGCTCCCTCGGATCCATTTCATGGTTTTCGAGGGCCGGGCCATCGTAGGTGACGCGGAATTCAGTCATATCCTCCATGGTACTTCCTTGCAAAATCACGCCCTGAGATTCGATCTTTCGGGTCCTCGCAAGGATATACGCGGAGTGACACCTCCTCGATCAGCCATCCTGGCAAAATTTTTTCCGACCATCCCGACCATTGACCTAGCTAGCAGCCGGCCTTTTGCAAACACAAAGTCAACGCACGCGTCCGAAGACGGCAGATCCCGACATGACTCATCGGCAACTGTGCCTTCGTGCGAGACGCATACCCACATCCAAAACGATGGGAAAGCGAAATGGTGCCCGGAGTGGGACTCGAACCCACATACCCTTTCGGATGAGGGATTTTAAGTCCCTTGCGTCTACCGGTTTCGCCATCCGGGCGGAAAGAAAAAAGGCGCCTCCGCGTGAGCGGGTGCGCCTTGGAATGCGATGGAGGCCGAGGTCGGAATCGAACCGGCGTACGCGGATTTGCAGTCCGCTGCATGACCACTCTGCCACCCGGCCATCGCTTGCGCAGCGCGAAGAGTATCCGCGTAGCGCTTAAAAAACAAAACCCCGGATGTCCGAGGTTTTGTGGAATTACTTGGAGCGGGAAACGAGACTCGAACTCGCGACCCCGACCTTGGCAAGGTCGTGCTCTACCAACTGAGCTATTCCCGCGTCGTTGTCCGGCTATTTTAGATCAGATGGGAAATGTGTCAACCACCTTGCACCGTATTTTTTTCACTTTTTTTCACCTCGTCTGAATCCCCGCGCAAACTGGGCCATGCGGCGCGCAGGTAGTCCAGGCCCGACCAGATGGTCAGTACGCCGGCGATCACCAGCAGGGCCTCGCCGATGTGATACAGGCGCAGGGTCTCGGCGTCGTGCTGGAGCAGGAGTACCACCAGGGCCACCATCTGCGTGGCGGTCTTCAGCTTGCCCAGGAAAGCCACCTTCACCTTGGAGCGTGCGCCGATCTGGGCCATCCACTCGCGCAGGGCCGAAACGCTGATCTCGCGGCCGACGATGACCGAGGCGGTCACCGCCATCAGGATGCCCTGCCAGCCGCCCGGGTGGGACTGCACCAGCAGGAACAGCGTGACCGCCACCATCAGCTTGTCCGCCACCGGGTCCAGGAAGGCGCCGAAGGCGGATGTGAGGTTCAGGCGCCGGGCCAGGTAGCCGTCGAGCCAGTCGGTGAAGGCGGCAAGGACGAAGACGAGGGCCGCCGTGAGGTTCGCGCCGCGGAACGGCAGGTAGTAGACGATGACCATCACCGGCAGCAGCAGCACGCGGAACAGGGTCAGCCAGGTCGGAAGGTTGATTCGCATAGGTCGGCCGGTACGGGAGGCGTGCCGCTCGGGCGCGTCTTGGTTCAATCAAGGATGCAGCATGGCATAGATGCGTTCGGCGAGGCCGCGATCAATCCCCTTCACGCTCATCAGTTCCTCGACGCCGGCGGCTTCCACGCCCGCCAAGCCACCAAAGGCCTTCAGGAGTGCCGCGCGACGGCGCGCGCCGACACCAGCCACATCCTCGAGGGTACTCCGCTCGCGCGCGGCTTCGCGCCGGCGGCGGTGCCCGCTGATCGCGAAACGGTGCGCTTCATCACGTACCGCTGCCACGAGGTGCAGCGCGGGTGAGGATGTGCCCGGGTGCAGGGTCTTGCCGCTGTCGGCCAGCACCAGGGTCTCCTCGCCGGCACGCCGGCCCGGCCCCTTGGCGACACCGACCACGCGGATGCCGTCGACGCCCAGCTCGCGCAATACGTCCACCGCCTGCGCCACCTGCCCGGTTCCGCCGTCGATCAGGAGGATATCGGGCTTGACCCCGCCCTCCACCACTTTTCTGAACCGGCGGGTCAAGGCCTGGTGCATGGCGGCGTAGTCGTCGCCGGGAGTGATGCCGGCGATGTTGAACCGGCGGTAATGCGACTTCTCCGGCCCCTCGGGGCCGAAGACGACGCACGAGGCGACCGTCAGTTCACCGCGTGTGTGGCTGATGTCGAAGCACTCGATGCGACGCGGCGTGGCGTCGAGACCCAACACCTTCTGCAGGTCGTCGAAGCGGGCCAGCAGCGTATGCCGACTGGCGAGCCGCGAAGTCAAGGCCGCGCTGGCATTGCGCTGGGCCATTTCCAGGAAACGCGCGCGCTCGCCACGGACACTAGGCTTGAGCGAGACGATATGCCCCGCATGGTCCGACAGCACCGATGCCAGCACGTCCGCGTCTTCCACGGGATCGCTGAGTACCAGTTCACGAGGAACCTGACGCTCCAGGTAGTACTGGGCGATGAACTGCGAAAGCACGTCCGACACCGACGCATCGGTCGGCAGCCTCGGGAAGAAGTCACGCGAACCCAGGCTGACGCCGTTGCGGAAGAACATCACGCTCACACAAGCCATGCCCCCTTCCATGCAGCAGGCGATCACGTCCATGTCCGCGCTGGCACCCTGCACGAAATGCTGGGCCTGCAGCCGGCGCAAGGCGGCCACCTGGTCGCGCAAGGTGGCGGCGCGCTCGAAATTCAATGCCTTCGAGGCGTGTTCCATGGCGACGGCGAGTTCGTCGATCACGGCGCTACTGCGGCCTTCGAGGAACATCTCGGCGTGACGTACGTCGTTCTTATAGTCCTCGACCTCGATCAGGCGCACGCACGGCGCACTGCAGCGGCCGATCTGGTGCTGCAGGCAGGGCCGCGAACGGTTCCTGAAGTAACTGTCCTCGCATTGCCGCACCTTGAAGAGCTTCTGCATCAGGCCAAGGCTTTCACGCACGGCGAAGGTGCTCGGATAGGGGCCGAAGTAGCGCCCCGGGCCGGTCTTGGCGCCACGGTGGAAGGCCAGGCGCGGGTAGTCCTCGCCGCCCGACAGGTAGATGTAGGGGTAACTCTTGTCGTCGCGAAGCACGATGTTGTAACGCGGCTTGAGCGACTTGATCAGCTGCGACTCGAGCAACAACGCTTCGCCGGCGGTGCGCGTGAGGGTGACCTCGGCACGGGCGATCTGCGACACCATCGAGGCGATGCGCGGGTCCATCGGTGGTTTCAGGAAGTAGTTGCCGACGCGCTTCTTGAGATTGGCCGCCTTGCCGACATAGAGCAGCTCGTCCTCCGCGTCGAAGTAGCGGTAGACGCCTGGCGAGGTGGTGAGATGGCGGACGAAGGCCTTGCCGTCGAACGGATGCGACTCGGTGTGCTCCATTCCGCCATTTTACCGCGTCGGCGAGCGGCGGACGCGAAAACGCCGGCATGGAGATGGGCCATGCCGGCGAGGACCTTCCGTGGGAGCGTCGCCTGTCCTTCAGGGGGTGAGTGTGGCGACAGGGATAGGTTACGTCGCCGCCCTCTCCGGCGCGCCCGGCGAAGCCCGGGAACCCGCGTCAGGCTTGCCCGATGGGAACTGTGGGGAAACCCCTACCCCTCACTCAGGGCCCTGCGCGGCGAGCCATCGTTCCGCCCGGGCCAGGTCCTCCACCGTATCGATGCCCGGTGGGAAAGGCTCCGGCGTCGGCCGGACCGAAATGGCGTAGCCATGCTCCAGGGCACGCAACTGCTCGAGCGACTCGGCCTGCTCCAGGGGCGTGCGCGGCAACGCCGCGAGGCGGCGCAGGAAGCCCGCCCGGTAAGCATAGATGCCGATGTGCCGCAGGAACGGCACGTTGGGCGGCAAGACATTCCGGTTCGCGGCGAAGGCATCCCTGGCCCACGGGGCGGGGGCACGGGTGAAATACAGCGCGCGGCCATTCCGCCCGCGCACGACCTTGACGATATTCGGATCGAACAGTTCATCCGCGTGCTCGATCGGCGTGGCCAGGGTCGCCATCGGCGCATCGTCGCCTGCGAGGGTTGCCACCACGGCACGGATACCGGCGGGTGGGGCGAAGGGTTCATCGCCTTGCAGGTTGACCACCAAGGTGTCGTCCGGCCAGCCGAAATGGACGGCGGTCTCGGCGATGCGGTCGCTGCCGGAGGCGTGGTCCGGGCGGGTCATGCAGACGAGGATGTCGCCGCAGCCCCTGAGTTCGCGGGCGACGCGTTCGTCATCGGTGGCGACCACGACTTGCGCCGCCCCGGCCTGCCCCGCCTGCGCCGCCACGCGGCGGATCATCGACTCGCCCGAGATCTTGAGCAGCGGCTTGCCCGGCAGCCGGGTGGAGCCGAAGCGCGCGGGCACCACGACGACGAACGGGGGAATCTTCTCGGCCATGACCATATCCGCTGACAGGAAGGCGAAGCGTAACGCCTTCCCGCCAGTGGCGGAACGCGTCAGGCAGCGGAACTCAAACGGAAGCCCACGCCGTTAGCCAATTCCATGAATCCCGGGAACGAGGTCGCCACGTTGGCGCAATCGCCGATCGCGATGGGCGCCGAGGCGACCAGCCCTGCGATGGCGAAACTCATCGCGATACGGTGGTCGCCGTAGCTGTCGATGCTGCCGCCGCCGATCGTGCCGCCACGGATGATCGCGCCATCGGGGAGTTCGTCGACAAGGACACCGCAGGCCTTCAGGCCATGGGCCATGCTGGCGATCCGGTCGGACTCCTTGACGCGCAGTTCGGCCGCGCCGCGAATCGTGGTCATGCCCTCGGCCACCGCCGCGGCCACGAACAGCGCCGGGAATTCATCGATCATGTCCGGCACGATCTCCAACGGTAACGCCACGCCATGCAGCGGCGCATGGCGGACGACCAGGTCGCCGATGTCCTCGCCACCACTGTTGCGCTCGTTCTCCACGCGGATATCCGCACCCATGAGTTCCAGCGCGGCGAGCAATCCGGTGCGGCGCGGATTGAGGCCGACGGCTTTCAGGCGCAATTCGGAACCCGGCACGATGCACGCGGCGACGATGAAGAACGCGGCGGACGAGAAATCCGCCGGCACGTCCACATCGACGGCACGCAAGACGTGGCCACCTTCCAGGCGCGCGCGGCCGGGCGAATAGTCGATCGGCCAGCCAAAGGCCTTGAGCATGCTTTCGGTGTAGTCGCGCGTCGGATGCGGCTCGACGACCTCGATGAAGCCGTCGGCGTACAGGCCCGCCAGCAACAAGGCGGACTTGATCTGCGCGCTGGCCACGGGCGGCTCATAAGCGATGCCCTTCAACCCCGCCCCGCCACGGATACGCAGCGGTGGCTTGCCATCGTTCGTTTCGATCGACGCACCCATCGCTTCGAGAGGGTCGGTGACCCGCCGCATGGGCCGGCGCGACAGCGATTCATCGCCCACCAGGATGGAGTCGAACGCCTGCCCCGCGAGCAGGCCGGCCAGCAGGCGCATGCCGGTACCGGCATTACCGCAATCCAACACGTCGGGACTGCCGCGCAGGCCATGCAGACCCACGCCATGGACGATCCGCTCGCCCGGCGCCGGTGTTTCGAAACGCACACCCAGCTTGCCGAGGATGGCGGCCGTGGCGCGCGTATCCTCGCCTTCGAGGAAACCACGTATATGCGACACACCCTCCGCGATGGCGCCGAACATCAACGCGCGATGCGACACCGATTTGTCGCCCGGCACGGCGATCTCGCCGCGAAGCGGGCCACCCGCGGCGCTCATCCAATCCACGCGGCTCATGGCAGGTTCTCCAGCAGGCGTTCCAGTTCACCGCGGCTACCGATGCTTATCCGCAGCGTATGCGGCAAACGGTATCCCGCCATCGGCCGTACGATCACGCCACGCTCGAACAGGTGCGCCTCGAAGGCCGCGGCGTCGCGGCCGAGATCCACGAGCAGGAAGTTGGTCTGCGATGGAAGCACACGCAGCCCCCTTGCCGTCAGTTCCTCTGCAAGCCACGCGCGATCGCGTCGATTGGTATCGCGCACGCGGGCCCTGTGTTCATGATCGGCGAGCGCGGCCTCCGCCGCGGCCAGGGCCACGGCGTTGACGTTGAACGACTCACGCAGTCGTTCGCATACCGCGGCCACGGAGGGATGGCTCAGCATGTAGCCGATGCGCAAACCCGCCAGCGCATAGGCCTTGGAGAAGGTGCGCGTGACAGCCAGGTTCGGGAAACGACTGGTCAGGTGCAGCGCGGTGCTCAGGCCCTCGGCGTCCACGTATTCGTGGTACGCCTCGTCGACCACCACGAGCGTCCGCGCCGGAATCTTTTCGAGAAACGCTTCCAGCGCGGCATCGGTGAACCATGTGCCCGTGGGATTGTTCGGGTTGGCGAGGTAGACCAGGCGCGTATCGGGCGTGACCGCCGCCGCGATCGCGTCGAGGTCGTGCCCGTACGGCGCGCGCGGGTGGTCCGCCGGCAACGCCGGTACGGCGATCGACGGCGCACCGGCCGCCGCCGCCGCGATGGGGAATACCGCGAAGCCGTACTGCGAGTGCACCACCGGGTGTTCCGCATCGGCAAAGCACTGCGCCATCAGCATCAGCAGTTCGTGCGAACCATTGCCCAGGGTGATGCCCTGCACGGGCACGCCCAGCTCCGACGAGAGCTTCTGCTTCAGCGACGCGCCTAGCGGATCGGGATAACGCCAGATGTCCTCGAGCACGCGCGTGGCGGCTCGCATCGCTAGCTTGCTCGGCCCCAGCGGGTTTTCGTTGGAGCCGAGCTCGGAGAGCACGGCACCGAAACGCAGGCGCAGCGCGGGAAGGTCGTGGCCGGGATCGTAGGCACGAAGTGCCGACGTCGCCCGGTTGGCGAACGCGGCGGCATCGAAATGTGAGGTCATGGCAAGGCGACAGGGTAGGAGCCGAGAACGCGCACGTCGGCGGCGGCAGGTTTCATTTCTTCGAGCGCAGCCTGCAGGGCCGCGTCCTCCACATGGCCGGACACGTCGATGAAGAACGCGTACTGCCACTTGCCCGTATGTGCCGGGCGGGACTCGATCCGGTTCATGCTGATGCCGTGGTGCGCGAGCGGGCTCAGCACGTCGTACAACGCGCCGGGCTTGTCGCGCACCGATACCAGCAACGAGGTGCGGTCGTTGCCCGAAGGCGGAAAGATCGAGCGGCCGATGACGAGGAAGCGCGTGGTGTTGTCCGAACGGTCCTCGATCGGTCCCGCCACTGTCTTCAGTCCGTAGACGCGGCCCGCCGTTTCGCCCGCGATGGCCGCGGATTCCGGCGACAATCTCGCGGTGCGCGCCGCCTCGGCGTTGCTCGACACAGGGATGCGCTCCACATGCGGCAGGTTCACCCGCAACCAGCCCTGGCACTGCTGCAACGATTGCGGATGCGAATAGACGCGCTTCACGTCCTTCAGTTCGCCCGACAGCGACAGCAGGTTCTGGTGGACACGCAGTTCCACCTCACCGCAGATCGTGGCCTTGGATACCAGGAACATGTCCAGGGTCATCTGGATCATGCCCTGCCCCGAGTTCTCCACCGGCACCACACCGAAGTCGGCGTTGCCGGCGGCCACCTCCTGGAACACTTCCTCGATGCTTCCCAGCGGAAGGCCATAGGCGGCATGGCCGAAATGCTTGCGCACCGCCTGCTCGCTAAAGGTGCCCTCAGGACCCAGGAACCCGATCTTCAAGGGCTGCTGCTGCGACAGGCACGACGACATGATCTCGCGGAACAGGCGCACCAGCTCCGCGTTCGGAAGCGGCCCGTCGTTGCGGTCGATCACGCCACGAAGTACCTGGGCTTCCCGTTCGGGTCGGTAATACTCCACCGCCGCCTTCAACGGGCCCTTGGCCCGCCCGACCTGCTGCGCCCAGCGGGCACGCTCGCTGATGAGCGACTGCAGTTGCTGGTCGATGCTGTCGATGCGCGTACGCGCCTCGGTCAGCGTGGCTTGTTTATCGGCCTTGTCGGCGGGGGTCTTGCTCATGGACGTCCAGGCGGCTAAGTGGTTGCAATTGAAACGGTTATCGCCGCGCTGCGATGTTGCAGCGCGGCGACCTCCGACTTTAACCGTGCCGCGTTGCAAAGTCCCGCATGAATTGCACGAGGGCGTCCACCGCCGCTTGCGGCACCGCGTTGTACAGCGACGCGCGCATGCCGCCCACGGCCTTGTGACCTTTCAGTGCCAGCAGGCCTTCCGCTTCCGATTCCGCAAGGAAGGAGGCGTCCAGCGATGCGTCGTGCAGGGTGAATGGCAGGTTCATGCGCGAGCGCGCGTGCACTGCGACAGGACTGCGATAGAAGCCGCCCGAACCGTCGATGGCGTCGTACAAGGTCTTCGCCTTCCGCGCATTCCGCTCGCCCATCGCCGCGAGGCCGCCCTGCTGCTCCAGCCACTCGAAGGTGAGGCCGGCCAGATACCAGCCCCAGGTGTTGGGTGTATTGAGCATGGAATCGTTCGCGGCGTGCTCCGCATAGCGGAAGATCTTCGCCATCGGCCGGCCCGGGCGCGCCAGCAACTCGTCGCGCACAATCATCACCACGAGGCCCGACGGACCGATGTTTTTCTGCGCGCCGGCATAGATCAGGCCGAATCGCGACACATCCAGGGGGCCGGACAGGATGTTCGACGACATGTCGGCCACCAGCGGCACCTGGCCCACGTCGGGGATGTCGTGGAACTCGACACCCTGGATGGTTTCGTTCGGCGTGTAATGCACATAAGCCGCGTCGGGGTTCAACGTCCATGTGTCGCGCGGCGGCACGTCGACGAAATTCACCGATGCCGAACTGCCGGCCACGCGCGCCTCGATATAGGGCGAGGCCTCGCGCACGGCTTTCTCGCTCCAGTGGCCGGTCACGATGTAGTCCGCGCTGCCACCTTCGGGCGCGAGGTTCATCGGGATTTGCGCGAAGTGCTGGGTCGCACCGCCTTGCAGGAACAGTACTTTGTACCCCGTGGGTACGGACAACAGTCCACGCAGCCGGCGCTCTGCGTCGGCGGCCAGCTCCATGAAGCGCTTGCCGCGGTGGGACAGTTCCATGACGGAGGCGCCCGATCCGTTCCAGTCGAGCATTTCCGCCTGTGCGCGTTGCAGCACCGCTTCCGGCAACGCCGCGGGACCCGCACTGAAATTCCAGACTCTGCTCACATGATTCTCTCGGCCGGGGGGAACGGCCATTATGCCGTCCGCGGGGCCGTTCAGAACTGGACGAACAAGACCAATGCGATGCCGAGCGCGAGCACCGCGGCGGTGAGGATCAACCACCATACGTCGCCACGCGGACCCGCGGCATCTTCAGGAAGCGGTTCGGGTTCCGGCTCCGGCATGACCACCTTCGGCTCCGCGGCCCAGCCCGGACCATCGACGACAAAGCGGTGCGAGGCGACACCCAACTGGTCGCCGGGCTGCAAGGAGGTGCGGACCACCTTCACCCCATTCACCCGCACGGCATGCCGCGCAGGCACGCGGGACGCATCCAGGACAAGCTCGCCGCCATCCCATGCAAGGACCAGCAAGGCCGCGTCGTTACCGGGCAATTCGAGCGGCATCGCCCCATGGCTGGCGCCGAGTTCGAGGCGGTCGCCCACGGGTATCACCCGGCCCGACAGCGGCCCGGCCACGGGCCGCAGCGCCACGGTGCAACGCGATTCGGTGGGTTCCAGTACCTCCCGCGCCTCCAGGTCCGCATCGTCGCGGATCAGCATGCGGCAGTCGCCCAACGACAGGCTGTCGCCTGGCCGCAACAGGGCGCGCTCGCGCACGGGGCGCGCATTGACATAGACGCGCCCGGTATCGGGGGCCACTTCAAGCACCAGGCCGCGACGGTCGCGATGCAGGGTGACATGGCGGGCGGCGACCTGGGCTTCGGACACGACGAGGTCGTTATCGTCGGCACGGCCGATGGTCAGCACGGGCCGTGACCAGTGGAAATCACCGCGAGCCGAGCTGACGAATTCGATGCGCATGGAAGAACCGGGACGTTGACGACGCGACTTTAGCAGAGTGCGGTATCTGATTGAACGCAAAGGCGTCGCTGCCTTCAGGTAGGAACGCCTGTTAAACTCCCCGCTTTCACTCGCGAGGACATCCACGATGGCGAAGATCGACATCCGCCGCCCCCACGGGACGACCATCGAGGGAGCCCGCGCCGTCGTCGACAAAGTGGCCGCGCGCATGAGCGAGAAGTTCGGCACCGAGGGCACCTGGCAGGGCGATACGCTCACCTTCGCCCGCTCGGGGGTGAAGGGCGCGATCGCGGTCACGGCCAGCGAGGTACACGTCACGGCCGAGCTCGGCATGCTGCTCTCGCCGCTGCGCGGCACCATCGAGGACGAAATCCGCAGGAAGCTGGACGAGCAGTTCGGCTGATGGCCCGGAGGCAGTCAGGCTTGGGTGGCCTGAACCGGCCTGCTATGGCATACTAAGGGACTTATGCGGCCATTCCGGCCGTTCACGCCGACCCGGAACACATGGCAAAAGACGACGTCATCGAAATGGAAGGTACGGTCCAGGAGACCTTGCCCAACACCATGTTCCGCGTGCAGCTCGAGAACGGGCACGTCATTACCGCCCATATCTCCGGCCGCATGCGCAAGCACTACATCCGTATCCTCACGGGCGACAAGGTGAAGGTCGAAATGACCCCCTACGACCTGACCAAGGGACGCATCACGTACCGCATGAAGTAAGGGCGCCACGCGCCGGCCTCATCGGGACATGAAAAAGCCGCGGCATGGCCGCGGCTTTTTTTGTTGATGCGGGGTCGCAAGACCCCGCCCTTTGTTTACGCGGGAACCGTGGCCGGCTCGGCCGACTCCGTCTCCACGTGCAGCTCGTCGCCTTCCACCGACAGGGTGACCTTGCCGCCCTCGGCCAGCTTGCCGAAGAGCAGTTCGTCCGCCAGCGCGCGCTTGACCTTGTCCTGGATCACACGGGCCATCGGGCGTGCACCCATCTGCGGGTCGAAGCCATGCTCCGCCAACCAGCGGCGGGCTTCCGGCGCGACATCCACGCTCACCTTCTTCTCCGACAGCTGCGTTTCCAGTTCGATGAGGAACTTGTCCACCACGCGAAGGATGTGGTCGAAGTCCAGCGCGTTGAACTGGATCACCGCGTCCAGGCGGTTGCGGAACTCAGGCGTGAACATGCGACGGATGGTCTCCATGGCATCGGGCGCGTGGTTCTGCTTCACGAAGCCGATGCCACGGCGCGAAGCCAGCTGCGCACCCGCGTTCGTGGTCATCACGATGATCACGTTCTTGAAGTTCGCCTCGCGACCGTTGGTATCCGTCAGCACACCGCGATCCATGACCTGGAGCAGGATGTTGTAGACGTCCGGATGGGCCTTCTCGATCTCGTCCAGCAGCAGCACGCAGTGTGGATGCTTGGTGATCTGCTCGGTGAGCAGGCCGCCCTGATCGAAACCGACGTAGCCCGGGGGCGCGCCGACCAGGCGCGACACCGAATGCGCTTCCATGTACTCGGACATGTCGAAGCGGACCATCTCGATACCCAGCTGCATGGCGAGCTGCTTGGTCACTTCCGTCTTGCCGACGCCCGTAGGGCCGGCGAGCAGGAAACTGCCGATCGGCTTGGACGGATCGCCCAGGCCCGACCGCGCCATCTTGATCGAGGACGCCAGGGCTTCGATGGCGGCATCCTGGCCGAAGACCACCATCTTCAGGTTGCGCTCCAGATTACGCAGCACGTCGCGATCCGAGGCCGAGACCTGCTTGGCCGGGATGCGCGCCATCTTGGCGATGATGTACTCGATCTCGGGCACGTCGATCTTGCCGGTACGCTCTTCCTCCGGCAGCAGGCGCTGACGGGCGCCAGCCTCGTCGATCACGTCGATGGCCTTGTCCGGCAGCAGGCGGTCCGGGATGTGCTTGACCGAAAGATCCACGGCCGCACGCAGGGCCTCACCGGTGTACTCCACCGAGTGGTGCTCTTCGAACCGGCTCTTCAGGCCGCGCAGGATCTCGATCGAATCGGCCACGGTGGGCTCGACCACGTCGATCTTCTGGAAACGACGAGCCAGGGCGCGATCCTTCTCGAAGACGCCACGGAATTCCTGGAACGTGGTGGAACCGATGCAACGCAGCTCACCCGACGCCAGCATGGGCTTGATCAGGTTCGAGGCGTCCATGGTGCCACCGGACGCCGAACCGGCACCGATGATGGTGTGGATTTCGTCGATGAACAGGATGGCGTTCGGCTGCTTCTTCAGCTGGGCGATGACCGCCTTCAGGCGCTTTTCGAAGTCGCCGCGGTACTTGGTGCCGGCCACCAGCGCACCGAGGTCCAACGACCAGATGGTGCAATCTTCCAGCACTTCCGGCACCTGACCCTCGACGATGCGCTTGGCCAGGCCCTCGGCCAGGGCCGTCTTGCCCACGCCCGCGTCACCCACGTAGAGGGGGTTGTTCTTGCGGCGGCGGCAGAGCACCTGGATGGTGCGCTCCACTTCGTCCTGGCGACCGATCAGGGGGTCGATCTTGCCCTGGATGGCCAGTTCGTTCAGGTTGGCGGCGTATTCGTTGAGCGGATTGCCCTTGCCTTCGCCGCCCTCCTCGCCGTCACGCTCGGCGTTCGGCGCCGCGGCGGCCGATTCATCGCCGATCTTGGCGATGCCGTGCGAGATGTAATTGACCACGTCCAGGCGCGTAATTTCCTGCTGGTGCAGGAAATACACGGCATGGGAGTCCTTCTCGCCGAAAATGGCCACGAGCACGTTGGCGCCGGTGACTTCCTTACGACCGGAAGACTGCACGTGGTAGACCGCGCGCTGGAGCACGCGCTGGAAGCCCAGGGTGGGCTGGGTATCGCGCTCGTCGCCGGCCGGCAGCACCGGTACCGTCTCGGCGATGATCCGCTGGAGATCCGCCGCCAGGCGCGGCAGGTCGACGCCACAGGCGCGCAAGGCGGCCAGGGCGGAGGTGTTTTCCGTCAGGGCAAGCAGCAGGTGCTCCACGGTCATGAATTCGTGGCGCTGCTCACGAGCCTGCTTGTAGCAGTGCCCGATGGTGACTTCTAGATCCTTGCTGAACATACGGACCGTCTCCGATAGCTGTGGGCGGCGGGGAACCAGCCCCTTGTCAATGCCGCATGAACTCCAGATGGGGGATCGGCTACATCTTTTCCATAGTGCACAAGAGCGGGTGCTGATGAGACCGTGAGTATTCGTTGACCTGGGTCACCTTCGTTTCTGCCACCTCTCGGGTGAACACGCCGCAGACGCCCTTCCCTCGCGTGTGTACATGAAGCATTACCTGCACCGCCCGCTCCTGGTCCATGCCGAAGAAACTGCGCAATACCTCGATCACGAAATCCATCGGCGTGAAGTCATCGTTCAGCAGGACGACCTGGAACAGCGGCGGCCTGGCGGTTTCGGGGCGGGAGGTCTCGATGGCGAGGCCGTGCCCGCGCTCACTTTCCTGGTCGTGTTCGTGTTCGTGGGACATTCAGTTCGGAGCCTTCGATACGCGAATTGTTTATACACCGGAATCCGGCCCGCTTTCCGGGTCGATTCCCACAGGTAATGGCACAATATGCCTTTTTCCAGAGCCACCTATCTCATTAAGCCGATGCCGCCGACTTCTTCTTCCGCCGAAAACGTGTGGTGCCCCCGGGTAACGGTGGCTTGCGTGGTCACGCGTGGCGATCGGTACCTCGTCGTCGAGGAGGAGGTCGCCGGCGAACTCGCCTACAACCAGCCCGCGGGCCACCTGGATCCCGGCGAGACCCTGCAGGCGGCCGCCGTGCGCGAAACACTCGAGGAGACCGGCTACGGCGTCGCCCTCGACAGCTTCATCGGTGCCTGGCAGTGGGTGAATCCCGAGCACGGCGAGCAAGTGCTGCGTTTCGCCTTCGCCGGCCATGTCACCTCGCACGACCCCGATCGGCCGCTCGACACCGGGGTGCGACGCGCACTGTGGCTGCGTCGCGACGAAGTCGAGGCACTGGGCGCACGCCTGCGCACCCCATTGATCCTGCAGACGATCGATGCCTGGCTGGATGGCCGCCGGCTACCCCTGGATACGGTGTCGAGCCTCTTGCCGGAGGTGTCCGGGTGAAAGTGATCCTCGGCGTCTCCGGCGGCGTGGACTCCTCGGTGGCCGCCCTCCTGCTCCAGCAGGCGGGGCACGAGGTCGAGGGCATGTTCATGCAGAACTGGGAGGAAGACGACCGCTCCGGCCCCTGCACCACCGACGACGACCGCAAGGACGCCGTGGCCGTGTGCGGCCGCCTCGGCATCCCGTTCCATGCCCGGAACTTCGCGGGCGAGTACTGGGACGGCGTGTTCGAGTACTTCCTGGCCGAATATGCCGCCGGACGTACGCCCAATCCGGATGTCCTCTGCAACCGCGAAATCAAGTTCAAGACGTTCCTGGAGCATGCGCAGGCCCTTGGCGCGGAAAAGATCGCGACGGGTCATTACGCGCGCGTGGACTTCCGCGATGGCCGTTACCGCCTTCTCCGGGCCGTCGACGCCGCCAAGGACCAGAGTTATTTCCTGCATGCGCTCGGCCAGAAGCAGCTCGCCGCCACCTTGTTCCCGGTAGGCGAGATCGAAAAGCCGCGGGTACGCGAGATGGCCCGCGAGGCCGCCCTGCCGACGCATGCGAAGAAGGACTCCACCGGCATCTGCTTCATTGGCGAGCGCGACTTCCGCGCCTTTCTCGCCCAGTACCTGCCGGCCAGGCCCGGTCCGATGATCGACCCCGAAGGCCGGGTCATCGGCGAGCATCAGGGCGTGATGTACTACACCCTTGGCCAGCGCAACGGCCTGGGCATCGGCGGGCGCGCGGATGCGCCCAACGAACCCTGGTACGTCGTCGGCAAGGATGTCGCCACGAATACGCTGGTCGTGGCGCAAGGTGGCGAAAACCGTTGGCTGCAATCGAATCGCCTGACCGCCACCGACATCACCTGGGTGGCCGGCGAGCCCCCCGCGCTGTCGTTCCGCTGCACCGCGAAGACCCGTTATCGCCAGTCCGACCAGGACTGCCACGTGGAGGTCCGTGGCAATACCTTGCATGTATCGTTCGACGAGCCGCAGCGCGCAGTGACGCCCGGGCAATCGGTCGTCCTGTACGACGGCGAGGTCTGCCTGGGTGGCGCGGTGATCGCCGCGACCGACGCGCCCTACGGTGGCCTGGCGTGAGCCCGCCCACTCCCCTCACCTTTCCCGAGCTTTTCGCATGAATGAAGAACGCGTCCTCGCCCTTGCCGGGGTTTTCCAGGGTGTCGCCCTCGCGCAGCAGCTGGCTACCGAAGGGCGGTGCGACGAGGCGGCCTTCGAGGCCAGTCTTGCCAGCGTGTTCCGTATCGACGCCGATTCGGTGGCATCCGTCTATGGCGGCGTGTCTGGAGTGAGGAAGGGGCTGCGCACACTGGTCGCCCAGTTCGAAGACCAGACCCGCGACGTGGCGGTGATGCGCATGGCGATCACCGTCCTGCGCCTCGAGCGCTCGCTGTCGCGCAACCGCGGCCTGCTCGATCGCCTGCGCGAGGGCATCGTCGGCACGCAGCGCCAGGTCGAGCACTTCGGCATCGGCCACCCGAACGTCGCGGCGAGACTGGCCGAGGTGTACACCTCGACATTGTCGACGCTGAAGCCCCGCGTCATGGTCACCGGCACGCCATCGCACCTGCAGCAGAAGGCGAACGTGGACAAGGTACGGGCGGCCTTGCTGGCGGCCGTGCGCTCGGCGGTGCTGTGGAACCAGATCGGCGGCCGCCAATGGCACCTGCTGATCTACCGCAAGCAATGCGCGATGCTGGCCCGCGGCCTGCTGACCGGCTCCACGCTGGACGACGGCGGCTGATCAGGCTACGAAGCCGCCGCGTCCAACCCGGGAATCGCCTCCGCCAGCGCCCGCAGCAAGTCGCCGAATCGCGCCAAATCCTCCCGCCAAGGCGTGGCGTTACGCCAGAACAGCGAGATATGCCGCCCCGGCCGCGCGCCTTCCACGGCCGCCAACACCACATTCGGTATGGAACCCAAGCGCTCGTGCGCGAGGATCGGCACCAGCGTGTAGCCACCCCGCAGCGCGACCAGCGTGGCAAGGCTTTCGATGCTCAGGTCCTGGATGCGCTCGGGCCGTGCCGAACCGCTCATGCCGAGATCCGACACGCCATTCCCATGACTCTCGGCCATCAGCGTGGCGTCCGCCGCATCCAGTTCGGTCAGGGCGATAGACATGCGTCCGGCCAACGGGTGCCCCGTATGCAGCATCAGCTCGTACGGCTCGAAGAACAGCGGGATGGATTCCAGCCCGGTGACGATCGCGCTCGGCGGCGCCAGCACGGCGTCCAGTTCGCCCTCTTGCAAGCGGCGCAGCAAGCCCCGCGGCTTACCTTCGGAGATCGTCAGGCGGGCTCCCGGGAAACGCTGGGGAAACGGCTCGATGAAATGGGGTAGCAGGTAGGGCCCCAGCGTGGAGGGCACGCCCAGCCGCAGTTCGCCGCCGAAAGCGACGTCTCCGGCCCGCGCCGCGTGCTCGAGGTGCTCGGCCGAGGCCAGCACCTCTTCTATATAGCCGAGCAGGCGCTGCCCGCTGGCGGTCGGTACCACCCGGCGGCCGCCGCGCTCGAACAAGGGCACGCCAAGCGCCTGCTCCACCTTCTGCACCTGGTGCGACAGGCCGGAAGGGCTGATGTACATGGCACGGGCGGCGCTGTTGAAGCTCCCCTCCCGGGCCACGGCCTGGACCAGGGCCAGGTCGCGCAGCGACACCGACGACAAGGCCATCGATATCATCGAACGCTGCGTGCCATCAAATACGTTTGCGCTCACGTGCTCCGGCCCTCATCCTTCCGCCGCCCAGATTTCGCGCGGCCTGCGCTACCGAACGGCCATTCTAGCCGGAGGCCGGTCTCACGGCGGTCGCACACCAGCGGCAGACTGCGCGATAATCGACGCCTTTGGCGGTCCGCAAGGGTCCGCCAGGCCTCCCCAGCTAAAGAACGTCACGCCAGGAGTACAGCATGAAAGACTCGTTCTCAGTCCGAGACAGTATCGAAGTCAACGGCAAGCGCCACACCATCGCCAGCCTGGCCAAGTTCGGCAACACGTTCGACATCAAGCGCCTGCCCTACTCCATGAAGATCCTGCTGGAGAACCTGCTCCGCCAGGAAGACGGCGTGAACGTCACCGCCAAGGAAATCGAGGCCGTGGCCAAGTGGGACGCCAAGGCCGAGCCGGACACCGAGATCTCCTTCATGCCCGCCCGCGTGGTGCTGCAGGATTTCACCGGCGTGCCCTGCGTGGTCGACCTGGCCGCCATGCGCGATGCCGTGACGAAGCTGGGCGGCGACCCCGACAAGATCAATCCGCTGGCGCCGGCCGAATTGGTCATCGACCACTCGGTGCAGGTCGACACGTTCGGCACGGAAAGCTCGCTCGAGCAGAACGTCGCCATCGAATTCGAGCGCAACCAGGAGCGCTACTCCTTCCTGCGCTGGGGCCAGAAGGCCTTCAACAACTTCAAGGTCGTGCCGCCGCGCACCGGCATCGTCCACCAGGTGAACCTGGAGAACCTCGCCCGCGTCGTCTTCACCAGCGAAGTGGACGGTGAATCGTTCGCCTATCCCGACACCGTCTTCGGCACCGACTCGCACACCACGATGATCAACGGTCTCGGCGTGCTGGGCTGGGGCGTGGGCGGCATCGAGGCCGAGGCCGCGATGCTCGGCCAGCCGTCGTCCATGCTGATCCCGCAGGTCGTCGGTTTCCGCCTGAAGGGCAAGCTGTCGGAAGGCGTCACCGCCACCGATCTCGTGCTCACCGTCACCCAGATGCTGCGCAAGCTAGGCGTCGTGGGCAAGTTCGTCGAGTTCTTCGGCCCGGGCCTGCAGAACCTGCCGCTGGCCGATCGCGCGACGATCGCCAACATGGCCCCGGAATACGGCGCCACCTGCGGCATCTTCCCGATCGACCAGGAAGCGCTGAACTACATGCGCCTGTCCGGCCGCGACGAAGCACTGATCGCCCTGGTCGAGACCTACGCCAAGGCGCAAGGCCTGTGGCACGACGCGAACACGCCGGAAGCCGAATTCACCACCACGCTCGAACTCGACCTCGCCGACGTTCGCCCGTCGCTGGCCGGCCCGAAGCGTCCGCAGGACCGAGTGTTGCTGGAGTCGGTCAAGGACAGCTTCCTCGACGCCGTCGGCCCGCTCACCGCGAACCGCAAGCCGAAGAACGGCGACGTGGCCCGCTTCAACAATGAAGGTGGCGGCACCGCCGTCGGCAACGAAGCCAACGCCGTGGACGGCGAAGGCGTGCTCGTGGAGAAGAACGGCAAGTCGTTCCGCATCAACGACGGCTCGGTCGTGATCGCCGCGATCACCTCGTGCACCAACACCTCCAACCCGGCCGTCATGCTCGCCGCCGGCCTGGTGGCGAAGAAGGCCGCCGCACGCGGTCTCACCTCGCAGCCCTGGGTGAAGCCCTCGCTCGGACCGGGCTCGCTCGTGGTGACCGAATACCTGAAGAAGACCGGCCTGCTCGGGGAACTCGAGAAGGTGGGCTTCTATGTCGTCGGCTACGGCTGCACCACCTGCATCGGCAACTCCGGTCCGCTGCCCGTCGAGATCAGCAAGGGCATCGCCGATGGCGATCTCGCCGTGGCCTCGGTGCTTTCGGGCAACCGCAACTTCGAGGGCCGCGTGCATCCCGAAGTGAAGATGAACTACCTGGCCTCGCCGCCGCTGGTCGTCGCCTACGCGCTGGCCGGCACGCTGAACATCGACCTGACCAAGGACGCCATCGGCACCGGTAGCGACGGCAAGCCCGTCTACCTCAAGGACATCTGGCCGAGCAACCAGGAAGTCTCCGACGCCATCGCCGGGGCGATCAGCCCGCAGATGTTCAAGGACAGCTACGCCGACGTCTTCAAGGGCGACAGCCGCTGGAACGCCATCGCCTCGCCGGATGGCAAGACCTACGCCTGGGACGATTCCACCTACATCAAGAACCCGCCTTACTTCGACGGCATGACCGCCGAGGCCGGCACCATCGAGGACATCCACGGCGCGCGCGCCATGGGCATCTTCGGCGACTCGATCACCACCGACCACATCTCGCCGGCCGGCTCGATCAAGAAGGACAGCCCGGCGGGCCGCTTCCTGATCTCCAGGGGCGTGGAGCCGAAGGATTTCAACTCCTACGGTTCGCGTCGCGGCAACGACGACGTGATGGTGCGCGGCACCTTCGCCAACATCCGCATCAAGAACCTGATGCTCGACGGCGTCGAGGGTGGCTACACGAAGTACATCCCGACCGGCGAAGAAATGGCGATCTACGACGCCGCCATGAAGTACAAGGCCGACGGTACCCCGCTGGTCGTCCTCGCAGGCAAGGAATACGGCACGGGCTCGTCGCGTGACTGGGCCGCCAAGGGCACCCTGCTGCTGGGCGTCAAGGCGGTGATCACCGAGAGCTTCGAGCGCATCCACCGTTCGAACCTGGTCGGCATGGGCGTGCTGCCCTGCCAGTTCCAGGACGGCGAGAACGCACAGACGCTGGGCCTGAAGGGCGATGAAGTGTTCGACATCACCGGCCTGAACGGTGGCGAGTCGAAGACGGCGACGGTCAAGGCCACGCGTCCGGACGGTTCGGTCAAGGAGTTCACCGTGAAGGTGTTGCTGCTGACCCCGAAGGAGCGCGAGTTCTTCCGCCACGGCGGCATCCTGCAGTACGTGCTTCGCCAGCTGGCGAAGGCGGCGTAAAAAGCATCGCCGACAGGGTCGGCTCCCACCGGGATTTCGCACCTGGTGGGACCGAACCTGTCGGCGATTCGCTAGCCTTGGTGAGAGTCGATCCTGTCGGCGATACGGTTACAACGCGCGCTTCCAGCTCGCCGTGAAACACCGCCACTCGCGCCCTTCCTTCCGCCAGCCCGTCTCCACCACATACGCCCCGGCGTTATCAGGCAATACGCCCACCCCGGCCGTCAGGGTGACGGTGAATGTCGCCACCAGCCGCTCGCCACGTTTCTCGACTTCCGTCGGCCCCATCAGCACGTGGACCTTCTGCCCGCGCAGCGCATAGACGCGGACGAGGTTCGCCAGCGACGTACGATCGAGCTGGCCCGCATTGCCATCGAAGTCGTCGGTCAACGCCGCGACGGTATCCCCTGCCTTGCCGGCCTCGGCACCTTCCGAGGCAGCCGTTATCGCCGCGCGCACCTGTTCTTCGTCCGGCGCATGCCGGCACCCCGTGACACCCGCCAAGGCGAGGAAGACCAGCAACGTTCCGGTTTTCCACATCGTGCTTTCTCCCCATCAAACGCGCTGCAATGCGGCTTGCCGCTATACGCGGGCGTATGCTCCAATGCCACGGCCTTATGACGATGCGCCGTGCATCCGTCACTTCCTGGAGTTCGTCCGATTCATGAGCATTGAGCGTCCGTGGCTCGACCACTACCCGGCCGGCATTCCCGCCGACATCGACGTCAACGCGTACCGCTCCGTGGCGGCCGTCTTCGAAGACTCCTTTAAGAAATTTCGTGACCGCCCGGCGTTCGCGAACTTCGGCAAGGTCCTGACCTACGGCCAGGTCGACGAACTCTCGCGCGCCTTCGCGGGTTACCTTTCCGGCGAACTCGGCCTGAAGAAAGGCGACCGCCTGGCGATCATGCTGCCGAACCTGCTGCAGTACCCGATCGCCCTGTTCGGCGCGCTACGCCTGGGCCTCACCGTAGTAAACACGAATCCGCTATACACGGCGCGCGAACTGCATCACCAACTGGAAGACTCGGGTGCGCAGGCGCTGCTGGTCCTGGACAATTTCGCCGCCACGGCGCAACAGGCCGTGGAAGGCACGCAGGTACGCCATGTCATCACCACCGCCGTCGGCGACATGGTCGGCTTCCCGAAGGGCAACATCATCAACTTCGTGGTGAAGACACTGCGCAAGGAAGTGCCGCCATTCAAGCTGCCGCAGGCCGTGCGTTTCCGCGACGCGCTCGCCCGTGGCAAGGCGCACCCATTGCCCACGGTGGAAATCGGCCACGACGACATCGCCTTCCTGCAGTACACCGGTGGCACCACCGGCGTGGCGAAGGGTGCGATGCTCACCCATCGCAACATGGTCGCGAACATGCTGCAGACCCGCCCGTGGGTTGCCGGCCACGCCACGTTAGGTGAGGAAACGGTCATCACGGCGCTACCGCTGTACCACATCTTCTCGCTGACGGTGAATTGCCTCATCTTCACCAGCCTCGGCGGCCTCAACCACCTCATCACCAATCCGCGCGACATGCGTGGCTTCGTGAAGGAGTTGCAGAAGACGAAGTTCACGGCCATCACCGGCGTCAACACGCTGTTCAACGGCCTGCTGAACACACCAGGCTTCGACCAGGTGGATTTCTCGCACCTGCACCTTTCCATGGCTGGCGGCATGGCGCTGCAACGGGCCGTGGCCGAACGCTGGAAGAAGGTCACCGGCCATCCCATCATCGAGGGCTACGGTCTCACCGAGACCTCGCCCGTCGCATTCGCCAATCGCGTCGACATCAAGGACTACACCGGCTCCATCGGATATCCCATCCCGGGCACCGACGCCCAGATCCGCGACGAGGACGGCAAGGTTCTTCCGATCGGCGAAGTCGGTGAACTCTGCATTCGCGGTCCGCAAGTGATGAAGGGTTACTGGCAACAGCCGGAGGAAACGGCCAAGGTACTCGACGCGGATGGCTGGTTGCGCACCGGTGACATCGCCCGCATGGACGAGACCGGCCAGGCCTTCATCGTCGACCGTAAGAAGGACATGATCCTGGTCTCCGGTTTCAACGTATACCCGAACGAGATCGAGGACATCGTCATGCGCCACCCGGGCGTGGGCGAGGTCGCCGCGGTCGGTATCGACGACGAGCATTCGGGCGAGGTAGTGAAGCTGTTCGTCGTGCGCAAGGACCCCTCGCTGACCGTCGAGGCGCTGAAGGAGTACTGCCGGGAAAACCTCACCGGCTACAAGCGCCCGAAACAGATCGAGTTCCGCGATGCGCTGCCGAAGACCAACGTCGGCAAGATCCTCCGCCGCGAACTTCGCGACGAGGAACGGAAGAAGACCCGCCCCACTGCCGCTTAAGGTGGGAGAAGACCTCCCCACTTAAGGGAAAGAAGACCCGCCACCGCTGCTTCAGGTGGGAGCCGAACCTTGCGGGGAACCGCGTCTTGTGGGGAACCGCGTCTTGTGGGGAACCGCGTCTTGTGGGGAGCCGCGTCCTGTGGGAGCCGACTCTGTCGGCGATCCCGCGGCAGCGGGCCCGTTTACGGCAAGCACCCATCGCCGACAGGGTCGGCTCCCACCAAGTCGGTTCCAATCAGGATGGCTACCACACCCGGTTCTCAGTCGTCCTGCCAGGCCTCTAGCGTGTCCGCGTAACCACCCAGCAACTCCCAGAGCGAGGCCTGCTTGTCCTCGGGGATGAGGGTGTATTCCATGCCGATCTGCCGCGCGGATACGCGGGCCACCGAAGCTTCCAGGTGGATGTGCAGGTCGTGGCCGAAGATCATGTCCAGTATCCAGGTCTGCCCTGGTTCGCCGCGCCAACCGGGCGGACGGCGCAGGAGGGCGCCCGTGGCCGATATATCGACCAGATCCGTCGGGTGCGCCTCGCCGCCGCGGCTCATCAACACCGCGGTCTGTACCCTCATGCGCGCATGGCGATAGCGCGTCTGCGAGTCTTCCTTGTCATCCGACATCAGCTTCTCCACCCATCCCGATATTGCGTCCTTGTCCGTGGCGACCGACATGACCGCACCTCGTTCACTTACGTTCCGTGTCACAAACGGACACATTAGCGCAGTCCGAGGTTCCATCCGCCATCCTGCCGCACTCACTCGCTGCCGCGGGTCTTGAGCACTCCCGCGCGAACCAGGGCCCCGGCACCGAAGCGCCCGTTGATGAGGTCCTGCACACCGTCGGAACGCTTGTCCGGCGCCGGCGCCGCGAACATGTCCTGCTGCTCGTCGCCGTGCCGGGCATCGAAACCCGACAGCGTCACGCCAAGCAGGCGAAGCCGTGGCCGGGGGTGCTGGCTCCACCAAACCTGAAGCAAGCGTCGTGCCACGGCATGGATATCGGCCGTCGCATTGCCGGGAACGGGCAACTGTGCCTGCCGGCTGTGGGTCAGGAAGGGGGGTTCACGCAATTTCACCGAGACCGTACGCGCATCCAGCCCGCGTGCCCTTGCCCGCGCACCCACGCGTTCACATTGGCGCAACAGCCAGGCCTCGGCGATGGGCAGTTCCTCGACGTCGTACTCGAAGGTCCATTCGGAGCCGATGGAGACCTCGGGCGCGTCGGTGACCACCGGCCGGCGATCCTCGCCGCGGCATAGCTCTCGCAGCTGGGCGGCGTGGCGCTCCCCCACCGCCTTGTTCAGTCGCCAGGCATCGGCCCGGACCAGGTCGCCGATGGTGCGGATGCCGACCTTCTGCAGGGACTCCTCGGCCACCTTCCCCACCGTCCACATGCGGCCGACAGGAAGCGGATCGAGGTAGCCGCGCACCTCGTCCGGCGCGATGCGCAGGAAGCCGTTCGGCTTGGACAACTCGCTGGCCAGCTTGGCCAGGAGCTTGTTATGCGCCATGCCCACGGAGGCATTCAGGCCCGTGCGCTCGCGGATACCCTCCTTCACCCGGCGGCCGATGGCCTCGATCGAGGAAAAAAGGCGAAGGCTGCCCGTGACGTCGAGGAAAGCCTCGTCGAGCGACAGCCCTTCGATCATGGGCGTGACCTCGGCGAATACCCCGAAGACCACGTTCGAGATCTCCTGGTAACGCGCGTGGCGGGGGAAAATGTAGACGCCGCCAGGGCAGCGCCGGCGGGCCTCCGAGGTGGCCATGGCCGAGCGGACGCCGTATTTGCGCGCCTCGTAGTTGGCCGTGGACACCACGCCGCGCCGGCCCAATCCGGCCACGATGACGGGTTTTCCTAGCAGGGACGGGTCGTCCAGTTCCTCCACGGACGCGTAGAAAGCGTCCATGTCGACGTGGATGATTGCGCGCTGGCCCGGCTGCATGGCGCCTATTGTGCCGCAACGTCGTAGCGACCGGCTGGCGGCCCGCTGGACTTGGGCGGGCACAGGCGATACCCTGTATCTCAATCGGGTGAACTTATTCGGGCGTCGCGCCCTTACCGGTCCGTGATCCAGGGACCGGCCGCGCTCTGCTCCCGACGTTCCTTCACAGACGGTGACCCTCCTGGGGTGTCCAGCGGCCATGCCTTTCGCTCGTCGGCGACGATGCGTGGCATGCCGGGCGAGGTGGCGGTGTAGCCGCCGGACGGCATCGATTGTTGCGTTCCCGGTCGCACTCGCGACCCTTCTGACGTGTGCCGATGACTAACGAGACAACCGAAGTCCAGGTGGTCGAAAAAACCCAGGGTGCCTTCGCGGGCATCCCGCAGCAGCAGGAAATGCCTCTCGCGCTTGTGCGCGGGCAACCGGTGCTGCAAATGCCCCAGGACCTGTACATCCCGCCGGACGCGCTCGAAGTCATCCTCGAATCGTTCGAAGGTCCACTCGACCTGTTGCTGTACCTGATCCGCCGGCAAAACCTCGACATCCTCGACATCCCTGTGGCCGAGATCACCCGGCAGTACATGGACTACATCGACATGATGCGCGAGGTGATGCGCCTGGAGCTCGCGGCGGAATACCTGCTGATGGCCGCGATCCTCGCGGAGATCAAGTCCAGGTTGCTGCTGCCGCGGCCACCGGCCGAGGAAGGCGTCGAGGAGGATCCCCGCGCCGAACTCGTCCGTCGCCTGCAGGAGTACGAACGTTTCAAGCGGGCCGCGGCGGATATCGACGAGCTGCCGCGCCTGGAACGCGATACCACCGTGGTCCACGCCTTCGTCGGCGAGCACAACGTGGTACGCGTGCCGCCACCGCTGGACCTCAAGGAGCTCCTGCTCGCGCTCAAGGACGTGCTCACCCGCGCCGATCTGTTCACGCACCATGCGATCCAGCGCGAACCGCTCAGTGTGCGCCAGCGCATGGGCGACCTGCTCCAGACCCTCAGCGAGGGTGGCGGTTTCCACCGCTTCGAAACATTGTTCGACATCAACGAGGGACGGCTGGGCGTCGTGGTCACCTTCCTCGCCATGCTGGAACTCGCGAAGGAAATGCTCGTGGAAATCGTCCAGGAAGAAGCCCTCGGGCCGATCTACCTGAAGACGAAGGTACAGATGGAGGCCGAGCCCGAGGAAGCGCTCGCCTGAAGGCCCTCCAAAGGGCCACGAACCGGGGGGCGTCGCACGAGCGGCCGCTCCCGTGCACGAACCCATCCGCGCGTGAAAGGCGCGGTACACCCCAAGGCCTATGCAACCCGAACAACTCAAACCCATCGTGGAAGCGGCGCTCCTGGCGTCGACCCAGCCGATGACGATCGCGCAATTGAAGGCGATTTTCGGCGAGGAAGAAGACGTCGGCACGGAGGAACTCACGGCTGCCCTGGCGTCGCTTGCCGGGGATTGCGAAGGACGCGGCGTGGAACTGGTCGAGGTCGCTTCCGGCTGGCGCTACCAGGTCCGTCGCGACGTGCATCCCTGGGTCTCGCGGATGTGGGCGGAAAAACCCAGCCGCTACTCGCGCGCCCTGCTCGAAACGCTGGCCCTGATCGCCTACCGTCAGCCGATCACCCGTCCGGAGATCGAACAGATCCGCGGCGTGGTGGTCTCCTCGAACATCATCAAGACGCTCGAGGAACGCGAATGGATCCGCGTCGTCGGACATCGCGACGTTCCGGGAAAACCCGCCCTGTTCGGTACCACGCGCGGCTTCCTCGACTACTTTAACCTCAAGTCGCTGGACGCCCTGCCCCCGCTCTCCGAGATCCGCGACCTCGAGGAACTCAATCCGCAGATGCGCTTCGAGGGTGACGCGATACCCGCGTCCGCCCACGCCGCGATGCCGGACGATACGAATACCGCTACCGAGACCGCACCCGTCGAGGGCGACGAGATCGAGGTCGCGAACCAGCTGCCTGCCGGCGACGATGTCGCCGCGACTTCCCCCACTGCCGACGAGGCAGAGAACCCCGTAGGCGACGCCGAAGACGACGACGCCGAGAAAGATACCGAGGAGTCACGCGCATGAACGCGCCACAACGATCCCTGCTCACCCTTAAGCGCGGCGGCGACAACCCCGTCGACAGCAACCAACAGCTCGAGGAGCGCCTGCACAAGGTCCTCGCCAATGCCGGACTCGGCTCGCGCCGGATGCTCGAACAGCGCATCCAGGCCGGCGAAGTCGAGGTCAACGGCACGGTCGCCACGATCGGCTCCAGTGTCCACGCCGGCGACCGCGTGGTGCTCGACGGCAAGCAGTTCGTCGTCGCCACCGACAACCGCAACGACGCCGAAGTGCTGGTCTACCACAAGCCCGAAGGCGTGGTGACCACGCGCGAGGACACCGAAGGCCGTCCCACCGTGTTCGAACAGCTGCCGCGCCTGCGTGGCGCCCGCTGGGTCGCCGTGGGCCGCCTCGACATCAACACCACCGGCCTGCTCCTGCTCACCACCGATGGCGAACTCGCCAACGCGCTGATGCACCCGAAGAGCGGTCTGGAGCGTGAATACCTTTGCCGCGTGCACGGCGAGGTGCCCGACGAGGTCATCGAACGGCTCAAGGCCGGCGTGGAACTGGAAGACGGCCCCGCCCGCTTCGACGAGATCGCCACCATCAGCCGTGGCGGAAGCCATAGCTGGTTCCGCGTCACCATCCGCGAGGGTCGCAATCGCGAAGTCCGCCGCCTGTGGGATTCGCAGGGCTTCCTGGTCAGCCGCCTGAAGCGCATCCGCTACGGCACGGTCGAATTGCCGCGCGCATTGCGCCGTGGCGATTGCGAATCGCTGGACGACACCGCGATCAAGGAGCTGCGCGAGCGCGCGGGCCTCGGCGCCCCGGCCCCCGTGCTGACGCTGAGCGCCGTGGTGCACCAGCGCCGCGCCCCGCGTCATATCACCGAATACAAGCCGGACACCCGCACCACGGGTGCGTGGAGTTCGGCTCGTCACGACGAAGCCCGTGAACTCACTGCCTTTGACCGCCTGCGCGACGACAATCCACGCGGTGGACGTGGCGGTGCCGGCGGCCGTGGCGGTCGCGGCGGCCAGGCGGGCGCTCCGCGTCGCGAGGTCAACGGGAACGTCGCGCGTCCCGAGCGCGGCGGTGCCGCCGGTGGCCCGCGCAAATCGCGTCGCGTCGCACCGGGCCAGGAACTTCCGTCGATCCGCACGTGGTTCGCGGGCGACAGCCGTACCGGCGGCGGCAACGCGGCCGGTAACGCCACGGGCAACCGCGGTCCACGTCCGGGTGGACGTCCCGGCAACGCGGGTGGCGGCAATCGGCCCATGGGCCAGGGCCGTGCCGAAGGCAACCGCGCGGCAGGCCCGGGCCGTTCCGACGGCAATCGTGCGCCGGCGGGCGCTCGTT
The DNA here is from genome assembly GCF_049913125.1 of Luteibacter sp. E-22. Classification (GTDB taxonomy): domain Bacteria; phylum Pseudomonadota; class Gammaproteobacteria; order Xanthomonadales; family Rhodanobacteraceae; genus Luteibacter. The sequence continues at coordinate 2,876,529 of NZ_CP183975.1, forward strand.
TCGATGGCGGCGGCAATCGCGGCCGCGGTCCGGCAGGCGGTGGCAATCGCACGGGCGGTGGCGGCCAGGGTGGTGGCAACCGTGCCGGCGGCGGTCCGCGTCCGGGTGGCAACCGTGGCGGTCGTCCGGGTGGCGGCGGTGGCGGTGGCGGTGGCGGTGGCGGTGGAAACCGTGGCGGTGGTGGCGGCAATGGCAATCGTGGCGGCAACCGCTAAACGGGAGCCTGCGGTCGCCTAGCGCGGCCGCTTCATTTCGCGTGCCGCGAAGCCAGCTTCGCGGCCACGGTATCGAAACCGATGCCGCGCGCACGCAAGACCACCATCAGATGGAAGACAAGATCGGCGGCTTCGCCGATCAGCGCGTCGTCGTCCTCGGCGATCGCCGCGAGCGCGGTCTCGACGCCCTCCTCTCCCACTTTCTGCGCCATGCGGCGGATGCCGCCTTCGAACAGCGTCGTCGTATAGCTGCCTTGTGGCCGTTCCGCGTGTCGCGACGCGACCAGCGCATCCAGTTCCGCAAGGAATCCCAGCGCCGGCGCAACGTCGTCACCGAAGCAGCTCGTCGTGCCGGTATGGCACGTGGGCCCGGCGGGCAAGGCACGCACGAGAAGCGTGTCCGCATCGCAATCGAGTCGTGCATCGACCAGGGCCAGCGTATCGCCGGATGTTTCGCCCTTGGTCCACAAGCGTTGCTTGCTTCGGCTGAAGAAGGTGACCTGCCCGAGCTCCCGCGTCTTCGCCAGCGCGGCCTCGTCCATGTAGCCCAGCATCAGTACCTCGCCCGTACGCGCATGCTGCACGATCGCCGGCAGCAAGCCGCCACCCTTGGCGAAATCGGGAACCCTCTCACTCATAACCTCACCTCGATGCCTTGCGCACGCAGGTCGCGCTTGAGCGCGGGAATACCGATGTCGCCCGAATGGAACACGCTCGCCGCGAGCGCCGCATCGACGTCCGCGTCACGGAACACCTCGGTGAAGTGCTCCGGCGTGCCCGCGCCACCGGAGGCGACCAGCGGCACGTGGCTGATCGCCCGCGCCGCCTTCAACTGCTCGATGTCGTAACCGCGACGGACGCCATCGGTACCCATGCAATTGAGCACGATCTCGCCCGCACCCAGCTGCTGGACTTCCTCGATCCAGTCCAGCGTGCGCTTGCGCAAGGCTCGCGTGCGCGAAGGGTCGCCCGTGTATTGACGCACGCGCCATTGACCATCGTCGTCGCGCAAGCTGTCCACGCCGACGACGACGCACTGCACGCCGAACGCGTCGGCTATCTCGCCGACCAGGGCAGGCCGCTCCAGCGCGGGGGAATTGATGGAGACCTTGTCCGCGCCGGCATGCAGCACCTCGCGCGCATCCTCGACGCTGCGGATGCCGCCGGCCACGCAGAACGGGATATCGATTTCTCGCGCCACGCGCTCGACCCAATCGCGGTCGACCCGGCGGCCTTCCGGACTGGCGGTGATGTCGTAAAACACCAGTTCGTCGGCCCCTTCGTCGCGGTATCGCAGGGCCAGCTCGACGATTTCGCCGACCACCACGTGGTCACGGAAGCGCACGCCTTTCACCACCTGGCCGTCGCGCACGTCGAGACAGGGAACGATGCGACGATTCAGCATGATGCATTCGCCTTTTGTGCGACGGCGAACGCGTCGGGTAGCGCGAAAGCGCCTTCCAGCAAGGCGCGGCCGAGGATGACGCCCGCGACACCTTGCAGCGCGAGGCCGGCGACATCGTCGAGCGAACGCACACCGCCCGAGGCCTGCACGTCCAGCGACGGCGCCAGCATGGCAAGGTGGCGATACAACGCGACGTTCGGGCCGGTCATCGTGCCGTCGCGGTCGATGTCGGTACAAAGGACATGGCGTGTGCCGGCGGCTTCGTACCAGGGCACGAGCTCATCCAGCGTACGCGTCTCATCGGCCGTCCAACCAGCACTCGGCAGTGTCCATGTGCCGTCGCGGAAACGCGTGTCCAGCGCCAGCACGATGCGATCGGCGCCGTAGCGGCCGATCCATGCCGCCACCGTCTCGGGCGCTCGTATGGCCATGCTGCCGACCACCACGCGCTGCGCTCCCGCCGCCAGCAGCCGGCGCACGCCGTCTTCATCGCGGATGCCACCGCCGGCCTGCACGCGCAGCCGCCCCGCCGAGGCGATGCCGGCGATGGTCGCGAGGTTTTCGAAACGGCCGGTGCGTGCACCGTCGAGGTCGACCACGTGCAACCACGTGGCGCCTTCATCGGCGTAACGCACGGCCAGCGCTTCGGGCTCGAAAGCGAAAGTGGTCTGCTGCGTGTAATCGCCCTGGAAAAGGCGGACGACCTTGCCGTCACGCAGGTCGATGGCGGGAATGGGAAGCGTCATAGGGAAAGGAAATTCCGCAGGAGCTGCGCGCCCACGCCCGCCGAACGTTCGGGGTGGAACTGCATGCCCATGAAATTGCCGGCGGCGACGACGGCCGCGAAGGGCATGCCGTGCTCGCTCGCCGCGAGGGTGTAATCGCCGATGGGCACCGCGTAGCTGTGCACGAAGTAGGCCGTGTCTCCTTCACGCAAGCCCGCGACGAGCGGATGACCGGTGGTGACGTGCAGGCTGTTCCAGCCCATGTGCGGCACCCGCAAGCCTGGCGTATCGACGAAACGTCGTACCGTGGCGGGAACCACGCCGAGGCACTCGGTATCCGCTTCCTCGGAGCGCTCACAGAGCAATTGCATGCCGAGACAGACGCCGAGTACCGGCTGGGTGAGCCCGCGCATCACGTCCACCAGGCCGGCCTCGCGCAGCATGCGCATGCCGGGCCCCGCCGCGCCCACGCCCGGCAGGATCACATGGCTCGCGGCGCGAATCGCCGCCGCACTGGAGGTCAGTTCGGCATCGGTGCCGAGACGCTGCAAGGCATAGCGCACCGAACCGATATTGGTGCCACCGGCGTCGACGAGGACGACCCGCATCACAGGCTCCCCTTCGTGCTGGGCAGTTCCTCGCCCTCGCGGCGGATCGCCTGGCGCAAGGTGCGCGCGACCACCTTGAAGCAGCCTTCGACCATGTGGTGCGCGTTTTCCCCGTGCACGGTGAGGTGCAGGTTCGCGCCGAGCGTCTCGCATAGCGAGCGGAAGAAATGCGGCACGAGTTCGGTCGGCACGTCGCCCACGCGTTCACGCGGAAACTCGCCCTCGAAAACGAAGTACGGGCGGCCGGAGAGATCCAGTTCGGCACGCGCGGCGCTCTCGTCCATCGGTAACGCGAATCCGTAGCGGCCGATGCCGCGCTTGTCGCCCAGGGCCTGGCGCAGGGCCTGGCCGAGCGCCAGCGCCGAATCCTCGATGGTGTGGTGTTCGTCGATATGGGTATCGCCCTCGCACCGCAGATCGAGCGCGAAGCCGCCATGCTTGCCGATCTGCTCGAGCATGTGGTCGAAGAAGCCCAGCCCGGTGTGGACGACGGGATCGGCGACGCGATCGAGGTCGACGGCGACCCGGATCGAGGTTTCCTTCGTCTTGCGCAGCACTTCGGCGGTGCGCGGTGCATCAAGCAAGGCGTGCGCCACCTCGGCCCAGCTCGCACCCCGGGCGCCGACGAGGAAACCGCGCACGCCCATGTTCGCCGCGAAGACGAGATCGGTATCGCGATCGCCGACCATGGCCGATCGCGCACGGCTCCAGCTGTCGTCGGCAAGCCAGTGCCGGGCCAGGCCGGTGGCCGGCTTGCGGGTGTCGCGATTTTCGTGGGGAAGGCTCCGGTCGATCAGTTGCTCGCGGAAGGTGATGCCTTGCGAGGCGAGGAGTCGCAGCAATAGCTGGTGGGGGCCATCGAAGGCTTCTTGCGGGAACGACGTCGTGCCCAGGCCGTCCTGGTTGGTCACCATCACCAGTTCGTATCCCGCACCGACGATGCGTTGCAGCGCGGCGATGACGCCCGGCATCAGCGCCAGCTTTTCGAAGCTGTCGATCTGCTCGTCCGCCGGCTCCTCGATAAGGCAGCCGTCGCGGTCGACGAAGAGGATTTTCCGGCTCATGCGACGGTTCCAGCACGGAGGATCGCGAGCACGCGATCGTTCTCGTTACCCGTACCCACGGTAATGCGCAGCGCGTCGTCAAGGCCTGGGTATCTCGTGATGTCGCGCACGACGATGCCGGCGGCAAGCAGGCGCCGGTAGGTACCGGCGGCATCGTCGAAACGCACGGCGAGAAAGTTCGCATGCGACGGCAACACCTCGCGAACCCCCGGCATGGCCGACAGCGCCGCGAACATGCGCGCGCGTTCGGCAAGGATTTCCTGCAGGTGGTGGCGCTGCACGCGCCTGCCTTCGTACGAAAGCGCACCCAGCGCCGCGTCCACGCAGGGCGACGGCAACGGATACGGCGGGATGATCCGGCGCAACAAGGCGATCACTTCCGCGCGCGCCACCAGCGCTCCGACACGTGCGCCGGCCAGGGACCAGGCCTTGGACAACGTGCGCAGCACGGCCACGTTGTCATGGTCGTCGATCAGCGACGTCGCGCTGGCCACGCCGCTGAACTCGGCGTAGGCCTCGTCGATCACCAGCACGGCACGCCCATCGAGTTCACGGGCCAGGCGTTCCAGCACATCGCGCCGCACGAGATTGCCGGTGGGATTGTTGGGTGTGCAGACGAACACCAGCTTCGTCGCCGGGGTGACCGCGGCAAGCAGCTTGTCGGCGTCGAGTTCACCGGCGGGTTCGAGCGGTACCTCGATCACCGTTGCACCCTGGATGCGCGCGCAGACCGCGTACATGCCGAAGGTGGGTGGGGAGACGACGACGGCATCCTCGCGCGCTCGACAGAAGGCGCGCACGAGCAGGTCGATCGCCTCGTCGCTGCCACGCGTCACGAGCACGCGGTCCGGCTCGCTGCCGTAGAGGTCGGCAAGTGCATCCACCAGCGCCCGCGGCTGCGGGTCCGGATAGCGGTTCAGTCCGTCGCCGCCGGGGATGTTCGGAGGGCGCGAGGACTCGTTCGCGTTGAGCAGAACGGTGCCGCCCTGCGCTTCCATGCGCGCACTCGAATAAGGCGAAAGCGCGCGGATATCGGGACGGGCCAGGTCGAGGACGCTCATGCGGTGGCATCCATCGCGGCGAGGCGCAAGGTGACTGCCCGGCGGTGCGCCTCCAGTTGCTCGGCGGCGGCCAGCGTGGCCGCGCAAGGCCCGATGACTCGCAGGCCGGCGGCGGTCACCTCCTGCACGGTGACCTGTTTCTGGAAGCTGGCGACCGAGACACCGCTGTAGCTGCGCGCATACCCGTAGGTCGGCAACACGTGGTTGCTGCCACTGCAGTAGTCGCCCACGGATTCAGGCGTCCATTCGCCGAGGAAGACGGAACCGGCCGATTCGACGGCGTCGAGCAAGGCGCGGGGTTCGGCGGTCTGGATGATGAGGTGCTCGGGCGCGTAGCGATTGCTGACCGTGACCGCCTCGTCGAGGTCGCTCACCTGCACGAGGCGGCTTTCCGCCAGCGCCCTGGCGGCGATATCCGCCCGCGGCAAGGCGGCGCGCTGCCGCTCCACCTCGATCGCCACGCGATCGAGCAGGCTCGCCGATGGACTGACCAACAGTACCTGCGAATCCGGGCCATGCTCGGCTTGCGAGAGCAGGTCGGCGGCGACGAAACGCGGGTCGGCGTCGGCGTCGGCGATCACCAGCACTTCAGACGGGCCGGCCGGCATGTCGATCGCCGCGCCGGCGGGATCGCCTGCCACCTGCAACTTCGCCTCGGTGACCCATGCGTTGCCGGGTCCGAAAATCTTGTCGCAGCGTGGAACGGTTTCCGTGCCATAAGCCATCGCGGCGATCGCCTGCGCGCCGCCAAGCTTGAATACGCGATGCACGCCAGTGGTTTTCGCGGCGAACAACACGGCATCGTCGCAACGGCCATCGGCCTGCACCGGCGTGCAAAGCACCACCTCGCGGCATCCCGCGATGGCCGCCGGCACGCCGAGCATGATCGCGGTGGACGGAAGGGGCGCACCGCCGGCAGGCACGTACAGGCCTACCCGGCCGATGGGCCGCAATACCCGTTCCACCCGCACGCCCGGCGCGGTGTCGACCGCGATGGGCGTCGGCGCCGCCGCGCGATGGAAGGCCTCGATACGGCCAGCGGCTTCGATCACCGCGGCTTTCAGTTCGGGCGCGAGACGCGCCTCCGCCGCGGCGAACTCCTCGTCACTGACCTCAAGCGCTTGCAGGCGGGTGCCGTCGTAGCGCGCCGTGAGTTCGGACAAGGCCTCGTCGCCACGCCGGCGCACCTCCGCCACGATGGTTTCCACGCCTTCGCGCAGTTCCACCGAGCGCGACTGCGCGGGCCGCGCCAACGCCGCCTCGCGGCCGCTTTCGTCCAGGGTCGTCCAGTCGATTCGTTTCATGCCAGCATCTTCTCCACCGGCAGCACCAGCATGTCGCGGGCGCCGGCGCGTTTCATGTCCTCGAGTTGGCGCCAACTCACCGAGCCGGCGCACAGGGCCTGCAGCACGACCTGGTCGGGCGCACCGTCCACCGGCGTGAGCGTCGGCACCGGGCTGCCAGGCAACAACCGCGTGATCGCGGCCAGCGCGTCGCGCGGCGCCTGCATCAGGATCAGGCGGGAATCACGCACCTGGATCACGCCGTCGAGCCGACGCAGGAGCAGCTCGGCGATCTCGCCGCGCTCATCCGGCGGAAGCTCGCGATGACCGGCGAGCACCGCCTCGCTCTCCACCACCACCGCCGCTTCCCTCAACTGGTTGGCGACCAACGTGGCGCCGCTGGAGACGAGATCGCAGATCGCATCGGCGGTGCCCAGGCGCGGGGCGATCTCCACGGAGCCGGCGAGCATCACGACCTTCGCGTCTACGCCGTTCGCCCGCAACCATTCGCCCAGCAGCCCCGGATACGAGGTGGCTATGCGCTGGCCGTCGAGTTGCGCCGGGCCGTCGTAGGCGTCTTCCTGGGGTACGGCGATGGAAAGGCGGCAGTGGCCGAAGCCCAACGATCGCAGTTCGTCGAGACCCGCCCCGGCCTCGCCGTTGGATAGCTGGAATTCGCGCAGGACGTTGCGGCCAACGATGCCGAGGTCGCATACGCCTTCGGCTATCAGGCCAGGGATGTCGTCGTCACGGACCAGCAGGAGGTCGACGGGTTCTCCCTCGCCGAAACAGAACAACTTGTCGCGGCTCTGGCGGAACTTGAGGCCGCAACGCGCCAGCAGCTCCTGGGCGGGCTCGGTGAGCCGGCCGGACTTCTGCATGGCGATCCGCAGGCGGTCGCGCGGCTTCATGCGGCACCTCCCGCGTTCCGCCGCGCCGCCGCGGCCATATAGCCCCCGCTGCCCTGGTTGAGGTAACGGGCCACGCGGCCGATCGTGGTGATGCTCACCGCCGTCCGCTCGTGGATCTCCCGGTAGGAACGCCCCTCCAGCAAGTGGGGCACCACCCGCCAACGATCGACCATCACCTCGATTTCCGCCGGAGTGCACAGGTCGTGCAGGAAGGCTCGCATCTCATCGACGGTGGACAGGCCCAGCAGGGCCTCGCACAGGCTGGTCTCCGCGGAGTCGGCCGGGGTTTCGGGATCGAGCGAGCGACGCTTCATAGTGTACTAACGCGTTAATACGATAATGTATCGTACCTCTGCAACCTGGTCGTGGCAAGCGCCGACACGTGATTGCGCTTTTCTTCCATATATTTCGCGGCTTCGGCCCGCCAACATGACGAGATTCCATCGCCATGAGGCCTGACATGACGAGTACCGTGATCATCGCCGACGACCATCCGGTGGTCGTGGCGGGGGTCGAGACGATTCTCAAGGCGCACCGATACGAAGTCGTCGCACGCGCCCACGATACGGACACGCTGTTCGACGCCCTCGCCGAGCACCCCTGCGACGTCGTCGTCACCGACTATTCCATGCCCGAGGGCAGCCAACCCGACGGCATGCCTATGATCCGGCGGATTCGCGCCGCCCGTCCGGATACGGGCATCGTGGTGCTCACGATGATGTCCAACCCGGCCATCCTGCGCAGCCTGCTCGATATGGGCGTCGCAGCCATTTTCGACAAGCGCACGAACCTGCGCGACATTCCCGTGGCGGTGCACGCCGCCGATGTGGGCCGGTCCTACCTCAGTCCCGCCATACGCCGGTTGTTCCATGAGGCGGATTGCGCGAACGGCCACGACGACGCCACTCGGCTTTCGCCGCGCGAGGTCGAAGTGCTTCGCGCCTTCGCGCAGGGACACGGCCTGGGTGACATCGCGATACTGATGGGCCGCAGCTTCAAGACCATCAGCCGGCAGAAGCGCTCGGCCATGAACAAGCTGGGCCTGGCCAACGACGCCCAGCTCTACCAGTACCTGGCGGGCGTACGCGCCGGCATGCTGGACGACTGGTCCCCCGCCGTGGAGGCCGCGGCCACCCTCCGCTTCTTTGGCTCGTGAGTATCAGCCGCCGTCGACGAGGCGGCCAGAAGCCACCAGTTCGCACACCGCGCGCACGTCGCCATCCATCGCGCGATCGCGCTGCATGAAGGCGATGTGCTCACGCAGTGCCGCCAATGCCGCGCGCACCGCCACTCCACCATGGAAGTCGTCCGCGGCGGCGAGTGCGTCCATCAATGCGCGCACTTCGCGTTCGAAACCTGCGTAATGCGGTGAATCCGGGCGCGGTGCGCCGGAGATTTTCGCGGCCAGTGCCTGCCAGTCGCCACGGTGCGCCAGGGAGCGCGCGGCATTGAGCATGTCTTGGCGGTATTCAAGGGCCTGGGCCGCCGTATAGAGTTCCATCGCCAGCACGTGGCCAAGGTCTTCGGTCATTTCCAGCACATGGCGCGCCTCGTTGGCACCCATCGACACATGGTCCTCGGCGTTTGCGCTGGTCGGCACCGAATACACCGATGCCGGATGCGCGCGCGTGGCCAGGTCGTTGACCAGGGCGGCGGCCGTGTACTGGACGATCATGAAACCCGAATCGGTCGCGTCCTCGTTACCGATAAGGAAAGCCGGAAGCCCATCGTTATTGGCTGGATCGACAAGTTTCGCCGTGCGTCGCTCGGAAATCGACGCCAGCACGGGAATGGACGCTTTCACGTAGCTCATCGCCAGCGCTAGCGGCATGCCGTGGAAATGGCCGGCGGAGATCACCTGGTCTTCGATCACTTCGGCGTTCTCGGCATCCGGGAACACCAACGGATTGTCAGTGACGGCATTGAGTTCGACGTCGAAAACCCGGCAAGCCTGTTCCCACGCGTCACGCACCGCGCCGTGCACCTGCGGTGCGCAGCGCAGGCAGTAGGCGTCCTGCGGCTGGTGCTTCTTGCCGCCCTTGAAGGGGAGGAACCGCGAATAGAAGGCTTCCTTGCCGTGACGCTGCGTGGCCGGGACCCAATCCCAGCCGATATCGAACCGATGGCCCTGGTCGGCCGGGTCGGACCACGCATCGGAAAGCCACGGGCGAAAGCGCGGAACGAGGTGGTAAGGGATATCGGCAAGTGTCGAGCCCTGGAGCAGGCCGCGCATATTTCGCGCCGCGTCGACCTGTCCCGGATGCGGGCGCAACGCGTGCACCTGCTCGGCATAGGCGCCAGTGCGGCCGGCAAAGGCGTCCAGCGTCATCGCGGCGGCGAGATCCGCGGTACGGATCAACATGTCCATCGTGTCGAGCGCGAGCACGCCCGTGGCGAGCATCTGCGTCGTACCGTTGTTCAGGGCCAGACCTTCCTTGAAGGAAAGCCGTACCGGCTCAAGGCCCGCCGCGGCCAGGGCCTTGGCGCCGGTCATGCGCTCGCCCTTGTAGAAGGCTTCACCGCCACCGAGCAGCACGATCGCCAGATGGGAGAGCGGCGCGAGATCGCCACTGGCACCGACCGAACCCTTCTCCGGAATGACGGGAATGACATCGCGATTGAGCAGGTCGGCCAGCGCGCGCAGGGTTTCCACGCGAATGCCGGAGTGGCCACGCATCAAGGTGTTCACGCGGATCGCCAGCATCGCTCGGACGACGTCCGTGGAGAACGGCTTACCGACGCACACCGCATGCGTGATGATGAGATTGTGCTGCAGCTCTTCCAGCAAGCTGCCTTCGCGCGGCTCCGGATTGCCGCCCGGCAGTTCGTCGCGCACGCGATGCGCGCCGAGCAGCTTGTCGGCATTGCTGCCGAAACCCGTGGTGACGCCGTAGATCGGCTCGCCGCCACCCACCTTCTCGGCCAGGAAATCGGCAGCGCGTTTCACCTTGACCAGTTGCGCCTCGTCGAGGCGGATCGTGGCGCCGCGGCGAGCGATGTCGGCGACCTGGGCGCGCGTGAGGCTACGCCCGTCGAGAAGGATACTGCTGGTCATGGTAAAGGCCGTGATATGTCGGGAGGGTGGATGGATCAGACGCCGATTTCGGCCTGGGCCAGTTCGACGCGCAGGGTCTTCACCAGGTCGGCGCGCGGCACCTCGAACTGGTCTTCGCGGCGAAGGTCCTTCACGGTGACGACGCCCTTTGCGATCTCGTCTTCGCCAAGCACCACCACGAAGCGGATGCCCGCACGGTCGGCGTACTTGAACTGCTTGCCCAGCTTGCCGCCCTCGAGCACCACCTCGGTGGCGATGCCGGCGGTGCGCAATTCATTGGCTACGGCCAGGTACGTGGGCAACTGGGCTGGGTCCATCTGCGTGACGAGTACGTCGACCGTGCTCCGCGCGGTCGAGATCAGGCCGGCATCGCGAAGCTGCCAGTAAAGACGGGTCAGCCCGATGGAAATACCCACGCCCGGCAGGTGCGACTTGGTGTACTGGCCAGCGAGGTTTTCATAGCGTCCACCCGAGCAGATCGAACCGATGCCAGGGTGATCGTCGAGCGTGGTCTCGTACACGGTGCCCGTGTAGTAATCGAGACCGCGGGCGATCGAGAGGTTCAAAGCGAAATGCGTTTCCGGAACGCCGAAATCGCGAATCAACGAAAGTACTTCCTTCAGTTCGGCCCTGCCCTGCTCGAAGGTTTCCGAACCCTGGCCAAGCGCATCGAGCTTCGCGAAGGCGTCGTCCACCGAGTGGGAGCGCACCTGCACGAAGGCGAGGATCTTCGCGGCCACCTCGGCGGAAAGACCGAACGCATCGCCCGTTAGAGTATCGCGCACATAGTCGGCGCCACGCTTGTCGAGCTTGTCGACCTCGCGCAGCACGAGCATCTGCTGCTCGGCGTCGGCGATGCCGAGGTTCTCGAAATAGCCACGCATCAACTTGCGGTTGTTGAGCTGGATGGTGAACGCGCCGATGTCGAGTTCACGGAACACGCTGTAGATCACCGCCGGGATTTCGGCGTCGTAGCGGACGGACAGCGAATCCTTGCCCACCACGTCGATGTCGCATTGGTAGAACTCACGGAAGCGGCCGCGCTGCGCACGTTCGCCACGGTAGACGCGCTGCATCTGGTACCGACGGAACGGGAAGCTCAGGTCGTGCTCGTGCTCGGCCACATAGCGCGCCAAGGGCACGGTGAGGTCGAATCGCAGGGCCAGTTCGGGCACGCCACCCTTTTCCGCCGCGGCGCCCAGGGCACCGGTCGACTGGACGAAGTACACCTGGCGCTCGGTTTCCCCGCCCGTCTTGGTCAGCAGCACGTCGCTATGCTCGATGACCGGCGTCTCGATCGGCAGGAAGCCGAATCGCTCGTAGTTGCGGCGGATCGTATCCAGCATGCGCTGGAAGGCGATCTGGTCGAGCGGCAGGAGCTCGAGGACACCGGGCATGGTGCGGGCCGGGGTGAGTGCCATGCAATTCCTCTTCGGACAGGCTGTACGGGCGCCGCCATGCGGCAGCCGCATAGATTAGCAGATGGCTACCGATACCCCCGGCGGTGAAATGTAAAAAAGATGCGACGACCTGTTGCCAAGGGAACGCCCCGTGGCTAATATACGCGGCTCCCGTCGGGGTGTAGCTCAGCCTGGTAGAGCGCTACGTTCGGGACGTAGAAGTCGCAGGTTCGAATCCTGTCTCCCCGACCAATGTTTTGATGAAAACACCGGCCATTGGCCGGTGTTTTTGTTTGTGCACCTGGCGGACGTGTCAGGTCAGGGGCTCAGTGTTGGAGCCGCTCAATGTGGGAGCCGACCCTGTCGGCGATGGGTGCTTGCCATCACCTGGCCCGCTGCCGCGGGATCGCCGGCGTAGCCGGCTCCCACAATATCGTCGGTCCCCATGATGGGTCGATTTCCCACATGTTTTCGGTATCCCATAACGCAAAACGCCCCACGAGGGGGCGTCTTGCGTAACTGGCGGAGAGTGAGGGATTCGAACCCTCGATAAGGCTTTTGACCCTATACTCCCTTAGCAGGGGAGCCCCTTCGGCCTCTCGGGCAACTCTCCGTGATCGTCGTCGAGGAACGAGCCTTAACGAGCCAGCAAGGATACTTTGCCTTGCTGCGGTCGTAAAGACTTTACTGGTCGTCCCCGGAATGGCCGGCCGGATCGTTCTCGTTCTTGATGCGCTGGTAAATTTCCTCGCGATGAACCGCGACATTCTTCGGCGCATTGATGCCGATGCGCACCTGGTTACCCTTCACACCCAGAACGGTGACGGTCACCTCGTCGCCGATCATCAGGGTTTCACCGACCCGGCGGGTCAGAATCAGCATGATTGATACTCCATAAAATCAGGTATTGGCTTCCCCACCAACGACAACCTCACCCCGAGTGCTTGCCGTCAATGGATCGACGTTCCGACCATCGAAGGCCGATTGCCTTCCCCGGCTCTTGTTGTGTGTGTGTCGCTGACCAGCTGTCCTGCCACTCTCGATCCGAAGGATCGATGCCGAAGGATGCATTCGACATTCGGATGATACTAGCCGAGCCAAACCGGGGGACGCAACGCACATGGCTGGCAATGCACGCGCCGGAACACCTTTATGGCGTGTCGACGCATACCCCGGCCATCTCCCGTTCAGCGCAGGCGAGCTTCCACCCACGCCGGAATGCCTGCGAGCACGGCCGGCAAGGTCGGGCCATCGAGGCCACCGCCCTGGGCCATGTCCGGCCGCCCGCCACCCTTGCCCTCGATGTGGGAGGCCACCTCGGCGACAAGGTCGCCCGCCTTGACCCGGCCCAGCGCCGCTCCGCCGACACCGGCCACCAGCGACACGCGACCGTCCGCCGCACCCGCCAGAACAACGGCGCAGTCACCCAGCTTCTGTTTCAGGACATCCAGGCTGTCGCGAAGCGACTTGGCGTCCAGGCCCTCCAGGCGTGCGGCGACGACCTTGATCCCGGCCACGTCCACGGCCGACGCGACGAGGTCGGCCGATGCCGAACTGGCCGCCTTGGCCTTGTAGGATTCGATTTCGCGCTCCAGCTTCTTTTGCCGGTCGAACAGTTGGCGCAATTTCTCGACGACCTCGTCGCCGTGGGCGCCGACCAGGCCGGAAACTTCGCCCAGCACGCGCTCTTCATCGGCCACGCGGGCCAGGGCACCCGCACCCGTCACCGCCTCGATACGGCGCACACCCGCCGCCACACCCGATTCGGAGACGATCTTGAACAGGCCGATGTCGCCGGTGCGCGACACGTGCGTGCCGCCGCAGAGTTCGGCGGAGAAGTCGCCCATCTTCAGCACGCGCACTTCCGAGCCGTACTTCTCACCGAACAAGGCGATGGCACCGAAGTCGATCGCTTCGTCATAGCCCATGTGGTGAACCTCCGCCTGGGCGTTGCGACGGATCTCGCTGTTGACCATGCGTTCGACCTGAGCCAATTCCTCGGCGGTGATCGGCTTGAAGTGCGAGAAATCGAAGCGCAACCGCTCAGGTGCAACCAGCGAACCCTTCTGGGCCACATGGTCGCCCAGCACGGTACGCAACGCGGCGTGCAGCAGGTGCGTGGCGGAATGGTTGAGCACGGTGGCCTGGCGCTGTGCCGCGTCCACCGAGGCGGCGACGACAGCGCCCTTCTCCAGTGGCGCGGAGCCTTGCCAGGTACCGAAGTGCGCGAAGAAGGCACCTGCGACCTTCTGCGTATCCGCCACGGCGAAGGCACCGGAGGGATTGCGCAGCATGCCGGTATCGCCGACCTGGCCGCCGGATTCGGCATAGAAAGGCGTGCGGTCGAGCAGCACGAAGGCGTCCTCACCATCGGCGAGGCGATCGACGGCCTTGCCGTCGCGAACGATGGCCAGAACCGTCGCATCGGCGAGGTCCAGGACGTCGTACCCCGTGAACACCGTCGGCGCGAGCGCACTGGCGACCTCGGCGGGAAGCTGGGCCTTGCTGCCAAAGTTGCTGGCGGCGCGGGCGCGAGCGCGTTGCTCGCCCATGGCACGCTCGAAGCCGTCCATGTCGACGGTCATGCCGCGCTCGCGTGCGATATCGGCGGTGAGGTCGACGGGGAACCCGTAGGTATCGTAGAGCCGGAAGGCGTCGACACCCGGGATGATCTGGCCCGACTTCGCGGCGATGTCGTCGAACAGGCGCATGCCATGCTCGAGGGTCTCGCCGAACCGCTCCTCCTCGGTCTTGAGGGCCTGCTCCACGAAGGATTGCTTCGCGGCGATCTCGGGATATGCCTCGCCCATCTCGGCGACCAGCGGCGCCACCATCTTCCAGAAGAAATCGCCACGCACGCCGAGCATCCAGCCATGCCGCAGGGCACGGCGGATGATGCGACGGAGCACGTAGCCGCGCCCTTCATTGGACGGCAGGACACCATCGACGATCAGGAAGGAACAGGCACGGATATGGTCGGCGATGACACGCAACGACTTGTTTGCGAGGTCGGCCGTGCCCGTCAGGCGTGAAGCTTCCGCGATCAGGTGCGCGAACAGGTCGATCTCGTAATTCGAATGCACGTGCTGCAGCACGGCCGCCAAGCGCTCCAGGCCCATGCCGGTGTCGACGCACGGCGCCGGCAACGGCGAGAGCGTGCCGTCCGGGGCACGGTCGAACTGCATGAACACGAGGTTCCATATCTCGATATAGCGATCGCCATCCTCGTCGGGCGAACCCGGGGGACCGCCGGCGACGTCGGGGCCGTGATCGTAGAAGATCTCGGTGCAGGGGCCGCAAGGACCGGTATCGGCCATCTGCCAGAAGTTGTCCGACGCAAAGGGCGCGCCCTTGTTGTCGCCGATGCGGACGATGCGGTCCGCCGGCACGCCGACTTCCTTATTCCAGATGTCGTAGGCCTCGTCGTCGGTATGATAGACGGTGACCCACAGCCGCTCGGACGGAAGCTTGTAAACCGAGGTGAGCAATTCCCACGCGTAGCGGATGGCATCGCGCTTGAAGTAGTCGCCGAACGACCAGTTGCCCAGCATCTCGAAAAAGGTGTGATGGCGGGCGGTATAGCCCACGGCATCGAGATCGTTGTGCTTGCCGCCGGCACGCAGGCAACGCTGGACGTCGGCCGCCCGAACGTAGCCCGGCTTTTCACTGCCGAGGAACACGTTCTTGAACGGGACCATGCCCGAGTTGGTGAACAGCAACGTGGGGTCGTTCGATGGCACCAAGGATGCCGACGGCACGATGGTGTGGTCCTTAGAGCGGAAGAAGTCGAGGAAGGTCGAACGGATTTGGGCGGTTTTCATGAGCGATCGTGGCGTGGGAGCTGCGAGACATGTCGCGGGGACGCTCCGTCCAGAATCAAGGCTCACTGCCTTCAGTCATCGTCGGCGTCTTCCGCATCGGCATGGGTAAGAACACGTACTGTGGCGGCGGCGAAGCCGCGACGCAAGAGGAATTGCGCCCTCCGCGCCCGTTCGGCGGGGTCGGTGGATGGCTTGCCGTAGCGTCGGCGCAGCTGATTCGCGGCCAGATCGTGCCAATCGACGTCCGCCGCTTCGATCAATTCGCGGATACGGGCATCGGCGATTCCCTGGCTACGCAGTTCGGCACGAATGCGGGCCGGCCCATAGCCCTGCCCCACCCGGCTGCGTACCAGGGACCCGGCGAAGCGGTCGTCGTCCTGGTAGCCCTGGTCGCCCAGGCGCTCAAGCGCAGCCACGGACTCGTCATGCTCGAAACCGCCGCGTTCCAACTTCTGCTTGAGTTCGCGGCGGGAATGCTCGCGCCGGGCCAACAGCCCCAGCGCCTTATCGTACGCGGTACGGGTCGGGCGGTCGGCCTTGCCGCCGCCCTTCCCCGTTTCCCTATCAGACTTCCTCAAGCTCGTCGGCCTCGGTCGAGGCCTCGGCCTTCGGGCCCGCCTTGACCAGCAGGCGGGCACGCAGCTCGGCGTCCACTTCGTTGGCGATGGCCGGGTTGTCCCGCAGGAACTGACGCACGTTTTCCTTGCCCTGGCCGATGCGGTCACCCTTGTAGCTGTACCAGGCACCGGATTTGTCGATCAGGTTCTCGCGAACGCCCAGCTCGATGATCTCGCCTTCGCGCGACGTACCTTCGCCGTAGAGGATCTCGAACTCCGCCTGGCGGAACGGCGGTGCCACCTTGTTCTTCACGACCTTGACGCGTGTCTCCGAGCCGATGACCTCCTCACCCTTCTTCACCGCGCCGATACGGCGGATGTCCAGGCGGACCGAGGCATAGAATTTCAACGCGTTACCACCGGTGGTGGTTTCGGGGCTGCCGAACATCACGCCGATCTTCATGCGGATCTGGTTGATGAAGATGACCAGGCAATTGGTCTTCTTGATGTTGGCGGTGAGCTTGCGCAGGGCCTGACTCATCAGGCGGGCATGCAGGCCCACGTGGGAATCGCCCATTTCGCCTTCGATTTCGGCTTTCGGCGTCAGCGCGGCGACCGAGTCGACCACCACCATGTCGACGGCGCCGGAACGTACCAGCATGTCGGCGATCTCAAGCGCCTGTTCGCCGGTATCCGGCTGGCTGACCAGCAGGTCGGCGACATTCACGCCCAGCTTTTCAGCGTAGCTAGGGTCGAGCGCATGCTCGGCGTCGACGAACGCCGCCGTGCCACCCGCACGCTGGCAGGAGGCGATCGCCTGCAGGGTCAGCGTGGTCTTGCCCGAGGATTCCGGGCCATAGATCTCGACGACGCGGCCACGCGGAAGGCCGCCGATGCCCAGGGCGATGTCCAGGCCGAGCGAGCCGGTCGACACCGTGTCGATCTGGTCGTCGACGCGGTCGCCAAGACGCATCACGGCACCCTTGCCGAACTGCTTTTCAATCTGGCCGAGGGCACTCGCCAGCGCCTTGCGCTTATTGTCGTCCATCGTGGTTTCCAGTCTCTTTGTGTAGGTAAGTATCTTGCCCGACCGTGGTCTCAGGGACTGCGATCCGCAATCACCAAGTTTGCCATAGGCGGCCTGGTTCAGCCCTTTAGTTCGTCGGTCATTCCAACAAGCGCGGCAGCCACCGTCTGTCGCCGGACCGCCTCGCGATCCCCTTCGAAATGATAAAGCCGGGCGTGGGCATAGCCCCCGCGCCGCTTCCAGCCGATCCACACCGTGCCGACGGGCTTCTCCGGCGTGCCGCCAGAGGGGCCCGCGATTCCGGTGACCGCCACGGCCACGCCCGCACCGTATCGAGCCAGTGCTCCCGAAACCATCTCGAGCACGGTCTCCTCGCTCACGGCACCGGTCCGCTCCAGGGTGCGGGGATTGACGCCAAGGAGGGCCTCCTTGGCGCTATAGCTGTAACTGACGACGCCGGCCTCGAACCAGGCCGAACTCCCGGCCAGGTCCGTCAGTGTCTTGGCTATCCAGCCACCGGTACACGATTCGGCGGTGGCGACCATCACCCGCCGCTCGAGCGCGGCGGCAGCGACATCCTGCGCGAGCGTCATCAGCTCGGCGTCGGAGGGAATGACTGCGGAATCCATGGGGGTCCTGTCGGTAAAGAGAGGGTTTCTACTACCGGCGCTTCGGGATGTCGATGTGAGGATCGACAGGGAAACCGATTTTTTGAGAATTATTCTATTGTTTCGATTGAAATACGTACCTACGATGGCACTAATTAATTGACAAATTGACGCTCGTATAGATTGCCATTCACGCTACCGCAAAGACAGCCGCGGCCGGTCATGGCAAGGCCTATTCATTAATAGCAATAGCGCGCCGCCCGCCAAGTGAGCGGATGTCCGGCATCCAACCGCTGGGTCTTTCGGAAACACACAACGCTGGATTCGCGGGCGCGACCGCATTCGGGCACAGATGGATGCCCACAGCACGGGCTGACACTTATCCACTGACGCCACGCTCTCCGTTCAGTCAGCATTTCGCATATGTCGAGCGGCGCCATCGGGCCCGCACTCGACCAGCTCGTGCAACTTCCTGGAATGAAGGGGGATGTCGCATATCTGACACGACGGAATGACAACTTATTGCCCAAGGAGAGGGAGCTTGATGGTTACAACCGCAACCTTCACGAGACATACACAAATCCGGCAGTTACGTGACGCAACGCGCGCGTACGGAGCGATGCCCGTCAACGCTTCGACGCGTTTCACGCATATTACATGCCCACAATGTGTGACAAGAGTCCCAAAAACATGCACATCGGCCACTAGTCAGGAATTTGTCGTTGCGTTATCTTTACATCGCGGACAGGGGTCCGTATCAGGGGTGGGGAATCTACGGTCAATAAGGCGCAACCCTGAGTGGGCGATCATCGCATCGCCGCTCATACGCATGACCATTCTTCGCTGGCACGTTATGCAAGGGCGCCTGCGCGCTCGTACAGGATGTTGTATGGATGAATTGCATGTCGCTCGGAGCCGGTTGGCTCAAGGCTCCAGCTACTGCCAGGGGCATCACCTCCGCCAGCGCATTCGGCGCGGCGGTACATCGACGGATCCAGAGGCGGGCGGGCTACCTCACCCACCTCGCTGCTGCCCTGCGCCCTTCGTAACGAAGTAAACGCATTCCCGGCTTCGCGCCTGGCGATGAGCCGCGCGAAGTGCTGCCGACGTTTTCCTCTTTGGTCTTCCGATGAACTACGAGCCACGCGTGAATAGAACCCTGCACCCCGCCCTTGCCATCTGCTTCGTCTCCGCGCTCGCCATGCTGCTCACCGCTTGTGGCACACCGGCAGCGAAGGATTTCGGAGGGCGGTGGAAACCGGTGAACCGCTACGACGACAAGACGGTCGAGATCCCGCTCGCGGTTCCATACACCTATTACGCCGCACCCATGGATGGCACGTTGAAGACGATGCTGACGCGGTGGACGAGCGATACGGGAACCAAGCTGCAGTACAAGCTTCGATCGGACTTCACGTTGCCAAAGGCCACCGCACAGATCCACACCTCGGAGGTTCGCGACGCGGCGACGCAACTGAGCACGATCTTCGCGCCCCAGGGCGTCAGCGTCGTCGTGAATGGACCGGAAATCCTGGTCGAGGAAACGAGCGCCATCGTTCCGACGACTCCCGTCGCCAAGACGGTGGAAGCAACGCCGACACCTGCCAACGAGGCGCCTTCCGTTACGCCGAACAAGGCTCCTCTCGCACAAGCGCCGGCCACGACGACTCCTGCTGTCGCCGCGGACAGCACGCCCCGGACCCAGTAATCCCACCCCGCGACAGTCACACCAGGCCCTTCGATGTTGAACAAGAAAAACTCTCCGAAGATCGACGCCGCGGTATCGAAGTCCGTCGACTTCGAAATCACGATGTCCGACCTCGCCCAGCGCAGCGAACGCCGCGCATGGATGGTGGCGTTCTGTGCGATCTCGATGTCGGTGATCCTAGCGGGCGGCTACTTCTACATCCTCCCCTTGAAGGAAAAGGTGCCGTATATCGTGCTCGCGGATGCCTATACGGGCATGAGTTCGTTGACACGCATCACCGATGACGTCGTCAACCGGCGCATTACCGCCAGCGAAGCGATCAACCGAAGCAACATCACTCATTTCATCCTCGCGCGCGAATCGTTCGACGTCACGATGATCAATCTTCGTGATTGGGCAACCGTGTTGACGATGGCCTCGCCAAACATCGCCAAGGCCTACACCGATCTGCACGCTCTCGACAATCCGTCTGCTCCTTACAAGATCTACGGCCGCGATCGTGCCGTCCGCGTCAAGATCCTCAGCATCGTACTGATCGGCGGTGAGGATGGGACCACGCCCAAGGGAGCCACGGTCCGCTTTCAACGCACCGTCTACAACAAGGTGTCCGGCCAGACCGTGCCGCTCGACAGCAAGATCGCCACGATGGCTTTCGCGTACAAGCCGAACCTGAAGATGGACGACCAGTACAGGGTGGAGAATCCGCTCGGGTTCCAGGTTACCGATTACCGGGTCGACAGCGACTACGCGGAGCCGCCGCCGCCTGAGAGCTCGCCGCCCGCGACCGCCGCCGCTGTCGCGCCCACCAGCGTGCCGGCTCCGTCCGCCTCATCGGCCGCAGCTACCGTCGCCGCCATGCCGCCTTCTCCGATACCCACCGACGGCACGTCGCCCGGTGGAGTCGTACCGGCGCAACAACAGACGGGGCAAGCACCAGCCGCCGCACCGCAAGCAACGGCTCCCATCCACCCGAACGCCGCCAATGGAGGGCGCCGTTGATGAAGCGCGTAACCACACTTCGACTTTCACTGGCGCTCTGCCTCGCGACTGCCGGCATGATCGGCGCCGCGAAGGCGCAGGTCGTCACGCCTTACGAATATGAGCCGGACAAGATCTATACGGTTCGTACCGGCCTCGGCATAACGACACAGATCGAGCTGAGCCCGAACGAAAAAATTCTCGACTACAGCACCGGCTTCAGCAGCGGCTGGGAGTTGACCCGGCGTGACAACGTCTTCTATGTGAAGCCGAAGAATGTCGACGTCGACACGAACATGATGATTCGTACCGCGACCCACTCCTATATCTTCGAACTGAAGGTGGTCGCCACCGATTGGAAGACACTCGACCAGGCGCGTCGCGCAGGCGTGCAGTACAAGATCACCTTCAATTATCCCGCCGATACAAGCTTCCTGGCCGAGACGAAGAAGGTCGCCGCGACGCCGGAACTCGACACGACGCTGGTAAAGGGGCGCGACTACAACTTCGACTACGACTACGCCATGAAGCGTAAGACCGCTCCCTGGCTGGTGCCGATCAACGTCTACGACGACGGCCGTTTCACGTACATAAAAATGCCCGACCTCAAGCAGTTCCCCACGGGCAACTTCCCTACGATCTACATGCGCGAGAAGGAACACGGCGAGGACTCGGTGGTGAACACGACGGTTGAGGGCAACACCATCGTTGTCCACGGCACGTACAACTACCTTGTCATCCGGCACGACAACAACGTCGTGGGTCTGCGAAGGAACACGAAGAAGTGAGCCCGAATAATCCCTATCATCCCGACGACGAGAACCGCGACGGCCAGGTGCCGCCGCGGGATGCCGCTGGCGAGCAAGCCGAAGCGCTAGCGAACAATCCCTACTCCGCACAGCAACGCCAGGCACCTCCGCCGGACCTCGACGCCGGTGCGCCTCAATTGGCGGCCGCCGACGTGCGACGGATGAATCGGCGCGCCCTCGGCTTCCTCGCCGGCATAGTCGCGTTGCTGTTGTTCGCCGCGTACTTCTTCCTGAGCGGCAACCAGTCGTCGGCGCCGGCACCAAAGCCCAAGCACGAGGAAACCGTTTCGATACCCGACGCTCCCAAGGTCGCCCCCATACCGGAACAGGCCCCCCCAAGGCTGCCTGAGCCGATCGCGCTCGCTCCGCCGCCTCCGCTACCGTCCACCGCGCAGCCGCGCGCAGCCACGCAGCGCATGAACACGGGGCCGTCGCTCCTTGAGCGGCGCATGATGGATACCGAGGCCGCTCAGGTGGCCGGTGCCAGCGGGCAGCCGGGAGGCGGTGGCATGGGCGGACCTGCCAGTCCCTACGGGATGATTCCGGGCATGCCCTATCCAGGACCGTCGGGCGGCGTGCCGGTAAACAGTGCATATGGCGGTAAGTCCCTTCCGGACGTGTCCAATGCCTCGCCGCTGACTCATCCGGATACGCTGATGCTGCGCGGCACTTTCATCCGCTGCGTTCTTGAAACACGAATCATCACGGACATCCCGGGTTTCACCTCCTGCGTCGTCACCGAGCCCGTGTATTCGTTCACTGGCAAGCGCCTGCTGTTGCCCAAGGGCTCCAAGGTACTGGGCAAGTACGAGATGGAGCCCAACGGACCGCGCGTTGCCGTTATCTGGGATCGCATCGTCACGCCCACGGGCATCGACGTGAACATGGCTAGCCCAGGCGTGGATACGCTCGGCGGCGCCGGCCACCCCGGCTATTACAATGCGCATTGGGGTAGCCGCATCGGCGCGGCCCTGCTCATCTCCCTGCTCAGCGATGCCTTCAAGTACGAAGCGGCGGAACACGGCCCTCGCCAGACCACGATCAGCAATGGCGTGGTGACGCAGAGCCCGTTCGAAAGCAACACCGCCGCGACGCTCCAGCAGATCGCGAACACCGCGGTACAACGTGCAGCCAACCGCCCTGCCACGGTCACGATCAACCAGGGCACGGTCCTCGCCATCTATGTCGCGAAGGACGTCGACTTCAGCGGCGTCGTGGCACGGTATTGAGCAAATGAGCCAACCCGCCCTCGCCGCCGTCGGAAGCGATTTCCTGGACTACCAGTACGAAGTGCTGGGTATCCGGGACTACCTCGCATCGTCCGATGTGACCGAGATATGCATAAACAAGCCGGGCGAACTCTATCTCGAGAGTCGCGGCGCCTGGCATCGCGTGGAAGTACCGTCGCTCACGTTCGAGCGGGCTCGCCAGTTCTGCACGGCGGTGGTCAATGAAAGCAACACCGGGCAACGCATCACCGATGTCGATCCGGTCGTCTCGCTGACATTCCCCACCGGGCAGCGTGCGCAGTTCGTCCTTCCGCCAGCATGCGAGGCCGGGCGTGTTTCGATAACCATTCGATTGCCCTCGCGACAAAGCAAGACCTTGACGCAATACCAGGAGGACGGGTTTTTCGACCAGATCCTGGAAGGTGCCAATACGATCAGCCAGGCGGATCGTGAATTGCTGGAACTTCGTGCGGAGCGCCGCTATGCGGACTTCTTTCGCCATGCGGTGCTTAGCAAGAAGAATATCGTCGTCGCCGGCGCCACCGGCAGCGGCAAGACCACGTTCATGAAGTCGTTGGTGGGACATATCCCCGAAGACGAGCGGCTGGTCACCATCGAGGATGCGCGCGAGCTTTTCATCGACCAGCCCAATGTCGTCCACCTCCTCTATTCCAAGGGTGGGCAAAGCGCCAGCAACGTCACGGCGAAGAGTTGCATGGAGGCCTGCCTCCGAATGAAACCCGACCGGATCATCCTGGCGGAGCTTCGTGGCGACGAATCGTTCTACTTCATCCGAAATTGCGCATCCGGGCATCCCGGGTCGATTACAAGCTGTCACGCAGGAAGCGTGGAGCAGACCTGGGATCAGCTGGGGCTCATGGTGAAGGCCTCCAACGAAGGCGCGGGGTTGGAGTTCTCGACGATCAAACGCTTGCTCATGCTGACCATCGACATCGTCGTTCATATCAAGGCGCATGCCGGGCGTCGTCACATCACCGGCATCGATTTCAACCCGGCTCGGGCCCTGGCCCCGGACGGGGGGTAACACGCGAAACACATCGGTCATTAGACAGGAGTTGTAACGGTGGTACCAGGAATGGAAATGATGGCTTGCCCAAACCTCGCCGTACCGGCCGAGGTGATGCAGCATGTCGTGAATGTCGAGTCGTCGCGCAATCCCTTTGCGATCGGCGTCGTTGGCGGGCAGCTTGTGCGCCAACCGGAGAACCTCGGCGAAGCCGTGGCGACGGTGCGCATGCTTGAGGCGAAGGGCTACAACTATTCGTTGGGTGTCGCGCAGGTCAACCGTGCCAATCTCGGCAAGTTCGGCCTCGATACCTACGAAAAAGCCTTCCAGGTATGCCCCAACCTCGTCGCCGGATCGCAAATCCTCGCCCAGTGCTATGCCAGCGCGGGCGGCGACTGGGGCAAGGCCTTCAGTTGCTACTACTCCGGCAACTTCACCACCGGGTACCAAGACGGCTACGTTCAGAAGATCTTCGACTCCATGGCGCGGCAATCCGCCCTGGCATCCACCGCTGTTCCGATTCCACTGGTGAAATCGTCGACGACCGCCGGCGCCAAGGGAACGCCCGTCTACACGGGGAATGGGGCCGCGTACCGCGTGGCCATGCGCAGCGTGGCCGATGCCGCGGTCGCCTCGGCGCTGACGCCGGCGGTGGCTGCCGCGGCCGGCGCGCCCCCACCCAGTCGCACGGTCGCCCCGACTGCCGATCCCGGCATTGCCGAGACTCCGCCGGATGCCGCGTCCATCGCGCAAGCGCTGCAAGCAGCCGCGGCAACGATGCCGTTCGCCGCTGGCGGCAATGCGGCGCTTACGGTTCCTGCACCGACCCTACCCGGGCCGACACCCGCGCCCGCGCCTGGTCGCATTCCCACCGACCCCACCACGGCGGCGATCATGTCGCAGATAGGCGCGCAGGCTCCCGCGGGCAATCCCACGCTTGCGCCGGGTCGCATTCCGACGGATCCGGCCACGGCCGCGGCCATGGCACAGATCGGCATTTCGGCCAACGCCAGCGGCACCGGCCCGGCAGGTGGCAACGACATCTTCACACCCCAGGTGCAGGGCCCCAACGACCCCGCGCCCACCACGGCCACGATCCCGGCCACTCCATCGGTACCCGCTGGCGACCCGGCGGACCTTCGTCAAGGAGGTAGCGATGGCGCCTTTGTTTTTTGACGTGCTGCCGCCCTGCGGGAAGCACGTCGTTGCGAAACCGGCTACACGCCATGTAGCCGTCCTCAACCCGGCCGCCCGCATGCGGCCGTATCCCTGTAACACACCAAGGAACTACGAGATGGCCCTGTCCAACCTGCCCAACGTCCCGACCGATCGCGCATCGCTCAACAAGATGGTGACCCTGCTCATGGTCGCCACCGTCCTGCTGCTGCCCACGATCGGCGTGGCCCAGGACGTGACCGAAACCTCGAAGAAGGTCTGCGGTTTCTTTGAGAACATCAACTCGTTGCTGAACGCGGCCTCGATCGTCGTCGTGACCATCGCCGTGATCTTCTCCGGCTACCAGATCGCCTTCGCCCACAAGCGCATCGCCGATGTGGCACCGGCCCTCGTGGGTGGCGTGCTGATCGGTGCCGCCGCACAGGTGGCGAAGATGGTCGTGGGTGGCAATGGCGGCGCATCGAATGCATGCAGCTCCACCAGCGGAAGCACGACGGCTTCCTTCCTGATGGACGCCATGCAGACCGCGATGCACCTGCTGCACTTCCATGCATAAGAACGCGCTCTTCCGCGGCTGCACGCGTCCGGCCATGTTCATGGGCGTGCCCTATATCCCCTTCTTCGTCGGGGCGGGGAGCGGCTTGCTGATGGCGATGTATTTCAACATGTGGTTCCTCCTGTGGATTCCCATCAGCGTATTCGTGATGCGCCAGATGGCGCGCCGCGACGAAATGATCTTTCGGCTGCTGGGGCTCCGCCTGCAATTCCGCACGCGGATCCGGAACCTGCAGGAACACGACGGCATGTGGGTGTTCTCGCCCAACAACTACCGTGAGCCCGGCAAGGCGAAACGGTAAGGCAATACTCCGCCCTGGCAGAACCCTGCCAGGGCCTTTTTAGCGCTTCTCGACGGTAGCCAGAGCCATGTTCACTCCAGATGCAGCGATCGGTGAGTTCATTCCATTGTCCACGCATGTTTCGCCGACCGTCCTCAAGACGACCGGCGGTGATTTCCTGCTCGTCTGGCGACTGGCCGGCCTTCCCTTCGTGGGCCGCGAAGAGTGGGAGATAGAACATCGCCACAACACCTTCAATCGGATGTTGCAGACACTGCGCGCGCCCGATTTCGTCAATGTGGCCTTCTGGGTCCACGACATTCGCCGTCGTGGCAGTGTCAAGGACAGCAGCCGCTTCGAGCACCGCTTCAATCAGGAAATGTCCGACGGCTACTACGCCTCGCTCTCCAGCCAGAAGCTGATGCAGAACGAGCTCTATCTGACGATGATCTACCGTCCCGTGGTATCGGGAAAGCGCTTTGTCGAGAAGTCGTCCAACGCCGAGCGTCTCCTTTCGGAGCAGAACCAGGCGATCGCCACGACACTGGAGTTGGCCGGCAACGTGGAAGCCGTGCTCAAGGACTACGCACCGACGCGCCTGGGCATGTATGAGGCGCCCAACGGCGTGGTCTTCTCGGAAGCACTCGAGTTGTACGGCTATATCCTCAATCGTATCGAGGAGCCGGTTCCGGTACTCAGTGCGGCCGTGCGCGACTACCTTCCCGTGAGCCGTCAGCGATTCTCTTCGAAGACCGGTGACTTCGTTCTCACCACACCGAATGGCATCAATCATTTCGGTGCGATCCTCAATATCAAGGAGTACGTCGAGGGGACCTACCCAGGCATCCTCAACGGACTCAAGTATCTCGACTTCGAGTACATCATCACGCATTCCTTCAGCCCGATGGGACGCCAGGACGCGCTCAAGGCACTGGAGCGTACGAAGGGCATGATGATTTCCTCCGGCGACAAGGCCGTGAGCCAGATCATCGAGATGGACCAGGCTATGGATCAACTCGCTTCAGGCAACTTCGTGCTTGGTGAGTACCACTTCACCATGGCGATTTATTCGCAGGCGCAGGAAACCCTTTCCCAGCAGATCGCCGCGACCCGCGCCGAACTCTCCAACGCGGGTTTCATCTCGGTGAAGGAAGACCTCGCCGTGACGTCGGCCTTCTATGCGCAGTTCCCGGGAAACTGGAAATACCGCACGCGCCTCGCCAATGTGAGTTCGCTCAACTTCCTCGGGCTGTCGCCCCTGCACAACTTCGCCACCGGCAAGAAGCAGAACAATCCCTGGGGCGATTGCGTCACCACCTTGCAGACGACCAACGGTCAGCCGTACTACTTCAATTTCCATGCGACCCATCCAGCCGAGAATTCGTTCGGCGAGAAAGCCATTGCCAACACGATGGTCATCGGAAAGTCCGGTACCGGCAAGACGGCGCTTATCAACTTCCTGCTCAGCCAGGTGCAGAAGCTCGATCCGGCGCCGACCATCTTTTTCTTCGACAAGGACCGCGGCGCCGAGATTTTCGTGCGCGCATGCGGTGGCAACTACCTGGCGCTGGAGAACGGCAAGCCGACCGGCTTCAATCCGTTCCAATGCGAGCGGACGGAAGAAAACGTGCAGTTCCTGGCCGATCTGGTCAAAGTCCTCGCCGGCAAGAGCGTCTACAGCTCTCGTGAAGAAGAGGATATCTATCGTGCCGTGGAGAACATTCTCGACACGCCGATGCACCTTCGCAACATGACCAACTTCCAGAAGAGCCTGCCGAATCTCGGTGACGACGGCTTGTTCATTCGCATTCGCAAGTGGACGGCAGGCAATTCCCTGGGCTGGGTCTTCGACAATCCACGCGACACGGTGGACCTGGACAAGGCCAATATCATCGGCTTCGACTACACCGACATCATCGACAATCCGGAAGTCCGCGCGCCGGTCATCAACTACCTCCTGCACCGCCTGGAAGCGCTGATCGACGGCCGCCGCCTGATCTACGTGATGGACGAATTCTGGAAGATCCTCGACGGCAAGGGCGGGCTCAAGGAGTTCGCGAAAAACAAGCAGAAGACCATCCGTAAGCAGAACGGCATGGGCATCTTCGCCACACAGAGTCCCGAGGATGCGTTGGCGAGCGACATTTCTGCGGCTCTCATCGAGCAGACCGCCACCATGATCCTCCTGCCCAACCCCAATGCGAGCCGCGAGGACTATGTCAACGGCCTGAAGCTGACCGATGCCGAGTACCAGGTGGTGGTGAGCCTCGACGAACGCTCCCGCCGCTTCCTGGTCAAGCAGGGTCATGCGTCGGCCGTATGCCAGCTCAACCTGCGCGGCATGGACGATGCCCTGTCGGTCATCTCCGCATCCACGGACAACATCGAGATCATGCACGAGATCCTCGCCCAGCACGCCGAAGCCGCCGGTGTGTCGCCCAACGACCTCACCCCGGACCAGTGGCTGCCGTCCTTCTACGAAAACCGCAAGGGCAGTGGCAAGAAACCCACACCTGCCTCCCCCTCGACGCGTCCTGCCCGCTCGGCCGCTCGCTGACGCTGGCCACGCATTGACCCTGGAGACCATCATGACAACCCGAATGACGCATTCCCGTCGGACATCCCTGCTTCGCCGCCTGCTCGGTGGCGGCACCTTCCTGATCGCCCTGCTCGCCGCGGCACCCGCCGCCCAGGCGCAGTGGGCCGTGAACGACGCCGAGGCCAATACCAAGCTCGGCCAGATCGAAAAGCACACCGACGATACCGTCAGCCAGACCAAGGACATCAACAAGGTGCTGGGCCAGACCGGCGATGGTGACGGCAAGACGATCAACGCCAATCTCGACGCGATCAACAAGAAATTCAAGATCGGGCAGTACAAGGATACGCAGCCGGGTCCGCGCGTAGCCGATCCGAAGAAGGCCCTGCCCGAAGACAGCACGCAGCTAGACGACGGTACCCGCTGCAAGGCGGTCGCCGAGCCCCAGCAAGCAAACTGCAAGCTGATCGTCGACCTTGAGAACGCTCAGTACCAGTACATGTTGACCATGTACAAGAACACGAAAACACGCGACGACATGCTGCGCGAACTGCTCAAGGAGCGCCAGGCGATCGGCGCGGACGATCCGAACCAATACGGCAAGCTTGAAGACAACACCAACAAGCTCACCGCGTTGTACAACCTGATCGCTCTCGACCAACAGCAGATGCAGACGGTGAACTATGCCTACGAGGCCAACCTCAAGTACCTGCGCTCGCAACAGACACTGGCGGCGAACGCCGCCAATACGGGCAAGAAGCCATCGGAATGGGGTTCGATCCAACTCCCGGGCGTCGGTAACGTGGATATCGGCAATGCCATCAGCAGCCTCGCCACGGGCGCGGTGCTTTCGGAGACGTTGAAGGGTGTACAGAGCGATAAGCCAAGCGGCATGCAAACCCTCAGTATCGGTGAGTCCAATGGCTTCTGATCCGATCACTATTTCTGCAAACGGAATGTCGCGTCATGGTTGACCTCTTGGGTACACACTTAGAACATTCGGCCGTCGCCATGCTCAGCGGCCCGCTGGACAGCGCAACACAGTTCGTCTTCTTCCAGACGATCAATAACTTCCTGCGCGATGAAATCGACATCATGCAGTGGAAGCTGCTCTCCAGCTCCGCCACCATCATTGGCTTCGTGGCGGTAACCGTACTGACCGTGTGGATCATGTTCCAGGGCTTCCGCATCGTCACGGGACAATCGCGCCAACCGATGATGGTACTCGTGGGTGACTCCCTGAAAGCGACCCTCGTCGTCTTCATAGCGACCACCGCGGCCTATTCGTCCTCGTCGGTCTACTGGACCTTGAGCGACGGCATGTCGACCGTGATCGCGCAGTACGTGACAGGCGAGAAGGGTAGTCCATTCCAGCATATCGACAACAACCTCGCGGGCATGGAGGTGGCGATGGGCACGATCGACGCCATCGATACGGGCGGCGATCAGGCCGCCCAGGACGCCAAGGACCGCGACCGCTGGTTCACGGGCATCGGCATCGCCGGTCCCAGCGTCATCGCCGGCTCCATGCTGCTGTTGAACAAGATCGCCCTCGCTCTGTTCGTCGGCTTCGGTCCGATCTTCATCATGTGCCTGCTCTTCGAACCTACGAAGCAACTGTTCAGCAAATGGCTTCTCTACGGCATCGGCACCGTCTTCTCCCTCGCCGTCCTCAGCGTCATGGTGACCATCGCCATGAAGATGATGGCCGCGGTGACTGCCGCGTTCGCCGCAAAATATCTGCTTTCCATGCCGAGCATGGGTGGCACCGGCACCACCGACGGCATCAACAGCATGGCCCTCCAGCAAGGCGGTCTTGGCCTGTTGCTCACGACCATGATCATCAGCGCCCCGCCCATGGCCGCCGCCTTCTTCCAGGGCACCCTCGGCCAGTTCAACTCGTACTCGCCGTTTGGGCATATCAAGCCGGAGCAGTCGGGTGGACGTGGAGGGTATGGCGTTCCAGGAACATCAAGCTACGTACCTCCATCTGGCCCAGATCCGGGTCGGCAGATGACACATACGAGCCCATCCATGTCCATGAATACTCCTTCACTCGGATCATCGGGTTACAGCCAATCGCCAGATGAAATCAAACAGAAGAACTCGTCGTACACGTGAGGAATCATGAAGCGTATAGCTTTCTCTATTGCGTTAACTGCATTTAGCGCCACCACGTGGGCGCAGTGTGCAACAGGCGTAAACACAGGTGGAGGAAACTGCGTCCCACCCGATGCTTCGGGCATGCCTGGATACAACGCAGGCGATGCTGCCCCGCCCGCACCCAAGGCAGTCTGGGCTGACCAGTGGGGTGCGATCGTTATCGATGACACAAGCGGCGATGTAGGTGTTTCGTCCTCAAAATCCAGCAAATCCGATGCTGTGCGCGCCGCAACACACGATTGCGAAGCGAGAGGAGCATCGAGATGTTCAGTGGCATTGACTTACTACAACCAATGCGCCGCACTCGCTTGGGGTGATGGCGCCAGGGGAACCGCAAACAATCCCAGCGAGACCGAAGCGAAAGCCGATGCGCTTAAGTCATGCAAGGAGGGCGCCTCCGGTTGCAAAGTCGTCTATAGCGCGTGCAGTGCACCTATTCGCGTGCAGTGAAAATTTAGAGATGATGCTTCGAAATTTAGCACTTCTTGCCTTCACTTCGACTGTCTATGCGTCGCCCGCATGGACGGCCACTTCGACGAGCGTCACAAACGATCCTCCTATCCTCGCTCCAGCGGAGATTGAGGCGCTTATACCCGCCCGAATGCATCTGATCTTTTTCAAGACCAGCGGCGACCAACCCAATGCTGACGCGGCTGCGGTTTTCGAGACCAACGGCGGCGACCGTGAATCGCGGCAGCGGGAACTGATCCTTCTTCGCAAGAGGGATGGCCGCTTTCATGAAGTGGACCGTAACGACAAGATCATCGGATGCACCACGTGCGACCAGTTCCGCCAGGACCCATTTCTCGACCGCCATATCACCGTTTCGCCTGGACACATAAGCATTTTGCATATCGACTCCGGCGAGAAAGAATCCACCGCCGAGTACCAGCTCGTCTACGATCCGGGCATTTCCCATTGGCGTATTACAAGCGCTAAGCGCACCGACGTCGAACTCGGGCGTGGGATCGCGGTAAACCGGACGCTCCCGCTTCCTCCGTCGGGCCTGATGAAAGACTTCGATGCGCAGTGGAAAGCTCGCTCCTTTTGGACAGCCATTGTTGTGAACGATACATCCCATCAGTTTCATTTCGTTTCCAGCATGCCAAGTGAACGTGAACTTGACGACACTATAAATAAGCGCTGCAACAGCCCGTCCGCCTGTCGCGTCTTGGTCAGGCAGCAAGATGGTTGCGTGGCACTAGTCCAGGACGAACTGAATAATTTCTTTGCTGCCGCGCTACCGCTGAAGCGGTCGGAGACCCAAGCCGAAGGCAAGGCCATGTCCGAATGCAAGCTGCACGGACATGGCGCATGTACGTCGGTACGTAACGAATGCACTCTCGGGTCTCGATAGACCTGATTACGTATTTACAAGGAGAGTTCCATGGATGTTTTGTCCAACAAGAATGTTTCTCGCCTCGCAGCCACACAGGGTACGACTCGTATTTATGAACTCGAGGATGGCTCTTGGCTACAGGCTTCTGGAGGAACCGTCGCATGGCGAAATAACAATCCTGGCAACCTGAAATTCGAGTTTTCCGGGAGTGCGGACAAAACGTCTCGCGCTACGCGGACACGTGACCGCGCACTGGATACTGCCCAAAGTAAGTTCGACGGAGTGGTCGACCTTGACCAATGGGGAAATGTCGTGTTCGAGAGCTATGAGGCTGGGCGAAAAGCACAGCAAGAGCTGCTCATCGACAAGTTCAAAGATAAGACCGTAGAAGAGCTGGTAAAGATCTATTCCACCGCGGACTATAGCGGTGAGACGCACCATTCGAATCAGGTCAAGACGATTCACGCCACGGCGGAGGCCAAAGGTCTGGACTTGCACAACAAGATCGTCGACGACATGACATCACAAGAACTCGACGCCCTCGCCGACGGCCTCAGCAAAGCCGAAGGCTGGAGGCCCGGCGTCGTCGAAGCCATGCCCCCGCAAACTCCCGAACAACTCGCCGAGCGCTTGCAGCGGTCACCCGCTCAGGCCGCAGCGGCGCACCACCCGTCCGAACACCCGGCTGCGCTGCGCGCCGGTGCTCGTGGTGAGGCGGTTGGGGAAATGCAGAACCGACTTCACACTCTCGGCTATACCGGCTCGAACGGCCTGCCGCTGATCGCGGATAACCACTTCGGTTCGCAGACGAGGGGTGCCGTCGAGTCGTTTCAAAGGACGCACGGCTTGCACGTGGACGGTGTCGTCGGCACACGAACGCTCGACGCCCTGCACGATGCGCAACGCATGACGACCGATGCGCGGCTCGCCGGTGCCCCGCTACTGGACAACGCGCGCCATCCTGCCCACGAGATCTACCAGCAGGCGCGGGCTGGCGTGCAACAGTTGGACGAGCGGCACGGGCGTGCGCCCGGTACACATTCCGAAAACCTCGCCGGCTCGCTGACCTCCGCCGCCGTGAATACGGGCATGCATCGCATCGACCACGTCGCGCTCAACGATGATGCAAGCCGGGCCTATGCTGTACAGGGCGAGGCCCGTTCGCCCTTCAAGCAACATGCCGAGGTGGACGTGATGCAGGCCATCCAGACGCCGCTAGCCCGGAGCAGCGCCGAAGCGCTCGCGCCGATGGAGCAAGCGAATCGATCCCAGGCCGTCCAGCAAACGCTGGACCAGCAACCCTCGAACCAGCAGGCACAGCCATCGCCTCCGAGCATGCGGATGTAATGCCCGATGAAGCATCGCCTTGCCACCACCCTGCTAGCCCTCCTTCCGTTGACGCTCACGGAAGCCGCTACCCATGCCATGCAAGCGCCTCGCGCCGCCTCAACGTCCGCCACTCAGGACAAAGGAAGCAAGATGGATGACCTGAAACCATTCGCGACCGGCGGCAGGACGATCCTCGAATCCCGGGTCGGCGATATCAGGGGCGATGGGTCGGAAGGCGTGGTGCTTGTCCTGGATCCGCCCGTTGCTGGTGCGCCGAAGCTCGGCGAAGGGCCGGCACGTGAAGTGATGTTGCTGGTGCGCGACGATCACGGGCGGTTACATAAGGTCGCCTCGAACTCCCGCGTCGTTCCTTGTTCCAGCTGTGGTGGCTTATCGGGCGACCCGTACGGATATACACGTATCGAGCGAGGACACTTCACCGTCGTCATTGGCGGTGGCGGCCGCGAGCACTGGTCGGATGAATTCACCTTCGCCTACGCGCCCGATCGCAACGATTGGTTCCTCACCGGCGCCCTGCGCCGCGTGGAGGACAGGGACACCGGGCAGCAAAAGCAGCTCGATCTTCCGGCAAAGGATATCGGCAAGATCGCCTTCGAAGATTTTGACCCGGCGAAATTACCGGAGGTGGAGTTGCCCTGATATCGAGTGGTATCGAAGCGCCGGGACCGGCGGGTGCATGGCAAGCAGGAAGCTCCGCCGAACGTGATAGTCAAACAGGAGCTACACATGGCGATTGATCGTGAAACACAACTGCTTGCCGCGGCAACGGCGGCAGGCATCACGCGACCACGGGAACTGGCCAACTTCATGGCCCAGGTCTCGCACGAGTCCAATGGGCTGAACCGGTTGGAAGAAGGCTTCCGCTACACGCGCAACATCTCGCAGATACCGGTGCAGTCGGCGTGGCGCGAAGGGCCCGACGTACTCGAAACGGCTCGAATCGGTGCACTTCAGGGCCGTCCAGAGAAACTGGCGGAGCTGATGTACGGTGGTCGCAACGGTAATGAGCGCCCTGGCGAAGGCTATCTCTACCGGGGGCGCGGCTATATGCAGCTCACGGGCAAGGACAACTATCGGGCGGCGGGCGATGCGCTGGACCTGGACCTGGTAAAACATCCCGAACTGGCAGCCGAGCCAACGAACGCAGCGCGGATCGCTGTGTGGTACTGGCAAAACCGCGTTCCCGAGGCTGCACGCGAAGACGTCAAATCGGCAACACGCGCCATCAACGGCAGATACAACGGCCTGGACGATCGACAGGAACGTTTCGTCGCCTGGGAAAAAAAACTGACGCCCGAAGTCATGGATCGACTGGCGCACAGCCACGCCAGCGCGCCGGCGTCCGGCACGCCGGATCGTCTCCATCACGGCACATCGGTGTCGCTCAAGGAAGGCTCGCACGGCGATGACGTGCGTCGCCTGCAAACCAGCCTCTCCAGCCTGGGGTACAAGGACGCAGGCGGCCACCCGCTGAAAGCCGATGGCGACTACGGTCCGTCGACGAAGATGGCCGTTAAAGCGTTTCAGCGCGATGCCGGCCTCAAGGTGGACGGCGTCGTGGGTCGCGATACGTTCGACGCGATCGAGCATGCGCAGGATCTGCTCGAAGCGGGCAGGCGTCACCGTCACCACCACCATCATCCACATGGGCCGGGGCAGCCACCCTACCCGGCTCCGGCACTGAATCACGCGTCGCATCCGGATCATGCCTTGTTCCGCCAAGCGCGTGACGCCGTGCATCGTCTCGATACCGAGCATCGGCGCGAACCCGATCAACGCAGTGAGAACCTCGCCGCCGCGCTTACGGTGGCGGCACGCCATCAAGGCATGCATCGCATCGACCACGTGGCGCTCAGCGAGGATGCCGCACGTACCTATGCCGTGCAGGGAGACATCCATTCACCGCACAAGCAGGTAGCCGAGGTCGGCACCCAGCAGGCGATCGCGACGCCCGTCGAACAGAGCGCCCAGGCACTCGCCCGGCAAGCGGCACAGGCGGAGCACGAGCAGCGCCAGGCCCAGCAGGCGAGCCAGCAAACGCCGCCATCCCCATCACCGCTTTGAAAGGATCCGCGATGCGCAAGCTTCTTCTTCCCTCCCTGGCCATCACGCTCCTGCTGGCCGCGTGCGACAAGGCACCTCCCCCGTCACAGGCGCCCGCCGCCGCATCGACGGCGGCCGCCCAGGCATCCCGCTGCCCGGCGGGCGACTTCGATGCCTTCCTGCCCCTCTTCCAGAACGACGTGTCCCTGCAGAAAACATATGTAACCGATCCACTGCAAAGCGATTCGGTCGACCCCAACGCCGATCCCGAGCCGAAGCCCGTGTCGAAGATGCTCGCCAAGGCCGAAGTTACGTTCCCCGTGATGCCTAGCCAGACGGATCAGGCGAAAGACGGCCTCACGGCCACGCGGACCGCAACCAGTCCCACGGAAGTCACGATCAAGCTGGCCAAACCGGATACCGACTACCAGATGTCGTTCTTCTTCCGGAAGAACGGCTGCTGGCAGCTTTACCGCGTCAAAGATGATTCGCTCTGAACCGGAGGAGAGACCCATGCCATACCAGGACGTCATGAATGTCATCCTGCCGCAGCAGGGCAATCGTGCGGCGCACATCACCGGGCACTATGGCGAACATCGCGCCAAGGGACCCCATGGTGGATCGGACTTCAACTACGAGGGGGGACAGTCGGGTATCAACCTGACCCATCCCTCCGTCCATTCGCCGATCGCCGGCGAGGTCACCTTCGTCGGCGGGCAATACGGCACGATCAAGATTCGCGATGCCGAAGGCAACAGCCATGAGCTTCTGCATACGCAGTCCCAATCAGTGAAAATCGGGCAGCACATCCAGGTGGGCGATGAAATCGGACGCATGGGCGGTCGAGGCCCAGACGGCGCCGGTCAATATGCGCAGCACGTCCATTACCAAATGAAAGATGCGCAAGGCCACCCGGTCAATCCGGAAACGTTCTGGCGCGACCGGCAGGTCCAGCCTGGGGGCGCCCACGCCGCGCCCGCCGGCCATTCCCACGACGGTAGCCACACGGTTATGCGCGAGGGCGCCAGAGGCCCCGATGTCCACGCGTTGCAGGAGCGCCTGAACGCCCTCGGCATGCGCGATGCCCAGGGGCATCGCCTGTCGACCGACAGCCATTTCGGCGGGCATACGAAGGAAGCCGTCGAGAACTTCCAGCGTGCCCATGGGCTGAAGCCCGACGGCGTGGTCGGCCCACGTACGGCGGAAGCACTCCAGCACCAGCAGGCTCACGGAGCACCGCGACTCGATACGCCATCCCATCCGGATCATGAGATCTACCGGCAGGCCCGGGAAGGCGTTCACCGGCTGGATGCGCAACATGGACGCGCACCGGACGAGCGCAGCGATCGCCTTGCGGCATCGCTCACGGTCGCCGCACGCCAGGAAGGCCTGCAACGCATCGACCACGTTACCCTCAACGCCGATGCCAGCCGGGCGTATGCCATGCAGGGCGAGCCTGGTTCACCGTTCAAGCAGGTCGCCGAGGTGGAAACGCAGCGGGCCATGAACACTTCGGTCGAGCAAAGCAGCCAGGCCTTGCAGCACGTGGCCCAGCAAGCCCCTGCGCAACAGCAGGCGCAACAACAGCATGCGCAACCGATGCCGGGGCCATGAGCATGACGACGATACGTCCGCTACGCAGTGGAGCCGTCGTTGCCCTCCTGTCTCTGATTCCTCATGCCTATGGTGCCTCCATGAAACAGCCCGATATCAAGCTCAATCCGAACCCTCGCATGCGCTACGAGATCACGGCCACGGTGACCGGTGCTCCTGGAGCCTTCGAGCGAATCGATGGGTCCGTGGATTACAAGGTGTCCAACGGGGCCTGTGTTCCCTTGACTCCTGTCACGGGCGCCACCGTGGAGCCTCAGAAGCGGCTTCCCGTCGTCTTCGAGCGAGACGGCGAGAATACGTTCAAGGCCGTGATCTATGTCGACCAGATCCAGGATGAGGACTATTTTGGCCTCGGGGTCTGCCACTGGTCGGTCGTCGGTGCTTCCGCCGACTTCCACCATGGCGAGGTGAATTTCAGTCCGGCTATTTATCACGATGACATCCTTGGCCAGAAAAGCGTGGTCCGGTATTTTTCGGAGCGTTCCTATGAAAGGGCGTCGCGTTCGCGTATCGACATAGGTTCCCCAAGCAAGTCTGATTTCAATGATGCCGGCGCGATCTTCTCCATCACCTTGAAGGCCGTGGAGAAGCTCCAATGAGCCCGCGATCGACGGACTATGCCCTGCTTTCGCAGAACGTCTATCACGACACGCCTGTCAACCAGAAAGTCATCCTGGACGGCGTTACCTATCGCGTCGCCGCTGCAGAGAACAACCCGGCGACGGGATTCCAGGCCCAGGCGTACATACGCGAAGACGTCAAACCGAGTCAGGTCGTCATCGCGTTTCGCGGCACCGAGTTCGATCGCGAGCCCGTCCGTGATGGCGGCGTGGACGCGGGCATGGTTCTGACTGGAGTGAACCTCCAAACGCACGACGCCATGACTTTCACCGAACGGGTCATCGCGGAAACGAAGCAGGATGCCTCCGACCAGGGGAACGCTCCGCCCGATATCTCGGTAACGGGGCATTCCCTCGGCGGCACGCTCGCCGAGATAGCGGCATCGCGCTATGGCTTGAAAGGTGAAACGTTCAACGCCTACGGGGCCGCCGGATTGCTACAAGGCGTTCCCGCAGGTGGAAACCAGGTTATCGACCACGTGCGGGCCGGTGACCTGGTAAGCGCCGCCAGCGAACACTTCGGCGAAGTCCGGATCTACGCGGCGCAGAAGGATATCGACACCTTGTCACATGCGGGCTACCGCGACGACAGCGGGATTCTCTCGCCGCGCAATCCGATCAAGGCCACCGATTTCGACGCCCATGCGATCGACAATTTCGTGCCGGAAAGCAAGCTTCTTGGCCATTCGATCATCGATGCCGAAAGCCAGGCCCGCTATCGAGCCCATGAAGGGATGGTCGATCGTTATCGCAACGATGTCATGGATATCCGCAAGGGATTGTCGGCCTCGTGGGAGATACCCAAAGCCATCGGTGAGGGCGTCGACTTCCTGCACGAGAAAATCGACGAAGGCCTGACCGCGGCCGGTCATGCCGTGAGTCATGCGGCGCACGAGGTGGCGGAAGTGGCGGGCCGGGTACGCGACGAAGTGTCGAAAGACCTCCACGCGGCTGGCCACGCGATCAGCGAGGGTGCATCCAATGCCTGGAATACCCTCACCCACCCCGGCTCCTGGTTCAACGATGAGAAGCCCACGCCGCAGCGGCTCGATCATCCTGAGCACCCAGGCCACGGCTTGTTCCAACAGGCTCGTGACGGCGTCCAGCGGCTCGACAGCCAGCTTCAACGCCAACCCGACGAACAGAGCACCCGGCTCGCCGCGTCGCTGACCGCGGCAGCCCAACAGGGAGGCATGCAGCGAATCGATCACGTCACCCTGAGTGCGGACGCCAGCCGGACCTATGCGGTGCAAGGGGAAGCCAATTCACCGTTCAAGCAAGTGGCGGAGGTGGACACGCAGCGCGCGGTAGGCACTCCCGTCGAGCAGAGCACGCAGCAGTGGCAGCAGGCTTCCGAACAACAGCAGGCACGTCATGTGACGCAAGCAACGCAGCAGCAGTCAGCACCTACGCCATCGCACACGCAGCCTTGATCGTTACAGTCTGGACGCGATGCCACCCTTACCCATGCAGATCAAACAGGAAGTCACATGAAAATCGGATTGTTCATCGCACTCATGCTTTCTACGTTCGTATCGAATGCCCAGGTGCTCACGTATCGAAATAGCGACCCATTCCTCTTCTGTACGTACGGACGGGACGACCCAAGTCGTTGTTGGTGGCCTCTACCGCCGTTCCTCGGCACGACCTTCATGGTCAACCCGTTATGCGAGCCCAATCCGTACGGCAAGCCGTGGTCGGCGGACGATGTCGCGTCATTCGAGCAATATGGGACTGTTTGTCCTGCCGGGAAGCAACCGGGCGGCTGGGATTCCGCGGGCGGACAGCCCGAGCTCGTCCCCACTTACCACTGACTAAAACGACGGTAGGCTATTTGCATGAGTAAGTTCAGGGGATATTGGGCGGCTGGACTCGCCTTTACCGCGCTGTTGTGCGGAAATTTCTTCTCGGGGTACCTGACGCTGCTCTTCCTCGGCTTGAAGGACGAGCACGTCAAATGGAATACGTATTGGAGCTATATCAAGGCGCTGAATCTTCCCCAGGTACAGCCCTATGTGTGGAAGATCGAAACGGCGGGCATCATCGGCATCCTCGTGCCGCTGATCGCGTGGCTCGTCGTGCTTTATTTCCTGATGAAGCCCAAAAAACAGGCTATGCACGGCGACGCCCGCTTCGCCACCGCCTCCGATCTCCGCAAGCAGAACATGCTCTCCCCTGCTCCGAACGGCATCCTCGTAGGCAAGTTCAAGGGCGACCTGGTCCGTCTTCCGGGCCAGCAGTTCGTGATCCTCGCCGCGCCCACCCGCTCGGGCAAGGGCGTTGGCGTGGTGATCCCGAACCTGCTCGACTACCAGGAATCGGTGGTGGTGCTGGACATCAAGCAGGAGAATTTCGACCTGACCAGTGGCTGGCGCAAGTCGCAGGGACAGGAAATCTACCTGTTCAACCCGTTCGCCGAGGACCGCCGCACGCACCGCTGGAATCCATTGAGCTATGTCTCGAAGGACCCCGCATTCCGTGTGTCGGACCTGATGAGCATCGCCTCGATGCTCTACCCGGACGTGTCCGACGATCAGAAGTTCTGGGTGAGCCAGGCGCGCAACGCCTTCATGGCATTCTCGCTATACCTCTGCGAGAAGTGGGAGGACGACGAGAAGAAGGGCCGACCGGCGATCGTGCGCAGCAAGCCTACCCTGGGCATGATCTACCGCCTGTCGTCGGGCGACGGCACCGACTTGCGCGAGCTGTATACGCGACTCTCGAAAGAACCCTTCCTGAGCGCCAACGCCCAGTCGGCCTTCGCCAACCTGCTATCGCAAGCCAACGAAACCTTCGCGTCCATCCTCGGCACCTTCAAGGAGCCCTTGAACGCCTGGATCAACCCCGTGCTGGACGCGGCCACCAGTGAAGACGATTTCCTGCTCACCGATGTGCGCAAGAAGAAGATGACGATCTATATCGGTATCCAGCCGAACAAGCTGGCCGAGAGCAAGCTGATCGTGAACCTGTTCTTCAGCCAGCTGATCAACCTCAACACCAAGGTGTTGCCGCAGAACGACCCGACCCTGAAGCACCAGTGCCTGCTGCTGATGGACGAGTTCACATCGATCGGCAGGGTGGAGATCATCGCCTCGGCGGTGTCGTACATGGCGGGCTACAACATCCGCCTCCTGCCCATCATCCAGAGCATGGCCCAGCTCGACGCCACCTACGGCAAGGATGTCTCACGCACGGTCATCACGAACCACGCCCTGCAGATCGTCTACGCTCCGCGCGAACAGCAGGACGCCAACGACTACTCCGACATGCTCGGCTATACGACGGTACGCCGCGAGAACATCACCAAGAGCAAGAAGGGTGACGTGTCGAAGAGCCATTCCGAAGAGAAGCGCGCGCTCATGCTTCCGCAGGAACTGAAAGCCATGGGCACCGAGAAGGAAGTATTCCTCTACGAAGGCATCCCACATCCGGTGATGTGCGAAAAGAT
The DNA here is from genome assembly GCF_049913125.1 of Luteibacter sp. E-22. Taxonomy (GTDB): domain Bacteria; phylum Pseudomonadota; class Gammaproteobacteria; order Xanthomonadales; family Rhodanobacteraceae; genus Luteibacter. The sequence continues at coordinate 2,917,148 of NZ_CP183975.1, forward strand.
CCGCTACTACCAGGACAAATACTTCACGTCGCGGTTGATGGAAAAGGCGAAGATCGAACCACTTTCCATCTGACAGAAACCACAGACGCGCAACTGCTGTTTTCCTTCCCCTGAACAGAGTCGTCTCATGAAACCTGCCGCAAAAGCACTATTAGTGATCGCCGCAACCGCCGCCCTTCCGGCAACCACCTTGGCAGCTACCGCACCGGCCAATATGTGCGGCAAGTCCGATCAAGTCGTGTTTTCCTGCCCCCTCGCTGGCAGCACCAAGACCGTCTCCATGTGCGCCGCAGGTGATGTGGCCCATGGTGACGGACGCTTTTACTACGCCTATGGCCGCGACGCGTCGAAACCCGAAATGACCTTTCCGGCTACTGGCAGCAAGGGTGAGTTCACGCGCTCGCATCTGACATTCGCCGGCAATACCGGGGGCTACGCCTATGCCTTCACGAACGCCGGTTTCACGTACGTCGTCTATTCCGTCTCGGGCTCCAACAACCTGCAGGACGGCGGTCTGGTCGTCTTGAAGGATGGCCAGGCCAAGCCGGTGAAGCAAAGCACTTGCCAGTCCGGCAAGGTGACCGACACGGATGAAGACGCCCTCATCGACGCGACACTCAAATGGAAGAGTGACCCCGCGATCGAGAAAAACGGGATTCCCACACGCTGATCGCGTTTCGAATCCCTCCTTTCATTAGCCAGGAGTTACACCATGTCCGCGAAAGAAAACGCCGACTATCTGATGGATGCCGCCATGAAGGCGGGTATTACGGACCCCAAGGAACTGAGCAATTTCATGGGCCAGATGCAGGTCGAGTCGGGTGGATATTCCCGCATGACCGAAGGGCTCGGTTACTCCGGTAGCCGTCTGCTCGAGGTGTTCCCCGGCCGCAACGGGATGAATACGCTCGCCGAGGCCAACAAGATTGCCGCCGGCGGTCCCGAGGCCATCGCCAACGAAATCTACGGCGGCGCCTGGGGCAAGAAGAATCTCGGCAATACCGAGCCGGGAGACGGCTGGACCTTCCATGGCCGCGGCTATGTCCAGCTTACCGGCCGCGCCGGTTACGAGAAGATGGGCAAGGAATTGGGGCTCGATCTCGTCAAGCATCCCGAGCTCGCGGAAGACAAGGAGGTGGCTGCAAGGATCGCCATCCAGTACTGGAAGGATCGCGTCCAGTCCAACGGTCACCAGACCGACGTGGACGCCGCATGCAAGGACATCAACGGTGGCCACAATGGTCTCGGCGAGCGCAGGAACGCTGCCGAGGCGTGGCAGAACGCCATCGAGAAGGGTTACAAGCCCGGCGGCCCCGAAGCGATGCCCACCGCGACGGCCTCGCACGGGATGAGCAAGGAAAAGGCAGAGCACGTGCAGACGCTGCTCAATGCCAACGGCTACACCGACTCTGCGGGTCAGCCGCTGAAGGTGGATGGCCATGCAGGCAAGGAAACGCGCCTCGCGATCGAGCGCTTCCAGGCGGACCACCACTTGAAGGCGGATGGCGTGGTCGGCCCCGCGACGTTGAAAGCGCTGGAGCAGACACCGCAACGGCAAAATACCCCGTCCACCGCACCAGACACCGGCACCACCACCCAGCACGCCACGCAGGAAAGCGCATCGCTACGTGCAGGAGCGAATGGACCGGCGGTCGAAGCGCTACAGCGCCAGCTGCGCGATCAGGGTTATGTCGCGTCGAATGGTCAGCCAGCGGCCGTCGATGCCGACTTCGGACCGAAGACCAAGGAGGCTGTGCAGGCTTTCCAGCGCGCTCATGGCCTGGAAGCCGACGGCATCGCTGGGCCGAAAACCTTGCGCGCGCTCGACGCCAATCGACAACACGCCGGAGCGCCTTCGCTCGACGACGCCAGCCACCCATCCAACGGCATGTACCGCCAGGCGCTCGACGGCGTCCAGCGTCTCGATGCGCAGCATGGGCGGGCCTCGGGACCGCATACGAGCATGATCGCGGGCTCGCTCACCGCGGCCGCCGTGACGAACGGTATGCAACGAATCGATCACGTGGCGCTCAGCGACGATGCCAGCAGAGCCTACGCCATGCAGGGTGATTCGAAGTCGCCGTTCAAGCAGGTCGCCGAAGTCGACGTGCTCCAGGCCACGCGGACACCGCTGGCACAGAGCAGCGCGGAGGCCATGCCGCACAGCCAGACACAGGCACAGGCTCAGCAGCAGGCCGAAGCGCAGGTGCAAAGCCAGCAACAGGGCTCGATGCGGGTGTAAACCCGGAGGAGCCGCCCCGCGAGGGGCGGCTCCTCACATCGCGTCAGCGGTGCATGCCCGGCTGTTCCGGTTGGGGCTGTGGTTGCTGTGCCTGTTGTGGCGTTGCCTGCTGGGGGGCTTGCGCGGCGTGTTGCTGCCACTCTGCGCTGCTTTGCGCCACGCTCTTCCCCACCGCCTGGCTTACATCGACCTCCGCAACCTGCTTGAACGGCGAATTCAGGTCGCCCTGCACGGCATAGGCACGCTTGGCATCGTCGCTCAAGGCGACATGGTCGATGCGGGTCATTCCCTGCGCCTGAGCCGAAGCGGCCAACGAGCCTGCAAGGTTGGCGCTTAGCTGGTCTGGGGTACGTCCCTGCTTCGCATCCAGCGCATGCACGCCCGCTGTCGCCTGCTGGAACATGGCATGGCCTGGATGTGACGCATCGGCGAGGGAGACCGGCGGAGCCGCCGGTTGCGTGGCCTGCCTCAACGCGTCGAACGTCTTCGTTCCCGCGACGCCATCGTCGGTGAGGTGATGGTCGCGTTGGAAGGATTGCAGGGCGGCCTTGGTGTTGCCACCGAAGTCGCCATCGGGCGTGATCGGTCTTCCGTCGGCACCCTTATAGCCGAGCTGGACCAATTGGGCTTGCAACGCCCTCACTTCGGGACTGTGATCGTGCTCGCGCAACGTGCCGGCGCGCTGGACATGATCGCCACTTGCATTGCCGGGATGGGAAGGCTGGCCGCGCCCCTGGCCCGGATGGGTCACATGCAGCAAGCGCTCTTCGGCACCGTTGCGCCGTACGTTCACATCGAGGGTATGGTCGGCATTTCTTACCGTATGGATATCCCGGCTGTCGACACTGCTCCATTGACCGTCGACCAGTGCATGGCCGTTGCCCTTCCTGTCCCACATCAGCATGTCGCGACCTTCCGCGTAGAAGCCGCGATCCCTCGCTGTCTGCGCATACGAGCCATTCTGGCCCAGGGCCTGGATCATCGGACGGCTGTGTGCCGGATCGACGAAGGCATCCTTGATGACCGCGTATTCGTGGGGGAGGTTCGGGTGTGTCGGATCGTTGCCGAGCTGCGTCGGATTGACCGTGGGATTGGCGAGCACGTTGTCCCACGCGGGACGCATGGGGTGATTGGCGGGTGTCGCCCGCAGGTCGTTGAACAACGCGGTGCCTTGCAGCGCGTGGTCCCGTCCGTCGGTGACATAGTCCGCATAGCGGTTCAACGAAGCGCTTACCTCGGTCACGCTGTGGTGCTGGCCGCTTTCGATCTGTTGCAGCAGGCGGTTTCCGTAGGTTTCGCTCTGGTTATAGAGTTTCGCGGTAATGCCGATGAGCCGGGCCTGGTCCTGCTCCGAGGCGTTCTGGTACAACGAGGTACCTTGCAGGGGTGCGACGGCGTTCGTCATCAACCGGTCCACCTGCGCCGTATCCCGCGCATGGACAAACGAAATGCCCGCATCGCTCGCCATGAAGGTGTCCAGGTGCGACTTGACCGTTGCATCGAGTGGCCGGCCATGCTGCGCTTCGATCTGGTGCCCCGTACGTCCCAGGTCCGCCGCGGTCTGATTGCGCTGGGCCGCCGATAGTTCCCAATCCGGGTGCTGGGTCCGTGCCCACGCCTGGAACGCGTCCGTCAGTTGCGTCGCCACCTCGGGGTGCTGTCCCAGGTCGGTCTGCAAGGTACCTATCGAGTAACCGCTGTTCCCCACGGGAATCAGGATGGGATTCCCGTGTGCGTCCCTTCCGGTATTTCCGGCGAGGCTCAGGCGATATGCCACATCGGAGCCTTCCGAAGTCACGCCAATCGCAAAGTAAGCCAGCGCGCGGGCTTCGTTATCGGTCAATCCAGGCATGCTCTATCTCCTTCAGGAACGTAGTCAGTTCGAACCGGCCGGACAACGGGTATCCAACGGCACCTTTTCGCCGCGGGCCGTGCGATGCAATTCCACGTATTTTTCGAACTTGCCGTCGGCGGGTGAGCCCCACGTCCGGTACCAGGCGAGATCCTTGCCCACGGGCACGAAGTACGCGTCGTCGCCGGTACCGTAGGCCGGGCATAGCGGGAAGCCGTCCCTGGTCTCTTCGTCGCTGCAGAAACGAACGAAGAGCTTTCCCTCGCGCAGTTGGCCCTTGAACGAGCCCGACTCGCCTCCGGCTCGTGTACCGTCGGACCACGTCCCCTCGACAGCGGCGCCGGCTGGTTTGGCGGAGAACTGCACGTAATGCCCGGAACCGCAGTCGCTGCGAAAGCCCCAGTCGCCCTTCACAGCCTCTGCCGACGCGGGAGCGAGACCTATGCGTTGCTCGAGTTCGGTGGCCCTGCCAGCCGTTCGACCGAGGGAACATTCGTTCTTCACCACGTCCTTGCCGTTGCCTTTACCGCACGCCTTGTCGCGATCGGCCAGCCATTGGCGTTCTTCATTCCGTAGTGCCGTCCGCTTCGCCTCGTCGAGCGACGCCGACAGTTTCCGGTACGCGACATTGAGGCGGGCGTCCTGGTAGTCGTACTCCCTGGCGATGCATGACCCGCGGTCGCCACCCTTGGTCGCATCGACGCAGGCGCCGTAGGACGGGCTCATTCGCGCCTGCGCTTCGTCGCCTGACGGCATGCGAGGACTGGCGAAAGCCGCCTGGCCAGCGAGCAGGAAGATCAAAGCCGGCGCCCCGAGTCGGGCAAGGCGGCGTCGCCGCGTCGTTTCCATCTGCGTGCCGAACATCAAGACTCCTTTGGCATATGGTCCTGGTTCCCCGCGCCAGAGGATACCAGCCACCGGCGCCGGGAAACCGTGCGCGCGTCGGGCTTCCGCCCGGCGCAATAGGCGTTCCCGGCAAGCCCGCCCCACGTCGCTTATCATGTACGGCCAGCGTGCCGGCACCGGCCCGCCTCTATCGATCGATCTCGGAAAATCATGGCTTTAGCAGAAGACATCTCGGCGGCCGCCGGGCATACGCCCTTCATGCGCCAGTACCTCGCGGCGAAGGCCGAGCATCCGGACATCCTCCTGTTCTTCCGGATGGGCGACTTCTACGAGCTGTTCTACGACGATGCGCGCAAGGCGGCACGCTTGCTCGACATCACCCTCACCCAACGCGGCCAGTCGGCCGGCGCGCCGATTCCCATGGCGGGCGTGCCTTACCACGCCGTGGAAAACTACCTGGCGCGGCTGGTGAGGCTGGGCGAGTCGGTGGCGCTGTGCGAGCAGATCGGCGACCCGGCCACGTCCAAGGGGCCGGTCAAGCGCGAGGTCGTGCGCATCGTCACGCCCGGCACCGTGACCGACGCGGCTCTGATGGAAGAGCGCCGTGACAATCTGCTGCTTTCCATCGCCGCCGGGCCGAAAGGCTACGGACTGGCCTGGGTGGATCTCTCCACCGGCCGCTTCCTGCTCACCGAGGTGTCGTCGGCCGAAGGGCTGGCCGCCGAACTGGCCCGCTTGCAGCCCGCCGAAACGCTGGTCGGCGAGGACGTGGCCTGGCCTAAGCTCGTGTCCTCCCTGCCGGGCTTGCGCAAGCGCCAGCCGTGGCACTTCGATGGCGACGCGGCCACCCGCGAGTTGTGCCGTTTCTTCAAGACCCGCGACCTGCTCGGCTTCGGCGTGGACGGCATGCCGTTGGCCATCGCCGCGGCCGGGTGCCTGCTCGGCTACGTCGAGGAAACCCAGAAGAGCGCCCTGCCCCATCTCACCGGCATGGCGGTGGAGAACGCGGGCGAGACCATCGCCATGGACGCCGCAACGCGGCGCAACCTGGAGATCGACACGCACCAGAGCGGCAACGTCGAGAACACCTTGCTGGGCGTGCTCGACGAGACGGTGACGCCCATGGGTGCGCGCCTGCTGCGCCGCTGGCTCAACCGTCCGCTGCGCGACCGCCACGTGCTGCGTGGCCGTCACCAGGCGATCGGCAGCCTCATCGACGCACGCCGTCACGCGACGTTGCGCGAGCGCCTGCGCGGCATCGGCGATCTCGAACGCATCCTGGCGCGCGTGGCTTTGCGCTCGGCGCGTCCGCGCGATCTCTCCACATTGCGCGACGGCCTCGCCGCGGCCCCCGGGCTGCGCGACGACCTCGCCGGCATCGACAGCCCTTTGTTGCACGGCCTCGTCGAACGTATCGGCGACCACGCCGAGACGGCCGCCCTGCTCGCCCATGCCATCGTCGAGCAGCCGCCCGTGCTGCTTCGTGACGGCGGCGTGCTCGCTGAAGGCTACGACGAGGAACTGGACGAACTGCGCCGTCTTTCCACTAACGCCGACCAGTTCCTGGTCGACATGGAGGAACGCGAGAAAGCCGCCAGCGGCATTCCGACGCTGAAGGTCGGTTACAACCGCGTCCATGGCTATTACATCGAGATCACCAAGGCGCAGGCGGAGAAAGCCCCGCAGCACTACACGCGCCGGCAGACCACGAAGAACGCCGAGCGCTACATCACCGAGGAACTGAAGCAATTCGAGGACAAGGTGCTGTCCGCGAAGGAACGCTCTCTGATGCGCGAGCGGGCACTGTACGAACTGCTGCTCGACAAGCTGATCGAGCGCCTGCCCGAACTGAAAACCGCCGCCGCGGCGATGGCCGAACTGGACGTGCTGGCCAACCTCGCCGAGCGCGCCGAGGCGCTGGACTGGGCGGCACCGGAATTGACCGATGTAGCTGGCATCCGCATCGAACGCGGCCGCCATCCCGTCGTCGAGAAGGTTCGCGACGAGCCCTTCGAGCCGAACGATCTCGCGCTCGACAAGAACCGCCGCATGCTGGTGATCACCGGTCCGAACATGGGCGGTAAATCCACCTACATGCGCCAGAACGCGTTGATCGTGCTGCTCGCGCACGTGGGCAGCTACGTGCCCGCATCGGCCGCCACCATCGGGCCGATCGATCGCATCTTCACCCGCATCGGCGCAGGCGACGACCTCTCGCGCGGCCAATCCACCTTCATGGTGGAAATGAGCGAGACGGCGAACATCCTGCACAACGCCACCGAGTGCAGCCTCGTGTTGATGGATGAAGTCGGCCGCGGCACCAGCACCTACGATGGTCTCTCGCTGGCGCGCGCCGCGGCCGTCCATCTGGCCGCCACCAGCTGCGCATTCACCTTGTTCGCCACGCACTACTTCGAACTCACCGAACTGGCGGGCGAATTCCCCACCATCGCGAACGTCCACCTCGACGCCGTCGAATATGGCGAGCAGCTGGTCTTCATGCACACCGTCAAGGACGGTCCGGCGAATCGCAGCTTCGGGTTACAGGTCGCCGCACTGGCGGGATTGCCCAAGTCCGTGATCGCCGATGCGCGCCGCTATCTGTCCGCGCTGGAACAGGGGCACGAAGTCACGGCCGCCGTTGTGACACCGCCTGCGGCGGCGCCGCAGATGGGACTGTTCGCTCCGCCACTGCCGTCCCCCGTGGAGGAAGCGCTGCGGGCGGTCGACCCGGACGACCTGTCGCCGCGCGAGGCGCTCGACCAACTCTACAAGCTGCGGAAAATGCTGCGCTGAACCATAGGGCGGCACTATCGGTTCGATTCGAACAAACGAATTCCCTAAGCCGGCGAGGCTACCTATAGTTTCCAGGCCGCTTTCACGGGGCCTTATGACTCTCCATCTTCCGGTCCCGTGGCGTCCCCCTTCCCTATCCGAGTCAGCAGCCCGGGTAGGGATTCGGGGGGCGGTTTTTCCGGGCCCTCGGATCAGAGGGTCTTCTTCAGGTCCTGGATCAGGCGCCGCGCGTGCTTGTCCGGACGGGAATCGGGGCGCAGCAAGGCGCCACCCGTGAGGCGGCGATCCTCTTTCCGGCGCGCTCGTTCGGCGACACTTTCTTCCGTTTCCACATAGAGCTTCTGCGCTTCGGATGCCGGTCCGCGCTTTTCCGATAGCGCCGAGACGACGCAAGCCAGGCGTTCCTCGCCCCGGTTGATCCGGAGCGTGTCGCCCACGTGCACCAGCTTGGCCGGCTTGCACGTCGCGTCGTTGAGTTCCACCTTACCGCCGTCGATCGCCTGCTTGGCCAGGCTGCGGGTCTTGAAGAAGCGCGCGGCCCAGAGCCACACATCGGCGCGTACACCCGGGGAGGTCGTCGGATCAGTCATGCCCAAAGGGTATGGTCGTGCCCATGTGTTGCCAAGGCTCAGCCCGTCGGCAGGAACAGGTTGCCCACCGGGATCGTCACCAGGGACAGCAGGATGCCTGCACCGAGGACGGTATTGGCCAGGCGTGGTTCCAGCCCGTACTGATCGGCAAGGATCGCCGCCGAGATCATCGGCGCCATGGCCGCCTGGAGAACCCCTACCGTGAGCGTCAGGCCCCCGACGCCCGCGGCCAGACCGATGCCCAACGCGGCCAGGGGCGCCAACAGCAGCTTCCAACCGAGCCCTGCGAGCAGCGGCCCGATCTGCTCACGGCGCAGATGCAGGCTGAATTGCAGGCCCACGGAAAACAACGCCAACGGTGTCAGCGTCTGGCCGATCTGCAGCAACAGCTTCTCCACTGCCTCCGGCCAGCCCCCGGCGAGGCCCACGAATACACCGGCCACCAAGGCAAGGAACGCGGGGAAGGTGAGCACGCGCCGTGCGATCGCGGGAAGGCTCGCACCCCGCCCGGAATATATCGACGCCACGACGATGCCCCCCGCGGCCAGCAGCGGAAAACAACCAAGCTGGTCGGCGATCACGGCGATCGAAAGGCCCGCCTTGCCATGCAAGGCCTCCATCATCGGATAGCCCATGAACGAGGTATTGCCGAGCCCGCAGACGAGGGCCAGGCAACCGACCCGGTGCGGCGACCACGCGAGGATCTTGCCGAGCGTGGCGAACACGGCCCAGGCGCCGAAGAAGGTCACGTACATGCCCGCGACCGGAAACCATAGCTGCGCGTCGACCGTCACCTTCGGCACGAGGGCCAGCACCAGCGCCGGCAGCGCGATATTCAGCACCCACCAGTTGATCCCCGGCACGATCCCTTCGGGGAGCGCGACGAAGCGCCGGCACAGCATGCCGAGCGCGAGGCAGACGAAGAGGATCAGCAGGGCGGACATGTATTGCGACGATAACAGCGGCCGCTGCGGACTGTCATTCGTGCAAGGGGCCCTGCTTATCTGTGGGAGCCGCTTCAGCGGCGATGGGTGCTTGCCGCAACCTGGCCCGCTGCCGCGGGATTGCCGACAAGGTCGGCTCCCACCAGGCCAGATCCCACCAAGCTGGTCCCCGAGACTTGGTGGGGGCTTGGTTGCCTGGTGGGAGCCGACCCTGTCGGCGATTTCGTTACGACTAACCCAGCAACACCCGATTCATCCGCTGCACGAACGCCGCCGGATCGGCAAGCTGCGCGCCAGCGGTGATCTCCGCCTGCTCGAGCAATAGCCCCGCGATATCGCCAGCCTTCGCATCGTCGCTCTCACCAGCCAGCCGCTTCACCAGCGGATGCTCCGGATTGAGTTCCAGCACGGCCTTCGATTCGGGCACATCCTGGCCGGCTTCGCGCAACAGGCGTGCGAGGTGCGGAGCCAAGTCGAAGTCGGCCAGCGCCAGGCACGACGGCGAGTCGGTAAGACGTGCCGAGATGCGCACGTCGCCCACGCGATCGCCGAGCAGCTTCCTCGTACGTTCCAGCAACGGTGCGGCCTCTGCGGCCGCGGCTTCCTGCTTCACCTTGTCGGCTTCGTCCAGCGGGAACTCACCCTTGGCGACGTTACGCAAGCGCTTGCCTTCGTATTCCGTCAGGTAACCGAGCATCCACTCGTCCACGCGGTCGGACATCAGGAGGACTTCGATGTCCTTGGCCTTCAGCGCTTCGAGTTGCGGGCTGCCGGCGGCGGCCGCGTAGCTATCGGCGGTGACGTACCAGATCGTGTCCTGGCCCACCGCCATGCGGCCGATGTAGTCATCGAAGGAAACCGTCTTCGCCGCGCCATCGCCCTTCGTGGACGCGAAACGCAGCAACTTGGCGATGCGTTCGCGATTCGCCGTGTCCTCGACGATGCCCTCCTTCAGCGTATTACCGAAGCCGGCAAGGAAGGTGGCGAACTTCTCCGGCTCGTCGCGCGAGATCTTCTCGAGCAGGTCGAGCACGCGCTTCACGCAGGCGGTCTTGATCCGCTCCAGCTGGCGATTCTGCTGGAGAATTTCGCGGCTGACGTTGAGCGGCAGGTCGTCGGCATCGACGACACCGCGGACGAAGCGCAGGTAGTTCGGCAGGAGCTCCTCGGCCGCGTCCATGATGAAGACGCGCTTGATGTAGAGCTTCAACCCCTTGCGCTCGTCGCGTCCGCCCATCATCAGGTCGAACGGCGGCTGCTCCGGCACGTAGAGCAGCGTCGTGTAGCTCTGGTTGCCTTCGACGCGGTTATGCGTCCAGGCCAGCGCATCGTTGAAATCGTGGCCCAGCGCCTTGTAGAAGTTCTGGTATTCCTCGTCCGTGATCTCGCTCTTGGGACGGGACCACAACGCGGAGGCCGAATTGATCGTCGTCCACTCGGTCGGGTCCGGCTTGCCGTCCTTTTCGGCGGGCATGCGGATCGGGAAGGCCACGTGGTCGGAATACTTGGTGATCGCTCCACGCAGCGTCCAGGCCTTGAGGAACTCGTCCTCGTCGGCCTTCAGGTGCAGCACCACCGTGGTGCCGCGCTCGGTGACGTTGGTGTCTTCGAGGCTGTACTCGCCCTTGCCGTCGCTTTCCCAGCGCACGCCCTCGGTGGCGGGAAGGCCGGCCCGGCGGGTGATCACCGTGACCTTGTCGGCCACGACGAAGGCGGAGTAGAAGCCCACGCCGAACTGGCCGATCAGGCGGGCGTCGGCCTTCTGTTCGCCGGAAAGGGCTTCCAGGTAACGCCGGGTGCCGGAGCTGGCGATCGTGCCGATATTGGCGACGACCTCGTCCCGGCTCATGCCGATGCCGTTATCGCGGACGCTGATGGTTCGCGCCTCCGGGTCCCAGCTGACCTGGATGCGCAGGTCGGCATCGCCATCGGTAAGGCTGGGATCGGCCAGCGCTTCGAACCGCAACTTATCGCAGGCGTCGGAGGCGTTGGAGATCAGCTCGCGAAGGAAGATTTCCTTGTGCGAGTAGAGGGAATGGGTGACCAGGTGCAGGACCTGGGCGACTTCGGCTTCGAACTTACGGGTTTCCTGGCTCACGGTGCCGTTCCTTCAGGGTGGGACAGACACCGGATTATGTGGGCGGGGCTTGGCCGAAAAAAGGGAGGCCCGTCGTTGGAATGCCCCGGGGCCGGGAACTCCGCTCCCGGATCGCCGACGGGGTCGGCGATCCGGCCAGCCTCAGCGCGCGTTCTGCAACGCGGCGATCCGCTCCTCGATCGGCGGGTGGCTCATGAACAGGCGCTTGAGGCCGGTCGCCAGGTGGCCGGAAATGCCGAAGGCCTGAATCGTCTGCGGCAGCGTCGTGTCGCCGTGGTTGGCCGACAGCCGTTGCAGGGCCGAGATCATCGAGGCACGGCCGGCCAGGTTGGCGCCAGCCGCGTCGGCACGGAATTCGCGCCAGCGCGAGAACCACATGACGATGATCGAGGCGAACAGGCCGAACACGATCTGCAGGACCATCACCACCACGAAGTAGCCCATGCCGCCCTCGCCGTCACGATCGCGGCCACCGCTCAACCAGCTGTCGACGACGCGACCGACCACGCGGGCCAGCACGATCACCAGGGTGTTGAGCACGCCCTGGATAAGGGTCAGGGTGACCATGTCGCCATTGGCGACGTGGCCGATCTCGTGGCCGAGCACGGCCGAGACCTGCTCGCGGTCCATCTGCTGGAGCAGCCCGGTACTCACCGCCACCAGGGCGTTGTTACGGCTCATGCCGGTGGCGAAGGCGTTCATTTCGGGGGCGTCGTACACCGCCACCTCGGGCATGCCGATGCCGGCCTTCTCGGCGTGGCGGCGCACCGTCTCGAGCAGCCAGCGCTCGGACTCGTTGCGCGGCTCGGTGATGACCTTGGCGCCGGTGGACATCTTCGCCATCCACTTGGAGATGGCCAGGGACACGAAGGCGCCGCCCATGCCGAACACGGAGGCGAAGACGATCAGGCCGCCGATACCCATGCCGCGCTGGGCGGCCCACTGGTCGATCCCCAGCACATGGCAGACGCTGGTTAGCAGGACGATGACCGCGAGGTTGGTCGCGACGAACAAAGCAATACGTTTGAACATGGCTGTCTCTCTCATGGCGGCTGGCGTATGGCGCCGCCTGGTACAAGTTTTCGGGGCGAACGCTGAACATTCAATGCCGGAGGCCACGGCTCCCAACGGAAAGCCGTCCCGGTGCGGGTGGTCGGACGCCGGCATCGCCTAAACTGTCCGCCCGACGCCGCATGGCTAATGAGAAACCTCTCAACCCGCTTTCCGATGACACACCAACGCTACCGCGGACGCTTCGCGCCCTCCCCGACCGGCGCCCTGCATTTCGGCTCGCTCGTGGCCGCGGTGGGGGGTTGGCTGGTCGCGCGCCATGCCGGCGGGGAATGGCTCGTGCGCATCGAAGACATCGATCCGCCACGCGAGGTTCCCGGATCGGCCGCCACGATCCTTTCCGCCCTGGATGCCTTCGGCTTGTCGCCCGACCGGCCACCGGTCTACCAGTCGCTCAGGGGCGACCTGTACGAAGCAGCATTCGAAAGACTCCGCCAGGACGGGCACGTGTTTCCCTGCTGGTGCAGCCGGGCCGACCTCGCCGCCCACGGAGGCATCCATCGCGACGGCCATTGCGTCGGACCAGCCGATCCCTCGCGCCCGCCGGCATGGCGGCTGCGCACACCCGATCTCACGATCCGATGGCAGGACGACCTCCAGGGCCACCAGGAGGAAAACCTGCGCGAGGTGGCTGGCGATTTCGTGATCCGCCGCGTGGAAGGTTTTTGGGCCTATCAGCTGGCCTGTGTGGTCGACGACAGCGAGCAAGGCGTGACCCACGTGGTACGTGGCGCCGACCTGCTCGAATCGACGGCCCGGCAAATTTACCTTCAACGCCTGCTCGGGCTGCCGCTTCCAGGCTACCTGCACCTGCCCCTGGTCCTCGACGCCGAGGGTCGGAAACTATCCAAGTCGACGGCCGCGCAGCCCGTGGACCCCGCCGATCCACTACCTGCATTGCGCAGGGCGCTTGGACGGCTAGGCGTCGACGTGGCTGCCGGGGCGACCGATCCGGCCACCCTCCTGCGCGAGGCTCTGAATGGATTCGAACCTGCGGCGCTACGCCGCAGTAGCCTTACCCGCAGCCCGACGTTATAAGAATCGTTTGCCCGGCTGACGGGCCATCACAGGAATCAGGCGAGGATGAAGCAAGGCATAACGCAGCGCACGGCACTGGTGACCGGCGGCACGGGCGGCATCGGTACGGCGATCGTGCGTTACCTTGCACGGCAGGGTCACCGGGTCGCCACCAATTACCGCGACGAGGCCCGCGCCGCCGCCTGGCGCGAAGACATGATCCGCGACGGCATCGATGTCGTGATGGTGCCGGGTGACGTGTCCGACCCCGTTTCGGCGGAAGCCATGATCCGCGCGGTGGAAGACCTCGCCGGGCCGGTGGAGATCCTGGTCAACAACGCCGGCATCACCCGCGACACCACCTTCCACAAGATGGATTACCAGCAGTGGACCGAGGTGGTGAACACCAACCTCAACGCCTGCTTCAACGTCACCCGTCCGGTGATCGAAGGCATGCGCTCCCGGCAGTGGGGCCGAATCGTCCAGATCAGCTCGATCAATGGGCAGAAGGGCCAGTACGGCCAGGCCAATTACGCGGCGGCCAAGGCGGGCGTGCATGGCTTCACCATCTCGCTCGCACAGGAAAACGCGCGTTTCGGCATCACCGTGAATACCGTCTCGCCGGGCTATGTCGGCACCGACCTGGTGATGGCCGTGCCCGAGGACATCCGCGCGAAGATCGTGGCGCAGATCCCTGTTGGCAGGCTGGGCCGTCCCGAGGAAATCGCGCATGCCGTGGCTTTCCTCACCTCCGAGGAATCCAGCTGGATCACCGGGTCCAACCTCGCCATCAACGGCGGACATTACATGGGCTGGTAAGCCCTAGATCCGCAGATCGGCGATGGAACGCGGCTCGCGGATCGTCACCCCATTGTGGTGCGCACGGAACCTCGCCATCACCTTGTACGCCATGCGGCGCGCACGCATCACCGAACCGAGCGGACGGTGCGCGGCGATGCCCTGCCAGGGACTGAAGGCCAGCCCGTCGTCGATCGCCGCGCGCCGGACGGCGTTCCATGCGGGCTGTGGCGGCAACACGATACGCGCCACGTCGATGTAGGGACTCTTCTCTTCCGGCCACGCCACCGACGCATCCTCGATCGGCATGGTTTCCGGGTCCGTGCAGAACTGCACGCGTACTTCCCATTCCCCGCCCTGGCTGGCGAAATGCTCCACCATCGCCTCGCGCAATCCATTGCGCTTGCCATTGACGTTGAGTTCGGCGTCGGTCAGCGCGGTGAGGTTCGGCGAGTGCGGAGCGATGGACAGCTTCACTACGTAGTCGCCGAAACGCAGCGGCACCTGGCTGTAGTACGTGTCACCCAGCGGATGGGTCTCCGGTTGGCCACCCAGGGCGAGCAAGGTGGCACTCCTTCCGCCGAACGCCTCGATCACGCGTTCGGTACCGCGAAGCACGGCCGATAACGCCTTCTTGGCCCCTTCCGCGCGATCGGTCGTCGCCGCGACGAGCTTCAGCGAACTGGCGAAGCGCTTCGCGTTCGGCGCGGAAAACACCGGTCCGTTGACCAGGACGAAATCCTGGGTCACATCGCCCTCGCCGCCGGGCAAGCGCTCGCCTTCCACGCCGATGATCTTTACCGCCATCCCACGCGGGGTGGAGACACTGTCGTCGAGGATGTCTCCTGGCACCGTCGACAGCCGCATGACCAGTGGGTAACGCCCCTCTCGCGCGAAAATGCCCTGGGCGAGTTCCCTTGGCAGGTCGCCGGGCACGATCAGTTCCCCGGTGAGCAAGGCGTGGCTCTTGGCGTGCACGGAACGGTGCGCGTGCTTGTCGTGGTCCAGCGTGGTCTGGTTGATCCGGGTGAGGGTCTCGATCAATTGCTCGACGGTTTCAGCCTCGTCCGGCTCGACGCGCTCCAGTGCCTCGTCGAAACGGATCGGCGGCGGGTGGAGGGAGAGCGGCATGGCGGGGCTCGGCGCGGCTGGGTCGCACGATCTTCACCCCGCTATCGTGAAGGCTTGGTGGGGGCCGCTACATCAGCTTGTAACTGAAGGTGAGGTTCCAGCGTTTGTCCCGGTCGTTGCTTTCCGGCGGCTTGTCGCCGGTCGGCCAGGCCAAGGCGAAATCGATGGAATAGTGCTTGCTGTCCGAAGCACGCACCCCGACGGCCGCGGAATCCAGCCGGTCGATGAGCGGCCGTGCCCCGTTGAGGTAGACACGCGCCGTCTGGTACGCGACATAGGGGACGACGGATTTGATCCACTTCGAGCCCGACACGAAGCTACGGTTGGCCTCCGCGGACACGGCCCAGCCACTGTCGCCCGCCGCATCGCCCGGATCATAGGCATAGGCGAACGAGGGACCACCGAAGTTGATCTGTTCCGTCGACGGGAGGGCGTCGTCGCTGTACTGGCCCGTGCCACGGAGCACCGTGCCGAACCGGTGCGCCCACTCCTTCGACCAACCGAAATTCGCGGTGTAGCGGGTGAATGTCACGTCGGGCATCGCGATGCCAAGCACACCTACATTGCTCACCGCCCGCGAATACGCCCCCATCCCGTCGAATCCGTGCGCGATGGCGAAAGCGAACTGCCGCGACGTCTTTTCGCCGACCTTGAGCCAGGACAGTTCCGCATTGAGCACGCGAACGCTGGATTGCAAGGCGAGCATCACACCAGTATCGACGTTGCGATAGCGGTCGTCCTGGCGCGACGCGTAGATTCCCATCGTGAGGTTGATCCGCTGCGTATTGTTCAATACCAACGGATAGATCGCCGAGAGAGCGAGCCGCTCCTGCGTCAGCCGGTGATCGAGGTAGGACGGCAATTGTTCGTCGGTATCGGGCTGCCCCCAGTAACGGCTTGCATCCAGCTTCGCCTGCCAACCACGGGAGCCTATCGGCTGGAGGTATGCCGCCGAATAAAGGCGCTGGCCACCGCCGTTGGGAAACAGCGTGGAAAGACTCAGTTGTTCGCCGAGCGGCGTCGCCCCGTTCTCCAGGATGGAGAGCACGCCCTGTACACCGGGATGGTTGAAGTCGAGGCCGTAGGTCAGGTCGTAGCGTTGCCGCTTCACGTCCAGGTCGAGCTTCGCCGCACCATCGGTGGTCGTGGGCGGAGCCACGTTCGCCGCGACCTTCAGGCCGGGCAACTGGCCGAGCAACTGCGTGTAGCGCTCGAAGGTTTCCTGACGCAACGGGCGCTCGCCGACGATGTGCGCAGCCATCGCGCGGATGCGCGCATCGAGGTTACCCGCGTCCCCGCGCACGTCCACGCTGGAGACGTAGCCTTCCACGACCTGGATCTTCACCACGCCGCCGGCGAACGTTTGGTTCGGCACGAAGGCGAACGACAAGGCGTAGCCGCGGGTCTTGTACATGGCGGTGACGCGATCGGCCGCGGCGATCAGTTCGCCCACGGTCGTGTCCTTGCCGCGCATCGGCGCGAACACGGCGGCCACCTCGACGAACGGGATCGACGTCACACCGGTCACGTCGAAGCGCGAAGGTGTCAGGTGCCTGGCGAGTAAAGCTTCCAGCGCGCGGGTAGGCGCCTGTACGTTTACCTTCACCGACGGCGCCTGTTGCGGCGTCTCCGTGCGGGGAAGAGTCTGCAAGGGATTGGCGGGGGCGCGTACCTGCGCCTGCGAGGAACACACGACGGTCATGCCCAGAAGGCAGCCGAACCATCGATTCATGGACTCTCCCTGATGACTGACTCAAGCGCGGGCAACCGCCTCGCGCACGTGCCCGAAGGCCGCGGCGGACGATGCGTTCGCACCGCCCGCCGCCGCTCTGCCGCCTAGCGGCGCTTGCCGAACAGGCCCTTCAATGCGCCCCCGTTATCTGCATCGGTCGTGCCTCCGATGGCGCCACCCGTCAGGCCGCCGACCAAGCCGCCGACGACGCCGCCCACGGTGTTGGTCACGCCACCAACGACGCCACCGAGCCCGGCCGTGCCGCCGGTGCTTCCGCCACTGGTCGTGCCGGTACCCGTCACACCGGCGACGCCGTTGACGACCGTGCTGACCGCACCGGTGACACCGGAAAGCGCACCGCCCGAATTGACCGCCGCGGTCGCACCGTTGCCGATGGTCGTCACGGCACCGCCCAGCGTCGTCGTCAACGGCGCCAGCGGTGCGAGCGTGCCCGAACCGACACCGGACACCGTGCCACCCAATGCGGCGACCGTGCCCGTCGCGCCCGCGAGCGTGGTGCCCACGGTGTTACCCGCACCCGGGGCCGCGGTACCCAGGCCGGAGGACAGGCCCGTGCTCAACGGAGCGAGTGCCCCACCCGCGCTTTCCACCGTGCCGCCAAGGGTCGAGGTGAGTCCGCCCAGCTGACCCGGCACCGGTGCGCCGGCAAGGCTCGCGCCCAGGCTCGAAATGCCCGTGCTCGCGCCGCCGACCAGGCTGCCCGAGGCATTGCCCGCCGCCGCGATGAGGTTGCCCGAAGGAACCGGCGACGTGCTATCACCGACGGCACCGACGATAGGCGTCACCACGTCGCTGAGGGTCTGCGTCAGCGAGCCTACCGCCGACGATTCCAGCACGCCGTCGAGCTTCCCGCCGACTTGCTCGACGCCCGAACCGACGAAGGACACCGTGGTACCCAGGGCGCTCGTGATCGGGGTGATCGGCGTGCCCGCACCCACGGTGCTCACGCCACCGCCGAGGTCATTCACCGCGCCACCCACCTGGACGACGACGTTGCCGAGGCTGTCCGTGGTCGTGCCGATGGGATCGGAAGTGTTGCCGATCTGACCGAGGCCATCGCTGATGCCGTCGCCGAGCGTGGTCACGGCGCCGCCAAGGCCGTCGACGGCGCCGCCGAGACCGTTGGTGAGACCGCTCGTGCCACCGAGGATGGTGGTCGAGGGCAGTTGGGTACCGATGCCCGACACCGCGCCGCCGATGGCGGAAACGATGTTGCCGGCACCCGTGGCGATCGCGCCCACGGCGTTGCTCGGCGGGGGCGTACCTGTGCCGCCACCTCCACCGCCGCCGTCACCACCGCCACCACCACCCGTACCGCCGCCACCGCCGCCGGTTCCGCCACCACCACCACCTGTGCCGCCACCGCCGGTTCCGCCTGTACCTCCACCGGTACCGCCCGTGCCGCCACCGGTCCCGCCCCCCGTTCCGCCGTCGGTTCCGCCCCCCGTTCCGCCGCCGCCATCACCCGTCCCGCCGGCACCGCCGGGGTTCACCGTGCCGCCCGAGCCGCCGCCCGACCGGGTGGAGCCGTGGCCGCTGCAGGCCGTGATGGATACCGAAGCAGCGAGGATGCAGCTCGCCAGCAAGGTACGGGTAAGGATCTTCGTGAATTTCTGCTCGCTCATGATCACTCCTTGGGCGCATGCGCCCTGGGTAGTGCCCCCTGCCATATGGGAGCCGAACATCGACTGTGACCCTCGTCACACCCGTACTCATCAGACGCCCAGACCGTTCCCCGAAGTGCGCAAAAGCGGCAATCCAATGGCCTTCCACCATGAATTTTCGGCAGAAGGTGATGAGAGCCGAAGCTCTGGTGGGAGCCGACTTTGTCGGCGATGGGTACTTGCCTCGACCGGGCCCGCTGCCGCGGGATCGCCGACAGGGTCGGCTCCCGCCACGCACACAACGAACGCGAGGGCGAAGCCGAGCCGAAAGCTCGGAGACAAAAAAACGCCCCGGCGAACCGGGGCGTTCCGTGAAACCGTATCGGTCGAAATGCCGCTTCAGTGCACGGTGAAAAGCTTGTCGAAACCAGCGATGCGCAGTGTGTTACGCAGGTCGGCACTCGCATTGACGATGCGAATCTCCGCGCGGTCGCCGCCGGCGTGCTCGCGCAGCAGCATGAGCATGCCCAGCGCCGAGCTGTCCATGCCGGTGACCTGTTCCAGATCCAGCACGTAACTGCGCGCCGGGCTGACCTCGCCCAGGCAGGCGTCGTGGAAAGCGCGATGGATCGAGAAGTCGAAGCGCTCGCCCAGATGAAGGGTGAGGCAGCCCTGTTCGGTGTCGTGATGCACGTTGATGGCCATGGATGCTTTCCTCAGAACAGATCGATGTCGCCGGCAGCCATGGACTGCTGGAGGGCGGGACCGCGCGAGCGCAGGCGGGCACGCTCACGCTGCTCGGCCAGGCGGGAACGGACGCGCTGGGCACGGGCGCCAAGCTCGCTGGCGTCGGCCGGCGCGCAGGCCAGTTCCTCGATGTCGCGGGTGCAGTCGGCCGTGATTTCCTGGAGCTCGACCAGGCGCGAGCGGGTCTGGTGCAGCAACTGGCTGAGGATGTCCTCGAACTGCAGGGAACGGATCGTCGTGGAGACGTCGTTGCCCAGGCCACGGTTGATCGAGGCGGCCTCGTCGGCGGCCGCGCTGGTGCGGGCGTTGGACTCGGTGATGGTCGACATCATCTCGTCGATGCCGCCCTTGGCGGACAGTGCCACGTTCATGTCCTGCGACGCCATGTGACCGACGAGCTCACGCAGCTGCTCCATCGCGGTGCGCGAACGCTCCACGTGCGTGCCGATCTTCTCGTTGAACTGGTTGCTGTGCTGGGCGAGGTTGCGGATCTCGCCCGCCACCACCGCGAAACCACGGCCGGACTCGCCCGCGCGCGCGGCCTCGATCGCCGCGTTCAGCGCGAGCAGGTTGGTTTCTTCCGCGATCGTGTTGACGTTCTTAAGCAGCGCGAACACGGCGTCCATTTCCTTCGCCATGCCGTCGATGCGGTAGACGATGCGCAGGCTCTCGCGCGACAGCTGCACGATCAGGCCAACGAAGTGTTCGAGCAGACCGGCGGTGCGGTCGGCGAAGTCCTGCACCGAAATGCCCTTGCCACCGCCCTCGATGATTTCACTGAGCAACTTCTGCTGCTTGCCGGTCTTGTGCGACAGGCCGTTGAAGCCGCCACCCAGTTCAGCGACGGCATCGCGCAGCAGGTCGAGCGCCTGGTTGAGCTCGCGGCTGGCATGGCCGAGTTCGTCGACGATGGCGCTACGGACGTCTTCCATCGCTTCGCGCACCGACGCCTCGTCGCTGGCGTGGCTGCTCAGCACCACTTCCACCTCGGGCACGGGGGCGGAACGCAGGCTGATCGCGATCCAGGTCGCGGTCAGAAGGGCCACCACGACCGGGGCGACCCAGGCCGAATGGAACACCAGGACCAGGACCAGCGCGATCGCACTGGCGGTGAAGCCGACGGAGTGCTCGTTCTTGGGGATCAACATGATGACATCTCGTTATTCAGGTGCCGACGCGGGCGGCGGCGGGCACGGGGGTATGGGCAAGCGCGAGCAGGCGCGCGGCGATGGCGTCTAGCGGCAACATCTCACTGGCGGCACCCGCCTTCCACGCGGCGCCCGGCATGCCCCAGACGACGGAACTGGCCTCGTCCTGGACCAGGGTCGGCGCACCGATTTCCTTGAGCTCGCCAAGACCGCGCGCACCGTCGTCGCCCATGCCGGTCAGCAGGCAACCGATGGTGGCGGCGCCGACACTGGCCGCCATGGAACGGAACAGCACGTCGACGGCCGGCTTGTGCCGGTTCACGGGCGGACCGTCGTGCAGGCGGCAAACGTGGCGTGCGCCGTCCCACATCACCAGCAGGTGCTGGCTGCCGGGAGCGATGTACGCATGGCCCGGCTGGATGGGCTGGCCATCGCGAGCCTCGCACACACGCATCGCGGAGCATGAATCCATGCGTGCGGCGAACGGACCGCTGAAAGCCGCCGGGATGTGCTGGGTGATGACGATGGGCGGTGCCGTGGGCGGCATGGCTTCGAGCACGACGCGGATCGCCTCCGTGCCGCCGGTGGAAGCACCGATGGCGATGATCCGCGTGCCGCCACGGCTGCCCGCGGTCTGCGCGCGCGGCAGCACCGCGTCGGCCGAAAGCCGCGGCGCGACGTCGAGCTTGGCCACCGCGGTGCGTTCACGCGGCTTGGCGCCAGCGGCCAACCGCACCTTGGCGCAGATCTCGGGCGCGTGCTCCATGAAGGTGTTGGCCAGGTCGGCGGCGGGCTTGGTGAAGAAATCCACCGCGCCCAGTTCCAGTGCGCGAAGCGTGACATCGGCGCCGCGCTCGGTCAGCGTCGATACCATCACCACCGGCATCGGCCGCAGGCGCATCAGGTTCTCGAGAAACGTAAGGCCATCCATGCGCGGCATCTCGACGTCGAGCGTGAGCACGTCGGGATTGAGTTGCTTGATCTTGTCGCGGGCGATCAGCGGGTCCGCGGCGGTACCCACCACCTCGATGCCCGGATCGGACTCGAGCATGGTCGACAGCACCTTACGTACCAGGGCCGAATCGTCGACGATGAGAACGCGTACTTTCTGCATGGGCTCTTGCAACTCGGTGGTGAAACGATGATGAGGCGAGGCCCCCGACGGCATGCGTCAGAACAACTCCACCTCTCCCTTTATCGGATCGTCGGCCAATCGCTTGAGGTATCGCCTTTCGCGATCGGCCAGGCTGTGGTCGTGGGTGGCACGCAACTGGCGTACGCGGACCTTGCCGCTCACCGGGAAGAACTGCACCTGGCGCGGGTAGATATCGCCCACGTCGGCCGCGCACAGCTTCAGCTTCTCCGTGGCGATATAGCGCTGCACGAAGGCGATGTTGCGCTGGCCGATATCGGTCATGGTGGCCAGCACGCGGCCACCGCCGAAGATCTTCACCTCGAGGTCGTCGCGCTTGCCGCCGGCCTTGAGGATGGCGTTGATCAGTTGTTCCATGGCGTCGTTGCCGTAGCGCGCGGCGCGGCCGACCGTGGAACTCCAGCTGTCGCGCTCGCCTGCCGGCTCGGGCAGCATGAAGTGGTTCATCCCGCCGATACGACGACGCACGTCGCGCACGCACGCCGACACGCAGGAACCCAGCACCGTGGAAATCATTTCTTCCTGGGTACTGACGTAATACTCGCCCGGCAGGATTTTCACCGTGACCACTTCCTGCGCCGGGTCCCAGAACCGGCGCACGTGCTCGAAGCCCGGTAGCACGCTCTTCGGGTCGAAGCCCGCAAAGGTTCGTGGTTGTACGACGAACGTATCGCTCATGTACGCTTCCGGTAGACCGTCCGGCCGATCAGGTCGAAGTCCTCGGATAGTCCGTACATGGATTCCGAGTGACCGAGGAACAGGTAGCCGCGGCTTTCCAGCATGCCGGCATAACGGGAAAACAGGCGCTGTTTCGTCGGCTTGTCGAAGTAGATGACCACATTGCGACAGAAGATCGCATCGAACCGGCCTTGCATCGGCCACTCGTGCAACAGGTTCAACGGCTGGATCGAAACCAGCTCGCGCAGGCGCGGATGCACCAGCGCATAGCCGTCGTAGGCGCCTTCACCACGCAGGAACCAACGTTTGCGACGTGCGTCGCTGACACCGGCGAGGCGGTCGACCGCATACATGCCCTTGCGCGCGGTTTCCAGGGCCTGCGGTGACAGGTCGGTGGCGAGGATCTTCGCATCCACGTTGGCACCGGTGCGTTCGAGTGCTTCGGCGAGCACCATCGCGATGGCATACGGTTCTTCGCCCGTGGAGCAACCCGCGGACCAGATGCGCAGGCGGCCGCCGCCGCGCTTTTCCTCCAGCCAGCGTGGCAGGAGCTCATCCACCAGCATGTCGTAATGGTGCATCTCGCGGAAGAACGAGGTGACGTTCGTGCTGATGCAGCTGGCCAGTTCACCGAGTTCGGACGCGGGATCGCGGCGCAGCAGGTCGCAGTAACCGGCGAAGCCGGAGAGGCCCAGCGCACGAAGGCGGCGGAGCAGGCGCCCCTGGACCAGCTGGCGCTTGTGATCACCGAGCGAGATGCCACAGTGCTGCAGCACGAACTCGCGAAGGAAGGTGAATTCGG
Source organism: Luteibacter sp. E-22 (assembly GCF_049913125.1). GTDB lineage: Bacteria > Pseudomonadota > Gammaproteobacteria > Xanthomonadales > Rhodanobacteraceae > Luteibacter. Next base: position 2,940,418 of record NZ_CP183975.1, read on the forward strand.
CTTCGCCGAGGCTAGGCCCCGTCGCGCTCGCCAGCCCGACGGTATCGCCGTTGTTGACGAGCGCGCTCATCGATCAGAACTCCTTCCACGCACCGGCGTCGGCGGACTCCGCCGGACGCGGCGCCCGCGGCGCCGGCGCGCTGCGCACGGCGGCGAACACGGTTTCCATCTCTTCCTTCGCGACGTCCTTGCGGACACCCTTGCCCGCCGCCTTGGCGGAGGCCTGGCCGGCGATCTGGAAGAAGGCGACCTGGCGGCTGAGCTCGGTGGCCTGCTCGTGCATAGCGCGTGCGGCGGCGGCCGATTCCTCGACCAGCGCGGCGTTCTGCTGGGTCATTTCGTCCATCTGCAGCACGGCGTGGTTCACCTGGTCGATGCCGGCGGACTGCTCGGAGCTGGCGGCGGCGATCTCGGCGACGATGTCGGTCACCTTCTTCACGCTCTCGACGATCTCGGCCAGGGCCTTGCCCGACTGGTCGACCAGTTCGGAACCCGTCTTGACCTTGCTCGCGCTGTCGTTGATGAGACCCTTGATCTCCTTGGCAGCGTTGGCCGAGCGGCCGGCGAGGTTGCGCACCTCGGTCGCCACGACGGCGAAGCCGCGGCCCTGCTCGCCCGCACGCGCGGCTTCCACCGCGGCATTGAGCGCCAGCAGGTTGGTCTGGAAGGCGATCTCGTCGATCAGGCTGACGATGTCGGAAATCTTCTTGCTCGAGCTGTTGATCTCGCGCATGGCGACGACCGTCTGCGCGACGACCTCGCCACCGCGCTCGGCCTGCTCGCGCGCGCCGCGGGCCAGCTGGTTGGCGTGGCTGGCGTTCTCGGCGTTCTGCTTCACCGTGGAGGTCATCTCCTCCATCGACGAAGCGGTTTCCTCCAGGCTGGATGCCTGCTCCTGGGTGCGCTGCGAGAGGTCGTCGTTGCCGCGCGAAATCTGCTGCGCGGCGGTGCTGACCGAACCGGAGCCGTGGCGCACTTCCGAGACGATGGCGCTGAGGCGCTCGTCCATCGCGCGGAACGCGGCCTGCAGCTGGCCGAGTTCGTCGTTGCGGGTGACCTGGATGTCGTGGCCCAGCTTGCCCTCGGCGATCTGGTGCGCGACGTCCACCGTCAGCGCAAGGGTACGGATGATCGACCGGATCACCAGCACGGCGATCAGCAGGCAGACGAACAGGCCGATGGCCAGCGACGCGATACTGAGTGCGCGGACGGTCTTGTACTGTGCGCTCTCCTTGGCGTAGATGGCTGCCGCTTCGTCGCGCTTGGCCTCGACCAGCTTGGTCAGCTGGTTCTGGCGATCCATCAACAGCGGACGCACCTGGAGTTCCAGCACGTCGGACGCACCCTGGTCGCCCTGGTTCAACGCGTCGACCATGTCCGACTTCGCCTGGTCATAGTCCGCGTTCGTCGCCTGCCACTTGTCGTAGAGCTTCTTGACGTCGGCGGACATCGGAACCTTCAGGAACTCCACCTTGGTGGCGTCCATATCGGCCTGGTACTTCTGGAACTCGGCGACCTTCTGCTTCACCTGGTCGGGATTGCCGACCTTCGCCGCGGCCTCGCCCAGCACGATGAAGGACATCAGCGAGTTCGTGTTGATGCGGGTCAGCATCTCGGAAGGAACGAGTTCCTCCTGATAGATCTGGCGCATGCCTTCGTTCTGGAAGTGCATCGCGCCCAGGCCGACGGCCGCGCCGCCCAGCAACATGAGCGTGAGCAAACCAAGCACGCCGTAGAGACGGCCGCGGACGGTCAGGGCGGGAACTTTGAACTTGAACTTCTTCATCACGATTCCAATCGGCAAAGTGCGGCAAAGGCAAACCGGGCATCACATGCCGGCCGGCCCGCGGCCGCCGGCGCGTTCATAGGCTCAGGCGACGGCTTTCACTTCCGGCGAGGCCAGGGCGACCTCGAGCATCTGGGCGTCTTGCGGTTGCAACAGGCGATCCACGTCGAGCAGCAGCACCATGCGCTCGCCGACGGAGGTCAGCCCCTTGAGGTATTCGGTGTCCACCGTGGTGCCCATGTCGGGGACCGGTCGGACCGCGCCCGGCAGCACGTCGATCACGTCGGAGACCGCGTCGACCACGACGCCGAACTGTCGGCCGGCGACCATCACGATCACGCAGACGGTGGTGGCGGTGTATTCCTCGGAGGCCAGGCCGAAGCGCAGGCGCAGGTCCAGCACGGGGACGATGGCGCCACGCAGGTTGAGCACGCCCAGCACGTAGGACGGTGCCTGCGGAATGCGCGTGACCGGTGTCCAGCCACGGATCTCGCGAACGGCGAGGATATCGACGCCGTATTCCTCGCTGCCGAGGTTGACGGTGAGGTACTGCGCGGCCTCGTCGGACGCGTCGGTAGCGGTGGCGTAGCTGGCTTGCTGGTTCATGTCGTTCCCACGGCGGATCGGATCGGCGGTTCGGGACCCCTTCCCCAGGGGTATCGGCCGCCGCCGCAGGGACTTGAGGGCGAAGTGCGCCGTATTTGGCCAAGAACCCTGAGGCGGCTCTGGTGGGATGCCCACTCTGGGCGAACCTTTGCTCTGGTGGGGGCCTTGCTCTGGTGGGAGCCGACCTTGTCGGCGATCCCGCGGCAGCGGGCCAGGTCACCGCAAGCACCCATCGCCGACAGGGTCGGCTCCCACAAAATCGGGCTGCCCCCTTAAATGGCTGCCACCTTAAGCAGCTCGCACAGCGACTCAGGCAGCCTTGCGCCGCCCCTGCATGCGAACCAGCCCCGTCACATCCGCGATCAACGCCACCGAGCCGTCGGCCAGGATCGTCGCACCGGAAATCCCAGCCACCCGGCGATAATTGGCCTCCAGCGACTTCACCACCGCCTGCTGCTGCCCGATCAACTCGTCGACGAACAGGCCGATGCGTGTCCCCTCGCCTTCCACCACGATGACGATGCCTTCGTCCAGAGGGCGCCGGCGCCCCGCGCAGCCGAAGACGTCGAACAGGCGGACGATCGGCAGCCAGTGCTCGCGGAAACGGAACAATTCGCCACCACCGGCCACGCTGCGAACGGCATCCGGCTTCACCTGCACGGATTCGACGATAGAGACCAGCGGCACGATGTAAGTCTCCTCGCCCACCGCGGCGGTGAGGCCATCGATGATCGCGAGGGTGAGCGGCAGGGTGATCGTGAACGTCGTGCCACTGCCCTGCACGCTGCGGATGCCGACGGTGCCGCCGAGATCCATGACGTTGCGGCGGACCACGTCCATGCCCACGCCACGGCCGGAAAGGTCGGTGGTGGCGGCGGCGGTGGAGAAGCCGGCCTCAAAGATGAGGTCGGCCACGGCGTCGTCGGACATGCCGTCGCCCGAGGCGATGATGCCGCGCTGGATGGCCTTGGCCACGATGGCGTCGCGGTTCAGGCCGGCGCCGTCATCGGCCACTTCCACCACGATGGAGCCGCCGCGATGGAAGGCCTCCATGCGCAGCGTGCCGGTGTCGCCCTTGCCCGAGGCTAGGCGCTTGGACGGCACTTCCAGGCCGTGATCGATGGCGTTCCGCACCAGGTGGACCAGCGGATCGCCGATCTTCTCCAGCACGGTCTTGTCCAGTTCGGTCGTCTCGCCACGGAGGTCGAGCACAACCTTCTTGTCGAGCTTCTGCGCCAGGTCGCGGACCAGGCGCGGGAAACGGTTGAACACCGTGCTGATCGGCAGCATGCGGATGCTCATGACGCTTTCCTGCAACTCGCGCGTATGGCGCCCGAGCTGGGCGAGGCCATGGCGGAGCATTTCCAGCTGCGATGCGTCCACGCCGTCGTGAAACTGGCTCAGCATCGACTGCGTGATGACCAGTTCGCCGACGAGGTTGATCAGCGTGTCGATCTTCTCGATGCCGACGCGGACCGAACTGGATTCGCTGTTGGCGGCCGGTTCGCGCACGGCGCGTGGCGCGGTGGCCGCAGCCGGTGCGGCGGTGACCGGTGCCGGCGCGGCGATACGCGGGGTCAGTGTGAGGTCGCAGTCGCCGTCCACCCAGTCGAACACGCCCTCGACGGCCGCGCGCTTGGCGCCTGCGTCGAGGCGAAGTGTCCAGCCGAGGTAGGACGACGAGGCGTCCATGTCGGCTAGCGAGGGAAGCTTGCTGGCGTCGCATTCGACGCTCAGCGGCCCGAGGGCGCCGAGTTCGCGGAACATGCGCGCCGGGTCGTTACCGGTCTTCAGCAGGTAATCGAACGGACGGAAGGCGATGTCCCAGCCTTCGATCGCTTCGGCGGCCGCGGAGGCCTTCGCGGCCACCGGCGCGGCGGAGCCTCCAGACACCATGGCCGACAACTCGGCCAGCAAGGCCTGGCTCTCGGCGGTGGCCGCCGGCTGGCCCGCCATCGACAGCGCCAGCATGTCGCGCACGGTATCGCCCGAGCGGAGCAGCAGTTCCACCACGGCCTTTTCCATCGGACGGCGGCCACTGCGGACCTCGTCCATCAGGTTTTCCGCCACGTGGGTGAAGGCGGCCACGTCGGTGAAGCCGAACGTCGCCGCGCCACCCTTGATCGAATGGGCGGCGCGGAACACGACGTTAATCAGTTCCGGATCGTCGGCGCCCTCGTCCAGCGCGAGGAGGGCCTGCTCCATGGCGTCGAGACCGTCGAGGCTCTCTTCGTGGAACGCCTTGTGGAATTGCGCCAGATCGACTTTGGACATGGGTGGACCCTGGATTGCCGGAACGTCTTGGAACGGATTAACCGAGCACGCGGGCCACGGTGGCCAGCAGCTGGTCGGGATCGAACGGCTTCACCAGCCAGCCGGTGGCGCCGGCGGCCTTGCCTTCCATCTTCTTCTCGGGGTTGGACTCCGTGGTCAGCATGAGGATCGGCACGCCGCTGTAACCCGGACGCGTGCGGATCTCGCGAACCATCGTGATGCCGTCCATCACCGGCATGTTCACGTCGGCGAGGATCAGGTCGAATTTGTGGTTACCCGCCGAATCCAGCGCCGCCTGGCCGTTGTCGGCCTCTTCGACGTCGTGGCCGGCGCCACGCAGGGTGAAGGCAACCATGCTGCGCATGGAAGCCGAATCGTCTACCGCAAGAATCTTTGCCATGGGAGCACCTTCAGTTCACGCCGGGCTGGGCCGGCAGTTCAATCAAAGCATCGAGGCCGAGCGTGGACACGCCACGGCGGAGGGTGTCGCTGACCCCGGTCCAGGCCACGGGAACGCCCGCGATACGCGCGTCGCGCGAGAACGCCGCGAGCACTTGCAGGGCGGCGGTGTCCGTCTGGGCCACGGCGACCGCGTCGATCTCGACCGCCTGCCCCGCGCTCAGGACAGCCAGCAGCGTCTCGCGCAGGGCCGGGGCGCTGCCGATACGCAAGTCCGCATCCAGCGTGAGCGGGGCGCGGGGCGTGTCTTTGGAGGATTTCTTCGCCATCGTCCGTACCGTTGGGACCCTTGGCGCGCATCGCCCGAGGGGTCGTTCGATGGGCTTATCGGCTTGGTGGGGGAAAGCTTTAGGGGGATCTGCGCGGCGCCCCTGCTTTCACTGAACCATAGACTCCACCAACCAGGCAGAAAAGTCCGGAGCGTAGCCCCTCACTTCCCAACCTGGCGAGGCGAACGCGTGGACATAAACGATCTTTGGGGACTCAGAAAGGTCGGTGCCATCAAAGCAAGCAACGTCATCCGTGTCCTCCATCTTTGCAAACGGCACAAGCTGTCGCTCTGGATATTGCTCCCGGAGTGTAGCTATCCAGAAATCCGCGTGTAGCGGGTAGTCGCAAAGGAACCACCAGGATCCGACATCGGGCCTCTCATCCGCCAAAACAAAGGCACGGAATTCCGCGGGAATGGCGAAGCCGGAAGGAAGGTCGCCATCCGAAAAGAAGTAACAGTTTTTAGTCATTTGTACCTGGGCCCTCTCAGAGGTAACCCGAGCCGCAACGCATCCTGTCTACCCATGTACGCAGGTCCGAGGGAATCCTCGTCAAACTGTCGCTTCATCGTGTCATCCATCAGGATCTTCTTCTCCCCCATGCCCACACGCCCTCAATGAGTACGCACAAGAAAAGCCCTCCATTATCCGCCCCTACCGAGTACATTTCTTCGCGATCGATGAATTTTATCTCCGTAGACCTGGTCCACCTCGCAAGCACGCATTGGGAATGCTTAAGTTTAGGCGCAACACCAGAAGCGCCCATCGCATAAGCGCGAGACCTTCCCATGCCATCTCAAATGATCGCGTACGCCTCGCCGTCCCGCTCTAGCACCATCCGGCTCAGGCCGGATAGCGATAGCGCACTCGCACGGGTAGTCGCTTTGGCCAAAACACCCGTGACCTCAACCACGTCGGAGTATCGCGCCGGGCCACCCACCCAGCCACCGACCTTCGAGTCGAGGAGCTTTTCAAGTCCTGGGCAGTAAACTTCCACGGCGTGAGCTGTGTCGCCTACGACGAAGGATTCGAGAGTGGGAACAAGAATTGCTCGTGCATCGCGTATGACGAGCACAGCACGTGCCGAGACAACTCTTCCCAGAGATGTCTCGGACACATCTGAGAAAATATCAAATGGATCTTCCGCATTCACTCGGTATAGACCTTTAGCATGCCGCCATCCCACCTTCACACCCCGCACTCGACCGGACGGTATCGCCCGCAGGATACCCACTCGAGTAGTCGCCACTCAGATATACGAGTTGCCAAGTCAACCCGTGACACCTCGAGCCAGAGATCGTCCGACAGCTCTATCGGCGCCCCTCGAGAAGCCTTTAGGAAGGTGAGCTACGCTTCTATCAGGTAACCCCACATCGGACGAAACCATGGAAGACCCGAAGCTAGTTCGTACAAGTAAATATCTGAGCTTCATCCTTCGGCATGCACCGGAAACCATTGGACTGAAATTGGACAATGATGGATGGGCAGAGGTCGAAGAACTCATCCAGTGTGCCGCCGAAGCCGGCATGAGACTGGATGCAAGAATCATCGGGGAAGTCGTCTGCACAAGCGATAAGAAACGCTTCACGCTGTCACACGATGGCCTGCGGATCCGTGCTGCTCAGGGGCATTCTGCGGCAAGCGCGAACATCAGATATGCCGAAGCGGCACCCCCGGACGTGCTTTATCACGGTACCGCAACCCGCCATATCGAATCGATCCGGATACATGGCCTCGTATCTGGCGCAAGGCATTACGTGCATCTGTCGAGCGACGAGGCTACAGCATCGAGAGTTGGGGCCCGACACGGAAAGCCCATCGTTCTTACGGTTCATACCGGCTCAATGTACCGGGCCGGGTTCACGTTCTTTCAGGCGGAGAATGGGGTTTGGCTGACATCGCGAGTGCCGGCTGAATACCTCGGGTGACGATAATCTCGCCACTCAAGCGCACGTCCGACGCGAGAACATGCACGTCCAGGTTCTCAGAGAGGAACTGGATAGAGAAGTGCCTCACCGGCGGCGGTGGATGAGCCGTGACGGTTGCTCTAGCCCTTAAATAGTGGTCTACATACTCCGAACATCGAAACTCCGTGAGTCTGCCAAGCTTCAATCCTGAAGCCTCACCTACGACTTCGAACGCGAAGCCCCCAGGAAATGGCTGCCTTAGAAACGCCGTCGCGTAATCGAACAGAAATGTTCGTTCGGCGATGCACATCTCCCTAGACGAAGGATCTTCGTAGTCGTACTTGACTGCTATTGCGAGCTCCAAGCCTTTGGAAACAATAGCCACACTGGATTCACCGTATCCCGGCAACCATTCATAGGGATCGAAAATTGTAGTTGGCTCACTGATTTTCATGGCTGATGGATTCGTTTCCTATGCGGCTCCGCTCCAACACCGCTGGCTATAACACGAACAGCTCGCACGTTCAGATGTCGAAGTAGAATAGGACCGCAATCTGTATCTTTCCATGCCCTGCCTTCACACCGATTCAATCGTTCTATGGGAAACGGCCACATCATTATGCGGAATCGATTTCCCGCAAGGCACCGATGACCCTTACCTGCTTTTCCGCCGGCATGAGGCTTTCCCATTCGACGTGCGAAACAAGTGGAATGGACAAGTCGACAACCGCAATCGGATCGGCATATCCACCGAACCGGAGGAAATGTTCGTGACATCTTTGGCAGCGAGATAGTCGACGCATCTCGAATGTATAACCCTCCGACGATCGATCACATGCGATTGAACCAAAAATTCGCTGGAGCTTATCGGTGCCTTGCCACGTAGCCGTCGCACCTCCTGTAACGTGATCGACGATATTTCCAACTTCCGAGTAAGCCCGATCACCAAAGGCATTCATGTATCGGCATTGTCCATCTTCACTCCACAGCAAGAACTCCCCATAGACACCCGGATGAAGTACCGGTCGCTCGGTCCGGGATTCGCAGTGCGGACATACGAACAATCCTATTGAAAGTCTCATGGCTTTAGTCGAATCCACATGGGGAGCCTATGGATCATCAAAATAGGGAGAGGACTTCAGCGCCTCATCAATATCTTCCCTCGCCCTAGCTCCCCACCTTGGATCTAACTGGTCAATCAGTCTCATCATTCAATCCGGGTCCATCGCTCAGAATATCATGTCGAGATTCCGCGCTGGCATGCGTTGCAGGTGCGGGGAACGCTAAGGGATTGATCAAAGCCACCGATCATTTGCCTGTGGGCGATATCCGATTTCTATACGCTCCACAAGTAACGGCGCGCTTACAATCCCTCGCACGGGCAAGCAATACTCGTCTTCCCGCAGAGGTCGATCCAGCATCGTCGATGTAGTGCCATCCCAGAGCCAGATCGAACCGCCACGAGTTCCGTTCCGGGATCGGAATGTGGGAAAGCTAGCAAGCTCATCCGAAACACGATGATTCCCGACCACGGCGACCAGCGCCTGGTTGACCGCGCTCTGCAACGGAAAGAAAGTGGGGAACTGAACAGCCCGGCGTACTACGCCTGCCCAGTCTTTGGGAACCTTAGTATGCCGGCCCTCGAAAATTCGAATCAAATGCCCATACTCTGGATGTACATGCGTCAGCTGGGCATAAGAAACTCCCTCTGACGTCAATATCTGGACGATGTCGCCCAACTTAACCCGCTTGCCCACCCCAGAAAGCCTCTTCTTCACTAACCTGGCTGGAGCCTAATCCACTGCCTTGAGGTGGCGGAAGCGACGATTATCGGTCCGGCGGGGGTGAACCAAAACACGGACGTTGCCATGATTCCGCCCAAGAGCGGTGGCCCAATGCCTTCAGGGGAGACGACTTTATCCCGCATGAGGGACAATGCGTGGGCGTAGCCAGTTGATGATCCGACCATGAAATACATGATCGGCTCGGCAGCGACAGCACCGATAAGAAAGCTCGCAATGTACACGACCGGAGCCGGACTCTTGAGTCTGATCATCGACGTCAAGGCGCCTAACATGCCGGCCAAAAATCCGTCAAACATCTATCGCCTCCCTGTATGTTAACCGGCCCCTCGAGCTCGACCCCAGGTCTCAGCAAGCGAAAGCCATTCTTATCTCTCACGGCGTAGATCGTCGAATACCCGAATGACAGAACAAACCGTTCGCTGAGCCACGCCGCCAGCGATCTCTTGAAGCGCTCGAGGTCATTCCAACATGCGTCATAAGTCCTCGGGCTCATAACTGCCGAACACCGCGCGGTCTGCACTTCTACCGTGTTCGCCATAGCAAAGACGCCCCTCCGCCCTCTCATATAGGCCACCCCGACTTCGAGCCCTGGGACCAACGCCCGCCGCTCACTACCAGGCCTTGCTCCCGCGACGCCTCTCGAGTGCGCCTAGCTCCGCAGCTTGCGCTCGGTCGAATCGCAGATCCTCCTCTAGAAAGCGAAAGTGCCCTTGCCAAGTCGCGACAATCACGTCCACGTACGACTGAGGGACGACCGTTCTGGGAATCATCTCGCCGTCCACCATCATCACATACGATTCGAAGCAACCATTGCCCTTAGAGAGCCCAACACCCGATGAACCCTTCCACATGTCTATCGGCTTCCTTCGGGCGAGCTTTAGGAGAGCATCGATACCCAACAGTGAAGACTTCCCCATCGCAAACCCGCCGTGTCATGCGAAGCCACCATCGGCAATTGAAGCAGAAGGGAGGCCCACCTGGCAGACTAGCTTCATCACGCCTTCTGTTCCCCACGCACCCGTCCAGACCAAAGATCGATGTACGTGAACGAACCAAGGACTTTGTCGATCGTGGATTCGCCAAGCTCGTCGATCACATCAGCGGGAATCGATATACCGGTCGCGCGACCGTGCATCGGAAACATCTCATACGTGACGCCATGGGAGGCGAATACCTCGGCGACGCGCTCCGCATCGACAGTAGCGATGACGATTTGCACACCCATCAACGCTTGAACTCCACTGTGCATACATCTGCGAGAGAAAGCGCAATACGATCGAGCGCATCGAGCCCCGGCTCCTGCCCGCGCACGTCGTAAATGAGCCGGCATCGAGAAAGATGCAAGGGGAGATGCAATCGTGCGTGGAGTATACGAGCCCGGTTATATTCGATGCTACGACTCAGGCGCTCCTCTGTTTCAAGGCTGTGATTCGCAACAAAGATGAATTCTCCATGCTCGTCCCGGACATATTCGGGTGTAATCATATGTACCTTTCCCACGATAGAGAAACCATGTTACCCGTGCGGTATCCGCCACCGAGCTTCTTCCACACGCTGACACGAGATACTAGTACTGAAGATCGATTTCGTGAATTGCGCTGGATTCGACCCAAACAGGCTAGTGATATCGCTAGCTCGACGCGCTGCGACGGACCGATTTCTTCCCCGCCTCAGGCCTCCAACTTTACGTGAACTTCTCGAGATCCTCGAGCAAAAGGTGTCAGTTCTCACGACCGAGAAGATTCCTGAATCGCCTGGAGTGCCACCCCCTCGATTTGCAACCAATCACGGAGCTGCTCCATCCGCCGCAGGTAACCATCGTGGCTCATGTACTCCGATGTCACCGTAGTCGAAAATCCTGGAAGTGAGGAATCAAGATCCACTGCACTCCAGATCAAAACGAACTCATCTAGCCGAATTAAGCCATACATTGGATCTTCTTCCGGATCTCTCAGCAATTCAGTTAGAACCCCAAATCTCCAGCAACGAAGTCCGTGCACCTGATCGGACCCCGTCCGCTCACAAATCTGCTCGACCATCGCCAACAGCTCATTCGTCGATAGACGAGGCTCAGTAGCCATCGCGACAACATGCGTGAGAAATGGGCTGACGGACTCCACAACTTCTAACCTAACGCTCGAAAAAATTGCGACGCGGTCAGGTGAGAGGATGTCGGGCAGCCCTGGAACACCCGTCAATCCTCGACGGACGACTTCCCAGTTGACCAGTCGACGTTCCATCAAACTATTGAAGACATTGTCAATCATGGTGTGATCAGGCCTTCTCTCTCGTCAGTCAAACAGCTTCACGCGACTCACGGGATAAACCTCGAACGGGACCCCAAATTCACAAAACCGTTCGCGCAGGACCTCATCAAGGCCTGGACTAAAGGTACCCAAATTCTCGATCACTTCAAATTCTTCTATCCAGTCTCTGGCTACCTTCGTGGCGAGGACATCAAGGCCTAACCACGCGTCTGACGAGGCGTTAGAAGGAAAAGGATCGATCCTAGAAAGTTCTTCGATGTAAGAAAGGATGTATTCACCCTCGCCTTGCCCATCTGGCAACGAGGGCGACCAGATCAGTTGACAGACAGCCAACCTGTATAGGGTATCTACTGCGGCCTGCCATCTGCCGCGCGTGTCCGTTACTGCCACAAGTCCGGACGTAAAACGATTCTGCTGAATAATCGGAGAGGCAAAGTAGATGCAACTTCCTTTGGATCACTTGTAGTGACGGCCTGGTCATTGGAACCTCGATTTCTCTTGCGCATGGCCGATCTCGTTGGGACTTAGTTTGCCAAGGCACCTCTGGTTACGTCCGGACTATGCTACGGGAGGCAACAGTTCATCTTCCCCGTTCTGATTGGCCTTATGTTCAAGCCTTTCAATTTTTGCTATCGGAGTGATGCCGCTCATGATCGGAAAGGGCAGCTCTCAACCAACTCGAGAAGTCGCATTCAACACCCCTACTCTCCCATCCTTGTGAGGCAAAGGCATGGATGTATAGAACCCGAGGGTTACCCGAGAGATCGCTCCCATCGAAACATGCCACGTCATCCGATCCGGCTAATTTAGCAAAAGGAACCAGCGATCTTCCCGGATATTGCCGAGCAAGCTCATGGATCCAGAACTCCGCACTTTCCTTCCTTACGCCGAGGAACCACCAGGGATCGACGTCAGCTAGGTTGTCGTCGTGAAGGAAGCATAGATAGTCTTCTGGAAGCGAGAAGCCAGCCGGAAGCATGTTCTTATCGTAAACAAAAAAATTGGCCACTTTGGCCTCCCCATGATCTTCCGCCGCGACAACAGACCTAACGGGCTTGTCGCTGAGAAGCAGCCCGACCGGTTGCTGACTCGAGTGCCCAACGCTTCGCCGAACGCAGTTTGTCTTCAATCCACCATATCGGGATCATCTCGCCACTTACCGTCATTACATATGACTCGAACCCCTTGTGATCCGGCAGAACCTAACCGCCGCCGTTTTCCGGAATTCTACGCGTGACAGTCTTTAAAACTCGCGTAAACGGCTTTGACCAACGCGTCAGGGTGATCGGCTTTTTCAGGCGCATAGAGGACCAACCGGCCATTAGCGATGGAGTAGCCTAGAACGTCTTCGGCAAACGACACGTCTTCCGACCGCAGCCAATCCGCGACCTCTCGCGCGTTCTCCCCGAGCACATTTCTATTGAAGCAAAGAAACACGTTAGGCGTGAATATTTCGATACCCTGGAGGACGTCGTCTTTCCCAAAATAAACGTGTATCGCCCCTTTGTTGTATTCGTCAGTGGGGCTCACACTAAAGATCGACTTCATGAACTGAGTCGGATGCTCTCCGAACAGAAGAGCGACCTCTCCGCGCGTCAGGCCTGGGCGAAAGCCAACAAGATTTCCCTCCACAAACTCAAAAACCATAGTGTTCTCTGCCTGGCAAGCTTCGCGTTGTTGATCTTGGCAATCTGGATCTTCGGCTCAGCCGAACGAGACCCGTCGAAGTATCGCCTTAGCCGGAAAAGCTCTTCCAGAATGGTTCATCAGCAGCAGCTAACGAGCTTACGAGGTCGAGCGATCTGGCCATATCCTGGAGGTAGGCAGGCATATCGACCCGCGCGACACGCACCGGCTTTAGTATTCCCCAATTGCCATGGAAGTCTCGGCATGACGTCGCACATTCCTCGAATGCGTTGAAGTACGCCTCAAATCCGTCTTTTTCACCTGCGCCCCCGGCGTGTGCACCGGCCGCGCCGGCGGTCCGCTGCCGCAACTCGTTGCGAACGTATCTCATCAGTGATACGGCGTCTTCAACATCGTCCAATTTTACGTAGGTACGAAATATTTGGTCATGAAGAAATTGTCCACGCATGTTTCCAGCCGCGATACCTTTGACCACGACTGACAACCGATCCATCGATGCGGCATCTCCCAGGTCAAACATATAGCTGCCGCCAATGAAGCCCACCGTCATACGATCACCTCTTGAACTGAACGTCATCAGGCCTTATCGCGCCTACACGCGACCGTCCTCATAACTAATGTAAACGGTCTTTATCATTGCGTCGGGGTGATCGCCTTTTTCAGGCACATAGAGGACCAACCGGCCATTAGAGATGGAGTAGCCTAGAGCGTCTTCGGCGAAGGACGAGTCCTCCAACCGAATCCATTCCGCAATCTCCCTCGCTATTTCGCCAAGCACATTTCTGCCGAAACAAAGAAAGACGTTAGGCCGCGAAATTTCGATGCCCTCAATGACGTCATTCTTGTCGAAATGAACGTGGATCGACCTATTGGTGTACACATCGGTGGGACTGGCACTGAAGGGGGATTTCATGAACTGAGCCGGATGCTCCCCGAACAGGCTCACGACCTCCCTTCGCGTCAGGCCTGCGCGTACGCCGAAGCAATCGGAGCAGGCTCTGCTCAAATCAATAAAAACCTGACCTTCAATGTCCAGCGGACGATATATGTCTTTGACACAATCCTCGTATCTCTGTAGTCGAAGTCTGGTTTCCTCAATAATGCAATCAACGGTACCAGTTTGACTGTGCCACGATTTATCAGGTTTTATAAAAATGAAGATGCTCATATTCGTATCACCTAATAATAATTTTCTCTTCTTATCCGCAGGTAACCCCAAAATCCAACCGTTCACGATCGCTCGATTCTCAGGCGTGAGGTTCCAATAGTCCAGTGGAACAATATCCGCCTTATTGGGATGAGAGATCAGCTGACTCTCATTTTGGTCTAGATTGTTTGAGAAGGACCGATTGATTTGTGATGCCTTACTGGAATCAGTCCACAAGAAGTCAACGGCCTTACCCTCGTATGGACCCGAGGTGAAGACAAAATCCGGCGCTTTGCTTCCAGGGCCGTCTGGACTGTTCTAGCGCATCAAGGTGCTGCCGAAGGTGTTCTCAAGTTCCGCAGCGGCATGCCCCTCGCGGATCACAAGCTTGTTTGTCGCCGGGTCCAGTTGCGATTTGAGACGAAGATAAATTCTCCCCATCGTAGGAACTATCTTATTCTGCGAGAATCTCGGCCACATTAAGCGGATTGCCTTGGTCATCCTGGAATGAGTGAAAGCCTTCTTCCGCTTGCGCCGGCCACAGATCGTCTGTCAACGACAGTGCCTCAAGTTCGACTATCCTTCCGTCCTTTCCAACCCATACGACGAAACTTGCCAGCGCTGGCACAGGTAACTCGCGAATCGCATTGACAGTTGGAGGATAGCTACTTACTGGGAGACCGTTTCCTCCCCGCGGAACAACAACCGGAATAGCCCTTTCGTCACACGCAAGATGAGTTGTAACTCCACCAGCGAAGACATCGCGTCGTAGTACCGAAAGGTACGGAATCTGCTCTCTGAGCTGCCGAATCCAATCTTCGTCACCCCGTAACGCGAGCCGAATAACGCGGCACTCAAAGGCTGAAATAGTGTCCATCACTCTTCTCACGGATAAGGATACTTCGAGTTATTGACATCACCAGACAACGTTCCGATACGAAAGACGCCGTCCACAGTCGTCCCTCGCACCCAAACAGGTGTACCGCCAACATCCATCCAGGTGGTGACAATTGCTCCGGGTTTGCCAACGAATTGCTGAGCAGCCTCATGCACAGCCTCAAGAGCCTGCTCTGGACTTCCAAATTTTGCAACGATCGGCTCCAAACTGTGGGCCGGATTTTCGAACAGGTGGACCATTTTAGAGGTGTTCTGCCCGTAAACCGCGAGCGGGTTCGCGCCACTTTGTGGAGACGACCCCAGTGTTGGTACATTTGGCCAACTGCCGGCTTCAGCTTCAACAACGGTGGTTGTCGCCGGCACCTTGCCTTCATTTCCAGCGAGAAGCCAGGTGGTTTTTCCTAGAAGGTCTCCGACCCAAGTCCCCTGCGCGGCCGCTGCGGACATCCCATCCGTATACTGCGGGGACGCGCCACCGAGCTGCTTCGGAATGAACGGATTGGTTGGATTCGGCCCCTCATCATTTCCTACGAATGGCAGGAGAGAATTACCGTACTTTGCTCCCGCACCAGACAGGTATGCGCCAGTCTCACCGTCTTGCGGAAGACTCGCATAGACCGAAGCTGCGACGCCGCCGAGGAACCCGATATTGCCAAAGTACCCGGATTGCTCGAGATGATGATCGGTCGTCTGATCTCCACGCATCTCGCGCGGAACAACCGGACTGTCAGTGTACGATTCCAGCGCACCAAGCCCTTGGTAACAGGCCGAAGATCCTCCAGCGTTACAAACGATCGCAAGCGCCACGTCGTTCTGGACTGACTGCTTCTTGGCTTCAGCAATCGCGTCGGAACGACAGGAGTCGGTCGTGCACGCTGCCAACGCATTGTTCAGGGTGTCGATCTGAGCGTGCGTCAGATAGTTGTATTTGGTTCCGTTGAGAGCCGCCGTTGACCCGCTGTCACCGCCCACCACGGCACCGATGGCCGCACTACCTGCCTGCATGAGAGCCTTGAACTCAGGGTCGGTCCGCTCCACTCCATGGCTCTGCAGATAGTCTGCCATCGTGTTGATGGCAAGTTGATTGGCCATGGCTCCTGCGGCCGCCTTACCTACATCACCTCCACCCAACGCGGCAACGGCTGCAGCCACTGCACCGTGTAGCACTGTTCGTTGAGGGCTTCCTTCAGCCCATTGCATCTTATCGGCGACGTCACCAGCAGCGCGAAAACCAACTTCCGCGGCAATCTCCCCGAGCTCCTGACGCTCCTGGATCTTCTTTTCGTCGAAGCCGTTTTTGAGCGCGGCGTCGTCGAGCGTGGGTGCTCGATCCACCCCGCTCAGATCCTTGTCCGGATTGTTACGGACGATGATCGTTCCTTCAGCAATACCCGATTTTGTATCGCTACTGCTGTTGCCGTGCTGCGGCGTCGCCATGGAAATAGCTCCGCCAATAGCGCCAGCGATATTGCTGGACATCGTACTGCCACCACTAAAGCTCACCTGGCTGGCGTTGTACTTCGACTCGTTATGCAAATCCTCCCAAACCAGGTCCCCCGTACTCAGCACATTTTTCGACGGGTCCGCCGTACTGGCGATCTGCCCACCGACAAGGTGCGTCGTTCCGCCCACATCGATCTGGAAGCCGCCTTCACCTGCCTTGATGCCGCTGACCTCGTTGACACTGGTGTAGTGGCTATCCACCTTGCTCGCGGCGTAGTAGGCGCTACCGCTGACAAAGCCACTCTGCGTGAGGCCGACCATCACCTTTCCACCAGCCTGCATAGTCTTACTGGCGTAGTCGTCCGTGTCCTGTTCACTGCGGATCGTCAGGTTGTTGCCAATGTTGGCGACTACCTGATCGCCCTTCAGTTGCGCACCTTCGATCGTGGTGTCGTTACCGCTGACAATGGTCAGTTTGTCGTCGGCACTGATGGTCGTCTCCGCATGCGTACTCCCGTTGCCATGGGCCTTGCCGCTACCCACGCTAGCCGACGCATAGATGCCAAAGCCGTCTGAGCCGAAGCTGACGCCTATACTGCCCGACGCGTTCTTCGAATCGTTCTTGAGGCTGTGGTCCTCGGACTGGCTCAACAAGTTAATGTCGTTGGTGGCTGCCAAGGCCACATTCTTTCCGGTGACCTCGCCACCGATGATCGTAAGATCGCCTCCCGTTGCGCCGATGGTGACGTTGCCGCCACTGGAAATGTGACCACCATAGGAGGTGCTGTCATGCGTCGTGGTCTTGCTACTGGCGGTACTGCCACCGATGCCGACCTGGATATTGATCCCCGTTGCGCCGGCAGCACCCTGCGCACTCGTGACCCCGCTGATGCCCTGGATCGCCTGGACGCCATCCTTGACCTCATAAGCGGCCTTGGCGGCATAAAGCGCCTTCAACCGATCATCATCCGTATCGTTCGCCCGGACGGCTGAATTGCGCACGTCCATGGCGAGGTCGTAAAGGCCACCACCCAGACCACCCGTGACACCACCTTCGCTATGCTTCTGCGACTGCTGCGTATCCAGCGTGTCCAGCCCTGCGTCGATCGTGACGTTCTTGCCGACGATCGTCGTACCCGTCTTGCTGATGACGTCCGTTCCAGTCAGGTGAAGATCCCCACCAGCCGTCAACGTGACTTCGCCATCGGTGGAACCCACGACACTGCCCGTGTGGGTCACCTGGTGGGAGCTCTCGGAACGGCTGTCCTTCGCCTGCCCGTACAGCTCGTTCATCCCGCTCTGGGAATAACCCGTCTTCGTGACCGTCTTGCTGTGGCTGTCGTCGTAGATATCGACGGCCGTGGTCAGTTGCAGATCGTTGCCCGCTGCGATCACCACATCATGTGTACCCGCGATCTTGGCGCCTTCGCCAAGCACGTCATGGCCTGCGGCAACAGAAATCGAGTCGCCGCTGAGTAGCGTGCCATTGGCGACGTGCTGGGCTGTGTCGTCGTTGGTGACCGTCTTCTTTCCTGCCTGCACGATGCCACCACCCCGATTGAGGGTGAAGCCGGATTTCTTGACCGTCTTGTCGTGGGTCTCGTTATAGGTATCGGTGGTAGACAGAAGATCGATGTCGTGACCAGCGGCCAAGGCGATATCTCCTGTCGCCTTGACAGTCGCCCCCATCGTCGTCAGGTCATTACCCGCCACCATGTGGACGTTGTCGCCGCTCAGCGAGGTGCCGATCGCCAGCGTCTGCTCGCTCGTGTCGTGCGTGGTCGTCGTCTTGCTTCCGAAAAGACCGCTCTTCTTTTTCTTGGTATCCGTGGCGACCGTGTGCGTCTCGTCCTCGGCCGCGAGCGTCAAGTCGTGACCCGCTGCCAGCGTGATGTCGCCGGTCTTGGTGATGACTGTCGTCGCGTCCAGCGTGGCGTCGTGGCCCGCTGCGATCTGGACGCCTGTGCCCGCGTCCACCGTGACGCCACGTACGGTCTCGTCCGTCGTGGTCTGGGTGACGCGCTTCTTGCCCTCCTTCCAACTTGCCGTCGTCGTGCTGCTGTCGGTGACCGTCGTCAGATCGAGGTCATTCCCCGCTTGTAGTACAGCGGTGCCGCCGGCCTTGAGTTGCGTACCTTCGAGCAACGCGTTGTTACCCGCCGCCACGGCTAGGTTGCCACCGGCGTCCAGGCTCGTGACATCGTGTGTCACTTTGCCCGACGAGCCATTGGCGGTCGCCGTCAATGAAAGGTCGTGGGCCGCCAGCAGGGCCATATCACCGCCTGCCTTGAGTCCGCCCGCCTGCACGGCAAGGTCGTGCCCCGCCTGCAGCGAGAGAGAACCACCCGCATCGACCGAGCTACCCTGCGTCTGCGTCGTCCAGCGCGTCCCACTCTGCACCGCACCCAGGGTCAGGTCGTTGCCTGCCTGCAACGCCGCGTTGCCACCCGCCTTGAGCGTCGACACGGACAAGCTCAAATCATTACCCGCAACCAGCGAAAGATCCTTCCCCGCACTAAGCGTGAGGCCCTCCGCCTGCGTCCCGGTAAGCGTGCTGCTCCACGCATAGGGATGGGTCGTGGTAACCGTCGACTCCAGCGACAGGTTGTTCCCCGCCCCCAGCGCCAGGCTGCCGCCTGCCGATATCCCCTGCCCGCTCAGCGTCAGGTCGTGCCCCGCCGTGAGCAGCGCGTCACCGCCTGCGGTGACCTTCGTGTGGTCGAGCGACAGATTGTTGCCCGCGCTGATCTGCAAGCCCTGCGTCGCGGTGATGCTCGCCCCATCCATGCCGCGGCCGACCAGCCCACCCACGTTCTCCGAACGAATATCACCGCCGGCGATCAGGCTGACACCCGCGCCGTCGATGCGCCCGTTGATGTTCGTGATGTTTCCGGTGGCGCTTATCGCCGTAAGGCCGTCACTGGAGATGCGGCCGGTGTTGAGCAGATCCTGAGCCGTGAGCAGCGTGCTGTTCTGGCCCTTGATCAGACCGTCGTTCGACAGCTTGCCCGACGCCTCGATGCTCACGTCCTTGCCGGCGATCACCGCACCCTGCGCGGTCAGGCCAAGGCTTCCGCTCGCCAGGTACACCACGGGCACCAGCACTTCGTGTCCGTCCACGTTCTGCTGCACCATCCAGACGATGTCCTGGGTGAGTGCGCTGACCTGGGCGGCGGTGAGGGCCACGCCCACGCTCAGGCTCATGGCCTGGGCGACGTGCGTGGCGTTGTTCATCAGCGACTGGTATTCCTCCAGGCCGCTGGAGTAATCGGCCAGGTAGGTGCGACCGGTGAGCTGGGTCACCTGCTGGGTGACGAGCTGCTGCTCGTAGAAGCCGTCACCGAGGCGCATCATCGTGCGCGCCGGATCGACGCCGAGCTTGTCCAGCAGGTAATCGCTGCTGATGAACTGGCTGTAGTCGACGAAGCGGGAGTTGGTCTCGATCAGGTAATTGCCGCTCGGCGGATGGCCGAGCAGCGCCGTGAGGTAGGCATTGCCTAGCAAGCCGACGTTGCGCGCGGATGCGCCATTGGCCAGGGCCGAGAGCGAGTCCGCGGCCACATTGCCCACCGCGCTGCGCTCGCCCGCCGAGGCCGCGGTGATCTGGCCACCGGCGGAAGGCCCATCCACCGCGACGCTTTCGCCCGCGCCGGCACCGCGGACGCTATAGATGCCACCCGTCGGCAAAGTCACCCCAGCGAGGGGTTGCCCCGCGCCACCCAGCACCTGCGGGGCGTGTCCGGTGGCCGGGTCGACCTGCGCGCCAACAGGCAGGCCTGCCGCACCCTGAGCATTGCCCTTGTTCACGGACGCCAGGCCAATGGCCTGCGCGTTCGGATCGAGGCGCGTATTGCCCACCGGTCGCCCATCCGGCGTGACACCGCCGTTGGATACATTCATCCCGCCGATGGCGACACCCGCGGAACCCGACATCACCGCGCCCAACGCGGTGTAGTTGTCGTGGATGTAAGTCGAGGGATCGGTGTTCGGGCGCCGCGTATACGACTCCGTGTCGCCACCCGCGTTGTCGCACAGACTCTGGTCCGTGCCGCAGCCGATATGATGGGTGACGGCGACGGTCTGAATGGTGCGGCCCGCGGCCAGCGACTGGTTGGCGACGTTCTCGTTGCCGAACACCATGCCCGTACCGCCACCCGCTCCCTGCTGGTTGACGGCAAGGAAGCCATTGGCCGAGATGGTCGAGGTGTTATTGGTGACGGAGCCGTACAAGGAGATGTTGCCGCCAGCGACGATCTGAGACTGCGCACTGGCCGCGTTGACCACCGTCTCGTCGATGGTGTGGTACTCGGTCCAGGTCTCGTACTCCTGCACCTTGTTGATCGCGTACTTGTAATCCGAGCGCGGCAACGGCTGCGACGCCGCCGATTCCTCGGCGGTCAGCACGTGGCTGGTCGTATTCAGGACGCGGCGCACATTGTTGATCTGGTTCGCCGCCAGCAAGATGCTGCCCTGCGCCTGGATCGACCCTGAGAGGTTGTCGATCTGCCCTGCGCGCGTGTCGAACAACCCTTGTCCATTACGCGCCGCGCCGGCCACATTGATGTTGCCCAGGCTGAAGATCTGGGCGTCGCGGTTGAGCAGGTAATTGGTGTAGATGTCGACGCTGTTCGTCGCGGCGATCGTGCCGCTCTGGTAAGCCGCATTACCGGTGGCCTGCCCGAAGTCGGCGCCGTTGATCACGGTTCCGGCTTGGATCGTGACGTTGGTACCCATGATGCTGCCGGTGTTGTTCACCGTGCCGGCATGCAAACCGACCGTGTTGCCCTGAATACTGCCCGCATTGGTTATCGTTCCACCCGTATTGAGCTGGGTGTTGGCCGAGTTGAGCAACGCGCCGGCGTTGTTGGTGATATTGGCCGCGCTGATGGTCAGGCCGTTCACCGCCTGGATGCTGCCGTTGTTGACGAACTGCCCATCCACGGCGAGGCTGAAGCCGCCATTGGCCTTGATGCTGGAACCCGCCGCCTGGACGTAGTCGCCCACGAGGTGCATGCCCAGCGTGTTATTGGCGACGATGGCACCCTGGCCGACGAGGTTGCGGATGTCGAGCACGACATTGCCGACACCGCCGACGCCGTCGATGCCTGCCTGCACGGTACCGCCGCCGTTGTTCAAGCTGGCGAGCGTGAGGTTGAGCTGATGCCCCGCCGTGATCTTGCCGCCGGCATTGATGGCCGATGCGCCAGCGTTGACGAAATTGAACGTGTTGCCGGCATAGACCGTGCCGTTGCTGTTATCCAGCTGGCCGGTGCCGAGGGTCATGTTGCCTGCGGCGACCAGCGTGCCACCCTGCGCATTCGAGATCGTCGCGCCCGAAAGGTTGACGTCTCCCTGCCCACCCAGCGTGCCGCCGCGGTTGTCGATACCGCCGCCCGATGTGACCTGGGTGAGCGCGGCGCTGGCATTGGCGATGCGGCCACCGATGTTGGAGATCGACGCCGAGTTCAGCGTCGTGGCGCCGTTGGCTTCGATGCTTCCCGCGTTATTGTTGAGGCCATTGGTGGCACGCAAGTCGATGGCGCCGCGGCTTTGCAGGTGGCCGCCGGTGTTGGTCAGCGTGTCCGTGGCCTGCACGTTGAGCTGGCCGCCGGAGATGACGCCGGCGTTGTTCACGCGCGCGGCGTTGAGCTTGGCCAGCGTTCCCGCGGCGATAGTGCCGCTGCCGTTGTCGAAGGTGCCGCCGACGCCAAGCGTGACGGCGCCGGGCGCGGACTGAATGGTGCCGCCCGCATTAGTGAGGCTCGCCGCGGTGAGGGAAAGATCGCCCGCGGTCGCCTGAAGCAATCCGCCCGCGTTGTTCACGCCGTTGGTGATCGTCACGCCGAGCGTATTGCCCGAGATCGCGCCATTCGCGGTATTGCTCAGCGAAGCGGCGGCAACGGTCATGCTGCCATGTGCGTTGATCAGGCCGCCATCGTTGGCGATACCCGTCACCGCCGTGACGCGCGTGGCGCCGTTGCCTGCAAGAGTGCCTTGGCGGTTGTCGATGTCCTGGTCGGCTTTCACGTCGAGCAGGCCATTGCCTGCCAACTGGATGCTGCCGCC
This sequence comes from Luteibacter sp. E-22, assembly GCF_049913125.1. Classification (GTDB taxonomy): domain Bacteria; phylum Pseudomonadota; class Gammaproteobacteria; order Xanthomonadales; family Rhodanobacteraceae; genus Luteibacter. Next base: position 2,962,991 of record NZ_CP183975.1, read on the forward strand.
GTTGTTGACCACCCGCGCGCCGTGCACCGTCAGGTCGCTGCCATTGGTGGCGATGGTGCCGCCACTGTTGTCCAGTGTTCCGTTGGTGCCTAGCGTCCAGGCCGACGTTCCGGTCTGCAACAGCCGGCCGCGACCATTGTCGATCGAGCTGGCGGTGAGCAGCAGCGCGTTCGCCTGCATGCGTGCGTCGTGGCCGTCCACGCCACGGTTCACCAGTGCGCCGCTGGCCTGGGCCGTGAGCACGCCACCCACGGCGAGATCGCCGGCCGTATGGTCGATATTCCCCGCGCGGGCGACCAGCGTCGCGTCGCCGCCGGCACGCTGCGTGCCGTAGGACACGTCGATCGTGTTCGCCGCCGCATCCAATGCATGGCCGGCGAGCAGGCTGCCATGCGCGGTCAGCGCCGAATCCGCCGACACGTGCAAGTCGCCCACGGTAGCCAGCGTACCGTCGTCCTCCACACCGGCCGCCAGCACGCCGGAGGCATCGACGTTGCCGCCATGCACGGTCAGGTCGCCGGACGACAACGTACGACCGTCGTTCTTCACGGAAGAACCGTCGAGCACGATGGTGCCGGCGGAGAGCGTACCCGCCTGGCTCAGGGTGGCGCCGCTGGTCAGCGACGCGGTCTGTGCTGAGATGTCGCCCTGGGTTTCAAGGTCACCCTCTGCATGCAGCGTCAGGTCCGTTGCGGCAAGCTGGCCGCTTTGCCGGATGGCACCCGTGGCGGTCCCGTCGAGGCTCGCGGCCGACACCACGGTGCCGCCCAGGAGGAGATCGCCCTGCCGGGCCTGCAAGGTCATCTTGCCCTGCTGCGTGCCCAGCGTGCCTGTGCTGGTGACGCTACCGCCTTTCAGATCGAGGGATGTCGTGGCGACGAGCTTGCCGGCATTCGCGACCGCGCCCGCCACGTCGATGTTCACATCGGCCGCGCTGGAGAGTTCCGCGGAAGCACCCTGCGTGAAGCTGGCGGCCCCGAGTGTGACCTTCCCGCCTGCGTAAGCGGTGCCGCCGTTGCTCAGCGCGTTCGTCGCGTGCAAGTCGAGGCTGCCATCGGTCGAGATGGCGCCGGTATTGCCGATGCTGCCCGCCGTGACCGACAAGGCGCTAGAGGCCAGCAGTTGGCCTGCGTGATTCACCGCGCCCGCCGTGTCGATCCCGAGCACGCCGCCTGCCTGGGTCGTGCCCGACAGGTCGATGTCACCTTGCGCAGCCAGCACGAGATTCCGGGCGCTCGCCAACGTGCCCTTGCTGTCGATGGCTTTCGCCGTGATCGACAGGTCACCGTTGGTCTGCAGCTTCCCGTTGGCATCCTGCGTCAACGCCCCGCCGCTTTGGATCGTGAGCCCTTGTTCGGATGCGAGGCTGCCGCGGTTGTCTACATTACCGGTCGTGCGCACGTCCAGCGTGCCCGTCGTGTAGACGCTGCCCGCGTTGTGCAGGTCACCTCCTGCATCAACGGCGAACGCGCCCGTCAGGGAGGTATCGCCTCCGAGCGCCATGTCACCAGCCGACACGAGTTTCGTGGCACCGGCGCTCATCGAACCGGACTGAGCGAGACCGCCTGCCGACGCCGCATCCAACCGGCCCGCCGAGACGGTCTTGCCGGCCAGCGAGAGATCGCCCTGGTTGGTGACGAGCGAGACATCGCCAGCGGTGCTGCCAAGCTGCCCCGTACTGCTCAGGCTGCCCGCGTGGATATCCAGGCCATGGCCGCCGACGATGGCGCCGGCGCTGTCGAGCGCACCGGCGACAGCCAGCGTCAAGGCGCCATCGGCATTGGCCTGACCGTCCCCGGTCTGGCTGAAGCTTGCGGCGTCCAAGGCCAACACATTGCCCGCGTAGAGCAACCCCGCGCTGGCGATGTCCTGCGACGCGGTCAGCGCGAGATCGTGTCCCGCACTGATCGCCGAGCCCTTCGCCGTGTCGAGGCGCGCGACGTGGACGGTGGCATCACGCGCGGCGACGACCGTCGCGGCCTGCGACAGCGTACCGGCGATGTCCGCGCGCACATCGCGGGCAGCCTGCACGCGGCCTGCAAGCGAAGCTGTATCAGCCTTGAGGATCAGGTCGTTGCCGGCATCCAGCGTGCCCACCATCGTGACGTTCGCCGCGTCGAGCGAGAGGTCGCCACCGGCATGCGCCGTACCGGCCTGGTCGATGCTCCACGCATGCAGGGTCAGACCGCCATCCGCATAGACATCGCCACGAAGCACTATCGACTGCGCGGCGTCGAATACCGCATTGCCCGACGCATGGATCGAACCGGCGAGCGTCATCGATTGCGCGGACGCCACATCGATAGCGGCAGCGGTGAAAGCGCCATCGACCAGCAAATCGCCAGCCGAGCGGGCATGAAAAACGGACGCCGCCGAGGCCACGCCGCCGAGATGCAGGTCGCCCGCCGTGGTCAGCGTTGCCGAACCCGCCGTGCTTCCGAGCGAACCCCGGGAATCGATACGTGCCGCATCGATGGTCAGCGCCTGGCCTCCAACGACACTTCCCGCGTTGTCGAGGGCATCGCGCAGATGCAGCGCCGCGGTACCGGCGGCACTGGCGGAACCCTCTGCGCCAACGGACAGGGCATTGGCCGCCAGGTCTAGCGTGGCCCCCGCATAGAGCTTCCCCGCGTTGTCGACGTTGCCGTCCATGGAGAGGGTCAAATCGCGGGTAGAGGACAGCTCGCCGCTGTTCACCAGCGCACCGCCGCGGACGATCGCATCGCGGCCCGCGACCACCGTGGCGGCATTGACCAGCGTGCCCGGCGTGGACAGCGAAACGTCCCGGCCTGCCTGCAGGTTGCCCGCGAGACGGAGCGACTGCGCATCGATGGCAACGTCGCGGCCCGCATCGATCTGCTTCGAGCTTTCCACCGAAGCGGCGTGCAGACCGAGGTCGGTGCCCGCATGCAACGTACCGGTGTTACCCACGGTACCGTCCGCGCTTAGCGTGAGCCGGCCATCGGCGTAAAGCGAACCCGCGTTGGCGAGGTCGCGCACCGCATGCACCTGCGCATCGCCGCGCGCATAGGTTTCGCCACTGTTATCGAGGGAACCGACGTCGGCATCGAGGTTGCCCGTCGTGAGTTGCCCCTGCTGGCGAAGCGCACCCGGTGTTCGCAGGCTCAGCGTGCCCCCCACGACCGTGTTACCTGCCAGGGTGACATCCGTGGCACTGGCCAGCGATGCGTCGCCCTGTCGCGTACCGAGTTCCCCGTGGCTGGCAATCGCGTGCGCGGTCAAGGACAAGCCATCGCCACCGACGAGGCTGCCGCTGTTGTCCACGTCGCCGGCCACGGCGATCCGTGCGCCATGCACCCCGTAAAGCTGGCCCGTCACACCCTGCGTCAGCGATGCCGCATCCACGATCACGCCACCGGCCGCGTACAACGTGCCCTGGTTGACGAGCGTGCCCACCGTATTCACCGCCAGGTCGCTACCCGAGGAGACGATCGCCGCTGACTGGTTGGTGAGGTTCGCCGCCTGCAGGTCGAGCCGGCCTCCCGACACGATGACCGCGCCGTTGTTCAACTGGCCAGTCGCGCGCACGGCTACGTCGCCACCGCCTTGCACGGCACCTTGCAGGCTGGCGTCGCCATGACTCGACAGGGCCAACGCACCACCGGCATCGACGACACCGCTGCTGTTCACCGCGCCCGCGTCGAGGGCAAGCCCGTTACCCGCATGCAGTGTGCTCGCCGCGGTGGTCTCAAGAAGGCCAGCCACCGCGACGCTGCCGCCGCCCAAGCCGTAGAGCGTGCCGGCGTTGCGCAGGTTGCCCGCGCGAACGTCGAACGACCCGTCGCTGTAGATCAACCCGGTGTTGCGCAGTTCCTTCGCCGCATACACGGCCAGGTTTCCGCCTGCGCTCAGTCGACCCGATACGTCGGTGTCGCCGGCGACGTTCACAGCCAGCCCGCCACCCGCGATGACGCGGCCCGGCACGGCGAGGGGACCACCGGCAGTCAACGAAACATTGCCGTTCTGCGTACCGAAGGCGCCCTCCACGGTCACCGGCCCCGTGGCGTCGAGGGACGCGTTGCCCAGTGCCACCGTCGTGCCGCCGAGGCGCACTTCGCCCGCGCTGCTCAGCGTGAGATCGCCCGCCTGGGCCGCGATCGCGCCACTGCTGACCACGCCGACACCCGCTTCGGTACCCACGAGGCGGATCTTCTCCGCATACATGCCACCAAGCGCGGCCACGTCGATGGCGACGGCCGGGCGAACCGCGTCGGCCGCCATGGCGCGTACGCCCGCGTCGGCGTAGTTCACGTCGTTGCTACCGCTGACGACGTTGAGATCCTTCGCCCAGAGGCTGCCGTTCACCTGCACCGCACGAGCGATGAGGTCGGTGCGGTCCACCACCGAGCCGTCGAGCCCGCCACTGCCGATGGCGATGTTGCCGCCGGTGACGTGGAAGGCGTCGAGGCTGCCACTGCCACCGAACACGGGGGTACCCGTGGTGAGCGTGAAGCGCTGGCTGTTGATCACGCCGCAGCCGTCGCAGGTGATGCCGTAAGGGTTAGCGATCACCACCGGGGCCGCCTTGCCGCCCACCTCGATATAGCCGCGCAGGCTGCTCGGGAGCGTCGAGGTCACCTCGTTGAGGATCAGCGAGGCTTCGCCGCCCTTGAGGTTGTCGTTGCCGGCGACGTAGCCACCGAGCTGGGTGCGGACGATGTTCGCACTGTTGTTGAGGATCACACCGCGCTGGTCGACATCGAAGCGCTGGTACTTGTTATGCGATACCCCCTTCGCATTCGGGGCGACGATATTCACCACGGGCACGCCGTTCGCCGCCGAATCCATCGTCGGCCGATGCGCGCCGGCCGCGGCGTCAGGCACCTGCTGCGCCCATGACACGACGGGTATGCCCAAGGTCGCCAGGGCTATCGCTAGCGCGAGCGTGCGCACCACGGAGATTGCCACGTCGCCCTGCTGGCGCATTATCGTTTCCTTGATCGTCTTCATGACCTGTGCCCCTTGTCGGTGCCGGCTCCGGCACCCTTGCCCGTATTCAGTACTGGTAGATCAACTGGAAGCCGGTCGCCGGCTGTTCCGTGTCGAATCCACGCGGCGCGTGGATGCGCCGCCCGACGAAAAGATCCCAACTCAAACCGCCATGGCTCCCGCGTAAGCCGAGGACCGCACCCGTCAACTGGCGATGCCCCTCTTGCGTGGACGGTCCCGCGACGCGGCCGATGTCCATCCCGAGGTACGGCGCGAGCATCCCGAGCGGCAGCGTGAAGGTGTTGCGCAGGTACGCGCCGCGCTCGCCGGCCAGCGTCTGTTCGCCATCGAAACCACGCACCGAATAGCGCCCGCCGATGGTGATCAGTTCGGCGGCGGGCAGATGGTCGGTGGAACGCTGCAATCGCAGGCTGCTATCCCAGATGGCCTGCCGTCCGGCGAGGTTCAGTGGCTGGCTCAACGAAAGGTCGAGCGTGGTCAGGCCGTAGCGGTTGGTGGGGAAACCCACTTGCGGGTCGTAGCCGATCCACTGGCTGCCGAACCACGGCGTGCCACGCTGGTAACCGAGGCGTGCGTCCAGCTGGGCCTGGCCGATGTAATGACGATGCACGAGGGCGAGTTCGGCGCTGGCGACGCGCTGTCGCTGGATGCCCACTTCGACGCCCTGGATATAGCTGTGCGCGCTGCGCGCGGCCAACCGTATCTCGAGCGAGGTCTTGCTCGACGTACCACGGGTGAGCAGGCGTTGCACCGTGATATCGCTCGACGTCGACGTGCCGGTGGAACGAAAGCGGCTGTTGAAACCTTCGATCCATTGCCTGTAGCGATAGGTGGAGATCGAGCCGCTGAAGGTCCACCATCCCCAGGGAACGCTGTACGTCGCGTTCTCGCTGAAGGTGCTGCCGCCATCCGCATGGGTGAACAACGCATGGCCCGCGCCGATCGAGAACAGGTCGTTCAGGCCCAGCGGATTGTCGAGGGACACATTGAGGTTGCCCTGGTTCTTGCCCGTGCCCTTGAGCCCTGAGTCGCTCGCATCGGCCACGACGTGCCAGCGGCGCGTGGTGTGCACCGTGAGCACCACGTCGGACTCGCCCACCTTCTCGGCGGGTGCGATGTCCATGGTCACGTCCTGCGAAGGAACCCGCTTGAGCTGTTCGAGGCCTTGCTCGATCGCATGCAGGTTGAGCAGGTCGCCTTCGCGGATCGGGAACGCGGTGCGCCAATCGAGTTCCGGCGAGCCGGGCGCGAAACGGATGTGCCGCAAGGTGCCAGGCACGAGCAGCATGCGCAGGTGACCTTGCGAGATGTCCTGGGCCGGCACGCCGACGCGCGTGGTCACGAAGCCACGCGCGATCACCAGGTTGGAGAGGCGGCGTTGCAGCGCCTCCAGCCCGTCGCGTCCCACGCACTGGCCCACGAAACGATCGAGGTAACGTTGCGCCCAGGCGAAATCCGCCACGCGCTCACCCTCCAGGCGCAGGCTCTGCAAAGGAAAGCATGGCGTTTCCTTCGGCAAGGGCGCATCGAGCCGCTCGACGTTCGCCGGCGGACCTGCCTGGAACGGCGCGTCCTTACGCTCCGTTTCCTGCTGTTCGAGCCGCTGTGCGCGTCGCAGCTGCTCTTGCTTGTCCAACGTGGTCTGCTGCGCCGACGCCGTACCGCCGGCACCGATCGCAAGCAGGGAAATCAGCCCGTATGTCGTTGCGCGCCAACGACCTTCCCCTGTAACCCTCATCGCGTACTGCTCCTACCATCCTGGTACGTGGGACGCGGGAACTCTCTCGAGCGGCCGCGCCCCGGCTCTTCGGGAACAGATGATCGGCAAGAATGGCCGGAACTTTAGGCCCCGTGCGAGGCCGTGGTGGGAGCCTGCCCTGTCGGCGATGGGTGCTTGCCGTAATCTGGCCCGCTGCCCGCGGGGTCGCCGACACGGTCGGCGCCCACCCGGGTTGGGCGGCTCCGGGCGCGATGAGATCCCGTCCCACTAGCGCTTTATCGCCAAGTTATGAAATTAGCTTTTGTTATTGTGATATTTAGTGGTTTTCACCAGTGAACATTAAATTCATTGACAACGTTGTCATGCACGAGAAAGACTCCATGGGTCTTTTCGCGCTACGACGGGCTTCTCGGCTCGCGCGCGATCGCTTTCACGCACGGGGTCGTAGTCGATGGGGAAGGTGGTGAACCAGCCAGTGCTCGCGCATGCCGCAGCGTCGCGGCGGCCGGTCCTGGCGGCCGACGTCGGAGGAACCCATGCGCGCGTGGCGCTGGTTCTCGGCCGGGGGGATTCCCGTGCGCCGGTCCAGGTGCTCAGCCACCACCGTTACGTGGGCGCGGAATGGCCCAGCCTCGCGGCCATCCTCGACGACTTTCTGGTCACCCATGCCCCATTGGCTCCGCTCGGCATCGAGCGTTGCGCCATCGCCATCGCCGGCTACGTGCTGGGCGACCACGTCGCCAACAGCAACCTGCCCTGGCGTGTCTCGCTTCCGGAGATCCGGTCGGTGCCGGGCATCGAGACGCTCGATGTGGTCAACGACTTCGAAGCCGTGGCCTACGCCAGTCAGTTCATCGACCATGCCGACACAACGACGATCCTTCCGGGCCGGACCGACGGTGCCGGTGGCCCGGTGCTCGTCATGGGGCCTGGCACCGGCCTCGGCTCCGCCGTGCTCCTGCCCGGCGCCCCCTACGCACAGGTCTTGCCGACCGAAGCGGGCCAGATCGCGCTCGCCCCGGGTAACGATCGGGAAATCGAGATCCTGCGTATCCTCGCGCGCACGCGCCCGTACGTCTCCTACGAATCGATCCTCTCCGGCCCCGGGCTGCTCGACACCTATCGCGCCATCGCGGAGTTGTCGGGTCGCGAAGCCACGCTCACCACGCCCGACGCGGTAAGCACGGCGGGCATGACCCATACCGATCCGGCAGCACATGCCGCGCTGGATGTGTTCTGTGGCGTGCTCGGCGGATTCGTCGGCGACCTGGTGATGCTCTATGGCGCGCGCGGCGGCGCCTTCCTCGCCGGCGGATTCCTCCCGCAGATGCGCGATTTTCTCCTGGCCAGCCGTTTCCGCGAACGCTACTTCAACAAGGGCGTGATGCGTCCCTTCCTCGAACAGGTTCCGGTACGCCTCGTCGAGCATGGGCAATTGGGCGTCGTGGGCGCCGCCACGCTGCACGCCGCGGCCCGCGTGGGGTCCAGTCACTGAAAGGCGCCGATCGGTGCTGCGCCACCCGTTCCAGTAAGGATGCGATCCGATGATCCAAGCTACGACGATCCGCACCGTGCGTCATTACCTCTTCGCCATCGGGCTGGCATGGCTCGGTGGCGGCGTCGCCCACGCCACCGAACCGCCACTGATCCCCTTGCCTGCCGAGGCTCGGACGACCAGCGGGACGCTCGATATCGACGCGCATACGGTCATCGCCTTCGTTCCAGGTGACACGAAAGCCGAAGCGGCGGCGCGGTATCTCGCGGAGGAATTGCGTCGCAGCCGCGGCCTCGCTCTCACCGTGAGCGCCACGGCACATCCGGCCGCCCGCTCCATCGTGTTCCGCAGCGATCCCAAGGCATCCGTCGAGCAACGCGAAGGATATTCGCTGGATGTCGATGGCGACGGTGCCCGCATCGTCTCGCGCGACGCGGCAGGCCTGTTCTACGGAGCGGTGACCTTCTGGCAGCTTGCCACCGCCGATGGCAAGCAAGACGCGACCCGCATCCCTGGCGTATCGATCCGCGACTGGCCGCGCTTCGCATGGCGCGGCCTCATGCTCGACGTCGCCCGCCACTTCCATGACGTCGCGACGGTGAAGCAAGTGCTCGACGCCATGGCCGAGCACAAGCTCAACGTCTTCCACTGGCACCTCAGCGACGACCAGGGCTGGCGCATCGAGATCAAGCGCTATCCCCTGCTCACCACTGTCGGCGGATGGCGGACTCCTCCCGGCGCGGGAACCCATGGCGAGCCGATGCGGTACGGCGGCTTCTATACGCAGGAACAAATCCGCGACGTCGTCGCCTATGCCGCTGCTCGCCACATCACCGTCGTGCCCGAGCTGGACATGCCCGGCCACGCGCAGGCCGCCGTGGCGTCGTATCCGGACATCGTCGGCATCAACGGCGACCATCCCGCCGTTTCCGTGGACTGGGGCGTCAATCCCTACCTCTACAACGTGGACGACAAGAGCTTCACCTTCATCGAGAACGTGCTCGACGAGGTGATGGCATTGTTTCCGTCCACGTACATCCACCTCGGTGGCGACGAGGCCGTGAAAGACCAGTGGAAGGACTCGCCGGCCGTGCAGGCAAGGATGAAGTCGCTGGGCATCACCGACGAGAACGCCTTGCAAAGCTGGTTCACCGACCGGCTGGGCGACTACCTGGCCAAACATGGCCGCCGCTTGATCGGCTGGGACGAAATCCTAGAGGGCGGCCTTCCACGCACGGCCTCCGTCATGTCATGGCGTGGCGTGCAGGGCGCCATCGACGCGGCGAAGAAGGATCACAATGTGGTGCTCGCACCGGCGGGCTGGATGTATTTCGACAACCTGCAAAGCGATCGCGCGGACGAACCCAATGGCCGTCTCTCGGTGCTGGCGCTGGAGCGCGTCTATGGCTTCGAGCCGGTGGACGCCTCGCTCACGCCGGAACAGGCACGCCATGTGCTGGGCGCCGAGGCCACGCTGTGGAGCGAGTTCATTCCCTCGGCACGGCACATACAGCATGCCCTCTTCCCGCGCGTGGACGCGATGGCCGAGATCGCCTGGTCGCCGCGCGGAACACGCAACTGGCAAGGTTTCCTGCAACGCCTTCCCGCGCAGATGCGGCGTTACGCGGCCCTCGACATCGGCGCGTCCGACACCGCGTTCGCTCCAGCCATCCACGTGGATGGCGACATCGCCACGATCCTCCACGACCGCAAGGCGACGATAAATATCGACAACCAGACCGCCTTCGGCACGGTGCGCTACACCACCGACGGCAGCACACCCGGAACGGATGCGAAAGCCTATACCGTGCCATTCACCGTGACCCTTCCCACGACGGTGCGCGCCGTCACCTTCGCGCCGGACGGAACACCCATGGCCGGCGTGCGCGCAAGGACGATCGACCGCGACAACCTGCTGACACGGCGTAACGGCGAGCTCATGAAGTGCCCCGACGGCAGCCTCGGCTTGCGCATGCCCCTGCTGCCGGACCTGGCCGCGATGGAGACGCCCGTCTACGATGTCGACCTGTTCCACGCCTGCTGGGTCTATCCGAAGGCGCCACTGGATGGGGTGACGGGTATCCGTATCGAGGCCGCGCGCCTGGCACGCAACTATGGCCTGGCGCACGAGCTGTCGAAGGTCGTGTCCTATCCCGCGAAAACCGCCAACGGCGAACTCGAGGTTCATCAGGACAACTGCACCGGCCCGACGCTGGCCAGCTTTCCGCTGCCGGATGGAAAGGCGCTCGGCGAGTCGATCGTGCTGCAGGGCGACCTGCCCGCGTTGCAAGGGGAACACGACCTTTGCCTGCGCGTGACCGCGCCGACGGACGGACCGCTGTATGGTCTGGGTTCGGTGAAGCTGACGGGAAGCCATCCACGATGACGTATGCACGCCTCGCGCGCCGGCTGCTTGCATGCGCCGCCACCGTCGCACTGGCCGGTGCCGTGTATGCGGCGGAGCTGGCCACACCGGAACAAAAGGCGAGCGGTCTCGTCGCCCGCATGAGCCTGGAAGAGAAGATCGCCCAGCTGCAGAGCGCGGCGCCTGCTCTGCCGCGACTCGGCATTCCCGCTTATGAATGGTGGAACGAAGGCCTCCACGGGTCCGCGCGAGCCGGTTACGCCACGGTGTTTCCCCAGGCCATCGGCCTGGCGGCGGGTTGGCATCCGGAGCTGATGCGGCAGGTGGGCGAGGTCGTCTCGCGCGAAGCCCGCGCCCGCTTCGACGCCATCGGTGCGGGACGCGATCACGGCCGCTACGAGGGCCTGACCATCTGGTCGCCGAACGTCAACATCTTCCGCGACCCCCGGTGGGGACGCGGCCAGGAGACCTACGGTGAGGACCCCTACCTCACCGGCAGGCTCGCCGTGGCATTCGTGCATGGCATCCAGGGACCGGACCCGGCGCACCCGCGCGCCGTCGCCACGCCCAAGCACTTCGCCGTGCATAGCGGCCCCGAGGCGGGACGTCACGGCTTCGACATCGATGTCTCTCCGTACGACCTCGAAGCCACCTTCCTGCCGGCGTTCCGCGCGGCGGTGACCGAAGGCCAGGCGGGTTCGGTCATGTGCGCGTACAACGCGCTGCACGGCACGCCGGTATGCGCCGACACCGGACTGCTGGGCGACATCCTGCGCAAGGGCTGGGGCTTCAAAGGTTATGTCGTGTCCGATTGCGACGCCGTCGACGACATGACGAAGTTCCATTACTACAAGGCGGATAACGCCGCTTCGTCGGCCGCCGCGATCCGTGCGGGCACCGACCTCGATTGCGGTTATGCCTATGCCGAACTGAACGCGGCCGTCAAACGCGGGGACGTCGACGAGTCCGTCCTCGACGCCTCACTCGTCCGGTTGTTCGCGGCGCGGTATCGCCTTGGTGAACTCGGAGCCCCCACGGCGAAGCCCTCCACCGTCGATGTAAAGGCGAACGCGGCGCTGGCCCTGCGTGCCGCGCTGGAATCGATGGTCCTGCTGAAGAACGACGGTGGTGCCCTGCCCTTGCAAGGCACGCCGCGTATCGCCGTGGTCGGGCCGAACGCCGATACGGTGGAGACGCTGGAGGCCAACTACCACGCCACGCCACGCATGCCGGTCACGCCACTGCAAGGCCTCCGCGCACGATTCGGTGCCGACCACGTGAGTTACGCGCAGGGAGCACCTGTCGCCGCCGGTGTGCCCGTGCCCATACCGGAGACGGCGCTGCGGACCAGCACCGCCGCCGACGCCGCGGCTGGTCTCACCGGCCACTATTTCGACAATGTGACCTTCGATGGCGCGCCACGCACCACCCGCGTGGATCGCAGCGTCGATTTCGACTGGGACCATGTCACACCGGGCGGCCTGCCCAAGGGCCGTTACGCCGTACGCTGGACGGGCGCGATCGTGCCCCCAGGACCTGGCGACTACACGTTGGCCGTCCACGTCGAGCGCTGCTTCGATTGCGCGGGCCATGACGCCGTGCGGCTCTTCGTCGACGGCAAGCCGCTGATCGACGATGCCGGGGACGACAAGCATACGCAGGCGACCCTGCACTTCGACGACACCCGCCCGCACGACGTACGCCTCGAATTCGTCCATGTCGGCGAAGACCAGGGCGTGCGGCTGCAATGGCTGGCCCCTGCGGCCGCGCAACTCGCCGAGGCCGAACGCGCGGTCGCGGCGGCCGATGTCACCGTGGCCTTCGTCGGCTTGTCGCCCGATGTGGAGGGCGAGGAACTGCATGTGGACGTGCCCGGTTTCGACGGTGGCGACCGTACGGACATCGGCCTCCCCGCCACGCAACAGGCCTTGCTGGAACGCGCCGCCGCGAGTGGCAAGCCGCTGGTCGTCGTGCTCATGTCCGGAAGCGCGGTCGCGCTCGACTGGGCGAAAGAGCACGCTTCCGCCATCCTCGCCGCGTGGTATCCCGGGGAAAGCGGCGGCACCGCCATCGCGCAGGTACTGGCTGGCGACTACAACCCGGGCGGCCGCTTGCCCGTGACGTTCTACCGCTCGGTGCGCGACCTGCCCCCGTTCACCAGTTACCAGATGAAGGGCCGCACATACCGCTACTTCGAGGGAACGCCGCTGTACCCGTTCGGCCACGGGCTCAGCTACACGCGTTTCTCTTACGCGAAGCCCAGCGCGTCCGCCACCGGCATCGACGCGGGAAAGGCCATCACGGTGAGCGTCGAGGTGCGCAACAACGGGCCGCGTGCGGGCGACGAGGTGGTGCAGGCTTATCTCAGCTATCCGCCAGGCGATGCGCTCGCGCCGAAACGGTCCCTCGTCGGCTTCCAGCGCGTGCACCTCGCGCCCGGCGAAAGCCGCCGCGTGACTTTCGAACTCGATCCGCGCCGCCTGAGTTCGGTGGACGCGGCAGGCAAGCGAGCGGTCCTGCCGGGCGAGTACGGCGTCTTCCTGGGAGGCGGCCAGCCAGGCGATGCCGCCGGCGAGCGTGCCGGTTTCACGGTGCGTGGGCGTCAGGCGCTGCCGCGATGAAAGGACATCGGATGAAACACCCTACCCTCACGCGCCTTGCCGTCGCATTCGCGGCACTCCTCAGCATGGCGCCGTCTGCCTTCGCCAATCCGCCGGTCAGCGTGTCCGGCGCGCACTTCATGCGCGAAGGCAAGCCGTACCAGATCATCTCGGGCGACATGCACTTCCAGAGGGTGCCGAGGGAGTACTGGACCGACCGCCTGCGCAAGGCGCGCGCGATGGGCCTCAACACGATTACCACGTATGTGTTCTGGAACCTGCTGGAGCCCTCGCCCGGCCGCTTCGATTTCAGTGGTGGCAACGACGTCGCCGCCTTCGTGAAGGCAGCCCGGGCGGAAGGCCTGAACGTGATCCTGCGGCCGGGTCCATACATCTGCGGCGAATGGGACGCGGGCGGTTATCCCGCGTGGCTGTTCGCCGATCCCAGCCTGCGCGTGCGTTCGCGCGATCCGCGCTTCCTGGCTGCTTCCGATCGATACCTGCAACGTCTCGGCAAGGAACTGGCGCCGCTGATGGCAAGCCACGGCGGACCCATCGTCGCCACAGAACTGGAGAACGAGTACGGCTCGTACAACGACGACAAGGCCTATCTCGGCGACATCCGCGACATGCTCAAGCGCGCCGGGCTTGCCGACGACCTCCTGTTGACCTACGACGGCCCGGACCTGCTCGCCAACGGCACGTTACCCGACGTGACCGCGGTGATCGACTTCTCACCCGGCGAGGCGAAGAAGAGTTTCGAGATGCTCGAACGGTTCCGGCCAGGCTCGCCGCGCATGGCCGGCGAATACTGGGCCGGTTGGTTCGACCAGTGGGGCGGCAAGCACGCCGCGACGGACGCGAAGCAGCAGGGTGACGAACTGGCCTGGATGCTGAAACAGGGTTATTCGGTGAACGTGTACCTCGTGCACGGCGGAACCAGCTTCGGCTTCATGAACGGTGCGAACTTCCAGGGTGGCCCCGCGGACCACTACGCACCGCAGACCACCAGCTACGACTACGACGCAGCGCTCGACGAAGCCGGACGGCCGACGCCGAAGTTCACGCGGTTCCGCGACATCATCGCCAAGGCCACGGGAGTGACACCGCCTCCCTTGCCCTCGTCACCTTCCCTGCGCGAGCTTCCCGCCTTCACCCTGGGTGAATCCGCCTCGCTGTGGGACAATCTGCCCGCACCGCAGTCCTCCGACCTTCCCAAGCCCATGGAAGCCTACGGCCAGGCTTACGGGTACACGCTTTACCGCACCACGGTACACGGCCCCTTCCACGGTTCGCTCTACCTCGGCGATGTCCGCGACTACGCGGCCGTCTATCTCGACCGCCAGCCGCGCGGGACCGTCGAGCGCCGGCTGAAGCAGGTGGCCGTCGATATCGACATCGCCTCTGGCGAGCACACGCTCGACATCCTGGTCGAGAACTCCGGACGCGTGAACTACGGTCCCCATCTGGAAGACGGCCGCGCCGGACTCGTCGATCCGATGATGCTAGGTGAAACGATCCTCCACGGCTGGCAGGTGTTCCCGCTGCCGATGACATCGCCCGACACGTTGCGCGGATGGACCACCGCCAAGATCGAGGGGCCTGCGTTCCATCGCGGATCGATCACGATCGACACGCCGGCGGATACCTTCCTGGATGTCCGCGCCTTCGGCAAAGGCTTCGTCTGGCTCAACGATGCCAACCTCGGCCGGATCTGGTCCATCGGGCCGCAACACGACCTGTATGCCCCGGCGCCATGGTTCCACCATGGCGTGAACCACGTGGTGGTATTCGATTTCGACACGCGCGACCAGCCCGTCATGCGTGGCACGGACCGGCGCCTGTGGTCCGACCCGCCGAAGACCCCCTGAATCCTTTCCCGTTCGCGCCGCCGTCAAGGAAATCCGTTCGATGACGAAGCCCCCCTCCCTCCGCCGCCTGGCCTCTTGCCTCGCCGTCGCCCTGTTGGCATCCCTGCCCGGCGTCCCGCGCGCTGAATCGTTCACCGACGTGAAACCCTCGCCCCAGCAGGTGGCATGGCAAGACCTCGAATTCGGCGTGATCGTCCATTTCGGTACCAATACCTTCCTCGATCGGGAATGGGGCGATGGCACGGCGCCCGCCTCCGTGTTCCATCCCGACAAGGTCGATCCGGACCAGTGGGCGCGCGCGGTGAAAGCCGCGGGGGTGCGTTACATGGTGCTGGTCGCGAAACACCATGACGGCTTCGCGCTGTGGCCCACCGGACAGACCGACTACTCGGTGAAGGCCAGTCCCTGGAAAGCCGGCAAGGGCGACCTCGTGCGCATGGCCTCGGATGCGGCGAAGAAGAACGGCCTCGGCTTCGGTGTCTATCTTTCGCCGTGGGACCGCCACGATCCGCGCTACAAGGATTCGGCGGCGTACGACAAGTACTACCTCTCGCAGATGGAGGAACTGGTCCAGCATTACGGCCCGCTGACCGAATGGTGGCTCGACGGCGCCGGCAGCGCAGGCCACGTCTATGATTTCGCGAAATACGTGGAGACCCTCCGCACCTACCAGCCGAACACCATGGTCTTCGCGGACATGGCCTTGTTCGACTACGGCGACATCCGCTGGGTGGGCAACGAGCAAGGCGTTGTCCAGGGCGAGAACTGGAACGTCATCGACCGGCATGGGCAACTGCGCTGGCGTCCGCTCGAAGTGGACACGCCACTACACAAGAATCATTGGTTCTTCAGTTCGAAGCCGGATTTCGCCGCGTCATTGAAGACGGTCGACGAACTCATGGACAACTGGGAGAACAGCGTCGGCAAGGGCGGCCAGTTCATGCTGGGCGTCGCGCCCGATACGCACGGCCTGCTACCCGATGCCGATGTGCGGCGACTGGCGGAGTTCGGCGAGGCGCTGAAGGCGCGTTATGGCGACGAGGCCAACCTCGCTGCAAAGCATGGCACGGTCGACGACAACGTCGCCGCGGCATTGGACAACGATCCGGCGACGTTCTGGTCGGCCCCGGCCGGCTCGGCGAATGCCAGCCTCGAGGTTGACCTCGGTCGCGAGGTGACCTTCGACCACGCCATGAGCATGGAGTGGCTGGACGGCGGGCAGAACGTCCACGGCTATGCCGTGCAGGTGTGGGATGGCAAGGGATGGAAGACGGTAGCGCAGGCGCAGGCTATCGGTCACATGAAGATCGATGCCTTCGAGCCGGTGACGGCGCGGCGGGTGCGGTTGAACATCCTCTCCGCGGTGGGGACGGTGCGGATTCGGGAGTTCAAGCTGTTCAAGGTGGGGCGCTGAGCGATCCCCCGGTCGAATGGTGAGGGGCCGTTATCGCTGCTGAAGCGGCTCCCACACACCACTATCGCAGTTTTGCGTGGGAGCCGGCTGCCGCATCTCGCTATCGTGGCTTTATGTGGGAGCCGGCTATGCCGGCGATGGCGCGCCGCTACCGGCGCGCCTCTCCCTCACCGCACGGCGTCAGGCAGTTCATCCCAGATCTTCGGATCTTCCGCCCCAAGCACCCAGGCGCAGAAGCCCTGCAACCCGTACTGCTTCGCCACGTCGTACCGGTCACGGAAGGCCCGGGCATCCGGAAGGAACACCCACTCGCGCATCTGGTCGCGGTAGAAGTAGAACCACGACTCGTGTTCCACCGGGTCCCATTGCATCGTCGCGCCGAACTGCTTGGCCAGCGGGAACGACGCATCGGCATCGATGTACTCCGCCGAGATATTCGAGTTCTCCTTGCCGTCCGCGCCCACCGGATTGCCGGCGAACCAGTGGTAACCATAGAGGCCGATACCCAACGACAGCTTCTCCTTCGGCACCACCTTCATCGCGTACTCGAGGTGCTCCATCACCCAGGGCATGCCCGCGACCGGACCGGGCGTGGTCCAGCGCGTATGCTGGTCGTAGGTCATCAGGCAGACCAGGTCGAGCACCTTGGCCAGCTCCTTCAGGTCGTACGCGCCGCGCCAGTACTCCCACATCCACTTGCCAAAGGCGCCGCGGCCGGCATAACCCGGCGCGCTCGGCACGACCGCCATGCTCAACTGGAGGCCGTGCTTATGCAGCGCCTCGTAGGTCTGCTTCGTCAGCAGGGTGAGCGCATCGCGATCCGTCCAGGCGATGTTCTCGAAGTCGAACTGGAAGCCGCTGAAACCGTGCAGCTTCGCCTGCTCGATCATGCTGCCGATCATCGCCTTCTTCGCGGTCTCGCTGGTCAGAAGCGCGTGGAACTTCGCCCGGTCGCCGCCGGCCGAGATGATCGGCATCACCGGCAACTTGTGCGCCTTGGCGATCTTCAGCACGTAGGCGTCGGGGGCGCCCGAAACCAGGCCGTTTTCGTCGACGCCGTACCAGGTCGGCACCAGCACGTCGATCTTGTCGACGTGGGCCTCGAACGAAGCGATCGATTTCTGCGATTCCATCATGTAGAAGAGCGCCACCGGCGCCTTGGCGAATGCGGCGAGCGGCATCCACAGAAGGCAGGCGAGCAGCGCGATGAACGGTCGTTTCATGGGGTGGCCTTGGGCGGGTTCGCCAGCGTGATGCGATACACGTACGCATCGCTGCCGACGGGGTGGGAGGGAAGACGAAGGTGCAGGCCACCGGCATCCTGGGTGAACGGGACGTCGCTGCCGTCGGCAAGCAGTTCCACGCGCGTCACGGCGTCGCCGGGCTGGATCGAATGCACCGTGGCCTTACCCTTGGCGGGCCAGCCCAGTTCGATGGCGTAGAGCTTGCCGTTGCCCGTGGTGAAGCGGAAATCCTCGGCCGTGTACGGCTTGGTCTTGGTGTCCTGGAACGTACCGCCCACCACCTCGGTGGGTCCCTCTCCGAACACGCGCCACGGCTTGCTGCCGTAGATCGCTTCGCCATTGGTCTTCAACCAGCGGCCGACGCTGCGCAAGGTATCCTGCGCGCCCTGCGGGATGGTTCCGTCCGCGCGCGGACCGATATTGAGCATCAGGTTGCCGTTCTTGCTTACCACATCGGCGAGCAGATGGATGATGAAGGCTGGCGACTTGTAGGTATCGTGCTCGATATAACCCCAGGAGTCGTTGCTTATCGAGGTATCGGTCTGCCAGTGCGTGGCGTGGATGCCGGTGAGCTGGCCGCGCTCGATATCCAGCGTGCCCGCGCCCTCGGGAAAGTCGCCAAGCTTGTAGTTCACCACGACGCCGTCGCGTTTCGCGCCGTCGTTGTAGTAGTACGAAAGCATCGTGGGCAAGGTGTTGCGGAACGTCGGATGGCCGATCCACCAGTCGAAATAGATGAGGTCCGGGTGGTAGTCGTCGATCAGTTCGGTCGTGCGCGCGAGCCAGTCGTCGAGCCAGGCTTGCGAGACGTAGGTCCAGTCGTCCGCGAGGTTTTCGTCGTGCTTGCTGAGGTGGTCCACTGCCGGACCGTACAACTCCGCATTCGCCGGATCGTTCACGTCCGAATCGAAATGGCGGCCTCCGTCGAAGAACCAGTCGTGCTCGGCGCGGTGAGACGACACACCGAAGCGCATGCCCTGCCCCCGCACGGCCTTCGCCAGCAAGCCGATGACGTCGCGTTTCGGTCCCTTCTTCACCGCCGTCCAGTCGGACAGCTTCGAGTCGTACATGGCGAAGCCGTCATGATGCTCGGCCACTGGCACGACGTAACGCGCGCCGGCCTTACGGAACAGCGCGGCCCATGCATCCGGATCGAAATGCTCCGCCTTGAACATCGGAACGAAGTCCTTGTAGCCAAAGCGGGACTGCGGCCCGTAGGTGGCCACGTGATGGGCGAATTCCTTCGTGCCCTGCTGGTACATGTTGCGCGAATACCATTCGCTGCCGAACGCCGGCACCGAATAGACACCCCAGTGGATGAAGATGCCGAACTTGGCGTCGTCGTACCACGTGGGTGAGCGATAGGCCTGCAAGGACGCCCAATCCGGACGAAACGGCCCCTGGCCGGAGCCCTTGGCGACCCGATCCAAGATCGCCCGGCGTTCGGGAGCGAACTTCGCCGAGGCCTTCTGCCAGGCCAGGTCCTGGGCTTGCGGCGACACGCTGCCTGCCGTGGGCGCGGTCGCCCCGTCGGCGTGGACAGCGCCGGCCAGCAGGCCCGCCACAAGGAACACCAATCGTCGTCGCATGCGTGGACTCCTTCCGGAGAAAAAGAACCGGCGGCGCCGCAGGGAGGCAGCCACCGCCGGTGCGCGCTAAAGCTTGAAATTCAGGGTCATCGAGTACGTACGTCCGCTCTTGTACTCACCGATCGGAGCGTACTTGATGTCGGCGTACTGGTAATAGGTCGAATCCAGCAGGTTCGTCGCGCTGAGCGTGATGCCGGCCCATGGCGTGATCTGGTACGACGCGCTCAGGTCGAGCTCCTTGTACGCATCGGAAAACACGTTGGAGTTGAGCCGTCCCACCTGGGTGAAGTACGGCGAGCGGCGGCTGTAGTTGATGCGCGCCGACCACGGGCCATGCTCGTAGTACGGGATGATGTTGATCGTGTTCTTCGACAGGTACGGAAGATTGAGCTTGTCGCCGTTGGTCTGGGTCTGCGTGGTGGCCTTGCTGTACGTGTAGTTGGTCTGGATGCCGAAGCCGTGGCCGAGGTCCTGCTGATAGATCAGGGACAGGCCGGACACCTTCGCGTTGGACGCGTTGATCGGCGAGGTCACCGAGTACACGTTGGTCTGGCCGGTGGTCGGGTCGGTCAACGAGCGTTCGGATGTCGTGGTGACGATGTAGCTGTCGATCTTGCGCACGAAGCCCTCGACCGACAACAGGCTGGCCGGCGCGAAATACCACTCCGCCGACAGGTCGAAGTTCGTCGACTGGTAGGGCTTGAGGTCGGGGTTGCCAGCGCTGGCCGTGAAGTTGCCCGTGGCCGCGCCGTTGAGTGAAGTGGCTCCGGCCAGGTCACCGTAACGGGGGCGTGCGATCACCTTGGCCACGGACAGGCGCAGGACCTTGTCCTCGTCGAGGTCATAGGCCACGTTCACCGACGGCAGCGGCTTGTAGTAATGCGTGCTGCTGGAAACGCGGCTATAGGTACCGCCGTCGCTGTTGACGTAGTAGTTCGACGTGTCCTTCGTGTCGACATAGCGCACGCCCACGTTGCCGCGCCAGCTACCGGACTGGTAGTTCATCTGCACGTACGCATCCTTGGTGACTTCGGACACGCCGAACATCGCCGGGTAGTTCGGGTTGAACGGTCCCTGCGGCTGCGACTTGAGGTAGTCGACGACGCTGCTCCGGCTGGCCGTCGGCCAGTCGGTGAGATCCCCGCTGGCATGCAGGCCGTCGAACAGGCCACCGGGAGTCGAACCCGGATCGAAGTCCGTCAGTGAAATGGGATCGGTGGTGTTGATGCGGTTGCCGCGCGATTGCGTGCCGTTGAAGTGGTTGGTGTACTTCACGCCCATCTGGATCTGGTTGATCGGGCCCCACTCCAGGTCGCGCGAGGCGTCGAACTGCGCATAGCGCTCGCGATCCGTCGTCGTCTCGTAGTAGATGCCGCCGGCCTGGTTCTGGCCCGGCAGCGAGGTGTCGCCCGGGGGCGATCCCGCCGGTGATCCGACCAATCCCCAGTTCGCGGCCGAACCGTTCTGGTAGCCCACGCTGGTATTGCGCCCGTCGTATCCGAAGTTGTACCCGCCGTTCTGGAGCAGGTACTTCATGAGGTATTCGGGGTCCTTGCCACCGCCGGCGCTGGTATAACCGACCTGGCTGGTGAACACCCAGGCGTCGCCGTTGAAGTCGTGGCGCAGGTTGATGCTCTTGGTCGAAACCTCGGTCTTGCGGTAGTTCGCATCCAGTTCGGCGTACGGTTGCCCGTTCCCCGTGGTGGAAGACACCGTGCCGGAGGTGATGTAGCCGTTGGCCACGTTGATGTCGGTCAGCTTGTTGAGATCGCCGCAACCGGGGCACACGTAGCGCGATTCGCTGAAGTTGTCGTACTTGCCCTTGACGTACAGACCGGTCAGGTTGAACTCGTTGTGCTCGTCCGGGCGCCACTGCAAGGTGGACTGCAAGCCGTTGCGCTCGCGCGTCTGCTGGAAATACGCGCTGTTGATGCCCACGGGGATCTTCGCGTTGGCGTAGTTCTGGTCGCCCGTGACGTTCGGGTTGCCCGTGATGTTCGCGCCGGTGGTATAGCCGAAGAACTCGATGCCCGCGCGGGAGAGGTTCTGCTTGTCGTGGGTCACGCTGGTGAGGATGCCGAACGTGCTATCGGCGTTCTTCCAGCTCCAAAGCGCGGAGGCGCGCGGATTACCCTCTGCCGAGCGGTCGTTGTAGTTGTAGCCGAGCGAGCCGCGCAGCGTGTTCGCCGGCAGGTCGAGCGGCTTGCGCGTATGGATGATGACCGTGCCGCCGATGCTGCCCTCGTCGATACGGGCCTCGGGCGATTTGTAGACCTCCATCAGGCCGATGATCTCGGGCGAGAGCAGCGAATAGTTGAACGTGCGGCCGCTGGTATCCGTCGGGTTGCCGCCCCAATCGCCCGAGGCGATGGTCTGGCCGTTCAAGAGCACGCGGTTCAGCGCCGCGTCGGTGCCGTTGACGCTGATCTTCTCGCCTTCGCCGAACTGGCGGTCCACCGTGATGCCCGGCAGGTGCGAGAGCGATTCCGCGGCATTCGTATCGGGGAACTTGCCGATGTCGGTGGCGCTGATCGCATCCACGACGGCGTTGGCGTTTCGCTTGACGTCGATCGCCTTCTCCAGGCTGCCGCGATAACCGGTGACGGTCACCGCCTGCAATTCCTCCACGCGCTTATCGGCCGCCTTCTGTTGCGCCGTCTTCGGAGGATCCGCCGGGGCGGGTGTGGCGTCCTGCGCGTGTACGGCCGTGGCGAGTCCACAAAGGATGCTCGCGCACAACAGGGTCTTGCTGATGGTCATGGATGATCTCCCCGAACGCTGTATTCCGGATACACGCCTTCCGCCCTGCCCGGGCAGCGCATGCTTGTCTTGTGGAACCGCGCCGTTGGCGACGGCGCGGGCGTTACCCCTCGCATCCAGCGATGAAACGGACCGGCCCCACGCCGACAACGTTGTCATTTTCCGGATGCAGAAGTTCTTGCGATCCGTTCACTGGCGAACTCAGTATTCAGATATGTTTCAACCGATTCAAGTTGCACTGCAACATTTTCTTGAGATGGTTCAAGGCTCTAGACAAGTTCACATATAAACGTAGTATTTATACCTGCGCAGTAAGCGCCAAGGAGCATTCATGCCATCGCAGCACGCGAGCCAGACTCCCGCCCCACCACCCGGACGCAGGCCAAGGCCGTTGTCCCGGCTGGCATTCGGCGGCGCTCCGGTAGGCAATCTTTACGCCGAGGTGGACGAGGCGGCCGCGCGCCGGACGATCCTCCACGCCTGGACTGGTGGCATCCGTCACTTCGATACCGCGCCCTATTACGGCTTCGGGCTCAGCGAGACGCGCATCGGCGATGCGCTCGCCGGCGTTCCGCGAGACAGCTACACGCTTTCCACGAAGGTGGGACGCGTGATCGAGGACGTCGCGGGTCGGCGCGGCGAAGCCGACGGCTTCGCCGTGGACGGCCGCGCCGCACGCTTCGATTACAGCCGCGACGGTGTGCGACGGGCCCTCGAAGCGAGCCTGCGCCGTCTACGCACCGACCGCATCGACATCCTCTTCCTGCACGATATCGGCGCGCTCACGCACGGCGAGCGTCATCCTCTCGTACTGGCCCAGGCGCTGGACGAGGCGCTGCCTGAAATGGCACGCATGCGCGAGGAAGGCCTTGTCGGTGCCATCGGCATCGGCGTGAACGAAGAAGCGGTGTGCCTGGAAGTGATGCCGCGCTTTCCCCTCGACGCGATCATGCTCGCCGGGCGCTACACGTTGTTCGAACAGGCGGACAGCAAGGCGGTGATGACGCGGGCCCGGGCCGATGGCGTATCCGTGCTGGTCGCCGGTCCGTACAACTCCGGGCTGCTCGGTGGCACCGATGGCCCTGGCGCGACCTACAACTACGCGCCGGCCACGCCCGGCGTGCTCGCGCGGGCGCAACGGTTCTACGATGCATGCGCGCGCACCGGGACCGATGTCGGTGCGGCCGCGCTGCAATTTCCCCTCGCCCACCCGGCGGTCGTCAGCGTCGTCTGCGGCCTGCGTTCCGTCGCGGAAGTCGATGCCGCCCTGCTCCGCCAGCGTGCCGAGATTCCCGCGACCACATGGAAGACGCTGCGCGACGAAGGGTTGCTTGCCGCTGGAGCGCCCACGCCGTGATCGTCGATGCACACCGCCACTACTGGGACCCTTCGCGGCTCGATTACGCATGGCTGGCCCATGCACCGGCGGCGCTGCGCCGCGCCTTCCTGCCAGGCGACCTGCCCGCGAACGCAGACGCTTGCATCCTCGTCCAGGCCGCGCCGGACGAAGCCGAGACGCGCTTCCTCTTCGAGCTTGCCCGCGAGATGCCCGGTGCCATCGGCGTGGTGGGATGGGTCGACCTGGAAAGCCCCGATGTCGAAGACCGTCTCGACCGCTTGATCGCCGATGGCGGCGGCCTGCTCCGTGGCGTCCGGCCCATGGTGCAGGACATTCCCGATACGAACTGGCTGGCGTCGTCGTCGCTCGACAGCGCGTTCGGCCTCATCACCGAACGCGGCCTCGTCTTCGACGCGCTGGTCGACAACCGGCACCTGCGCGCGCTCTACGAACGACTGGGGAAACATCCCGGCCTGCGCGCCGTGATCGACCACGCCGCCAAGCCCGACATCGCCGCCGACGGGTTTGCCGAATGGTCCGGCGCCATCGCGCGCCTCGCGCAGATGCCCGATGTGTATTGCAAGTTCTCCGGCCTGCTCACGCTCACCGGCCCGTCGGCCGATCCGGTCGCGCTGGAACCCTACGCCGCCCATTTGTTCGAGACGTTCGGCGCCGCGCGCCTCATCTGGGGCAGCGATTGGCCCGTGCTCACGACGCACACCACCTATGGCGCGTGGAAGACGTGCGCCAGCGAACTCGTTCACCGCCATGCGCCAACGGCGGCGGACGCGGTATTCGGTGGCAACGCGCTAACCCTCTACTCGGCCCACGACGCATCGAGGAACCCAGCATGACGATTCTCTCCCGCCCCATGAGTGGCCGCCTTGCAGGGAAGCGCGCACTGGTCACCGCGGCCGGTGCGGGCATCGGCCGTGCCACCGCCCTGGCCTTCGCCGCCGAAGGCGCGACGGTGCTGGCGACCGATATCGACGAAGCGCAACTGGCCAGCCTGGCCGCCGAACACCCGAACGTGAAGACGCAGCGCCTCGATGTGACCGACGCGGCGGCGATCGCCAGCGTCGTGGCCGCCGCAGGGGCGATCGACATCCTCTTCAACTGCGCGGGCTACGTGCACGCAGGCACCCTGCTCGACACCGACGACGACGCATGGCGCCGTTCCTTCGCGATCAACGTGGACAGCATGTTCCACACCTGCCGCGCCGTACTGCCCGGCATGCTCGAACGTGGCATCGGCAGCATCGTGAACATGTCCTCCGTCGCCTCCAGCATCAAGGGCGTACCGAATCGCTTCGCCTATGGCAGTACCAAGGCCGCCGTCATCGGCCTCACCCGGTCCATCGCCGCCGACTACGTGGCGCGCGGCGTGCGCTGCAACGCCATCTGTCCCGGCACCGTGAAGACGCCTTCCCTGGTGGCGCGCGTACGTGCGCTCGGAGGCGATGAAGAAGCCGCATGGCGCGGCTTTACCGATCGCCAGCCGATGGGCCGGCTGGGCGAGCCGCGCGAAATCGCCGCGCTGGCCGTCTATCTGGCCTCCGACGAATCGTCATTCACCACCGGCACCGTCCACGTCGTGGACGGCGGCTGGTCGAACTGAGGAACGCACTCCGATGAAACTCGTCCGTTTCGGCGCGCCCGGCAAGGAAACACCCGGCATCGTCGATGACAGGGGCCAACTGCGCGATCTCTCCGGCGTGGTCACCGATATCGCCGGCGACGTGCTCGGCAATGCCGGGCTGCGCCGCCTTGCCGCCATCGACCCTGCGACGCTTCCCATCGTGCAAGGCGAACCACGCCTGGGCACGCCGGTCAGCGGCATCGGCAAGATGATCTGCGTGGGCATGAACTACGCCGACCACGCCGCCGAAACCAACGCGCCGGTACCCGAACAGCCGGTGCTCTTCATGAAAGCGACCTCCGCCATCGGCGGGCCCAACGACACCGTGGTGATTCCGCGCGGTTCGGTGAAGACCGACTGGGAAGTGGAGCTGGGCGTCATCATCGGCGAGGTCACCCGCGACGTGCGGGTCGACGAAGCGATGGCGCACGTCGCCGGCTATGCCGTCATCAACGACCTGTCCGAACGCGAATTCCAGCTCGAGCACGGCGGCCAATGGGTGAAGGGCAAGAGTTGCGACACCTTCGGCCCCATCGGCCCCTGGCTGGTCACGCGCGACGAGGTGGCCGATCCACAGAACCTGTCGCTCTGGCTCGAAGTCAACGGCCACCGCTACCAGAGCGGCAATACGCGAACGATGGTGTTCGGCGTGGCGCAACTGGTGAGCTACATCAGCCGCTACATGACGCTTATGCCGGGCGACGTCATCAGCACGGGCACGCCGGCCGGCGTCGGACTCGGCCTCAAGCCGCCCACCTACCTGAAGCCCGGCGACGTCATCGAGCTGGGCATCGAAGGGCTCGGCCGCCAGCGCCAGGACGTCGTGGCGCACCCAGGCCGCCCGTCCTGAATTCCATTGTTACGGATCGATACGTCGCCGGCTAAGGAGGCCGGATCGCATGGTGAAAATTACGGCGCTGGACACGTTCGATGTCCGCTTCCCGACCTCGCTCGACCACGACGGCTCAGACGCGATGAATCCGGACCCGGATTACTCGGCGGCTTATGTGGTCCTCCGCACCGATAGCCCGGACGGTCTCTCGGGCTACGGGCTCGTGTTCACGATCGGACGCGGCAACGACGTGCAGACCGCCGCCCTCGCCGCGCTGGAACACATGGTGGTCGGCCGTCCGATCGAGGACATCGTCGACCGCCTCGGCGACTTCGCGCGCGAACTCAATGGCGACTCGCAACTGCGCTGGCTCGGTCCCGAGAAGGGCGTGATGCACATGGCCATCGGCGCGGTCATCAATGCCGCCTGGGATCTGGCATCCCGCCGCGCAGGCAAGCCGCTGTGGCGTTTCATCGCCGACATGACGCCAGAACAACTCGTCGCGCAGATCGACTTCCGTTACCTCACCGATGCGCTGACGCCCGCACAGGCGCTGGCTATCCTCCGCGAGGCCGAGCCGCACAAGCAGGCGCGTATCGCGCAACTGGAAACCGAAGGCTATCCCGCCTACACCACCTCCCCCGGATGGCTCGGCTATTCGGACGAAAAGATGCTGCGACTCGCGCGACAGGCCGTGCAAGATGGTTTCCGCACCATCAAGCTCAAGGTCGGCCTTAGCGTGGAGGACGATATACGCCGCTGCCGGCTGGCACGTGCCGTCGTGGGCCCGGACATCGCCATCGCCGTCGACGCCAACCAGCGCTGGGACGTGGACACCGCCATCGAATGGCTGAAACCACTGGAGAACGTAGGCCTCGCCTGGGTGGAGGAACCGACCAGCCCCGACGATGTGCTCGGTCATGCCGCCATCCGTCGCGCCGTCGCGCCCACGCCCATCTCCACCGGAGAACACGGGCAGAACCGGGTGATGTTCAAGCAGTTCCTGCAGGCGGGCGCGGTCGATCTGATCCAGATCGATGCCGCGCGCGTCGGCGGCGTGAACGAGAACCTCGCCATCCTGCTGCTGGCGGCGCGTTTTGGCGTCCGCGTCTTCCCGCATGCCGGTGGCGTAGGCCTGTGCGAACTCGTGCAACACCTGGCCATGGCCGACTTCGTGGCGATCACGGGCAAGAAGGAAGACCGCGCCATCGAGTATGTGGACCACCTTCACGAGCACTTCGTCGATCCGGTACGGATCGTGCACGGCCGCTACATGGTGCCGACCGCACCGGGCTTTTCCGCCCAGATGCATCCGGATTCGGTCACCGACCACCTGTTTCCGGACGGGCTCGTCTGGCGGGAGCTATCGCTGACGGTGGACGGCTGAACGCATGAAGCCGGTCACCAACATCGCCGACCTGCGCGATCTTGCCCGGCGCCGCGTACCCCGGGCGTTCTTTGAGTACGCGGATCGCGGCGCCTACGACGAATCGACGCTTCGCGAGAACCGCAGCGCGTTCGAGCGCCTGCGCTTCCGCCAGCGCGTGATGCGCGACGTGGACGACCGCTCGCTCGCCACCACGGTGATGGGCCAGGCGCTGAGCATGCCACTGGCCATCGCGCCAACCGGTCTTACCGGACTGCAACACGGCAGCGGCGAGATCCATGGCGCACGTGCCGCCGCGAAGGCCGGCATACCGTTCTGCCTCAGCACGATGTCGATCTGTTCCATCGAGCAGGTGCATGCCGCCACGGACGCGCCGTTCTGGTTCCAGGTCTACGTGATGCGCGATCGCGGCTTCACCCGCGAACTCATCCGCCGCGCACATGCCGCGGAATGTTCGGCGCTGATGCTCACCGTCGACCTGACCGTGCAGGGGCAGCGCCACCGCGAGATCAAGAACGGCCTGTCCGTGCCGCCGAAGATCACCCTGCGCAACCTGTTCGACATCGCGAGCAAGCCGCGCTGGGCGTGGAACGTGCTGCGTGCGCCGAGCCGGTCGTTCGGCAACCTCGATGGGCATATCCAGGGCGCGGACAGCCTGACCACGCTGGCGCAATGGATCGCCAGCCAGTTCGATCCGACGTTGAACTGGAACGACCTGGCGTGGATTCGCGATCTCTGGCCCGGCAAGCTCATCCTCAAGGGCATCCTCGACGCCGAGGACGCCCGCCAGGCCGTTGTCCATGGCGTGGACGCGATCGTGGTTTCCAATCACGGCGGACGCCAGCTGGACGGTGCGCCGGCCAGCATCGATGTCCTGCCGTCCATCGTGGACGCCGTCGCCGGCGGCACCGAGGTCTTGCTCGACAGTGGCATCACGAGCGGACAGGATCTGCTCAAGGCGCTTGCGCTGGGCGCGCGCGCAGGGCTGATCGGCAAGGCCTTCCTCTACGGGCTCGGCGCGGGCGGTGAAGCCGGCGTCACGCAGGCGATCGAGTTGATTCGCAGGGAGTTGAGCGTGACGATGGCGCTGACGGGAACGCTCGACGCGGCGAAGGTGTCGCCGGATATCCTCTGGCGCGGGTGATCAGCCGCAATCGGCCAGGTCGAAGATCTGCCGCATCGGCACCCACTTCTGCCCGGCTTCCGCCCAGGGCAACGGCTGCTGGAAGGTGGACATCAACGCCTCCCACGCCTGTACCCGTTCGCTTGCCGCGTCGGCCGCCGCCTTGGCCCCGGCATCGAACTCCGGCCCCACGCGCATCAGCATCGTCAACCGGTTCCCGGTGCGGAAGATGCGCATGTCCCGAATGCCCGCGTCGCGGATCGAGCGAACCACTTCCGGCCAGATGAATTCCGCCTGGTGCCAACGCTCGTATTCGGCGATCGAGGCGGGATCGTCACGCAGGTCGAGCGCGAGGCATTGCCAGGTCATGCGAGCGCCTCCTGGCTCCTCGAGCGCCGCCAGGCGAAGAGGAAGATCGCCACGAAGCAGAGCATCGGCACCAGCATCGCGTGGGCGATGCCGAGGCGATCGGACGTCGCCCCCATCGCCGCGGTGACCACCGCGCCACCAACGATCGACATCACCAGCAACGACGCGCCGAACTTGCGCTCGGTGTCGCCGCGCCCTTCGACGCCGAGGGCGAAGATGGTCGGATACATGATCGACATGAAGAAACTCGAGGCCACCAGCGCATAGATGCCGACACTGCCGGGGACGAAGGCCGCGGTCGTCGCCAGGACGACGTTGACCAGGGCGAAGGTACTGAGCACGCGCGCCGGCCGCAGGTACTTCATCAACGCGGCACCGGCGAAACGGCCGGCCATGAAACACAGCAATCCCGCCGTGATGAAATTGGCGGCGGCCTTGTCCGCCGTTCCCGGCATCGTCGCCTGCGCGTAGCGGATCATGTAGCTGAAGATGGCGACCTGGGCGCCCACGTAGAAGAACTGCGCGGCCACCGCCGACATGAACCGGCCATCGCGCAGGAGACGGCCGAGCACGCCCCGCTCCACCACCGCGCTTCCGTCCCCGCTCGATGCCGTGCGCGGAAAGCGCGTCACGGCGATGATGACGGCCCACGCGATCACGCCCAGGCCGATCACCAGGTACGGCATCTGTACCGCCGCCGCCTCGCTCTTCATGTAAGCCGTGCGCGCCACCGCGTCCATCGCCGCGAGTTCCGCGGGCGAACGTTCCACGCCGGTGAAGATGAAATGCTGGCCGATCAATACGCCGGTGATCGAGCCGAGGGGATTGAATGCCTGCGCCAGGTTCAGCCGCGACGCCGCCGACTCGCGCGGCCCCAGCAAGGTGACATACGGGTTGGCCGAGGTTTCGAGGAAGGCGAGTCCCGCCGCGATCACGAACAGGCCCACGAGGAAGGTCGCATACGTCGCCGTGGCCGCGGCAGGCCAGAACAGCAAGGCGCCCGCGCCGTAGAGCAGCAGGCCGAACACCACCGCCGCCTTGTAGCCATAGCGGCGCATGAAGACGCCAGCGGGTATGGCGACGAGGAAATATCCGAGGTAGAAAGCGCTCTGGACGAGCCCGGCCTGGAAATCCGAGAGGGTGAACGCTTTCTTGAACTGTGCGACGAGCACGTCGTTGAGGTTGTTCGCCACGCCCCAGAGAAAGAACAGGCTGACGATCAATGCCAGCGGAAACAACGGAGCCCGTGCGGGCGGGCGCGCGGCGGACACCTCCAACGGCGTGTGCAGCTGCATGCGTGTCTCCTCTACCGTGGCTGGCCCCATTGTGCAAATATGAACTTATAATTCACCTGCATAACAAGCTGCGCTGCAACATAGCCGTCGACCGCCGCGTGTGCGCCTCCGCGCATGGGGCAGGCTAGACTCGTCCGGCCATCTTCGTCACCGCCACGGAATGCCATGCCTACAGATTCGCCGAAGTATCGCGCCCCCGCCCTCGACAAGGGCCTCGACATCCTGGAGTTGCTCGCCAAGGCGACGCAGCCCCTTTCCATCGCCGAGATCTCCGACGGCGTCGGCCGTTCCCGTGGCGAAATTTTCCGCATGCTCCAGGTGCTAGAAGAAAGGGACTATATCTCCCGGCCGGACGGTGAAGGCTCCTATTCGCTTACGCCACGCCTGTTCCGCCTCGGCATGGAGCAGCCGCCGGTGAGGAACCTCGTGGAAACGGCCATGCCGGTGATGCACCGCCTCGCCGACGAGATCGACCAGTCTTGTCATCTCGTGGTGCCCTCGCAGGAACAGATCGTGGTGATCGCGCGCGTCGACCCGCCTGGCGAAACCGGCCTCGTCGTCCGCGTGGGACACCGCCGCCCGATATCGCATTCCGCGTCGGGCTACGTCCTCCTGGCCTGGCAGACCGACGACACCCGCGAGCGCTGGTTCCGCACCATGCTCGATCACGAGCCCGGCCTGAAGCGCACGCGTATCGAGAACACCATCAAGGAAGTCCGTGGTGCCGGCCTCGCCACCATACCCAGCGAAGTGGTGGATGGCGTGACCGATCTTTCCGCCCCGATCATCGAAGGCAACCATGCCGTCTGCGCGCTGACCGTGCCCTTCATCGAACGCCGCGGCGCGAAGATCGACATGAAGGCCACCGCGCGTTTGCTCGTGGCCGCCGCGGCCGATATCTCGGTCGACCTGTCGCACGGGTCGCCAGGCCAGCCTTAGCGTCTCAGGCGGGCCTTGGCGGCATGATCAGCATGGCGTCGCCGTAGGAGAAGAAACGGTAACGCTGCAGCACCGCGTAGCGGTAGGCGTCCAGGATCACCTCCTTGCCCGCCAGCGCCGATACCAGCATCAACAGGGTCGATTGCGGCAGGTGGAAGTTGGTGATCAACGCATCGACGCTGGTGATCTTGTAGCCGGGGAAGATGAAGATCTGCGTCTCACCGGCGAACGGGCGCAGCACGCCTTCGACGGTGGCGCTTTCCAGGGCGCGGACCACGGTGGTGCCCACGGCCACGACGCGGTGGCCCGCCGCGCGGGTCGCGCGGATCTTCTCGACCAGCCCCGCGCCCACGTTCAACCACTCGCGATGCATCACGTGGTCGCGAACGTCTTCGGCGCGCATCGGCTGGAAGGTGCCCGCGCCCACATGCAGGGTGACATAGCCCATTTCCACGCCGCGTGCCCGCAGCTTCGCGAGCAGCTCTTCGTCGAAATGCAGGCCGGCGGTCGGTGCCGCCACGGCGCCCGGCTCGCGCGCGAACACGGTCTGGTAGCGCTCGGTATCCACCTCGTCGGCACCGCGTTCGATGTAAGGCGGCAGGGGCATCTCGCCCAGGCGTGAAAGAAGGCGCTCCAGCGGCTCCTCGCTTTCGAAACGCAGCAGGAAGAATTCGCCGTCGCGACCCAGCACGGTCACCATGCTGCCGTCGGCGAGCTCGATGCGTCCGCCTTCCTTCGGCTTCTTGCTGACACCCAGCTGCGCCCTCGCCTCGTGCGCCCCCGTGACCCGCTCGATGAGGATCTCCACCGCGCCACCGGATTCCTTGCGTCCGTAGAGGCGGGCCGGGAGGACACGGGTGTCGTTGAACACCAGCAGGTCGCCGGGTTGGAGCATTTCCGGCAGTTCGGCGAATTTACGGTCCTTCTTCGTGTGCGCCGCGACATCGATCACCAGCAACCGGCTTCCCGAGCGCCGGACCAGCGGGGCCTGCGCGATGAGTTCGGGCGGAAGATCGAAATCGAAGTCGGATTTTTTCACGGGGACAACCGGGGCGGAGCGACGGATGGGAGATTATCGCCCATCGCGTGGCCGCCGGTGCCCCTAGAGCCAGCCCTTCTGCCGGGCCAGGCGATAGGCCTCGATCCGGTTGGCCGCGCCCAGCTTGCCGATCGCCTCGGACAGATAGTTGCGAATCGTGCCGTGCGAGAGGTTCAACTGGGCGCCGATCTCGCTGGCGGACTGTCCTTCACCGGCCAGGCGGAGCACCTGCCGTTCGCGGTCGTTGAGCGGATCGGCATCCGACCATGCCTCGAGCGCCAGTTGCGGATCGATGGCGCGACCGCCGCGATGCACGGTCCGCAGCGCCTCGGCCAGGTTCTCGGCGGGCGCATCCTTCAACAGGTAGCCACCCACGCCCGCATCCAGCGCACGGCGCAAGAAACCGGGCCGGGCGAAGGTGGTGACGATGATGACCTTCACCGGCAACTCGTGCCGGCGAACCCGCTGGGCGATCTCCAGGCCGGTAAGCCCCGGCATCTCGATATCCGTCACCAGCACGTCGGGCTTGAGCCGCTGGAGTTCGCGCCACGCCGATTCGCCATCGGCGGCGGAACCGAGCACTTCGATATCCGATTCCAGGCTGAGCAGCGCGGTCAAGGCACCGCGAACCATGGCCTGGTCTTCGGCAAGCAGCACACGGATCATGCGAAACCTCCCGCCTGCCGGGCATGGGCGGGGATGCCGATCTCGAGCGCCGTTCCCTGCTTCGCCGGTGAGTCGATGGCGAGGCGTCCGCCAATCTGGCGCACGCGCTCGCGCATGCCGGATACGCCATTGCCGTGCGCGGCGAGGCCGCCGCAGCCGTTGTCCACGATGCGCATCGAAAATTCCTGTCCGTTCCGGGTAATGATCACGCGCGCCTCGGTGGCACGCGAATGGCGATGGATATTGGTGATGGCCTCGCGCAGCACGAGCGCCAGCGACGCCTCCGTCTGCGCGGGCAAGTCGAGTCCGTCGGGCAACTCGACGCTCAGGGCGATACCCGAGGCTTCGAGCATGAGCCGCGCCGATACGAGTTCGCTGGCGAGGTCGCCGGCGCGCAGGCCCGTCACCGCGCTACGCACCTCGGCAAGCGTATGCCGCGCCACCCGCTCCACTTCCTCCATTTCCTGCTGCGCGCGTGCGGGATCGGCCAGGGCCAGGCGTTTCGCCAGCTCGGACTTCAACGTGATGAGCGACAGCGTATGGCCGAGGAGGTCGTGCAGGTCGCGGCCGATGCGCTCGCGCTCGGCCAACGTCGCCAGCCGGCGAACTTCCGTTTGCGACAAGCGCAACTCGGCGTCGCGCCGCGCGCCGCGCACATAGAGATAGTTGCTGAATCCGGCCATGAGGCCGACGCCGAACACGACCAGCACGTGCACCATCGGTACATGGAAAGCGTAGACCCAACCCAGCGTGAGCAGCGTCGCGATCGCCACGCCGAGCAGCCACGCCCGCGCCCGCCGGGCATAGGCGAGCAGGGTCACGCCGATCACGACGTAGCCGATCGATACCGGGTTCACCGCCCACACGACGAAGCCGAGCGCCACGATGGCGCCGGCATGGAACGGCAGGCGCGACAATGGCGCCACGAACACCGCCACGTAGCAGACCAGGTAGACGGGTATCGAGGCGAGCGTCGGACCGAGCCACGTCCAGTCGAACCCCTTCACCGCGAGCGGGGCCTGGATCAGGGCGATAAGCCAGAACACCTGCAAGCCCGCCTGCCAACGCAGGTACACCGGCGAACGCAGGCCGCCGAGCAGGGAATCCGGACGCGGCGGGGGAATACGCATCACGAGGCCATCCTGCCCGTCCCCGCCGGAGGCAGCGCCGCCGCCGCGGCTACGGCCCGGGACAACAGGCGATCCGTCGGCGTCAACGGCACCTCGATGCGCAGGAGCGTGCCTTTCTGCCGGCTCGATTCGAAAGTGAGCGTGCCGCCGAGTGCACGCACGCGCTCGCGCATGCCGCAGATGCCATTGCCTTCGCCGCCGTCCACGCCCCGCCCGTTGTCCTTGACGGTCATCGTGCAGGCGCGCGTGTCCATGGCCACCATCACTTCCGCGCACGACGCGCCGGCATGACGATGGATGTTGGTCACGGCCTCGCGCAGGACGAGGGCGAGTTCGGCGTCCACGCGCGCGGGAAGCACGGGCATCTCACTGGTGTAGATGAAATCGATCATGGCGGTGTTGAGCAGTAGCCGCGCCGCCGCCAGTTCGGCGACGACCCCCGAGGCGCGGATACCGGTCACCGCCGAACGCACTTCCGCCAGCGCGTCCCGCGCCACCTGCTCGGCTTCCTCCATTTCACGCCGTGCCGCCGCGGCGTCGCGGTCGAGCAGGCGGCGCGACAACTCCAGTTTCAAGGTGATCAACGACAGCGTGTGGCCAAGCAGGTCGTGCAGGTCGCGGCCGATGCGCTCGCGTTCCGCGGCCGCGGCCAGCCGGCGGACCTCGTCGTGCGACAGTTTCAGTTCGGCGTCGCGTTGCGCGTTGAAGCGGTAGATGACGTTGACCGAGCCGACCGACAACGCGATGAAAGACAGCGTGGCCATGACCGCGAACGGCCACGACAGCAGAAACCATGCCGTGGCCATGAAACCGGCGATCACCGCCGCGATGCCTATGAAGCAACGCTTCGGCGCCCCATCGAAACCCATCATCGCGCAGGCGTAGATCACATAGCAGGCGCCGCCGCTGGTGTTGAACTTGAGCGTGGCATATCCCATCAGGGCGACGGCGACCGCGTACAGCCTCGCCTCGCGTATCGGACGCACGTAGCTCAGGCCGTAAAGGATCAGGAATAGTGGAAAAGTGATGGCGGTCGCCAGGACCCAGTACGGACGGAGCTTTTCGGCGAAGACGAGATCGCCGAAGACGTACACCGTCCAGACGAGGTGGAACAGGCTGCCGATCCGCAGCCTCGGCTTGTCGCGGTAGCGGTTCCAGAGCGAATCCGGGGCTGGCTGGAACCACGAGGGAACCATGGGAGTGTCCGTGGAAAGGCGTGCGCTCATGCTACTTCAACCGTGACGGCGCAAACGATGCGCCGCGATCCCCGCGAAGGCGATCGTGAAGCCGGCCAGGACGGCCACGTGCGTGGCGTTTCCGCCCTCGCCCAGCCCCACCGCCGAAAGCGCGAGCCGGTCGAGATGGTAGGCGGGCCACAGCGGCGCGATCGACTGAAGGAAGGGCGGCATGACCGACAACGGAATCCACAGGCCGGAGAGGAACGCCATCGGCAGATAGATGAGGTTGACCACGCCGGGCGCGCCCTGCCCTTTCACCAGCGTGCCCAGCAGCAGGCCCATCGCGGAGAACGGCAGCGAACCGAGCACCTCCACGCCGAAGAACATGGCGGCGCGGGAAGGCGGCAAGGCGGCGCTGGCGACGAAGATGGCCAGGCACAGCAGGATCGCCGAGACGATCGCGGCCACGAGCAAGGCCATGCACATCTTGCCCAGGAGGTACGCTCCCGGCGGCATCGGCAAAGCGCGCTTCAACGTCAGCAAGCCGCTGTCGCGTTCCAGTGCCAGCGATACGCCGAAGCCGAACAGGCCCGGCGCCATGACGCCAAAGGTGCCATAGGAGGCCAGCAGGTAGCGCGGCGCGTCCGCGCTGTTGGCATGGCCGAGGAAGATGCCGAACATCACGTAGAACACCGATGGAAACAGCAAGGTCGGCAGCAGGAAGCCGGGGTTGCGCAGGTAGCGCAGGCACTCGGCTTTCGCCTCCTGCACGTACGCATCGACGAGACGTCCCGGTGTCATGGTAATCGCGGCGGCGCGGTCGATGGCGGTGTCGATGGCGGTCATGCAGCCTCCTGTGCGGCATCGGCGTCGCGGGCGATTTCGGTGAAGGCCTCGGCGAGGCCGGCGCGCTGCACTTCCAGCTCCGACAGCAAGGGGTCGGCGTGCAGTAGTTGCCTTACGACCACCTCTGCCTGGGTGGTCGCGATCGCCAGGCGATCCTCCCGGGCCTCGACCGAGGCGACGTCCGGCCAGCCCGCCACGATACCCGGATCGAGCGAGGTCAGGCAGCGAATCCGCCGCAATGCCACGCGCGCGCGGAGCGCATCCACGCTGCCCTCGGAGACGACCCTGCCCTTCGCTATCACGCAGACGCGGTCCGCCAGCGCCTCGGCTTCCTCCAGGTAATGCGTCGTCAGCACCACCGCGCAACCGCCGGCCACGAGCTGCCGGATGGCCGCCCATAGCGACTGCCGTGCCGTGATGTCCATGCCGACCGTCGGCTCGTCGAGAAAGAGTATTTCCGGGCGCCCGGCCATCGCCATGGCGAACTGGACGCGTCGTTGCTGGCCGCCCGAGAGGGCGCCGTAGCGGCGGCCGAGCAGGTCGGCGACTCCGGCGAGGGCCGCGCACTCGGCCAGCGGGCGCGGGTCGGGGTAATAGCTTGCCGTCAGGCGAAGCAGTTCGCCCACCTTCAACGTCGCCGGCAGGTTCGCCGCCTGCAACATCACGCCGATGCGCCGGCGCGGGGCGATATCCTGTGGATCTTCGCCGAACAGCGTCACGGTGCCACTGTCGGCGCGATGCAGGCCCAACAGCAGGCCGATGCATGTGCTTTTGCCGGCGCCGTTCGGGCCCAGCAGGGCCAGCAGTTCGCCGCGGTGGATGTCCAGGTCGATGCCGTCGAGCGCGACGACCTCGCCGTAACGTTTTCCAACATGTTCGAGGCGTGCGATGCGAGTGTGGTTGTTCATGTGCCCTCCCTTGCGTCGCAACATATTCCAGCGCAAGTCCTTGGCGGCAGTCGCTTGCGTCATTGTGCGGATGTGACAAGCGTCACCCGGGGGTTACGCGGCCAAAACCCGCATGATATGCTGACCGAATAATCCCTTTACATATAGATACTTAGCGGCCACTTAGGGATTGAATCGAAACCGGGCCGCGTCACCAGTCGAGGAGTGGGTTATGGGCGTCATCGATCTTCTGCGCGCTATGCGCGACTTCGGCGGCACGCCGCGCACGCGCGGCCTGCCGGATGAAACGATCGAGCGTTTCGCCGCGATCGACCCTTCCCTCGTTCGCGCCATCGAAGACGCCGTGGCCTATCACCAGGCCTTGCGCGCCGAGTTCGGCGACCTGCTTCGTCTGGACGAGGCCGAACAGATCCAGCGCGTGCAATCGTCCCTGGTCAACTTCTATCCCGACGACGGCGTGAACCCCTATGTGCCGGCCGCCGCGCGCGGGCCATGGATCGTGACGCTGAAGGGCGCCGTGCTGCACGACAACGGCGGCTACGGCATGCTCGGCTTCGGCCACAATCCCGAGCACATCGTCGAGGCCATGTCGCGTCCGCAAGTAATGGCCAACGTCATGACGGCCAACGTCTCGCAATTGCGCCTGTCCGACGCCTTGTTCAAGGAACTGGGCCGGACGCGTGGCGGCAGCCCTTATTCGCACTTCATGTACCTCAACTCCGGATCGGAATCGGTCACGCTGGCGGCGCGCATCGCCGACGTCAATGCGCGCCTGATGACGGACCCGGGTGCACGCCATGCGGCACGCACGATCAAGCGCCTGGCCGTGAAGGGAGCCTTCCACGGCCGCACCGAACGCCCCGCACTCTATTCGGATTCGTCGCGCCGGAACTACCAGCAACACCTGGCGAGCTTCCGCAACGAGGACAGCCTGATCACGGTCGAGCCGTACAACGTGGCCCAGTTGAAGGCGGCGTTCGCCGAAGCGGACCGCCAGGGCTGGTTTATCGAAGCGATGTTCCTCGAACCGGTGATGGGCGAAGGCGATCCGGGCCGCGCGCTCACGCCGGAGTTCTACGCCGCCGCGCGCGAACTCACGCGCGAACACGGTACCTTGCTGCTGGTCGACTCGATCCAGGCGGGTCTGCGTGCACACGGCGTCTTGTCGATCGTGGACTACCCAGGCTTCGAGTCGCTGGAGGCGCCGGACATGGAGACCTTCTCCAAGGCGCTCAACGCCGGCCAATACCCACTTTCCGTGCTCGCCGTGACCGACCGCGTGGCGGGCCTGTACCGCAAGGGCATCTACGGCAATACGATGACCGCGAATCCGCGCGCGCTCGACGTCGCCGTGGCCACGCTGCAGGAACTCACCGACGAGGTCCGCCGCAATATCCGCGAACGCGGCCAGGAATTCGTCCGCAAGGTCGAAGCGCTGAAGGGTGAGCTTGGCGGCCTGATCACCAAGGTGCAGGGCACGGGGCTGCTGTTCTCCTGCGAGCTGGCGCCGGAGTTCAAGTGCTACGGCGAGGGTTCCACCGAGGAATACATGCGTGAGCGCGGCATCGGCGTGATCCACGGCGGCGCGAACTCGCTGCGCTTCACCCCGCACTTCCGCGTCACGAGTGCCGAGGTCGACCTCATCGTGGACGAGATCCGTCACGCATTGAAGGAAGGCCCGCGCCGCTCGGCCTCGTCGACGAAGGCGGCCTGACCGGCGTAAGCTCCACCGGCCGGATTGCCGGCGTCACGTAGGGGTTAGCTATGCGTACGCAGCTTCGTGTCGTTGTCGTTGCCTCGCTCCTCGCTTTCGCTGCCGGCGCGGTCGCCGCGCCGCAGCAAGCACCCGCCAAGAAGGACCTCACGCCGCAACAGCAGCGTATGAGTACGTGCAATTCGCAGGCCGCCGGCAAGAAGGGCGACGAGCGCAAGACGTTCATGAGCAGCTGCCTGAAAGGCGAGTCACCGGCGAAGACCACGCAGCAGGACAAGATGAAGTCCTGCAACAAGGACGCCTCCGCGAAGAGCCTGAAGGGCGATGAGCGCAAGGCGTACATGAGCACCTGCCTCAAGGGCTGAGCAGTTGGGCGAAATGGCCCGCTGCCGCGGGATCGCCGACAAAGTCGGCTCCCACCAGACTCTCATGCCCGGCTGTGGGAGCCGCTTCAGCGGCGATGGGTGCTTGCCTCACCCTGGCCCGCTGCCTCGGGATCGCCGACGGGGTCAGCTCCCACCAGAGCACGAGGTGACATGGTGAGAGCCGACCCTGTCGGCGATGCTTCGAGGGCGGCCGGTGCTGGCCATGCGACAATTCCAGCATCGCTGCCGCCGAATCCGTGCCTCATGAAAATCGTCGAAGTCCGCCATCCCCTCATCCAGCACAAGCTCGGCCTCATGCGCCGCGCCGGGATCAGCACGAAGGAATTCCGTGAGCTCGCCTCCGAGGTCGCGGCACTGCTGACCTACGAGGCCACGGCGGACATGGAGACCGAGTGCAAGACCATCGAAGGCTGGGCGGGGCCGGTCGAGGTCACCCACATCAAGGGCAAGAAGGTGACCATCGTGCCGATCCTTCGCGCCGGCCTCGGCATGCTCACGGGGGTCCTGGAAATGATCCCGGCGGCCAAGGTCAGCGTGGTCGGCCTGCAGCGCGACGAGGAAACCCTGGAGCCGGTCGCCTATTACGAGAAGCTCAGCGGGGGCATGGACGAACGCACCGCGATCATCGTCGATCCCATGCTCGCCACCGCGGGCACCCTGGTCGCGACCGTCGACATGCTCAAGGCCGCCGGCGCACGGAAGATCAAGGGCCTGTTCCTGGTCGCCGCGCCGGAAGGGCTGAAGCGCATCGAGGCCGCCCACCCCGACATCGAGATCTACGTGGCCTCGATCGACGACCGCCTGAACGAGCTGGGCTACATCCTCCCCGGCCTCGGCGACGCCGGCGACAAGATCTTCGGGACCAAGCAAAAACCGTCCTGAGCCCCCGGAGTCGCCGTTTCCGTCACATCCCGCTGTCATAAAACTGAGGCACACTCCGCCAGCGGACCGGCAGGGGAACGTCACGTCAGGGGATGGCGGGGTGCTTTCGGGTCGCAACCATCAACGACTCGAGGGGACATCGAATGCGTTCGACCACGTCACGGCGCGCCATCTGGGCAGCGCTGGCAGGACTCACCGCCGTACTTCCGTTGCAGGCGGCCGATCTATCCATCACCCAGTTCCGCGTCCGCGGGCCCTCCGGCGGCAACGATGAATTCGTGGAATTGCAGAACACCGGCGCCGCGCCGCTGGACGTCTCGGGCTACAAGCTCAACGCCTCGAACGCGAGCGGCACCACCGGCACGCGCCTGACCCTTCCCGCCGGCACGACGGTGGCGCCGGGCTGTTTCCTGCTGCTGGCCAATGGCGCCAGCTCCGGTTACTCCGGCAGCATCGTCCCGGACATCAAGTATTCGACCGGCGTCACCGACGACGGCGGCATCGCCCTGCTCGATGGATCGGGCGTGACGATCGACCAGGTCGGTCTCAGCGCCGGCTCGGCCTATAAGCTGGGTACGCCGCTGGCCAGCCTCGGTAGCTCGAACACCGACCAGGGCTACGCTCGCAAGACCACCGGAAACGGCTTGCCGCAATCCACCGGCGACAACTCGGCCGACTGGGTGAAGGTCGCCCCGACCGCACCCCGCGCCAGCACGTCTCCGTGCGCGGTACTGGGACGGAGCCTGTCGATCGCCGATGCGACGATCAGCGTGCGCAACGGCGACGACCAGCAGATGCCGTTCACGGTTTCGCTGAGCGAGCCGGCTCCGACCGACGTCACCGTCCACGCCGCGACCGCCGACGACACGGCCACCGTCGCCGCGGGCGATTACGACGCCGTCGACACCACGCTGACCATTCCGGCCGGTGCCACCAGCGGTACCGTCGAGGTCACCGTGCACGGTGCCAAGGCCGCCGGTCCGGACAAGGCGTTCCGCGTGAACCTGTCGGACGTCTCCGGCGGCGACGTGACGATCGCCAAGGCCTCCGCCATCGGCGCCATCCTCAACGAGATCCCCATCGCCGCCGAGATCTGGCAGGTCACCGGCCGCGGACAGGTGTCGCCGCTGGTCGGCAAGCGTGTGGCGACGCACGGCAATATCGTCACCGCCGTAGGCCCCGCCGGCTTCACGATGCAGACGCCGGACAACCGCGCCGACGACGACCGCCTGACCTCCAACGGCATCTACGTCTTCACCAGCAGCGCGCCTGGCGTGAAGGCCGGCGACGTGGTCGACGTCGAGGCCACAGTAGACAACTACTTCAACCTGCCGGAACTGAAGAACGCCGACGTCACCACCACGATGCATGGCGCCCGCCTGCCGAAGGCCGTGACGTTCGGCAACAACGTGCCGTCGTCGGACCCGAACGCCCTGTCTTGCGGCGAGACGAACTTCCAGTGTTATGTCGGCATGCGCGTCACGATCGACAACGGCATGATCACCACGGGCAACCTGCGCTTCAGCAACGAGCCGTTCGCCGAGGTGTACGTGACCGCCAACGGCAAGCGCTCCCTGCGCGAGCCAGGCGTGCGCTACACCGTTCCCGTGCCGGATGGCGTGAATCTGCCGAACTGGTCGGGCAATCCGCAGGTGTTCAAGATGAACACCGCCGACTTCGGTGCCGTCGCGCCGAATACGCCGTTCAACGCGGGCACCACCTTCCGCGCGGAAGGCGTGATGTCGTACGCCTTCGGCATGTACACCTTCATTCCGACGAAGATCGACATCAAGAAAGCGGCAACGTTGCCGCGTGCGGTCGACTCGCGTCCGTTCTACGCGGTGCGCGTCGGTGGACTGAATACCGAGCGTTTCTGCGACACGGACTTCAACACGACCTTCACCTGCAGCGGCGGCGACACCGAACCGACGGCGGACGAGGTGAAGCTGAAGACCCAGCGACTGTCGGCCTATATCGGCGGCGTGCTGAAGTTGCCGGATATCCTCTCGGTGGAGGAAGTGAAGAGCTTGCAGGTGCTGCAGGGCCTGGCCAAGCAGTTGGGTGACGACTACCCGGTCCAGTACGAGGCGATCCTGCAGCCGGGTCACGACCCCAGCGGCATCAACGTGGGCTTCCTCGTCCGCACCGATCGCGTGCGCGTGCTCGACGTCCGTCAGCTCGGTGCCGACGAGACCTGGCAGGACCAGGGCCAGACGGCGTTCATCCACGACCACCCGCCGCTGCTGCTGACCGCGGAAGTACCCTCGATCGTCGGCCGGATGCGCATCAACGTGATCGCGGTCCATCCGAAGGCACGCCAGAACGTGGACAAGACCGGCAGCACGGCCGATCGCGACCGCCAGAAGCGCTTCCTGCAAGCGAAGTCGCTGGCGACCCAGGTACAGGCGATCCAGACCGACCGGAAGAACCTGCTCGCTCCCCTGCTGGTGGTCGGCGACTTCAACGCCTATCAGTTCAGCGACGGCTTCACCGACGTGGTCGGCCTGATCTCCGGTCGTTACGACGACAACCAGAACCTGTTGAAGCTCGGCACGAACCTGGTGAAGCCGGCACTCTGGAACGCCGTGAACTCGGTGCCGCCGGATGACCGCTATTCGTTCCTGTTCACCGAGAACTTCGGCAACATCCAGGGCCAGAGCCCGCGCCAGGTGCCGACCCACCAGGTGCTCGACCACGCGCTGCTCAACACGGTCGCGCAGGGCCTGTTCCTGCAGATGAAGTACGGCCGCGGCAACCTCGACGCACCGGTACAGACGCTGGACGATTCGGCGTCGGCCACCGACGTGCACAAGGCTATCGGCTCGTCGGACCACGACGGCTTCGTGGTCGACATGATCGCACTGCCGCTGAGCCTGTTCTGACCTGTTCTGATGAAAAGGCGCCCGGCTTCGGCCGGGCGCCATCTCGCCGCTTCATCGGCGTAGCCAGGTGTCCTTCGCCCCTACAACCAAAGCGATATGGAACTGGTCTCGTGTAACTGAAAGGATGACGCTTGCCGCCATGACGGCGAAAGCACTTTCTCGCAAGGACTGCGAACATGACGCCCTCTACGAAAGCCCTGCTGATCGCGCCTTCCGTGCAGGAGGCGGACGGCGCCTTTCTCCGGCCTGACATGATTCCGCTGGGTCCCAGCGTATACATCCCTGGCTACGACAGAATCGCGATCGGCGACAAGATCACGTTGACCTGGACGGGTGGGCCAACGAGCGATGGTCGCTGGACGGAACAGAAGGTGATCGACACGATCGACGGTGATATCGTCTTCCACGTTCCCACCCTGGTGCTCGCAGCCGCCGAATCGTACGAAGCCGTTACGGGTTATGTCCTGAGGCGACAGGGCAGCGATGTCGATGAGCCGTCGGACACGGCTACTTACACGGTACGGAATCATCCGCCCATACGTACCATCCAGGTGCGGGACCAGAACGGGTTGCCAACGTCCATCATCGATCATGCGGCCGAATGGTTCGAGGCGGAACTCCCGGAAGAAGTGAGCATTTCCCTTCAGCAAGGCGACGAGATCGTCTTCTGGCTCCGCACCATGGACCTGTTCGCGTCGACGACCATCCTGGACACCTCGGAAGCGGCGACTATCCGCTTTGACGAGGATAGTGCGCAGCACCCTGTCCGCCACCGGTTCGGCAGGCACATCGTCGTGGCAAATCATGGCAATACGCTGTTGCTGGACTGCGCGATCGTTCGCGCGAATGGATATGTCCAGCACGCGGAGACCAACGTCACACTGACGATCACGCAAGAACCCGTGTCCCTGGGCAAGGTACTGACGGCGCAACTGCATGAGGATGAAGTTTTCCTGGACCGACCGGGATTCGAAGAAGGCCTCGCCGTGTCCATTCCGTACCAGGCGGAAATGAAGGGCACGCACATCCGGTTCTGCCTGGGCGAATACAGAACACGCCCCATCCCGGCAAGGGAAGGAAAGCTCGTGGAGGGGCTGATCCCCAACGACGAGTTGCATCGTCAGGCCAGCACCAACGGCTATCTCTACTGCCTTGCAGTGAAAGGGAGCGATGCCCAGGAGATTGTCATCGAACGCTCCCTGCGACGGCACATGACCATACGGCACAGCCGAACGGTTCCCCCCTTCCCCGAGGCCGATGTATCCCTGGAAGCACCGTCCATCGATGGATACATACAGGGTCCCATGGACCAGGCGCACTTCCCGGGCGGACCCTTCGCACGCATTCGCGCGCAGGCGGGAATTGCAACGGGAGACATCGTCACGTATCGATTTCACACGCCCGCTGGCTTGCTGACGTGGGAGGACTCGAGCACCATCGGGGACCCTGTCGGCGTGGACGTCGTTCGCAGGATACCCATGGCGAACGTGGCCTATTATCGATACGCGATGCCATCGCTCTACTATTCGGTCGAGAGTGTGGCAGGCGAGCGGCGATTCTCGCCGAGGCGTGAGGTCACGATCAGGGAATACGCTCCTCGCTCTTTGTACCACCTGGCTTGCTCGATGAGGGAAAGCCTGGAGGGCGAGGCGCTGATTCACTGCCCTCCCGATGCTACCCTGCTGCTGGTCGTGGAAGGCAACTTCCTCGGGCTCGCACTACATGATCGCCTCGTCGTCATGCTGCGAGGGGCTACCATTGAAGCGTCCACGGTCATCGAG
This sequence comes from Luteibacter sp. E-22, assembly GCF_049913125.1. Classification (GTDB taxonomy): domain Bacteria; phylum Pseudomonadota; class Gammaproteobacteria; order Xanthomonadales; family Rhodanobacteraceae; genus Luteibacter. The sequence goes on from NZ_CP183975.1 coordinate 3,007,355, forward strand.
AACACGATCGATACGGAACCGGATTCCCGGTGGACGCTGCCGGTGCCAGCGGCCGTCATCCGGGACAATGCCGGCCACGACATTTTCTATCGCGTAACAAAGATCCGTGGGCGCTACATCGAACACACGCCATTCAGAGCGTTGCACGTCGACGCTCAGGCGTAGGCTTGGGCGACCACGGACGCATGAACCCGACGTGCGCATCGCGCACCTACAGCGAAAGCCATATGGAAGCCCTCATGGCGGGGGCGCACGATAGCACTCCGCCCGTCTGGAGACGGGTCTCCACGCATGGAAAGCGACAATGGTCATCTACACGGACGAAACCCTGGCTGCGCCCACGGTGGATGAAGCGGACGGCGGCTATCTGCGACCGGACATGATGCCGCTGGGCCCGACGGTGAGGATTCCTCTCCACGCGGACAGCGCGCCAGGCGACGAACTCACGCTGAGCTGGACGGGCGGTCCATCGAACGACAGCCACTGGACGAGCCGGCGGACCCTGGTGGCGGCTGGCGAAGCTTGCGTCTTTCGCGTTCCGTTCCTCGTGCTCGTCGCGGCCGATGCCTACGACATCACCGTGCACTACGTCCTCCGCCGCGCCGGCTCCGATGTCGACGAGATGTCGTACTCCGCCACATTCACGGTGCAAGACCATCCTGCCTTCTCGTTCCTGCAGGTCTACGACCAGGACGGCAGTCCGACCAACGTCGTCGCTCACCATGCCTCATGGTTCGAGGCACGCCTGCCGGACGATATCGCCATGTCGCTGGTCGACGGCGACGAGGTCGTCATTTCGGTGAGGGGCGTCGTCAGCCAGCTCGGTTCCTCGATGATCGAGGCGGCTTCCATCCTCTGGAGCCTTCCTGTCACGGCCGCCAATGCGGGATTGCCCGTGCGGGCCCGGTTCGCCCATGAACTCATCGCGGCCAACTATGGCGACGGCATGTTGCTCCGCGCCGCGATCGTCCGCACGAGCGGATATATCCAGTATCCGTTCGCCGACTACGAAGTGAGGGTCACCCGGGCTACCGAACTGCTGACACCGGTACGCACCGACGAGCTGAGCGGCGACGAAGTGATACTCGATCAGCTCGAACCCGGCCAAGGTCTCGCCGTCTCCGTGATCAACCAGGCACAAACCGAAGGAGCGGTCGTCAGGTTCTATCTGGCCGACTCCAGGACGGAGGCCTATCCAGCGGGCGATGGTCCCGTTGTCGATGGAACGATTTCCCGCGAGATCCTGGAACGCCACGGCGACAGCGACTGCTATCTCCATTGCCTGGCGATAAAGGAGGGAGAGGATGGTTTCGAGACCATTGTCGGCCGTTCGCCGAGGCGACGGATCGCGATTCGACGCAAGGCCGCCACCGACCCACTGCCTCGCCCTGATCCCCTGCTGGCCATGCCGACGATCGACGGCGTGCCGTCCGGGCCGCTCGATCCGGCGAGGTTTCCCTGCGGTCCGCTCGCACGCATTCCCGCCAGCGCCGATATCATGGAAGGTGACCTCGTCACCCTCGTCCTTCGCATCCCGGAAGGCGTGGTCGCATGGAAAGAGAGCATCCTCATCGATGCCGATCTCGAAGGGTTCGACCTGGTGCGCCGCATACCGCCATGGTTCCTGGACTACGCACAGGACAAGCGTGGCTGGCTTTACTATTCCATCGAGCGAAACATCGAGGCCCCTCGCCATTCACCGTCGAGGGAGATCGCCATCGGTGGCTATGTTCCGCGCAATTTCTATCCCTTTGCGTGCTCGATGAAACGCAGGGAAGACAACGCGGACCTGATCGAATGCCCCGCCGACCAGCCGCCCCGGCTTGGCGTGCAGAACGCCGTGCTTCGATTCGCCCCGGGCGACCTGTTGGTCGTCACGCTGCTCGGAAACGCGTCCGCGGCATCCGCCACGATCGAGGTCCCTGTCGACGACGAGATGGACCCATGGTTCTTCGTGGATATTCCGGCCGACCTCATCCGGCGCAATGCGGGACGTGTCCTGCGTTACCGAACGACGAAGATTCGTCTTGGTCACATCGACCATTCGCCTTACGGGGCCCTCGGAATCCTGCCAATCGAAGGCGGCCGTGCTGGAACCCGGTCCTGGCCCTCCGGCATCGGTCGGCGCCTGCTGGGACTGTTTCGCCGGGACGTGCCCGGCGAAACGTCGCGATAAGGTCTTCGTCAGGCGGCGAAACGATCGGTCGCGGCGACCAGTTCCCTGGTGATGCCAGGCTCGAACGCCGAGTGCCCGGCATCCGGGACGATGCGCAGGTCCGCTTCCGGGAGGGTACCGTGCAAGTCCCATGCGCTGCGCGCGGGGCAGACCACGTCGTAGCGGCCCTGCACGATGACCATGGGGATATGGCGGATCTTGTGCGCATCACGCAGCAACTGCCCATCGACCTCGAAGAAACCCGCGTTGACGAAGTAGTGACACTCGATGCGCGCGAAGGCGAGCGCGAATTCGTCCTCGCCACTGGAGGCGATATGAGCCGGGTCCTGATAGAGATAACTCGTCGCGCCTTCCCACACCGACCAGGCACGCGCCGCGGCGAGGCGTACCGCCGGGTCGGCACTTGTCAGGCGGCGATGGTAGGCGCTGATGAGATCGCCGTGTTCCGCTGGGGGAATCGCGGCGAGGTAGGTTTCCCAGGCATCGGGGTATAGCTGGTTGCAACCCTCCTGGTAGAACCACTCCAGCTCGGAACGGCGAAGCATGAAGATGCCACGCAGTACCAGTTCGGTGACCCGGTCCGGGTGGGTTTCGGCATAGGCCAGCGCCAGCGTGGAACCCCACGACCCGCCGAACACCTGCCAACGGTCGATGCCCAGATGCTCGCGCACACGCTCGATGTCGGCGACGAGGTCCCAGGTGGTGTTGTCGGTCAGTTCGGCGTGCGGCGTGGACTTCCCACATCCGCGCTGGTCGAACAGCACGATGCGGTATTTCGCCGGGTCGAAGAAGCGCCGGCAACGCGGGTTCGTGCCACCGCCCGGGCCACCATGGAGGAACACCACCGGCTTGCCGTTCGGATTGCCGCTTTCCTCGTAGTAGAGGGTGTGCAGCGGCGACACCTTGAGCATGCCGCTGTTGTACGGCTCGATCGCCGGGTAAAGGACGGGGGAATCCTGGGCCATGAGGCGGGGTCCTGCGGAGTTTGGGGAGGAAGGGAAGGCTAACCGGGTGGGGCGCGGGATGCCACACGTGGTAGGACCCGTGGTGGCTCTTACAGGAGCTTGCCGGGGTTCATGATGCCGTTGGGGTCCCACACTGCCTTGATCCCGCGCATCAGGGCGATTTCGGCCTCGCTGCGAACGCTGCCGAGCCAGGGCTTCTTCACCAGCCCGATGCCATGTTCGGCGGAGATCGAGCCACCGTGCCGGGCCAGGGTATCCACCAGCATCGAGGTCACGTGCTCGCATTGTTCGACGAACACCGCGTTGTCGAGGTCGGCCGGCTTCAGCACGTTGATATGCAGGTTTCCATCGCCGATGTGACCGAACCAGACGACGTCGAAATGCGGGTACTCGGCAGACAGCAGGTCCTGCATTTCCGCCATGAACGCCGGCACGGCGGAGATGCGCACCGACACATCGTTCTTGTAAGGCTTGTGCGGCGCGAGGCTTTCCGTGATGCCCTCGCGCAAGCGCCACAAGGCGGCGGCCTGCCCTTCGCTCGAACTGATCGCGCCATCCACCACCCAGCCCTCGCCGAGGCAGGACTCGAAGAAGGCCAGCGCATCGGCTTCGGCACGCTCGTCGGCCGCATCGAACTCGGTGACCACGTAGAAGGGATATGTTTCGTCGAACGGCCGTTGCGCACCGTGCGCGAGCACATGATGCAACGCCCTATCCGTGAAGAACTCGAAGGCCTCCAGACGAAGCCGGTGCCGCGCTTCCGCAAAGACCTTCATCAGCGCATCCATCGCGGGCACCGCCAGCAGCATCACCTGCGAGGGCGGTGGCGGCGAAGTCAGCGACAGCGTCGCCTCGACCACGATGCCGAGGGTGCCTTCCGAACCGATCACGAGGTGGCGAAGGTCGTAGCCGGAAGCGTTCTTGACCAGGCCTCGATTGAGATCGAGCACCTCACCCGTGCCCGTCACCACCTTGAGCCCGGCGATCCACTGCCGGGTATTGCCATAACGGATCACCCGGATGCCGCCGGCATTGGTGGCGATGTTGCCGCCGATCTGGCATGACCCGCGGGCGGCGAAATCGACCGGATAGAGCAGCCCCCGCTCACGCGCGGCGTTGTGTACCGCTTCCAGCGCGATGCCCGGCTGCACCGTCAGCGTGCGATCGATCGGATCGAAACCGAGCACGCGGTTCATCCGGTCGAGGCTGAGAACCAGTTCCCCCTTCGCCGCCACGGCACCGCCCGACAGGCCGGTACGGCCCCCGGAAGGCACGACGGCGACTCCCTGCCCATTTGCCCAGCGCACGATGCCTTGCACCTCTTCGATGGACGCGGGCCAGGCGATCGCGAGTGGCTCCGGCGTCCAGCGCCGGGTCCAGTCACGACCGTGATGCTCCAGGTCGCCTGGGTCGGTCGAGATCTTCAGTTCGGGCAGAAGGCGGGCAAGCTCGGACAGGCGCGGGTCGGTCATGGGGCGGTTCGCTCGGCGGGGGCTCCAGCGTGCCAGCAGAGGCGGCGAGCGTCCATGGTCCGCCGCGCCCCGTGTATCTGGCATAGTGGGGTCTTCCCCCCAGGATCGCCCCGAACCATGAAGCGCACGTCGTACCCGAAAGAAGACATCAAGGTGTTGCTGCTCGAAGGCGTCAGCCGGAGCGCCCTGGATACCTTCCGCCAGGCCGGCTACTCACAGATCGAGTTCCACGAGAAGTCGCTGCCGGAGGACGAACTCCGCGAGCGCATCGCGGACGCGCACATCGTGGGCATCCGCTCGCGCACCCACCTCACCGCCGGGGTCCTGGCGGAGGCACGGCGCCTGATCGCGGTGGGTTGCTTCTGCATCGGCACCAACCAGGTCGATACGGCCGAAGCCGAGCGGCTGGGCGTGCCGGTGTTCAACGCACCGTATTCCAACACGCGCAGCGTCGCCGAACTGGTCATCGCCGAGACGATCATGCTGGTCCGCCGCATCCCCGAGAAAAATGCCGAATGCCACCGAGGTGGCTGGTCGAAGTCGGCGGCGGGCAGCTTCGAGGTGCGCGACAAGGTGCTGGGCATCGTCGGTTACGGCCACATCGGTACCCAGGTGGGCGTACTGGCGGAATCGCTGGGCATGCGCGTGATCTTCCACGATGTCGAAGCAAAGCTTTCGCTCGGCAATGCCCGTCCGGCCGCGAGCCTCGACGACCTTCTCGAACGCGCCGACGTGGTGACGCTGCACGTACCCGAAACGCCGCAGACACGAAACCTCATCGGCGCTGCGGAAATCGCACGCATGCGCCCCGGCTCCATGCTGGTGAATGCCTCGCGCGGCACGGTGGTCGACATCGACGCACTGGCCGCCGCCTTGCGTTCGAAGCATCTCGCAGGAGCAGCGATCGACGTCTTTCCAGTCGAGCCCAAGGGCAACGACGATCCCTTCGTTTCCCCGCTCGTCGGCATGGACAACGTGATCCTCACCCCACACGTCGGTGGCAGCACGGCGGAGGCCCAGGAGAACATCGGCATCGAGGTCGCCTCCAAGCTGGTTCGCTACAGCGACAACGGCAGCACGCTATCGGCCGTGAACTTCCCCGAGGTGTCGCTGCCGGGGCATCCGACAAGCCGCCGCCTGCTGCATATCCATCGCAATATCCCCGGCGTATTGTCGCGGGTGAACGAGGTTTTCTCGCGTGCCGCGGTGAACATCGACGGCCAGTACCTGCAAACCTCGTCGCAGGTCGGCTACGTGGTGATCGACGTCTCCACCACCGAGGAACACGCTGCCGCGTTGCGTAACGAACTGGCGGCGATCGAGGGCACCCTGCGGGCTCGCGCGCTTTACTGAGGGCGGGGCTGGCGGGCTCGGCTTCGCCCTTTAAAGGCCGCCATCGGCGACGACGCGGGCGCGGCCGCGTTCCTTGGCGAGGTACAGGCGGCGGTCGGCTACCGCGATGAACGGCAGCACTTCATCGCGTTCCGTAGGAACGGTGGTGTGCACGCCCGCGCTCAGCGTCAGGCGCTTTCCGGCGCCCACGCCCGCATGGGGGATCAGTGCCTTGTCGACGAGGTCGAGGCAACGCCAGGCCAACGCCATGGCGGTGGCTTCGTCCGTACCCGGCAACAGCAACACGAATTCCTCGCCACCGAACCGGCAAAGCAGGTCGCGCGGGCTGCGCACGATGCCGGCGAGTGCGGTCGCCACGCGTTTCAGGCACTCGTCGCCTTCCAGATGCCCGTAGTGGTCGTTGTATTGCTTGAAGAAGTCGATGTCGAGCACGACGACCGAGATGGCTTGCCTGTTGGCCATCGCATCCCGCCATTCGTTTTCCACGATCATGTCGAAACGGCGCCGGTTGGCGACGCCCGTGAGACCGTCCTTGAACGACAGTTCCTCGAGCTCGCGCTGCATGTCGAGCAGGCGCTCTTCGGTGCGCTTGCGCTCGCTGATGTCGAACATGAAGCCGACCAGCGCGTTCGGGCTACCGTCGGGGTTGCGCACCACGTGCACGACATCGCGAATCCAGACGTACTCGCCATCCTTGCGTAAGGCACGGTAATCCGCTTCGTGATCGATGCCGGCCTGCGATTGCGCGACGCAGAAGTCGAAGACCCAGGCGCGATCCTCCGGATGCATGCGGTCGGCCCAATCCTGCACCGTGGCCCAGGACTGTGGCGCCCAACCCAGCAATTCCTCGATCTGCGGGCCTATGTAGGCGAAGCGCAGAGTCTCCCACTCGATCTTCCAGGGGATGGCGCGCGTGGACTCCAGCAGGGTCTTGTAAACCCCGATGTCTTCCTCGCGGATGATGTCTTCGATGCTCATGGCGCCCCCGGACCGGCCTTGCGGCTCTGCAAGCTTAGCGGCCGGGGGACTGGAAGCTTGAGGGCCGCTATCGGCCGGGGCGGTTCTGCGTGTAGTTCAGCGGGACATAGACATAGCCCTTGCCGTCTTCCGCTTTCGCGATGTGCCCGAACGAGGGGAACGGCAAGTGTGCCGCGCCGATCATGTAACCGTTCTTCGCCGCATCGGCGAACGCCGCTTCGCGGGCGCGCTCGGCTTCGTGGTTGTCGCTGTCCCACGCGATCCGCACGAAGGGATCGCGGAATTGCACCACCGCGGAATGCACCACGTCGCCCCACAACACCAGGGTGGCGCCCTTGCTCTCCACGATATAGAAGCTGTGTCCCGGGGTATGTCCCGGCGCGGCGATGGCACGTATACCCGGCACGATCTCCGTGCCGCCCTGGAAGACCTGCACCTTGCCGGCGGCGATGTACGGCGCGAAGACCTTCTGGGCGACATCGAAGCTCACCCGAACGCCTTCGGGCGCCTTCGCACGATTGGCCGGATTCATCCAGAAATCGTATTCGGCCTTGTCGAGACGGATGGTCGCGTTCGTGAAGGCACGCTCGCCGTTCCGCAGCAAGCCGCCGATATGGTCGGCATGCATGTGAGTGATCACGACCTCGTCGACCTGATCGGGTGAATAGCCCGCTGCCTTGAGGTTGTCGATCGTATTGCCTAGTGTCGGGCCGTAGAACGAACCCGCGCCGGCATCGACCAGCACGAGCTTGCCGCCGGTGTTGATGAGGAACTGGTTCATCGACGACTCCGCCGGCAGCGCCTGGAACGCCTTGCGGTATGCCGATGCGATCTGCTCGGACGAAACGCCGATCAACAACTGCTCCATCGGGAAGTCGATCGTGCCGTCATTCAGGGCGGTCACCTCGACATCGCCGACCATCAGGCGGTAGTAGCCCGGCGCCTGCGTGTGGACCATCGGGGCCGCGGCGGACGCGCGACCGGGAACAACGGTCGCGGCCATGCCAAGTACCAGGGCGCCGGCGAGGCAGGCGCATGCGAAACGGTGAGTGCGAGTCATCGGGAAGACCTCGGGGAAAGGGGAATGCCTGGAGTAGAACCTATGTCGAAGACCACCGTGGCATCCACGGCCGGTGCATCGGGTGTATCGAGCGGCGCTTCGAAATGGCCGTTCAGGCGGTTGCCTGAGGGATCTTCGAGGGTGCCGCGGACGACCAGCCTGTATCTGCCCGCGTGCCAGGGTGCGTCCGGAGTGAATGTCCAGGTGGTTTCGCCGTCGAGCAGTTCGGCATGTCCATCCACCGGACGATCGTCGGCATCGACGACGGCCATATAGTCCGCATCCCTGCCGTCGATCGGCGCATCCAGCCGCACCACGAGGGACTGCCGCGACGCGGGTGCGACCGGGAATACGTGCCATGCCGATTCGACAGGGCCATGCAGGTCCGGCGGCCCGACGTGCCACCGCTTGAGCGGACGGCCGTCGAGCGTAAGGACCACATCGTCCCCCGGCACGAGGATCGGCCCTAACGCTTCCCGCGCAACCAGGCCACTCTTCACACGCCCGGGATGCAGGAGAAGCGTCAGGATGCGTCCATCGGGCGACCACAGTTCCTGGGCGAGGAAGGGTTCCCGTAGGTCGCTTCCATCAGCATGCGACAGCGCGATTCCCGGCAGCACGGGACCCTCGGGCGCCATGGCGAACTCGAACGAAAGCCGCAGCATGTTGGCGGGGATGACGGCTGCGGATGGCCGTACCGTCACGATGGGTGCCTCCGGGGACCGGGCATGAGCCTGAGGAAGCACGAGCACGAACATCGTGCCAGCCAGGAGCCGATGCAGGCGCACGGATCACTCCGGCGCCTTGACGAGGTCGGGCAGCTCTTCATCCTTCAGCAGCATGTCCTGCCTCGGCTTGATGTTCCGTTGCTGGAACTCGTTCCCCTTGAAGCTGAAATCGGGGAAGGCGTATTCCGAAACGTGGTCGGACATGCGGAAGCTCAGGTCCTTCCCGATCGACACCAGCTGCAGTGCATCGTGCTGGAGGTCGCGACGAACGACGGCGAACGACTTGTCGTCGAGGTTATCGATGCGCAGTGCACCAGCAAGCGGTGCCTCGGTCACATTGACGCCGGTGATCTGGCCGAACGGAACCTGTTTCTCGATGCCGGGCCGGGCGCGTGCCGCATCCAGTTCCGCCACGGAAACGACATCGGACACGCGGTTGAAATTCACCAGCATCACGAAGTCGCTCGCCTTGCCCTGCTCCACCTTGGTGAACGAGACCATGCCCGCCGGGGTGTTGCCGTAGCCAAGTTCGGCGACGGTCTTCCCACGAACGTGCGCACCGTCCTTCAATTCGTCGAGCGGGATGATCACCAGGGGCGTGCAGGTATAGGCGGCGACCAGGTATGGCTTGCCACCGAGGTTGGCGAAGCTCATTGCGCGGATAGGCGCACGTGTCTCCATGAGGTTGTGCCCACCATGGAAAATCTCGATGGACGTGATCGACTGTTTCGCGTCGAAGGGATAACGCACCCGGCGGAGCGTCGAGGCGAAATCCTGGTTCGAAAGGCCGGCCACGAACAGTTCGCCGTCACGCCATTTCATGTCGGTGACGGTGAAGCTCCGCTCCGGTGTCTGCTTCCAGAACCGGCTGTTCGAGGTCGGCGCATCGCGCAACGCAACCGACGTGGAAGGTGCCGACCGCAGGTCGATACGGCGCGCCCGCTTGTCGCTTGTCACCACGAACAGTGCCGGCGCCTTGCCGGGACCGTAGCTGGTGGCGACGTATACCTGGCCCGTCCCCGGGCGGACGACCATGTCCTCGATCGTGACCTTCGCGTTACCGACCTGCGCCGAGAGCAGCGCCTCCAGGTCGAGGATGTTGAACGCGGTGCCCGCCGGCTGTCGTGGCGCCGGCGGCAGCTGGAGGGCATGAACCTTCGCCGCCTTCCAGTCGGCGACGAAGAGGGTGTCGCCCGGTCCGGCGGCGAGGCGGGAAATCGATGTGACGTCGGCCGCATAGGCGTCGACGGACAGGCCGAGCAGACAGGCCGTGGCGATAGCTGTGAGACGCATGGAGGTGCCCTTCGGTTTACCAACGCCTGGCAGCCTAGTCAGGGCCGACCTGCCGGAGTAGCCATGTGGAGCGCACCATGATGATGATCGCCTCGCACCAATGTGCCGTGCTGCCTCGCAAACGAAAAAAGGCGCCCCGAAGGACGCCTTTTCGAATAATGGTCGGGGTGGCGAGATTCGAACTCGCGACCACTACACCCCCAGCGTAGTGCGCTACCAGGCTGCGCTACACCCCGACGAGCGAACGATTGTAACAGCAACATCGCGATCTGCGGAAGGCGGATCAGCGACGAAGGAGGGACAGGACTTCTTCGAGCTCCAGGCGTACCTGACGGACGATCTGGTGCGACATGCTGGCTTCCATGCGGGCCTGCGGGCCTTCCAACCGGGCGCGGGCGCCGGTGATGGTGAAGCCCTCGTCGTACAGCAAGGAACGGATCTGGCGGATCATGAGCACGTCGTGGCGCTGGTAATAGCGGCGGTTGCCGCGGCGCTTGACGGGCTTGAGGGCGGGAAACTCCTGCTCCCAATAGCGAAGGACGTGCGGCTTGACGCCGCAAAGCTCGCTGACCTCACCGATGGTGAAGTAGCGCTTCGCCGGGATCGCCGGAAGTTCGGTGTTATTCCCTGGATCCAGCATAGCCCTCGACTCTTACCTTGAGTTTCTGGCCGGGACGGAAGGTGACCACCCGCCGGGCAGAGATGGGAATTTCCTCACCGGTCTTCGGATTCCGACCGGGCCGCTGATTCTTCTGCCGAAGGTCGAAATTGCCGAAACCCGACAACTTCACCTGCTCGCCCCGCTCCAGTGCCTCGCGCACGACCTCGAAATACGCGTCCACGAATTCCTTGGCCTCGCGCTTGTTGAGGCCCACGTCGAGGAAAAGCCGCTCGGCCATTTCCGCCTTGGTCAGCGCCATCTTATCCTCGCAGTCTTGCCTTGCATGTCTTCTCCAATGCCCCCACCGCATCTGCCACGCGAGCGTCGGCATCGTCGTCGGTAAGGGTGCGTGAAGCGTCCTGTAAAATCAAGCCCATAGCGAGACTCTTTCGCCCTTCATCGATCCCCTTCCCTGCATAACGGTCGAACAGGCGGATCTCCGTGAGCACCTCGCCCAGCGCGCCGCGCACGGCGGCCTCGACCGAAGCCCAGGACACTTCTTCCGGCAATTCCACGGCGATGTCGCGACGAACCGCCGGGAAACGGGCGACGCGGCTGGCGCTGGGCAAGCGCCGAGACAGGATCGGCTCGAGCGCCAGTTCCATCACGTGGACGTCCGGGCCAAGATCGAGTGCCTTGGCCAGCGCCGGGTGCAACGCCCCCAGGAAGCCGGCCTGACGGCCATCGCGGAGTACGCGGGCGCCGCGCCCCGGATGCAGCCACGGCGGCAGGTCGCCGGCGTCCACCGACCAGCGTGCCGGCTCGCCCGTATGGGCGATCAGCGCATCCAGGTCGCCCTTGAGATCGAAGAAATCGACGGTGCGCGAGGTCTCGCCCCACTGCTCCGGACGGGCTCCGCCCGAGGCGACGACGGCGACGCGGCCGATTTCATCGGGTGCGCCGCCCGTGGCATGGAAGCTGCGCGCGACCTCGAACAGGCGCACGCGATCCTGCTGGCGCGCGCGGTTGTGCCGAAGCGCCTCGACCAGGCCCGGCAGGAGCGAGGTACGCATGACGGCGAGATCGGCCGACAGCGGATTGGCCAGGGGGACCTGGCCCTCGTCCACGCCCCAGGTCTTCAGCAGATCGGCGCTCACGAAGGAGAGCGTCACGGCCTCGAAGTAGCCACGGGCGGCCAGCTGGTCGCGCAACGCCATCTCGGTGAGACGGGCCTCCGGCTCGGCGCGCAGGGCGATCTCGCCCGCTGGCACGTGGGTCGGAATGCGCTCGTAGCCGTGGATACGGGCGACCTCCTCGATGAGGTCCTCCTCGCGCTCGATGTCGAAGCGGCTGCTCGGCGGCGTGATGCGCCAGCCGTCCGCCACCTCGACCACGCCCATGCCGAGCGCGGTGAAGATGCGAGCGACCTCGCTGGCCGCGACCTCGATACCGAGCACGCGGCGCAGACGCGCATGACGGAGCAGGACCGGCACGTGCTCGCGCAGGTCTTCCAGACGCTCGGCGACCGTCACCGGGCCCGCCTTCCCGCCCGCGATGGCCAGGATCAGTTCCGTGGCCCGCTCCATCGCACGCTTCGGCAGCGCCGGGTCGACGCCGCGCTCGTAACGGTGCGAGGCATCGGTGTGCAGGCCAAGCTTGCGGGCGCGACCCATGATGGCCGAGGGGGCGAAATGAGCGGCTTCCAGGAAGATATTCCGGGTGGCGTCGGTCACGCGCGAATCGAGGCCGCCCATCACGCCGCCGACGGCGAGCGCACGCGCTTCATCCGCGATCACGACGAAGGAGGGATCGAGCGTCGCCTCGCTGCCGTCGAGCAGTTTAAGGGGCTCGCCGACGTCGGCATGGCGAACCACGATGGGCCCCGACAAGGTGTCGTTGTCGAAGGCGTGCATGGGGTGGCCGAGTTCCAGCATCACGTATTGGGTGATGTCGACGATGGCGCTGATCGGACGGATGCCGGAGCGGCGCAGGCGCTCGGCGAGCCACAGCGGCGATCGCGCGGTCGCGTCCACGCCCTCGATCACGCGGCCGAGGTAACGGGGCGCGTCGGCTCCGGCTTCGAGCCTGACGGGCCGGGACGCACTGGCGGTGACCGGCGCGTCGGTCGTCCCGATCGCCTTCACCTCGCTGCCGAAGAGAGCCGCCACGTCGTGGGCGAGGCCATGCAGGCCGAGCACGTCGGGGCGGTTCGGGGTGATCTTCAGTTCGATGCTGGCATCGGGCAGACCCATGTACTCGGCCAGCAGCTTGCCGACCGGTGCATCGGACGGCAGTTCGAGCAGCCCGGAGGCGTCGGCGTCGATGCCGAGTTCCTTGGCCGAACAGAGCATGCCGTACGACTCGACGCCGCGCAGCTTCGCCGCCTTGATCTGGATCCCGCCCGGCAGCGTTGCACCCACCGTGGCCAGCGGCACGCGGATGCCGACACGGGCATTGGGCGCGCCGCAGACGATCTGCAGCGGTTCGCCCCGCCCCGCATCCACCTTGCATACCTGCAGCCGGTCGGCTTCGGGGTGCTTCACCGCCTCGACGATCTCGGCGACGACGACACCATCGAGGCCTTCGCCCAGGGGCGTGACCTCTTCCACTTCCAGGCCGGACATCGTGAGCGCGTGGACCAGCGCCGCGCGATCCGCGTCGATGGCGACCAGTTCGCGCAGCCAGTTTTCAGAGAATTTCATGGGAGCGAGCTCGTTGAACGTGGAGTCGTGGCCGGCCGGAGGGCCGACCTCGCGTCGATGCGGGTCAGGCGAACTGTCGCAGGAATCGCAGGTCGTTCTCGAAGAACGCGCGCAGGTCGCCGACCCCATAGCGGAGCATGGCGAACCGCTCCACGCCCAGGCCGAAGGCGAAACCCGTGTAGCGCTCCGGATCGATGCCGCAGTTCTTCAGCACGGTGGGGTGCACCATGCCGCAGCCGAGCACTTCGAGCCAGCGCGTGCTGCCGTCCTCGGCATCCCAGCGGATGTCGACTTCGGCCGAGGGCTCGGTGAAGGGGAAGTAGCTCGGCCGGAAGCGCATCTCGAAATCGCGCTCGAAGAACGCGCGCACGAACTCGGCCAGCGTGCCCTTCAGGTCGGCGAAGCTGGAGGTCTCGTCGACCAGCAGGCCTTCGATCTGGTGGAACATGGGCGAATGGGTCTGGTCCGAATCGCTGCGGTAGACCTTGCCCGGCGCGATGATGCGGATGGGCGGCTGGCGGCCCTGCATCGAACGGATCTGCACCGGCGAGGTATGCGTGCGCAGCAGGCGCCCGTCGCCGAAATAGAAAGTGTCGTGCATGGCGCGCGCCGGATGGTGCGGCGGGAAGTTCAGCGCCTCGAAGTTGTACCAGTCGTCCTCGATCTCGGGACCGTCGGCACGCTGGTAGCCGAGCCGGCCGAAGATATCGGCGATGCGCTCCAGCGCGCGGGTGATCGGGTGGATGCCACCGTATTCCCCGTCACGCCCCGGCAGGGTCACGTCGATGCGCTCGGAGGCGAGGCGACGGTCCAGTTCGGCCTGTTCCAGCGCCTGCTTGCGCGCGGCGATGGCGTCGGTGAGGCGTTCCTTGGCGCGGTTGACCTCGGCGCCGCGCGCCTTGCGCTCGTCGCCGGAAAGCTGGCCCAGCGCCTTCAGGGCCGCGGTGACCGCTCCATTCTTGCCCAGCAAGGCCACACGCACGGCGTCCAGCGCCTCGAGCGAGGGGGCGGATTCGATGTCCCGTAGGGACGCGTCGATATGCTCGATCGATTCCATCGGTTTTCCTGCTTTTTCCGGGCACGCAAAAAAGTGTGGGGAGAAGGCAAGCCTTCTCCCCACGTCATCCATCATCGCGCGATAAGACTACCGCGCGTGGTAAAGCGGATTACGCAGCCAGACTGGCCTTGGCCTTCTCTGCGATCGCACCAAACGCCTTGATGTCGTGCACGGCGAGGTCGGCGAGGACCTTGCGGTCGACCGTGATCTGCGCCTTGGCCAGGCCATTGATCAGGCGGCTGTACGACAGGCCGAACTGACGGGCGGCGGCATTGATACGGACGATCCACAGGGCGCGGAACTGACGCTTGCGCTGCTTGCGGCCGATGTAGGCGTACTGGCCAGCCTTGATGACGGCCTGGTTGGCTACGCGGAATACCTTGCGGCGGGCGTTGTAATAGCCCTTGGCACGGCCGATGATCTTCTTGTGACGACGACGGGCGGTAACGCCACGCTTAACACGAGCCATGGTTCAACCCTCCCTTAGAGATACGGCAACATGCGAGCCACACCCTTGGTGTCGCAAGCTTTGACGTGGTTGGGAGCGCGCAGGCCGCGCTTACGCTTGGTCGACTTCTTGGTCAGGATATGCGACTTGAAGGCGTGACCGGCCTTGAACTTGCCGGATGCGGTCTTGCGAAAACGCTTCGCGGCCGCCCGGTTGGTCTTGATCTTGGGCATCGGAATGCTCCGTATTCGGTTACTGACTGATCCGGCGGCGAGCCTTGGGAGACAACGCGCTTTCCATCCTGCCGGGAACGGTGATTCGGCCCATCCATACGGGCCGAGCCGGCGATGATACCGAATCGTGAAGGCTTCCGCCAGAGGCAGCTACCCCAAAAGGCACCCCACAAAAAAGGCGCCGGAGCGCCTTTTCTGGATCAGGCCTTCTTCTTCGGGCCGATCATCATGACCATCTGCCGGCCTTCGAGACGCGGGAACGACTCGACCACACCGTCTTCGCCGATGTCCGTCTGGACACGGCGGGCCAGGTTCTGGCCGAGGTCCTGATGGGACATCTCGCGACCGCGGAAGCGGATCGTGACCTTGACCTTGTCACCCTCTTCGAGGAACTCACGCATCTTGCGCAGCTTGATCTGGTAGTCGCCCTCGTCGGTGACCGGGCGGAACTTCACTTCCTTGATCTCGACCTGCTTCTGCTTCTTCTTGGCAGCGGAGGCCTTCTTCTGGGCTTCGAACTTGAACTTGCCGTAATCCATGATCTTGCAGACCGGCGGATCGCCGTTCGGCTGGATCTCGACGAGGTCCATGCCCAGCTCCTCGGCGGCACGAATGGCGTCACGGGTCTCCATGATGCCCAACTGCTCGCCCTCGGCGCCCAGCACGCGCACCCGCGGCACGCGGATGTCGTTGTTCTTGCGATTGCCCTTGTTATCGGTCGTAGCGATACCGCTATCCTCCAGAAGAATGATCCCAATACCGGACCCACGGCCTAGCGGCGGGTCTCGGCTTCCAAACGTTCGACGAATTGTGCCACTGGCATGGTGCCGAGGTCTTCGCCGCCGCGGGTACGTACGGAAATGGTACCCGTTTCCTTCTCGCGATCGCCGATCACGATGAGATAGGGCACCTTCTGCAACGTATGCTCGCGGATTTTATATCCGACTTTTTCGTTGCGCAAATCGGCTTCCACCCTGAACCCTTGTCCGACAAGGGTTTGCGTCACCTCGCGCACATAATCGGCCTGTGCGTCGGTAATGCTGAAGGCAACCGCCTGAATGGGGGCGAGCCAGGTCGGAAGCAAGCCCGCATGGTGCTCGATCAGGATGCCGATGAAGCGCTCCATGGAACCCACGATGGCCCGGTGCAACATGACCGGGTGCAGGCGCTGGCTGTTTTCGTCCACGTATTCGGCGCCCAGGCGCTCGGGCATCATGAAATCGACCTGCATGGTCCCGACCTGCCAGGCCCGGCCGATCGAATCCTTCATGTGGTACTCGATCTTGGGACCGTAGAAAGCGCCCTCGCCCGGCAGCTCCTCCCACTCCACCCCGGCCGCCGACAGGGCCCCGCGCAGGGCGTGCTCGGCCTTGTCCCAGACCTCGTCCGAGCCGATCCGCTTGTCGGGGCGGAGGGCGATCTTCATGGCGATGTCGTTGAAGCCGAAATCCTCATAGACCTTCATGGCCTGGCCGTGGAAGGCCGCGACCTCGTCCTCGATCTGCGCCGGGGTGCAGAAGATGTGGCCGTCATCCTGGGTGAAGGCGCGCACGCGCATGATGCCGTGCAGCGCGCCCGAAGGTTCGTTGCGATGGCAGCCGCCGAACTCGCCGTAGCGCACCGGCAGGTCGCGGTAGCTGTGCAGGTTGGTGTTGAAGATCTGCACGTGGCCCGGGCAGTTCATGGGCTTCAGGGCGTACGTGCGCTTCTCCGACTCGGTGAAGAACATGTTTTCCTGGTAGTTGTCCCAATGGCCGGACTTCTTCCACAGGCTCACGTCCATGATCTGCGGGCCACGGACCTCGCGGTAGCCGCTCTTCTTGTAGACGCCGCGGACGTACTGCTCCACCGCCTGCCAGATGGCCCAGCCCTTCGGATGCCAGAAGACCATGCCCGGGGCCTCTTCCTGCATGTGGAAGAGGTCCAGCTGCTTGCCGATGCGCCGGTGGTCGCGCTTCTCGGCCTCCTCCAGCTGGTGCAGGTAGGCCTTGAGGTCCTTGTCGTTCAGCCATGCGGTGCCGTAGATGCGGGTCAGCATCTCGTTGTTGGAATCGCCGCGCCAGTAGGCGCCGGCCACCTTCATGAGCTTGAACGCGCGCAGCTTGGCCGTGTTGGACACATGCGGTCCGCGGCAGAGATCGGTGAACTCGCCCTGCGTGTAGAGCGAAAGCTCCTCGTTGGCCGGGATGCTCTCGATGATCTGAGCCTTGTATTCCTCGCCCATGCCGCGGAAGAAGCGGATCGCCTCGTCGCGGCTCTTCACCGAGCGGGTGACCGGGATCTGCTCCTTGACGATCTTCTCCATCTCCGCCTGGATGGCGTCGAGGTCGTCCGGCGTAAAGGGCCGCTCATAGGCGAAGTCGTAGTAGAAGCCGTTCTCGACCACGGGACCGATCGTGACCTGCGCGCCCGGGAACAGGCGCTGCACGGCCTGGCCGAGCAGGTGCGCGGTGGAGTGGCGCAGGATGTCCAGCGCCTCGGGGCTCTTCTCGGTGACGATCTCGAGGGCGGCATCGTGGTCGATGGTGAAGCTGGCATCGACGAGCTTGCCGTCGACCTTGCCGGCGAGCGTGGCCTTGGCCAGGCCGGCACCGATCGAGGCGGCGACGTCCTGCACGGTGACGGGATGGTCGAACGGACGCTGGCTGCCGTCGGGGAGCGTGATCTGGATCATGGATGGTGTTCCGGACAAACAAAAAGGGCGCCAGGCGCCCTTCGAAAGGTGACGAAGACGTGGCGGGGGCTCAGGTTGGGAAGCGAGTAGTCCGCATGTCGCACACTCGGCCGGCGTTGCCGCGGGCCACCTTCGTCTCGTGGATATCGCGCAAAAACTAGATCAGCGCCGCTGCCGTGTCAATCCGGGCGTCCATTACACTGTGGGGCCGCCCAAACCGCAGGTCCCCACCATGCGCATCCTGGTCACCGGCAGCGCCGGTTTCGTCGGTTCCGCCCTCACCGAGCGTCTCCTCGCGCGCGGCGACACCGTGTTGGGCTTCGACAATCACAACGATTACTACGACCCGGCGCTGAAAGAGGCACGCCTCGCCCGCTTCGCCACGCATCCGGCATACACCCACCTGCGCGCGGACCTCGCCGAGCAGGCGGCGGTGGACAAGGCGTTCGCGGATTTCCAGCCGGAGCGCGTGGTGAACCTTGCCGCCCAGGCTGGCGTGCGTTACTCGCTCACCCATCCGCATGCCTACGTGCAGAGCAACCTGGTCGGCTTCGTGAACATCCTCGAAGCCTGCCGGCGGCATCGGGTGGGGCATCTGGTCTACGCCTCGTCGAGTTCGGTCTATGGGGCGAACCGGAAGATGCCCTTCTCGGTGGAAGACGCCGTGGACCATCCCGTCAGCCTCTATGCGGCCACGAAGAAGTCGAACGAGCTGATGGCGCATACGTACAGCCACCTGTTCGGACTGCCGACGACGGGCCTGCGCTTCTTCACCGTGTATGGCCCGTGGGGCCGGCCGGACATGTCGCCGATCCTGTTCGCCAATCGCATCGTCCGCGGCGAACCGATCGACGTGTACAACCACGGCCAGCACAGCCGCGACTTCACCTATATCGACGACATCGTCGAAGGCGTGATCCGTACGCTCGACCACCCGGCCATGCCGGACCCGTCGTATAACCCGGTGTCGCCGAATCCGGGTAGCTCGGCCGCGCCTTACCGCGTGTACAACATCGGTAACGATGAGCCGGTGCAACTGCTGGACTTCATCGGCCTGTTGGAGAAGCACCTCGGGCGCGAAGTGGAAAAGCGCCTGCTGCCGATGCAACCGGGCGATGTTCCCGATACCTGGGCGGATGTGTCGGCGCTACGGCGGGATGTGGGTTATGCGCCTGCGACGTCGGTCGACGAAGGGCTGGCGAAGTTCGCTGCCTGGTACAAGGACTTTTATAAGGTGGGCTGATCGTCAGCAGCCTGTAGGGCTTGGTGAGAACCAACCCTGGTAGGAGCGCGGCCCTCCGTCGCGTCAGAGCAACCGGCGCAGCAAGCCCGAGGCCCGCTGCGTCTTTCGCTGCACCGCATAGCCGAGGATGTCCGGCGCGGCCAGCGAGGTGAACCAGCGCCGCGCGCGGGTCACTCCCGTATAAACCAGTTCGCGCGTCAGCACGGGGGACGGTTCGGCGGGCAACGCGAGCGCGGTGTGCTCGAACTCCGAACCCTGCGATTTGTGCACGGTCATGGCATACACCGTTTCCACCGCCGCGAGGCGGCTCGGCACGACGAAGCGGATGCGTTCTCCGCCCCGCTCGTCCATCACCGCGAACACCACGCGCAAGGCCATGCCGCCCTGCCCGTCCGGCACCCACAGCGTGACGCCCACATCGCCGTTCATCAGTCCCAGCGCGTAATCGTTGCGGGTGACCATCACCGGCCGCCCTTCATACCATCCGTCCACCGCCTCGATGAGACCCCGTTCGAGCAAGCCCTGTGCGATGCGTTCGTTCTGCCGCACGACACCGTTGTCACCATGCCGCGTGGCGCAAAGTAATTGGAACCTCGCATACGACCGCAATGCGTCCGCTCCCCAAGCCTCGAAGTGCGCGAACGATGCATCCGCCGCCGGACGCGCCGCCTCGACCCGATCCAGGTAATGCGCATAACCGGGGGCTTCCCCTCGCCCTTCGATCGCCAGGATGGCGACCGATTCGGGAGATGGCGGCAGCGCGGCGACGTCGGTGTCACCGCGCTCGAACACCGAACGGACTCCCGCCAGGTCGCCGGCATTGATCGCGGCGGCCAGCGCGCCGATACCGCTGTCGTCACCGAAGCGGCGGCTACGCCGGAGCATGGCGACATGCTGGTCGAGCGCACGCGCCTCCGCGGGTATCGTCCACGGACCGACGTCGACGTGGCATACCGTGGCCAGCCACGCCTGCGTATCGACGTCGTAATACCCCTGCTCCGCGCGCGCGCAGAGGTCGCCGAGGACGGCGCCCGCTTCCACCGACGACAACTGGTCCTTGTCGCCAAGCAGGATGAGGCGCGCCCCGGCGGGCAAGGCATCCAGCGTCGCCGCCATCATCTCCAGGTCGATCATCGACGCCTCGTCGATGACGAGGACATCCACGTGCAAGGGATTGTCGCGGTCGTGACGAAAGGCGCGGCTGTCCGGCCGGCTGCCCAGGAGCCGGTGCAAGGTGGTGACTTCGGCGGGAATCGCCTGCTTGACGGCGGCCTCCACGTCGAGCCGCTCGATCTGCCCGGCGATGGATGCGTTCAATCGTGCCGCGGCCTTGCCCGTCGGTGCCGCAAGGCGGATGCGCAGGCGCGGCAGGCCTTCGCGATGGGCCAACGCTTGCAATAGTCCCAGCACGCGGACCACGGTGGTGGTCTTGCCCGTGCCGGGCCCGCCCGTCACCACGGCGAAGGCACCGCGTATGGCGATGGCGCAGGCGATCTTCTGCCAGTCGGGCCCGTCGCCATCGCGCGGGAACAGGCGGTCGAGTTCGATATCGAGGTCGGTCGGCACGGGCAGGCTGCCGAAGCGGGAAACGACCGCGTCGGCGACACGGGCCTCATCGCGCCAGAAGCGGCGCAGGTAGATCCAGTCGCCGTCCAGCACCAGGGGGGCGGCTGGATCGCCCGCAGGATCGGCCACGAGGGAGGACGTGCCGATCCAGCGCTCCGGCTCCGCGAGCGACGCCTCCATCTCGTCCAGGCGACCGACATCCACGCAGATATGCCCTTCGCCGAGTTCGCGACTGACCAGGGCTGCCATCGCCAGCACGCGCGCATCCACGTCGGGTTCGAGTGTGGCGAGGAAGCGTGCGAACGCGCGGTCGATGGAGCGCAAACGACCCTCGGCCACGGCCGTGTCGAGCCAGCGCGCGATATCGGCGATCATGCGGCCGCTCCTTCGAACAAGGCGTCGAGCGCGTCGATCATCGCCTTCGGTGGTCGCTCCACATGGACACCATGCCCCTTGCCGTCGATGCCGCGCAGATAGAGGTAGACGGCGCCGCCGATGTGCGTGTCGTAATCGTATGCCGCACCGAGCCGCGCGCGCAGCTGTCGATGCAGGGCGAGCAGGTAGAGCGCGTACTGCAGTTCATAACGGGAATCGAGGATCGACCGGCGCATGGCGGCGGGCGTATAGGCCTGCTCGTCGACACCCAGCCAGTTCGACTTATAGTCGGCCACGTACCAACGGCCCTGGTGTTCCACGATGAGATCGATGAAGCCCTTGAGCATGCCATTGACCCGGTCCGCCGCCAGCGAGGGACGCGCCGCGCCATCGAGCGTGTACTCGCGCACGATGCGGTCCAGCGCCAGCGTATCCACGCCGCGCGCCTCGAACATGAACTCGAGTTCGGCGCGATAACGGCGTGGATCGTCGAGGGCGGCCAGCACGAGGTGACGGCCATCCGGCAAGGCCAGCGGCGTGTGCAGGAAGCCGAGCAGCCAGTCGGTGAGCGGGTCGATGGCGCGCTCCCAGCCGCGACGCTCGCACCGGCGAGCCACGGTATCGCGAAGACGCGCCGGATCGGCGGCGACCTCGGCGAAGCCCTCTTCCGCGGCCCATTCGAGCAGGTCGTGAAGGAAAGTACCCGCCTCGGCGCCGCGCTCGAAACCATGGATGGTGGCGATATCGGCGGCGGTCGCCACCGGCTCCGTGGCGTATTCCACGATGACGTCGTCCGCCGCGGTTTCCGGCGCGGCCACGGCCTCGTCGGTATAGCGCAGCGCGCTATAGCTGGCGATCCACCATGGAGCGGCACGGACGACTTGGGGTTCGCGCGCCGGCTGGGGCCGTTCGTCCTGCGTGGCCGGCTGGTAAGGCCGCTCATGAGGGGCCGGCATGTACTCGACGGCGATGGAGGGATGCCCGTCGGCAAGCTCGCGCAACAAGCCTTCGATCGCGCCGTTGTCGATCTCCCGGCCGCCGCCGAGCACGTGGCCGAAGGCACCGCGATGCAGTTGCGGTTTCTTCGCCGGGTTATGGCAGACAGGCGCCACACCGACCCAGCAGGCATGACGCGCACGCGTCATCGCAACGTAAAGCAAGCGCAGGTCTTCCTGCAGCGCCGCACGCTCGGCCGCTTCCTTGGCCTCGCGCACGGGCTCGCCGGCGCCATCGTGACTGGCGGCGAGCAGTTCCAGCTGTGCACCGCCGACATCGTGATAGCGGTAGCCCTGGCCCGCACGAACGCCACCCGAAGCACAGGCGAACGGCAGGAACACCAGGGGATATTCCAGTCCCTTCGACTTGTGGATCGTCACGACCTTGACCAGGTCGTCGTCGCTTTCCAGGCGGACGACCTGGTCGTCGCCATGATGGCTGGAGGTATCGGCGATGCGCTCCGCGAGGTGGCGGATCAGCGCTTGTTCGCCCTCGATCGTGGCGGCCGCCTGCTGGAGCAGTTCCGCCAGGTGCAACAGGTTGGTCAGCGCACGCTCGCCACCCGGCGACTGGAGCAGGCGCGCCGGCAGATCGAAGACGTGAAGGAAGCGGTGCAGCATCGCAAGCACGCCGCCGCGACGCCAGGTCTCGCGCAGCTCGAACAACTGCTGGCCACGCCGTTCCCAGTGTCGCTCGTCGACGTTGAGGCGTTCCAGTTCGGCATAGCCGAGGTCGAGGCTGCGCGTGGCGAGCGCGGCGCGCATCGCCGTATCCAACGCGGGCTCCGCCACCGCCCGCAGCCAGAGCAGCACGTCGTGCGCCTCGGTGCTGTCGAGCACGGAATCGCGATCGGAAAGGAAGACGCTGCGCACATTGCGCCGCGCGAGCGCGACACGCATCTCGGCCGCCTCGTTGTGACTGCGCACGAGGATGGCGATATCCGCCGGCTTGAGCGACGCGAACGTGCCATCCGCCGACAGGAAACCGCTTTCGCCACGCTCCGCCGCTTGTAAAAGGTCGACGATGCCGGCCGCGCACGCGCCGGCCATCTGCTCGCGATACACACGAACCCCCACCGGTGCTTCGTCGTCGAGCAGCCAGAGGCGCAAGGCGGGTTGCGGCCGCCCCTCGATCACGAAGGTCTCCGCGCGGCCACGCGCCTTCACGGGGGCGAAGGGCAACCCGCGATCGGCGAAATGGAACGCCCCCGTGGCGTGGCGCTCCGCATGCTCGAATACCGCGTTCACCGCGGCCACCATGCTTTCGCTGGATCGATGGTTCGTGTCGAGGCTGTAGTGCGGCGGCTGCGCCTCGCCGCGTGCGGCGAGGTAGGTGTGGATGTCCGCACCGCGAAACGCGTAGATCGCCTGCTTCGGATCGCCGATCAGCAACAACCCCACCGCCGGCGCGCCCGCATACACGGCACGGAAGATCCGGTACTGGAGCGGGTCGGTATCCTGGAATTCGTCGATCAACGCCAGCGGGAACTGCTGGCGCAACGTCGCCGCCAGGCTCGCTCCCGACGGCGATGCCAGGGCATGGTCAAGGCGCAACAGCAGATCGTCGAAGCCGATCTGCGCCCGACGGCGCTTCTGCGCGGCGAAACGTTCGCGGACCCACTGCAAGGCATCCGCGAGCACGGCGTGGCGAACGGGCACTTTTCCGGCCTGCCATTCCTGCCAACGATCGAGCGCCGTGAACGCAGGATGCGCCGGCGGGGTCTTGCCCTTGCCGGTGGCTTTGGCCAGACGGGTCGCGGAATACCGTGCGATATCGAAACCGGCCGCATCACCGGCCAGCGACCAGCGGCGCATCGCGGCGAGGTCGGCTGGCATGCGCTCCGGCTTGTACCAACCGTTATGCAGGACCTTGTCGCGCGCGGCCGCGGAAATCATCGCCTCGATCGCATCGACATCCGCCGCCCACGCCGCGGCGGCGTCGGCGTTCCGGCGCACCGCTTCCTCGTCCCAGGCCGCGCGCCCGGCGAGCGTGGCGGCGATATCGACCGTCTCGGGCAATAACTCGCCGTTGACCCGCAAGGTGGTCTCGCCGCCCGCCAGGAGTGGCCGCAGCGAACGCAACAAGGCGTCAGGCGAGGTCCATTCCTCGATGATCGGCGCCAGCCGCGCCTCGTCGAGCGGGTAGAAAGCCTGTCGCCAATAATCGCGCACGCATTCGGCAAGCAACTCGCTTTCGTCGGGCTCCAGCGTTTGCGCGAACGCATGGCCACTGCCGAACGCGTGCTGGGTCAGCATGCGTTGGCTCCAGCCATGGATGGTGAAGATGGCCGCCTCGTCCATCCATTGCGCGGCCAGTTCCAACCGGCGCGCGCACGCCGCACGACGTTCCGCAGGCTGGGCATCCAGCAAGCCCGCGAGGAAGGGCTCGTCGGCGTGGTTTTCCCGGAAGGCGCGCGCCGCATCCACGAGGCGCGTGCGGATGCGTTCGCGCAGTTCCTGCGTGGCCGCTTCGGTGAACGTCACGACGAGGATCTGCGGGGGCAGCAGTGGTTCCGCGATGCCATGGCCGAGCACGGCGCGCACGTACAGCGCGGCGATGGTCCAGGTCTTTCCGGTGCCGGCGCTCGCCTCGATCAGGCGCACGCCATCGAGGGGCATCGACAAGGGTCGCAGCGGCTGCACGTCCGCGCTCATGCGGGCTCCACGCGCAGGCTGCCGATGAAATCGCGGTAAGGCTGCAACCCATGCTCGAAGCCCGCCTGTTCGAGCGCGGCGAAATCGGGATAGGCGCGAAGCAAGTAGGGATCGCCGTCCACTTCGCCGCGCGAACGCTCGTGCACGCCGTCATACGCCCTGCGCGCCGCGGCGGTGGCCTCCTCCGGCGATGCGATGGCCAGCGCCGCCAGCGCCGTTCGCACGGCGACCGGCAAAGGCGCGCGCATGCCTTCGAGCCAGGCGCGCACCAGGGTCTCCAGCATGCGCATGGCATGGCCGGCATCGATGGGCGCGAGGACCACGGTGGCATCCGGCCCGATGTAACGCGTCTCCAAGGCGATCCCGGCAGCCTGGGCCACGAGGTGATCGACCCAGGGCATCACCAGGCGGTGCGCGCGCACCGCTCCTTCGTTATCCAGCACGTTCGACGGCGACAACAGAAAGGCGGCGAGCCGCCCGTCACCATCGGCGCGAAGCTCCGCCAGCCAGTCCTCGATGACGATACCGGCGGCCTCGATGCGAACCTCGCGCTTGCCGGCATCGAGCGGCCACGCGCGCCGTTCGGCGACGAAGCGCGCGAACACGGTCGTCGCGGTAGCCTCGATCTCACGACGGACCGGCCCGGCGAAACCGCCCATCGGGAATACGCCGCTGCGTTGCAGGCGAGCGGCGGCGGCATCGATCGAGGACGCCGCGTCGCCCTCCCCATGAATCGCGGCACGCAATACCGCATCGGTCATGCTGAACCGGCCGAGCCCGTCGATGGCGAACGGCTCGAACTCATCCGTCGCGACCTCGGCGGCGTCGAAGCGGATGCCCAAGCGCGACTGGAAGAATTCGCGCACGGGATGGCGCAGGAAACGGCGCAGTACCGCCAGGCCGAGTGGCCGCTCGACGGAAACAGGGGGCAAAGCCTCGTCCACCGCCCGTTCGCCGCCGTCGTGGGCCTGCCGCCATTCGCTCGCATAGGTGAAGAGCCGTTCGTCGCCGATGCCGAAATAAGCGCGACTGAAAGGCTGCAGCGGATGCTCCACCGTGATGCGCGGCAGCAACGGCCCGCCGTCGCTTGCCTGCCAACCGGCTGCAAGGTAATCGCGCAGTTGCCCCACCAGCACCGACGGCGCGCGCTCGGCATTGTCCCGCGCACTACGTCCCACCCAACCGATATGCAATGCGTCGCGGGCGGAAAGCAATGCTTCGAGGAACAGGTAGCGATCGTCCTCGCGTCGCGAACGATCGCCTGGACGCCAGGCACCCGGGCGCGACATCAAGTCGAAATCCATCGGCGGACGCGCGCGCGGATAATCACCGTCGTTCATGCCCAGCAGGCATACGAGGCGGAACGGGATGGCGCGCATCGGCATCAAGGTGCCGAAACTCACGGCACCGGCGAGGAAGCGCTTCGACAGGCCATCGTCGTCGAGTTGTCCCAGCCACGCTTCGCGTACCACGTCCACGGGAAGCGGTTCCTCGAACGCGGCTTCCGCACAGGCGCGCTCCCAGGTGTCGAGAGCTTCCTGCAGGCGCTGAATGCGCATGCTGTCGTCGGGCTCGGCGGCCTCGAAGAACTCGCGAAGCAGCGCTCGCAAACGTGCACCCCACATCGCGGGTGGCGCGGGCTCGGCCATCGACCGCCAGTACGCCCCGAGGCTGTCCAGCAGATCGGACAAGGGCCCGACCAGTTCGGCGTCGAGTCCACCGACCTCGTCGTAGGGCTCGATGTCGCCCCACGCGTCGCCACGCCCGACCGCGTAGCCCAGCAGCATGCGCCGCAAACCGAAACGCCATGTGTTCTGTTCGAGCGCGGGCAATCCCAGCGATGCCCGTTGCGTGGCGTCCAGTCCCCAGCGTATGCCGGCACCTTCGATCCAGCGGTGCAAGAGGGAGAGGTCGTCTTCGCCAAGCCCGAACCGCTTCCGTATCGCCGGCACGTCGAGCAGATCGGCCAGGTCGCCGGCGGCGAAGCGTGACTCCGTCATGCCCAGCAACATGTCCAGCGCCATCACCAGGGGCACGCTGCCACGCGAAGCGCGGTCGGCCACGCTGAAAGGGATATAGCGCGGGTCGTCGCGCGGCACGCGGCCGAACACCGCGTCGATATGCGGACCGTAGGTCTCGATGTCCGGCACCATCACGATCACGTCGCGCGGCAGGATCAGGTCGCCCTCGCGCGCCGAGGCTTCGAAGCGCGCCAGCAACTGATCGTGGAGGATCTCCACCTCGCGCTGCGGGCCATGGGCGACGTGGAAGGCGATGCTGGTGTCGCCGGAGTCGACCGCCGCGGGGATCGCCGGAACGGCTTCCAGATCGAGGATCGCCGCCTGCACCTGCCCGAGCAGGCGCCGGGACGATGGCTCGGCGAACAGGTCGATACGCTGGTCCCACGCGGTGAAACGTTCGCGGTAACTCTCCGGATGATCGAACTCGTCGAGCATGCGGATATAGTCGCGGCCCTGCTTGCCCCACGCCGCCAGCAACGGGTTCGCGTGCAGGTGCATGTCGGCGTCGGAGGGCAAGGCGGGCATGCCGGGCTTCAACGCCTGGCGCCGGCGTTCCGCGCGGAGCAGTTCGCGATCGTCGACGATGTCGGCCCAGTAGTGCCTGCATGGGTTCATCACCACCAGCAGCACCTGCGACCAGCGGGAGATGGCGGACAGCGCTTCCAGTGTCTGCCGTGGCAGCGACGACATGCCGAACACCACGATCCGCCTGGCCAGTCCCGTGGGCCGCGAACCGGCCGACGCGATCGCTCGCAGGAACCGTTCGTGCACGGCGGCGCGATGGCCCTCGGCCTCCATGGGCCCGACATCGTCGAGCAGGCGCCGCCACAACACGGCCTGCCAGCGATCGCCGGCGGCCATGACGGGCGCACCGCCGCGCGCGTCGCGCAACACATCGCGCCCGGCCGCCCAGTCCTCCAGCCAATCGGCCCGGTACACCTGGTACTGGTCGTAGAGGTCGGCCAGCCGCTCGGCGAGCTGGTGGCATTTGCGCGGATCGTCCTCGTGGCCCAGGTAGGCGGCGAGCGATTCGAAATCCGGCTCCTGCGAGAGTGAGGGCAACAGGCGCATCAAGCGCCAGACGAGCCGTGACTTGTCGAAGGGGGATTCCTGCGGCACCGCCTCGCGCCCGAGCACCGCGCGATAGGCCTTCCAGAGGAACCGCCCCGGGAGCTGCACGTTCACCGCCGCCGAAATGCCCAGCCCGCCCTCGTCGACCGCCCTTGCCAGCGCCATCTGAAACCACTGTGCGATGCCGTTGGACTGGACCAGCACCCATTCGTCCTCGAGTGGCGCCAGCGGCGCGCGCCGAAGCCACGCGACCAGGACGTCGCGCAGTTCCTCCAGGCGGTTGCCGTGCAGGACCATCAGGCCCGGCGCGATCTCGTCCACGTCGTTCAACGGGCGGCTCCAGGGCGAAAAACATCAGCGTGGATCATCGCCGATCCACATCTCGCCGGGCGAGACTTCAGAACGGCTTGGCGACGACGAGGAAGACGATCGCGAGCAGCACCAGCACCGGCAGTTCGTTGAAGAGGCGCAGCATCTTCGTCGGCGGCAGCGCGCCACCGGCGATGCTGCGCTTGAGGAGGCGGCCCGACCAGATGTAGTAGCCGAGCATGACGACGACGAGCGCCAGCTTCGCATGCAGCCAGCCGCCGGAGATGTGGAAGTACAGCCAGAGGACGAGCCCGAACAGGAAGGCCAGCCCGAACATGTTGTGGCCGAACTTGTACAGGCGGCGACCCATGAGTTCGAGCCGTGCCTTCACCGCGGGCTCGCTGCCGGCCTCGCCGATGTTGACCAGGATGCGTGGCAGGTAGAACACCGTCGCCATCCAGGCGATCACGAAGACGATATGCAGGGACTTGATCAGCGGATAGGCCAGCACCGGCAGCGCTCCGTGGGGAAAGTCCGTAGTTTAGGCAATAAAAAAGGAGCCGAGGGCTCCTTTTTGCGATCTTCGTGCCACTCGCCTGAGGGAAAGTGGTGGGCGGTACAAGGATCGAACTTGTGACCCCTACCATGTCAAGGTAGTGCTCTACCGCTGAGCTAACCGCCCGAAGAGCTGCGCAGTTTACCGGCCGCCGCACGGCTCCGCAAGGGTCCGGCCGAGATTTTTTGCCCGGCCGGGACTCAGCGCAGCGCCCGCTCGCGCAGGCGGTGGATCTCGTCGCGGATCTTGCCCGCCTCCTCGAACTCCAGGTTCTGGGCATGCTTGTACATGCGGGCCTCGAGCTTCTTGATGGTCGCCCCGGCCTGCTCGGGGCTGAGCGCCGCGTAGTCGGCGGCCTCCTCGGCCACCTTCTTTGCCGCCTCGCGGGCCTTCTTGCCCTTGCCACCGCGCGAGCCCACGTCGGCACGGGCACCTTCCATGATATCGGCGATGCGACGGACGACCGTCGTCGGCGTGATGCCGTGGGCGGCGTTGTATTCGATCTGTTTCTCGCGGCGGCGGGCGGTCTCGTCGATCGCGTCCCTCATGGAACCGGTGATCTCGTCGCCGTAGAGGATCGCCTTGCCACGCACGTTGCGGGCCGCGCGGCCGATCGTCTGGATGAGCGAGCGGGTCGAACGCAGGAAGCCTTCCTTGTCCGCATCCAGGATCGCCACCAGCGAGACCTCTGGCATGTCTAGGCCTTCGCGCAGCAGGTTGATGCCCACCAGTACGTCGAACTCGCCCAGGCGC
Organism: Luteibacter sp. E-22; assembly: GCF_049913125.1. Taxonomy (GTDB): domain Bacteria; phylum Pseudomonadota; class Gammaproteobacteria; order Xanthomonadales; family Rhodanobacteraceae; genus Luteibacter. Next base: position 3,036,639 of record NZ_CP183975.1, read on the forward strand.
AGGTCGCGGATGATCTCAGTGCGCTCCACGGTGTCGATGTCGGCGTGGAGGTAGCGCACCTTCACGTCCTGCTCGGACAGGTAGTCCGTGAGGTTTTCGGCCATACGCTTGGTCAGCGTCGTCACCAGCACGCGGTCGCCCAATGCGACCCGCTTGTGGATCTCGCCCAGCAGGTCGTCCACCTGGGTGCGTACCGGGCGCACCTCCACCTCGGGATCGATCAAGCCGGTCGGACGCACCACCAGCTCCACCACGTTGTCGTCGGAACGTTCCAGTTCGTACTTGGCCGGTGTCGCGGACACATAGATCGCGCGCGGTGCGCGACGCTCCCATTCCTCGAAGCGCAGCGGCCGGTTGTCCATCGCCGAAGGCAGGCGGAAACCGAATTCCACCAGGGTTTCCTTGCGCGAACGGTCGCCCTTGTACATCGCACCGAGCTGGGGCACGGTCACGTGCGATTCGTCCACCACCATCAGCGCGTCCGGCGGCAGGTAATCGAACAGCGTCGGCGGCGGCTCGCCCGGACCACGGCGGGTCATGTGGCGCGAGTAGTTCTCGATGCCCTGGCAGAAGCCCACCTCGGCCATCATCTCCAGGTCGAATCGCGTGCGCTGCTCCAGGCGCTGGGCCTCGACCAGTTTATTGTCGCGGTACAGCTGCTCCAGGCGCTCGGAAAGCTCGACCTTGATCGTCTCCATCGCGTTCAGCACGCTCTGCCGCGTGCTCGCGTAATGCGTCTTCGGATACACGGTGTAGCGCGGCACCTTGCGCAGCACCTCGCCGGTCAGCGGATCGAACAACGAGAGGTTTTCCACGTCGCCGTCGAACAACTCGATGCGCAGTGCTTCGGATTCCGACTCCGCAGGGAACACATCGATGACCTCGCCGCGCACGCGGTACGTACCGCGGCGCAACTCCATCTCATTGCGCACGTATTGCAGCTCGGTGAGCTGGCGGATCAATGCGCGCTGTTCGATATGCTCGCCGCGCGACAGGATCAGGCGGAGGCTCATGTAGTCTTCAGGATCACCCAGGCCGTAGATCGCCGACACCGTCGCGACAATCAGCGAATCGCGCCGCGACAAGAGAGCCTTGGTCGCGGCCAGGCGCATCTGCTCGATATGGTCGTTGATGCTCGAATCCTTCTCGATGAAGGTATCCGAGGCCACGACGTAGGCTTCCGGCTGGTAGTAGTCGTAATAGCTGACGAAGTACTCCACCGCGTTGTGCGGGAAGAACTCCTTGAACTCGCCGTACAACTGCGCGGCAAGCGTCTTGTTGGGCGCAAGCACGATGGTCGGTTTCTGGATCTTCTCGACCACGTTGGCGATCGTGAAGGTCTTGCCCGAGCCGGTGACGCCCAGGAGGGTCTGCGCGGCGAGCCCGGACTCGAAGCCCTCGGTGAGGCGGCGAATGGCCTCGGGCTGGTCGCCGGCGGGTTTGTACGGGGAGACGAGCTGGAAGCGATCGGTCATGGCTGACGATATGCAGGTTTGGATGCCAAGTTTAAAGCGCCAGGGCCTACATGCCGTGACGCGCCGCACCGATGGCTGCCTTGGGAGGCACCGGGCAAGCTCGGGCGCCGCTCCCGTGCACCGCCCATGCCCCTCCATCGCCCCCATGGATTCACCTGGACCGAACTGCTGGCGGTCCTTGCCGTGACCGGCATCCTAGCCGGCGTCGCCTTGCCGGCATTGAGCGAAGCCCTTGCCCGCCATCACCTACGTGCCGCCACCGGCGGCCTGATGGACGCCCTGGCCAAAACCCGCGCCACGGCGGTCCGCCGGAACCACCTGACGATCCTCTGCGCGAGTCGCGACGGCCGTGCCTGCTCGCCCTGGGCCGACTGGACCCAGGGCTGGATCGGGAAGGACGAGGCGCTATCGACGATCTTCGAGGCGATGGAGCCTCTCGACGGCCGACTATCGGTCGGGCGCCGCCCTGGCCGCCACGCCTTCACGTTCGATCCGGACGGCACCTGCCCGGCAAGCAACCAGACGATCACCCTCTGCGTCACCGGCCGTCCCGCCACCGCCATCTCGATCGTCGTTGCCAATTCAGGCCGCGCCCGGCACAAAACCGCCACGCCCGAGGACGCCGCCGCATGCGCCTCCCAGCCGTCACGAAAACGTTAAGAGCGCTTGACAGCCCCTCCCCACTTCCACAAAATACGTGGCTCCCCGCCCGAATAGCTCAGCCGGTTAGAGCACTTGACTGTTAATCAGGGGGTCGTTGGTTCGAGTCCAACTTCGGGCGCCAGGTTTTGAAAGGGTCTGCAGCGATGCAGGCCCTTTTTCTTTGCCCAACGCACCTCGGCTATCCTCCCCTGGCATGTCCTCCGCTTTCCACTACGACGAGACGCCCGCGAGCGGCCTCGATCCCCGTCGCATCGAAGCGTTATGGGAAGTGCACGTCACGCAAGCCGCTGAATACATCGTGCTGCCGGATGGGCGCATGGATCTCATCGCACGCTTTCGAACACGAGGCGACGACCGCCTCGTTGATGTTGAGCTCTCCATCGTGGGGCCGTCGAGCCGATGGGCAAGCATTTCCGTGGATGCGGGGCAGCGCTTCGTCGGCGTGCGTTTTCAGGCGGGCTGGGGCGGCAACTGCCTGGGTATCGAGCCCGGTTCACTCGTCGACTCCGCCCTCCATGGTGCATCCGTCGACGCGATCCTGGGCAGCGATGCGATCCGTCTTCGGCAAGCGGCGACCTTCGGGGAATTGCGCGCCACATTGCGCGCCGTCGCGGGTGAGCGTTCCCTGCGCGCGCCATCGACGCCACCCGCGGCCTTGCACGCCATCGACTTGCTTCATCGCTCGGGAGGCCGGCTCGGCATGGGCGAATTGGCATCGATGGTTGGAGCCACGGAACGCAGCTTGCGTCGCCACATGGATAAAGCGGTCGGGCTTTCCTGCAAGACGTTCTCAGGCGTGCTGCGCTTCCAGAGAACGATGAGGCTGCTCGAACATTCGCCGCCTCCCTCCCTGGCACAAGCGGCCATCGAAGGCGGCTATAGCGACCAGGCGCACCTCACGCGCGAGTTTCGCCGCCATGGCGGCTTTACGCCGGGACAGCGGCCGCCCGTCACGCTGGTAACGATACCGCTCGACTGACTGGCCGATTCATTCAATCGCTTCCGCGGTGGCGCGCCTAGGCTGGCTCGACACCACAGGAGGCATCCATGCATTTCGGCTATACGATCCTTTATGTCCCCGATGTCGTCGCGACCGTCGACTTCTATGAACGCGCCTTCGGGTTGTCACGCCGGTTCGTCCACGAAAGCGGCCTCTACGCCGAAATGGAAACAGGCACGACCGCACTCGCTTTCGCCGCGGAGCCCATGGCCGAAGCCAACGGACTCAGCATCCATCGAAACACCGCCGGTGGCCTCGCTGCCGGTGTCGAAATCTGCTTCGTCACGGACACGCCGGATGAATGCTACGAGCGTGCCGTGGGCCAGGGCGCCACGTCGATCAAACCCGTCGAACTGAAACCCTGGGGACAACGCGTTGCCCACCTGCGCGACCTCAATGGCTGCGTCGTCGAGATCTGCACACCGATGTAGCGCCACCCGCCCTTCACGCCTGGCGGATGGCTGCCAGCAACTCCGACCTTCCGTAGGGCTTCTGCAGACGTGCCCGGACTCCTGGCGTGTCATCCGGCAGCTCGGCATAACCACTGGCCAGGACGACGTGCATGCTGGGGTGGGTTTCGGCGAGTTGGGCGGCAAGCTCCGCACCGGTCATGCCCGGCATGGCATGGTCGGTGACCACGACGGAAATCCCCGGCAAGGCGCCCAGCAGGTTCAGCGCCTGCTTCGCGGACGCGGCGCCCGCGGCGTCGTAGCCGGCGAAACAAAGCATTTCGACCGTCGTCGACAGGACAAGGGGATCGTCGTCGACGACGAGAATCCCCTTGCTGCCCGATGGCGCCGCCGTAACACCAGATGGATCGCTCACCACGGTCTGCGCGACCGACGATCCCAGGTGTATCGCCACGGGCAACCACATGTCGACCGTGGTGCCGCCCGAGGGCGCGCTGGTCAACAGCAAGGCACCGCCGCATTGCTGCACGATGCCATGCACCATCGACAAACCCAGGCCCGTGCCCTTGCCCACGCCCTTCGTGGTGAAGAACGGCTCCGTCGCCCTCGCGAGCGTTCCGGCATCCATGCCCTCACCCGTGTCGGCCACGGACAGCTTGACGTATTCACCGGGTTTGAGGCCTCGGGCATCCTTCTCGCGAACGCTTTCGACACACGCCGAGATCGTCACCGTTCCGCCATCCGGCATCGCATCGCGCGCGTTGACGCCCAGGTTCAACAAGCAGAGTTCGAACTGGTTCGGGTCGACAAGCACCGCCGGCAACGACAAGGGAAAACTCGCCTCGACCACGACGGAGGGACCGAGCGACGTGCGCATGAGGTCGGACATCCCGTAGACGAGGTTGGCCAGGCTCACCGGCTCCAGGTGCAATTGCTGCCGCCGCGCGAAGGCGAGCATGCGCTGGGTGAGCGCGGCACCGCGGCGGACACCGCTCAAGGCGTTCGTGACGAGCGTCCGCGCCTTCGCAGGCAGATCCTCGCGCTGCGTCAGCAGTTCCAGATTGCCGTGGATCGCCATGAGCAGGTTGTTGAAATCGTGCGCCACGCCACCGGTGAGCTGCCCTACCGCCTCGAGCTTCTGCGATTGGAACAAGGCCTCGCGGGCCTGTTCGAGGGCGCGCGCCGCATCTCGCTGTTCGGTGACGTCACGGGTGACCTTGGCGAAGCCGACGAACTTGCCCGACTCGTCGTCGATACGGTCGAGCACCACATGCGCCCAGAAACGACTGCCATCCTTGCGGACGCGCCAACCTTCGGTTTCCAGCCGCCCCTCGTCCTTGGCGGCCTGCAAGTTCGACCAGGGTTCGCGGCGGGCCACGTCTTCCGGCGAGAAGAAAGCCGAGTAGTGCCTGCCGATGATCTCGTCGGGCATGTAGCCCTTGATCCGCTCCGCGCCGGAGTTCCAGCTGGAGACGTTGCCCTCCGGGTCCAGCATGTAGATGGCATAGTCCGCCACCCCCTGCACCAGGAGACGGAATTGTTCATGGCTGCGGCGGAGTTCATCGATATCGTCGCGTTTCATGAGGAATTCCTGGCTCATCGGCGCAAGCTAATGGCGCCCGTCTCATGAAAACGTGAAGGTGTTTTCGCGACAGGGCCGGCTTGCCGAAGGGTCAGCTGTCGATCTGAGTGATGGATGCCACCCTGCCCTTGACCACCTCGAACTGGATCGATTTTCCGCGCTGGAAATACTCCAGGCGGTAGCCTTCCAACCCGCCGTGCCGCGACTCGATCGGCGTTTCCCGATCCGGCTTGCCGGCGACCTGGCGGAGGCGGCCTTCGCTATCGCCCGTGGAAATGACCTGCGAGCCGAACCGGTAGGTATCCGCGGCGGCGGCGCCGATCGAAAACAGGATGAGGATGAGGGTCACGGCGACACGCTTCATGGCGGGCTCCTTGTCTGCGTTGGCACGGAGCGTATACCCGGGTGGCCGCCGGGCCAAGATGGTGGCACCCCCGCCCGTCCCCGGGTCAGGCCTTCGACACGTGGGGATTGCCCGCAACGAACCAGCGCCAGAGCAGGTCGGTGCCTTCGCGGATACCGATACGCGCCGAGCCCGGCACGAATTCCGGCGGCGGCATCCCATCGTCGACCACGGTATAGCCGTCGCGCGCCTTCACCAGATCGATGCCGTTCTGCGCGCCCGTGATGCCCAGGGCCTGGGTCAGGCGCGCCGGGCCGCTGCACAATTCGCGATCGCGCCGGGCCTTCGGTCGCGCCCTGCGCATGAGTTCGATGCCGGCCAGCGGTTCGAGCGCGCGGATGAGCACGCCCGCACCCTCTCCGTCATCGCCGCAGACGGTGTTGCAGCACCAGTGCATCCCATAGGTGAAGTACACATACATATGCCCGGGTGGGCCGAACATGACCGCGTTGCGTTTCGTCTTGCCGCGATAGGTATGAGCGGCGGGATCGATGGCGCCGCAATAGGCTTCCACCTCCACGATGCGTCCCGCGCGCCCGTCGGCGCAGGCAAGCACCTTGTTGAGCAACTGCGGTCCCACGACCCGGGGATCACGGTGGAAGAACGAACGGGCAAGGATGTCACCGGGCCAGCGAGGTCGACGGGGCGCCATCAGGTCTCCGGTGTCTCGCCATCGGTATCCGGATCGGGCCCCGGCCGCTCCACCGGCTCGTGGTCGTAAGGCGGCGGCGAGGTGCCGGGCAGCGGTGTTTCGCTGTCCGGCACGGGACGGTGCGGTCGTGGCATGGGTCTCTCCTGTGGCGCGTGCGCCAATCAGAATACGCCAAGCAGCCAGCAGATCAGGATGATGGCGAGGATGACACCGATACCGCCGCTGGGACCGTAACCCCAGGAACTGGAGTAACCCCAGGTCGGCAGGCCGCCGATAAGGGCGATGATGAGGACGATGATGAGGATGGTGACGAGCATGACTGTCTCCCGGCAGTGAGGCTGCCAGCGCATCGTCGCGCGCGTCACCGTCTAGGGCGCGTGACGCGGAACCCTTTGTTCCGCGTCACGTTCAGCGAACGGACGGCCGGTGCCGGCAGGGCACCGGCCGGTGTATCAGGTACGAACCACGTAGCAGGGCTCGTATGCCGTGCCGCCGGGAAGCTTCATGCGGTGCTGCTCCACGAAGGCCTTCAGCAGGTCGTCCAGGGCACGCATGATGTCGGTCTCGCCGTCGATCACGAAGGGGCCGCGCGCCTCGATGGCCTTGACGCCCTCTTCCTTCACGTTGCCCGCGACGATGCCCGAGAACGCGCGGCGAAGATCCGCCGCCAGCTCGTGCCGCGGACGATCGCGATGCAGGGCGAGCCCGGCCATCGCCTCGTGGGTCGGACGGAACGGCTGCTGGAAGGACAACGGGATGTCGAGCGCCCAGTTGAAGAAGAAGGCGTCCTTGTTGTCCAGCCGGTGGTTGCGCACCTTGTCGATGCCCGAGACCATGGCATGCGCCACCGCGGCGGGATCGTCGATGATGATCTTGTAGTGCTTCGCCACGTCGTCGCCGAGCGCGAGGCGCAGGAAGCGGTCGATCTGCTCGAAGTACGCCGCCGAATTCTGCGGGCCGGTGAAGATCAGCGGGAACGGAATGCCCTTGTTCTGCGGCAACAGGAGGATGCCGAGCATGTAGAGGATTTCTTCCGCCGTGCCGACGCCACCGGGGAACACGATGATGCCGTGGCCGAGACGGACGAAGGCCTCGAGACGCTTCTCGATGTCCGGCATGATCACCAGGTTGTTGACGATCGGGTTCGGCGACTCGGCCGCGATGATGCCCGGCTCGGTCACGCCGATATAGCGATTGCCCTTGCGGCGTTGCTTCGCGTGCGCGATGGTCGCGCCCTTCATCGGGCCCTTCATCGCACCCGGGCCGCAACCCGTGCAGATGTCCAGGCTGCGCAGGCCGAGCTGGTAGCCAACGCGCTTGGTGTATTCGTACTCGTCGCGCGAAATGGAATGGCCGCCCCAGCAAACCACGAGGTTCGGGTCCACCTGCGGACGCAGGATGCGCGAATTGCGCAGGATCTCGAACACGGCATGCGTGATGCCGACGGTGTCATCGAGGTCGAACGCGCCTGTTTCCAGCTGCGTCGACACGTAGACGATATCGCGCACCACCGCCACGAGCAGTTCGTTGATGCCGCGAATGATGCGGCCGTCGACGAAGGCCTGCTCGGGCGCGTTCTTCAGCTCGATCTTGATGCCGCGGTCTTCTTGCAGCACCTGCACGTCGAAGTCCGGGTACTGCTCGAACATCGAGCCCGGATCGTCGGAAAGGTTGCCCGAGGTCAACACCGCTAACGCGCAACGGCGCAGCAGCTGATGCAGCCCGGACCCGCTCGCGTCGCGCAGGCGCGCGACTTCGTTGCGGGAGAGGATGTCGAGACCGCCGGCCGGCGAGACACGCGCACTGACGGTCTTGCCGGAAACCGGATCCCCGAACTGGATGGCATTCATGGAGTTACTGTCCTTCTGACCGCGAATTAGCGGCGAACCCCGCCCCGGGGTGGGAGCGGACCGCCTAGGATCACGCGTCCGGCGCCAAGGGGTCAAGACCGGCGCGCGCCGCCTCAAAAAGAAGGCCGGCACCCTCGCGGGTACCGGCCTTCGGATCACGCAGCGAATCCTTCGCTTAGAACGTGTAGCGCACGGTCAGCATGGCGGACCAACGCGAGACCGGATTGACCTTGGTCGCGCTGTTGTCGGTCGGGGCGTCGTAGATGCCCTTCAGGCCCGGCTGGTAGTTGCCATTGGCATCGGTCGGCAGGTTGTAGATGTACTTGCCCGTGGTCGGGTCCACGCCACCGAAGTTGGCGAGGTTACGGGTATACGGGAAGCCGATATACGACTGCTGGCCCCAATCCTTATTCACCAGGTTCAGGAAGTTGTAGATGTCGAGGCGGATCTCGCCCTTGTTGCCCTTGAAGATGCCGGGCACTTCCTGGCTCAGGCTCAGGTCGATCTGGTTGACCCAGGCCGACGTGGCGCCATTGCGCTTGGCAACCTTGCCCTGCTCCTTGCGCAGGTAGTTGTCGTTCTGGATGAAGTCGTAGAACTGGTTGACCAACTGCTGCGAAGCCGCCGCCGTGCCGCCGGAGTTGCGGAAGATCGTGCCGTCGCCGCGGGTCGGGATGTACGCTAGGTCCTTCGAATAGCTGTCGCCGTTCGAATCGTTGCCGAAGATCCAGCTGTACGGCACGCCGGTGTGGCCGTCGTAGAACATGCTGACGGTGGTGGCGTAGTCGCCGAAGAAGTTGTGCTGCCACGTGATCGACGCGTTGAGACGCTTCGAGATATTGGTGTTCGCCGTGGAAGCGACGTCTTCGTTCGGGTTGTACCAGGCGCTGTTCGAGTAGTTCGACGTCGCCTGGCTGGAGGTGCCCGGGTTGACCTCGGTCGAGTGACCGCCGGTCGCCGCGACGCTCCAGGACCAGCCATCGGCCATCGGCTTCGAGAACGAGAGCGTGACGGTGTCCGCCCCACCCTTCTTCGTGTTGGTCAGGTAGGTGACGCCCTGGGCGAAGCGATTATCGCGACGGGCGCGAGCGAACGAACCACCCGTGTTGGAACCGGTGAGGTTCTGACCGCAGTTGACACCAGTCGGACCACCCACAGGTGTCGCTCCACCGATACACCCGTTATAGGTGTAGCGGCCATCCGGCATCACGCCCGTCGGAGCGCCCAGGTTGAGGTTCTGGTAGAGGATGCCATCCTGAACGTCGAGATGCTGCCACTCGATGCTGGCGATGATGCCCTGCCACGGCAGCTCACGGTCGAAAGCCAACGACGACTTCCAGACGCTCGGCAGGTTGAAGTTCTTGTCGACTGTATCGACAGCCATCTGCGGGATGGTCCCGTTGCCCGTGGTCGGCTGGTTGTGCGGATCAGGGCTGAACTGCGGGCACGGCAAGCTCTGACGACCCAGGAGACAAGTGACGCCGTCAGCCTGACGATCGTACGAGTACGTGGCGATGTTGATGCCGTTGTTCTGGTACGGGTTCGTCATCCACACGGTCGGCGGATCGGACTGGAACAGGCCAACGCCACCGCGCAGCTGCGTCTTGTATTCGCTGTCGAAGGTGTAGTTGAACGACAGGCGCGGCTCGACCAGCTGCGTACCGTTGATGGTGTTCGCGTTGCTGAAGCCGTACGCCGACTGGAACGTCGGGTTGTAAAGCGGCTTATCGTCCGTCAGGTACTTGTTGACGCGGAAGCCGTACTGCACGGACAGGTTGTCGGTGGCCTGCCAGGTATCCTGCAGGAAGAACGTATGGCGGCGCAGTTCCCACTTGGCGGCGATGTCGTCGAGCGAGTAACCCCGAGCCGGCTGGTACAGCGAGTAGTTGCTGTACAGGCCGCTGCCGAAGTTGGCGACGCCGTTGTTGCCGAAGGTGTACGCGCCGAACTCGGTGCGGCCGAACAGGTTGTAGATGCGGTTACGCTCCCACTCGAAGCCACCCTTGATGGTGTGGTCACCGAGATACAGCGTGCCCGCCCACATCGCGTTGAGGCTCTTCACCGACGCGGAGTTGTAATGGCTGAACTGGTCTTCGCCGAGATTGATCGTCGGACCTGTGGCGCTGCTACCGAAACCGGTGTTGTTCAGGCGCACGGTGATCTGCGGCTGCTGGTTATCCACCGAACGGTTGAGCTGATAATCGCTGTAACCGACCTTCGTCTCCGACGAGAACACGTCGTTCCAGTCGTCGAACGACTGCAACGTATAGTTCTTGATATCGGTATTGACCGTGTACCAGTAGCTCGACAGGCCGATCGACGAGGTGCCGTTACCCTGCGGGTTCGGCTTGGTTTCCTTGGTACGCGAGTACGCAAGGTTCATGCGGTGACCGTCGGTGATGTTCCAGTCGATCTTGGCGATGTAGCGCTTGTCTTCCAGCGTGCCGGCGTTGGCGCCGGTCGAACCCGGGACGAGGCCGAGGCCGTTCGCGGCGTTGATGATGCTCTGCAGGTCGCCCGGCGACACCTTGTTGATCGTCGACCGGCTCAGCGTCGGGTCGAGGCCGTTGACGGCACCCGAGCTCAGGCCGGTGACTTCTTCCTTTTCGTAACCGGCAAAGAAGAACAGCTTGTCCTTGATGATCGGGCCGCCGACGGTGGCACCGGCCGTCCAGTTACGGTCGAATTCGGTGTAGTCGCGGTTGTCGTCGAGCCAGCCGGCCTTGCCGACCATGCTGCTGGCGTTCTTGAAGCCGTAGTAGACCGAGCCGTGGAAGTCGTTGGTACCCGACTTCGTCACCGCGTTGATTTCGGCGCCGACGGTATCGGAAGCAACGTCGTAGTTGGCGGTCGAGATGTTGAACGAGTCGATCGTGTCGAGCGACACCGGCGAGCCGACGGTCGGCATGCCGGTGGAGTTCAGGCCGAACGGGTCGCCCACGCCAAGGCCGTCGACCTTGATGTTGTTGAGGCGGGTGTTCTGGCCGTTGGCAGAGATGGCGCCGGTACCGTGATCGACATTGACGCGCGGGTCGCGGCGGGCGATGTCGGCGATGTTGCGGCTCGGCGACGGAGCCGCCTTCAGCTCGCGCTGCGAGATGTTGGTGCCGAGACCCTTGTTCTCGGACGTGAACTGGCCGGACACGGCCGACACGGTGACCGCACCCAGCGCGGTAGCGTCGGCTGCACTGGCGGCAGCACCGGCGGTCAGGTTGACCGAGGTGTCCGCGCCCAGCTGCAGGTAGACATTGTCCTGGCGAACCGACGGGCTGCCTTCCTTCGTCGCGGTCACGTCGAACGGACCGCCGACGCGCAGGCCCTGCGCCGAGTAACGGCCGCTCGCATCGGTGGTGGTGGTCTTCGTGGTGCCCGAGGGCTCGTGGACGATCACGACGGTGGCATTGGCCACCGGCTGGCCGGCGGCGTCCAGCACGCGGCCGCTGATCGTCGAGGAGGTTTCCTGCGCGAACGCAGGTACCGCGAAGAGCGATGCGATCGCCAGCGGCAGGAGTTTGGCGCGGATTCGGCTATTCATCTAATGGTCGACCCTGTGGCTTGCAACGAAAAAAGTTTTGGCCAAACGGACGGCTACCTGGCCATGGGCCGGGTGCTGCGTTCGTTTGAGCTTTCCCCAATCTTTGGCTGTGTCGTCTCGTGTGATCCCGGTCACATCCATGAGTCCGGTGGCGACAGTTGTTAAGCCAACTTTAACGACATTGTATGACAGATTTGTAACGTTTTCACGCCAGTTTGATAAATACCACTTTTTCCTACGTGGACTGATTTTCAATCTACCTAATTGTTTATAAACGAAATTTATTTTTACGCCGAGGGACTGCCTCCGGGCGACGAGAAGCCACCAGCACGCACCCGCAGGGTTTCACGCCGGGCGCCGTCGCAAGGTCCTCCAGCCGGTCCACGAGGTTTCGCGGTCACTCGCAGGCATTGGCGGCGCCCCCCGCCGAGGTGGGAACCGAGGTGGGAGCCGACCCTGTCGGCGATGGGGGCTTGCCGCAATCTGGCCCGCTGCCGCGGGATCGCCGACAAGGTCGGCTCCCACAATCAGTCCCACAGTCAGTCCCACAGTCAGTCCCACAGTCAGTCCCACAGTCAGTTCCACAACCAGTCCCACAACCAGTTCCGCAGCCAGTCCCACGGTTCGGCAAAAAAAACGCCCCTCTTTCGAGGGGCGTCGGTGGTCGTGGCCTTGCGGCCCTGCGCGCTACGGTTTCGTCAGAAGAACGAGGCGCCGAAGGTCACCATGAAGGTGCGTTCCTGCAGGATCGAGTAGTACGGGGCCGAGGCATAGAGCGTCGTTCCGTTCGCATCCTTGATCTTGGCCGGGTTGCTCGCCAGGAAGGCGGAAACGTTGCCCGCATAGGTGAGCGCCTTGCGGTCGGCGAGGTTGAACAGGTTCACCTTGATGTATGGCTTGCGGAACCACGGCGAGAAGTCGTCGAAATTCCAGCCTGTACCCAGGTCGATCGTTGCGTACCCGCCCACCCGTTCGGTATTCGACCAGTCGCCCCAGATCGCACCCTGGTACTTGGCACTCAGCGATGCCCAGAACGGCCCGTTGCTGTAGTCGACCGCGACATAGCCCGAGTTCTTCGGCACGTTGAGCAAGGTCTTGCCCTTCGTGTTGTAGACGCCGTCGCCCAGCGAATCGAGGTTGTCCTGCATCAGAGCGCGCGTGTACGAATAGTTCGCGTACACGGTCCAATGGTCGTCCAGCTTGAAGCTGCTCTCGGCATTGAGGCCGCGCATGTGCACCTTCGGCAGCTGTGTATAAACAGTCAGCGCAGTGGCTTCGTCGAAACCGGAGACTTGCTTGTTATTGAGGTTAGACGCATAGGCATCGACGTTCGCCGAGATGCGCTCGCCGTAGAAACGCCAGCCCAGGTCGGCGGTGGTCGAGGTTTCCGGCTTGTTCGGCAGCGTGGCGGCGGCGGACGTGCCATAACCGTACAGGGCGTTGCTCAGCAGCGCGCCGTTGATCGGTGCACGAAACGTCTTGCCGATGCCGAAGTAGAACTGGTTCTCGTCGTTGAGCTGGTACTTCACCCCCGCTGTGGGTGTGAACTTGTGGAAGGTCGCCGTCGGTGATGCGTCGAACTGCGCGTTCGTCGTGGTCACCTTCCCTGCCGCGCTGATCGAGCCGATGGAGTTCGGGTACTCCGCGATATAACCATCGCGCTTGGTCCATACATACGCGAGGCTGCCGGAGAACGTCCACTGGTCGTTCGGCGTCCAGTTGTCGGTGATGAAGGCCTTTTCGTTCGTGGTGGTGGTGTATTGGTCGTACACCTTCTGCACCTTCCCATCGGGGTAGCGGATCAGCACGTCCTTGCCCCAGGTATCCACCGGCACGCCGGTGGCCGGGTCCACGGGGACCAGTACCTGCCCCTGCTGCTGGCGCGGTCGCTCGTACCACACGCCGTATTCCAGGCTGTTGTTGTCGCTCAGGTCCTGGTTGAGCTTGGCGATCACACCCGGACGGTAGGTGTACGAATAGCTCAGGGAGTTGACCAGCTTCGTGCCGCCGATCTTGCCGTCGCCGTCGAGATCGACGTTCACCGACTTGAAGTAGTTGTCGTTGGCCAGCGGGTTCTCGGTGACCGTGCTGCCGCTGCCACCGCCGCCGTAGCCATACTGGAAGTACGGCACCACGGACAGGCGCGTGTTGTCGGTGAGGGTGAACTCGCCGTCGAGGCTGGCGAGGTAATTGCGGAACGGGTTCTGGTGCAGCGCGTAATAGTTGCTGCTGGTGCTGCCAGGGGTGTAAGTGCCGAGGTAGCTCTGCTTGTAATCCGCGGCGGCCTGGGCCTTGGTCAGCGACTCGTAATTGGTCTTGACCTCTCGGTTGTACTGCAACGAGAACGATATCGAGTTCTTGTCGTCGATCTGCCAGACCGACTTGCCGTCGACCTTGGTCACCTTCGACTTGCCACGGCCGCGCCACAGGTTCGTTTCGTTGTTGGAGTACGACAGCCACGAACGCACGGGCCCCAGGTCGCCCGTATTGAGGCGCATGAACGTGCGGTGGTAGCTGTTATCGCCAAGGGTCTGGCTGAAGTCCAGGCCGGCTTGGTGCGACGGATCGACGGTCACCCACGCGATGGAGCCACCGGCGGCGCCGGCGATCGGGGAATCATTGTCCGGATAGCCCTGCTGGACGGTGATGTCGCCCATGTTCTCGGTGTCGCCGTACTCGGACGAGTAGATCTTGTAGTTGCCGCTGTCGTTGATCGGCGCACCGTTGACCGTGACGCCGATTTCGTCGAGCGGAAAACCGCGGACGCTGGCGTTGCCGTCATTGAGGCCGGTGTAGTCGTCGGTGGACGACACCACGCCCGGGATCGAATTGATCGCCTGCACGAAAGTGGCGCCTGGCGCCGCCTTGACGATGGCTTCGCGGGACACCGTCGAAACAGCTTTCGGCGCGTCCTGGATGGACATCAGGCCGCCGCCGAGGGCCAGCGAATTCGCCTTCACCTGCACCTCGCTCATCTGCTGCGTCGCACGGCGCGTGGCGTTGTCGTTCGTCGTGTTCGAGCTGCTCGCCACGGTGGAACGTTGTGGCTGCGTGCCGGTGGCCTCGGCATTCTGCGCGTCCTGGGCCAGCACGGCGCCTGCAGCCACGAAAAGCGTCACGGCGATCGCCACCGAAAGGTAATTGCGGTTCATCGAGGGGGTTCCTGAAGAGGATATTGTTTTTGGTGGCGGCCCTTCCCGAGGCCGCGCGAAATCATTCGATCCATCACTGGAAATAATGGTTTTCGTAATTAATTGGCGATTATCTCTGCGTCGATAGTTATTACGTTTGCGCAAGAAAAAACGTTTTCTCCGGACACGGCGAATCGCCCGGCAGCATGGCCGGGACGAAAAAACACCGAATGACCCACTGAGCGCCCAAGTCACTGACGTGGGCGACGTTTATCTCTTAGCGAGGCAATACCCTAGCACTGCCGAATGACAGTTTAGCGATTATCTGACACTTCCAATCGGCGGGAAACAGGCTATTCCCACACGAGCCAACGTACCGCGAAAAACCGGCCGGCCGGAATACCTTCCGGCCGGCTCAGACGAGTCAGTCTTTCCCGAGGTAACGCGAACGCTTCGCCGGCTTGAGCGACGCGAGGTCGAGCATCACGAGCCCATCGACGCAACCGGCGAAATCCGGGTCCTCGCCGAACGCGAGGAACTGCACGCCCTGCGGTTCGACTAGGTCGACGTACTGGCGATAGAGCACCGGCAAGGTCACGCCCAAGGCGTCGAGACGGTGCTTCAGCTTGCCGAGGCCTTCGGCGGGATCGAGGCCTTCGAGTTCGCGGCGTACCGACTCGATGGTGGCTTCCGGAATCACGAACGGCTGGCGTGCGGCGGCCAGGCCCTGCACACCGAAGAAATGCTGGTGCGCGGCGGCGATCCATTCGCGCGCCTCACGCGGCATGCTCACCGACATGCTCACGGGGCCGAACAGGTAACGCAGTTCGCGATGCCGTTGCAGGTAGAGGCCGATACCCTGCCAGAGCTGGTCGAGGGCCCGCGAGCGCCAATAGGCGGGCGCGATGAAGCTGCGTCCGAGTTCCAGGCCCTGGGCAAGGCGCGACTCCAGTGCCGGCGAATAATCGAACAGGCTGGACGTATACAGCGCGCTCATGCCGTGCTTGGCGATGAGATGGCCACCATGACCGAAACGGTACGCGCCCACGACGCGCAAGGCCTTGGCGTCCCACAAGACGAGGTGCTCGTAGAGCGGATCGTAAGCATCGAGGTCACGGCGCTTGCCGGTACCCTCGCCCACGCGGCGGAAGGTCAACTCGCGCAGGCGTCCGATCTCGCGCATGGCGTAGCTGTCACTGGACCCCTGCAACAGCAGGATGCGCTTGCCGTCCGGGAGTTCCGCGAGCAATTCGGCCTTGTCCAGCTCGGCGACCACGCGCTCGACGGGTTCGGGGTGCGCCAGCGGGGTTTGCCCGCCGAAAACGAGGCCGCGCTGGCGTGCGACGCGATACACGTGCCGGCGCATCAGCTTGGCCGCCCGTTCCGACGAGCCGCCACTGGCCTGTTTCAATTCCTCGGGGTCGACGAGCTTGCCGATGCGGAAACCCACCCGCTGCTTGCCCGACGTGGCTTCGCGTGGAAGCATCGCCGTGCTCAGCGGCTTGGCCAGCATCGACAGTCCGTAGAACGCGACCGAATTGCGCGCGGCGATATGCACGGGAAGCACCGGCACGCCGGCGCGCATGGCGATGCGCGCGAAACCGTCCGACCACTTGCCATCGCGCACGCCGCCGGGGCGCATGCGCGACACTTCGCCCGCCGGGAACATGATGAGTACCTCGCCCGCCTCGATCGCACGGAACACGGCGCGCATCTTCGAGGTGGCGCCCTTGCCGAAGACATCCACCTTCAGCAGCAACGAACCCAGTTGCGGCACCGCCGACAGCACGTCGTTGCCGAGGATGCGGACATCACGGCGAACCGAACCGATCAACTGGATGAGGGCGATCGCGTCGACCATGCCCAACGGATGATTGGCCACGACGATCAGCGGCCCTTCGACAGGGATGTTCTCGCGTTCGCGTTCGGTGACGCGACAGCTGACGCCGAGGTAATCCAGCGTCTTCTCGCAGAATTCGAAGCCTTGCGCGGGGCCGGCAAACGCCAGCGTGCGATTGAAGCGATCTTCGTGGGCCAGGGTTTCCAGCATGCCGACGAGCGGCTTGCGGAGACGAGGGTGCTGGGCCAGCCATGGCATGCGCTCCAGCAGGGTCTGATCGATGCTCAGCATGACTTGGGATCCCTTGACGTCGAACGATGGCTACCTTGCCGGGCCGGTGCGGAGTCGTGATTTCTCATAGTGCCTTCGAACATCCTCTTTGCCCCTGAGAGGGCTTTCGACCCATGCCCGGTGCCAGGAGCTTTCCTGGCCCCGGCCATGCTCGCGGGCAATTATGACAGTAACCCTACCGCCACGTATGTTCTTGCGGCAATCGGCCCTCGGTGTCAAACCGCGAGGTGCAGATAGGCCGAGATGCCGGCGAGGAACATCTGCACGGACAAGGCGATAAGCAGCATGCCCATGAGCCGCTCCAGGGCCGTGAGGACGCTCTCGCCCAGCCAGCGGAACAGGAAGGTGGAACTGAGCAGGATGATGGCGGTGGCCAGCCAGGCCAGGAACAGGGCGATGCCCCACTCCGCCGTGCGGCCGGGCTGGGAGTTGGTCAGCAACAGGAGGGCGGCCATGGCCGAGGGGCCGGCGACGCCGGGAATGGCCATCGGCACGATGAAGGGCTCGCCTTCCCCCGTCTTGCCGAACACGCCGCCTTCCACCGGCGGAAAGACCATGCGGATGCCGATGAGGAACAGCACGATGCCGCCGGCGATGCTCACCGATTCCTGGCGCAGCTGCAGCACCTTGAGGATGTACTGGCCGCCGAGCAGGAAGGCGACCAGGACGGCCAGGGCGATGAGCAGCTCGCGCACCATCACCTTGCGCCGGCGCTGCGGCGGCACGTCCTTCAGCAGGGCGAGGAACAACGGGATATTGCCCAGCGGATCCATGATCAGGAACAGCAGGATGCCCGCGGACAACGTCGTCATCTGCGCTTCCATGGGGGAGAACTCCTGCGGTAGGTCAGTGGGTGGGGCGTAGATCGAGCACGGCGCCACGCGCATCCGCGCCGGCACCGGAAAGCAGGTAGACGATGGCATCGGCCGCGGCGGTCGGCAGCGGTCTTTCCAGCGTGTTCTCGCCGTAATACGCCGCGCGGCGCAAGGCCGTGCGCATCGGCATCGGCAACAGCGTATGCACGCGCATGGGGCCGCGGCCGTTCTCGGCGTGCAGCACCGCGGCCATGCGCTCCACCGCGGCCTTGGAGACGCCATAACCGCCCCAGTGAGCGCGCGAAAGCAGTTCCGGGTCGTCGAGCACGAAAACCACGGCGCTGTCGTCGGCCCGCGTGAGCAAGGGCATGCATGCCTGGGTCAATGCGAACGGCGCCGACACGTTCACCTGCATCGCGCGCAGCCAGTCGTCAGGCTTGTGCATCGCGATGGGGGTCAGCTCGTTGAAGTGCGCGGCGGCGTGCACGATGCCGTCGAGACGACCGAACTCGCCCTCGATGCCCTCGGCCAGCGCGGCGTAATCCGCAGGCGTGGCGCTTTCCAGGTCCAGCGGATGGATCACCGGTTCGCTGCCCCCGAGCGCGACGAGCTCGTCGTAGCGTTTTTCGAGCGCGCGCACCTTGCGCCCGGTGATCACCACCGTGGCTCCCGCGCGAACCACCGCCTTCGCCGTTTCGCCGCCGAGGCCTCCGGTGGCACCAGTGACGATCACCACGCGGCCCGCGAGCGCTCCCGGCGCCGCTGACCAGTCCTCGGGCAGTCGCGTGGAAGACAAGGCGTTCACGTCGCGGCCCCGGCCACGTCCGCCGCCATGCGCTTCAACTCGCCCGCGGCGTGCAGGTCTTCGACGATGTCGCAACCACCGATGAACTCGCCGAGCAGGAACAACTGTGGAAACGTCGGCCAGTTCGAGTAATGCGGCAGGCCGGCGCGGATGCGCGGATCGGCCAGCACGTTCACCGAATGAAACGCCGCACCGGCGGCCTGCAAGGCCTTCACGGCGCGATCGGAGAAGCCACAGGTCGGGTATTCCGGCGTGCCTTTCATGAAAAGCACGATCGGGTGGGCCGCCACGATGGCCTTGATCTCGTCTACGACGTCCATAGCTCGGTTTTCATCATTAGAATGCGACTAGTTGCATAGTGTAGCAGCGCACGGCCTCAGGCCCCCTGCCTACGCCCTTTCCCCCAGCCACCGCTAAGGAGTCCCGCAATGGCGTTCGAACTTCCCCCGCTCCCCTACGAAAAGAATGCCCTGGAGCCGCACATCTCCGCTGAGACCCTCGATTTCCACTACGGCAAGCACCACCAGGCCTACGTCACGAACCTCAACAACCTGATCAAGGGGACGGAGTTCGAGGGCAAGAGCCTGGAAGACATCATCAAGACCTCGTCCGGCGGCATCTTCAACAATGCGGCGCAGATCTGGAACCACACCTTCTACTGGCACTCGATGCGGGCCCCGGGCGGCGCCGAGCCGCCGGCCAAGCTCGCCGACGCGCTGACCAAGGCCTTCGGCTCGGTCGACAAGTTCAAGGAAGAATTCGCCAAGCAGGCCGCCGCGAACTTCGGCTCGGGCTGGACCTGGCTGGTGCAGCGCCCGGACGGTTCCCTGGCGATCGTCAACACGTCGAACGCCGCCACCCCGATCACCGGCAGCGACAAGCCGCTGTTCACGGCCGATGTGTGGGAACACGCGTACTACATCGACTACCGCAACGCCCGTCCGAAGTACCTGGAAGCGTTCTGGAACATCGTGAACTGGGATTTCGCGGCGAAGAACCTCGCCTGATTCCCTCGAATGCGTGAAACCCCAGGCATGACAGACACCCTGGGCGCGACATGAGAAAGGCCGGGTCGCGAGACCCGGCCTTTTCTTCGTTACCTCTGTGGGAGCCGCTTCAGCACCTCTGTGGGAGCCGCTTCAGCGGCGATCCCGCGGCAACGGGCCAGGTCAAGGCAAACACCCATCGCCGACAGGGTCGGCGATGCTCTCAGCCCAGGGCCTCGACAGCCGGCGCCACCTGCCCGTCCCGCCCCAGCGCGGCGCCCACCTCCACCAGCTTCGCTCGCAGGCTGCCCGCGTCGGTGGCGCAGATCGTCGCGTGGCCCACCTTGCGCCCCGGACGGGCCTCTTTGCCGTAGTCGTGCCAATGGCCATCGACGGCGGACAGCACCGGCGCCGGATCGGGCATCTCGCCGATCCAGTTGAGCATGGCGCTGGCCCCGCGCACGCCGGTATCTCCCAGCGGAAGACCGAGCACGGCGCGGATATGGTTCTCGAACTGGCTGGTATGCGCGCCCTCGATGGTCCAGTGCCCCGAGTTGTGCACACGCGGCGCCATCTCGTTGCCCAGCAACTCGTTCCCTTGGACGAACAGTTCCAGCGCGAACACCCCGACGTAATCCAGCCGCTCGGCGATAGCCCGCGCATGCGCGACGGCCTCATGTTCGAGCACATCGGAGGTGCCCGGCGCGGGCGCCAGGCTCAGCGAGAGCACGCCGTCCACATGCCAGTTGCGCGTGAGCGGCCAGGTGCGGAAGGCGCCATCGCGGCCGCGCACGGCCAGTACGGACAACTCGCGATCGAAGGGGACGAACGCCTCCAGGATCAGCCCATGCCGGGACGCGGCGTCGCCGAGTGCCGCCCAGGCGGCATCGATATCCGCCGGAACCTTCAGCCGGAACTGTCCCTTGCCGTCATAGCCGAGACGGCGCGTCTTGAGGATCGCAGGGAGGCCGATGCGGTCGACCGCGGCGACCAGGTCGTCGCGGGTATCGACCACGGCGAATTCCGGCGTATTCAGGCCGGACTCGCGGAACAGGGTTTTCTCGGACAGCCTGTCCTGGGCCACGGCCAGGGCGCGCGGGTTCGGAAACACGTCGACCAGCCCGGCGAGCCGTTCGGCCGTCGCCGCTGGCACGTTCTCGAAATCGAAGGTGACCACGTCCACCTGCCTGGCGAACTCCGCCAATGCCGCCTCGTCGTCCCAGGCGGCGACCACCAGCCCGGACACCTGCCCGGCGCAGGCATCGGCGGCGCCGTCGACCGCGAGCGTACGGATACCCAGCGGGGCTGCCGCCAGGGCCAGCATGCGGGCGAGCTGCCCGCCACCGAGGATACCGACGGTGGGGAGCGTGCGACTCATGTGCGCGGGTCCGGATGGTCGAGGACGGACCGGGTCTGCGCAGCACGGAAGTTGTCCAGCGCTTCGGCCACGGCCGGATCGTGCAGGGCCAGCACGGACGCGGCGAGCAAGGCCGCGTTGGTGGCGCCCGCGCGCCCGATGGCCAGGGTGCCGACCGGCACGCCGGCCGGCATCTGGGCGATCGAAAGGAGGGAATCCATGCCGTTGAGGGCCTTGGACTGCACCGGCACGCCGAACACCGGCAGGGCCGTCTTCGCCGCGATCATGCCCGGCAGGTGAGCCGCCCCACCGGCACCGGCGATGATCACCTGGATGCCCCGCGCGCGGGCCGTTTCGGCGTAGTCGAAAAGCAGGTCGGGCGTGCGGTGCGCCGACACGACGCGGACCTCGTGGACGATGCCCATCCGGGTCAGCGTGGTGGAGGCGTGCTCCATGGTTTCCCAGTCCGAACGCGAACCCATCACCACGCCCACGCGCGGCGCGTTCGCTTCGTTACCCTCGTTGGAAGTCATGGCCGGAGCACCCAAAAGTCGCTATTGTAAAGGCATTCCCGTTTATCAGGTTGGCCCCCGGGGGCCACTTCCCATGGACAAGCGTCTACTCGACATCCTCTGCTGCCCTGTCAGCAAACGCCCGCTGCGCCCCCTCACGGCGACCGAGCGCGACCAGCTCAACGGAGCGATCCGCGCCGGGGCGGTCGACACGGTGACCGGCGAGAAAGTCGCCGACCCGATCACCGAGGGGCTCATCACCACCGACGGCCAGCTGGTCTACCGCGTGGAAGACGGGATTCCCGTCATGTTGCCCGAGGCAGGCATCGGCACCCTCCAGTTGTCGGGCTTCGCGCCAGAAACGGGTCGCGCCTGAAATCCGTGACGCGAGTCACGCTATAAAGCATTGGTTCCCGCACAATGACGCTTCAGGCGGGGGCCAGAATATCCAGGATGCGCGATGAACAACGCGAGCGAGCCGTCCAACGTCGTCGATCTCAGTCAGCGCCTGGACCCGCGCAGTGAGAGCGTGGGCGCGTTGCTAGTGACGGTGCGTGGCCTGGCCACGAAGCGCCTGCACGCGCTGGCGTCGAACATGTTCGAGAACATCGACGACGCCCTGTTCGACCTCGCCGAGAAAGCCGAGAACAACGCGGCCCAGACCCAGTTCTTCGACGGCATGCGCGAGGTCCGCAAGAAGCGGGCGATCGTCGAGCGCACCTTCCTCGGCCAGGTCGCGCGCGACCTGGCCGATTTCTCCGCGGGCCGTACCCGGGCCCCGGACGCCGACGGCGCCGGTCGTCCGCTCGCCAATATCGAGCTCAGCCTCGTCGGCGAGAACGAACTGGAAGAATCCCTCGCGATCACCAGCATGATCGGCAAGAACGAGCAGCGCCTGGCGCGCGCCCTGTTCGCCGTGAACCAGCGGCTGTCGGTGATCTGCGGCGGCAACAAGATGGACGACGCATCCAACCCGGTCGGGCCGGCCTCGCTGGCAGGCGCCTTCCGCCAGGCCATGCGTGAGCTGATGGTCGAGGTCCGCGTCAAGCTGATCATCTACAAGCTGTTCGACCGCTACGTGCTCGCCGGCATCGACGAGCTCTACGACGACATCAACAATGAACTAGCCAGCGCCGGCGTCCTGCCGCAGCTGCGCCACGAGATATCCACCCGGCGCAGCGACGCTCCGGCACCGATCGGCCCGGTCTCCACGGCCGCCGCGCAGCAGGCATCCGCCACGCCGGTGACGGATGCCGCCGCCGCGGAATTCATGCAATCACTGCACGCGCTGTTCTCGGCGCGTCGCGACAGCGTGCCGGCGATGGGCGGACCGATGGGAACGTCGCTGCCGACGGGTCCCTTGCCCAGCCCGGCGGAACTGCTCGGCGCCCTGACCCTGCTGCAGAGCCAGATCGCCACGCTGCCGAACACCGCCGCACCGCTCGCCACGCAGGCCGATGTCAGTCGTGACGTCGCCCAGCTGAAGGAACAGCTTCTCGCTCAGATCGGCCAACTGCGTGGCCAGCAGACCGCGCATGTGTCGGGCATGGACGAGGACACCATCGACCTTGTCGGCATGCTCTTCGAATTCATCCTCGAGGACGACAACCTGCCGACGGAAATGCAGGTGCTGCTCGCGCGCCTGCAGATCCCCTACCTCAAAGTGGCGCTGCTCGACCGCCGGATGTTCGCGCACAAGTCGCACCCCGCGCGCCAGCTGCTCGACGCGCTCGCCGATGCCGCCAAGGGATGGTCTGCCGAAGCGGACCGCGACGGACGCCTCTTCGACAAGATGAAGTCGATCGTCGAACGCCTGCTGCACGACTTCGACGACGACACCGCGATCTTCACCCGTCTTGCCGGCGAACTGCAGGATTTCCTCGACGTCAGCCGCAAGCGCGCCGAACTCGCCGAGCAACGCGTCGCCGAATCCACGCGTGGCCGCGAGAAGCTCGAACAGGCGCGCCGCCGTGCCGCGCAGGAAATCGTCGGCCGTATCGGCGGGGCTTCGCTGCCGCCGCTCATCTACGGCGTGCTGACCCGTGCATGGGCCAACTACATCGTGCTCACCCTGCTGCGCCAGGGCGAGGAATCCCAGGAATTCCGCGACTCGCTGCGCTTCATCGACGATTTCATCGCCAGCGCGCGGCCGGCGCACGACCTCAATGGCCGGCGCGACCTCCGCGCGATGCTTCCCGGCGTCGAGCGTTCGTTGCGTCGTGGCCTTGCCGCCGTGGCCTTCCAGGAAACCGACACGGAACAACTGCTGGGCCAGTTGCACGCGTTCTACCGCCAGCAACTCGGCGAGGCCGTGGGCGAGACCGTATCGGGGACCATCGTCGCCAGCGTGATGCCATTGCCCGAGGCGATCCAGGCCATCGAGGAACCGGTGGCCGAGCCGGAACCGGACGACGAGGTCGATTCCCTGCTCGACGAAGCCTTCGACGAGCGCAACCTCGCGCAGGCGCGCGAGTTGAAGGTAGGCCAGTGGCTGGAGTTCACCGCCGCCGATGGCACCACCGATCGCGCCAAGCTGTCGTGGATCAGCCCGATCAGCGGCCGCTACCTGTTCGTGAACCGTCGCGGCCTGAAGGTCGCCGACCATAGCCTTGCCGGCCTCGCGCAGGCCTTCGCCAACGGCACGGCGCGCGTCCTCGACTCCACGCTGCTGTTCGACCGCGCGATGGACGCGATCGTGGAAAAGCTTCGCCAACCCGAATAAGGTAGCGGCCTCTTCCACGGACGCCTCCAGCCGATGAGCCCTGCCGATCCGCGACACCTGGCCGACGCGCTGCCACCGGCGAGCGAGATCCTTGCCGATGTCGAACGCGCCTTCGCCGAAGACGTGGGGCCGGGCGACGCCACGGCCGACCTGCTCGATGCCAAGGCGACCGCCACCGCCGTGCTGACCTGCCGCGAGGACGCCGTACTGTGTGGCGCGGCGTGGTTCGAGGCGTGTTTCCGCAAGCTCGATCCGGACGTGCGGATCGAATGGCTGGCCCGCGATGGCGATCGCGTGGCGGCGGGAACGACGGTCTGCCGGTTGGCGGGCAAGGCGCGGGCACTGGTCACGGCCGAACGCTCGGCGCTCAACTTCCTGCAATTGCTGTCTTCGACGGCCACCGTCACCGCGCGCTACGTGGATGCGCTGGCGGGCACCCGCACACGCATCCTCGACACGCGGAAGACCATCCCCGGCCTGCGGCGCGCGCAGAAGTACGCCGTGCGCTGCGGCGGCGGCACGAATCATCGCATCGGCCTGTTCGACGCGATGATGCTGAAGGAAAACCACATCATCGCCGCCGGCGGCATTCCCGCCGCCGTACGCGCCGCGCGCATGACCCACCCGTCCCTCCCGCTGATCGTGGAAGTGGAAACCCTCGATGAACTGTCCGAGGCGATATCCGCGGGCGCCGATCGCGCCCTGCTGGACAATTTCACGCCGGCCATGCTCAAGGAGGCCGTGGCCTACACGGCGGGACGCATCCCGCTGGAGGTCTCCGGCAACGTGGAACTCGACACCGTCCGCGCGATCGCGGAAACGGGGGTGGATTTCATCTCCAGCGGCGCCCTGACGAAGCATGTCCGGGCGATCGACCTTTCCTTGCGGCTGGACGTGAAGCACTGAGGCGCCCCGGGGGCTTGTGGTCGGCGCAACCGGGCCACACACTGACCCCATGTCTTCCTTCACCGACCTCTTCTGGCTATTCGCCCTCGCCGCCGGCATCGCAAGCTGGTACCGGCTGACCCGTGCACGCGAAGTCGCCGTGAAGGCGGCGACGGCCCTGTGCAAACGGCACGGGCTGCAACTGCTCGACCAGAGCGTGGGCCTGCGCTCGATCCGCTTGCAGGGTGTCGATGGCGTGCGCCGGCTGGAACGCTGCTACGGGTTCGAAGTGAGCGAGGATGGCCAGTCGCGACAGGCGGCACGCCTGTGGATGGCCGGCAACGAGGTGGCCAGTTTCTCGCTGCCGCTGTCGGGGTCACCGGAACTGGAGACCGTGGTGGCGACCGACTCGGTGGTACACACCGGCAACGTCATCTCGCTGGCGGACCGTCGGCGGCTCCACTGAGCCGCCCGCGTATTACTTGACCACCCGAAGGTGCGGCGCACCCCGCTTCGGACGGTCGTCGTCACCACCGGCCTGCGGCGGGGTTTCATTGGCTTCGTCACCCGCTTCGGACGCACTCGCCGAGAGCGCTTCGTTCTCGTCGGCAGGGAACATCATGCCCTGGCCGTTTTCCTGCGCGTAAAGGGCAAGCACGGCGTGCATCGGGATGACGATGGACTGGCTTACACCGGAAAACCGTGCCTGAAAGGTGATGCGGTCGTTGCCCAGGTCGAGGTTGGCCACCGCCCGCATCGCGAGGTTCAGCACGACCTGCCCGTTCTTCACGACATGGGCCGGCACCTGCACGCCGGGCTGGCTGGCATCGACCAGTACATACGGCGTGAACCCGTTGTCACTGATCCAGTCGTAGATGGCGCGCAGCAGGTAGGGCCGGTTCGAAGTCATGCCCGCGTTTTCGTTCGTATCCATGGAAAGTGTCCTCGTCGTACCCGCCGGTCGGTCGGGAATCACCAGCCCCGGCAGGGCAAGGCCAAGAAGAGAGTTTACGGGATACGAGCCGCCTGAGGACTAACCTGCGCTGAAGTTGAAGTCCGGACGCATATCGCGCTCTTCCGGCGTGAGGCTGCGGGCGAAGCCCTGGCTGTGGAACAGGCGTTCGCCGTAATCGACGATCGGCTTGCCCTCCTTGCCCAGGTCCACGCCCAGGTGGGGCAAGCGCCAGACCACCGGGGCGACCAGGCAATCGATCAGGCTCATTTCCGGGTTGAGGAAGAACCGCGACGCCCTGAACAGGGGCACGGACAGCAACAGGTGTTCGCGCAGGCGCCTGCGCGCGCCGTCGGCCGCCTTGCCGCCCTCGCCGATGGCCTCGATCTCGGGCAGCCAGTCGTTCTCGATCCGCCACGTGCCCAGGCGAAGGCGGGCACGGGATAAGGGATCGATCGGCATCAAGGGTGGATGCGGGTAGCGCTCGTCGAGGTATTCGACGACCACGGCCGGGTCGTAGAGGGTGAGGTCACGGTCGACCAGGGTCGGCAGCGTGCCGTAGGGATTGAGTTCGAGCAGGTCCGGCGTGGGCTCATCGGGCTTCAGGATGATCCGGTCGTAGGCGACGCCCTTGGCAGCCAACACGAGGCGCGTACGGTGGCAATGGATATCGTCGGCACTGGTATAGAGCGTCAGTGCCGAGCGCGAACGTGCGTTCTGGACCATGCTTTCGATCTCCCTCCCTGCTACCTGAACGAAAACGGGGCGACTGCGAGGCCGCCCCGTCGGGACATCAATCAGTGACTCTCGTGAACGTCCTTCCAGTACTCATGCTTCAAAAGGTACAGGAGGAAGGTCAGGCCGGCCAGGAACAGGATCACCCACACGCCGATGGACTGGCGCTCAAGCGCCGCGGGTTCCGCCGCGTATTCGAGGAAGGTGGTCAGGTCGCGGGTCGCGCCGCGGAACTCTTCCGGCGTCATCCGGCCCGGCGTGGTGATTTCCAGCTTCTCCACCACCGCTTCCTCGCCCGGCTTGGCCGCGCCATGGACGGCGGACTGCAAGCCCTGCAACTCCCACAGGGGGTTGGGCATGGAGGCGTTCGGGAACACCGTGTTGTTCCAGCCGACCGGACGGCTCGGGTCGAGGTAGAACGAGTTGAGGTAGTTGAAGATGAAGTCCACGCCCTTGGCGCGGGCTTCCAGCGAGAGATCCGGCGGGTCCTTGCCGAACCAGGTCTTGGCGCTGTCGGCCGGCATGTGCGAGATCACCGGCTCACCGAATTTCGCGCCGGTGAAGTTGAGGTTGGTCATCACCTCTTCTTCGGACAGGCCCAGGTCGGTGGCGAGGCGCGAATAGCGCACGTACTTCAGCGAGTGGCAGCCGACGCAGTAGTTGAAGAACAGCTTGGCGCCACGCTGCAGCGAGGCCCGGTCGGCCACGTTGGTCCCGGCGGGTGCCAGGCCCTCTTCGCCTTCGGCGGCGAGGGCGGGAATCGTGGCGGCCGCGAGGCCCAGCGCCAGGGCGAGGGAGTAGATATAGCGCTTAATCATGCAGCGTCACCCGTTCCGGAACCGGCTTGGTCTTCTCGAAGCCAAAGCGCGTGTAGATCCATACGAATACGAAGAACCCGAAGTAGCCCAGCACCATGAGCCGGCCGAAGGCATTCTCCCAGGTGGTGACGTCCGCGCCCGGGAACCACTCGGGGATGACCTCGGCGGTGACGCCGGCGCCGACCATGCCCAGGGCCAGGAAGGAGAACACCAGCACGCCCAGGGCGATGCGGAAGCCCAGGCCGCGGTAGCGAACCGAGCGGACCTCGCCCTTGTCGATCCAGGGCAGCAGGGCCAGCAGCAGGATCGCGCCGAACATGCCGATCACGCCCCAGATCGCCGTGCCGAAGAAGGACGGGATCATGCGCAGGATCGCGTAGAACGGCGTGAAGTACCACGACGGCTTGATGTGGCTCGGCGTGACGAGGTTGTTCGCCGGCGTGAAGTTGTCGTGCTCGAGGAACCAGCCACCGAAGGTCGGCGCGAAGAAGATGATGAAGGCGGCGATGGTGAGGAAGAAGCCCACGCCCACCAGGTCCTTCACCGTGTAGTACGGATGGAACGGAATGCTGTCGGCCGGCTTTTCCGGGTTCCAGCGGTTGCCCTTCGGGCCATGCTTCACGTCCACGCCGTCCGGATTGTTCGAGCCCACCTCGTGCAGCGCGGCCAGGTGCAACACCACCAGGAGCAGCAGCACCAGCGGCAGCGCGATCACGTGCAGCGCGAAGAAGCGGTTGAGCGTGGCGTCGGCGGGCAGGAAGTCGCCCATGATCCACTCCACCAGCGAGTTGCCGATGTAGGGGATGGTGCCGAACAGCGAGATGATCACCTTGGCGCCCCAGAACGACATGTTGCCCCACGGCAGCACGTAGCCCATGAAGGCCTCGGCCATCAGCACCAGGAAGATCAGCATGCCGAGGATCCAGACCAGCTCGCGCGGACGCTTGAACGAGCCGTACATGATTCCGCGGAACATGTGCAGGAACACCACCACGAAGAACAGCGAGGCTCCGGTGGAGTGCATGTAGCGGATCAGCCAGCCCCATTCCACGTCGCGCATGATGTACTCGACGGAGTTGAACGCTTCCAGCGCACTCGTCTTGTAGTTCATGGTGAGGAAGATGCCGGTCACGATCTGGTTGACCAGGACCAGGAGCG
The DNA here is from genome assembly GCF_049913125.1 of Luteibacter sp. E-22. Classification (GTDB taxonomy): domain Bacteria; phylum Pseudomonadota; class Gammaproteobacteria; order Xanthomonadales; family Rhodanobacteraceae; genus Luteibacter. The sequence goes on from NZ_CP183975.1 coordinate 3,065,216, forward strand.
CCAGCGAGCCGAAGTAGTACCACAGGTTGAAGTTCTTCGGTGCGAAGTACTCCGTCATGTGCTTCCGGTACGTCGGCGCCAGGTTCGGCGCGCGCTCGTTGACCCAATCGCCGATGCGGGTAAGGACGTTAGCCATCAGCCTGCCTCCTGCGGGTCGACGCCGATCTGGATGTGCGTGTCGTCCACGAAGTGGTACGGCGGCACAGGCAGGTTCTTCGGCGCGGGCACGCCGCTGAAGACACGGCCGGACAAGTCGTAGCGCGACTTGTGGCAGGGGCAATAGAAGCCACCCTTCCAGTTCGCGTCGAACGGCTCCGGCTTGATGTCCGGCACGAAGTCGGGCACGCAACCCAGGTGGGTGCACAGGCCGATCACCACCAGCCACTCGGGCTTGATGGAGCGGTTTTCATTGGTCGCGTACTTCGGCTGCTGTGCCGCATCGGACGACTGCGGGTCCAGCAAGCGGGGCTCGAGGCCCTTCAGCTGGGCCAGCTGGTCCTTGGTGCGATTGACGACGAAGACCGGAAGGCTGCGCCAGGAAAAGGTGACTTTCTGGCCGGCCTCGATGGCACTGATATCGACCGTGACAGGCGCCCCCGCTGCCTTTGCCCTTGCGCTCGGTTCCCACGACTTGATGAAGGGCACGACCGCCGCGACCACTCCCGCCCCGCCGACAACTGCTGTCGTAACGGTTAGGAAGCGACGGCGCCCGTGATCGACGACTTCGTTCGCCATCAGGCTCTCCGGAACTTATGCCATTGAGAATGCGGACCCCAACGCCGGCTCTTTTCGGAAATCGGCTTCCGCAAATCGCGTCAGTGTAACGTCAGCACCAGCCACGTACAATAAACTGAACGCCACCCTGTCCCTTTCGGGGGCTGGGGCCGCCACGGAACCGCCTGGATGCGGAAAACAAGGTTGCGCTTCGTGGGCAAGGCGATGCGACGACGACAGGACCCCTTCGCTCTTTCATGAAACACGCCGCCCGCACGCTCGCCTTCGTTGCCCGCTTCGTCGTGCTCGGCCTCGCCGTCGCCTTCGTCATCGGCTTGTTCTGGCCCGGCAGCGGCGCCTTTCTTCGTCAGCGCCTCTCCCCCACCCCTCCCGGCGAACAGGCCTCGGTGTCCACCTCCGTCGCCAGCGGCGGACCGGCTTCGTATGCCGACGCCGTGGCCAAGGCCGCCCCTTCCGTCGTAAATATCTACGCCAACAAGCTCGTGACCGAGCAGCCACGCGAGCTGTACTCGGACCCCGTGCTCCAACGCATCTTCAGCGTCCCCACCGGTCCGGCGCGCACACGACGGCAGCAGAACCTCGGCTCGGGCGTGATCGTGAGCGACGATGGCTACGTCCTGACCAACAACCACGTCATCGCCAACGCCGACGACATCCAGCTGCTGCTCTACGACGGACGCGTGGCCAAGGCCCGCGTGGTCGGCTCCGACGACGAGACCGACCTGGCCGTGCTCAAGGTCGATGCGGGCAACCTTCCGGCCATCCGGATGACCGATGCGGACAGCCGTCCCCGCGTGGGCGACGTGGTGCTGGCGATCGGCAACCCCTTCGGTATCGGGCAAACGGTGACGATGGGCATCGTCAGCGCCATCGGCCGCCAGCTCAACCTCTCCAGCCTGGAGAACTTCATCCAGACCGATGCGGCGATCAACTTCGGCAATTCCGGTGGCGCGCTGGTCAACGCCCATGGCGAGCTGGTGGGAATCAACACCTCGCTGATCGGCCAGGCCGTGGGCGCGGAGGGCATCGGTTTCGCCATCCCCGTGCAGAGCGCGCGCGATGTGCTCGACCAGATCGTGCAGACCGGCCACGTGGTGCGCGGCTGGATCGGCGCGGACTATGGTGCCGTACCCGTGTCGGCGGACAGCGGCCTGCCCTCGGCGGCGCGCGGCGTGGTCGTCAACGAGGTGTCGCCCGGCGGTCCGGCCGCCCTCGCCGGCATCCAGCAGCGCGACGTGCTGCTGCGCCTGGGCGACGAGGACATCCTCGATCCGTCGGACCTGCGGCGACACGAGGCTTCACTGAAACCGGGCGTCCCCGTGCAGGTGTCGGGTTTGCGCTCGGGCGCGCCGTTCGCCGCCACGGTCACCCCGACACAGCGGCCACCGAGCGCGCCGATGCAGGCGTTGCGGCAGCCCTGATCGCCGACAGGACAAAAACATCGCCGCCCCTGTCGGCAATGCTCTTGCCCTTGTGGGAGCCGGCTATGCCGGCGATGCTCCGGCCCTTGTGGGAGCCGGCTATGCCGGCGATGCTCTGGCCTCAGGCGCCCCGCTCGGCCAACGGTACCCCGGCAGCCGCCCGATGCCGCAATGTCTCCCCATAGCGCTTCCTCAGCACACCCACGCGTTCGACATAGACCTGGGTCTCGTCATACGGCGGCACGCCGTTGTACTTCTGGACCGCGCCGGGCCCGGCGTTGTACGCCGCCGCCGCGAGACGCTCGTTGCCGTTGAAATTGCGCAACAGCAAGGCGAGGTAACGCGCCCCACCGCGGATGTTCTGGTCGGCGTCGAAGGCGTCCAGCACGCCCATGTCGCGCGCGGTGCCTGGAATCAATTGCATCAGACCCTGTGCCCCCGCGACCGACAGCGCCCGCGGATTGAAGGCGCTCTCGGCATGGATCACGGCACGCAGCAAGGCTTCGTCCACGCCGAACTCGTTGCTGGCCGCATGGATCGCGTCGCCATACGAGGTCAGGTTGAGCGCCACGCTGTTCCAGTCGATCTTCGAATGGACATCGCAAGCCGCGCAGGTGGCGATATACGTAAAGAGCATCTTGATGCTTTGCCCTTTCGCGCCCCCGCCCGGCGGGATATTGGTGTACTCGACCCCGCCATCGGCGCGAGTGATCCGGTAGACGGCACCGCGCAACACACGAGACCCCTTCGGTGACGCAGGTGCCGCGGCGGCGGTCAGGTCGCTGGTGGCCGATTCCCGGTAGTCCCAGCTGCCCTTGGGCGCCGTAACGGGCGGCAGGGCAAGGGCATCGCCCTCTTCACCCACCACTGAACCGGTCACCCCGGCAAGCGAAGGGGTTGCCACGGGTGCCGAGACCACGCTGCCGGAAACGCCCTTCAGCGACGGCGCTTCGGTTACTGGTTCGAAGACGGGGGTTTTTGCGGACGCGGCCACGGCGGCCGGTTTCGCCGGGCGCGACGGTCCCATGTTGCCGAGGCGCTTGCAGTCCTTGTAACCGGCCGTGCTGCCGGAGAACACGGTTTCGCCCGTGCTGCCGACACATCTATAGAGGGAGCCGGCCACGGCAGGCCCGGCCAGCAGGCCCAGCAGCAAGACACACGCGCCCGCGGCCCTGCGCAGTGCGGGCCGGGATGTCAGGAAACGGCGGGCGGCATGGCCGGCGCTTTCCCCTGGCGTCGCGTCGTGAACCATGGGCGCGAGTGTGCCCGAGGGCCCCTCCCCTGCCAAGGGTCACGAACGTGACGATGTTCACGCAAGTCATTGATCCATGGCGGGCATCTGGCAAGGTGGGCGGGGGCGGCGTAAACTGCGCGGTTCGGTCAACTCCCACGAATCACGGTATCCCGGCCCATGAGCGGCAAGCTTTTCATCAAGACCCACGGCTGCCAGATGAACGAGTACGACTCGGCCAAGATGGCCGATGTGCTGCGCGCGTCGCATGGGCTGGAGCTGACCCAGGACGAGGCCGAGGCCGACGTGATCCTGGTCAATACCTGCTCCATCCGCGAGAAGGCCCAGGAAAAGGTCTTCAGCCAGCTGGGCCGCTGGAAGGCGCACAAGCAGGGCGGCAAGCCCGTGCTGATCGGCGTCGGTGGCTGCGTGGCCTCGCAGGAAGGCGACGCGATCATCAAGCGCGCGCCCTATGTCGACCTCGTCTTCGGCCCGCAGACCCTGCACCGCCTGCCCGAGATGATCGAGGCGCAGCGCGCCAGCGGCAAGGCGCAGGTGGACATCAGCTTCCCGGAGATCGAGAAGTTCGATCGCCTGCCGGAACCGCGAGCCGAAGGCCCCACCGCCTTCGTCTCGATCATGGAAGGCTGCTCGAAGTACTGTTCCTATTGCGTGGTGCCCTACACCCGTGGCGAAGAAATCAGCCGCCCCTTCGACGACGTGATCGTGGAAGTGGCCCAGCTCGCCGAACAGGGCGTGCGCGAGGTCAACCTGTTGGGCCAGAACGTCAACGCGTACCGCGGCCCCATGCACGACGGCGACATCGCCGACCTCGCCGTGCTGATCCACGCCATCGCGCAGATCGAGGGCATCGGCCGCATCCGCTTCACCACCTCGCATCCGCTGGAGTTCTCCGACTCGCTGATCGAGGCCTATGCCAACGTGCCGCAACTGGCCAACTACCTGCACCTCCCGGTGCAGGCCGGTTCCGACCGCATCCTCGCGGCCATGAAGCGCGGCTACACGGCGATCGAGTTCAAGCAGCGCATCCGCAAGCTTCGTGCGGTACGCCCGGACATTTGCGTGTCGTCCGACTTCATCGTGGGTTTCCCCGGCGAAACCGACGAGGACTTCGAGAAGACCATGAAACTGATCGACGATGTCGGCTTCGACCAGAGCTTCTCCTTCATCTTCTCGTCGCGTCCCGGCACGCCCGCGGCGAACCTGGCCGACGAGACCCCGGCCGAGGTCAAGCATGCGCGGCTGACCCGCCTGCAGGCGGCGATCAACGAGAACGCGCGCAAGATCAACGAAGCGATGGTCGGCACGGTGCAACGCGTGCTGGTCGAGAAACCCAGCCGGAAGAATCCGAACGAAATGACCGGACGCACCGAAAACATGCGCTATGTGAACTTCCCCGGCCATTCGCGGATGATCGGTCAGTTCGTCGACGTGGTGATCACCGAGGCGATGTCGAATTCGCTGCGTGGCCGCGTCCGCCTCGACGACGAGGTGGCGCTCGACTCGTGAACGCCATGACCCTTTCCCAGCGCGATTTCGCCCTCGATCCCGAAGACAACACCCGCCTCGCCAATCTTTGCGGACCGCTCGACGAGCACATCCGGCAGATCGAACTGCGCCTGGGCATCGAGATCGACCATCGCGGCAGCCTGTTCCGCGTGATCGGCGACGAAGCCTCGGCCAAGGCCGGCGAGCAAGTGCTACGCGTGCTTTACGACGCCACCGAGACCGAGACCCTCACCGGACAGACGATCAACGTCCGCCTGGCCGAATCCGGCATCGATGCGCTGAACGAGCAGGCCGCCGAGTCCGCGCAAGACGTGGTCATCAAGGTCAAGCGTGGCGTGATCAAAGGCCGTGGCCCCAACCAGGCCCGCTACCTGCACGCGATCACCACGCACGACATCAACTTCGGCGTCGGCCCGGCCGGCACCGGCAAGACCTACCTCGCCGTGGCCAGCGCCGTCGAGGCACTGGAAGCCAACCGCGTGCAGCGCGTGCTGCTGGTGCGCCCGGCGGTGGAAGCGGGCGAGAAGCTCGGCTTCCTGCCCGGCGACCTCAGCCAGAAGATCGATCCTTACCTGCGCCCGCTCTACGACGCGCTCTACGAAATGGTCGGCTTCGAGAAGGTCTCCAAGCTGATCGAGCGCAACGTGATCGAGATCGCGCCGCTGGCCTATATGCGCGGCCGCACGCTCAACGATGCCTACGTAATCCTCGACGAAGCGCAGAACACCACCGTCGAACAGATGAAGATGTTCCTGACCCGCATCGGTTTCGGCTCGGTCGCGGTCATCACCGGCGACGTGTCCCAGGTGGACCTGCCGCGTCATGTCCGCTCCGGGCTGCGCCACGCCATCGAGGTCCTGCGCGGCGTGGAAGGCATCAGCTTCACCTTCTTCACCTCGCGCGACGTGGTTCGCCATCCGCTGGTGGCGAAGATCGTTCGCGCCTACGAGGCCTTCGAGCAGAAGCAGGACGACGAGCGGTGAGTTCGCCGGATGTGGCCGTGGGCTATGCCACCTCACGCCGGGGCGTGCCCGCCCCGGCCAGTTTCCGTCGCTGGGTGGAGGCCGCACTCAAGGGCGCGCGCCGGCGCAAGGCCACCGAGGTGTCCATCCGCATCGTCGATGCCGACGAAGGCCGGGCGCTGAACCTGCAGTACCGCGGCCGCGACTACGCCACCAACGTGCTTTCGTTTCCCGCCGACCTGCCGCCCGGCCTGAACCTGCCACTGATCGGCGACCTCGTGATCTGTGCACCGGTGGTGGCCCGCGAAGCCGCCGAGCAAGGCAAGAGGCTGGCCGACCATTGGGCCCACCTCACCATCCACGGCACGCTGCACCTGCTGGGCTACGACCACATCGAGGAGGCCGAGGCCGAGGCGATGGAGGGATTGGAGACCCGGGTGCTGGCGGGGTTGGGGATTGCGGACCCTTACTTGGCTTGAGGCCGGCAGGGAGCCTGGGGCCAGATCCATCGCCGACAGCGGGCAACCCCTCTTCCTGAACCGTCACACGAATTCCGTTAGACTGATCCTTCCGCCCCATAGGGCAGAACTCCAAAGAGTAATGAACGAGGACCCTGGTAGTACCAACGGCCCGGCTCACCGATCCTGGTGGGACCGCCTGGGCCATCTGTTTTCCGGCGAGCCGCGCAACCGCGACGAACTGATCGAAGAACTGCGCAACGCCCAGGTCAACGGCCTGCTCTCGAACGACACCCTGACCATGGTCGAGGGTGCGATCAAGGTGACCGAGCTCAGTGTCGACGACGTGATGGTGCCTCGCGCCCAGATCGTCAGCCTGCCCGTCGACGCCCCGCTTCCCGAGATCCTCGCCGCCGTCGTCGAATCGGGCCACTCGCGCTTCCCCGTGCACGGTGAAGACAAGGATGAAGTGCTTGGCATCCTCCTGGCCAAGGACCTCCTGAAGTATTTCGGACAGAGCGACGGCTGCGACGTGCGCGCCCTGCTCCGTCCCGCCGTGCTGATCCCCGAATCGATGCGCCTCAACGTGCTGCTGGCGGAGTTCCGCCTCACGCGCAACCACATGGCGCTGGTGGTCGACGAGTACGGCGGTGTCGCCGGCCTCATCACCATCGAGGACGTCCTCGAACAGATCGTCGGCGAGATCGACGACGAGCACGACGACGAGGAAGATCCGGTGCTGGTGGAGGCCCTCGAGGAAGGCGGTTTCTCGGTGAGCGCGCTCACCCCCATCGCCGACTTCAACGAGGTGGCCGGTGCGCACTTCTCCGACGAGGAATTCGACACCATCGGCGGCATGATCACCTCGGAGTTCGGCCATCTTCCGGCCGCCGGGGAAGAAATCGCCGTGGGTGGCTTCCAGTTCCGCGTGACCGAAGCCGACGATCGTCGTGTGCAGCAGTTCCACGTCGCCCGCGTCAACGGAGAAGGCTGATCGCTACCGCTGCACCTGCGGGAGCCGCTTCCCTATATTTTGTGGATATTTTGTGGGAGCCGCTTCAGCGGCGACGGGTGCTCGCATCACGTTTGCCTGCTGCTGCGGGATCGCCGCTGAAGCGGCTCCCACAAGGGCCTGAGGCGGCGCAACAGGGGCCTGAAGGGGCTCACGAGGTTCTGAAGGGACTCCCGCCGAGGGCGCGGCCCGTACACCGATATAAACGGATCCAGTCAAGCCAATGCGTCAAACCCTGATCTTGCTGCTCGCCCTGTGCTTCGTCCCGATGGCCCGCGCAGGCATCGTCGACGCGCCCGCGGCCAACCTCGAGATATCGCTGATGACCTACGGGCCCGGAGATATCTACTGGGAGCGTTTCGGGCACGACGCGCTGGAAGTGCGCGACACGGTCAGTGGCGAGTCGGTCGCGTTCAACTACGGCGTGTTCGATTTCGACCAGAAGGGTTTCCTGCTCAATTTCGCGCGGGGGATCATGGCTTACCGCATGGATGCGGAGAACACGCAGTCGGACATCGATTTCTACGCGGGCGAAGGCCGCTACGTACGCCGCCAGCGCCTGGCGCTGGACGATGCGCAGAAGGAACGGTTGCGCCGTTTCCTGCTCTGGAACATCCGTCCCGAGAACGCCGGCTATCACTACGACTACTACGTCGACAACTGCACCACGCGCGTCCGCGACGCCCTGGACGACGCCCTCGATGGCGCGTTGAGCGACCAGTTGCGTGACAAGCCGGGCGGCATGACCTTCCGTGAGCAGACCGCACGGCTGATGAGCAACCAGCCCTTGCTGATGCTCGGCATGGACCTTGGCCTGGGGCCCTACGCCGACCAGCCGATGACGGCATGGAAGGAAGCCTTCCTGCCCATGACGCTCGAAGCGGAACTGCGCAACGTGCGTCTCGGCGAAGGCGACGCGGCACGGCCGCTGGTGATGGACGAGGCGACCATCGCCCCGGCTCGCCTCGATCCTCCGCCGGAGCAGGCACCCGACCTGCGCTGGCCCCTGCTCGGCGCCGGGTTGCTCCTGGCGATTCCACTCGCCCTGCCCTTCTTCACCAGGCACCGCGTGGCGCGTGGCATCTTCGTGGCCGCCGGTACGCTGTTCGCCGTGTTCGCCGGCGTCGCGGGGTTGTTCATGCTGGGCCTGTGGGCCCTGACCCTGCACCGCTCCGCCTGGGGCAATTTCAACCTGCTCGCGTTCCAGCCACTCGCTTTCCTGCTGCTACCGGCAATCTGGCGCCTGCGTCGCGCGGGAAGGCCCATGGGACGTCTCGCCCCTCGCATCGCCACGCTCTCCTTCGGTGCCTGCGTCATCGGCCTGCTGCTGCACCTATGGCCGGATTTCCCGCAGCGGAACCTGCCCTGGATACTGCTCGCCCTGCCTTGCTGGGCCGCGCTTTTCGTGAGCTTCTGTCGTCGTCACGACTGAAAAGCGCTCGCCACGACACAAATCGACGCGTCCCGCCACCTTCTTTTGGGTAATTGACGGGCACGTGAGTGTGGGCGCAAATGGACGTCCGAATTCCGCAGAAGAAATGCGCTAGACGCCAGCCCGGCAGCAGGCACCACGCTGGCGGAAATGCGGACCACGTCACGGAATACGATCGCTTCCATCTTTCCGGCGCGCGGCAAAGGGAATAAAGCCCCGCGCCAGACATCTGCACTTGTCCCCACAGGTGAACGGTGTACCGCAATCGATGAACCTGAAACCGAGTGACCTCCCCCTCCTCGTGTCCCTCGACATGCTGTTGGAAGAACGAAACGTCACGCGTGCCGCATCGAAGCTGCATGTGAGCCAGCCTGCGCTTTCCGCCCAGCTGGCGCGGCTACGCCGGCTGTTCAAGGACCCCCTGCTCGTGCCTTCCGAGACGGGACGTGGCATGGTGCCCACGCCCAAGGCGGAAGAAATGGCGGCGGCCCTGCGCGATGCCCTGTCCCAGTTGGGCACGCTGGGCGACCCCAACGGCACGTTCGACCCCACGCGCGACACGGCGACCTTCCGCATCGGCGGATCGTTCAGCGCCGTGAGCAGCTTCGCCAAGCCGCTCATTCAGGCATTCCAGGAGAAACAGAACCGTGAGCTGCGGCTGGCGTTCCGTACGGGCTGGGAAGACATGGACGTGCTCGCCCAGTTCGAGAGCGGGGAGATCGACATCCTCCTCGCCCCCAACGAACAGTTGCCTTCCTCGCTGAAAATGCGCTCGCTGATGGCCGACGAATTCGTCATGCTGCAGCGGGAAGGACATCCTCGCGGTACGCGTCCGCTGACCATCGAGGACTACTGCTCGCTCGGGCACCTGATCGTCTCCACGACGGGCCGCATGTATGGCCTGATGGACGCACGCCTGAAAGAACTGGGCCTCAAGCGCGATGTCCTGGTCTCCGCGCCGCATGGCGATACGGTGGGCCCGATCCTGCGCGCCACCGACCTCGTCTGCACGCTGCCGCAAAGCATGGTGGAGGCCGTGGGCCCGGGCGTGGAGGCGTATGCCATCCCTTTCGACATGCCGGACATGTCATTGGCCATGGCATGGCACAGCCGCCTCGACAAACAGCCGGCGCACCGCTGGCTACGCGACGAGCTCATTCGCGTGAGCCACCGCCTGCACCCAACGCGCCACGTCGAGCCGCCCAAATCCTTGTTCCCGATCATCGAGCGAGTCCGTGATGGATACCACTGAGGCACTGCTTTCCCCGCTGGACGCCGATGCGCCTTGCGGCCCCAACCTCGAGTACGACGCCCTCTTCCTCACCCTCGAATCGCTGGCCACCGCCACGCCCGAACGGGCGGTGGGGAATGCCGTGCGGCAAGCCGAAGAGCCGGATTGGCGCGAGGTGGCGCAACATGCGGAAACGGTGGCTCAACGGACGCGTGACGTGCGTGTCGCCGTGCACCTGGCCAACGCATGGCTGAAGATCGGCGGCTTCCCCGCATGGTCCGATGCCATCGGCCTGATCCACGGCCTGCTTGAGCGCTATTGGGACGAGGTCCACCCGCGCCTGGACGACGGCGACCCGATCGAACGGATCAACGCGCTCGCCGCGTTGGCATCCACGGATGGCATGCTGTCCCACCTTCGGCGCACGCCCCTGCTCCACGCCGAGCGCATCGGCAGCTTTTCGCTGCGCGATCTGCGCGTGCTCAACGGCACGCTGAAGTCCGATGGCGGCGACCATCCGACGGTATCGCAGGAACATGTGGATCTCGTCGCGCAGCAAGCCGATGCCGAGGAACTGCAGCGTGTCCACGACAGCGTCATGGCCGCACTGGATCACGCACAGGCGATCGGCAAGACGTTCGAGGAACGGACGCCCGGCATGGGTCCCGATCTGGACGCCTTGTTGCGCGACCTGCGTGAACTGCACGCCTTCCTGCGGGCGCTGGTGGGGTCGCGGCTACCGCAGATGAATGTCGATGCGGGAGACGACGGAGCGTCGCGTGTAGACGACGCGCCGGACGCGAGTTCCGCCATCGCTGATGCGAACCGCGGTCCCATCCGCGGAACGGGCGACGTGGTTCGCCTGCTCGACGAGATCTGCGCGTGGTACGCCGTCCACGAGCCGTCCAGTCCCGTTCCGCCGCTGTTGCGCCGGGCGAGCCAGCTGGTCGGCCTGAGCTTCGCCGACTTGCTCAAGGCCATCGCGCCCGGCGGCCTTTCCGAATTCCAGGTATTGGCCGGCGACAGCGACAGCTGACCGGCCACGGTTTTCAGTCAAAGCGACGACGAACGGTACGCGATAACCGCCAGGGCACAAGCGAGCGCGGCTGCCGCGACCCACCACGGCCACAGGACCGCCCGCCGTGACGTGCGCGAAGAACCGGCGCGACGCATCGGCAACGCCTGCGGAAATGCGGGCGTTGCCGGCGGCGCGCCTGCGGGCCGGCGCAAGGTGTGGATCGATGCACCTCGGCGGCGCATGGCCGAACGCAGGAGCATGCGCCGGCGCAAGCGGTATTCGTGCGTATCGATGCGCGCATCGCTGTACGCGGCGTTCAGGGCCGCCAGCTCGCGGTTCACGATCACATCCCACTCCATCAGCGAATCTCCCTCACCAGGCGAAACCCGACGTCGCGCTCGGCCGATCCATCGCTCGGCCGCACCGTGTCGACCGAGCAGGCATCCGGTCCGCTGCGGTAGCTGCCGCCACGCGTGGCGAACGCACCGCCCTTCGTCACCCACTCCCATACACCACCGGTCATGTCGACGAGCCCCCACGGATTGGCGATGCCCTTCGTGCTGAAGTCGGGCGCCTTGAGCAAGCGGCCGATACCCGAGGAAGGCGCACCGCAGTTTCCTTCCTTGCTATCCCACCCCGCGTTGGCGTGGGCCGCGAAGGACCACTCCTCATCGGTGGGCAACCGATACGTGTGCCCACTGACCTGCGAGAGCCATGCCGCATACCGTTGCGCGAAAGCCAGGGGAATCGAGCGCGCGGGCTCGGCGGCGGCGATCCCACGCGAGATCGCGCAAGTACGCGTCGCGCGGCAGAACTGGTCGAGGTTGCCCACGGTGATCTCGGTGCGGGTCATGGCGAACGGCTTGCGGCCGAACGGCACGACCACCATGGCGGGCCCATACGCGCCGACGGCGAACGTGTCGAAGCACTCGCGCGCGGTACCGGCGAGACCTCGCCGCGCGCACGGATCGGGCGGCGTGACGACCACGGGTGCCGAGTGCAGCTTCTTCACCACGGCTTCCAGGGAGCCCTCCGGCAGGGCTTTCGAGGCCACCATGGCCGCTTCGAGATCCTTCAATCCATCCGGATCGCCTTCCTTCACCGCGGCCAATCGCCGGCGCAAGTCGTCCTGGTCGGCCGGCGATACCGTCGCTGCCTTCGCCGCGGTCATCACGGCCGTCGCCAGGTCGTAGCGCGTCAGCGCCCTGCGCAGGTCGTCGCGTTCGCCGATGATCGCCAGGGCGCTGTCGATGCGTCCCGCGGCTTCCTTCCATCGGCCCGCACGGCACGCCTCGCGTGCCGCTTCCAGGAACCCATGCGTCAGCAGGTTCGCCGCTTCGTCGTTGGTGTCGACGTTGCCACCGTCGATCTGGCGAAGCTGCTGGAAACTCTCGATCGCCTTGTCGAGATCGTTGGCCGCCGTCGCGCGGCGCAACGATTCGAGCCGCGCCTCGTGCTCGGCGCGCGGCAGGTCCGGAGGCGCCGCCGGGGCGGCGGATGCCGCCGGCACCTGCGCTGAGGTGGGAGCCAGTGCAATGCTGCGTGCGGCAAGCCGCGTGGACGAGGGGTACAGCCGACGCGCGGTGGCCAGCCGATCGGCGGCGGCCTTCATGTCGCCCGACGCGATCGCATCGCCGACCGCCGCGTCGAGCTTGAGTTCAAGCTCGGGATTCACCAGGAGGCGGCTCTCCGGATCGATGGTGCGGATCTGGCCGAGAATCGCCGGAACGTCGTTGGGGCCATCGCCGAACAGATGCCCCGCGAGGATCGCCTGGCTGAGCGAGGTGTCCAGGCGATTCAACACGTCGTCCCGCTCATGTGCGACCTCCTCGCGCCGGCGGTCGAGCTTCGGCGCAAACGTCTTCAGGTCCGCGCGGAGGCGAAACGTCGCCGTGGCCCCCGCGTAATCGAGACGGCCATGCGATGGGTCCCAATGCGTGGCGAGCAGGCGCACGAGGAATCCATCGATCGCCTCCGCGCCGTCCACCACGATACGGCGGCGCTCGTCGCCGTCGAGCGCGGCGAGCGCGCCGCGAACCTGGTCTTCGTCACGGAAGCCGTCCGCCTGCCCCGGGGCGAACCGGCGCAGTGTCTCGGCCACATGGCGGCGTTCCACCTGCATCGCTGCTACCCATGCCCCGGCAGCCGACAAGGCCAGGACGAAGCCCGCGGCGATCAGCCACGGCGTTGCCCGCTCGCGCCAGCGCCGCTTGCGCAAGCCCGCCAGCACCATGGCGATGTCCGCGCTTCGCTTGTCCGCGGTGAAAGCGACGCTGTCGCACAGGGCCTTGTACTGGCGCTTGTCGAGTCCGGCGACCGGCGGCGGGCGCTTGCCCGCCTTCATCGCTTCCTCGGCGTTGTCCTTGCCGAAGGGATGCCGGCCGGTGAGCAGTTCGAAGACCACGCAACCGAACGCATAGATGTCGTCGCTGGCCGACGGTGGCTTCCCCTGGATCATCTCCAGGCTCGCGTATGCCGGTGTCATCGCGCCCAGCGACCCGGCATCGAACACCGTGCGGTCGTCACCGGCATCGACGCCCAGTTTGCCCGCGCGCGCGATGCCGAAGTCGAACACCTTGGCGACCCCGGTCGCGGTCACCATGACGTTGCCCGGCTTGAAATCCGAATGGACGATACCGGCGGCATGGGCTCGCCGAAGCGCCTCGCCCATGCCTTCGATCAAGGGCCATGCCTCGTCGAAGCGCATGCCATCGCGCGCCTTGCCTCGAATGAGGGAACGCAGGTCGCTGCCTTCCACATATTCCATCGTCATGAAGACGTTGGTGCCGTCCTTGTCGAAATCGTAGACCCGCACGATATGGTCGTTGGCCACCTGCTGTGCGCGGCGCGATTCGCGTTGCAGGGCGACCAGCGCGTCGGGATGCTTCCGGAACTCGTCGTTGAGCACTTTCACCGCGACGTAGGGATCGCGGTCGCGGGCCTCCACCTTGCGCTCGTCACGCGCGAGATAGACCACGCCCATGCCGCCGCGCCCCAATTCCCTTTCCATGAGGAAGCGGCCCTTCAACAAGCTGCCCACGGCGATCTTCTCGCCCTGGGCGAGATCCGCGATGCGTCGCCAGCCCCCATCGCCCGTGCCCAGCGAGGACGAGCCGGTGGCTGTTCCCTCGCCGCCCGCCGCCGCATGCAGCGGCTTGACCACCGTCGCGTCGTCCTGCCCCGCCGATGGGGTCACCGCACGCAGTGGAACCACCCGCGTTTCATCGTCGTCATGCTGGCTCATCAACAGGTTTCCTCGGTTTCTTCCAGCCGCACGACCACGGCCGATACGTTGTCGCGACCGGCGCGGCCGAGCGCGCCGTCGACCAGGCTGGCGAGCAGTGCCGCGGGGTCCGCATGGCGCCGGCAACATGCCTCGATGTCCTCGTCGGTGAGTTCCTTGTTGATGCCGTCGGAACACAATACGAAGCGCATGCCGCTGCGCCGCGGGGTGAGCGTCCAGTCGACGTAGAGGCGGTCCTCCGCGCCGACGGCGCGGGTCAGTACGCCGGACGCCACCGGCGTCGCGACGCCGAAGCGGGTTTCGTCGCCGCGATCGCCGTGCACGTGATCGCGCGTGAGGAGACGCAGGCGCCCTTCTTCATAGCAGTACGCCCGGCTGTCACCGACCCAGCCACACAACACCATGTCACGGGTATGCACCAGCACCACCACCGTCGAGGCGATCGCATCGACACGGCGTTCGCGCGCGATCGAGCGCAGCATCCGGTTCACGCGCAGGAGTTCGTCCTCGATCGCATCGATGAAATCCGTAACGTCGTCGCTTCGCGGCAACCCGCGCAGCCTGTCGACGATCATGCCGCTGGCGACGTCGCCGGCACTGTGGCCGCCGAGTCCGTCGGCGACGACCCAGAGCCCGAGATCGTCGGCGACCAGGATCGCGTCTTCGTTGTGTCGCCGCACGTGCCCGGTTTCGGTACGGCCGGCGGAGAGATAAGGCAAGGTCACTCGGTTTCCTCGTGGCTTTTGGCGACGTCGCCGTCGATGAAGCGCAGGTAATCGTCGGCACCGGGCAGTCCGCGCAACGCCACGCCGGTGCGGGGGTCCGGACCGCGCCACCAGAGGCTGCTCATGGCATCGCCGTTTGCCTCCGTCCATGACGGGAATGGCGTGGATGCCGGATCGGCGAGAGCGCGGGCCGCACGATCGAAATCCGTTAGCGAGCCCTTCTCGCGGCCTTCGCTCACCGCCGCTTCGGCCGCGTCGAACCACGACGGCTCCGGCCATCGTGGCCATCCATTCGCCATTGGCGCGACCGGTGTCGCAAGTACCAGGGGAAAGATGCGGCCGACCCGATCTGACGAGAGGCCGACGGCGCCCACCCAGGAGTTCGGTCCGCATACATGCGCCGCGATTGCGAAGCGCCACACCGGCGTCGTCGGGCAACGTACCCGCCAATCGTCGCCCAGGCTGCCGGCGAGGCCGGCCATCGCCTCGCGGCATGCCCGGTCCCATGGCTCGACGAACTCCGGCGGAAGCCGGCGCTGGACGAAGTCGCCGAGCAGCGGAAGCTTGCCGTGGAAACCGGGGGCCACGATGCCGGTTCCCGCGTTCATGCGGGGCACCGGAAACGGCGCACGCTGTTATCGCTGAAGGGATTGCGCAAACTCGCCGCCTCGATGTCCACGTTCGCGTGCGTCGCGCCGAAACCGAAGCTCGCGCCGAAGCGGGTCTCGGTGCGCCGTTGCAGGGATGCGGCGTCGAGTGCGTGGAACAAGCCCCAGTCGCCCGGGTACTCCAGCACGGGGAGCGGGTTACCCGACGTATCCCAGGCACTGATGCGCGTCAGGCCGGGTTTCGGACCGGGCCATTGCATGGCGACGGACACCGGCGCCTGGCCGGCCTTGTACTCGTAGGTCTGGCCGTCCACTTCGATCGTCAACCGATCGATACCTGCCGGAGGCGTCGTCATCGAGACAGTGAAGCCGACCTGCGGTTGCGGCCCATCGCGGAAATACACCTGCCGGATCGTGTCCGCCAGCTGTGCCTCGGCGAGCACCCCGGCTCCCGTCTTCGCGCTGTCAGCATCACGAAAGGTCCACGTCGGTCCCGCACTGTCGACGACGCGCGACAAGGTCTGTCGGAAGAACGTGTCGAAACGGCCACCGTTGCCGAACAACGCGGCGAAGTCCTGCAGCGGTATATCGTTGCCGCGCGTCGCCGCGAAGGGATAGCGCCCTTGCACGAAGCGCGTGCAATCGGCGCCGGCCGCTTCGCGGAAGCCATCGGCCAACGCGCCGCTGGCACCCTTGCTTACCAGGGACTGGCTGCTGCCCACGAGGCTGCCCATCCATCCGGATAGCGGCGGAGGTAACTGCGCCGCTTCCAGCCGCGCGGCGGCGAGCGTGGGGTCGGGTCGGCCGATCGCATCCGCGGCCGGATTCATGCCCAGCAGGGTCTTGCTCAGTTGGTCGAGCGTGCCCAGGGTATGGTCCAGTGGCGTCGCGCCGACCGCGCCGTCGGTCAACTGGTTGAGCGCGGCGAAGTGTTCGACGATCGGCGCATCCGCGCCGTCATCCGCGCCGTCCGTGGACGCAGTACGCAAGAGATGCGCCGTGTTATCGCGCACGAGCGCCAGCAGCGCCTTCAACGGCGACCCCGGCGCGGCGAGCCGTGCGGCGACGCCGCTGGCTTCCTGCACGTTGCTCACCGGTTGCAGTTCGAGATCGCCGAGCAGGCCGTCCCAGGCGCGGATATAGTCGGCCACGTAAAGCGCCCGCACCTGGCCGACGAGCGACACGCGTCGCAGGGGGTCCGCCGTCGTGGCGCCTAACACCCAGCCGTCGTCGACGAAGCGATCCACCGCGCTGGATATCCCGCCCGCCCCGCTGCCCGATGCAGGCGGTGCCTCCTGCACCATCGCGGCGAACACCGGCCGCGTGAACAACGCCGGCAACGGCCTGGACAGCGGAGCGCCACTGCGACGGCGGAATACATCGCCGCGTAGTCCCAGGACGCGATCCAGCCGCACCGGCGCATCGCGACGCGAAGCGCTGTCGATTTTCACGCCCCCGTAGATCAGCGTCGCCAGGTTCGCCGCGCGCAGCGTGGCTCGGGCCGCGTCGATCAGGGAGTTATCGAGCGGCAAGGCCCGCATCTTGTCGCTTCCGTCGAAAAGGATACGGAAATGTCCCTCCAACGCCTGCACGAGGCTGTCCTCATCGGGAAACACCTCGCGCCATCGCTCGCCAGCCAGCAGCACGAGCTGGTCGCGATCGCGATGGCTCGTATCGCCGAGCATGAGGTAACCCTTGAGCACGTAGTAAAGCCGTTGCGGATCGCCGGCCAGGCCGCGCAAATCGTCGCGGAACTGCAACGCGAGCCCCGGAACGACGCTGGCCTGGAATTCGCGCTCACGCGCCCCGCGTACCTCGTCGAAAATCGCATCGCCCTGGAACAGTCCGAAACGCATCGACCAGGGCGTCCGATCGCGTACCTGCCCCGCTACCTGCTCGGCGCGGGCGAGCAAGTCGAGGCGCTGCAATGCCTGCGCGTAGTACTGGCGCAATGAGGCCGGTCTCGCGCCGGGGTCGTCGACGGGAAAATCGTGCAAGGCCTGGTCGACGCGCGCGACATAGTCGGCGTTGCGACCGAAACTCGTCGTCATGCCGACCACCAGCGCGACGGCCAGCACACCGATACCGCCGATCGCCGCCGCCTCGGCCAGGCGGCGCCGACGCCATGCGACCGGGTCGGCACCGACGAAGCCCGCCTCCGGCAGGATCGTTTCCTTCAACAGCCGTTCGGTGAAGTAGGTGCGTCTCTGCGCACGCGTGGATGCCGGCGCAGTGGCATGCATGCCGAAGGAACGTCCGACCACCGAGAGCACACGATCGATCGGGGTGCCCTCCTGCGTGCCCGACGTGAGGTACACACCGCGCAAGAGCGGCGGCCGCCCATAGGCATGGCTACCGAAGACCGTCGAGACCAGCGGCAAGGCCGCCTCGCGGAATGCCCGCAACTGCTGCGGAAAGGACAATATGCGTGCGCGCCTGCGCACGTCGCGCTCGGCGTGCATCCGCTCGATCACACGCTCGTCGATCCGCTCAAGCAAGGCATCGAATTCCGCACCCAGCAACGCCGGCGCGCCACCCTGCACGCTCTGACCGGCGGTGAAGGTGGTGCCCCATACCTGGGCGCGCCCCGCCGGATCGAGCGCATCGAAGAACTCCATGAAGCCCGCCACGAGATCGCACTTGGTGAACACCATGTACACCGGCACGGCGACGCCGAGCCGGGTGCCGATCTCATCGAGACGTTCGCGCAGCCTTTGCGCGTGCTGCTGCCGCTCGGCGTCCGTCATGGTCAGGACGTCGGCGACGCTCATCGTGAGCAGGATGCCATTCACCGGTCGACGCCGGCGATGGCGCCTCAAGAGGCCGAGGAAGCCCGTCCACGCCGAGGCGTCCGCATGCGGATCGGAATCCTGCGTCGTATAGCGGCCCGCGGTATCGAGGAAGACAGCACGGTCGGTGAACCACCAATCGCAGTCGCGCGTGCCGCCGACGCCTCCGAGCGAACGCTGACCCATGCCGCCAAGCAAGGGGAACTCGAAGCCGGAGTGCTCGAGCAAGGTGCTCTTGCCCGAACCCGGCGCACCGATGAGCAGATACCAGGGCAGTTCCCGCAGATCGCCGCCGCCATCGCGACGCTTGCGCAGCACGGCCATGGCTTCGGCGAAGCGGTGGCGCAAAGCGTCACGCTCGGCACGCGCACGCGCGTCGGAATCCGCACGCTCCCCGTCGGGCTGCGAGGAGAGTTCCGCGCCCAGGCGTTCGCTGCGACGTGCCGCGAGCCAACGACGCCCCATCAGGACACCGATCCATAGCGCAGCCACCACGGCGATCGCCACGAACCGCGAGGTAACGCTGGCCAGCGGCTGCGTATCGCCGAGCCCGAGGTACGGGCCGCCGAATCCGATCAGCGACGCACACAGGGCGATGCCGAACAGCGCGCGTACCCATGACGTGTGAAACAGGTCGGCAAGGATCTTCATCCGGCCTCCGGCGTGAACAGGATCTCGACGCGACGGTTGCGCGCGCGGTTGGCGGGGAGGTCGGGTGGTGTCGCTACCGGTTGCGAAGCGCCGGCGCCACTGGACTCCACGCGGCGCGGATCGCGCAGGTCGCGACTCAGGATCGCGCTGACGTTGCGCGCCCGTGCCGCCGACAGCTCGAAGTTGTCCTTGAAGCGAAGCGACCGGATCGGCTGGTCATCCGTATGCCCCACGACGACGATGCGACCGCGCAGCTGGTCGAGCGCGCGGGCGACGCGGGACAGCAAGGCCGCCTGCTCCGGTGCCACCTCCGCGCCGCCGGAGGGAAACATGTTCGTGGCGGCGAGGCGTAGCGTCGCCTGTCCGTCCGATTTCTCGTCGATGGCCAGCGCTCCGCTGCGTTCGTCGCTGGCGAGCAACTGGCGCAGGCTCGTGGCCGGGGGTTTGGCCGGTGTGCCGGTGGTTGGCAGCGGCACGCCATGCAGGCCCATGGCGGCAAGCCGCGAGCTCACCGGATCGGTGATCCCGTTGAGGCGGCCATGAAGATAGACCCACGTGCCGGTGACGATGCATAGCGCCACGAGCGCCGCCATCCATACCGGCATGCCACGGCGAGGCACGAGCGGCCGGTCCAGGCCACGCCATCGTGGCGACAACTCGGCGGGCGCGGCGGAGCGATACGCCATGATCCGCCGGTAGAGATCCTCACGTCGATCCGCGAGCCGCGACATGCCGCCGGGCTCCACGAGGTACTTTCCGCCGAAGCCGAGCGCCAGGCACAGGTACATCATCTCCACGAGGTCGATGTGGCGGACCATGTCCTGGGCGAGCCGGTCGAGGATCGCGA
The DNA here is from genome assembly GCF_049913125.1 of Luteibacter sp. E-22. Classification (GTDB taxonomy): domain Bacteria; phylum Pseudomonadota; class Gammaproteobacteria; order Xanthomonadales; family Rhodanobacteraceae; genus Luteibacter. The sequence goes on from NZ_CP183975.1 coordinate 3,085,110, forward strand.
AGAACTTCTCGCCGCCGTAGGTCTCGCCATGGAAAGTCACCAGCAGGGTTTGACGCTGCCATCCGGTCTGGTCACCCCATGGCGAATCGAGCACCGCCTCGTCCAGCATCGTGCACAGGACGTAACGCGCGGCGATGCCTGTCTGCGCGTCCATGCCCGCCCGCGCCACCAGATCGTCGAAGCGGCGGATCGAGGTCACGGCGCGCTCGCGCAGGAACGCGGCGTCCGGTGGTTCGGCGCTGTTGCGCAATTGCGCGGCCAGCAGGAGCAACGGATTGGCCGCCCGCACCAGCGGATTGCCGCCCGCCATGGGCAACTCCTGCGGCGCCGCGATGTCTCGCGCTTGCTCACGTTCGCGCCGCGTCACGGCGGGTGACGGTTCACGCGCGGCGCTGGGACGCACGATGGTGGCGTCGTCCGGGCGATGGCCCGGCCTCTCGTCGGTCGTCATCGGATCAGGTCCTCACCGCCCACAGTTCGAGTTCCAGCCCGTCGAAACCGTTACCGAAGTGCAGCGCCACGCCGCCGGACGTGCGCAGGGTCTTCCACATCGGCGAGGCCTTGTCGAGTTCGAAATACTGGTAGCCCGCGTGGTACGGGATCTGCCGCGGTGCGCTTGGCATCGACGCCACGGCGATGCCGGGCAATTGCAGGTTGACGAGGTCGCGGATCTTCTCGACCGGACCGATCTTCGATTGCGTGGGCAAGCGGCGGCGCATGTCCGCCGCGGCGATGTCGGCCTTGGCGGCGAGCACGAAGGCGGCTCCATCGAACAAGGTCGTATCCGCGACCGTGCCCACCCATACGCCGTACTTGCGTTGTTGTAGCGGAACCGGAACGGCCGTCTGCTCCAGCACGGCGCTGAGGCTCGCACGCAACGCAGCGATGACCGGCTCGAAGCTCTCACGCAAGCGTTCGTGCCGATAGGGCGGAAAGGCGTCGCTGCGCTTGCCCGGTGTGGTGAACGTCGCCAGTTCTCCCGCCATGCCGAGCAACATCCGGTAGAGATCTTCCGGATGCAGGAGCGGGGCCTCGGCAAGGTGAGCCAGTTGTGGCTGGTACCGGTTGACGAACTGGAGCATGAGGAAATCCGACAGCTCGGCGGTACTGGTCCGATCGTTGCCTGCCACACGTGCGGCCAACGCCTCGCCGCGTTGATGCAGCAAGCCGAGCAACTCGGTGAGGAACAGGCTCAGGCTTGCCGACGCCCGACAGGACAGGGCGCTGGGAATGAAGCCGTCGTCGAGCACCACGCGGCGGTCGGCGCGGCATTCGAGGAGATGCGCCAGCGGCAGGTCGACCAGGCCCTCGCGCGGCTGGTTGGCGGCGAGGAGCCGCGCGCTGAGCCCGCCGACCTCGAGCACCACCGTTCCGGTCGTGCTGCCCGACGCATCGGCCACCTCGGCCTCGCGAACGCGGAAGCGCGCCAATTGCCCTGGCGGCGCCGTGTCGGGCCACACGCTCTCCACCTGCGTCGCCGAACGCAAGGGCAAGGTGAGGTGGATGACCTGGTCGCGCCAGTTCGGATCGATGTCGAGAGGCGCGGGCAAGGGATCGCGATCGGGCATGGAAAACGGCGTGCCGTCCGGGAAGACGCCCCGCGCGCGGCGAATGCCGAGCTTGCCGATGGACAGCAGGTCCCGCTCCAGCTCCAGCTCGTCGAAACCCCATGGATGCGGGCGCAGCGTGGCCGCCCGTAATTCGATGTAGTGCTCGGTGTAACGATCCTGCTGCTGCATGTGCTGCGGGCGAAGGAACAGTCCTTCGCTCCAGACCACCTTGTTGAACGAGGTCATCGTGCGGCTCCGTCGCTCTTGAAGCGTGCCAGCTGGTCTTCATAGGCCCGAGCGAACTCGTCGCCGAACAGGCGACGAAACCGTTCGTCGGGATCGGCGGCCAGGCCCTGGTAGTGGGCGCGGTAGCGATCCCATGCGCCCTTCCCCGTACCGGGCAGGAAACGTGGCCGGCGCGGACCTCCCTCGTCTTCGAAACGCGCGGGGTCGAACTGGGCGATGAGGTCGTCGAAGGCGGCGCGCACGCCGGAAAGCAAGGCCACCTGATGGAGGCGGATATCGTCCATCGCGTCGACGATGGCCGCTTCGCCCGAGAGGAAGGCTTCGTTCGGTGCCGCGAGCAGGCGGGCCATGGCTTCCCCCGCCGTGGGCGCGAACTTCAACGGATTGTTTTCGGTCCGGCGGATCAGCGTCGCGGGCATGCGGAAACCGTTCTTCAGTTCCGCGCGCGCACGAAGGACATCCATCACGCCCTCCAGGACGAGCAGGAACAGCGGCTCGACAGCGGCATGTGCCATGCCGGATGGCGCGGCCTCGACCTTCGCGTCCACGGCAGCGGGCACCTCGGCAACCGGCACCTCGGCGACAAGCGCCTCGGCGGCTGTCGCCACGAGGCCCGGCACCGGCTCGCGGAACAGGCTCCGTGTCCTGTCCCAGTTTTCCGGCAGCACGGCCGTGGGACGCGGTACCGCGTCGTGGTCCACGCGCGGCACGACGAGATGTTCATCCAGTGGCGATACATGGCTCCAGGGTGTCGGGGATGCGACGGTGGACCGCGCTTCATCCAGACCCGTGGGCAGCACCGTCTGGAACCACGCGAGCGGGTCGAACGACGCTGTCGCACTTCCCTCGCCCGGAACCAGCGATGCCGCCAGTGACGGTGCCTGCGCGACGTCGATCACAGGCGCTGGCGGCCGAATGGCAGGCGCGGCGTCCGCGATGTCGCGCGTTTCGCGCCGCGCCGTGGTTCGCGCCACCTGCTCGACAGGCGACTCGATGGCGACGAGGATTTCGAACGTGTCGATCTGGACGAGGTCGCCATCGCCGAGCAGCGCCGGCTCGCCGCCGCGGAGGGGCGTGCCATTGAGCAACATGCCATTGGTGCTGCGATCTTCCAGGAAGTACAGGCCATTGATATGGCGCACCACCGCATGCTGTCGCGAGACACCGTGGGCATGGAGCACCCAGTCGCATTGCTCGGCACGACCGATGGTGAGGTCGCTGCCTTCCACGCGCACCGATGCCCGGTCGGCGATTTCTTCGGTGCGTGCGCCGAGCACGGAGAGGACCAGGCTGGGTCCGGCATAACGGTTCATACGGAATCCTCCGATCGGAGCAGGCCAAGGGCCGATGTGACGAAGGCGCGGCAACGCGCGTCGAAGTCGCCGCCGGCCGCGGCGAGGGTCAACAAGGCGCCTGCGGCGACGACCGCCATCAGGTGGGCGGCGACGGGAGCGACCTCCTTGCCCGAGGCATCGAGCAGGAAGCCCTCGGACCAGCCCGCGCTGGCGGCGATCAAGGCGCCCGCGCCGACGTAGTGGCGGCTGGCCGCATAGGCCAGCGCCTTGCGCCGGTTCGCCTCGTCACGATCGCGCAACCACGCCTGGGCGAGATGCAGCCCGGGGCGATCTTCCTCGGCGATCGCGGCGCCGGCGGCGCATTGGCACAACCAGGGCACCACGTAACCACGCGGCAACAGGCGCATCTGCAAGCGCAATGCCGCGCCGGCAAGCCCGCCATCCAGCAGCGCCTGCACCGCCACGCGCGGGGTCATCCCGTTGCGCAGCCGCTCCATGGCGGCCGCTTCCAGGCCCATGTCAGCGGCGGCCTTGGTGATACTGGTCGTTGTCGTGGTCATAGCAGCAATGGCGGCATGCCCTTGAGCACGGCCGGTCCGGCGGTGGAGGAAAGCATCAGGGCCGCGCCCGCGGTGACGGCGATGGCGGCGGTGGCGTTCACCGTCACCGTGGCACCCGCGGTCAGCGAGACCGCCGCACCCGACGTGATCGACACCGCGCCTCCGGCCGTGAGGTTGATCGCGCCGGTGCCGTTCAACCGCAAGCTCGTGCCCGCGATCTCGATCTCGCCGGTACGCTTCAGCACGATCCGGGCGAGGCCGGTGACGAGTTCGATCTCCTCCCCGGCTTCGATACGCAAGCGACGGCCCACGTGCAGGCTGTCGTCGCGACCGATGTCGTGGCTGCGATCACGCTTGATCGTGGTCGTTTCATCGCGATCTATCGTGCTGATGTGATCGTTCTCCGCTTCGTGGCGGAGATCGCGCTGGGCGTGAAGCAACAGTTCCTCCGCGCCCTTGCGGTCTTCGAAGCGGATCTCGTTCGCCTCGCCCGCCGAGCCCATCAGGCTGCGGCTGACGACACCACTGCGGGTTTTCTGCTCCGGTAACGGATACGGCGGCAGGTGATCCTGGTTATAGACGCTGCCGATGATCAGTGGCCGGTCCGGGTCGCCGTCGAGGAAGGCCACCACTACCTCCTGCCCCACGCGCGGAACGAACTGCGCGCCCCAGCGCTTGCCGGCCCACGACGAACCGACACGCACGGGGCAGGACTGGTCGGCCTTCGGCTTGCCCGGTGCATTCCAGAAGAAGGTCACCTGCACGCGTCCGAGCGAGTCCACCTGGATGTCTTCGTCGGCCTGGCCGTAAACGACGGCCGTCTGTACGCCTGCGATCGACGGACGCGGGGTGACTTGCGCCGAGCGGAAAGGCTGCCGGCTGCGAATGGCACGGAAACGACAAGCAAAGGGCGCCTCGTCGGCATCCGGCTCCACGCCACCCGCCTGGTAATCCACTTCGACCATGCGCGTCGTCGCACCGATCACCAGGTACTCCTGGTTCGCATCCGCCAACGGGAAATCCTTCAGGGTGAAGAGATCGCCGGTCGCCAGGCCGACCGCGTCCGTGGACCCTTCGCTGATCGCGTCGGCCACGTTGAGCGCATCGACACGGACCCGAGCGAAACGCTGGCCGTCCGCCACCTGCTGGGCGTAGCCCACCGACCCGTACGGGTAGTCGTAGATATCCAGCCCCGGCACGGCATGGACATCGGGCCCGTCCGTCACGGGCTCGTTCGCGAGCAGCGAGGCCCTGGGCCGCTGGTAGTCATAGTCGTCCATGCGTACGCGCGTGGGATTCACGCTGCGCGCCACGTGCCAGTCGCTGACCGACGCCTTCATCCGGTGGCCGCGCTCGGTGGGAGGCGCATAAGGAAGTGTCTCGAAGCCCGGGCGAGGCGCATGAGCGCCCAGCGCGTCGGCGAGCACCATCGTGTGGCTGGACGATGCGTGGGTGAAGAAGTAATAGATGCCTTCCTGTTCCATCAACCGGCTGATGAAATCGAAGTAGCTTTCGCGGTACTGCACGCAGTATTCGCGAGCCGTATAACTTCCGCTCAGGGCGAGCCGCACGTCGCCGTAACCGAACTCGGAGAGCACCTCGCGCACGATCTGCGGCACCGTCTTGCCCTTGTAGATGCGGCAGTCGGACGTCTGCCGGAGAAGCCAGGGCGTCGGCACGACGCGGAACGCATAAACCGCGTAGCGAACGTTCTGGATGCTGATGAAGGCGCCCTGCTCCGCCTCGGCGACGATGCCGTTGAAGTAGCGGACGAGCCCTTGTGGCGTGACCATCTTCACGGTCATCGGCGTACCCAGGAGCGCGCGCAGGTCGGCCTGCGCGTTCTTGCTGATCGCCTCGATGCGCAGGTCGAACAACCGGCCGAGCTCTTCCTTCGCCGTCATGTTGGCGAACAAAAGGGCATCGCCCAGGCGGGACGAAAGTGTGATGGCATGCGCCATGGCGGGGTCAGCGAGCCGACGGTTCGGCGGACCAGCCAGCGAGTCCACGTCTCAGGACGTTCCGCCAGGCGGTCTCGTCACCGGCGTATTCCACCGTCCCCGCGGTCGACAGATCCTGCCTGATCGCGATAAGCCACTTCGCGACCAGCCGGGTGAGATCGCCGCGGATGAACAGTTCCACCTGCCTGCACAGTTCCCGTCGCGCCTCGCTGCTCTTCGGCGCCTGTGCCAGTGAGCTTCCGCCGATGAACCCCGTGCGCGCCGCCGGGTCCTGGCCCGCGTTCACCATGTCGCGCCAGGCCATCATGGGGTCCGCGGGCAAGCCGCACACCCACTTATAGAAGACGTCTTTGAAATCCTTCGCCTTCTTGCCGAACTCGATCGAGTTGTGGTCGTTCGCTTCCACGCGCTCGTCGTCCTGAATCCAGCTTCGTTCCCTCATGCGCGGATGCGCCCTTATCTCCAGCAGCAAGGGATACGAGGTGGCGAACTTCGAGTTCATGACACGGCGCCCTTCCGCCATGTCACCGCCGCTTCCATTCAACGCATTGAAGTGGCGCTCAAGCTTGTACTGCTCGAGAAGCAGGACGAAGCACGAGACGATGCAGCTCTCGAAGTCGTTGAAGACGTGATTTCCGTTGGCCATGAGTACGTCCCGAACTACAGCGTGTAGATGTTGTTCAACATTTTCTGGCGATCACCGCTGAAATCCTTGTGCGTGTAGTAGCGCAAGTAATCGCTGGCATCGATGGGCCGCCAGGTGGGCGAGTAACTGTTCGACGCCAACCGGTACCGGCAGAACGTCGCGACCTTGCTGTAGTCGTTGAACACTTTCTTGAGTGCAGGAAGATCGGCCACCTGGCGGTCACCGACCACGCCACGCATGATCTTCTCGACCAGCCGCGACCGGGCCGCCTCGGAGGTCAGCGCCACCACCTTTGCAAGGTCCGGATTCATCTGCGTTCCGCCGCCGGCGCCACGTACCAGCGCGTGCTTGAAATCATCGCGTCCGGCCTTTCCGACCAGGTCTTTTTCCTTGTAGTTGTAGTCGGTGAGCACGATGCGCGCGCCATTTCCGTGGCTGTACGCGAACAATTCGAAGTTCGGCGTGTGATAGAAATACGAGTGTCCCAGTCCATCGTCGTCGACATACGAAACGTCGATCTCCGACCCGACAGGAACGTTCGCGAAATTCGCCTGCCGGAAGGCGACGAGGAAGCGCGAATAGGCGTCGGGCGTCAATGCCAACGATATCGTCATATCAGTGCACTCCGTCTTCGAACCGGTAAGTGAAGCCGCCGTCCGCGACGCCCACCTCCACTCGCTGCACGGCTTCGCCCCGTATCGTTCGTTCGAGGAAGGCGCGACTGATGTCGGGAAGCATCGTGTTGGTCAGGATGGCGTCGATCATGCGGCCGCCTGATTCACCCTCGGTGCAGCGCGAGACCACCCTGCCGACCACTTCGTCGTCGTACGCGAAGGGAATGCGATAGCGCGACTGGACGCGGTGCTTGATGCGGTCCAGTTGCAGGCGGACGATGCTTTCCAGCATGGATTCGCTCAATGGGTAATAGGGAATGGTGACGAGGCGCCCGAGCAAGGCCGGCGGGAACACGTCGAGCAATGGCGCACGCAGCGCGCCCGCCATCTCGTCCGGGTTCGGCACGCCGCCCTCGCGGCGGCACAGGCGTGCGATCGTCTCGGTGCCGACGTTGCTGGTCAGGATGATCAGGGTGTTCCGGAAATCGATGGTCCGCCCTTCCCCATCCTCCATCACGCCCTTGTCGAAGACCTGGAAGAAGATCTCGTGCACGTCGGGGTGGGCCTTCTCCACTTCGTCGAGCAACACGACCGAGTACGGCTTGCGGCGCACGGCCTCGGTGAGCACACCACCTTCGCCATAGCCCACGTAACCCGGCGGCGCACCCTTCAGCGTGGAGACCGTGTGCGCTTCCTGGAACTCGCTCATGTTGATGGTGATGAGGTTGTGCTCGCCGCCGTACAGGGTCTCGGCCAGTGCCAGTGCCGTCTCCGTCTTGCCCACGCCCGAGGTACCCGCCAGGAGGAAGACGCCGATCGGCTTGTCGGGATTGTCCAAGCCTGCGCGGGACGTCTGGATGCGGCGGGCGATCGCTTCCATGGCATGGTCCTGGCCGATGACCCTGCGTGCCATGAGGCCGCCCAGGTTCATCACGGTCTCCAGTTCGCTGCGCAACATGCGACCTACGGGAATACCGGTCCAGTCGGCGATCACCGTGGCCACCGCCTGCTGGTCCACCGTCGGCAGCACCAATGGCGTCTCGCCTTGCCGTTCGGCCAGACTGGCTTGCAGGAGGCGCAACTCGTCCAGCGCGGCCGCCCGGCCGGACTCGTCGAGTGCGTCTTCCTCGCGCAGCCGCGCACGCAGGGCGAGCACCTGGCCGACGAGTTGCTTCTCCTCCGCCCATGCGGCTTCGAGAGCATCCAGGCGCGCGCGCTCATCGGCCAGCTTCGCACCGGCCGCGGCTTCACGTTCGACCACGTCGATCCCCACCGTCTTCTCGCGCGCGATGATGGCCAGCTCCGTTTCGAGCGCCTGAATGCGCTTGCGGCTGTCGTCCACCGCCGCGGGAATGGCGTGCTGGCTCACGGCTACCCGAGCGCACGCCGTGTCCAGGAGGCTCACGGCCTTGTCGGGCAACTGCCGCGCCGGGATGTAGCGATGCGAGAGTTTCACCGCTGCCTCGATCGCCTCGTCGAGCACCTGCACGCCATGGTGCGCCTCCATCACGCCCGCCACGGTGCGCAACATGAGCACGCCGCGCGCTTCGTCCGGCTCGCCGACGTGCACCGTCTGGAAGCGCCGGGTCAGCGCGGGGTCCTTCTCGATGTGTTTCTTGTACTCGGCCCAGGTGGTGGCGCCGATCGTGCGCAAGTTACCGCGGGCGAGCGCGGGCTTCAGCAGGTTCGCCGCGTCGCCCGTGCCCGCCGCGCCACCGGCGCCGACCAGGGTGTGCGCTTCGTCGATGAAGAGGATGATGGGACGCTCGGAGGCATTCACCTCATCGATGACCTGGCGCAGGCGGCTTTCGAATTCGCCCTTCATGCTCGCGCCGGCTTGCAGCAGGCCGACGTCGAGCACGCGCAGTTCCACCTCGCGAAGCGCGGGCGGTACATCGCCTTCGGCGATGCGCCTGGCGAAGCCTTCCACCACCGCCGTCTTGCCGACGCCGGCTTCGCCCACCAGCATGGGATTGTTCTGCCGCCGGCGCATGAGGATGTCGACGACCTGCCGGATCTCCTCGTCGCGGCCGACCACGGGATCGATCTTGCCGGTGCGCGCCTGTTCCGTGAGGTCGATCGTGTAACGCTGCAAGCCGTCGCGTTTTCCCAGTGCGGCCGGGGCCGGCTCGCCAGCCTCGCCGTGGGGTTGCCCATCGAGGCGGAAACCATCGTTGGCGCCGAGACGATCCTCCGGCGAGCCGGCGACGATGCGCGGCAGGTCGTCGACAAGGGCCTCCGCGCGGATCTTGTCGAATTCCGGCGAGATGCCGGTAAGCACGTGCCGCAGGCGCCGCGTTCGCACGAGGGCGGCGATCAGGTATCCCGTGCGCACCTGCGCTTCACCGAAGCTCAACGTCGCATACACCCAGGCGCGCTCGACGGCTTCCTCGATATCGGCCGACAGATCGCTCACCGACGAGGCCCCGCCAGGCAGGCGTTCGAGTGACTCGGTGATATCGCGTGCGAGATGCGAGGGATCGATTCCGGCATGGCGGACGATGCGATGCAGATCCGTGTCCGCCAGGCTGAGGATCTGCTGCAACCAGTGCACGAGTTCCACCTCACGGTGGCCGCGCAGGCGGCACGCCACGGTGGCGCCTTCGATCGCCTTGTAGGCCATGGTGTTGAGCTTGCCGAACAGGGCGGCACGGCTGATGTCGGTCACGACGGCATCCTTGGGCGATTCGATGGGGAAAGGGGTTGCAGCACGAGGTCGTCGGCGTCGCCGGGGCCGGCGAAGCGGCCCATCCAGGACGACAGGCCGAGCCGTCCCGAGCGGCCCATGTGCGTGAGCGGCACCTCGTCCCGGCGGAGGATCAACTGAACGTCCCAGTCCTTCTCGTCGCCCGCATAGAAGCGGACCGCGGCGACGAGTTCACGCAGCGCGTCGCCGCCTGGCTGGAAGCGACGGTAGTCGGACAGGCCTACCGGGCCGATGCGAATCCGGAACCGATGCTGCGCATCGCGCACGGCCGCACCCAGCACCGTCGCGGTGCCCAGCGTCGCCATGCCGCCCCCCATGCGCAGACGCCCGTCCTCCGGAAGGACGAGCCAGGCCACCGCGAATTCCTCGATTCGCACAGGCACGGCGAAGAACGCGGCGAGGAAGGCGACGAGACCTTCGGCATTCCTCGCCTGGGACAGGACGCGCCCTGCCATGTACCGGCGGAAGCGGTCGGGCAACGCATCACGTTCCGTCAATGCGGGAATGCCGATGCCCGACAATGCGCCGAGGAAGCCGGCGAAGGCGTCCTCGGCGGGACGGTCCATCTGCACGGTCGGCTGCGAGTCGGCCCAGGCCCGATAGAAGAAGCTCAGCATCCGGTGGTGGAACACGTCCGCGAAGGCCGTGAACGTGCGGTCCCGCGCCGTGCGCTCGCGCTCGAGCACGTATTCGGTGAGATGCAACGGCAAACCGCCGTTCGATCCCCATAACCCGAGCATCAGGCTATGGACGCGCGGCGTCTCGCCTTCCGTATCCACGCGATCGATGCTGTGCGGGGGGAAGGCAAGCGAGGGCGTGTGCGCCAGGCGCACGGGATCGTCCGCCGGCCGGATCGAGCGGCCAAGCCTGGGGCGATCGTCGTACACGCACTCGATGCGGCGCAACGCGTCGAACCAGTCGAAGGAAGCCGGTTCGGCGCGTATCGCTTCGAGCAGCGCTACAGGATCGGGCGTGTGCCGGATCGAGCCGTCCACCGGGCCACCTCGTTGCGTTCCAGGGTATGCAGTACGGTTTCGGTGAACGAGTTCAGCGAGACGTACCGCGAGAAGAAGTGCTGCATGACGGAGCCGAACAGGAAGGCACCCGTGCCTTCGAAGGCGCGCTCCTCGCACGTGAGACGAATCTCCAGGCCCCGCCCATACGTCACCGGGCCGGGAATCGGCAGGCGCCGCACGATCGGCGAGGAACGCACGTCGCGTACCCCTTCGACGAGGCGGCGCGAGGCGGCATCGTTGTCGTCGCTATAGAGCGAAAGCATTTCGCGCAACGCGGCCGCCCCCTCGTCGTGCTCCAGCAGGGAGAGGTAATTGAGCTGCAGGTGGCTGATGAGCTTCCACGCCGCCTGCCCTTCCGCGATCGCGGGCCTCGGGCGCGTGGGCCCTGCAAGGCAACGCACGCTGCGCACCGGGGCGTCGGTGTCGAGCAGGAAATCGGTACGGCCCTTGCCCACCGGCATATGCAGAGGCAAATCGCGGTTACTACAGAGCAACCGCATGCCGACCTGGCGCAGGCTGCTCGCATAGGGGGCCTCGCGCCCGTCGACCAGGGAGAGGAACACTTCGCCGCCGGTGTAGCTCGACCTCGGGCCGTCACGACGCTGCCGCGTGGAGGCGAGACGCGGCTCGCGGCGCAGCGTGTAGAACGCGGCCGCGGGATCGTGCCACGTTCGCCCTTGCCCGCCATAGAAGGGATGGAAGCTCTGTTCCGGCTCCTGGCTGTCGCCGAAACCCAGGACCTCGTCGACTTCGATGACCTCGAAATCCATGGGGCGCGCCCGGTCCGCCAGTACGTGGTACTCGGCGGCGCCGTCGCGAAGATGGATGCGATCGGCGCGTCGTGGGAACAGGTTGATCGCCGGTGTGCAGAACAGACGCAGATACGATGCGTCGACCGCGTTGTCCAGCCGTGGCACCGAGCGATCCAGCCAGACGACGATGTCGAACTCGCTCGCCGATGATCTCGGCAGCACACGGCGCAGGCCGGTGAAAGCCGCGAACTGGAAGCGTTGCGGGCAGGCGAAGTATTCCTGCAACAAACGGTAGCCACTGAACGAGCGGTCGGTCACCGGCAGCAAGGCCTCGTCCTCCGCGAATCCGCGCGCTTCGATACGCGCCTGTTCGACGAAGCGTGTCGTTTCGCCGGCGATCACCGAAAAGCCCAGGCCGTTGCCCAGCACCTGTTCGTACAGGAGGCCCGGAAGATCCCCGCTGCCTGCGAAGAACAGGGGAAGCTCGTCGAACGACAGCGCATCCAGTTGCACCCCCGCACCCAGCTGGAATCGCAGGCGCAAGGCGGCGCGGGGCGATGTGCCCGCTGGCGGTGCAAGACCTGCGGCGGCGATCCCGGCAGGGCTCGCCAGGTAACGCGCTTCGCGAAGCTCCAGCGGCAGCAAGGTGACGGCGTGTGCGGTGCGGTATTCGCAAGCGGTCCGTTCGCCGAAACCGATCTGGCTGCGCAACGCGCTGCCACGCGGGACGAGGTGACCGTCCACCGGAAGGCTCTCCGCACCGTCAGGTGTCATCTCCACCACGGTCATGGAGGGAACCGGAGCGAGATAGTGCGGGTAGAGCATGCGCAGCAGGTGTTGGGTGAACGCGGGATGCTGCGCGTCCAGCTTCATCTGCACGCGCGCGGCCATGAACGCGAAGCCCTCCAGCAACCGCTCCACATAGGGGTCCGCGCACTCCATGCCCTCCATGCCCAGACGGCCGGCGATCTTCGGATAGGCGCTCGCGAACTCCGCGCCTGTCTCGCGGACGTGCTGGAGTTCCTGGCTGTAGTAGCGAAGCAGTCGGGGGTCCATGATGCTCAGCCGAGGCCGTCGAAAACGCTGAAGCGTGCGGTTTCCAGATCGACCTCGGTCTTCAGGTAAAGATTGAGGGGCAACGGTTGCGCCCACATCGTCGACTCGATCCGGAAGGACAGCGTCAGGCGGTCCATCCGCGTCGTGTCCGCCTGCACGTCGACATGCAGCGTGGCCGGGTCGAGCCGTGGCTCGAAGGCGACGATCGCGGCGCGCAGGCGCTGGCCGAGCGATTCGATGTCCATGCCCGCGATGGCCGCACCGGTGAGATCGGGGACGCCGTAGTCGAGGACGGAGTCCTCCACGTACGGCAGCCCCACCAGGTCTTCGGGCAACCAGTGCCGCGTGCAGTTGAACAACCAGCCCAGGTCGCGCACGACGTACTCGCGCAGGCGCGCCGCGGTCATGACGCGCTTCTCGCGGCTTTCCTCCGTCACGTGCGGTTCGTCGTCGCGAAGGCGGTCCAGCAACGAAGGCTGGAGCCGCTCCTGGGTGGTCAGCTCGGCCATGGGTGGATCAGGCCTGGCCCTTCACCTGCTGCATGTCGTAGGTGAAGTCCTTGGTGCCGCCTTCCGCCTTGCCCTTGTCGTTCTGTGGCTGGAACGAGTACTTGAACTTGCCGAAATGCAGGGTGACGTTCTCGGTGAGGCGCTCGTCGCCACCGCTGCCACCCGTGGACACGGAGGTGACCATCACTCCCTCGCTCAACTCGATGGTGAGGAAGTCGGTCTGCTCACCCGTGGCATTGGTCACGTACAGCGTGGCGCTGTCCACACGCGCACCCGTGCAGCAGGCATTGAGCAGCGCGTTGGAACAGGAGTCGACGAATTTCGTGATCGTGATGTCCTGCACGTTGGCCTTGCCGCCCGAGGCGTAGCCGGCGCCGGTGTGCAGGTTTCCGGAATTGCTGGCACCCCACGCCCAGGCGATGATCGGTACCTGGCCCTTGTGCTTGGCGTGGTTGGACGCGCCCTCGATCGAGACCTGACCGGGGCCGAACTTGATGTGCATGTCGTATGCCATGGAACGCTTTCCTCAAAAGAATGTGGAATCAGGCGGCCTTGCCGGAAGGCAGGCGGGCGACCAGACGCAGCGATACCGTCAGGCCTTCCAGCTGGTAGTGCGGCTTGAGGTAGAACTTGGAGGTGTAGTAACCGGGGTTGCCCTCCACTTCCTCCACGACCACCTGGGCCGCGGCGAGCGGCTTGCGCGCCTTGGTTTCCTCGCTGGAATTCACCGGGTCGCCATCGACGTAGTTGAGGATCCAGCTGGTCAGCCAGTTCTCCATCTGCTCACGCGTGCTGAACGATCCGATCTTGTCCCGCACGATGCACTTCAGGTAATGGGCGAAGCGCGAGCACGCAAACATGTAGGGAAGGCGTGCGCTGAGCGCGGCGTTGGCCGTGGCGTCCGGATCGTCGTATTCCTCGGGACGTGCGAGCGACTGCGCACCGATGAAGGCGGCCATGTCGGAGTTCTTCCGGTGCACCACCGGCATCAGGCCCATCTTGTCGAGCTCGGCCGAACGGCGGTCGGTGATGGCGATCTCGGTCGGGCACTTCATGTCCACGCCACCGTCGTCGGTCGGGAAGACATGCGCCGGCAGGTTGTCGATGATCCCGCCCGACTCCACCCCGCGAATACGCGTGCACCAGCCGTACTGCTTGAACGAACGGTTGATGTTCACGCCCATCGCATAGGCGGCGTTCTGCCAGGTGTATTTGGATGAGTCGGCGCCGCCGGTGTCTTCCTCGAAGTCGAAGTCCTCGACCGGATCGGTCTTCGCGCCATAAGGCAGGCGGGCGAGCGTGCGCGGCATGGTGAGGGCCACGTACTTCGCATCCTCGCTGTCGCGCAGCGAGCGCCATGCGGCGTAATCCGGCGTGGTGTAGATCTTCGCGAGGTCGCGCGGGTTGGCGAGTTCGTTCCAGCCGTCCATGCCGAGAAGGCCGGCGGCGGCGGCGGCGATGAATGGGGCATGCGACGCAGCGGCGACCTGCGACATGCCACGGAGCAACTCTACGTCCTGCGGACCATGGTCGAAGTAGTAGTCGCCGATCAGGCAGCCATAGGGTTCGCCACCCAACTGGCCGTATTCCTCTTCGTAGATCTTCTTGAAGACCGGGCTCTGGTCCCACGCCGTGCCCTTGTAGCGCTTCAGCGTACGGCCCAGTTCGTTCTTCGACAGGTTGATGACCCGGATCTTCAGCTGTGTGTCCGACTCGGTGTTGGTCACCAGGTGGTGCAACCCGCGCCAGGTTCCTTCCAGCTTCTGGAACTCGGGGTGGTGGAGGATCAGGTTGATCTGCTCGGTGAGCTTGCGGTCGATCTCCGCGATATAGGCGTTGATCGTCTGGGTGACATCGTCGGAGACCATGTCGGCATGGTCGAGCACCTGCTCGGCCAGGGTACGCACGGCGGACTCCACCTCGGCGCGGGCGCGCTCGCTCTTCGGGCGGAATTCCTTGTTCAGCAATGCCGCGAAGTCGTTGCCTTCGACGGTGTCGACGAGTGCTTCGGCGGCCTGGGTCTGTTGCGTGGCCATGGCTCAGCCCTCCTTCGAATCGGTGGGGTGACGCGCTGCGGCCAGAGCCGCCAGCAAGGCGGGGTCCTGTATGGCCTGGGCGATCAACTTCTCCGCCCCGGCCTTGCCGTCCAGGTAGGTGCCGAGGTTGGCCAGCTGGGTGCGAGCCTCGAGCAGCTTCGCCAGGGGCTCCACGTTTCGGGCGATCGCCGCGGGGGAAAAGTCGTCGAGATGGGCGAAGGTCAACTCGACATTCAGGCTGTTCTCGCCGGTCAGCGTGTTGGGCACGCCGATCGCGAGCGACGGCCGGGCCGATTCCAGGCGCTCGTTGAAGTTGTCCGCATCGATCTCGAGCGCTTTGCGCTCTTCCACCGGAGGCAGGTCGCCGGCACTCGCCCCGGAGAGATCGGCCATCACGCCCATCACGAAGGGAATACTGACTTTCTTCTGCGCCCCGTAAAGCTCGACGTCATATTCGATCTGGACCCGCGGCGCGCGATTGCGGGCAATGAACTTCTGGCTGCTCTGCTTGGCCATCGTATTTTCCTACGGCTTCAATAGACGCAATGAATCGGCATGACAGTTTCATTTCACACTGTCAATCGAGCGGCCATTGTCGGCCAGTGCCGCCAGGAGCTGAAATCGTTCGTGGGTATATGAGGCATAAGGAGATGTGATGCCTCGCGACGCAACTTTCCGGCACCGGCTCGCCACGGCACCACGCTGCAACGCATTGCCGCGTCACATGCCGACCGGCATCATGCCCGCCATGGCATCCGTCTCGATCCTCCCTGAAGTCGCACCCGTCCCGGTCTCGGGCGGCATGGTCGTCAACTGCGTGGCCTACCGGAACAACGGGCAACGCATCGGCGACATCACCATCGAAGCCATCAGCGATGTGCTGAAGGAGCCGGATACCTTCGTTTGGGTAGGCCTGCACGAGCCCGACGAGGCCTTGCTGCTGAAATTGCAGGAGGAATTCGACCTGCACGACCTGGCCATCGAAGATGCCCAGCACGCGCATCAACGCACCAAGATCGAGGCCTACGGCGACTCGCTATTCATCGTGGTGCAAACCGCCCAACTGGTCGGCGGCAACATCGCCTTCGGCGAAACGCAGATCTTCGTCGGGCAACGCTATTTCGTGACGGTTCGCCACGGCGCTTCGCTGTCGTATGCGCCGGCGCGGCGTAGTTGCGAACAGACGCCCGAGCTTCTGGCGATGGGGCCCAGTTATGCGCTCTACGCCGTGCTGGATTTCATCGTCGACAACTTCCTGCCGATCGTTCGCGATTTCCGGGAAGAACTGCACGAACTAGAAAACGACATTTTCGCCGAAACACTGAACCGCCAGACCATCAAGCGCCTCTACGACATGCAACGCGAACTGATGACCTTGCGCCTGGCGGTCGTGCCGCTGCAGGATCTCGTAGCGCAGCTGACACGATTGCATCCGCATCTTATCCACGATGAGTTGCGCGCCTACTTCCGTGATATCTACGATCACGTTTTTCGCGTCAACGAATCCATTTCGGCGATGCGCGAGATGCTCGGGGCGGCGATCAGCGTGAACCTTGCCCTTGTCACCTTCGGGCAGAACGAGGTGATGAAGAAGCTCGCCGGGTGGGCCGCGATGTTGGCGGCGCCTACGTTGATTACGAGCTGGTATGGGATGAACTTCGCGCATATGCCGGAGTTGGACAAGCCTTGGGCTTATCCGGCGATCACGTGTCTGGTGGCTTGTATTGTGGGTGGGATTTTTATTGCTTTGAAGCGGAATCGTTGGTTTTGACCGCGTTTTGTGGGAGCCGCTTCAGCGGCGACACGGCCTATCGCACTTCGACGGCAAAGCTGAGTCTCCGGCTTTCGCCCCAACCAGGGCAGTAATCTGTTCGGCCCCGGCAAAGCTAAGCGACCATTGAAACGCTGCTCGCGACCGATATCCTCCAGCCAGATCATTCCTAGCCGTTGAACGACTGCCTCGGCTCTCACGCAAGATGATTGGCTGGATGTCGGTGCCAGCCACGCGTGACACGTATCTTGCGATGGGGATAATGCGACGTGAGTCGCAACAAGATCCGACCTTTGTAGGCGAACCCCTACATACACCGACAAGCGCCCTTGTTAGTTTCTGTCGGCAAATGGGATAGGGGATTCCAATGTCGTCAGTTTTTCACCGCATCGATCAAAGGGCGGGACGCAATCTGCGTACTTTGCTCAGGACTTTCCTAAGTATTGGCGTCATGACCTTGGGGTTATTAGCCTCATTTTCGGTAATGGCTCAAGATCATCTTGTATGTCCTGGAGATCAGGGCAAGATATATGGATGGGGTGGCGTCGAATGGGAAGCTGCTAGTCCAGGCTGTGGCGGGGGAATTTTTTCCTATCCATCAATGGGCACGTGGGAGACTAGTATTCGCTCCACATGCCTTGCGTCGCAGGGAGCGGCGAATCTTAGCTGGGGTGCAATCCGCTCATGCAATGCCCCCCAGTTGAACTGCGGTTTAGGGCCAAATGGCTTTGCCATGGAGCTCTCATTTGATCATCCCATGGGATATCGTGCAAATTCGCTGGATGCGGCTGGCGTCCTTCCCCAATGCATTCGTGGCTTCTATGTCGCCGTACCCCAGGCCGATCCCGAGCCAAAACCCGGCAATCCTTGCGACCATTGCCAAGCCGCGAAAGGAGCTGCAGCTCCAGTTGGAGATCCGGCCGACGCACTATCCGGAAACGAATACCAATCAAGAACGGACTTCGTATCGGGCGACGGCCGCCTTACATTTACACGCAGTTACAACAGCGGATCAAATCGCATTGCGAGCATAGGATTCCGGTGGCAATCTGAATACGATGCACGCATAGAAACGTTGTGGAACAGCAGCGACTCATTGATCACCGCATCTGCGATAACTCGATCACCAAAAGAAGCATGTGAGAATGGTTGGCTGTCTATTGCAGCGGCGGCAAAGACTGTTTGGCCCGACACGGAAGGGGCAACGGCAACTTTTCACGACCAGACAGCCACATGCACGCTCTCCTCTGGGAGGCAGCTTCCCATTGCATTTACAGCAACTAATGCACCATATGCAGCTATGGCAAGCTCGACCCCGAATTTTGTGGGCGGAACTTACGCCGCCACTGTGGCATTGATGGTGGCACGCCGAGCGGACGGTCGCCTCTATCACTTTACCTGCCAGGACGCCATCTGCAAGGGCGACAGCAATACCTCATTGCACATGACGTTGCTTCCAAATGGATACCGTCTAAATTCAGATAATGGCGTGATCGAGAGCTATGACAGTTTCGGACATCTGATCAGCATTGTGGATCGCGATGGCTATAGCCGAAACATGACATGGAATGGCGAGCATATGGCAACGGTGACAGACTCCACCGGGCGAGCCATATCATTTCTCTACGCGGGCGAGCTGATCTCGGATGCCACATTTCCAGATGGCACATCTGCTCATTACACCTACACGAACCGCTTCGAGCTTCAATCCGTCACATACTCTGACGGCACGTCTCAGGCCTACGATTACGATGACGGAATCGTCGCTGGTCTGATGGTTTCAGCGACCGATGAACTCAATAAACCGTACTTGACGATCACCTATAACGAACAGGGCCGTTCGACAGGTGACGTCCTCGCCAATGGTGCGAACCCGACGTCTATAAGCTATCCCGATAGTGATCGCGCCGTAGTCGTCGATTCACTCGGTGCAAGCAGGACTTACCATTTTACGAGGGTCAATGGCATTCGCTTGCTTTCGTCCATCGAAGGCCCACGGTGCGGAGATTGCCTGGGATCGAGCATCTCGTACGACGCCAACGGCTATCCAAATTCCATTACGGACTTCAATGGAGTGGTAAGAAGATCGACCTATGGATCCGATGGCTTGCTGACGGAACAAGTCGAGGCCTTCGGACAATCAGAGGAGAGGAGCATTCAACTCGCTTGGGATACGGCGCTGCGCGTGCCGCTGGTTCGGTCAGTGCGTGACCACACGGGAACCATCGTTGAAAAGCATGGTTGGGCTTATGACACCATTGGTAACGTTGTCGCCAGCTGCCAAATCGATCCACTCGCAGCTCCAGTGTATGTCTGTTCGACGACCGGTGTGACGCCGACGGGTGTGAGACGATCGACCTACAACTATTGCACAGCTGTTGATCAAGTGAACTGCCCGAGGGTCGGTCTTCTACTTGGAATAAACGGGCCTCGTACCGATGTCACAGACACCGTGTTGTACGCGTATTACCTCACGACCGACGAATCGGGTTGCGCGGTCTTAGGCGGTGCCTGCCACCACTTGGGTGATCTCAAATCGACGACCGACGGCGCAGGCCTAGTCACCACTTTTATGTCGTACGACAAGGCTGGGCGGCCCACTCGCGTTCGTAATCCGAACGGAATCCTTACCGACTACACCTACACTCCGCGCGGCTGGCTCGCGACGAAGATTGTTCGTGCCGATACATCCGGCACTCCTTCGCCTACCGATGCCACCACGACCATCGTTTACGACCCGACCGGTACCGTACACTCGGTCCAAGATCCAGATGGTGCCACGACGACCTACACCTACGATGCCGCTCATCGTCTTACCGATATCACCGACGCTAATGGAGCGCGGATTCACTACACCCTCGATGCCGCTGGCAATCGCACGAGCGAGCAGGTACTGACACCGACCGGAACGGTCACGCGCTCCCTCGGCCGGACCTTCAATCCCCTGGGGCAGCTCACCGCCCTGACCGACGGCCTGAATCGAACTGTGTTTGCCGCGGGCTTCGCCGACAGCTACGACGGCAACGGTAACCTGGTGCACAGTCAGGACGGCCTGTCTGTCCAGCAGAAGCAGTCCTACGATGGCCTCAATCGCCTCGTGAGTACCATCCGCGATTACCAGGGCACCAACACCGCTACTGCTAACGCGCAGTCCGTGACCAGTTTCGATGTCCTGGATCGGGTTACCGGATTCAGCGACCCCGATGGTCTCAACACTACTTACGATATCGATGCTTTTGGCAACGTCACGGGTCTGCTCAGCCCGGATACCGGGACGACCACGAAAACGTATGATGTGGCCGGCAACCTGATAGGCACTGTGGACGCCAGCCAGGTAACCACTGCCTTCACCTATGATGCTTTGGGGCGCCCCACGGGGACGACCTATCCAGATACGACCCTCAACGTCGCCTATCACTACGACGAACCGGATTCCGTCACGGGTTGCACGGGAGGCGTGAGCAAAGGCCATCTGACCCGCGTGGTCGAAAGCAATGGCGGGATCGTGTACTGCTACGACGGCCACGGCAATGTGATCAAGAAGCAGCAGACCGTAGGGACGGTGACTACGACGACCAGCTACACATGGACCCCCGGCGATCGGCTCAAGTCCGTCACGACCGCCAACGGCACTGTTGTCGCTTATGCGCGTGACGCCAATGGGCGAATCACCACGGTCACAGCAACGCCGCTCGGCGGCACGACAACGACCATCGCGTCTAACGTCACTTACCAGCCCTTTGGGCCCATTGCGTCGTACAAGCTAGGCAACGGCCAGACGGTGATCCGAACCTATGACGCCAATGGTCAGCTAACGGACATTGCCAGCACGGCGTTCTCGCTGCACCTGGGTCGCGATGCCATGGGCAATGTGGCCGCCCTGGGCGATTCGGCGGGTGCGTCACCAGCATCGGAAACCTATGGGTACGACTCGCTGTACCGCCTGACTGGAGTAAACGGCCCAAGCGGGAACTCGGTCGAGGCTTATACGTACAACAAGACGGGGGATCGCCTTTCCAAAGCCGCGCCAGGTTTGTTGACGGGGGCCTATAACTATCAGCCGGGCACGCATCGATTGGTAGGTGTCGGCACAACCACACGGCAGGTTGACGCGCGCGGCAACACGACGGCAAATGTTCTGCCAACCGGGATATTTGGCTACGGCTATAACCAACGCAATAGGCTTACGGTAGTTCAGAAAGATGGGGCTACCGTGGGAACCTATGTGCTGAATGCGCTAGGGCAGCGGGTGCAGAAAAAGGTTGGGAGCGCGTCTACCCGGTTCGATTACGATGAAACGAGCCAGCTACTGTCTGAAATTACCGATGGAACCGCGCGAGACTATGTATGGCTGGACGACCTTCCTATCGGGATCGTTGATCGGAATGGGTCTACCGTGGCTATCAGGTTCATTCACGCCGACGGTCTAGGCTCGCCGCGAGTCGTGACTGATGATGCCGGTGCGGTGCAATGGAGGTGGTCCAATGCCAGCAACCCCTTTGGTGAGAACACACCTGCATCCTCGTCGGGATATACATTGAATTTGCGTTTTCCCGGGCAGTACTTCGATTCTGAGAGCGGACTGGCCTACAATGGTAATCGGGACTACGAACCCGCAACCGGGCGGTATGTGCAAAGTGATCCGATTGGCCTTGACGGCGGTCTAAGCACCTATGTTTATGTCGGCGGGAACCCCCTTTTGCTTGTCGACCCCCTCGGTTTGAAGGACTATCGAGACCAATGCGTGGGTCGCTATTCCAGTTGTGCCGCATCGCAGGATCCCAATGGATCAACTGTCGGAAACTGGCTCAAGTTCAAAGGATGTAAAGCTTCTTTCGACTGGGGAATTAAGGAAGGGGAGACCGCAGGGACACAGATCGCTTGCGACGTGGAAAGACGCGAATGTACCGCTAGCCTCACCCCGGGCGAGCTAGACGACAGCGACCCGCTAGCTATCAAGTGCAACAATGAATTCAGGAAATGCATGATGTCCATCGGCAAAGGGAAGTGACAGATGCGATTCAGCGGCCTAGTCGTCGGACTCTTATGCTTCCTTGGGGGCTTTGCATCAGCTTTGGCAATATGCGCTTATGCGTCTTCGGTATGGACATACAACGCGCGCATTTCCATTCGCGAGGAACTGGTGAATTCATCAGTCCAGCGTTTTTCGAAGAGTAGGTTCTCGGAAGCGGCGGTCCTAATGGAGGCTGCAAATTACGTAGCTTCCACTAAAGATGAAACGTGGCCATTCTCCTTTCCGCTTCGCGCCTTAGTAATGCGTGCATCAGGATCGTTCGATTACATTCGCGTCAGCGATAATTATCGAAAGCAGGAGATCGCTTTTTTATATCAGCAGGCTGGCGATGAAGAGGTAGCGTCTAGATACTACCTAGAGATTGAGCATCGGCAGGGGCGAGACCGACGCCAGGTTGACAAGAGTGCTGCAGCTTTTCTGTCAAATTCTGCGAGATAACGTTACAGCACGACCACCCGTAACTACCTCTTGCCGGATGTCCCCGGCCGGAGTGATCTACGTCTCGGGGCAGCCACTTGAAGAATCCTTGACAATTTCCATGATGTCGGTAAAAGGGATCGCGCTAGCTTCTGCCGTAGCTGGCTAAGATGTCAGCCACCTACGGCGAGGAGCCGGATTACTCCGAAGCTCAGTGGGGATATCTTCAAAGAGGAATCATGGCTGAGTTTCCGGCCTTTGGACTAATCCACTTTGTGGAGCCCGACCCCGACCTTCTTCTGGCTCGCAGAGCGGTCGTACCTGGGGCACGATAGGAACACTTGAGACGCGCCTACGACGGAATGGATATTCCCGTGGCAGCATCTGTCCCCTAGCATGACCTCGCCCAAGGACGGGATGGCAAGCCATGCAATTAGGGCTTATCGCAAGTCGCGAATACCTGGATAGTGAGGACTCCCCGCTCCATCGGCTGCTGCATCGATGCGGAGACGATATACGCAGGCTGGGGCTCACCTTGCGTGTCCCTGCCGATGAGTACGACGCCGTCGGACGCATCTCTGGTTTCACTGACCACCCTGCTTTGATGCCTTATCCAGGTGGCCGCTTTCACGACATCATACGAATGACCGCAGCCATCCTCGACACCGACGGAAGTGGTTCCTTGGACGGAATCATCCATTTGGCGGTGCCCGGCGATGAATCGATCCTTGCTCCCGAGTTGCGGGCGCTGAAACGCGTATGTCTCGTCCATTCCAAGCCTTATCTGATCACGGCGGCTTCCGCCGCGGATCTGATCGAAGCTGAGCGGATTCTTTGCGGACTGCCGCCAAGGCCTCGCGACGGCTCACAGCACCCGTTCGCACACCAGGCGATCGCGCTTATCGCGCACGATGCATGGAAACCTTGCATGGTGGAATTCGTCGTGAAACATTTCGCGCTTCTATCCGGATTTTCTCGCCGAATTTGCACGGGGACTACGGGCCGTCGATTGAATGATCTCGCTCGACAACACGGCTGGTCAGGGAATGAAGCGTGGGCCACGTGCTACGAAAGCGGGCCCATGGGCGGCGATGTGCAGATCGCCGATCTCGTGCTTTCGGGGCAATGCCAACGGGTGATCTTCTTCCATGACGTGCGCGTGAGCCATCCGCATAAGGCCGACATGTTGCTTCTCGAGCGGGCTATCGCGGCAAGCACCGCCGAGGTCGTTTATTTCAGTGGCGCTGCGGCGGCTTATCGTTGGGCGGAGGCTGCCGAGCGCGAGGTGTGAGACCGACCACGAGGGATGGCCGCCATCGGCGACCATCCCTTCCGTTCTTACTTAGCCCCCGGAGCCGTCCACTCCTTCAACCAGGCATTCACCGTCTCATGCCACTGCACGCTGTTCTGCGGCTTGAGCACCCAGTGGTTCTCGTCGGGGAAGTGAAGTAGCTGGCTGGGGATACCGCGACGCTGCAGTGCCGTGAATGCTCCCAGGCCCTGGGTATCCGGAATGCGGAAGTCCTTGCCGCTGTGGATGACGAGCATCGGCACGCGCCAGTCCTTTACGTGGTTGACGGGATTGAAACGCTCGTAATTCTCCGGATGGTCGAACTGCGTGCCGCCGTTTTCCTTTTCCTCGAACCAGAGTTCTTCAGTTTCGTAGTACATGGCGCGTGCATCGAAGACACCGTCGTGGTCGACGAAGCACTTCCACGGCTGGTTCCAGTTACCCGCCATCCAATAGACCATGTAGCCGCCGTAGCTGGCGCCGAGGGCGCAGGCACGGTTGCCGTCGAGGAAGCTGTACTTCGACAGCGCCGCGCTCCAGCCGGCTTTCAGGTCCTCGAGCGGCTTGCCGCCCCAATCGCCCGAGATGGATTCGGTGAAGGCTTGGCCATAGCCCGTCGAACCATGGAAGTTGACGGTCACCACTGCGAATCCCTGGCCTGCATAGGTCTGGGCGTTCCAGCGGTAGCTCCAGCTGTTGGTCATCGCGCCTTGCGGACCGCCGTGGATGATGAAAGCCACCGGGTAGGTCTTGCCGCGCTTGTAACCGACGGGCTTCACCACGTAGCCCTGCACGGCTTCGTTGTTCCAGCCCTTGAAGGTGAAGAACTCGAAGTCGCCGGTCTGCGCACCCTTGATGCGCTTGGCGTTGAAGTGGGTGACCTGCTTGAGGCCCTTGCCCTTCAGGTCGGCGGTGTAGAGATCCGCCGGGCGCTTGAGGTCGTCGCGGGACAGCAGGATCTTCGAGCTGCCCGCCGAGAACGCGCCCACGGAGCCGTCGGTAACGAGGATGCTCGCCTTCCCTGTCGCCACGTCGATGGCGAACAGCGGATGCTGGCCCTTGTCGTCGGTGGTGGTGTAGAGGGTCTTGCCGTCGGCCGAGACCTGGAGGGCGCCGGCGGAGCTATCCCACGAAGGCGCCACTTCCCGCTTGCTGCCAGAGGCGAGGTCCAGGGCCATGATGCCGAAACGGTCGGCCTCGGAGCCCGGTTCCTTCATCGCCGTATAGAACAAGGTCTTGCCATCGGGCGACACCAGGGGATTGGCATCCCACGCCTGGTTCTCCGCGGTGAGGTTCACAGGGGCAGCCGAGCCATCGGCCGGGACGCTATAGATGTCGAAGTTGGTCGACCAGGGCTCGGTCTTGCCGGCGATACGGACGTCGAAGTAGACGGTCCTGCCGTCGGGCGAGAAGGAGAATTCGTCGTCCCCACCGAAGGGCTTGCTGGGCACGTCGCCGTCGATGTCGCGGCTCAGCAGTACCGGCGGCGAAGGAGCATTGGCGTCGGCGATGTAGAGCTGAGAGCGACGGCCGTCCGCCCAGGTGTCCCAGTGGCGGACGAAGAGCTTGTTGTAGACCGTGCCGGTGGACTTGTCCTTCTCGCGGCCGTCCAGGCGCTCCTTGGTGCAAGCCAGGTCGGGGCAATCGGTGAATACGTCGTAGCTGAGGAGCAGCCTGGAGCCGTCCGGCGATAGCTTGAAGGCGTTGACGTCGAGCGGGGCATCGGTCACCGCATCACCGGCACGAACCGTCAATGCCAGGCCCTTGCCGGAATTGTCGGCATCGAAAGAGCGGTGCCAGACCTGCGCCGTACCTTCCTTCGGGGCCGTGTAATAGATCGACCTGCCGTCCGGCGCCCAGCGGGGGGATGAGCCCTTCTCCACGACCATCACCGGTTGCGGTGGCTTGTTGAGGTCGACGACGTAGAGGGAGGTGACTCCCTTGTTGGCCGCGTAGTCCGTGGCGCGGACGGAGAACAGTGCGTAGCGGCCATCGGGGGAAAGCTGGGGGTCCCCGACGCGGTCCATCATGACCAGGTCGCGGATGGAGAATGGGTGGGGGGTGGTGCTGTCGGCGTCTGCGGCCAAGGTCGGGCCAGCCGCTAGCGCGAGGGCCAGCACGGCGAAAAGAAGCTTCATTGTAGGGACTCCCTTGGTGTGTCTGCCGGGCACGGTACGGGGCGCTGGGTCAGTGCGCAAGTTGCCAGACCATGTCGGTACCATCCGCTAGACTTGGCGTTCACGCCAGGGGATGCCAATGAACGAGACACGCCACCGAAGGAATCGGGTACTTCACGCGATCGTACTGCTGGGTATCGCTATCGTCGCCCTTGCGCTGAGGCTGGTCTACGTCAGATTGGCGATCGTTGACCACCCGCTTCGTGGCGACGCGATCCAGTATTTCTCGTATGCGTTGAACCTAGTCAAGCATCATACGTTTTCGTTAGCCCTGCCGAATGCGCAGGAAGTGCACCCGGATAGCTTCCGCGATCCTGGCTATCCGGTTTTCCTAGCCCTCGTTGCGTCAACACTGGGTTCGGGCGAAACGTTCTACCGCGCCGTGCTGGACCTCCAGTGTGTGTTCTCCACTCTTACCGTCGCCGCCTTCATGATCCTTGGGCGGCGATGGATGGGCATTGGAGCTGCGGTAGCCATCGGTTGCTTGCTGGCCATATGGCCACACCTCATCACGGAGTGCGGGTACATGCTGAGCGAAACATTGCTTGGCGTTCTGGTAGCCGCTGCTTTGCTATTCCTGGATACGGCGCTGCGCAGAGGTCATTATGGCTGGTACGTCGCGGCGGGTATTGCTTTTGCGTTGGCTGGCCTGACTAACGCCGTCGTCCTGCCATTCGGCGCATTGCTCGGCATCGTAATGCTTGTGCTGGATGAGTCACGGCGCAAGCTGTGGATGGTATTCGCATTGGCCGCCATCTTGCCGGTGGGCGCCTGGGGCCTTCGCGGCGCATCCCTGCCCTCCGCGGACTCCTCCAGCGATCGCGCCATGATGAACCTGGTCCAAGGCGCATGGCCTGCGTACCACACCGCCTACGCCGGTCAACTGACGGGCGACCCGCAGTCCATCGCCACGATGCATGATATCGATGCCGAATATGAAGCCATACACCGCGACCGCCGCGCGGGTCTCATGGCGCTTGGTGCGCGGCTAGCGCGAGATCCCGCGCATACACTCGGGTGGTATCTGTCGAAGCCAGCGCACCTTTGGGGCTGGAACATCGGCATTGGTCAAGGAGACGTCTATGTCTTCCCGACATTCAACTCGCCTCTCCTGACCAGTCCACTCTGGCGTGGCCTGACCAATCTGCTGTTCTTGCTCAACCCGATAATCATGCTGCTAGCGGCTGCCGGCGCCCTGGCCGCGTTTTTTCGAACCGACGCAGATCCGGGCCTCAGGAGCGCTGCGTTCTTGGGAATTTTCGTCACCGGCGTCTTCACTCTCCTCCAGTCAGATGCCCGATACGCGACCCCCTACCGGGGGATCGAAATTGCCATGGCTGTCTATGCAACCGTGCTCGCAAGTTGTTGGATAAAGGCGCGGAGTGGTCAAATTAGGGCTCGTCAGACAGACATTTGACGTCACTTTGTGACCTTTTGCGTCACGTCACTATTGACGAGCGTGATCCAATCAGCAATTGCGCGTAGTGAGGTCTTGTCGAATCGCCGGACCCGTGCAAAATCGTGCCACCCACCACCCATGGCGGGTATACCCTCCGAATGGCACATAACATGCAGGCGGAGGGATGAGCTTCCTGGTTGTACCTCGTACTCGTGATGAGGGGGAACTGGATCAGCCTAGGAGATCCATGCTAGAGCTCAGGGGGCATCACCATTCAACGGTTAGCTAACCACTTTCGAGGAAGTTCCATGAAGACCATGCAGAAGGGCTTTACGCTCATCGAACTGATGATCGTCGTCGCGATCATCGCCATCCTGGCCGCCATCGCGATCCCGCAGTACCAGGATTACACCAAGCGCGCCAAGGTCTCGGAAGGCCTCGTGCTGGCTGACGCTGCCAAGTTGGCGGTTTCCGAGACGTATCAGGCCAAGGGGGATTGGCCGGCGGATAACGTCGCAGCTGGTTACCAGACGGCAACCAGCACCTACGTTACGAGCGTTGCCATCGTCAAGGGCGTGATCACTGTCACCTACAGTGACAACATCAAGGATCCGAACATCAACAGCAAGACGGTTATCCTGACCCCGACGGCCACGAAGGGTTCCATCCAGTGGGACTGCAATGGCGCCGCGGGCCTTGGCGGTACCGCCGGTACCATTGGTACCAAGTTCGTCCCGGCCAACTGCCGCAAGTAAGTAGTTCATACGCATCGTCACCGTGGAGTTCTAATGATCGCGGTGATTCGGAAGGCTCCCTCGGGAGCCTTCTTCTTATCCGGCGCCCATGCCTACAGGGGGCATGACAGAGGACATATGGCATGAACAGGGCAACGAAGGGCTTCACCCTCATAGAGCTCATGATCGTCGTGGCGATCATCGCCATCCTCGCAGCGATCGCCATTCCGCAGTACCAGGACTACACCAAGCGGGCGAAGGTTTCCGAAGGCCTGGTACTCGCCGACGCTGCGAAGTACGCCGTCGCCGAGACCTACGGATCTCGAGGATCGTTTCCCGACGGGCCAGGCGAGGCAGGCTACCAGACCGCATCGAGCACCTATGTCAGTCAGGTCACCATCAAGGGGAAGGGCATCATAGAGGTGACCTACCGCAATATCGACGCCGTCAATATCGACGGAAAAACGTTTACGCTTACGCCCACGGCTACCGGTGGCATTATCACGTGGAGCTGCAATGGCGCGGCGGGCTTCGGTACACCTGGCAACCTCACCGCGAAGTATCTTCCTGGCACCTGTCGTAGTTGATCGCCGACTCCGACGTGCCCCGTCACGTCGGAGTACGCTTGTACACGCATAACAGACCCGCCCCCACTATCCGGCGTTTTATTCCGTGGCTGGCCGCCCTCTGCGTCCTGGTTCTGACCGTCGCAATCTACGGCCCTGGGCTGCACGGTCCGTTTCTGCTGGACGATATCGGCAATCTCGAGCCACTGAAGCGCTGGGCAGACGGCAGTCTGGGCTGGCAAGGCGTTGTGTTCGACAACCGGTCCGGACCGGGTGGCAGATCGCTCAGCATGCTGACGTTCCTGGCCAACGGCTGGTTGGACCACGACCTCCGCACATTCGGCTTCAAGGCAGCCAACCTCGGCATCCACGTCGCCACCGGCGCGATGGCCTTCATTCTCGCGTCGCTCATCTTCCTGCGTGCAGGCATCGACAAGTCCCACGCTCGGTGGCTTGCCGCCTTCGCGGCGGTCGCATGGTTGTGGCTACCGATGCAGGTGAGCACGGTGCTCTACGTCATTCAGCGCATGGCCCAACTGGCTACGCTGCTTACGTTTGCGACACTCAGCCTGTACTTGTACGTTCGACCCGGCATCGACCGCGGCTCGCGTACAGCTACTCTGGCGATGTGGTTAGGAGTCCCGATCCTTACATTGCTGGCAGCGTCTGCCAAAGAAACCGGGCTGCTCGCCATTCCGCTGGCGGCCGTACTCGAATACACCCTATTCGATCGCCGCACTCGCCCCCGTCAGGTCACGGCGTTCTTCGCCCTGACCGTGGCACTCCCCATATGCCTCGGACTCCTGTTCGTCGCCGTCCAGCCCCAATGGATCCTCCGTGGGTACCTGGGTCGCGACTTCACGCTGAGTCAGCGGTTGATGACCGAACCACGGATACTGTGGAGCTATCTGCAGACAACGTTCTTTCCCGTTGGCTCGCGCATGGGCCTGTTCCATGACACCTACCCCATATCCACGTCCCCGTGGAAACCATGGACCACGTCCCTTGCATTGATCGCATGGCTTGCTACCGGTACTGCGGCCATTGCATGGCGACATCGCATGCCGCTCTTTACGCTCGGAGTTGCCGGATATCTGATCACGCATTCGCTGGAAGCCGGACCTATCAGCCTCGAGTTGTACTTCGAGCATCGCAACTACGGTGCCGCACTTTTCGCGCTCATTGCCGTGATCGGCCTCCTGCGAGCCATATTGGACCTCAGTCAGGCTAGGCAACGAGTACGGTCGATCCTGATGGGATGTGCCATTGTTTGCGTCGCAATCTTCGCTTTGGGCACGTGGAGTCAGGCGAGCGGGTGGAGAGACGAAAACACGTTCTATGCGACACAATACGGATACAACCCCGATTCACCACGCTTGCTTTCCAGCCTGACCGGACGCGCGATGCTCGCGCACGATCTGCCTGGCGCTCTTGCCTTCATCGAGAGAAGCGAGCGCAACAGTCCGGATTCGGAACGTGCGACCGCAACCATATGGCGCCTTCTGGCTTATTGCGAAGTTGACGAGATTCCCGCACCCGCGAACTTATACGATGAGTTCAGCGATCGGGCCCATGGACGCGTGACGATATACGCCATGGTGGGTTGGGAATTGCTCGCGCAGCGTATGGCTGAGGGCTGCAAAAGCCTCGATAGCAACCGTTTGACTGCGATAGCCAAGCGCTGGCTGGATGCCGCGCCTCAGCCTGCAAGCGCACAGCCCATCTGGCGCACGCGCTTCAATACGGGTCGCATGTTGGCCGAATCGAACGACATCGAAGGGGCTCGCGCAATGGTGCACCGCGCATGGGTCGACAGTGATCGCAACAACGGCGTCGGCGTGCTGCTGTTTCAATTGGACGCGTCGTTGGGCGATATCGCTGGCTGTCGCGAAGTGCTCACCTCTCTTTCCCGGTCCGAAGGCGGCTCCGACCGAAGGCTTACCGAGGCTGTACGGACGTTCCGTAGGGCCATCGATTCTGGCGAAATTGGAGGCCAGGGGCGATGATCGTGGGTTCGAAGCGCGTCCCACTTGCCTGGACCGCACTCGTGCTCGTCATTCTCACCATTGTCACGACTGCGCTCTACGCCCCCGGACTGACAGGCGGATTCCTCTTCGATGATTACCCAAACATCGTCGACAATCCGGCGGTTCAGCCAAAAGACGCCTCGCTGGCGAGTCTCGTGGCTGCCGCATTTTCGTCACCGTCCAGCGAACTCAAGCGTCCGCTCGCGTCGTTGACCTTCGCAGCGAACTTCCTGGCAACGGGCTTGGATGCCAGCGCCATGAAAGTGACGAATCTGGTGATTCACCTTGCAAATGGCGTGCTTCTTTTTGCCCTGTTGCGCCTCGTCCTTTCCGCAGTTCACTCGTCCGTCGAACGCCTTCGACTGATATGGCTCTCGGGAGCCATGACGCTGGCTTGGCTCCTTCTTCCGATCAACCTGACTTCAGTCCTCTATGTCGTGCAACGTATGGAGGCCCTCGCTAATCTTTTCGTGCTGCTAGGACTACTCGGCTACGCCCGGGTACGGATGAGAGCTCGGAGCGGATGGCGTGAGCTCGCGCAGGCCATCGCGTGGGTCGTCATACCTGCCATGGTGGGAGTGCTGGCGAAGGAAACAGCCATCCTCCTGCCACTCTATGCATTGCTTCTCGAAATGTTCGTCTTTCGCTTCCAGTGGAAAGATGGAACCACCGCCCGCAGCCTCGCGTGGGCGTTTTGCTGCATACTCATCCCTCCCCTTCTGGCTGCCGCCGCCTGGCTAGGGCCGCAGATCCTGAATCCGCTCACATGGGCTACCCGGGACTTCACTCTTACCACTCGCCTGCTAAGCGAGCCACGCATCCTGGCCGATTACCTGTACTGGACGGTGTTCCCTACCGGCGCCGGCCTGTCCTTCTACCACGACGATTTTGTGCAAAGCACTGGATGGCTGACGCCATGGACCACCACCGTGGCGATCGGATTTCTTGCACTTCTCGCCGCGAGCGGGTGGATCCTGCGTCGCAAGCGCCCCATCTTCGCGTTAGGTATCGCCTGGTTCTTTGCCTGCCACACCTTGACGGGAACCGTACTTCCGCTCGAGTTGGTGTATGAACACCGGAATTACTTTGCCAGCATCGGCGTAGTGATGGCGGTGTCGGATATCCTCCTCTGGGCCACTCAGGTGATGCCAACGCACAAGAAAACAGGGCGCCACGCAGTGGTCCTCGCAGCAACCCTGCTTGTTGGTTGGTCGGCATATGTGACGGCATCTACTGCCGCTGCATGGTCGACCTCGCTTGGATTGGCGCGGGAACTCGCGGAGCGCGGCCCCAATTCACCACGTGCGCAGTATGAACTGGGCCGTGCATATATCATCGCGTCGCATTACGACCGGAGTTCCATCTACACCATGTTGGCGTACGAGCCGCTCGAGCGCGCCGCCAATCTTCCAGCTTCGTCCATACTGCCGGAGCAGGCTCTCATCTTCATGACGTCGCGAATGAATCTCGCCGTAAAAGACGCATGGTGGACCAGCATTGTCCAGAAACTGAAAGTTCGTCCGGCGACCGTGCAGGACGAAAGCTCGCTCGACTCCCTTTCGACCTGCTTGAGACAGTCGCTGTGTAGGTTCCCCTCAGATCGCCTTTCAGCGGCATTCTCCGCCGCCCTGTCGCATGAGCGGAGGAGCCCGCGCTTATTGGCGATGTATGCAACGTTCGCCTCGCAAACATTGGAGGACAACGATCTCGCCATACGCATCCAGCGCGAGGCAGTCAATGCGGCGCCTAACGAAGCCGCGTACCGGATAACCCTCGCCAGATATGCCATCCGACTCCACGACAATGCCGAACTCAAAAAGCAGATAGACCGTCTGGAATCCATGAATATAGGCGGGAGTCTCGACGCTGAACTCGCCCCGCTGAGGGCAGCGCGCGACAGCATGAGAACATCCTCTGCACCACCCAGGGAACCACGACGCAGCGATGTATCGTCGACTCCTGACAAGTAGCGCGAGAACCACAGCCGTCCTCGGCCTGCGCATCCTGAGCCAGGGCATCGTCCTGCTCGTGCTCGCACGTGCGCTGGGATCTGGTGACTATGGCGCCCTCTCCGCCCTGTCGTCACTGGCTGTCGTGCTGGGCGTGCTCCCTAACTTCGGCGCGGGTTTTGTATTGCTTCGTCGATCGCACGATCGCTCCGCCTGGAAAGATGTACTCGACTATTCCATACCCACCACCTTGGTCATCGGCGGTTTCCTTACCGTCGTTTATACGGTCGCCGCGCCCTGGCTGACCGGAACGAACGTTTCAACCACGGTCGTCGCATGCATCGGCGTCGCGGAGCTCCTCATAACCCCGCTGGCCATGCTGGCCGCCTACACGCTCCAGGCCGATGACAAGGTGCCGCTGGGGCAATTCGTGCAGTGGTTACCGGCGGGACTGAAAGTGATCGCGGCATGCATCGCGTGGCTCGCGCCGCCCCCGCAACGATTGCTCGTCTATGCCATGACGCAGTTGCTCTTCACGACTATCGGTCTTTGCATCGGCTGGCGCATCACTTCGCGCACGCACCCGATCCGACTGCATCCACGCGCTCCCCGCCGCTCCGAACTTCGGGATGGCGGAGCCTACGTGCCCATGCACCTTGTTGCGGCGAACCCCTCCGAAATCGACAAAATCGTAGGCGTCCAGGCGCTCGGATCAGAGGCGGGAATTTACGCAGCGGCAACGCGGCTCATGGCTGCCGCCGTGACACCGGTGACCGCTGTGCTTCTCACCCTTCAGCCCCGGCTCTTCCGCTCCGGCGTCGAGTCTCCGGCTACCCGGCGACATCTGATTCGCCTGACCGCAGTAGCCGCACTCGCTTGCGGCGTCGTTGCCGCCGCGTGCGTGGTCGCCATTTCGGGCGTGATCGTGTCGCTGCTCGGCCCGAGCTTCGCACCCATTCGCCAGACCCTCTTCTGGATCGCACCCGTCGCCCCCATCCTCGCGCTCCGACAGGCCGCAGGCACTCTTCTCATGGCGGAAGGTCATCCGATGATGCGCCTTGCGTTCGAGCTCACCGGAACGCTGGTACTTCTCCTGGCACTCGTGGTGCTTGGCCGCCTCTACGGGCTCGCCGGGGCCAGCGCAGGGTTGTTCATCGCGGAAGCGATCATGGCCATCATAGGATGGCTTGCCATCCTGTCCCTATCTCGCCGCGACTAATGGCACGAGCTTGACGGATGCCTGACGCGAGCCCGCGCCACGGAACAAGACTCTTCGATCGTACGCAACGAAAAGTGGCCCGAACGATCAGGTACGCACCGCGACATGCGTGCAGCAGACAACGATCGACCGATCCCTTGCCCAGGCGGTCCGCTAACAGCCAATGCGCTGCGGCGACCTGCGTTTCATAGAACATCGACCCTTTGCCGCTACTGGCCCCCACTTCATGATCGACCTGCGGCTCCTCCGTCATTTTGACCAGCCAACGTTTCGCGGTCCACAAGCGCCAGCCGAGCTCAACGTCCTCCCCGTACATGAAGAAGGACTCGTCAAAAAGTGGCGACCGGGAAGCAGAAGGAGGCAAAAGCAGGCAGGCACCGCTGGCAAACGGAAATGCGCCGGGAAACGGTCGCTTCGCTTGAACACCAAACCACCGATGGCTATATCGGAACCCGACGACATCTCCTGCATGGTCAATGACGGGCGCGACGATTGCATCGTCATCCGCTAGGACGCGCATCGCAGCCAGCGCCCCTGCCCTTAGAGTCGCATCGTTGTTGATCAACAACGCACTCTCACCGGCCCACCGGACCTGCATGATTGAGAGGGCAGCATTCATTCCTGCAGCGAAACCAAGGTTTCTCTCGCTGACGACAAGCTCGACCCGGCTGTCGATGGAAGCCGAAATTGCGCTTGCCGACACGCCTTCATCAGCGGAATTGTCCCAGACAACGACACCATCCACACCTTCGTCCAGCAGCGATTTCACGCAGCGGATACTACGTGTCGCATCACGATAATTGAGCAGGATTCCTATGACTTTCGGATTGCGGCAGATCACGATGGTTTTCTCGCAACGAGAACAAGCTCCTCACCACTCTCAGGATCGAACGTAGCTCGAATATCGATCCACGTCGGACTCAGCTTCTTGGCAATGCGCACGTGAAGATGTGATGCATACCGAGAAGACTCTTCGATGACGTAGTGCGAACCGCGCCCCCTTGGCCGCAAGCGCACGTGTTCGAAACCGGCTTCCTCCACTGCCACTACCAGTGCTTCCGGCGCAAAAACCAGGCAATGTCGGGGCGCTTCCAGGCCCCGCCAATACCTGCCGAAGGCCTGGCGTCCCGAACTGCGCGCGTTCGGCGTAGCCAACCAGAGCATGCCCCCTGGGGAGAGAGCCTTGTAGATGCGAGCGAGAAAATCGAGGGGATTTGAAACATGCTCGATGACATTGGAGGACGTTATGACATCGAAACGCGCGGATTCCTCGAGCGCTTCCAGATCGGTCGCCACGATCGGCACCCCAGCCTGGGTTGCCTGGGCCGCTGCTGCCGCATCGGGTTCCACGCCAGCCACGCGCCAGCCCGAGGCTTTCGCTCGAAGAAGAAAGACACCATTGCCGCAGCCAACGTCCAGGATGGTGCCAGGGCGACGCGGAATCTCGCGATAGAAGAAATCCAATTGTCTTCTCAGAGGAGCATACAGCGGTATGATCCAGCGCCCCGCGGCATTGAGCGGCTGTCGATCGGCCCCGTAACGGTGGGCCAGATAGCCGTTCACCAACGACCACGCCAGTCCAGTTCCGTTATCCGCAGCGTAATTGTCAGTTGCCGATCCGTGCGTGTAATAGGTTGAATATGCACGTGCCATGGCATGGGGTGCGGGGCGAGGATTGAGCACGAGGCTGCGACAGGCCGGACATTCTTCAAATCGCCAGCTGCCAGGAACCCCTTCCCAGAAATCTTCGACCCCGTCTACCGCGACATGACCGGCTAGATCCGCCCGACATGCCGGGCATTGGCTCGGCATCGACAAATCGTCAGCGGTCCACGCCTCCGCTACCCGCGACATCAGGCCCGCCCTCCCAGTAGTTCGTCATAGAGCGAAAGATACGCGGAGATTCCTTGGGCTTCCGTAAAGCACGCCAAGGCCCGATCACGTCCGGCCCGCCCCATCGCCAATCGCAAGCCCGGGTCGGCCATCGCGCGGATGCCCTGGGCCAGGCC
Source organism: Luteibacter sp. E-22 (assembly GCF_049913125.1). Taxonomy (GTDB): domain Bacteria; phylum Pseudomonadota; class Gammaproteobacteria; order Xanthomonadales; family Rhodanobacteraceae; genus Luteibacter. Next base: position 3,120,652 of record NZ_CP183975.1, read on the forward strand.
ATCGATATCGTCGCGTGGAACCAGCCAGGCGGTCTCGCCGTTGACGCATACCTCCGACGTACCCGTCGTATCGAACCCGATCACGGGAAGCCCGCAAGACATGGCTTCGAGCGCCACGAATCCAAAAGCCTCGTAACGCGTGGGCACGAGTACGGCATCGACGGATGCATATATCTCCGGCATCCGCTCTGTCGGAACGCTTTGTAACACACGAATATTCTTGCCCTGCGCCCACTCACTGGGAAAGGCGCGACGCAAGCCTCCCACACAATGGATTTCAACGTCATCGCGCAACATTGACGCAAGCGCCGGAACGACATCGGCACCTTTCCATCGAGATGGATTACCAACGAACAGCACGCGCAACGGACCCTCTTCGCGGCGGATAAATCCCTCACGGGGATGAAATGCCTGCGTGTCCACCCAGTTGTGCACGACGCTAACTGGCCGCCGCTCCTCGGCTTCGATAGCGCTGGCAACGTGCCGGCTCACGGCGACGATGCGATCGGCACGACGCAATGAGCGAGTCACCACGGGCCCCAAGACCACATCGTGATAGAGCGACTGCAAGCGACCTCGCCATGGCTTGAATTCGGGATGCCGTATGAACTGATGCTCTGTCACCACGCATGGAATGCCGCGCCCTGAAAAGGCATGTGCCAAGATGGAACTGGCATGCACGATATCGATATTCGGCGGCATCGGTGACGCACTAAGCAACCACGTTGCGAATTCCCACCGATGTGCGAACCAGCGCACCTTTGCCTCGTGGCCTGCCCTTCGCAATCCGTCCGCGAGACGATTCGTGAAGACATCGGCACCGCTACCGGCCCGGATGGCAGGCAACCATATGCGCAGCGGCTCTTCGTTCAATGTCGCGAATCCCGCCGCAGCAGGCAAACGTGAGTGGGAGCCAACGGATTCAGCCACTCCAGCCAAGGGTCGGGCAGGCGCGCCAAACGCGCAAGCAAACCGCTCGGGCGCTCCAGTTCGATGAGTGTGCGGAACGCCCGGAGCGAGACGTTCTCGCAGATCAGGCCCGCTTTCCTGACGAGGTCTTCGAGCTCGTACAACTGCAACGGTTCGCAGTCGTAATGATGACCCCTCTTCGCCAGCCGCAGATAAGCGGACCGCCAGCCACGTGGCAACCAGCTGAGAAACGGCAGTCCATAGTGCGGTTCGATGAGCATCCAGCGGCTCGGCACCGCCAGGTATGCACATCCCTCCGCTTTAAGGACGCGGGCAATCTCCATGAGATGATGAAGCTGTCCTTCACGATCACCAACGTGTTCGATCACATGATTGGAAATCACCGCGTCGAATGTGGCTTCCGGAAAGGGAAGCGTCGTGGAAGACACGACGGTGAAGCCGTAACCCTCCTTGACCTGTCGTTGATCTTTAACGTCGACTGCCTCCACAGTGCGCGGAACGCCGGCATGCACCGCGAAGTAATGTGCGATGCCGCCCGCTCCCGTTCCCACCTCCAGTATTTTTTGGTGAGATGAAGGTAGATCGAGCAAACGCTCTATCTTGCGGGCTTTTGCGACACGACTGCCCAGATCCAAGGTCGCGTGACCCTGCCTTTCGAGACCGTCGTTCATTTATGAATTACCTTCGAGCGTGCCGACAGGAGCAACTCCGCATACCGCGCAGCCACCGCATCCCAGTCGAAGCGTTCCACGAGTCGCGCACGGTCGGGAACCCATGCCGCCGAGACCTCTTCCAACAGAACGGCGGCAAGTCCATCAGCCAGCGCACGCGGATCTTCTGGTACCACGACACGCATTCCCGACATATCGGAGGCAACATCGCGAACGGCGGGAACATCCGATGCTACGACAGGGCAGCCACAACCAAGGGCTTCGACAAGAACAAGCCCAAGCCCTTCCTGATCACCCGAAGATGCTGCCCGGAACGGTGCGGCGAATACGCTGGCGGACTGATAGTAATTGACCAGTCCAGCCTGAGTTACGGCACCCACAAACGTAACAATATCGTCGAGCCCGAGTTCGGCGCATTCCGACTTCAGGGACGCTTCCAGTGGACCAAAGCCGACGATCGTCAAGGTGGCGGTGGGAACTCGCTGGAGCACTAGCGGCATTGCACGAAGCAACACCTCGACGCCTTTCTTCTCCACCAGTCTGCCAACAAACAGAATTTGTCCCGGCTCACGCGAAACGCCATCACCGGGAACGAAGCGCTCATGCAGATCCACGCCCATGGGCGAAACAATGGCCTTCCTGCCATTGAGCAGACTCTCCGCCTCATCCTGCATTGCGTGGCTCACCACGGTCGTGGCTTGGCAGCGTGCCAGCACGAAACGCTTCAACGCCATGGGCAACCGGCCGTGCAACGCAAACAGATCCGCCCCATGGGATGTGACGACGAAGGGAGCGCGGAGCATGCGCGCAACAAATCCAGGCGTGAGAATCCAGTGCGCATGGACTACGACGTCGCCTCGAATCTCGCGGCGGGCAACAAACCACTGCATGGCGACGAAACCGGGAACAAGCAACCATTTCCATGGCGCGCGACGCAGATTGGTGACTATGCCGCCATCGTTGACGAGAGTCTCCAGGCCGTCCCAACCATAGCGATAGCGTTCCACACGAACACCGTCGAGGATTTCCCTGTGCTTCGCACCTTTGGCATGCGGACATATGACCACCACCTCGAACCAGCGTGTCAGGCGCCGCGCCAATTCATGCACGAACGACGGTTCATGATCGTGCTGCCAACGGGGATAAGTCGATGCCAGCACGACTAGCCTCGGAAGGCTACTCCTCTCACTCATCGCGGCGATAGGTCAACGACGTGATCTGTTCGGACACTAGTCCAATCAGGAACACGATCACTCCCGCGCTCCACATCAACGTGCTTCCGTTGGTCAGGCGACCCGTGGAAACATACGTGAAGGCGTAATTAATGAAGCCGAGCGCGATGAACGTGAAGCTCACGGGTGCGAAGAGCTTCAGCGGCGAGTAGAGCGTGGCGATTTTGAAGATGATCAACAAGAACCGTATGCCGTCCTTGAACGGCCTTATATGACTCTTGCCTACCCTTTCCGCGGCCTTTATGGGTTCATAGGCCACACCATAGGCACTACGGAAAAATGCCATCGTGCTTGTCGTGGGATACGAGAAACCGTTCGGCAGCAGATGGAGAAACTCACGAAAGCGATGCGCGCGGGCAACACGAAAGCCCGAGGTCAGGTCGGCAACGACGTGCCCCGTCATCCGACTCGCGAGCCAGTTATAGAGCGTATTCGCCAAGCCACGGCCGACGCCGGCCTGACTTTCCCAGGCCCGGGCTCCCACAACCATGTCGTAGCCTTCCTCGAGCCGCGCGATCAGCCGTGAAATATCGGCAGGATCGTGTTGTCCGTCCCCATCCATGAACACGAGGATGTCCCCGGTCGCGGCCCGTGCTCCGCGCTTGATGGCGGCGCCATTACCCATGGAGTAAGGCGACGAAAGACAGCTTATGCCGCTACCCGCGCACACGGCCTTCGTATCGTCGGTCGACCCATCGTCCACGACTATGATTTCCGCGCCCGGCTGGACGGCGGTCAATCGAGGCAACAGGTCTTTCAGGGCTGCCGCCTCATTCTTGGCGGGCAGGATAATGCTTATACGACTCAAGAGATCTCCCCCATGGTCGTTGAATCATAAGGGATATCGCCCTGCGGAAACGAGAAGGGCCGCGCGATCCGCGTACCCACCGCGAGACGATCCCAAGCCGTACCGGTCAGGCGTGACCAATCCCATAATGTGGAGTAGATTCAGGCGCGTATCTCGGGGAACAGGTGCTTCATGGCTTCACAAATGCATACGCCGATCCTGGCGGGTCTCACCGGCATGGCGCGCCGCCTCGTCACCGAGAACGTGCTGCCCGAAGCCGACGTGCGCAAGGCCGTGCAGGATGCCGCGGACAAGCGCGTCTCGCTCTCTGCCTGGCTGGTCGACCACAACCTGGTCGATAGCCCGAAACTGTCCCAGGTGGCCTCGGCTGAATTCGGCATGCCCCTGATGGACATCGGAGGCATGGCTCCCGCCAACATGCCCCTGGACCTGGTCACCGAGGCCCTGATCACCAAGCACCAGGCCCTGCCCCTGTTCAAGCGCGGCAAGCGCCTGTTCGTGGGCATCGCCGACCCGATGCAATCCCACGCGCTGGACGAGATCAAGTTCCACTCGAACCACATGGTCGAACCGGTGCTGGTCGAGCGCGGCCAGTTGCGCCGGATCATCGATACGGCCCTTTCGGCCATGAGTGCCAATGTTCCGGGTTTCGCGGACGGCGGGCTGGACGAGCTGGTCCTGGAGTCCGGCGACGACGAGGGCGAAGGCAGCACCGGCATCGATGCCAATGCCAACGACGACGCCCCCGTCGTCAAGTTCGTCAACAAGATCCTGGTCGACGCCATCAAACGAGGCGCCTCCGACATCCACTTCGAACCCTTCGAAGCGGTCTACCGGGTTCGCCTGCGCATGGACGGCATCCTGCGTGTCGTTGCCACGGCCCCGATCAAGCTGGGCAACCGCATCGCCTCGCGCCTGAAAGTCATGAGCGGCCTGGACATCGCCGAGCGGCGCGTCCCGCAGGACGGCCGCATCAAGCTCAACCTGACCAAGACCCGTGCGATCGACTTCCGCGTCAGCACGCTGCCGACCCTGTTCGGCGAAAAGATCGTGCTGCGTATCCTGGACGGCTCCTCGGCCAAGCTGGGTATCGACAAGCTCGGCTACGAGGACTTCCAGAAAAAGCTGTACCTGGACGCGATCGAGAAACCTTACGGCATGGTCCTGGTCACCGGCCCTACGGGCTCCGGTAAGACCGTATCTCTGTACACCGCCCTGAACATTCTCAACACCGAGGGCCGCAACATTTCCACGGTGGAAGACCCGGTCGAAATCCGCGTCGAGGGCATCAACCAGGTCCAGCAGAACACCAAGCGCGGCATGACCTTCGCCGCGGCCCTGCGCTCCTTCCTGCGTCAGGATCCGGACGTGATCATGGTCGGCGAAATCCGCGACCTGGAGACCGCCGAGATCGCGATCAAGGCGGCCCAGACCGGCCACATGGTGCTGTCGACCCTCCATACGAACGATGCCCCCCAGACAGTCGCCCGACTGATGAACATGGGCATAGCCCCCTACAACATCACCTCGTCGGTCACCCTGATCATCGCCCAGCGCCTTGCCCGGCGTCTCCACGACTGCAAGAGGTCGATCCAGCTCCCCCCGGCGGCACTCCTCGCGGAAGGTTTTACCCAGGAGGAAATCGACGCCGGGATCACCATCTATGAGCCGGTGGGCTGCGACAGCTGCAACGAAGGCTACAAGGGCCGCGTGGGCATCTACCAGGTGATGCCCATGGTCGAGGACATCCAGAAGATCGTACTGGAGGGTGGCAACGCCATGCAGATCGCCGAAGTGGCCCGAAAGGCAGGCATCAACGACCTCCGGGCTTCGGCCCTGCTGAAGGTCAGGAACGGCGTCACCAGCCTGGCTGAGATCAACCGCGTCACAAAGGATTGATGTTCGGCGACCGCACCGTCAGGATGTGCGCCAGATGGCAGAAAAATAAGCGGAAAGTCGTTCAGACTATCCGCCGGTGCGGGGTGCCCGTAGGCATCCCCGCAATAGTTGAATCCGGGGGGAACATCGCGCCATGGCAGTAGCCACCGCCAACAAGAATTCGCGCGCCGTCGGCGCCGCGAGGGCCCAGGTCAATAAACTGGTGATGTACGACTGGACCGCGCTGGACAAGCGCGGCAAGCGCATGACCGGGGAAATGCAGGCCAAGAACGCGGCCCTGGTCAAGGCTGAATTGCGCCGCCAGGGGATGAATCCGCAGACGGTGCGCGAGCGCGCCAAGCCACTGTTCGGCTCGTCGGGAAGTACGGTCAAGCCCCGGGACGTCGCCATCTTCAGCCGCCAGATCGCGACGATGATGGCATCTGGTGTGCCGATGGTGCAGGCTTTCGACATCATCGCGAACGGGCAAAAGAACGTCCGGTTCAAGAACATGCTCATCGATGTGAAGACCAACATCGAGGGCGGTGCGTCTCTACACGAGGCGCTGGGCCAGTACCCGGTCCAGTTCGACGAACTGTACCGAAACCTGGTTCATGCGGGCGAGTCCGCCGGCGTACTGGACACGATCCTGGATACGGTGGCCACGTACAAGGAACGCGTGGAAGGCATCAAGTCGAAGATCAAGAAGGCCTTGTTCTATCCGGCCATGGTGCTTGTCGTCGCATTCCTCGTCACGATGATCCTGCTTCTGTTCGTCGTCCCGGTGTTCCAACAGACCTTCCGCGACGCGGGCGCTGAATTGCCGGTACCCACCATGGTGGTGGTCAAGGCTTCCGAGTTCATGCAGAGCTACTGGTGGCTCGTCATTGCCATCATCGTCGGCTTGGGCGTGGTCTTCGTGGCGGCGAAGAAACGCTCCGCTCGGTTCGCTCACTTCCTCGATCGGGTATCGATGAAGATCCCGGTCATCGGAAACATCCTGCGCCAGTCCGCGCTCGCCCGATTCGCACGTACGCTAGGTGTGACGTTCCAGGCGGGCGTACCGCTGGTGGAAGCTCTCGAGGCCGTGTCCGGCGCCACCGGCAGCATCATCTACGGCGAAGCGGTGCTGCAGATGCGGGACGATGTCTCGGTCGGCCACCAGCTGCAATTGGCCATGCGCCAGACCAACCTGTTCCCGAACATGGTCGTGCAAATGACCGCGATCGGCGAAGAATCCGGCTCGCTCGACCACATGCTGTTCAAGGTGGCCGAGTTCTACGAAGAAGAGGTCAACAACGCAGTGGACACGCTGAGCAGCCTGCTCGAGCCGTTCATCATGGTGATCCTGGGCGGCCTCGTCGGTGGCATGGTCATCTCGCTTTACCTCCCAATCTTCAAGATCGCCGGTACGACCTGACGTTCCACTCCATGCACAATACAAGCCCTCCCCCTCGCGGGTGGAGGGCTTTTCTTTGACCACGGCCGAGCCCATGCCCGACTTACCCATCGCCCTCTGGATCACCTTCGCCGCCGTCTTCGGCTTGCTCGTGGGCAGTTTCCTCAACGTGGTCATCCTGCGCACGCCACCGCGCATGGAGTGGGAATGGCGCAAGCAGGCGCGGGACGTCCTTGCGCTCGATCCGGTCGACGAACCCAAGCCGCCGGGCATCGCGCTGGAGGCCTCGCACTGCCCGCAGTGCAAGCATCGCCTCGCCGCCCACGACAACATCCCCGTGTTCGGCTGGTTGTTCCTGCGCGGGCGCTGCCGCTATTGCGGTACGAAGATCTCGGCGCAGTACCCCCTGGTGGAGCTCTTCACGGGCATCGCCAGCGCCCTGGTGGTCTGGCACTTCGGACCGACGCCGGCCGCCCTCGCCGGGCTGCTGTTCACCTTCTTCCTCATCGCGCTGTCCGGCATCGACATCCGTACCCAGCTGCTGCCGGACGAGCTGACCTATCCCCTGCTCTGGATCGGCCTCGGGCTCACCCTGATCCCGGCGTGGCAGCCGCTGCCCGTGGAGCCGTCGTCGGCGATCCTCGCCGCGCTGATCGGATACCTCAGCCTGTGGAGCGTCTACTGGCTGTTCAAGCTGCTCACCGGCAAGGAAGGCATGGGTCACGGCGATTTCAAACTGCTCGCCGCGCTGGGCGCGTGGATGGGTCCGGTGTCGCTGCTGCCGGTCATCATGTTGTCCTCGCTGATCGGCGCCCTGGTCGGCGGCGGGCTCATGCTGTTCCGCAACCATCAGCGCGACGTGCCGATCCCCTTCGGCCCGTACATCGCCGCGGCGGGCTGGGTCTGGTTCCTGGCGGGCGATCGGTTGCTCGCCGCCTACATGCGCTTCACCGGCCTCCAATGAGCGGCTTCGTCGTCGCGCTGACCGGCGGCATCGCCTCGGGCAAGAGTGCCGTGGAGCGCCGCTTCGAAGCGCTCGGCATCCACGCCTACGACGCCGACGTGGCGGCGCGGGCCGTGGTCGAGCCCGGCTCCGAGGCACTGGCCGAGGTGGCGCGCGTCTTCGGACCCGGGGCGCTCGATGCCGGCGGCCGGCTCGACCGCGCGGCGATGCGCCAGCGCGTCTTCGACGATCCCTCCGCACGCACGAGGCTGGAAAGCATCCTGCATCCGCGCATCCGCACCTGGCTTCGCGATGCCGTGGCGGCCGATCGCAGGCCGTACTGCATCCTTTCGATTCCCCTGCTCGTGGAGAACCGCGAGCACTACGCGTGGGTGGACCGCGTGCTCGTGGTGGATGCGCCCGAAGACGTGCGAATCGAGCGGCTGACCCGCCGTGACGGCATCGACGCCGGCCTGGCCGCGAAAATGATCGAAGCGCAGGCCTCCCGCGAGCGGCGCCTGGCCATCGCCGACGACGTGATCGTCAACGACGGCGACGAAGCGGCGCTGGACACGAAGGTGGCGGCGCTGGACCGGCGTTACCGCGAACTGGCCGCCTGACGCCACGTCCCCACCTCACATCAGCGACACGGCCGCCAGCCGCTCCGCGACGAAGTCCTCCGCCCGCACCGGCTGGCCGATGTGATAGCCCTGCACCAGGTCGCAGTCCATCTCGACCAGGCGCAACAGGGTCTCTTCGTTCTCCACGCCCTCGGCGACCGCTTCCATGCCCAGGCGATGGGCCACGTCGACCATGGCCTGCACCAGCAGTTCGGTACGGCGGTCGGTGTTCATGGCGTCGACGAAAGTGCGGTCGATCTTCAGTTCGGTGGCCGGGAAATGCCGCAGATAGGCGAACGACGCGTAGCCGGTACCGAAATCGTCGATGGCCACGCGCACGCCGCGATCGCGCAGGGAACGCAATACACGCACGCTCATGTCCAGGTCGGTGAGCAAGGCCGTTTCCGTGATCTCGACGATCACCGCTTCCGGGGGCACGCCCCAGATGTCCATGGCACCGATCATCTGTTCCGCGAACCCCTGTTCGGCGAACACGCGCGGCGACAGGTTGATCGCGACGTCCAGCGGACAACCGCCCCGGTGCAGCGCCGCGGCATGGCGCAGCGAGGCATTCAGGCTCCAGCGGGTCAGCGGCACGATCAGGTCGCTGCGCTCGGCGAATTGCACGAAATCGGCAGGCGCCACATGGACCTGGGCGGTCGTGGTCCAGCGCGAAAGCGACTCCACCCGCACCACCTCGCCGGAACGCAGATCGCGAAGCGGCTGGAAGGCCACGTGCAGGCGATTGGCCTCGATGTCCTCGCGGAGTTCGCCGTAGAGGATCTCCACGGGCGTGGCGTCGGGCTGGTACAGCGCGAACGGCTCGCCCACGCGCTGCGCCTCGTCATGCGCCAGTTCGGCGCGGCGATAGAGCAGCTCCGCCGAGGTGCCGTGTTCGGGATGCACCGCCACGCCGACCACGGGCCGTCCGTGCCACGGACGCTCACCACGTAACAGGGGCGTGTCGAAGGCACCGACGATGCGCGTGGCCGCGAGCAGGGCATGGGTGCGGTTGCGTACCGAAGGCAGCACCACGACGAAGCTGTCGTCACCGGCGACGAAGACCGTATCCATATGGCGAACCGCCTCCACCAGGCGCTCGCGCGCGGCCAGCATGATGGCGTTGCCGAAGTCGTAACCGAAGCGTAGCTGCGCCTCGCGCATGCCCTGCAGCCGCACGACGAGCACGGCGCGCCATCCCGAATCGGGAACGACCCGGTCGAGGATGATCTGCACCGCAGGCAGGATGTCGGCACGCTCGCTCATTGGACGAAATACTCCCGGGGGTCGATTCCATGGCTGCCCGCGGGCAAGGTACGCAGGATCTCACGGCGGATGCTGTCCGATTGGTTCATGAGATCGATAATAAGGAATTCCTCGAGCGCTGCCTTGTCCTTTCGCGTAAGGATCGCCACGCGAGGCTGCAGGCGGCGCGCCTGGTTCTGCATCATGACGATCGCGACCTCGCCCGTATTCAACTCCACCAGCGAGCCGGTCGGATAGACGCCCAGGCAAGCCTGGAACTGTTCCACCAGCTCGCCCTGGAACTCGCGGTCGCGCCCCGCATACAGCTGGCGGAGGGCAAGGTGGCGGGAAACGGCCGGGCGGTACGGGCGCGGCGTGGACATCGCGTGGTACGTGTCGATGATCGCGGCCATCCGGCCGGACAGCGGAATGGCGGTGCCGGCCAGGCCCGCGGGATACCCGCTGCCGTCGAAGCGCTCATGGTGGGTGAGCACCATGTCGCGCACCTCGGGGTCGCTGACGCCGGCATGGTCGAGGATGGCCATGCCTTCGCTCACGTGCTGGCGCGCCAGCTCCCATTCCTCGTCGGTGAGCGGGCCGCCGCGTCCGAGCAGTTCATCGGGCAGTTGGGCCTTGCCCACGTCCATCAGCAGGCCGCCCGCGGCAAGACTGACGATGGCCTCGCCAGCGAAGCCCATGTGCCTGCCGAAGGCCGCCGCCAACGTGCTGCAGGCGACGGCGTGCTGGTAGGCATAGCTGTCGCGCTGGCGCAGGCTCTCGATCCAGAAGAAGGCGTCGCCGCTGCGCAGTACGCTGGCGACCATCGGTCGCACGGCTTCTTCCACCGCGCCCGGCTCGATCGCCCGGCCGCCGTGGATGTCGTCCACCAATCGTTCGGCGAAGCGCGACATGCCCTCGAACGCCTCGCGGGCCCGCGGCAGCTCCTCGTCGAACGGCACCGTGTCCGTGTAGCTGTGGCGGGCGACCAGGCGCGGGTTCGCTGCCGGCCGGGGCGCCACGACGGGCACGACGCGCGCGGGCGTGACACGCCGGTGCATGTCCACGAAGACGTATTTGCAGAACCGGCTCAGGCGGTCGATGTCGGCCTGCGTGGCGATCGGCAGCCCTTGCAACGGAAACGGGGTATCCGACCATTCGCAATCGAGACGGCTCACATACATGCCGACCTCCAGATCGGCCACGAACACGCGTCTCTCCACCAGGTCGTACGCCACTCTCCTGCCCCTCATCCGAACCACTGCCTTCCCATGCGGCGGCCGCCCACGCACGGTGATCCAAAGGTTAGCGGCAGCTTCACGGAATCCTGTAGCCGTCTGTGAGGTAAAGGCCGCATCCCCGGTCCTATAGGCAGGCCCACACCTCCCTGGGAGATCGCCATGCGCCCTCGCTTGCTTCCCGTCCTGTTCCTCGCCCTCACCGCCTGTACGGCCGCCTCGGCCCGGGATGAAGGCGTCCCCCTGCCCGCCCCCACCGTCGACGCGTCACCGGCCACCGGCGAGGCCACCGCCGTGTTCGCCGGCGGCTGTTTCTGGGGCGTCGAAGGCGTGTTCCAGCACGTGCGCGGCGTGAAGAGCGTGCGCGCCGGCTATGCCGGTGGCGACGCCGCCCACGCTAACTACGACGATGTCAGTGACGGCGATACCGGCCACGCGGAATCCGTGCGGGTGGTGTACGACCCCGCCCAAGTCACCTATGGCCAGTTGCTGCAGGTGTTCTTCTCCGTGGCCCAGGACCCGACCCTGCTGAACCGGCAGGGCCCGGATGTGGGCACGCAGTATCGTTCGGCGGTCTTCTATGCGACGCCGGAGCAGAAGAAGGTGGCCGAGGCGTACGTGGCCCAGCTCACGGCGTCGCACGCGTTTCCGGCGCCCATCGTGACCGAGGTGACGCCGCTGAAGGCGTTCTACCCGGCCGAGGATTACCACCAGGACTACATGCGGCTGAACCCGGATGCGATGTACATCGTGGTGAACGACCGGCCGAAGGTGCTGGCGCTACAGCGGCTGTATCCGCAGCGGTATGTGGCTGGCTGGGCCAACGGGCGCTGAGGCGAGCCCGAATCGCCGACAAGTCGGCTCCCACAGGAGCATCGCCTGCAGGGTCGGTTCCACCAGGTTGAATCGCCGACAAGTCGGCTCCCACAGAAGCATCGCCTGCAGGGTCGGTTCCGCCAGGTTGAATCGCCGACAAGTCGGCTGCTCTTGGCCCTTGGTGGGAGCCGACCCTGTCGGCGATGCTTCTGTGGGAGCCGCTTCAGCGGCGATGCCCTCACCCCACCATCGGCAGGTTCAGCCCCTGCTCCCTCGCACAGGCGATCGCCTCGTCATACCCGGCGTCCGCATGCCGCATCACGCCGGTACCGGGATCGTTCCACAGCACCCGTGCAAGCCGCTTGTCGGCCGCCTCGCTACCGTCGCAGACGATCACCACACCGCTGTGCTGGCTGTAACCCATGCCCACGCCACCGCCATGGTGCAAGCTCACCCACGTCGCGCCCCCGGCCACGTTGAGCATGGCGTTTAGCAGCGGCCAGTCGCTGACGGCGTCGCTGCCGTCGCGCATGGACTCGGTCTCGCGGTTCGGGCTGGCCACGGACCCGGAATCCAGGTGGTCGCGGCCGATGACCACCGGCGCCTTCAGTTCGCCGTTGCGAACCATCTCGTTGAAGGCCAGCCCGAGCCGGTGGCGCTGGCCCAGGCCGACCCAGCAGATGCGCGCCGGCAAGCCCTGAAAGCTGATCCGCTCGCGTGCCATGTCCAGCCAGCGGTGCAGGTGCGGATCGTCCGGAATCAACTCCTTCACCTTGGCGTCGGTCTTGTAGATGTCCTCCGGATCGCCCGACAGCGCCACCCAGCGGAACGGGCCCACGCCGCGGCAGAACAACGGACGGACGAAGGCGGGCACGAAACCGGGGAAGGCGAACGCTTCACCCAGGCCCTCGTCCTTGGCCATCTGGCGGATGTTGTTGCCGTAGTCGAACGTCGGCACGCCCATCGCGTGGAACGCGAGCATCGCTTCCACGTGTTTGCGCATCGAGGCCTTCGCCGCCCGCGAGGTACCGGCGGGATCGGACTTGCGCCGCTCGAACCACTCCTCCACCGTCCAGCCGGAAGGCAGGTATCCATTGACCGGGTCATGCGCGCTGGTCTGGTCGGTGACGGCATCCGGACGCACGCCGCGACGGACCAGCTCGGGAAGCACGTCGGCCGCGTTGCCGAGCAGCGCCACGGAAACGGCGCGGCCTTCCTTCGCATAGCGCGCGAGGCGCGCCAGGGCGTCGTCCAGGTCGGCGGCCTGCTCGTCGACATAGCGCGTCTTCAGGCGGAAATCGATGCGGCTCTGCTGGCACTCGATGGTGAGCGACGAGGCGCCCGCCAGGCTGGCGGCCAGCGGTTGCGCGCCGCCCATGCCACCCAGGCCGGCCGTGAGGATCCAGCGGCCGGCGAGGTTGCCACCGTAGTGCTGGCGGCCCATCTCCACGAAGGTCTCGTAGGTACCTTGCACGATCCCCTGCGAACCGATGTAGATCCACGAGCCCGCGGTCATCTGGCCGTACATCATCAGGCCCTTGCGATCGAGCTCGTTGAAGTGCTCCCAGTTCGCCCACGCCGGCACGAGGTTGGAATTGGCGATGAGCACGCGCGGCGCGTCCGGGTGCGAGGGAAACACGCCCACGGGCTTGCCCGACTGCACCAGCAGCGTCTCGTCGTCGCGCAGGTCGCGCAGGCTGCGCAGGATGGCGTCGAAGCATTCCCAGTTGCGCGCGGCGCGACCGATGCCGCCATACACCACCAGTTCCGCCGGGTTCTCGGCGACCTCCGGATCGAGGTTGTTCTGCAGCATGCGGAACGGTGCCTCCGTCAGCCAGCTGCGGCAGGTCAGTTCGCTGCCGCGCGGGGCACGGACGGTGCGGGTGGTGTCGATGCGCGTGAATGCGGTCATCGGGGGAGACTCCGTCGATCCAGGGAATCGCCGATTATGGTCCCGCGCCGCGACACCTCGCCATACGCGTCGCAGCAATGCCGCTCAATGGCCGGCGGAGCCGCTCCGCGCGGGCACGGTTTGCGTCGCTTCCGGCCGTTGCAGGGTCTGGTACCGGCGCACCGCGTCGTCCTGGCGCGCCCGGTACAGCTGTTGCTGGCTGCGATCGGCGTTGTCCAGCTGGTTGCGCAGGGCCGGGTCGGCGGCGTTGGTGCGCTGGCGATCGAGGTTGTCCTGGCGCAGCTGTTCACGCAACGCGTTCTGGTTAAGGCGGTTCTGCACCTGTTGCCGGTCGACCTGCCGCTGCCATTGCTGGTTGGGCGTGGGCGTGCTGATGACGACCGGTTTCGGCCTCGGTGGAGGCGCCGCGGGCTTCGCCGGCTGGGTTTGCGCCAGCGCTAACGCGGGCAGCGTGGCGACCAGCCATGCCAGCAGGATTTTGCGTGATGAATTGGTCATGGGACTCGTCCATCATAGGAGGATTGTTCTGCCACATAGCGTAAGTCCCCACCCATGAACGTCACGTTGCCCCGCTGCGGCGCATTCGTCGCGCTGCTCCTGGTGGCCCTGTCCGGATGCGCCACGCGTCCCGCCAAGCCCGTCGTATCGCCGCCGACATCGCAGGCCGTCCTGCTGGTTTCCATCGACGCCTTCCGCGCCGACTACATCGACCGTGGCCTGACCCCGAACCTCGCGGCGATGGCACGCGATGGCGTGACCGCGCCATACATGCTGCCGTCGTTTCCATCGCTCACCTTCCCTAACCACTACACCCTGGTGACCGGCCGCGTTCCCGATCGCAACGGCATCGTCAACAACACGATGCAGGACGCGAAGCTGGGCACTTTCCGCCATGTGGCCACGCACGACGGACGCTGGTGGGAGGAAGCCGAGCCCATCTGGGTGACGGTGCAGAAACAGGGTCTGCACACGGCGACGATGTTCTGGCCCGGCACGGAAGCGGCCATCCATGGCGTGCGTCCGGACCACTGGATTCCGTTCGACGATTCGCTGACCTCGCGCCAGCGCGTGGACAAGCTCATGTCGTGGATCGACGAGCCCGGTCCGAAACCGGTGTTCGATGCCTTGTACTTCGATGCCGTGGATCACGCCGGCCACGAATCCGGGCCGGATTCGGAGCCACTGAATGCATCGCTGCGCGAGGTCGACGACGCCTTGGGTTACCTGGTCGCGCAGCTGCGCCGGCGCGGGCTCTACGACACGATGAACATCGTCGTGGTCTCCGATCACGGCATGGCCGACGTGCCCCGCGGCAACATCGTGTTCGCCGACCAGGAAACCGATCTCGATGCACTCGACGCCGTGTCCTACGGCGTGGTGTCCACCTTCAACCCGAAGCCCGGCGTCGACGACTCCAGGGCGGTGGCACGTCTCCTGGGCCCGCACGAACACATGCGCTGCTACCGCAAGGAAGACCTGCCCGCGCGCCTGGATTACGGCAAGAATCCGCGCGTACCGGCGTATATCTGCCTCGCCGATACCGGCTGGGCGATCATCAGCCACGAGGTGCTGGCCAAGCGGACGATGCCCATGTCGCGTGGCGAGCACGGCTACGACAACCTCGATCCGACCATGCGCGCGCTGTTCGTGGCGCACGGGCCGGCCTTCGGGCGCGGGGTGACGATCGCGCCCTTCCCGAACGTCGACATCTACCCCTTGCTGGCCCACCTGCTCGGCATCGCGCCGCTGCCGAACGACGGCCACCTGGAACGGGTGAAGGGCGCACTGGCCCCGGCGGGGCATTGACGTCGCCGGACGGGCAAATCCCGTAGAATCCGGCCATGCGCGAAATCTATACGTCACCCCGCCAGGACAACATCGACCGGATCGTCGCCCTGCTCACCGAGAACGGCATCGACACCTCGGTGACCAACCGGTCGAGCTGGAACCGGCCCACCTACCAGCGCTTCAGCTATTCGCAGCGCCAGGACGACCGCGACTCCTGGCCGAAGGTCTGGGTGCAGAGCGCCGACGACTTCCCGAAGGCGCGTGCCCTGCTCAAGGAGATCGGCATCGAGCCGGTGGTCCGATTCCAGGAAGAACTCCAGTTGCACCGCCAGCCGGACCGCCGCCCCGCGGCCCAGCGCACCGCCTCGCGTGTCCGCCTCATGGTGCTGGCGATCGTCGCGGGGGTGATGCTCGTCGTCGTGCTCAAGGCCACGCAGGTGCTCTAACACGCTACGGGCGCGCATGGCGCTATAACATCCCCCCATGACCGACCGCGTCCGCCTGTTCCAGACCCTGCCGCACACCTGCGGCTATTTCGCCGAGCGGACGGCGCAGAACCTCGTGGTCGATCCGGGCGCGCCGCACCTCGACAGGCTCTACGGCCCGGCCCTCGCGAAGGGTTTCCGCCGCGCCGGCGGGCACCTCTATCTGCCGCAGTGCGCCGCCTGCCAGGCCTGCGTGCCTTGCCGTATCGATGTCGAAGGGTTCATGGCGGACCGCGGACAGCGGCGCTGCCTGAAACGCAATGCGGATCTCACGGTCACCGAGCAGATGCCCGGCTTCACCCATGAGCGCCACGATCTCTACCAACGCTACCTGCACGCGCGGCACAGTGGTGGCGGCATGGATGCGGCGGATGCGGAAGACTTCCAGCGATTCCTCGCCGCGCCATGGAGTCCCACCCTCTTCCTCGAGTTCCGTCTCGGCCAGCGCCTGCTCGGCGTCGCCGTGACGGATGTGGCGCTGACCGGCATTTCGGCCGTCTATACGTTTTTCGACCCCGACGAAGACGCGCGCAGCCTCGGCACCTTCGGCATCCTGCAACAGCTGGAGCTGGCGAAGCGCCGGGAGATACCGTATGTGTACCTGGGTTTCTGGATAGCCGGCCATCCGAAGATGGATTACAAGCGTCGCTTCCATCCACTGGAAATCCGCAAGCACGGCCGCTGGATCGCGATGCCCTAGCTACGCGGCCCTAAGGTGGGAGCCGACCCTGTCGGCGATGAGTGCTTGCCTCAGCCCATCGGGCGATCACCGTGTGCAAGGCTTCGATGCCATCGAAGAGGGCCGCCGGCCCCGGTTGCAGGATGATCGGCGACTTGATCTCGTGCAGTTCGCCGTCACGCACGGCCGGCACGTCGCTCCAGCCGGGACGCGACGCGACATGCTCCGGCCGGAAGCGCTTGCCGCACCACGAACCGAACACGATATCCGGCGCACGCCGCACCACCTCGAGCGGATCGGCCAGGATGCGCTGCTTCGCCAGCGGCTCTTCGAGCAACTCGGGGAAGACATCGTCGCCACCGGCGATGCGCACGAGTTCCCCCACCCAGCGAATGCCCGTGATAAGGGGATCGTCCCACTCCTCGAAGTACACCTTCGGCCGACGAGGTAACGCCGCGGCGAGCGCGGCGATCCGGGCCAGGTTTTCCTCGGCACGCACCGCTAGTGCCTCGGCTTTCGCCGTCGCACCCACCATCGCGCCAAGGCGGCGAATATAGGCGACGATGCCATCCACGCTGCGGTGGTTGCTGATCCACACTTCCACGCCCGCGCGGATCAGCTCCTGGGCGATATCGGCCTGGAGATCCGAAAAGCCAATGGCGAGGTCGGGCTTCAGGTCGAGGATCTGGCCGATCTTCGCGCTGGTGAAAGCCGAGACCTTGGGCTTCTCCTTGCGCGCCCGTGGCGGCCGTACGGTGAAGCCGGAAATGCCGACGATGCGATGGTCTTCCCCGATGGCGTAGAGGACTTCGGTCGGTTCTTCCGTGAGGCAGACGATGCGTTGCGGGTAGGCGTCCGACATCAATGGCCCGAGACGGTCACGGTGATCTTGCGCTGGTGTGCCTCGTGGCGGTGCTCATAGAGAAAGACACCCTGCCACGTTCCCAGCAGCGGCTTGCCATTGTGCACCGGGATGGAAAGCGATACGCCGGTAAGCACCGAGCGCACATGCGCGGGCATGTCGTCGGGGCCTTCGTCGCGGTGACGGAACAGCGGATCGCCGTCGGGGACGAGCCGCGCGAAGAAACGCTCCAGGTCGGCGACGACGGTGGGATCGGCATTCTCCCCGACCAACAGGGATGCGCTGGTGTGCTGCACGAAGACGTGCGCGATGCCGGTCGATACCCCACTGGCCGAGACGACCTCGGCGAGACGGTCGGTCACCTCGCTCAGCGAGCGCCCGTGCGTATGCACGGTGAACGTGGTCTGCGCGACGTGCTGAACGGGTTGGGCACGGCTCATGGGAAGGCTCCGGTCACGGATAAAGCAGGTGGCTGGACCAGCTTGTACCGCCGGCCGCGTGCACGATCCGTTCGTGCAGCCGGAACGTGGCGCCGTACCAGAACTCGATGCGGTCCGGCTCAACGAGATAGCCGCCCCAATGCGGGGGGCGAGTCACTTCGCGGCCCGCGAACTCCTTTTCGTAATGGGCCACGCGATCTTCGAAGGTCTGCCGGTCCGGCAGTTCCTGGCTCTGCTTCGAGGCCCAGGCACCGATCTGGCTGCCGCGCGGGCGGCTGGCGAAATAGGCGTCCGACTCGGCCTCGCCAACCTTGTTGGCGCGCCCTTCGAAACGGACCTGGATACCTTCGCGAATCTGCTTCCAGTGGAAGCACAATGCCACCTGCGCGTTCTCGGCGATCTCGCCGGCCTTGGCGCTCTCGTAGTTGGTGAAGAAACGCAAGCCTTTTTCGTCGATCGCCTTGAGCAGGACGATGCGCGAATGCACGCGGCCGGTGCGGTCCGCCGTGGCGAGATTCATCGCCGTGGGTTCACGGTCGCCGCTGGCCTTGGCCTCGTCGAGCAGGCCGCGAAAGGTGTCGAGTATCTCTGGGGTGAGCATGACGATGGACTATGCTGTCGGCCATGGAATCCACCGATGCTAGCACGCTGGCCGCCACCGTCCTCGGACGTTTCGCCGCAGCGATCGAGCATGCGTCCCGGCCGTTCGTGCTGGGCATTTCCGGCTTGCAGGGCAGTGGCAAGAGCACCCTCGCCGCGGCGCTGATCGGGGCCATGCACGAGCGTGGCTGGGGCGCGGTGACGATGTCGCTGGACGATGTCTACCTCACCCGCGCCGAACGGGAAGCGCTGGCGGTCGAGGTACACCCCTTGCTGCGCACCCGCGGCGTTCCGGGCACGCACGATCTCGCCCTGCTCGGTTCCACGCTCAGTGCCCTGGAGAAGGCTTCGCCGGAGCGGCCGGTACCGATACCGCGTTTCGACAAGGGGCGCGATGATCGCTACGAGGAGGCGCAGTGGCCCGCGATCGCGGAGCCGCCCCGGCTGGTGGTCCTGGAAGGATGGTGCCTGGGCGTGGAGCCGGCCGGACCGGACGAGCTCGCCGAGCCGGTGAATGCACTGGAGCGCGAGGAAGATGCGGATGGCCGGTGGCGGCGCTGGGTCGATGCCCGGCTCTCGGGCTACCGTTCCCTCTGGGAACGCCTCGATGCCCTGGTGCTGCTGCAAGCGCCCTCATGGGACGTGGTGGCGAGGTGGCGTGACGAAGCCGAACGCCCGTTGCGTGAGCGCGGTGAACCGCGGGCAATGGATGAGGTGGAGCTTTCGAGGTTCCTGCAGCATTACGAGCGGATCAGTCGACGGGCATTGCGATCGCTGGCGGGAAAGGCCGATGTCGTGTTTTCGTTGGATGAGCGGCGGCGCGTCCATCGCCGCTGAAGCGGCTCCCACAAGGGCTGGTCTGACAAGGGCTGGTCTGACAAGGGCTGGTCTGACAAGGGCTGGTCTGACAAGGGCTGGTCTGACAAGGGCTGGCTTGAATCGCCGACAGGGTCGGCGATTCAATCCAGCGCGGCGTAGCCCGCGCGCGCATCCGGCCACGCGCAGCGGAAGCCCGTCGCGCGGAGACGCGCATTCGACAACCGCTTGTTGCCTACGCCCGTCGGTGCCGGACCATCCGGTGGCGGCGGCGCGCCGATCAGGCGCGCGAGATGGTCGTAGAGTTCGTCGATAGGCAATGGCATATCGTCCACGCCGATATAAACCCGCTCGGGCGCGGCGACGTCGAGCAGGCACGCGATCGCCGCCGCCGCGTCGTCGACATGGATGCGATTGGCGTAGACCTGCCGTCCGCGAGGCACGGCTGCCTTGCCTTCGCGCAGGCGGTCGAACAATTGCGTGCGGCCAGGCCCGTATAGCCCCGCCAGTCGAAGCGATATCCCGCCCACCGGACGGGCCGCCAACCATGCCTCGGCCTCGATCAACACACGGCCATTGAAGCCGGGCGGCGATGGCGGCGTATCTTCGTCGATCCACGCGCCGCCGTGCTCGCCATACACCGCCGACGAGGAGACGAACACCGTTCGCTTCGGCATCTCCGGCAAGGCCTCGATCACATGCCGCAGGCCATCCACGAAGACAGCGCGGTACGCGGCTTCCTCGCGAGCGTCCGGCGCCGGCGCGAAGACCAGGGCGTCGATCTTCGGCAAGCCGGCCAGCGTCTCCGGCCGGGTGAGGTCCCCGCGCAACCAGGCGATGCCGTCGCCAGCGGGCATCTCCCCGCGGCGCAGGGCGAAGACGCGGCGTCCTTCCAAGGCCAGGCGCCGCGCCAGACGCGTGCCGACATCGCCGGCGCCGGCCACCAGGACGGTCTCGTATCTCTGTGCTGGGCTTGTTGCTAGCATGAACGTGATGAATCCTTCGCCCAACCTGTTCCTCGTCGGCCCCACGGGCGCCGGCAAGACCTCGATCGGACAGCGCCTCGCGGCGCACTACGGCCTGCCCTTCGTCGACCTGGACGTGGAGATCGAGGCGCGCTGCGGCGCGACGATCGCCGACATCTTCGAACGCGAAGGCGAGATAGGGTTTCGTGCGCGCGAATGTGCGCACCTGAACGAGTTTAGTCTGCGCGAAGGCATCGTGCTCGCCACCGGCGCCGGCGCCGTGCTCGACCCGGTGAACCGGCAAGCGCTGACATCACGCGGCACGGTGCTCATGCTTGGCGTGAGCGTGGAGGAACAACTCGCCCGGCTCGAACACGATACCGTGCGACCGATGATCGCGGGCCCCGACCGTCTCGGCCGCCTGAAGGCACTCGCCGAACACCGCAACTATCTCTACGAGGAGATCGCCGACCTGATCTTCCACGGTCGCCATGAGAGCGTGGACGATGCGGTGCCGCGTGCGATCGCCCTACTCGAACGCCACTGGAAACGCACCTGATGGAAACCGTCGACGTCGACCTTGCCGGACGCAGCTATCCCGTCTGGATCGGACCGGGCCTGATCGCCGATAGCGCACGCTGGCGCGCGGCGATTCGCGGCAGGCACGTGCTGGTGGTGAGCAACACCACCGTGGCGCCGCTGTATCTGGACGCGTTGGCGAAGGGCCTCGACGGACTGCACTGGTCGTCCTACCTGATCGGTGACGGCGAAACCCACAAGACGTTCGCCAATGTGGAGCGCGTGCTGGAAGCGCTGGGCGAACTCGGCGCCACGCGCGACGCCTGCGTGATCGCGCTCGGCGGCGGCGTGGTCGGCGATCTCGCCGGCTTCGCCGCCGCATGCTGGATGCGCGGCATCGATTTCATCCAGGTGCCGACCACCTTGCTCTCGATGGTCGACTCCTCCGTCGGTGGGAAGACCGGCGTGAACCTGCCGGTGGGGAAGAACCTGGCGGGGGCCTTCCACCAGCCGCGCGCGGTGGTCGCCGACATCGATGTCCTGGCCACGCTGCCGCAGCGCGAGTACCGCGCGGGCCTGGCCGAAGTCGTGAAAGGCGCGGCCATCGGCGACCCGGATTTCTTCGCCTGGCTGGAAGCGCACGCGGACGAACTCGCCACCCGCGAGACCACGCCGCTGATCGAAGCGATCGCGCGCAAGTGCCGCTACAAGGCGGGCGTGGTGGCGCGCGACGAAACCGAGCAAGGCGAGCGCGCCTTGTTGAACCTCGGCCATACCTTCGGACACGCACTGGAAACCGCAGGTAACTACAGCGAGATCCTGCACGGCGAGGGCGTGGCCATCGGCATGGTGCTCGCCGCCCGCCTGTCCGAGCGCCTGGGCATGTCGCCCGGCGGTGATACCGGGCGCCTGATTGCCCTGCTTCAACGGCTCGGCCTGCCGACCGAGCCCTCGAAAGCGCATGCCGCCAGCCGCCTGCTCGAACTGATGCGCCTGGACAAGAAGAACACGGCCGGTACGTTGCGGCTGATCCTCTGGCGTGGCATCGGCAAGGCCGAGATCGTCTCCGGCGTCGCCGAAGCCGACGTCCTGGGTGTTCTGCCCTGAAGCAGCCGCCGGGCAAACCGCCTACAATGATCGGCCCTGCGCCAGCCCGGATCGCTCGATGCGGATCTACCTGCAAACCATGCCCGAAGCGGGAACGGAAGCGCCCCGCTACGTCCAGATAACGCTCGAACAAGACCTGCTCGGCGGCTGGACCCTGTACCGCGAAACCGGCGTGCAAGGCGGCAAGGCGATGCTCAAGCGCGAAGTCTATGTGGACCGCGATGCCGCGTTGGCCGCGTTCACCAAGGCGCGTGACGCCCAGATCAAGAAAGGCTTCAAACTCATGTTCAGCCAAGGACAGGAGTCGGCGCATGGCCGCTGACGTGCTTCGCAACGACCGCTTCCTGCGCGCGTTGCGCCGCGAACCCACCGATACGACGCCCATCTGGGTCATGCGCCAGGCCGGCCGTTACTTGCCGGAATACCGCGAGACGCGCGCAAGGGCGGGCAGTTTCATGGGCCTGGCGACGAATCCGGAATACGCCTGCGAAGTCACGCTGCAGCCGCTCGACCGGTTCGAACTGGACGCAGCGATCCTGTTCTCCGACATCCTCACCATTCCCGACGCGATGGGCCTGGGCCTCTCGTTCGAGCAAGGTGAAGGCCCACGTTTCGCGAAGCCGGTGCGCGACGCCGCGGCGATCGACAAGCTCACCGTGCCGGACATGGATGGCGAGTTGCGTTACGTGATGGACGCGGTGCGCCTGATCCGCAAGGAACTCGGTGGACGCGTACCCCTGATCGGCTTCTCCGGCAGCCCATGGACGCTCGCCTGCTATATGGTGGAAGGCGAAGGTTCGCGTGATTTCGCGCGGGTGAAGGCGCTGGCGTGGAACGATCCGGCCCTCGCCCACCGTCTGCTCGACACCGTGGCCCGCTCCGTGGCTGCCTATCTCATCGCGCAGGCGCATGCCGGCGCGCAGGCGCTGATGATCTTCGACACCTGGGGCGGCCTGCTCGGCCCTGCGCCGTTCCGCGAATTCTCGCTGCGCTACATGGCGCAGGTGGTGGACGTGTTGAAGTCCGACCCGGCCAGTCGCGATCTTCCGGTGATCCTGTTTTCCAAGGGCGCGGGCGGTCAACTCGAGGCACTGGCCGATACCGGCTGTACCGGCCTGGGCGTCGACTGGACCCTGGATATCGGCGAGGCCCGCCGCCGCGTGGGCGGCCGGGTGGCGCTACAGGGCAATCTCGATCCGGCGGTGCTGCGTGCGTCGCCCGAGGTGGTCGCGCGCGAGGCGCGTGCCGTACTGGATGCGTTCGGCAACCACCCGGGGCACGTGTTCAACCTCGGCCACGGCATCACGCCGGAAGTGGACCCGGCGAATGTGAAGGTGCTCGTGGATACGGTGCACGAGCATGGCCGGGTGATCCGGGGCGGTTGATGTTCGACAGGCGCCATCGCCGCTGAAGCGGCTCCCACACGAGCCCTGAGCCCTTGGTGCTGTCTTGGGGAATCCCTGGATGCTGTGGGAGCCGCTTCAGCGGCGAAAAATCAACTAGAAGCGGTTAGGCCCCGCGATGTGGCATTTCGCCAGTTCGCCGCGCGCCGCGTTCGCCCCGTTCTGGTCGCTCGCCTGCAAGCGCATCTCCACCATCGTCTGCCAGTTGCGTGCGCAGAGGCTGCCCGACTTCGGGCCCATCTCGAATGACTGCTTCGCCAGCTTCTCCGCCAGCGGATAGTCCTGCAGGCGGATCGCGATCTCGGCGCGGTCCTGGATCAGTTCCGGGGCGTCCGGCGCCATCTTCAGCGCCTGCGCCAGCTTGGCATCGGCATCGGCGTACTTGCCCGCGCGCTCGTCGGCCTGGGCGGCGTGCTCGAGGCCCTGCACACCCGGATCGCGCAGCGGTGCGACCTCGATCGCCGACTTCTCGCGCTCACCCGCCGCGCGGACCTGGGCGACGATGTCGTAAGTGGGTTTGCTGGGACGGGTGGCCTGCGGCGGGGCGGGCTGGCTGCAGGCGGCAACAAGGGCGACGGTGGCGATGGCACAGAAACGAAGGCGATGCATGGGTCAATCCGTAGGATTACTGGGAACGGCCGGCGTGGGCTGCTGCTCATCGCCGCCGCCGAACATACCCTTGAATCGCTGCCAGAAACAGCCCTCCTCCGCTTCCGGCACGTAACCGGAGACGAACGGGAACTGGCGGGCACCTTCGCACGAGGGATCGGTGCGCTTGCCGGTCTGCGTATTCACGTAGGCCATCTCCAGGCCTTCGCCCGGCGTGGCCGACAAGGGGCGGGTCGGCAGCTTGCGGAAAAGCTCCTGCCATACCCGCATGCTGCCCGTGGCGCCGTACAGGCCGGTGGGCTTGTTGTCGTCGCGACCCATCCAGACGATGGCGAGACGATCCCCCGTGAAACCGGCGAACCAGCTGTCGCGCTGGCTGTCGCTGGTACCGGTCTTGCCGGCCGCATGCAGCCACGACAGGCCCGAATTGCCGATGGCCGCGGCGGTGCCGCCATTCACCACCTGCTGCATAGCCCAGGTGGTGAGACGCGCGGCGGTCTGGTACTCGCCTTCCCCGCCCTTCACCTCGTAGCGCTTGATCGCCTGGCCCTTGTTGTCCATGACGCCGCGTACCGCCACCAGCGGCAAGGCGTGGCCATCCGCCGCGATGTACTCGTACAACTGCGCCACCTGCAACGGCGAGAGGTCCACCGCGCCCAGCAGCAACGACGGACTCGGGTTCACGTCCTCCAATCCGAACGACTCCAGGAAACCCTTGATCCGCGGCACGCCCACCTGCATGCCCAGGTTCACGGTAGCGAGGTTCCACGAGTGGACCAGGGCATCGAGCATCGGCACCTGGCCGTGGATCTCGCGATCGTCGTTCTGCGGTGTCCACAGCTTGCCATCGGGCTGGCGAAGGTTGATCGGCGAATCGTCGACGATCGAGGCCAGCGACCATTTCGAGGGTTGCGCGAGCGCCACGAGATAGACCAGCGGCTTCACCAGCGAACCGATGGGACGGCGCGCGTCGAGCGCACGGTTGAACCCCTGGTCGCCGGGATCGCGCGATCCGACCACGGCGAGCACGCTGCCATTGCTGGTATCGGTGACGACCGCCGCGGCTTGCGCGGCGGCGCCACGCTTGCCCAGCGATTTCATCGTGCCGAGGATGGCCTGCTCGGTGTACAGCTGCGCGGAGGGATCGAGCGTGGTGAAGATCGACAGGCTGCCGTCGCGCAGCGCGGCTTCGTCAAAGTCGGCGGTGATCTGCGAGCGAACCAGCTGCATGAACGCCGGGAAGCGGTTGTGCGGCAGCTGCGCGTTCGCCGCGATGCCCAGCGGCGTCGCCTGCGCGGCCTTGGTCTGCGCGTCGTCCAGCAGCCCGGTATCGTGGAACTGCTGGAGCACGAGGTTGCGACGCGCCAGCGCACGATCCGGATAACGGCGCGGATCGTAATAGCTCGGACCCTTCACCAGGCCGATGAGCAACGCGATCTCCTGCGGCCGCAGGTCTTCGAGGCGGCGGCCGAAGAAGAACTCGCCACCGGCGGCGAAACCGTGCACGGCCTGGTTGCCCTGCTGGCCGAGGAAGACCTCGTTGACGTAGGCCTCGAGGATGCGACCCTTGGAATAATGCGCCTCCATCAGCAGCGACAGGATCGCCTCGTTCACCTTGCGCAGCATGTTCTGGCTGCGATCGAGGAACAGGTTGCGCACGAGCTGCTGGGTGAGCGTCGAACCGCCCTGCACGGTGTGTCCGGCGCGAAGGTTGGCGAACGACGCGCGCGCGATCGCGGAGAAGTCGAGGCCGATGTGGCTCTTGAAGTCGCGGTCTTCCACGGCCTGCAAGCCCTGCACGAGCAGCGGCGGCACGTTCTCGAGCCGTACGATGCGGCGCTCTTCCTGCTGCGCGCCGTACAAGGTAGCGATGCGGGCGGGATCGAGGTGGATCGACTTGACCGGTTTATTGTTGGTGTCGTCGACCACCGAGGCGACCTGCCCGTCGGACAGCGCCACGCGGATGCGATGCGGCAGCTCGCCGCCATCGGGTCCGGCGTAGCCATGCGAGGCGATCACGAAGCGCGAGCCGTTCTTCGAATAGCTGCCCTGCACCTTGCCGCCACCTTCGGTGGTATAGCCGGCGAAGGTGAGTTCCAGTTCGAGCGCGGCGGGGGTCATCGGCACGCCCTGGGCCAGTGGCAACGGACGCGCATAGACGCGCGTGGGCACGGCGAACACGAGATCGTTGAAGCGTTCCTGCAGGCGCGCGTTGAGGATCAGCGTGTACGGCAGGAGGAAGCCGAACACCAGGCCCATCACCAGCCAGAAGGGAATGCGCAGCCAGGGCCAGGCAGTGCGCAGGAGGGAGCCGAGACGGGTCAAGAAAGCCAACGCGGGGAAATCCTGGGGAAGAAGACGTACCCGGATGATAGGGGCACTCCCCCGGCGCTCATCTGAACGAACGCTGGCGGAGCCGTGGCGCCGCGCGTCAACGCATCGGTCGCCAGGTCTCCGGGCGTGGCCGGAACGATCGCGGATGGACGTTCAGGACCCGCTCGAGCTCCCGATTGTCGGCGATCAGGTCGCTATCCAGCCGGCGGATCGGGCCGCGCATGGCCGGCGAGACCCATGCTGCGAGATCGAGGGCCAGGCGGGGTATCGGCGCAGGCAGCGTGGGTCCACCCGCGCTTCGACGGACGCGGCGGAACATTTCCGCGGCGCTCATGCGCTCGCCGCCACCGATCGGGAAGGTGTGGCCGCGGGCGAAGGGCGAGCCGAGCGCGGCCATGATCGCGGTCGCGATGTCCTCGGCGTGCACCGGCTGCCGCTGGCCGCGACCGGCGGGAATCGGGAACACGCGGCGGCGCAACGCCGCCTGGACGATGGGCGTGAGGCTCTTGTCGACACCGGCGCCATAGATCAACGTCGGACGGAACAGCGTCCATGGCATGCCACGAGACGCGCAGGTGGCGATCAGGGTCGTTTCCGCATCGCGCAGGCGGCGCGAGAGCTCCCTCTCTTCCGGCACATCGGAATCGCGCTTGGTCTCGGCGCTCATCGACGAGGTGGCGATGACATGCGGCGTACCCGCCAGGCGGGTCGCCGAAAGCCACGGCGCGAGGTGGTCGAGCGGCCCGAGGCTGACCACGGCGTCGAGCGGGGGTAATTCCGGCATCGCATCCGGCAGCGCGCCCATGAGCCATCGGGGATCGGCCGGTGGCTGCCGGCTGACCGCGAGGATATCCGCACCCGCGTCGGCGAGCCGGGGAAGCAGGAACTGGCCGATCTGACCCGAACCACCGATGACGAGAACCCTCATGCCACCACTCAACGGCCGGTCGCGATGCGCTCGTACGCGCTCTGCAGACGCGGATCGTCGGGCGCGTAGCGGCGCGCGTGGTCCAGCGCCTGGAAAGCGCCCTGACGGTCGCCTTGACCGGCCCGCTGGAGGGCGTTGTCGATCCAGGCACTACCCAGCCGGTGGCGCAGGTCGGCCTGCGAGGTGCCACCGGGCGCGAGGTCGGACAAGGTGGCGTAGAGGTTCTCGGCACGCTGGACGTTGCCGCTGGCCACCGCCTGCTGCATCTGCTTTTCCACCAGGGTGGGCAGGCCCTGCAACCCCGCACGTGCGGAGGCGTCGTTGCCATCGATGGCCAGGGCATTGCGGTACAGGTCGTAGGCGCTGTCGCCCGGCGGATCCATGATGTCGCCACGCGACGCGGCGGCCTGGGCGCGACGGACGAGATCGGCGACCTTGGCCTTCTGCTCAGGCGTGACCGCCATGGAGGCTTCCGGCATCGCGTCGTCGCCCGTGGGCTGCCCGCCGGCAGCAGGGGTTCCCGCCTTCGCTTCGCCGCCACCGATACGCGCACGCGCCGCGGCCAGTTCCGCCGACTTCGGCGCGAGCTTCGCCGCCTGGTCGAGCAAGCGTGTCGCCTGGACGTCGTCCTCGCTGTCGAGCGCGGCATTGGCCTGGACGATGAGCGCCTGCGCCACCCGGCCGAGCCCCGCCTTGGCATCGGCGTTGTCGGGATCGGCGGCGAGGGCGGCGCGGAACCGCGCCAGGGCGTTGTCGTCGCCATCGCCGATGAAGCGGCCCGCACGCATCGCGTCGTTGCCCTGCTGGATCAGCGCGTTGACCGCCTGGTCGTCCTGCTTCCTGGTTTCCGCGAGCGCCGCCCGCAGCGACGGCAGGTCGCCGTAACCCGGTACCAGGAGGGCGATGCGATCCACCAGTGCGTTGGCCTTGGCCTTGTCGCCCGCCGCGATGGCCTGGCGTGCCTGCGCGGCAAGCGCGTCGCCCACCTTGTCGAGACCGCGCGCCGCGACCGCATTGGTCTTGTCCGCGTCCAGCACACGCCGATACAACGCGCCGGCGCCGTCGTCGCCATCGAATTTCCCGGCGGCGAAGGCCTGCTGTGCCTGGTCGATGAGCGATTCCGTGCGGCCTTGCGGGTTGCGCGCCTCCGACAGTCGCTGCGCGATGCGCTCCACGTCGTTGCCACCGCCGAGCAATTCGCGGGCGACGTTGAGCGCGGCTTCCGCGTCGTCGAGCTTGCCCGCGTTCAGCGCCGCGTCCGCTCTTGCGACTTCCGCCTGTCCCACACGGCGCAGGCCATCGCGGGCCGCGTCGCTGTCGGGTTGCTGGTCGCGCGCCTTCTCGAAGAGTTCGCGGGCGCTGTCGCCATTGCTACCGTCGAGGTGTCCCTCGTCCAGCGCGTGGTTGGCCTGGGCGAGCGTGTCGTTGAGTTCGGTGGCCGGCACCATGTTGCGCAGCCTGTCCTGCTGCAGCCACAGCGCCGTCGCAGCGCCGATCAGGACGAGCACGAGCACGGGGATCAGCCAGCCGCGCTTGCGTGGGCGGCGCGGCGGGGAAGGAGGCTGTGGGCCGCCGCGCCGGCGCGGTGCGTCGACGACGATATGCGGCAAGCCATCGTCGGCCGGCGGCGCCGGTGCGTCGAGGTCGTCGAGGCGGCCCAGCGTGGGCTCGGTGCGACCGCGCGATTCGCGGTCGTTATTGTCTCTGCGTCCGCTCATGGCAAGGCATCTTCCATAGGAGCGTCGCAGCTTAACATTCGGGCGTGAACGGCCGTTGTAGGCGGATCGTCAGAGTTCCACGCGGATGCGGCTGGCCGCCCGCTTGGCTTTCTCCAGGGCCTCTTCCACCGTGGCCGCGCGCGCCAGCGTCACCGCCATGCGCCGGCGGCCGTGGACTTCCGGCTTGCCGAAGATGCGAAGCATCGTGCCCGTCTCGGCCAGCGCGTCGCCGATGCCGTGGTATCTCGGCGCACTGCCCTCCCCTTCGACGAGCACCGCGCACGAGGCCGCGGGAGCGAAGGCGTGGATCTCGGGCACCGGCAGGCCGAGGATGGCACGCGCGTGAAGGGCGAATTCCGAGAGATCCTGCGAGATGAGCGTGACCAGCCCCGTGTCGTGCGGACGCGGGCTCACCTCCGAGAAGATCACCTCGTCGCCACGCACGAAGAATTCCACCCCGAAGACGCCCCAGCCACCGAGGGCCGCCGTGACCGCGTCGGCCTGGCGTTCGGCCTCGGCACGTGCGGCATCGCTCATCGGCTGTGGCTGCCACGACTCGCGATAGTCGCCGTCTTCCTGGCGGTGGCCGATGGGCGCGCAGAACGATACGCCGTCGCGATGGCGCACCGTCAACAGGGTGATCTCGTAGTCGAAGTCGACGAAGCCTTCCACGATGACGCGACCGCGCCCGGCGCGTCCGCCCGACTGCGCGTACTCCCATGCCCCGGCGGCATCGTCCGGCGAGCGCACCACGCTCTGCCCCTTGCCGGAGGAACTCATCACCGGCTTGACCACGCATGGCGTGCCCAACGCCGCGACAGCTGCCAGGAAGTCCTCGCGGGTGTCGCAGAAGCGGTAAGGCGAGGTGGGCAGGCCGAGTTCCTCGGCGGCAAGCCGGCGGATGCCTTCGCGATCCATGGTGAGCCACGCGGCTTTCGCCGTGGGGACGACCTTGAGCCCTTCCTTCTCCATCGCCACCAGGGTGGGCGTGTGGATGGCCTCGATCTCCGGCACCACCAGGTCCGGCTTCTCCTGTTCGATCACGGCGCGCAGCGCCGCGCCATCGAGCATGTCGATCACATGGCTGCGGTGGGCCACCTGCATCGCCGGCGCGTTCGGATACCGGTCCACGGCTACCACCTCGACGGCGAAACGCTGCAACTCGATGGCCACTTCCTTGCCCAGTTCGCCCGACCCCAGCAGGAGCACCTTGAGCGCGGTGTGGGAATGCGGGGTGCCGAAGGTCTTCATGCGGGGGGTATCCAGGGGAAACGAAGCCGCCATTCTAGCCGCCCTGCCATCCGTCCAAAGGGGGGATTGACTCGCGCCGCGAACGTGATGTGATGGAGCCGTCCCCAACAATCCGGAAGTACGCTCATGAGACGCTATCTTGCCGTCCTCGCCGTACTGTGCCTGGCCCCTTCGACCCTCCTGGCGGAGGAGCGCTGGATGACCGTCCTGCTGGACGGCCGGAAGGTGGGGAGCCTGCGGATCGACCGCCAGATCCAGGGCGATCGCGTGGTCACCACGCAGGTGCTGGATTTCCGGCTGACGCGGGCGCGCACGCCGCTGGCCTTGCGCACCGAACTGCGCTCCACGGAATCGGAAAGTGGAGCGCCCCTCGCCTTCTACGCCAGTACCCGGATGTCGACCCAGGAAAACCTGGCGACCGGTGAAGCGCGTGACGACGGTACGTTCCAGGTGGCCAATACCGTCGGCGGCCAATCGAAGGTCAACCTGCTCATCTGGCCGACCGGGGCGACGCTCGCCGAAGGCCAGCGCCTCACCATGGCCGCCCATGGATTCAAGCCGGGTACGTCGTACCGCCTGCGCAACTTCGACTCGATCAGGCAACAGGTGGCGAACGTCGACGTGGAGGTCATCGGCGACGAAGTCGTCATCATGCCGGACGAGTCCCGGCAGACCCTCCATCACCTTCGCCAGTCGATCGCGGGCGGCTCCAGCGATCGCAGTGTCGACATCTGGGTCGACGACAACGGTTTCATCCATCGCAGCCTCGCTCCGCTGCTCGGTTTCCGCCTGGAAATGGCGGCCTGCGACATCGCCTGCGCACAGGCGCCCGACCAGGACATCGACCTGCTGCGCGCCGCGATGATCTCGGCGCCCCGCCCTATCTTCGCGGCGATGCGCGTGGCTCCCATCCGCTACACGATCACCGTTCGCGGGGCGATCCCGAATCCGTTCATCGACACCGACGAGCAGCGGGTGAAGCCGCTGGGCGACGGCGTGTATGTGGTCGACGTCGGATTCGGCTCCCGGCACGGCGACGAACCCGGCCCGCTGGCCGAGGACACGGCCGCCAATGCGTGGGTGCAATCGGACTCCAGCGAAGTGCGCTCACTTGCCCAACGCGCCGCGGGCAATGCGACGACCGACCTGCAACGCATGCGCCGCATGCGCTCCTTCCTCTCCGACTACATCAACGTCAAGGGACTCGACGTGGGCTACGCCTCGGCCCTCGAGACGATCGCGACGCGGCGTGGGGATTGCACCGAACACGCCGTCCTCCTCACCGCGATGGCGCGGGCCCTCGGCATTCCCGCACGCGTGGTGACCGGCGTCGTCTACGCCGATCGCATGGGGGGCGCCAACCGCGTCTTCGTCCCCCACGCGTGGGCGCAGGCGTGGATCGACAATCGCTGGATCAGCTTCGATTCGGCGCAGCGTCGCTTCGACTCGAGCCATATCGCCCTGGGCACCGGCAACGGCGAACCGTGGCGTTTCTTCGCCGCGATGAATGCGTTGGGCAAGATCAGGATCGATCGCGCCATGCCGGGTGCGGCGCTTCTCGACCTGCCTCCGCCGAGCAACGCAGGCGGTCCGGTGGCTGGCGGACGCGGAGCACCATGACGCAGGGCGCCTTGACTTTGATATCACATTGATATCATATGATCCCACCATTCCAGGGGTCATTCCGTCATGAACGAACGTCCCGCCTCTTCCCTGCCCGGCATTCCGGCCGCCCTCGTCTTGATCGTCATCGTCCTGCTTACGGGCGCGGGGGTGTTCTCCCAGATGGCCCACGGGGGTAATCCGGCGTCTGCAGGCGCCGTGGTCCTGATCCCCGTCTTCGCCTTCCTCGCCAAGGGTTTTTTCCAGGTCCAGCCGAACCAGGGCCAGGTGATGCAACTCTTCGGCAAGTACGCCGGCACGGAGCGGCGCGAGGGCCTGCGCTGGACCAACCCGTTCTATTCCCGCCGCCCGGTGAGCCTGCGCGTGCGCAATTTCGAGAGCAGCCGGTTGAAGGTCAACGACAACGACGGCAATCCGATCGAGATCGCGGCGATCGTCGTATGGCAGGTGGTGGACACGGCGGAAGCGGTGTTCTGCGTCGACGACTACGAGAACTTCGTGCAGATCCAGAGCGAGTCGGCGCTGCGACAGATGGCGCAAAGCTATGCCTACGACGCCCACGACGATTCGAAGCCTTCCTTGCGCAGCCACGGCGAGGAGATCAACAACCACTTGCGCCAGGAAGTGGAGGCACGCCTCACGAAGGCGGGCGTCCAGGTGATCGAAGCCCGCATCAGCCACCTCGCCTACGCGCAGGAGATCGCGCAGGCGATGCTCCAGCGCCAGCAGGCCAGCGCCATCGTCGCCGCCCGCGAGCGCATCGTGGAAGGTGCCGTGGGCATGGTGGCCATGGCACTCGACCAGCTTCGGGCGCAAGGTGTCGTGGAGCTGGACGAGGAGCGCAAGGCCGCGATGGTCTCCAACCTGCTCGTCGTCCTCTGCGGCGACCGCTCGACACAACCGGTGGTCAACGCCGGTTCGCTGTACAACTGAGCGCATGGTGCCGGCTGTAAAAAAGCGATGGGCGTCGAGGAAGGGGAGCCGCCAGCCCGACGGCGAAGCCGAGCCGGGTATCGGCCATCGTCACGGAAACGCACGATGAGCGAGAAGAAGGCTTATCCGTTGCGTGTGAGCGCCACTGTCCTCGAGGCCATGCAGGCGTGGTCCGAGGACGAGTTGCGCTCGCTCAACGCGCAGATCGAATACGTGCTGCGCGATGCGTTGCGACGTGCGGGACGGCTCAAGCGGACGCAGGTCCAGCCGGTGGACGATCCCGAGGATTGACGCGGCCGCGTTGGCGGAGCGAAACGCTCATGGCCACCCAGCCGGCGATGAAAGCGACGCCGCCCACGGGCGTGATCGCGCCGATCACGCGCGGCGCGCCCAGTGCCAGTGCATAGAGACTTCCGGAGAACAGCACGATGCCCAGGGCGAACAGACCCACCGCGATGGTGCGCGCCCTGCCCTCGGGCAGGCACGCCGCCGCCACGAGCAGGGCCAGCGCATGCCAGAAATGGTATTCCACGCCGGTATGCCAGGTGGTGAGCGCCGACGCGTCGATGACTCCGCGCAGCGCGTGCGCACCGAACGCTCCCAGGGCCACGGCGGATGCACCCGCGAACCCGGCGAGCAGTGCGGCAGCGGGACTGACATGTTGTCGCATGAGCATGGGTATCCTCAGCGGAAGTGCCTGTTCGCCGGCACGGGTGGCGTATCCTGCGCGGGATATCTCGCGGAGTGTCGCATGAAGTCGTCCATCTGCCGCCGGTTCGTCCTGGCCCTGATCGCCTTGTTCGCCATGGCCGCGTTGAGCGCGTGCCAGCGGGAACCCCAGCCCGAATGGCGGCTCACCGATGTATCGGGGCACCTGCCGGACCTGGATTTCAAGCTGACCGACGACAACGGCAAGCGCGTCACCGGCGCCGACTACAAGGGCAAGGTGGTCCTCATGTATTTCGGTTACACGCACTGCCCCGATGTCTGCCCGCTGACGTTGACCCAGTTACACGTGGTGCTCGACCGCCTCGGCGCGCCGGCGGACAAGGTGCGTATCCTGTTCGTCAGCGTGGACCCCAAGCGCGATACGCCGGCGATCATGCACGACTACGTGAATGCCTTCGACAAGCGCGCCGTGGGGCTGGTCGGTTCCGAGAGCGACGTGGAGGCGCTGGCGAAGCGTTACCGTTCGGCCTTCACCCGGGAGCCCGATCGCGCCGACGGCAACTACGAGGTCAGCCACAGCTCCGCCATCTACCTGTTCGACGCCGAGGGCAAGGCGCGCCTCCTGGCCACGCCGTCCGCCTCGCAGGACGACATCGTGCACGACCTTCACCTGCTCACGTCGCTGGAGACCCGCCCATGAGGTACCGCTCGCTCGCTGTCGCCCTGTTCCTGCTTGCCGGCACCTCGCACGCCGCCGACACCGCGGGCGTCCATGTGACGGGGGGATGGCTGCGCGTCCTGCCGGGCACCCTGCCCGCCGGCGGCTATGCCACCTTCGAGAACACCACCGATCTTGCGCTGACGATCGTCGGCGCGGAAAGCCCGGACTACGCGGAGGCGATGATTCACCGCAGCAGCACCGAGGGCGGCATGGGCCGGATGGAGATGGTCGATACCGTGGCGCTGCCGCCGAAGGGCAAGCTCACGTTCGCTCCCGGCGGGTACCACGTGATGTTGATGCAGGCGAAACACCCGGTGAAGCCCGGCGAGAAGGTAACGGTCACGTTCAAGCTGTCGGACGGCGGGACGATCCCGGCGACACTGATCGCGCGACCGGCGAACGCCAGCGGGCCGACGGACTGATAAACCACGCCGTGGAAGCTTGCCCACTTCCGTGGGACAAGCTTCTGTGGGGACTGACCCACTGATGGGGGCAAGCTTCTGTGGAGGGGGCTGCCATGGGGCAAGCCCTTGTGGGAGCCGCTTCAGCGGCGATGGGTGCTTGCCTCAACCCGGCCCGCTGGCGCGTGATCGCCGCTGAAGCGGCTCCCACACAAAACCCACCAGGGCTTGTCCCGACATCACTTGACCAGGAACTCCGCCGGCGCGTCGTGCGCGCCGATCTCCTCGCGATAGAGCTGGTCGACCTCGGCCGCGTCGGGGCCGTCGCGCAGCCAGGTTTCGAGGCGGTCGATCGAAGCTTCGTCGCCGTACACGACCACCTCCACGCTGCCGTCGACAAGATTGCGCGCATGGCCGGTGAGTTCCAGTGCCAGCGCCTGCTCGCGCGCCGACGCGCGAAAAAACACGCCTTGCACCTTTCCCCCGACGACGAACCGCGCGGCTTTCATGTCACGACCCCTTGGCGATGGCCTCGTTGAGTTTTTCCGCCGTGACCGGGCCCACGAAACGCTGGGCGACATGGCCGTCCGGCGCGATCAGGTAGGTGGTGGGCAAGCCCTTGGGCGAATCGAAATCCTTCGGTGGCGCGGTGACGTCGACCTGCGCGATGGGATACACGACGGGATGCTTGCGCAGGAAGGCCGCGATATCGCCGGCCTCGGTATCCTCGAACGCAAGACCGATCGCGGAGACGTCCTTGCGGCTCTTCACGAAATTGGAGATGTCCGGCATTTCCTTGATGCAGGGGACGCACCAGGTGGCCCAGTAATTGACCACGACCCACTTGCCTCGCTGCGCGGCAAGGTCGAACGGCTTGCCATCGAGCGTGGTGACCTTGAGTTCGGGTTTGGCTGCCGTGGCGGCGATCGCCGGCGTGACGATGGCCAGGGCCGCGATGGCAAGCAGGCGGGGGATCATGCGGGGGTGTCCTCGGTGGGGGCGGGGATGGGCGTGGGTGGAAACAACTGGTCGAGGCGCGCGCCAAGCGTGGCGTCGAGGGCCAGGGCCAGATTATCCAACAGGCTGAGCAGCTCCGGCGGCAGTTCGATGCCCAGCCGCTCCACCTGTTCACGCGGGCGCAGGGGAAGGCGGTACTGCGTGCAGCGATACACGCGCAGCAGTTCGGTCGCGTCGAGGCTGCGACTGAGCAACCAGCCGCCGGCTTCCCCGCGCTGGATCATGTCGGCTCGTTGCAGGTCGTCGAAATAAGCTGCGATCGCACTCGACGGCAGGTACGGCTCGCGCAGGCGCACCGTGGCGGGGTCCACGCTTTCGCCCGATCGCTGCGCATCGACGAAATGCTGCAACACGACGAGCAACCCGATGAATTCGGCCCCTTCCGGCAGGGCCTCGTGGGGCACGGTGTATTCGAAGGCGGAAATGGACGCCGCGATGGAAGCGCCGAGGATCACGATGATCCACGACAGGTAGATCCACAACAGGAAGATCGGGATCGCCGCGAGCGCGCCGTAGATCTCTTCGTAGTTGGGCGAGTTGCGGATGAACTCGGTGAACCCCCAGCGTGCGAACTCGAACAGGATCGCGCCCAGCAGCGCACCGATGGCCGCGTGCCGCCATGAAACGCGACGGTTCGGCACCATCGTGTACATGAGCACGAGCGTGACGAAGGTGATCACGAACGGAAGCAGGTTGAGCAGGCGGCTCTGCGTCGCGATCTGGTCGGCCGCCGCATGCAGCATCGGGAGCGCGGTGATGTACGAGGACAAGGCCAGCCCGCCGACGACCAGGATCGGGCCCAGGGTCAGCGCCGCCCAGTACAACAGCAGGCGCGAGGCCCAGCCACGCGGCTTGCGCACGCGCCATATCCGATTGAGGCGGTCTTCGATGCTGATCATCATCGACACGGCGCTGAACAGCATCACCAGGATCGAGATGCCGGTGAGCTGGCTGGCCTTGTCGGCGAAGGCCAGCATGTATTCCTGCACCTTCATGCCGGTGGCCGGCACGAAATTCTGGAATGCGTAGTTCGCCAGCGAACCGCGCCATTCCGCGAACACGGGAAAGGCCGAGAGGATGGCGAAGATCGCCACCGTGAGTGGCACCAATGACACCAGGGTGGTGTACGAGAGCGCGCCGGCGGTCTCGAAGCACTTGTCGTCGACGAAGCGCAGCCAGGTGAAGCGCGAGAAACTCAACGCGCGGTCGCGATCGATGCGCAGCGGCATGTCCATCCTCATCCAGTCCCAAACGATTGGGAACGCGTGGCAGTTCTGCGAGACTAGCGCCTTCGCAAAGGCGGCCATCCATGTCCCACGACGTCCTCGTACTCTACTACAGCCGTAGCGGCCACACGGCCCAGCTCGCCCGGTTCATCGCCCGCGGGGTCGAAGAAGTGCCGGGCATGCGGGCGCGCCTTCGCCAGGTGCCACCCGTGGCGCCGGTCACCGAAACGGCGATGCCGCCGGAACCCGAGGAAGGCGCCCCCTACGTGACACGCGCCGACCTGGTCGAATGCGTGGCCCTGGCGATGGGAAGCCCCACGCGCTTCGGCAACATGGCGGCCCCGCTGAAGCATTTCATCGATACCACCGGCGCGGAATGGGCCTCGGGCGCCCTCTCCGGCAAGCCGGCGGCGCTGTTCACCTCGACCAGTACGATGCATGGGGGCCAGGAAGCCACCCTTCTTTCGATGGCCCTGCCGCTGCTCCATCACGGCATGCTCATCGTGGGCATTCCCTATACCGAGCCGGCGCTGAGCAGCACGACGACCGGTGGCACGCCGTATGGGGCGAGCCATGTTGCCGGCAGTCGCGGCGACGACGGCATCAGCGATCACGAACGCGAACTGGCGCGTGCGCTGGGCAAGCGCCTCGCCGACGTCGCCCGGCGTCTGGGCACCCCCGCGTGAGCCAGCCGTTGAGTACCACGCAGAAGGTCGGGCTTGCGGCGTGGGCGGCCCTGCTGGCCTTGCAGGTGCTCTGGTACACCCTGTATCCGCCGGTATCGATCCCGACGTGGGTCGCGTTCGTCCTCACCGTACCCCCCTTGCTGCTACCGCTGCTCTCGCTGCCGAACGTGGCCCGCGCCCTTCTCTGGGTCGGCATCCTCGCCCTGTTCTATTTCTGCCACGGCGTCTCCGAAACGTGGAGCTCCACAGCGGATCGCTGGCTGGCGGTCGTGGAGATCGTGCTTACCCTGCTGCTCATCGGCACGCTCGGCGTGGGCGTCCGCCGCCGGCGCTGATCCCGGCGCGGCGCATGTTGCGCAGCGTATCGACGGACGGACGGGGCCGGTGCAGGCTAGGCATCGAATCCGACGATGAGGACGCCACGATGGGTTTTGTGCAGGAAGCGCCGCGACTGGCGCATCCCTTCCGCGACGACCGCGTGCTCAACGCGTGGCTGGGTCACACGCTGCCCGCCGACCGCCTGGCGGCGATGCGTCCGGACTTGGAGGCGCTGGCCGACTACGCCGTCATGGCCTGGGATCGTCGTGGACGCACGCCGCGCGGCGAACCCGTCCTCACGCAGTGGGACGCGTGGGGCTCCCGCGTCGATCGCATCGCCCTGACCACGGCCTGGGAGGAAGGCCCCGGCCTGACGACGAAGCACGCGGTGCTGGCCGCGGGGCACGAACCGTCGCGCTGGGCACGCGTCGAGGAATTCGCCCGTGTATACCTCTACCACGTGGCCAGCGAATTCTACTGCTGCCCGCTGGCGATGACCGATGGCGCGGCGACGGCGTTGCGCGCCTCGGGCAATGCAGGCCTGATCGAACGCGCGCTGCCGCATTTCCTCAGCCGCGATCCGGCCACGTTCTGGCTGTCGGGCCAATGGATGACGGAAACGCCCGGCGGCTCCGATGTCGGGCGTACCGAAACCACGGCCCGGCAGGATGCCGAAGGCCAGTGGCGCCTGTATGGCCGCAAGTGGTTCAGTTCGGCCGTCGTGGGCGAGGCCGCGCTCGCACTGGCGCGTCCGGAAGGAGCAGGCACGGGCACGGCGGCGCTGGCGCTCTTCTACGTCGAGACGAAGGACGAGCACGGTGCGTGGCGAGGCATCACCATCGACCGGCTCAAGAAAAAACTCGGTACCCACGAATTGCCCACCGCCGAGATCCATCTCGACGGACTGCCCGCGACACCCGTCGGCCCGCTGGACCGTGGCGTTCGCCAGATCGCCCCGATGCTCAACGTCACGCGCACCTGGAACGCCGTGTGCGCGGTGGCGAGCATGGCGAGGGCGATCGCCCTCGCCCGCGACTACGCCCTGCGGCGCAGTGCCTTCGGTCACCGTCTCATCGACCATCCCCTGCATGCGCGGACGCTCGCGGACATGCAGGCGGAATACGAGGCCGCCTTCTCCCTGACCTTCCACGTCGCGGAGCTGCTGGGTCGCGCGGAACACGGCGAAGGCGAGGCTCAGGATGCCGCCCTGCTGCGCCTGCTGACGCCCCTGGCGAAACTGTGGACGGCGAAGGTCTCGATCCGCGTGGTGTCCGAAGCCCTGGAATGCTTCGGCGGCGCCGGCTACATCGAGGACACCGGCCTTCCGCAACTGCTGCGGGACGCCCAGGTATATGCGATCTGGGAAGGCACCACGAACGTGCTCTCGCTGGACATGCTGCGTGCGTTGCCCAGCGGCCTCGCACCGCTCAGGCAGGCCATCGGCGCGCTGGTGCCGGAAGGGGCACCAGAACGCGGGACCATCGTGGCCACCATCGACGCGACGGAAGCCTTGCTGGGCGAGATCGCGGCGGATCGCGCCGCCCTTGAGGCCTCGGCACGCGGGATCGCCTTTACCCTCGCGCGTACGATGGCCGCCGCGCTCCTCCTGCGATCGGCGGCCTGGGCGGTCACCTCGGGCGATTCCCGACCCGCCGCCGCGGCGCGGCGGTTCATCGCACACGGCCTGGACCGGCTGGCGCTGCCGGAAAACGACCAGGACATGTCCCTGGCCTCGGACGCACCGGCGGCAGGCCTTCATCGCTGAGGCGGCTCATCCGGGACATGCGATGTAGAATGCCGGCTCCGCTCCACCCCGCTTCCCAGGTCAATCATGCAGCAGCTCACCATCGTCACCACCGGCGGCACCATCGACAAGGTGTATTTCGACGACAAGTCGGACTACCAGATCGGCTCGCCACAGATCGGCGACATTCTCCACCAGTTGGGCGTCGCCTTCCGGTTCGACGTGATTCCCATCCTGCGCAAGGACAGCCTGCACGTGACCGACGAGGATCGCGCGCTGATCCGCAGCACGATCGAGGCACAGCCGCATCGTCATGTGCTGGTGACGCACGGCACCGACACGATGGTCGAGACGGCCCGCGTACTGGCTGGCATTCCCGGCAAGGTCATCGTGCTCACCGGCGCGCTCAACCCCGCGCGCTTCCAGGGATCCGACGCGGTGTTCAACATCGGTTGCGCCGTGGGTGCGGTACAGACACTGGCCGACGGCGTCTACATCGCCATGAACGGCCGCGTGTGGGATCCGGCCACGGTCCGCAAGAACCGCGACGCGAATCGTTTCGAGGCCATCTGAGCCCGGGGGCGGACTCGACGCCGCCTCAACGCCGCGCGCGATCCTCGACCACCGCGTCGACGGTCGCGCCGGCATCCATCAGGCCCGCTCCGCAACCCTTCGGGCAAGGTCCCGGAAGGGGCCGCGCATTGTCGACCAACTGCCGTGTCACGTCGTCGACACCGATGGCGGGATCGGCCGAACGCATCAGCGCGACGAGCGCCGCCACCTGTGGTGCCGCCATCGAGGTACCTGCGTGATACGCGAAGATGGGACGCTCGCGACCGCGCTTGCCCGCGTCGACCGTGGACACGATGTCGTCCGCCCCGCGTTCGCGCAAGCTGCCGCCGGGCGCGGAGAGAGTGACGCGCTCACCGTGATTGGAATACCACGCCATCGAGCCGTCACGCGCCAGGCCCGCGACCGTGACCACGCCCGGGCAGTTCGCGGGCACGTTGGTCGAGGCCTTCGCCCGATCGTTGCCGGCGGCGGCGACCACCACCGTGCCGCGTCCGCGCGCCTGTTCGATGGCCCGCGCGATCGCGATGCCGCAAGCGCCCGGCCCGCCGAGACTCAGGTTGATCGCATCGGCACGACGTTCGAGTGGAGGCACGCCCGGCACCATGCCGCCGCTGGCCCAGACGATCGCATCGGCGACATCCGAAATCCGCCCACCGCAATGACCGAGCACGCGCACAGGTAGCAGCTTCGCCTCGGGCGCGAGCCCCACGATGCCCGGCCGGTTGCCGGAACGCGCCACGACGAGGCCGGCCACGTGCGATCCATGCCACGACGACGGGGCGACGCGCGGCGAACCACAGTCGCCGGCGTCCCTCCAGTCGCCTTCGTCGGCGGGATTCGCATCGCGGCCGTCACCGTCGCGCGCGGCGGCGGCATCGCTCACGAAATCGTAGCCGGGCAGCAACTGGTCATCGAATTCGGGGTGCGGGGTGACACCGGTGTCGAGCACGGCGACCACCGCTCCCGCCCCACGCGTATAGCGCCATGCCACTTCGGCGTCCACGCCCACCTTGTGATCGTGCATGTACCACTGCCGTTTCCATAGCGGGTCGACGATGGCCGTGGCGGTGACGACGAGGTCCTCCTCGACGGCGGCGATGCCCTGCAAACCGGCAAGACGGGACACGTCGCCGCCGTTTATCTCGAAGAGCTCGCCACCCGCCGCGAGCGAACGCACATGTCGCGGTGCGCCGAGCCGCGCGGTGCCGGCCATCGAACGGGGCATGCTCGCGGCGCGCGCTGAATCCGCGTCGACGAAATGAACAATGTAACGGGCCTTGTCCGCATGAGCGGACGAGGAGAAAACGAGCGGGATGAGGACGACGAGGAGAGCCGATCGCATGGGGACGTTCCTTCGATGGCGCAGCGAGGCTGCGGGGGTCGAACGAACGTAAGGCCGCGACGATGGAGCGCCTACCCGACCCTGCCCGCGGGGACGCGTAGGAAAAGCCAGTGCAAACGAAAGAGGCCCGGGCGGTAGCGCCCGGGCCTCGTCGAACGCACGTCGATGCCGTCGCTTACGGCGTCCAGGTCGCCTTTAGGGAGACGCCGGAGAACGTGGTATAGCCACGGACCTTGACGTAGTAGGTGCCAGCCTGCGGTGCCGCGAACGTGCAGGTCTCGTTGTTGCCGTTGAGGTACGGACGGCAGTTGTAGCTCGAGGTCGTCGGCGCGGAGCCGAACTTCACGTAGAGATCCGCATCACCCGTGCCACCACTGGTGACGATGGACAGGTTCGACGCACCGGCCGCGACGACGACCGTATAGCTGAGCTCGGTACCCGAGCTTCCCGCCAGGCCGGTCTTGGCCACGCCGTTCTGCAACTGCGTGCCGCCGCCGCCACCGGTCGAGCAGGTCACGCCCACCGCCGTGAACGCCGCGGCGACGTCGGTCGCCGAATAGCCCAGGTCGGTTGCCGCGCTCGCCACGCCGCATGCGCCACTGTTGAAGTTGGAACTGGCTGTCCAGTAGAGGGCATTGGCACGGGCGAAGGCCTTGAATGCCTTGACCGTGTCCCAACCCGTTTTCTTGGCCAGTACGCAGAAGGCCTTGTTGTACACACCCGAGGAGTAATGCACGTCGAGGCCGTTGTAGTAATCGGCCGCGTTGTCGATCGAGCCGCCGTCCTGGGTCGGGTTGCACATGTAGCGCAAGGCGTCGCCGATGCCGGCGCTGGTCTTGACGATGTCCGAGCCGACCAGGAAGTCGTTGCTGCCGCGGTCGTAGTACTCGGCCGCTTCACCCGCGATATCCGAATAGGCCTCGTTCATGCCGCCGGACTGGCCGCTGTAGGCGAGGTTCGAGTGCTGTTCCGTGTAGCCGTGACTGATCTCGTGCGAAGTGACATCG
This sequence comes from Luteibacter sp. E-22, assembly GCF_049913125.1. Classification (GTDB taxonomy): domain Bacteria; phylum Pseudomonadota; class Gammaproteobacteria; order Xanthomonadales; family Rhodanobacteraceae; genus Luteibacter. Next base: position 3,163,105 of record NZ_CP183975.1, read on the forward strand.
AGCGCGACCAGCGGATAGAACGTGCTGGCGCCGTCACCGAACGTCATCGAGCTGCCGTCCCAGAACGCGTTCTCGTAGTTGTTGCCGTAGTGCACCTTCATGATCAGCACCTGGTTCAACGGTGCCGCGCCGGTGTAGGCGGTGTACATGTCATGGACCACGCCGCCGAAGTGATGGGCGTCGTTGATCGGGCCATAGGCGCCATTCACCGCATCGCCGCTGGAGTTGAAGCAGGTGAAGCTCCACAACGTGCCGCTGCCGGAGGTGGCCTTCTTCATGTTGTACGACTTCACGTACGCGTTCTGCGCCGTACAGGTGGTTCCGGATTGCGTCACGCGCAACGCAGGCAAGCCGTTCGCTCCCCAGGTGTACTGGCCGACCTTCTGGTTGCCGCCCGGGCCGGTCGCATCCACCTCGGCATTGGTGAGGCCTTCCCACTGCTCGATCACCTGCCCGGTGTTGGCATCGATGATCGCGGTCGGACGGGTGGGACGATCGCCGCCGGAGAAGAACGAGGTCAGGTATACGAGGCGCGCCGGAGCACCGTCCACCGGATACACGTAGAGGTCGGCCTTGGCGTTTTCAGGCTTGACCGTCGCCGCGCCCAGCGTGCGCGCCTGCTTGGTCAGCAAGGCGATCGCGCTGGCCTGATCGATCTTCGGCGTCACCGAGGTGAGATCGACCTGCAGGTCCGAGGTGACGACGCCATTGGCGACCAGCGCATTGCCCTGAGCGTCCTGCTCCACGGCGATGCTGCGTCCATAGACCGGCACGCCCTTGAACGTCTGTTGCATGCGTACCGTCTGGGTTCCCTTCACCGTCGGCAGCGCATTCCTGGCCACGAACGAATTGTCCGCGGAAAGGCCGAGCTTTGCCGCCAACTGATTGGCAGGGACGGCTCCGAGGTTCTGCGCACGGAGCGCCTGCTCGGTGCCGGCCGTGGCCACCGAAGTAGCCGCGATAGCCAGCGAAGCGACCAGGAGTTTCAAGCGAAAATGACTTGCCATTACGTTCCTCCTACGGGAATGGGCCGCACGAAGCCATTGCGGCCGTGGGGACCACATTCCGAACGATATGAATTCGCGCCGCAGCGCGATGCCCGTTTTGTTCCGACTTGGCGGCCTCCCCGCCGCAAGTCACGGTCAACCTAGCGCAAGATTTCGCGGTCGACTACCTAGGGATTTCCCTAGGCCGAAGGAAAATGCGACGCAGGCGGCGTCAGAGCATCCCGGTTTCGAGCTTCGCCGCGTCCGACATCATCGAATGGTTCCAGGGCGGATCGAAGACGAGGTCGACGTCCGCCTCAACTACCGTCGGGATGAGTTCGAGCTTGGTGCGCACGTCGTCCACGAGGATGTCGCCCATGCCGCAACCGGGCGCGGTCAGGGTCATCTTCACGTAGGCGCGGCGGGCACCCTCGTCCGTGGTTTCGAGGGTCACATCGTAGACGAGCCCCAGCTCGACCACGTTGATGGGGATTTCAGGATCGAAGCAGGTGCGGAGTTGCTGCCAGACCAGTTTCTCGACGTCCTCGTCGGAAGCGTCGTCGTCCAGTTCGATGGCCTTGGGCGGTTCCTTGCCCAGTGCATCGGCGTCGTTCCCCGCGATCCGGAACAGGTTGCCTTCCACGTACACGGTGAAACTACCACCCAGCGCCTGGGTGATGTAGCCGATCTGCCCGGCCGGAAGCGTCACCGTCTCGCCCTGCGGAACCATGACCGCCTGGCAGTCACGTTCGAGGGTGAAGGGCTCGCTGCTGAGGCTGAAACCGCTCATTGCTGTCCTGTGAAGGCCGCGCCGCGGCCGCAAAGTCGTCGATTATGCGCCCGCCGTGGGCCGGCGGTAAGCGTCTACCGGCTCTAACGTCGGGGCTGCGGCCTGCGCCCTCAAGAGCGCCGCGCCTTCCCGCCCGCTATCATGGCCGCTTTGCCCGATCCAGGATCCCATGCGCGACCTGACCGATACCCATGCCGGCTGAGCGTATTCACCTCTCCGGCTTCCTTTTCGGCCTCCTCTGCGCCGTCATGTTCGGCTTCGCCGTGGGCGCCGTCTGGATGGTGCCGTCGATGATGTTCGGCCGCGCCTTGCCCGCCCTGGTGCTGCCTGCCGGCTGGATATTGGGCGTGGTGGTGCGTCGCTGGTTGCGTATCCGCGGTGCCGCGGGGGCGCTGCTGGCCGCCCTGGCCACCTTGATCGCCGCCGCCTACACGGCCTGCCTGGTGGCTGCCGCGTCCATTTCGGGAATGATGGGCGTGGGTCTGGCCCAGGCCATGAGCGATGCCGGGCCGGCCATGCTGATCGAACTGGCCCGCCTGGCGCAGGGTCCGGGGGACATCGTTCTGGCCCTGGCGGGCGCGGTACTGGCGGCCCTTGTCGCCTGGCCCCTGCGCGCTCGCGGGCGTCGCGCTCATTGACTTCATAAGCCGTAAATCCCTTGCCCCGGAAGATATTGCGCGAAACAAGCAGTCAACCGGCGGTCGCCGACCGCGTTTACCGGAGTAGACCAGGCCGTATGGAGCACGAGGATGCGAAGACCGACGACGCGGGGAAGGCCGTGAACGCCTCTATCGCGATCGACAGCGCATCGCTCGACGACCTGCGCGAGGTGCCCGCGAGCATGGATGCCTTCCTCGCATCTATCGAGCGCCGCGCCTGGCGCATGGCCGAGATCCACCTGGGCAACCGGGAGGACGCGCTGGACGCCGTGCAGGACGCCATGTTGCGGCTGGTCCGCCATTACGGCGGGAAGCCCGCGGAGGAATGGACCCCGTTGTTCTGGGGCATCCTGCGCAGGCGCATCATCGACCTGCAACGCCGGCGCAAGGTGCGCTCGATCGTGGTGGGCTGGCTGGGCGGCGGCAAGGACGACGACGGCGACGACCTGCCGAGTTGGGAGCCGGCCGACGACAGCCCGGACCCCTCGGCCCGGTTGCAGGACTCACAGGCTTTCACGGATATCGTGGCCGCCGTGCGCAACCTGCCCCGACGCCAGCGCGAAGCCTTCACGCTTCGCATCATGGAAGGCCTGGACGTGGCCGAGACGGCGGCAGCCATGGGTTGCTCCGACGGCAGTGTGAAGACTCACCTTTCGCGCGCGATGCATGCGCTGCGCGACCAACTGGAGGCATGGCGATGAGCCAGCACGATCGGGAACTCGAACGCCGCGCCAGGGACCTGTACCTGCGCGCCAGCCGTGACGTGGATCCGGCAGTGGCCGGCCGCCTGCGCGCCGCCCGCCGCACCGCGCTGGCCCAGCCTGCCGAGTCGCCGGTACGGCGCCTGATGTTGCCGGCGGGTGCGTTCGCGGTGCTCGCGCTGGCCACGCTGATGGTCTGGCAGCCCGGCGTGACACCCTCGACGCCGCCCGCCGCCCGGCAGGCGGCCGATGCCGACCCGAACGACCTGCCGCCGGATGCCGATGTCGCCGATCCGGCCTTGTACAAGGACCTCCAGTTCTATAGCTGGCTGGCTTACAACGACACCCCGTCCTCGTCCCGCAAGTGATTCCCATGCGCCGCGTTCCGCTTGTCCTCGCCATGTTTCTCGCACTGACGGCCCCCCTGGCCGCATCGGCGCAGGATCGCCCGCCTCCCCCGCCGCCGGGCGAAGGAGAGCCACTCCCACCGCCGCGTCCCTGGAGCGCGCTGTCGGCCGACGAGAAAGATATCCTCGCGCCGCTTGCCGGCGAATGGGATGGTTTTCCGCCCCAACGCCAGTCGAGGATGCTCGACAAGGCGCAGCGTTGGCGCGGCCTGCCGCCGGAACGCCGTGCGGAAATCCGCGAGCGCATCGAGCGGTGGCAGCACATGACACCCGAGGAACGTGCCGAAGCGCGCAGGAACCGGCAGAAGTTCCAGGACCTCACGCCCGAGCAGCGCGCGAAGTTGCACGATGCCTTCGAGCGCTTCCGCAATCTCCCGCCGGAACAGCGCCGCCAGCTGATGGACAAGTGGCGGCAACAGTCGCCCGAGCAGCAACGCGAAGCGATCGACCACCTGGGCCCGAACGACGCATTGCCGCCACCCCCGCCGCCGCCCGATGGGCACCGGCCACCGCCGGATGGCCCCAGGCCGCCTCCCGGCGACTGACGGTCCGTCAAGCCCCGTGGGAGCCGACTTGTCGGCGATGGGTGCTTGCCTCAACCTGGCCCGCTGCCGCGGGATCGCCGACAAAGTCGGCTCCCACCAGTGCAGCGGCTGCCGAGCAGGAGCGGGGCCCACCAAGGTAAACTAGGGCGATGACCTTGACCGCCCTGGCTTTCCTCGACGCCCGCCGCTCGGTGCCTTCGCGCCAGCTCGGCGAACCCGCTCCCGATGACGCCACGCTGCGCCACCTGCTCGGGGCCGCCATCCGCGTGCCCGACCACGGCAAGCTCGATCCATTCCGCGTACGCATCCTGCGTGGCGAAGCGAAGCTGGCCTTCGGGCGCAAGCTGGCAAAGCGCGCCATGGAGGCGAATCCCGACCTGTCCGAAGCGAAGCGCGAAAAAGAACAGCGCCGTTACGAGCACGCGCCACTGGTGCTGGTCGTTTCGGCGAGGATCGACGAAGACAGCAAGGTTCCCGAGCTCGAACAAAACCTCGCTGCCGGCTGCGTCGCCTATAACATCCTGCTTGGCGCGCAATCCCTGGGCTACGGCGCGCAGTGGCTCACCGGTTGGGCCGCCTACGACCGCGACGTGGCGAAGCTGCTCGGCATGAAGAAGAACGAACACGTCATCGGGTTCATCCATGTCGGCACGCCCGCCATGGAGGCACCCGAGCGCGATCGGCCCGCCTACGACGACATCGTGAGCACGTGGGAACCGTGAGCGGCGATTCACTCGTCCACCTGGTCGACGGCAGCCTCTACGTCTTCCGCGCCTGGCACTCGATGCCCGACGAATTCCACGACCACGACGGCGAACCGGTCAACGCGGTGCATGGCTTCACCCGGTTCCTTTGCGAGCTGCTCGAGCGCAGCCGCGCGGAACACATCGCCGTGGCGTTCGACGCATCGCTCACCACCTCGTTCCGTAACGCGATCTACCCGGCTTACAAGGCGAACCGCGACCTGCCGCCGCCCCAGCTCGTGCGCCAGTTCGCGTTGTGCCGCGAGATCGCCGCGGCGCTCGGGCTCACGGTGCTCAACGACCACCAGTACGAGGCCGACGACCTCATCGGCAGCGCCCTCTGGGGCCTGCGTTCACACGGATTCCGCGGCGTGATCGTTTCGGCGGACAAGGATTTCGGCCAGTTGCTCGGAGAGTTCGACGAGCAATGGGATTTCGCGAAGAACGTTCGCTGGGGCGCCGCCGGTGTCTTCGAACGCATGGGCGTGCATCCGCACCAGGTCGCCGACTATCTCGCGTTGTGCGGCGATGCCGTGGACAACATTCCCGGCGTTCCGGGGATCGGTGCCAAGACCGCCGCCGCGCTGCTCGGTCATTTCGGCAGCCTCGACGCCGTCCTGGAACGCATCGACGAAGTGCCCTACCTGCGCATACGTGGCGCCGCGGCCTGCGCCGTCCGCCTGCGCGAGCACGCCGACCAGGCCCTGCTATGCCGCCGCCTGACGCGCATCGCACTGGATATCGCCGTGGCCGACACGGCCGACGCGCTCAGCCGGCGCGCCGGCGACGCTTCGGCCATCGACGAACTGTGCGAGCGCATCCGCTTCGGCCCATTGACACGCACGAGGCTGCGCGCGCTGATCTGATCCCCCGACGTCACACGGGCACGATACTCTTGTGCGGATACTTCGCCGTCCCCTCAAGGAGCCCACCCATGCCGACCGGTCCCCTGCCTCACGCATCGCCCGTGCCCGAAGACGCCGCCGCGCCCGAGGAAACGTTGTACCAGGGCAAATGGCTGACCATGAAGAAGCGCGGGCGCTGGGAATACGCCGTGCGCAACAACGCCGGGGGCGCGGTGATCATCCTGGCGGTGACACCGGACGACAAGGTCGTCTTCGTGGAGCAATACCGCGTCTCCATCCTCGCGAACACCATCGAGATGCCGGCCGGCCTGGTCGGGGACATCGTCGGCGCGGAGGACGAAGACGTCCTGATCGCGGCCCGTCGTGAACTCGAGGAAGAAACCGGCTATCGCTGTGGCCACCTGGAGTTCGTTCACGAAGGCCCCTCGTCGGCTGGCATGAGCACCGAGATGATCGCCTTCGTGCGGGCATGGGACCTGGTGCGCGTCGGTGCGGGCGGAGGAGACGAGACCGAGAACATCATCGTCCACGAGGTTCCGCGCGCCGAGGCCGGCAAATGGCTGTTCGACCGTGCCAAGGAGGGGTTCTCCATCGACGCCAAGCTGTTCGCCGGGCTCTGGTTCATCGATCACCCCGAGGCCCACATGCGTTGATGTCAATTCTTGTCCTGCCGGGCTCCCACGGGTAGCCTTCCCTCTGCCTTGTCCGGCGTCGCCCATGTCCGTCCGTTTCGCCCATCTCCACCTGCACAGCGAGTATTCGCTGGTCGATTCGACCATCCGCATCAAGCAGCTGGTCGCCGCTTGCGTGCGTGCGGGGATGCCGGCGGTCGCACTGACCGACGAGAACAACCTGTTCGGCCTGGTGAAGTTCTACAAGCAGTGCACCGCGGCCGGCATCAAGCCGATCGCCGGCTGCGATATCTGGGTGTCCAGCCCCGACGACCCGCGCCCCTGGCGCCTCACCCTGCTCTGCCAGGATCGCGACGGTTACCTCAACCTGTCCCGACTGGTCTCCCGCGCGTGGCGCGAAGGCCAGGGTACGGGCCGCGCGCTGGTCGACGCCGCCTGGATGCACCCGGAGAGCGTGCGTGGCCTGATCGCGATCGCCGGGCGCGAAAGCGAAGTGGCGCGGGTCGCCCTCGGTGCGGGCCTGACCGCCGCCGGCCCACGCCTCGAGTCGCTGCGCCGCCTCTTCCCCGATCGCCTCTACCTGGAGCTCACCCGCACCGGCCGGGAGAACGAGGAACATTGGGTGCGCGCAGCCATGGCGCTGGCCGGCGAGTACGAATTGCCGGTCATCGCCAGCAACGACGTGCGCTTCCTCGAGCGGGACGGTTTCGAGGCGCACGAAGCGCGCACCTGCATCAACCAGGGACGCGTCCTCGCCGACCCGAAGCGTCCGCGCGACTACAGCGAAGATCAGTACTTCAAGTCGCCCGAGGACATGGAGGCGCTGTTCGCCGACATTCCCGAAGCGCTCCAGAACACCGTCGAACTGGTGAAGCGTTGCAACCTGGAGCTGAGCTTCGGCACGTACTACCTGCCGAACTTCCCGGTGCCCGACGGCCATACCCTCGACACGTACATCCGCGAGCAGGCGCAGCTGGGGCTCGACGAGCGCCTGCGCAACCACCCGCTGGCACCGGGGAAAACCCTGGAGGATTACCAGGCCCGCCTGGACCGCGAGGTCGACGTCATTATCGGGATGGGCTTTCCCGGCTACTTCCTGATCGTGGCGGACTTCATCAACTGGGGTAAGCAGAACGGCATCCCGGTGGGGCCGGGCCGCGGTTCCGGCGCCGGCTCGCTGGTCGCCTGGGTACTGAAGATCACCGACCTGGACCCGCTCCAGTTCGAGCTGCTCTTCGAGCGATTCCTCAACCCGGAACGCGTGTCGATGCCCGACTTCGACATCGACTTCTGCATGGATCGCCGTGACGAGGTGATCGACTACGTATCGCGCAAGTACGGACGCGATCACGTCAGCCAGATCATCACCTACGGCTCGATGGCCGCGAAGGCAGTGCTCCGCGACTCCGGTCGCGTGCTCGGCATGGGTTATGGGCAGGTCGACCGGCTCGCCAAGCTGATCCCCAACCGGCCGCTCGACCTCACCCTCGGCGACGCGCTCGGTCGCACGGAAAAATCCAGGAAAGAACCCGACCGCATCGTCAAGGAATTCTGCGACGTCTACGAGCAGGAAGAGGAACCGCGCCAGCTCATCGACCTCGCGCTGAGCCTCGAAGGCCTCACCCGCAACGCCGGCAAGCATGCGGGCGGCGTGGTCATCGCGCCGACGCCACTGACCGACTTCGCCCCGCTTTACTGCGAACCGGGCGGCGAAGGCGTCGTCACGCAATACGACAAGGACGACGTCGAAGCCGTCGGCCTCGTGAAATTCGACTTCCTCGGACTGCGCACGCTCACGATCATCGATTGGGCAGTGAAGGCAATCAACAAGCGCCGGGAGCGGGAAGGCGTCGAGCCGCTGGTGATCGAAGCGCTCCCGCTGGACGATCCCAAGGTCTACGACCTGCTGAAGAAGGCGCAGACCGTCGCCGTCTTCCAGCTCGAATCGCGCGGCATGCAGGGCATGCTCAAGGACGCGCAGGCCGACCGCTTCGAGGACATCATCGCGCTGGTGGCACTGTACCGGCCCGGTCCGATGGACCTGATTCCCAGCTTCTGCGCCCGCAAGCACGGTCGCGAGCCGGTGGAATACCCGGATCCGCGCGTCGAGCCCATCCTGAAAGAGACCTACGGCATCATGGTCTACCAGGAGCAGGTGATGCAGATGGCGCAGATCGTCGGCGGTTACACGCTCGGCGGCGCCGACCTGCTGCGCCGCGCGATGGGCAAGAAAAAGCCCGAGGAAATGGTCAAGCACCGCGCGACGTTCCGCGAAGGTGCCGCCAAGGACGGGATCGACGGCGAGAAAGCCGACGCGATCTTCGACCTCATGGAAAAGTTCGCCGGTTACGGCTTCAACAAGTCGCACGCGGCAGCGTACGCGCTGGTCTCCTACCAGACCGCGTGGCTGAAGGCGCACTACCCCGCCGAGTTCATGGCCGCGACGATCTCGTCGGACATGGACAACACCGAGAAGGCCGTCACCTTCCTCGAGGAAACCCGCGCGATCGGCATCACGGTGCTGCCGCCGGACGTGAACGCTTCCGACTGGATGTTCGAAGCGGTGGAACCCCGCGTGGTCCGTTACGGTCTGGGCGCGATCAAGGGCGTGGGCCAGGGCATCTGCGAGGAGATCGTCACCGAGCGCAAGGCGAAAGGGCCCTTCCGCGGACTGGTCGATTTCTGCCAGCGCGTCGGCTCGAACAAGCTCAACAAGCGCACGATGGAAGCCCTCGTGCAGTCCGGCGCGCTCGACGCCCTTGGCGAGAACCGCGCCACGCTGCTTATGCACATTCCCGAAGCGATGCGCGCCGCCGACCAGGAAGCGAAGAACCGCGCGTCCGGCCAGGTCGACATCTTCGGCAATGCCTTCGGCGCCGCCGAGGCGCCCAGCCTCATCGAATTGTCGGGAGCGGTGCCCGAGTGGCCGCTCGAACAATTGCTGCAAGGCGAGCACGACACGCTCGGCCATTACCTCTCCGGCCATCCCACCGATCCCTGGAAGGCGGAGTTGGCGCAGCTTTCCAGTTGCCCGATCGGCGAGATCCCACAGCGCTACCAGCCACCCAAGCCGCGTCGCAACGACGATGACGACAACGCCAGCCGCTTCCGGCGCGGACCGGAAACGCCGTGGACGGTCGCAGGCATGGTCGTGGGCATGCGTAAGCGCGGCGACAGCGATGCTTTCGTGCAGATCGAGGATGCGACCGGCCTGCTGGAAACCAGCTTCTTCCGTGAAGTATTCACCGAGGCGGCACCCTTGCTTACGCGAGGCAATCTCATCGTTGTGGAGGGCGGCCTGCGCATCGACGACTTCGCCGGGGGCTACCAGCTACGTGCCCGCAAGGCTTACTCGCTCGCCGATGCGATGGAGCACTTCGGCCGCCTGCTCACACTGAAACTCAACGGCGTCGGCCCCGATTTCCCGCAACACCTGCGCCAGGCCCTCATGGGCTACCGCGGCGGACGCACGCCTCTACTGCTGGCCGGCTACCGCAACACCGTCGGCCAGGCCAGCTTCGAACTGGGCGACGCATGGCGCGTTCGTGCGCTGCCCGATCTCATGCGTACGCTGCGTACGTTGCCGGGCGTACTGGGTACCGAATTGCGCCTGGTGCGCCCGGCCGATTGAACCGCGATCCGGGCAACTGCCCGGATCGCGGCCGACATCAACGGCGTGGAAGTGCGCCGGCATCCCGTGACTCGACGAGATGGACGTCGTCCACCTGCACGGTGTCGTGGTTGCCGCCCTCACTGGCGATCTCAAGCATGACGTGCGCCGGCGCGGCGAACGGGGCACCGTTCACGACCAGCTCCACCGTGCTCCATTCACCCTTGCGGGCCGTCGCCATGGTCGATCCGATGGGCAGTAGGTGCTCGCCGGTGGCGTCGCTCATGGAGAGCATCGCCCTGACCTGGTTATCGCCGTTATCGGAACGGACCCGGAAGTGAAGAGCATACGCCACGTCCTGCGGCGCCTTGCCGAAATGCGCATAGACCGCCTGACGAATGCTCGCACCGGTGTAAAGCGCAGCGTAGGGATTGCCATCCTCGTCGTAACCGATGTTCGGCAACCCGGACGCACGCGTCCATCCTTCCAGGGAATCGAAGCGGCTGTTTTCCACCGGCAAGAGGCAGGCATCCGCGCCAGCGAACGAGTGGCATGGCGGCAGGCGCGAGGGATCGGAGCCGTTGCCGGCGAAAGCGGAGCCCGGCAGGGCAAGAGTGCAAAGGCCCATGGCGAGGGGCGGCAGCAGCGACTTGAACGAACGCATGATCTTTCCTTGAATGGTTGGCATCAGTGATTCCACGGGTCCGCCGGCGCGCGCAGGATGCGAACATCGTCGACCTGGAGCATCGTGGGCGTGTTGCCGTCCGTGCGCTCGATACGCACGCTCAAGCGCGCTGGTGCGGCCACGGCAAGGCGGTGGACCTTGAGATGGAGCGGCTCCCATTCCCAGCCCACGGAATGAGTCACCGTGGCGAGCTCGCGGCCGCCGTCAGGCTCCCCCGGTCCCGTAACGAGCAAGGTCATCGCCACGTCGGCAGGCATGGGGCCGGAGCCCCGCGCACGCAATCGCAGCGTGTAGCTGTGCTCCTGAAGTTCGGCGCTCGCCGCAACCGGCGGGAGCGGCGCCTCCGCCCACGCCTTGGCGCCCCTGCCTGGCAATGCCAGCGTCCGCGAATCGGGGGTCCTTCCCAAATAAGGGAAACGTGTGCCCCGAGGTGCCTCCAACTGCCAGCGGTACGGATCCGTGGCGTTGATCGGCGCTTCGAAATCACCGTTGCGCAGGTCGACCGTGCAGTGGAAACCGCTGGTAGCGTCTGTGCATAGCGAATCCATGAGCGTGCCGCCCGTGAAGTCGACGGACGACTGCGCGGCACCCACGCCCGGCATGAGGGACAGCAGGGCGGAACAAACCAACAGGTTCTTCTTCATCGTGGTGGGGTTCTCCTTAGGGGATTTGGCGGCGACCATCCCGTGGCGCCGCATATGCCTGCCTATGACTGGCAAGCGGCCCGCATTCCAGCAAATTCACGCGGCGCCGTGGGCGCGTCCGACAGCTTGCAAGGCCAGAACCCACACGCAATTCAGGGCGCCCCTTCATTACCGCCCAGGGCGAAGCCTCACGGTCCGCGTCCTCATCGAGGACTTGCCGTTCAATCACTTAGGGGGCGGGGGGACAATCCGTACCCCGGCGCACGCCGGGGCCTTGCGCCACCCGGTATACTGTCGGGTCTTTCCGAACCACCGCTGCCCATGAATCCCAATTTCCTCGATTTCGAACAACCCATCGCCGAGCTGGAGGCGAAGATCGAAGAACTTCGCCACGCCAGCAGCGGCCAGGCGTTCAATATCGATGAGGAAGTCGGCCGGCTGCGCGAGAAGCTCAAGGTCAAGACGGCCGAGATCTTCCGCAACCTGACGCCCTGGCAGGTCAGCCAGGTGTCGCGTCATCCGGCACGGCCCTACACGCTGGATTACATCCAGGCGATGTGCGAGGAATTCCACGAACTCAAGGGCGATCGCATGTTCGCCGACGACCAGGCCATCGTCGGCGGCCTGGCCCGGATCAATGGCCGCTCGATCATGATCGTCGGCCACCAGAAGGGTCGCGACACCAAGTCCAAGGTGAAGCGCAACTTCGGCATGCCGCGCCCCGAGGGCTACCGAAAGGCCCTGCGCCTGTTCAAGCTCGCCGAGCGTTTCCACATTCCCGTGTTCACCTTCATCGACACGGCGGGTGCATGGCCGGGCATCAACGCCGAGGAACGCGGCCAGTCGGAAGCCATCGCGCGCAACCTGCTCGAAATGGCGGACCTTCGCGTTCCGGTCATCTGCACGGTCACGGGTGAAGGCGGTTCCGGTGGCGCGCTGGCCATCGGCGTGGGCGACCGCACGCTGATGCTGCAGTACTCCACCTACTCGGTCATCACGCCGGAAGGCTGCGCTTCCATCCTCTGGAAGAGCGCCGACAAGGCCAAGGACGCCGCCGAGGTCATGGGCCTCACGGCGCCGCGCCTGCTCGAGAACGGCCTCATCGACAAGATCGTCCGTGAGCCGCTCGGCGGCGCGCACCGCAATCCCCAGTCGATGGCGATCCGCCTGAAGGCCGTCCTGCTCAACGAACTCGACGAGCTGGAAACCCTGTCCACCGACGAATTGCTGGAAAGGCGCTACAAGCGCCTGCGTGCCTACGGCGCATTCAGCGAGGGCTGAAACGGGCGGTGGAGCCGAAGGGGACGGGCCGCACGGCTAGCGCGTACCATCGGCTGACCGCCGACACCGGAGCCCGCCATGGCCAATGACGTCACCCAGAAGCTCGCCGTGTTGATCGACGCCGACAACGCGAGGCCGGCCATCGTCGACGGATTGCTCGCCGAGGTAGCGAAATACGGTACGGCCCACGTCAAGCGCATCTACGGCGACTGGACGGGGCCCAACCTCAACGGCTGGAAAACCGCCTTGCTCGATCATTCGATCCAGCCGATCCAGCAGTTCGCCTATACCTCGGGCAAGAACGCGACCGACTCGGCGATGATCATCGACGCGATGGACCTGCTTTACGCGGAACGCTTCGACGGGTTCTGCATCGTGTCCAGCGACAGCGATTTCACGCGCCTCGCCTCGCGCATCCGCGAAGCCGGCCTCATCGTCTACGGCTTCGGTGAGCAGAAAACCCCGAAGGCCTTCGTCTCGGCGTGCGACAAGTTCATCTACACGGAAGTGCTGGTGGGCACCGAGCAGAACGAGAACGAGGTCGTGTCCGCGCCCAGGAGCGCGCACGAACTGCGCGGCGACACCAAGTTGATGAACCTGCTGCGCAACGCGGTGGAAGCCGCATCCGATGAAAACGGCTGGGCCGCGCTCGGCGGCATCGGCAGCATCCTCAGCAAGCGCTCGCCCGATTTCGATTCGCGCAACTACGGTTATTCGAAGCTGAGCGGGCTCATCAACGGCATCGGCCTGTTCGAGGTCGAGGAGCGCCAGTTCGGTAACGCGAAGCATCTCTACGTGCGCATGCGCGGCAAGGCGAAATGAGCGTATCGCTGGCCGATCATCTCGATCGTTCACTGCATGAGGCGGAAGACGCACCGCTCGTCGTCGCCTACAGTGGCGGCCCCGATTCCACCGCGCTGCTGCACGCGCTTGCCAGCCGGACACGCCGCCCCCTGTTGCGCGCGCTTCATGTCGACCACGGACTGCACGCGGAAAGCGGCGCGTGGGCCCTGCATTGCCGCCGGTTCTGCGAATCGCTGGAAACGCCCTGCGAGGTGATCCGCGTGGCGGTCGACCTGACACGAGGCGAAGGTATCGAAGCCGCGGCACGTCGCGCACGGTACGCCGCGTTCGCGGCATCGCTCCGGCCGGGCGAGCAGCTGGTGCTGGCCCATCATCGCGACGACCAGGTGGAAACCGTCCTTCTGAAACTGCTGCGTGGCGCCGGTCCGGAAGGCCTCGCCGGCATGCGCGAACGACGCGCGCTGGGCGCGGGCATGTTGTGGCGCCCCTTGCTCGACCTGCCGCGCACGGCCCTGCTCGACCACGTCGAGGAATATCGGCTGGGCGTCATCCACGACCCGTCCAACGACGATCCGCGTATCGCGCGCGCCTATCTGCGCGCCACGATCCTTCCCGCGTTGACCGCCCGCTGGCCCCAGGCGGCCACCAGCATCGCGCATGGTGCCCGCTTGTGCCGGGAGGCGGCGGACAACCTCCGCGAGGCCTGGATGGACGCCCTGCTCCGCCTGGGCGACGAGCACGGCACGCTGGACGCCGGCGGCTGGCTCGCCCTGCCGCCGGCATGGCGAGCCCCCTTGCTGGAACACTGGCTCCATGAGGCGGGCCTTTCCGCACCGACCACCGCGCAACGCGAGGCGCTCGAACGTCAAGTCCGCGAGGCCGCCGCCGAACGCCTGCCCCTGGTCGGTTGGGGTGGCACCGAAGTGCGCGTCTGGAAGGGCCGCCTCTGGGCCATGCCTCGGCGCGGCGACTTCGACGGCGACTGGTCGTCCTCATGGCACGGCGAGCCGCTCGCGCTTCCCGGCGGCGGCATGCTCTCCCTGTCCCACGGCAGGCTTGCCCGCGCCGTGACGGTGCGTTACCGGCATGGAGGCGAAGCCCTTCGCCCCCATGGCGACAAACACACTCGCGAACTGCGGGACCTGTTCCAGCAAGCGGCCGTACCCCCTTGGGAACGTCCACGAATTCCCCTGGTGGAGGCCGATGGCCACCTCGTCGCGGTCGCCGACAAGTGGCTAAATGACGAAGGGAAAAGCCTGTTCGACGAGGCTGGCGGACGACCGGTGTGGCACCGCGGCGATTGATCGAAACCGCCATGTGAGCTAGCTTTGCGGCCATGCCGAAGTCCCCCGCCACCCCCGTTCCCGCCTCCTCGATTGCCGAATTCGAGCACTCGCTGGACGAGCTCGAACAGCTGGTCACCCGCATGGAAGGCGGCGAGCTCAGCCTCGACGAATCCCTGAAGTCGTTCGAGCGCGGCATCGGTCTCTACCGGCACTGCCAGACCGCGCTGGAACAGGCGGAACTGCGTGTGCGCCTGCTGCTCGATCCTGAAGCCCCCGATACCGCCGAACCCTTTGACTCCCACATCGACTGACCTGCCGGCACCCCTCAGGGCGCTGGTCGGCCGGGCCGACGACGCGCTCGCACGCGCCCTGCCCGCCGAAAACCTCCCACCCAGCGACCTGCACCGGGCGATGCGTTATGCCGTGCTCGGCGGTGGCAAGCGTCTGCGCCCCCTGTTCGTCTATGCGGCGGGCCATGCGTTGGGATGTGATGACACGATCCTGGACGCACCGGCCTGCGCGGTGGAGATCATCCACGCCTATTCGCTGGTGCATGACGATCTTCCCGCGATGGACGACGACGCGTTGCGTCGTGGCCGGCCCACCTGCCACATCGTGTTCGGCGAGGCCATGGCGATCCTCGCCGGCGACGCCCTGCAAGCACTGGCGTTCGAAATCCTCGCCACGCCACATGGCGGCGGTGACGCCGACCAACGCATCGCCATGCTGCGCGCCCTGGGCGCCGCCTGTGGCGCGGAGGGCATGGCGGGGGGACAAGCCTTCGACCTCGCCGGCGTCGGCCAGCGACTCTCGCTCGACGAACTGGAGCGCATGCATGCCTACAAGACGGGTGCGTTGATCCGGGCGTCGATCCGCCTTGGCGCGCTCGCCGCCGGTTGCTCGGATGCCGGCATGCTCTCCCGCCTGGATCGTTACGGCCATGCCGTCGGCCTCGCCTTCCAGGTCCGCGACGATATCCTCGATGTCGAGGGTGAGTCCGCCGTGATCGGCAAGACGGCGGGCAAGGACGCCGCCGCCGACAAGCCCACCTTTCCATCGGTCATCGGCCTCGACGCCTCGCGCGTGCGTCTCGCCGGTCTTGTCGACGAAGCCCTCGAAGCCATCGAGCCGCTGGGCGAACGCGGTGAATGGCTGGCCGACCTGGCACGCTATTCCGCACACCGCGGCCACTGATCCCCGTTTCACCGGTGGCAGTCGCTCAAGGTGGGAGCCGACCCGTGGTGGGAGCCGGCTCCCACCAAAAGCCTCGAGGCAAAGCAGTCAGGCGATCAGGCGCAACGCGAACGGATATCGGTAGGTACCGGTCTGGCTCACCCGTATCGCCGCGATGATGCAGAACACAAGGTTGAACAACCACAGCAGCGGCGTCAGGAACGCGCCGATGACGACGAAGGCGAGCACCCAGCAGATCACATAGCCGATCAGCACGGTGATCTGGAAATTCAGCGCCTCCTTGGCCTCGGTCACCAGGTAGCTCTTTTCGGCGCGGTCCTTGTGAACCAGCCAGACGATGAGCGGCACGATGATGCTGAAGATGATTCCCGAGAGATGGGTCAGCATCGCGATGTTCTTGTCGTCGGTGTTGGGCGCCACGGGATCGGTGGGCTCGTACGGCGGCGGGGACGGCGGGGGCGACGGCGGGACTTGATCGGACGGCGTACTCATGGCGGAACTCCGTGGGCGATGTCGCGCCCACTGTCCGATTCGCCCGGCCGCCTGTCAAGCCGACTTGCGGCACATGGGTGGCCCGCCCTTCCAGGCGATTACTCGCCGGCGATCGTCATCTTCTCGACCAGCCAGGAACCGGTGAGGATATGCGACCGGCGGTCGACGTCCGAACCCACCGCCACGAGGTTCGCGTACATGTCGCGCAGGTTGGCGGCGATGGTGATCTCCTCGACCGGATACGCGATCTGGCCGTTCTCGACCCAGAAGCCCGAGGCCCCACGCGAGTAGTCGCCGGTGACGATCGACACGCCCTGCCCCATCACCTCGGTCACCAGCAAGCCGGTGCCCAGCTTGCGCAGCATGCCGGCGAAGTCGTCGCCACCCGTTTTCACGAAGAGGTTGTGTACGCCTCCCGCGTTGCCGGTGGACGTCAGGCCCAGCTTGCGCGCGGAGTAGCTGCCGAGTATGTAACGCTGCAGCACGCCGTCGACCACGAGCGGTGCATCGAGCGTCGCCACGCCTTCGGCGTCGAATACCGAGGAGCCGAGGCCGCGGGGAATCAATGGCTTCTCGTCGATACGGAACCACGATGGCAGGATCTGCTTGCCCGCGTGATCCACCAGGAAGCTCGATCGGCGGTACAGCGAACCCCCGCTCACGGCGCCCAGGAGATGACCGAGCAGCGAGCGCGCCACCTCCGGCGCGAACAGTACCGGCGCCTGACGGGTACCGATGCGCCGTGAACCAAGGCGCGACAGCGTGCGTTCGGCGGCCTTGCGGCCGATCGCGGCAGCGTCCATGAAATCGCCCGCATGGCGCACGCTGTCGTACCAGTAATCGCGCTGCATGCCGTCGTCGTCGCCGGCGATCAGCGCCACCGACAGCGAATGACGGGTGCCGCGCTCCCGACCGAGGAAACCATGCGAATTCGCATAGACGGAAAGGCTTTGTCCCGCGTTCACGCTGGAACCGTCGGAATTCGTGATGCCGGCGACAGCGCGGCCGGCTTCCTCGATCTCCTGGCCCAGGGCGATGGCCCCGTCCACGTCGATGTCCCACGGATGCCAGAGGTCCAGATCCGGGAACGACGTGGCCATACGATCGGCGTCCGCCAGGCCCGACGCCGGGTCTTCCTCGGTGAACCGCGCGATGGCGCAAGCCTGGTCGATGGTCGCCTGGATCGAGTCCGGGTTGAGGTCGGCGGTGCTCGCGGAGCCCTTGCGCTGGCCGAAATACACGGTCAGGGCGAAACCCCGGTCACGCGTGTGTTCCACCGTCTCCACCTCGCCCAGGCGCACGTTCACGTTCAGGCCCACGTCGACACTGGCGGAAACCTCGGCCTGACTCGCCCCCGCGGCGCGGGCACGGCGGATCGTGTCCTCGGCCAGGCTGGCTAGGCGGTCGAGGTCCTGGTGGCTGGTGTCGAGGGTGGCAACTTGGCTCACGTGGGCATCCCGGGGGCAGGCGGTTAGAATGGCAGGCCGCACGCGGCCGACCCGATACAGATGGGGTCGCGTCACCCGATCAAAAGCAACGCACCGCGCATGGTGCCATGGAAATACCGTATGAGCGTCCGTGTCGGCTACTACCGCCATTTCAAGGGCATGCCCTACCGGGTGCTGGGTACCGCCCTGCACAGTGAGTCGATGGAGGAAATGGTTCTCTACCAGGACCTCTACGACCAGCACCGCCTGTGGGTGCGTCCCGCCGCGATGTTCGCCGAGACGGTGGAGCGCGACGGCAAGACCTTCCCCCGTTTCACGTTCGAGCGCGAAGCGGATTTCAAGCCCATCACGGATGCCCAGCCATGAAGCCTGTCGACGACCGCCCACACGACGGGGACGAGGAGGATTTCGGCCCGAGCCGTAGCGAGAAGCGCCGCAATGCTCTGGACATCCTGAAACTGGCTGGCCAGCTCATGGAATTGCCGCCGAGCCGGATTCCGAAACTGAACTTGCCGGATGACATCGTCGAGGAAATCGGGCGGACGCGGAAAATCACCGCGCATATCGCACGCAAGCGCCAGCTGGCCTTCCTCGCCAAGCAGATGCGTCGGCATGGCGACGAGGCCTTCACCGATGCACGCGCCGCGCTGGGCGAAGATCGCGACCGCCAGCGGCAGGAAGCCGCGCACATGCATCGCCTGGAGGCACGCCGCGAACGCCTGATGGAAGGTGGCGATGTCGCCCTCGGCGAATTGTTCGACCAGTACCCGGACCTCGACCGCCAGCACCTGCGCTCGCTGGTTCGCCAGGCCAAGGCCGAACGCGAGGCGAACAAGCCACTGCACGCGTTCCGTGAGCTGTACCGGATCTTGAAAGAGCTGGAAGCCGCTTCACCGGGGGAATAAGCCCGCGCCGGGTCATGAAAAAGGGCGATGGATTTCTCCACCGCCCTTTTCTTTTTCTACCGGTTTTACCGGCTACCGCTTAGAAGCCGATCCCGAGTTCGAGATGCTCCGGCTGGGTCTCGATCAGCGTCGAGCTCTGGTCGGAGACATCGTCGTACGCGAAACCGTAGGCCTTGCCATTCACGCCATGCAGGTGCCAGAAGCGCGAATAGTAGTTGGCCGGCGACTGCTGGTAGAACGAGCCGGAATCCTTCCACAGCGTCGTGTCTTCCATCACGTGACGGTTGAACGCGGCGCAGATCTGCGCTTCTAGCTGGCCTTCCACGCCCCAGGGATCGTTCGACCGGGCCAGAGCGCCCTTGCCTTCGAGTACGTCCTGCGTGTTGGGCTTGGCCACCTTGAACAGCATGCCTGCCTGCTCGTCCGGTTCGTGCGTGTCGGCCCAGTTGGTGTGGGTGAAGGTCAACACGCCATCGATCACGGTACCTTCGAACTGCTTGTTGCCGATCGTCATCTGCAGCACGTGGTCCTGGTAGTACGTCCACGACCGGTCGATGTAGTCGTCGAAGTAGTGGCCCTGCGGCTGCCCGGCATCGAACGCCGCCTTGCCCGGCGCGAGGATGCGGATCGGATCGGCTTCCGCCAGCTGGAACTCGGCCGGCACCTCCTGGTTGTACTGGGCGAAGATCTGCGCGCGCGTCTGCGTGATGCCCGACGATTCGTGCCTCGTCTTGTCCCCGCCATACACATCGAGCGACAACGGGATCGAGAACTGGTCGACCTGCGTCGTGTTGATGAAGATGGCGTTGTCGTTCCAGGTGAACTCATACCAGTCGTAGTACACGCCGATGTTCGGGTCGGTGCCGTTGAGCGGATTCGGACCCGCGAAACCGATCGAACCGTCGGCTGCCTTGAGGATCTTGATGTACATCGGCTCACCGATCGACACGAAGATCCGGCCCGAGTCCATCTTCGGCAGCTTGAGCAACTTGGCTTGCGCCAGGGTGAAGAAGTAGTTCGGATAGTTCTGGCCGTTCTTGGTCAGATGCCCCGGACCATCGTTGTCTTCCACCGCGGCAGCGGTCAGCGTGCCGTCCGGCTTGACCCACGAGAATACCTGCGAGGTCGGATCGCGGCCGATCACGGCGACGTAGATCTGGTCGTCGCGATACTTGCCGTTGGTCGTGTTGCGCAGCTGCGTACCGATGAAGCCCGGGTACGTCTCGTAGTTGAAGCCCTGCGACGGATCGTTGGCCTGGGGGTTCTCCGGCGGCGTGCCGGTGTCGCCGCTGCCATCGGCAGCGTAAACGCCCATTTCCCACAGCGAGTACCCATAGGGGCTGGAACGCTTCAAGCCCGTCATGCGCACGTACTGTGCCGATCTGGCCGGGAAGGTGACGGTTTCCACACCACCCTGGCTGTTCTCGTTGTCGTAAGCCGGCGTCCAGGTCTTGCCATCGATCGAGGTGTCGATGCGGTAGGCGAGCGCATGCGCGTTCTCCCACGACAACACCACCTTGCCGATCACCTGCACCGAACCGAGGTCGACCTGTATCCACTGGTCGTCGGTGAAACCCGAAGACCAGCGTGTCCCGGCATCGCCGTCATTCACGTTCTCTGGCTTGAAGGCGACCGCATTCTCGCTGTCGGACGCGAGCACCGTTTTCTTCAGGGCGAGATTGCCCGTGGCGGGAACACCCACGTCGGGTTGTTGCGGCTGGGTCTGCTGCGGCTGGTCGCCCACCGGTTGTTGCGGCTGCGACGTGGTGGCGGCCTGGTAGACCTCGAACTCGAACAGCGAGTTGCCGTAGCCGGTGGCGCGCGCCGTGCTGTTGATACGCACGTACTGGGCGGTCACCGCCGTGAACGTCTGCGTGTCCACGCCACCCTTGCCGACGATCGGGTCCTTGAACACGGGGGTCCAGGTCTGGCCGTCGTTGGAGGTATCTAGCGTGTACGAGCTCGAATAGGCGTTTTCCCAGCGCAGGATCACGTGGTCGAAGGTCTTCGGGGTACCGAGGTTCAGGACCAGGTCGGTCGGGTCGATGCCCGGCGCCGAACTCCAGCGGGTCGTGAAGTCGCCATCGACCGCCTTGGATGCATCCAGGTCGCCACGCTCGGGATCGACGTGCGACGACGCGATGGCGCCGAGGGCGATGTTCACGCCACCCTTGCCATCTCCCGGCGTGCCCGGGCTGGGCGGATTGCTGCCACCACCATCACCCGGTTGCTGCGGTTGCTGCGGAGCCGGGCCAGCCCATGCCGGCGGGTCGAAGCCGTCGGTGGAGTTGTCGACGGTGAGCGTCACATCGTCGCTCGCCGTCGTGATCCCCTGGGCGCTGACCACGTTCACACGCAGCACGCTGCCGTTCTGCGCGGCCGTGAGGGCTCGCGTCGCGTACGTGCCGTCGGCCGTGCTCGACAGCAGGGACAGGACGTCCTGGTCGTTGGCGTCCTTGGTCACGGCGTACCAGTCGTACGTCAACGGGCCCACGCCCGTCGCGGTCACGGCGAAGTGCGCCGAACGGCCGACGCCCGCTTTCTGGCCGGACGGCTGGCCGGTGATCATCGGGGCAACCGCCTTGGCTCCCTTCACGCACAGCACGTGGCCCGGGTTGTTCTCCGCCACTTCGCGATGGACGTCGCCGGTCGAGTTCACCTGGAAGGCGAACGTCGAATCGTTCGGGTCCTTGCCTTCCGTCCAGGTCGTCCAGGCACCGGGGAACGCCGCCGTCGAATAGTTCTGGCCGGCGATGGCCAGCGCTTCGGCGACGGTCGGCAAGCGCATGCTCGCCGCGGTGCAGGTCGAGATCGCGACCGACTGCGTGAACTGCGCGCCCTGGTCGGAGAAGCCGCGCTGGATGCGGTCCCACTGCAGGCCACTCAGGGTGTCGGTCACGAGGTTGGAACCGGTCGTCGTCGTGTAACGGTCGGTCAGGTTGCAGCAGGTGGGTGAGTTGTACACCTCGAACTCGTACAACGAGTAACCGTAGTCCGTGGCGCGTGCGATGCCCTGCATGCGGACATAACGTCCGGTGACCGGCTTGTCGAAGGTGACATCCTCGGTGCCGCCGATGCTCGTGTCGGTGTGGTACGCGACATGGGTATCGAAACCGGTGTTCGGATCATCCGAGTACTGGATCTCGTACGAGCTGGCGTGCGCGTTCTCCCACTTCAACACGACACGGTTGAACGTGCGCGAGGAGCCGAGGTCGACCGTGATGAACGCCTTGTCGTCGCCGATCTTCGAACCCCACCGCGTGGTCTCGTCGCCATCGACGGCTTGCCACGCCGCCGTGCCCTGTGGATTTTCCACTTCCGATGCAAGCGTCGCCTTTTCACGCGCCAGGTTCGCACCCGGCGGGGCCAGGGTGAGCTTGGCGGAGGTGGTCGCCGCCGTGCCGGTGATATTGCTCACCGAGACGGTGTACGTGCCGACATCGCCGGGCTGCACCGACGGAATCGTCAGCGTCGGCAGGTCGTCGCCGACCGGCGTACCGTCGTGCGACCACTTGTAGTGGAACGGCGAGGTGCCGGCCACCAGCGTGGATACATCGAAGATGGCCGGTTGACCGGGGTTGGCGCGAACGTCGGCCATCGTTCCCGTGACCACCGGCGGGCGCGCCGCGTTCACGGTGAGCGGAGCGGTGATCGATGGGGCCGAGCTGCCGAAATTACTGACGACCACGGAGTACCCGACGTTGTTGTCGGCCACGCTCAGCGTCGGCGTGTCATAGCTCGGGTTCGTCGCACCCGGAATGGGCGCGTTGTTCTTCATCCACTGATAGGTCAGCGTCGGCGACCCCGATGCCGCGACCTGGAAGTGGGCGCTCTGGCCCTCATCCACGTTTTGCGGTTGCGGCTGGGCCGAGATCACGACCTGGCTGAAAGGGAATACCTTCAGCGTGGCCGGCGCCGACTCCTGGTCCGGTCCCTGGCCGTGGACGACGACGGAGTACGTGGAGCTGTCGTCCGCCAACGTCGTGGCAGGGGTGGTGTAGCTGGCACCCGTCGCACCCGGGATCTCGACGCCATTCTTCTTCCAGGTGAAGGTCAGCGGCGGAGCGCCCGAGGCCGTCACGGAGAAGCGGCCGACATCGCCGACGGTCACTTGCTGGCCGATCGGTTGCGCGATGATGGCCGGCGGACCGGAGACGGTGGGCGCGGCAGGCACGTCGACGATGTTGAACGTCGCGGAGCCCGTCAGCAGACCCGGTGCCGAGGCGGTCACCGTGACCTGGCCGGCCGCGAACTTCGAGCGCAGCGCGATCTTCTGCAGGCCGCCTTCGAACTGCAACTCGTGCGAGCCCGGCGAGTGATAGCTGTGCAGCGGCTCCGGAATGTAGACGCCCGGGTTGGCCGGCTGCTCGCCCGGTTGCAGGCCGGCGCTGTAGTCGACGTACTGCTGCGTGCCGCCCTGGTAGGTGACGATGTCCGCACCCGACACCACGTCGAACGACACCTTCTGCGACGCGTCCGGCACGACGACGCCATTGGCATCGACCACCTTGGCGACGATGAAGGCGGCATCCGAGCCGTTCGCGGTCACCTGGAAGCGCGTGCCATCCGGCTTCACCACCGCCGGCACCACATCCAGTTCGATGTGATCGGCCACCCCCGCGGTCGTCACCGTATCGGTCACCGGATTGCCGCTGTCGTCGGTGCGTACGTTGCCCACCGCGTCGAGGCACTGGGCCGTCGCGCTGCCCTTCTGCCATGTCACGTTCCAATGGACCTGGCCGGGCAGCTTCGTGGTCATCTGCGCCTTGTCGGAGCCGACGATCTTGCCGGTCAGTTCGTCCACCGCGCCGTTCTCGGCGTTATAGGACGCATCGTCGATCGTATCCCAGGTGTTGGGCGTCTGGTCGAGCCCCTGAGGCACACCGTTGATCAGCAGGCGAACCTTCGGACAGTTGCTGAACGCGTTGACCTGGATATCGCCCGTGCGGTTCCAGTGGTGCGCCAGCTTGACGACCGGACGGAGTTCGTAAGGCACCCAGACCGATTCGTAGATGTAGTACAGCATGCGTGGAAAACGATTCGCATCGGTCATCGACGCGTTGTTGCCACGGACGTTGTGACGGAACGCCTTGATGGGATTCCCGTCGGGGTGGTTGGCGATGTCGCCGTTCGCGTCACGCTGGTAGACCCAGTGGGTACCGTCCTCGAGGCCTTCCACCATTTCGATGACTTCGCCCGGGGTATCGGACATGTACCACTGTGCCATGCCGAAGGTGCCCACCTTGCGCGCCTGCGAATACGGCACGAGGTAGTTCAAGGCGAACGCCAGTTCGTGGTCGTACGAGTGGCGCAACGTGCCCGGCCCCCAGTATTCCGCGCCCCATGCCGGCTTGTTCGGGAATTCCGTGGAGTGCAGGTAGGTCTCACACCCTGCCTTCGAGCAGCTGAGGATGTCGCCATTGGCGGCATCGGGCGTGCGGTCGGCGGCGGCACGAGGGGCGATGTTGTCCCACGAGCGCGCGAGGGCACGCAGCTCCACCGCAAACGGCGTGAACATCGCGCCGTTGTCGTGTTCCCATGCCAGGATCGACGGGTGGCTGCGATCGCGGATCACGATGTCGCGATGGACCTCGCGCTTGATCGTCCACATGTCGTTGCAGGCCTTGTCACCGGCGGCGCAGGGATTGGCGAAACCGTTCTCGCCATCGCCGCTGGGCTGCACGATGAACACGCCCAGCGCATCGGCCGCCTCGACGAACTCGGGGCTCGACGGGGAGTGGCCCGGACGCCAGAGATTGCCACCACCGGCGGCAAGCTGCTGCAGGTCGCGCCACTGCTGTTCCTCGGGTACCGAGGAACCCAGCGCCGGATAATCGTAACGGCCGGAGCCGCCCCACATGTACTGTTTCTTTCCGTTGACGTACGGGAAATCCTTGTCCCACGTGATGGTGCGAATACCGAGCGTGCTCTGCTTCGCGTCCACCACCACGCCGTCGATACTGACCGTGTGCAGCACCTTGTAGAGGTACGGCTTACCGTCCAGGCTGTTGTTCGGATACCAGAGCGTCGGATGCGGAACCGTCAGCGTCTCGTCGAACACCGGCGTCTGGTCACTGGGAACGAAGTTCGGCGCAAGCGTCTTCTGCTGCTGGTCCGACACCACGACGTTGCCCTGGGCGTCGACGATCTGCGTGGTCAGGATGACGGACTTCGGGTCCTTCGTCTCATTCACGACATTGGTCTGTACGCGAACGGTGGCGGTGCTGTGGTCGGCGGCGATGCTCTGCGTGCCGACGTACGTACCCCATGTGTTCTGGCCCGCGTAGACGTTCTCCGGAATATGCACGAAGTTCGTCACGTGCAGTTTTACCGGACGGAACAAGCCGGCTTCCGCCTGGCCGAAACGGAACGAGCCGGAGAACCCGGGGTCCTCGAAGAAGCCGCCGCCACTGCGGCTGACCTTGACCGCCAGCACGTCGGTGCCGTCGAACTTCATCAGCGGCGTCAGGTCCACGATATGCGGCAGGAAGCCGATGACGTGGGTGGCGTTTTCATTTGGCTGGCCCGCCTGGTTGAGCACGCCGGTGCCGCGGATGAACTGGCCGTTGAGGTAGACACGGTCACCCGTGTGCGCACCCTCGAACTCGACCATCACTTTCTTGCCGGCGAACTTCGCCGAATCGGTCAGCTTGACGCGGTACCAGCTGGTCTCGCCATCCAGGCTGCCCTGGCCGCCACCGGATTCCTGGTTGATGAAGGTGGTGAAGTCGTTGGCCGCATGCGGGATGCCGACGGTCAGCCAGCTACTGTCATTGAAGGTCGGGTTGGCACCGTCGTCGCCGTTGGGCACCGGCGCGTATACCACCGGGTCGTTTGGATTGACGATGGCCTGCTTGGTGTACTTCCAGGGCC
Organism: Luteibacter sp. E-22; assembly: GCF_049913125.1. Classification (GTDB taxonomy): domain Bacteria; phylum Pseudomonadota; class Gammaproteobacteria; order Xanthomonadales; family Rhodanobacteraceae; genus Luteibacter. The sequence continues at coordinate 3,188,656 of NZ_CP183975.1, forward strand.
GTGCGCCGAGGTTGATGTCCTGTCGGTCCGACGGCGCGAGCGTGACGGCCTGGGCCGCCGCGCTGACGCCGACGAGCGCGAAGGCAAGCAAGGCCGAAAGCCTCGCTCGCCTTTGCATACTGCCGGGTGATGTGGGTTGTCGTTTCATTGGAGCGGGGTCCCCTGTTTGTGCCGCGTGGGAACAGCGCGATGCTCGACGCGCACGACGCCATGAGCCGGCGAAGGAATCGCCGGCTGCCTGTGTCGTTCTGCGGTGAGTGGACTGTCAACCCTGATGCCGGTCTGTGCGAGCCCCTGCTGCGCTACCGGGTTTAGCCATCCATACGCTGTCTGCGCGGATCATCCGCCTGCGGAATGACAGTCACAATACCAAATAGGGGTACCGACCCCGGAACATCGACCATACGCTCGCGTTCCGTGACACGCGTCCGGTTTAGCGCAAGTGGATAGTTTTGGACAAGACGGCTTCCCGAAGGAAGATCAGGCGGCGGTGCCGCCAACGGTCATGCCATCGACCCGCAAGGTCGGCTGGCCGACGCCGACCGGCACGCTCTGGCCATCCTTGCCGCACACGCCCACGCCTTCGTCGAGCGCAAGGTCGTTGCCGATCATCGACACGCGCGTGAGCACGTCGGGGCCCGAGCCGACCAGCGTGGCTCCCTTCACCGGACGGGTGACCTTGCCGTCCTCGATGAGGTACGCCTCGCTCGCGGAGAAGACGAACTTGCCATTGGTGATATCCACCTGGCCGCCACCGAAATTCACCGCGTAGATGCCACGCTTCACCGAACGGATGATTTCCTCCGGCTCACGGTTGCCGGCGAGCATGTACGTGTTCGTCATGCGCGGCATCGGCAATTGCGCGAACGACTCGCGGCGGCCATTACCCGTGGACTTCACGCCCATGAGGCGCGCATTGAGCTTGTCCTGCATGTAGCCCTTGAGGATGCCGTTCTCGATCAGCGTGGTGCACTCGGTGGGCGTACCCTCGTCGTCGATGCTGAGCGAGCCGCGTCGGCCCGGCAACGTGCCGTCGTCGACCACCGTGACGCCCTCGGCGGCCACGCGCTGGCCGACGCGGCCCGCGAAGGCGGAGCTACCCTTGCGATTGAAGTCGCCTTCGAGGCCGTGACCGATGGCCTCGTGCAGGAGGATGCCGGGCCAGCCGGGACCGAGTACGACGGTCATGCTTCCCGCAGGCGCGTCGACAGCCTCGAGGTTGACCAGCGCCTGGCGCACGGCTTCGGCGGCGAACGCATGCGCGCGGCCATTCTCGATCAGCTCACGGTAGCCATAACGACCGCCGCCGCCGGCATGCCCCTGCTCGCGGCGCCCACCCTGTTCGGCGATCACCTGCACGTTGAGCCGTACCAGCGGACGCACGTCGGCGGCCAGCGTGCCATCGGAACCGGCAACCAGGATCGTATCCATCGTCGCCGCCAGGCTCACCACCACCTGCTTCACCCGCGGGTCCCGCGAACGTGCGTAGGCGTCCACCTCGCGCAGGAGCGCGATCTTCTCTTCGTTGGGCAGGCTCTCCACCGGATCGATCGCCGGGTATAGCCCACGGCCGGTGGCGATCGCCAGCGGCTTCCCCGCGCCCGCGCCGCCCTGGGCGATGGCCCTCGCGGCGCGCGACGCCTCCAGCAGCTGCGGCAGGACGATTTCGTCGGAGTACGAGAAACCGGTCTTCTCACCGGATATCGCCCGCACACCGACGCCCTGCTCGATCGAATGGCTACCGTCCTTCACGATGCCTTCCTCCAGCACCCAGGACTCGCTGCGCGAGTGCTGGAAATACAGGTCCGCGGCGTCGATCGAGGGGCCCATGAGCTGGGAAAACACCCGGTCCAGGTCGTTGGAGGCAAGGCCGCCCGGCGTGAGCAGGCGACGTTCGGCGAGGGAAATCAGGGAATCCATCTGGGTAGCCGGTAGGGAAAACGGGAGCCCCGATAATGGGGCCTGGAACCATCAGGTTAAACCCTGGAGCCGCGCTTGACGGGACCGGCCGAGCCGTTGTTTCACTTCTTGAGTTGCCTGTTCTGCTTCTCGAGCACCGACCAGGGAACAATGGCATCCAGGGTGGCCGCCATGAGATCGCGTGTCATCTCGCGGTCGTAGGAGGCCTGGAGCCCGGTCAGCGCGCTTCGGGCGCGGTCGAGGGGCCGCCCTTGTCGATGGGCGTGAAAACGGGTTTATCCCAGCTGCCGGTGACGTGGTAACGCTTGCGCGCCGCCTGGTTGAGGCCCCTGCCCAGGATGCCTTGCACGGCCAGGCCCGCCGCCGCACCCACCGGGCCACCCGCGAGGGCACCCACGACCGGAAGGCTGCTACCCAGGTGCGGGACCACCAGCACCTCCTGGTCGTAATCACGTGCCTTGAGTCCGGCTCGACCGGTGATCGTGATCTCCGCGGCGGGTGCGCGGATCTTCAGGTTCTGCGTCGTGGCGTTGCCGTCGGCGAAACGGAAATCGCCCGCGATCGAATCGAAGGCGAAACCCTTGCCCAGGACATCGCCGAAATCCAGCGACAGGCGCCGCGGGAGTTCCGTGACCGAGACGAGGCCGAACAGACGGCCCACGCCGGGCTGAACTTCGAGGATTCGCCCATTGGCGACGTCGACCCTCAAGGTGCCGTCCATGTTCGCCAGCGCCAGCGCGGAAGGCCCGCCGGGCCAGGCCGCGTCCAGCCGTGCCTCGGCGCGGCCGCCCTGCAGGATGCCGGCGAAGCCGAGCGCGTCGAACATGCGTGCGACGTCCTCGGAAGCGAAGTCCATCGACAAGTGTGTGCGGCTGCGCTTCTCGTCACCATTCCAGTCGCCCGTGGCGGTGATCTGCACGTTCTTCGACTGCGCCCTCAGCTGGTCGATGTGCATGCCCTCGTCGGTCGGCCAGGTTTCCAGCCGCGCCTCGCCGAGGCGCGCCTTGCCCAGGCGCATGTCGGTCACTTGCAGATGCAACGGCGGCAGGCTGGCGGGAGCCACGCCGGCTTCGTTCGCATCCGGCGACTTCTGTGCCTGGGCGGGTGTTGCTTTCGCGTCGTCGGTCGCAGGCCACCACAGGCGATCCATCCGCGCGGTGATGCCGCGTCGGCGCAATTCTTCGTTCGGCACGGTCATCTGACCCGTCATGGCGTCGCTGTCCACGCGCAGCGACAACGCTTGCGGACCGGGACGGGCGACGAGATGCATGTTCGCGAAATGCTGGCCGAAGACTTCACCGTCGTCCGCGCTCACGTCCAGCGCGGACAAGCCCGGCCCGCTGCCACCGCTGGAAAGACCCACCACGTACTGGACCCAGCCGGACACATCGAGCCGGGGAGCATGACCGCCGATCAGGTAACCCTGCGTGGGCACCGCCGCCGGCGCCGTGGCGCCGAGATTGAAAGCCGCGGCGATGGGCACCGTGTCCGTCGGCAAACGCAGGCGTCCACGCACCGCGTCGCCCAGGGCGACATCCAGGCGCGCACCATCCACGGGAAGCCCGACTCGTACCGATAGCGGCGTGGCGGTGTTCGCCGGTTTCTTCACCGGCGTGGGCATCGTCAGTTCCACGCCTCGCAGGTCGGAATCGACCCGTAGCGTCTGTGCGGTGGCGTCGCCCTCCCCCGTCTTGCTCAGGTCGAAGCCGATGCGGAACGTGCCGCGTCCCTTTGCGATGTCGCTCAGCCATTTCAGGTTTTCGAAACCGCCGACCATCTCGCCGACCGTGAAGGCGCCCGTGAGCGACGCATCGACGATCTTCGCCGGATCGCCGGTCGCGCCCGCGATGGCGACGTCGAGGTCGGCGGGCTGGCCGCGGTACGCGGTCTTCAGGCCTTTCGCGGAGAAGCCCGTGCCGTCGAACGTCATGGGGCCGGTGATCTTGTCGAGGCGCAGCTTCCACGCGTCGGCGACGAGATCCGCGTCCTTGATGGTGGCCTTGCCTTGCAGCGTGAAGTCCTTCGCGCTCTTCAGGGGCATGAGCAGGTTGAAGCCGAATTCGCCCGTACCGCCGAGCTTCATCGCGTCGAGTGCCTCGCGGCTGCGGCTGGCGACCGGGCTGTTCTTGATGAAGTCGAGGTAGCTGCCACCCGTTCCCGCGCCGCTCACCTTGAGATCGAGGATGCCATCGGCGAAGTCGGGAATGGCCGCCGACGCCGAACTCACGGCGTTGCCGAGCGAATGGCCTTCGCTCGCTTCGACATACATGCCGTTGCCGATGAAGTTGGCGACGGCGGCGACGCCCTCGGCGCGCGGCCATCCCGTGCCGTAGTCGAGCACCAGATCGGCGATCGCGGCACGGGCCTCGAAGCGCCCTTCCTGATTCTTGAACGGAAACTCGCGCAGGTTGCCGCGAAGCAACGCCGAACCACCCTCGATGCGACCGGACACGAGGCCGCGGTTGAGCCAGTTCTGCGCGCCTTCGGACATCGAATGGATCGGCCAGAACAGTTTGGCGGCAGGCACCTCGCCCTCGCCGAGCGCGATGTACATGTCCATGAAGGGACCGGTGTCGGCCGCCGGCAGGACGAGTTCGCCGCGCGCCTGGCCGCCATATCCCTCGCCGCGGAAATCCAGCGGGTCGACGCCGACGTGCCAGTCACCTTCGTCCTTGTACACCGCGATGTCGCCGCCAAGCGAGGCCATGACGAACGGTTTGCGGAACACGCCGGTGGCGTCGATCGTGGTGGGTTGCTTCGGCAGGCTGAGCGCCAGTGCCTCGCCATCGCCGAACACCTCGCCTTTCAACGAAGACACGCCAGGCAAGCTGCCACTGGCGTCGATGCCCACGCCGGAGAAGGTGGCATGCGCGAAACTCACACCGTCGACGGAGTTCCAGTCGGCGCGCAGCTGGTCGAAGCGGCCACGTGGGTGCCCTTCGCCCAGCCAGCGCGCCAGCGATGGCGACATCTGGGGCAAGACGCCAGCCCAGGGCAGCAAGGGCGCCAGGTCGAGCGTGCGTCCCACCAGCGTACCGTCGCTTCGTTCACCCGATTTGCGCAAGACGAGGGCGACGTCGCTGCCATCGTTTCCCGCCCAGTCGATCCGCTGCCCGTCGGCGGTGCGGTGGAAATCGACGACGCCATGCAAGCCTGCCGTGCTGACCGTGCGTGCGGGCCCGCGGATGGCGAGGTTCTCGAGGTCGAGCCGCGACGTCGCGCGCACCACGTGCGCATCGCGCCAGTCCAGCCACGTTTCGAAACGCCCCTTGCCGCCCGCCAGGGCGTAGCCGTTGGCGTCGAAGTCGCCGGTGAGCGCAGCGAAATCGACGTCGGCGCCCTTCACGTAGACGCGTCCGTTCGAACCGTCGTCGGCGAACCGGCCCGCGGCGCTGAGCAGCCCGCCGACATGCTCGCGACGCAAGGTGCCTCCGAACCGGATGGTCCGGCCTTGCAGGCTGATCCGCAGCTTGTCGGCCACCAGGCCGTAGTGCCGCTGGGTGGTGTCGTCGGCGATGTCCAGGTGCAGGTTGCCGAGCCAGAGGTCGGCCGAAAGATTGCCCAGGGAGACCTTCTGGGTGCCGCCTCCCGCGCCGAAACCATCGATGCTCCAACGCCCGTCGACGGCCCGGCGCAAGCCGAGGCGGAGATCGCTCAGGCGCAGGTTGATGAGATGCCGCGACGGCAGCACGAACGCGCCGAAGTCGAGCTTCACCGCCGCCTGCGGAAGGTGCAGGGGTTCACCGCCTTCCGTGGGCGCGATGGTGACGTCGCGCATCACGAACAACGGGCCGGATGGCCGCCAGAAGCCTTCCAGCGAGGCGAAACGCACCGGACGGTGCAAGCGATCGCTGAGTAGCGTCGCCACCCGCTCCGGATAGCGCGCCGCCAGCGGCAGCAACAGCTGGCCGAGCGCCATCACGATCGCGAGGGCGACCAACAGGCTCGCGACCAGACCCAGGAAGAAGAACCGCAGGCGTCGTGCGCGATGGCGCCAGTGCGGATTCACCGGCCCGGGTTCCGGCGGTGCGCGCCGGGTTCAGAGGAGGACGACATCGAACTGTTCCTGCGAGTAATGCTCTTCCGCCTGGAAGCGGATGCTCTTGGCGATGAATTCTTCCAGTTCCGCGACGGCCGCCGATTCCTCCTCGAGGATGCGGCCGACCACCTTGGGGCTGGCCATCACCAGGAGCTTCTGCGCGTTGAACTGGCGCACCGCACGCGTGATCTCGCGGAATATCTCGTAGATCACGGTCTCGGCGGTCTTCAGCGTGCCGCGGCCGCTGCAAGCGGGGCACGGCTCGCACAACTGGCGTTCGAGGCTTTCGGTGGTGCGCTTGCGGGTCATCTCGACCAGGCCCAGGGCCGACATCGGATAAACCGTGGTCTTCGCATGATCCTTCGCCAGGCCCTTCTCGAGCATGCGCAATACCTGGCGCTTGTGCTCGTCGTCGATCATGTCGATGAAGTCGATGATGATGATGCCGCCGAGGTTGCGCAGCCGCAGCTGGCGAGCCGCCGCCTGCGCGGCCTCCAGGTTCGTGCGATACACGGTTTCCTCGAGGTTGCGGGTACCGAGGTAACCGCCCGTGTTGACGTCGATGGTGGTCATCGCTTCGGTCTGGTCGACGATCAGGTAGCCGCCCGATTTCAGCGGCACTTCCTTGCGCAGCGCACGCTGGATCTCGTCCTCCACGCCATAGAGGTCGAAGATCGGCCGTTCGCCCGCATAGTGCTCGATGCGGTCGGACAGCACCGGCATGAACTTGTGCACGAACTTGACCGTTTTCTCGTAGGTTTCGCGTGAATCCACGCGAACCTTCTCGATGCCGTCGTTGAGCGAATCGCGCAAGGAGCGCAGCGGCAGCGAGAGTTCCTCGTACACGCGCTCGCCGACCTTGGCCTTCTGGATGTTCTCCTGCACCACGCGCCAGACCTTGCCGAGGTAGGTCACGTCGAACGCGAGCGATTCCTCCGACTGGCCTTCCGCATTGGTGCGCACGATGTAGCCCAGGTGGTTCTCGCCGATCAGCGGATTGAGGATGTCCTTGAGCCGCTGGCGCTCGGTTTCTTCCTCGATGCGCACCGATACGCCCAGCGTGCGCGAATGCGGCAAGAGGACGAGGTAGCGCGATGGGATCGACAAGTGCGTGGAAAGCCGCGCGCCCTTGCTACCGATCGGGTCCTTGACCACCTGCACGACGATTTCCTGTCCCTCGTGCACCAGTTCGGAGATCGACGGCACCGGCCCATGTCCGTTGCCCTTGCCATCCACCGGCGCATCGGTCGGTGGCAACGGCGGGCGCACGATATCGGAGGCGTGCAGGAACGCGGCACGCTCCAGCCCGATCTCCACGAACACGGCCTGCATGCCGGGCATCACGCGCTGCACGCGTCCCTTGTACACGTTGCCCACGTAGCCGCGCTTCTGCGCACGCTCCACGTGGACTTCCTGGAGCATGCCGTTTTCGACGATCGCCACCCGCGTCTCACGCGGCGTGACATTGATCAGTATTTCCTCGCTCACCGGCGCCCCTTTTCCTTGAGTCATCGTGCTTTATAGCCCGCGCGTCGACAGCCTGTCACTGACCGTGGAGGAGCTGGAAGGTTTCGAACAGGGGCAGGCCCATGACGCCGGAGTAACTGCCCGAAAGATGTTCCACGAAGGCCGCCGCCGCACCCTGGATCGCATAGGCGCCCGCCTTGCCGAAACATTCGCCGGTGGCCACGTAGGACGCGATGGCGCGCCCGGAGAGGGGCGCGAAGCGCACCGTCGATACCGATACCGCATGCCGTTCCCCGCCGGCCTCCACCAGCCATACGGTCGAGAGCACGCGATGCTCGCGTCCGGCAAGGCGGCCGAGCATGGCCACGGCGTCCGCGGCATCACGAGGTTTGCCGAAGACTTCATCGCCGAGTACCACCTCGGTGTCGGCACCCAGCACCCGTGCGCCCGGTTCACCCATCACGCGCGCGAATCCCGCCCGCGCCTTGTCCCGCGCCACGCGTGACACATAGGCGTCCGCTGGCTCGCCGGGCTCGCGGATCTCCTCCACGTCCACCTCGAGGATGCGGTGGTCTTCGCCGATCTGGGCCAGGAGTTCGCGGCGGCGGGGCGATTGCGAGGCCAGGTACAGCACGGCGGTTCCTTCAGGCACGGTGGTAGGGATGGCCGGCGACGAGGGTCGTGGCGCGGTACAGCTGCTCGGCCAGCACGAGGCGGACGAGCATGTGCGGCAGGGTCAACGGCCCCAGCGACCAGGTCTGGTCCGCTCGCGCCAGTACCTCGGGCGCGTGACCGTCAGGGCCGCCGATGAGGAAGGCGACATCGCGCCCACCCATGCGCCATTGCTCCAGCTGCCGGGCGAGATCTTCGCTGGACCATGCCTTGCCACGCCCATCGAGGGCGACGACGTGGATGTCGCGTGGCAGCGTCGCCAGGATGGCGACGCCCTCGTCGAGCGTCGCCCGTGCGTCGTCGCGGCCTTTGCCGCGCGCACCGGGCTTGATCTCGACCAGTTCGAGGGGAAAGTCGTGGGACAGCCGCTTCCGGTATTCGGCGAAGCCTTCGGCCACCCAGGCCGGCATGCGTTCGCCGACCGCGATGAGGCGAGCCCGCATGGCGGGCTCAGGCGTTCGCGGCTTCGGCGCCGTCGTCGCCGACGGTCCAGAGACGCTCCAGGCCGTAGAACTCGCGGATACGCGGCATCATCACATGGACGATGATGTCGCCGAGGTCGACGAGCACCCATTCGGCTTCGGTCTGTCCTTCGACGCCGAGCGGCATCACGCCCGCCTCCTTGGCGAACTTGATGACTTCGTCGGCGATCGACTTGACGTGACGGGCGGAGGTGCCCGATGCGATGAACAGGATGTCGGCGATGGAGGTCTTGCCGCGGACATCGATTTCACGGACGTCCTTGGCCTTGAGGTCTTCGAGGGCGGCAACCACGCGCTGACGCAGATGTTCGTTGGTGGCGGCGGACTTGGCCTTGCGGGATGCGGTCGAACTCAAGATACGGAAACCTCGTACGGCGGAATGCCGGGGTTGTGGCGAGTATAACCCCCGTGGGTCCGGGGTGCGTCAAATGCCTGGGCAGGTAAAGGCATCGCCGACAGGGTCGGCGATTAGCGCCCGAGGGCGCGATAAGGCGCCAGCAACGCCTCGTCGGCGAAGCAGGCCGTGGGCATCAGGAAGCGCGGCTCGCCACCCGCCGCGAACGACTCGCGGATCGCCGTGGCGGCGATGTCGAGTGGCGTGATCGCGATGTCGACCACCTGCCCGGAGGGCCCCTGCAAACGCTCCACCCGGCGCCCGGCGATGAAAGCCGCCAGTTCGCCCGACGGCGGGTGGAGGGTCCCGGGGCGCGTCAGCACGCCCACGTGGGCGAACGCGAAGAGGTCCCGCCAGAGGTGCCAGGACGCCAGTCCGGCGAACGCATCGGCGCCCACCAGGAGCACCAGCGACCGGTCCGGCCCGATGTCGGCACGAAGGGACGCCAGCGTGTCGACCGTATAGGACGGGCCGTCGCGGTCCAGTTCGCGGGTATCGAGGGCGAGGCGATCCTGCCCCGCGAGCGCCGCGCGCAGCAAGGCGACACGGCCGCTGGCATCGGCGACGGGGGGTGGCCGGTGCGGCGGCGTGCGCGCGGGCACAAGGCGCACCTCGGCGTCGAGTGCTTCGGCCGCCTCCCAGGCGGCCCGCAAGTGTCCGTGATGGACCGGGTCGAAGGTGCCGCCGAGTATGGCGAGCGGGCGCGTCCGGCTCATGCGAAAACGGCAGCCGCGCGCGGCTCGGCGATGGCGGCGACCAGCCGCTCGGCTTCCAGCCAGGGATCGCCTTGTTCGCGGCCCTTGGCCATGCGGTCGATGCGCGCGGCGCGGGCAAGGCACGCCATCCAGTGCTCGCGTGGCGCGCGACGCAGCGCCTTGCGGAACAACTGCTCACGCGCGGGCCAGAGGCGCTCGGCCTTTGCCTGCGCGCCGAAGTCACGCGCGTTGGCCAGGCGCATGGCGAGTTGCAACTGGTTGACCAGCCACCCCATCAACGCGATGAGCTCGTCGCCTTCGGCGCGCAGGCCGGCGAGGATGCGCAGGGCGCGCCCTCCCTCACCGGCGAAGGCGGCGTCGGTGAGCTTGAATGCGTCGTAGCGGGCACTGTCGGCCACGAGACCTTCCAGTGTCGCGGCGTCGAGGCGCTGATCGCCGGCGAGGACCACCAGCTTGTCCACTTCCTGGGCGGCGGCCAGCAGGTTGCCTTCCACGCGCTCGGCCAGCATCGCCACGGCGTCGGGGGTGGCCTTGACGCCACGCGAGGCGAGCCGCCCCCCGACCCATTGTGTCCATTCATGCGGCCGTGGGGCGTTGAACACCACCTGGATACCGCCCTGGTCGACCGTCTTGGTCCAGACCGCCTCGTGCTTGCTGCTCCATTCGGTGGCGGTGATCAACAAGGTGGTATCCGGCGGAGGATTGGCCACGAATTCGGAGATCGCCGCGCCGCCGTCCTTCCCCGCGCGGCCGCCGGCGAGACGCAGGTCGAGCAGGCGCTGGGTGGCGAACAGCGACAGCCCCGCCGAAGCGCGGGCCAGGTCGTCCCAATCGAAGCGGCTGTCCGCTTCCAGTACCTCGCGCTCGGCGTAACCGAGCCGGCGCGCCATGGCGCGCACGGCATCGGCCGCTTCCAGCACGAGCAGTTCCTCGCCGACCAGCAGATAAACCGGCGCCATGCGGTCGCCCGCGAGATGCTTCTGCCACTGGCTCGGGTTGAAGGGCACGCCGCCGGCTCAGTTCGAGGTGGCGGGCGCCTGCGCGGGCGCCGCCATGGCCGGATGCGCGCCAGCCGCCTGCAAGCGGAACAGGATCGCCTGGACCATGTCGCCGATGAGGCTGCGCTGCAGCTCTTCGGTCTGGCTCGCGGTACCGATGGTGTTGGTCGCGTCGTAGCTGAATTCGCGGGACATATCGACCGACTGCGAAGGGATGATCACCGTACCGTCACCCGCCTTCGCGTTGAAATCGACGTGGTAGCGCACCGCGTATTCCGTGACGCGTGCCGTACCGCTGACGGTCAGCGAATCGGTGCGGAAGGTGTTCGAGGTGACAGCCAGTTCGGCCGCGTCGACCGAGGGCTTGTCCACGATCGTCACGTCGGAATTTTCCAGCGCCCGGGTGAGCTCGCGTTCCAGCTTGCCGCCGCCGGACACCGTGAGGTGGATCTTCTTCATCCCCGGGGGCAACGCCGCGCTCTGGCGCAGGTGGAAGCCGCAGGCACTGACCAGGGCCGCGATGGAGACCAGCGCGGCGATGCGAAGCGAACGAAGGAGGTTCGGGCTCATGGTTATCCTGCGACGATGTTGACGATCTTGCCGGGCACGACGATCACCTTGCGCACGGTCTGGCCTTCGAGCATGCGGGCCACGTTGGGTTCGGCCCGCGCCATGGCTTCCGCCTCGTCCTTCGAGGCCGCTGCCGGCACCTCGATGGTAGCGCGAAGTTTGCCGTTCACCTGCACCGCGTAGGTCAGCGAGTCGCGGACCAGCGCCGCCGGGTCCACTTGCGGCCAGCCGGCGTCCTCGACCAGGGTCTCGCCATGGCCGAGCACCTGCCACAGCGCGTGCGAGACATGGGGGGTGAACGGATTGATCAGCTGGACGATGGCCGTGAAGGCCTCCTGGCGCAGCGCCTGGCCCCGGGTGCTGGCGTCGTCGAACTTGCCCAACGCGTTCAGCAACTCCATCAGGGCGGCGATGGCGGTATTGAAGGACTGGCGGCGGCCGATATCGTCGCTCACCTTCTGGATCGTCTCGTGCAACTGGCGGCGCAGCGTCTTGCGCGCGGCCTCGCCCGCTCCGTCCTCGCCCGAAGCGACGGACGAGGCATGCGTATGGATGTCGCGCCAGAGGCGGCGCAGGAAGCGCGCCATGCCTTCCACGCCGGCTTCGTTCCACTCCAGCGACTGGTCCGCCGGCGCGGCGAACATCGAGAACAGGCGCACGGTGTCCGCACCGTACTTCTCGACCATCGACTGCGGGTCCACGCCGTTGTTCTTCGACTTGGACATCTTCTCGACGCCACCGATTTCCACCGGCTCGCCGTCCGCGCGCAGCACCGCGCCGACGATGCGTGCGCGTTCGTCGCGCTGCACGTCGACATCGGCCGGATTGAACCAGGTGCTGGACCCGTCGGCTTCCTTACGGAAGTACGTCTCGGCGATCACCATGCCCTGGCAGAGCAGGTTCGTCGCCGGCTCGTCGCTGTCCACCAGCCCCTCGTCGCGCATGAGCTTGTGGTAGAAGCGGAAATACAGCAGGTGCAGGATCGCGTGCTCGATGCCACCGATGTACTGGTCGACCGGGGTCCAGTAGTTGGCACGCTCGTCCACCTGCCCGTTCGCACCGGGACTCGTGTAGCGCGCGTAGTACCAGCTCGATTCCATGAAGGTATCGAAGGTGTCGGTTTCACGCTCGGCGGCGCCACCGCAATCCGGGCAAGTGGTCTTGCGCCACTCCGGATCGGCCTTGATCGGCGACTGCACGCCGGAGAAGGCCACGTCTTCCGGCAGCACCACCGGCAACTGGTCTTCGGGCACCGGCACGGCGCCGCACGCCGGGCAATGGATCACGGGGATCGGGCAGCCCCAGTAGCGCTGGCGGCTGACACCCCAATCGCGGATACGCCAGTTGACCCGGCGTTCGCCACGCCCGGCGGCTTCGAGCTTCGCGGCGATGGCATCGAACGCCGCCTTGAAGTCCAGGCCGTCGAATTCGCCCGAGTTGATCAGGGTGCCGTAGTCCGTGTACGCGCCGGCGGTCTGGATATTGTTCTCGAACGTCTTGATCGTCTCGACCGCGGCCGACGACTGGTAAGCGTCCGAGGAACCGCCATCCAGGGCGTTCTGTACCGTGTCGGTGCCTTCGGTGGCGAGATCGCGCTTCAGTTCCGCCACGGCGTCGACGACGCCACGGTCGACCACGACCATCTTGATCGGCAGGGAATACTTCTGGGCGAACTCCCAGTCGCGCTGGTCATGCCCGGGCACGGCCATGACGGCGCCGGTGCCGTAGCCCATCAGCACGAAGTTGGCGACCCACACCGGCACCTTTTCACCGGTGAGCGGATGCGTGGCGTCGATGCCGGTGTAGTAACCGCGCTTCTCCTGCGTTTCCAGCTCGGCTTCGGACACGCCGCCGGCCTTGCAGCTGTCGATGAAGGCGGACAAGCCGGGGTTACCCTCGGCCGCGCGCGTCGCGATCGGATGCTCGGCGGCCACGGCCACGTAGGACACGCCCATGAGCGTGTCCGGCCGCGTGGTGAACACGGTGAGCGGCTCGTCCTGGCCGTCCACGTCGAAGGTGATCTCCAGGCCTTCGGAGCGGCCCAGCCAGTTGCGCTGCATGGTCTTGACCGCTTCGGGCCAGCCCGGCAACGCGTCGAGGCCGTCGAGCAACTCCTGCGCGTAGGCAATGATCTTCAGGAACCACTGCGGGATCTCGCGCTTCTCGACCACCGCGCCGGAGCGCCAGCCCCGGCCGTCGATGACCTGCTCGTTCGCCAGCACGGTCTGGTCGACCGGGTCCCAGTTCACGACGCTGTTCTTGCGGTACACCAGGCCTTTCTTCATCAGCCGGGTGAACATCTGCTGCTCCCAGCGGTAGTACTCCGGCTTGCAGGTGGTGACCTCGCGGGTCCAGTCGTACGCGAAGCCCATGCGCTTCAACTGCTCGCGCATGTGTTCGATGTTCTTGTAGGTCCACTTCGCCGGTGCCGTGTTGTTCTTGATCGCGGCGTTCTCGGCGGGCAGGCCGAAGGCGTCCCAACCCATCGGCTGGAGCACGTTCTTGCCCTGCTGGCGCTGGAAGCGGCTGATCACGTCGCCGATGGTGTAGTTGCGCACGTGGCCCATGTGCAGGGCACCCGAGGGGTACGGCAGCATCGAGAGGCAGTAATACTTCGGCCTGGATGTGTCTTCCGTGACCTCGAAGGCGCGGGTTTCGTTCCAGAAGCGCTGGGCGGCCGTCTCGACGACGTCCGGGGCGTAGCCGCCCTGCTCGCGCGTGCCCTGATCGTGGGTGTCCTGCATGGTGTTCGGTACCAATGGAATGCTCGGTTGGCCGCAGGAGAAAACGCGGCGGTCAATCGCGGGAGACTATCCCACGGGGCCCTTCGGGCCAAGTATCGAGGCCACTCCCTCGGCTTATTGGCAGGGAGGGGTCTGCCCGGCGGCCACGGCGCGCACGGCCACAGCGACCTGGTCGGCCACCTTGCCCACGGCACGCTGATGGGCCTCCACGAGGCTGTCGTACGTCGAGCCGGCGGGCTCGGCGATACGCGAGGCGCAGGTGACGGCTGCGCCCTCGGCGACACGCACCGACCAGGAGGCTTCCAGCGTGGCGTTGCCGCCGACTTCCGAATCGAACCGGCGGACGTCGAGCCGCACGCCGACGACCTTGCTGTCCTTCACCCTGGGCAGCCCATGGACGTCGTGCGTCCCGAGCCGAGCCGCCAGATCGGCCGATAGCGCACCCCGGATCTCGTCGCCCAGCGGCGAGGCCCAACGCTCCCCATCGAGCACGGCGATGCCACCGGCTCCCTGGCGCAACACCAGCGCGGGCTGGTCGACCTGCGGCGGCACGGCCACCGGCTGCACGTCGATGACGAAGGCCGCGGAGGCCGCCGCCATCGGCGCCGAAGGCGGAACCAGCGTGTGGAAGTGGGTCGGCGCGGAAGCGCAGGCGGCCAGCGAGCCGATCAGGATGGCGGCACCGGCGAGGCGGAGGGTATGCGTCATGGCTGTTCTTCCTTGCCCTGCTTCGGGGACGACGGGGTACTGATCTTCGGCGGCGCGTCGGCGCCGCGGCCGCGCAGCAGCGCTTCCGGATGCCGTCCCAGGTAATCGGTGAACGCGCGGACCGAACGCACGGTGCGCTGCAGTTCCTCCAGCGTGTTGGCGATGTTCTGCTGCAAGGGCGAATTCTCGGACAGGGCGTCGTTGGCCGTGCCCACGGTCCTGTTCACGCCTTGCAAGGTCTTCTTCGCTTCGGGCAGGAGATCGCCGTTGACCTGCTTCAAGGTGCCCTGGAGTTCCTTCAGGCTGCCGTCGAGGTTCTTGCCGATCGAGTCGAACGGAATCTTCTCGACCTTGTCGACGATGCTGGAAAGTTGTTCCTGCAGGTGGTCGAAATCACCCGGTGTCGTCGGCACCTCCACCGGCTTGGTCTTCTCGTCGAAAGCGACCTTGGGCGCCTTCGGGTCGAAATCCAGGGCGATGTAGAGCTGGCCGGTGAGCAGGTTGCCGGTGCGCGCCTGCGCACGCAGCCCGTGCGCGACCAGCCCGCCCATGATTCGCGGGAACAGGCTGTCCTCGTCGCCACCGACCGCCTTGGCCAGCTTCTCGTTGGCCTGGCCCAGGCGCTGCGGATAGACCAGGGCCCCGACGATGACAGGGAAGGTCTGCGTCTTCGGATCGTAATCGAGGTTCACCGAAACCACGCGGCCGACCTTCACGCCGAGCAGTTCGACGGGCGCATCGACGGTCAGCCCGCGCAGCGAGTGCTCGAAGCGCATGCGGATGTAGCGCGGCTTGCCATCCGGTGGCGCCAGTGCCATGGTCTGGTCGCTGAAGAGGGTGTACTCCGCCATTTCCGGCGCGGGTGCCTCGTCGTGCGGCCCCGGCGGGTCCTGGAACGCGACACCGCCGGCGATCACCGTGGCCAGCGACTGCGTGTTCATCTTCAGGCCGTCGGCACCGAGCGACACGTCGACGCCGCTGGCGTTCCAGAAGCGCGTGTCCTTCCCTACGAAGCGATCGTTGGGCCCGTCGATGAAGAGCTGCAACGAGACGCCCTTGCCGTCCTTGTCCAACTCGTACGAGACGACCCGGCCGACCTGGATGCGCCGGTAGTACACAGGCGAGCCGATATCCAGCGAACCCAGGTCCGTGGAATGCAGCACGAAGCGCCGGCCGGGTGCGCCGTGGGTCACCGCCGGCGGTGTCTCCAGGCCCGTGAAGTCGCTTTGCTCCTCGTCCGAATCGCCGGCATCCGCGCCGATGAAGGCACCCGAGAGCAAGGTATCGATGCCGGATACGCCACTGGCGCCGATGCGCGGGCGCACCACCCAGTAACGGGTGCTCTTGGTGGCGAAGGCGCTGGCATCCTTCTCCAGGTCGATCATGACCGTGATGTGCGTGCGGTCGCGCGAAAGGCGCATCGTCGTGACCTTGCCGATCACCACGTTCTTGTACTTGACCTGGGTCTTGCCCGCCTCGATGCCTTCGGCGGTGAGGAAGGTCACGGTGATCCGGGGTCCGGCGGACGTGTAGTGGTTGACCAGCAGCGAGACGCCGACGAGCGCGGCCACGATCGGCACCAGCCAGATCAGCGAGAAGCCTAGCTTCGACCGGCGCACGACCGGTTGCGGCAGATCCTCCGGCGGAGGCGTGTTTCCTACGTTGGTGTCGCTCATTGCGATTTCCTGTTGTCCCAGATCAGGCGGGGATCGAAGCTCATGGCCGATAGCATCGTCAGTACGACGACCACGCCGAAATAGACCACGCCGGGCAAGGGCTCGACGCGGCTGAGGATCTTGAAGTGGACCAGGGCCGACAGGATCGCCACGACGAACACGTCGAGCATCGACCAATAACCGACCAGTTCCACGAAGCGGTACAACCGCGCCCGCTGTTTCGCCACGAACCCACTGGAACGCTGCACGGACACCAGCAGGTAACCCATGATGATGAATTTCAGCATGGGCACGACGATGCTCGCCGTGAAGACGATGACCGCGAGGCCGGGCGAACCCGCGCGCCACAGTTCCACGATCCCGCTGAGGATCGTGTTGTCGTCTTTCGACGAGAGACTCTGCGTGCGCATGATCGGGAACAGGTTCGCCGGGATGTAGAAGATCGCCGCCGCCACAAGCAAGGCCCAGGCCCGGCCGATACTGCCGCGCTTGCGCGCGTGCAACGAATTGCCGCAGCGTGGGCAATGCGCGTGCGGGTCGTCCGTGTATGCCGTGACCAGCCGGCACACGTGGCAGGACATCATGCCCAGCTCACTGGCTCGCGGCGGCGCGTTCATGCCCTCGCCTCCCGCGTTATATCCCAGAGCTGGCGCGGGTCGTGGCTGGAAAACAACGTGACCAGCAACGTAAGGAAGCCGAACGCCCAGATGCCCGGCCCCGGTACCACGTCGAAATAGGTGTGCGCCTTCACCACCGCAACGAGCGTGCCCAGCATGAACACCTCGATCATGCTCCATGGCTTGACCCTGACCAGGGCCGACATGGCCTGGGCGAAGCCGGGCGCCCGGCGCCGGGCGCGGGCGAACCAGAGCACCCAGCCGAAGATCAGGATCTGGCTGAGTGGAAAGAAGAACAGGGTCATCGCGCTGAGGAAGGCCACGACCTGGGCGCCATCGTTCCACATGGCGATGACCGCGCCCCAAAGGGTCGTGGCCGCGGTCATCCCGGACAGGCCGAGGGTGACGATGGGCGAGACGTTGGCGATGACGAAGACGATGAGCGCAGCGACGATCAGGGCGAACTGCGCTTCCACGCCGAGCCACTGGTGCCGTTCCAGCACGGCGCCGCAAACGACGCAGTCGGCGACTTCGCCACGCGCGAGCGTACGCCTCCGGTAGACGGAGTCGCAGTGTTCGCAGACGATCAGTTCCTGGGCGTTATGCATGCCTTCCCGGCGGTTCGAGGCCGCACCGGCCCGCGCCGTATGATCGCAAATCCGCGTAAACGGCGCATGAGGGAATGGATAGGAGTAGTCCTAAAAGCCCCCGGGGGCTTGATATGCTCCCCCTCTTCCCCGACTTACCGGGCATCGACACCTTGTCCCAGGAGCCTTCCGTGAGCAGCGCCCAGACCCGCAATGAACATGTCTTCGACGCGACCACGGCCGGTTTCGAGAACGACGTCATCAAGGCATCGCTCGAAGCCCCCGTCCTGGTCGACCTCTGGGCCGAATGGTGCGGCCCCTGCAAGTCGCTCGGCCCGATCCTGGAAAAGCTGGCCGCCGAGTACAACGGGGGCTTTCGCCTGGCCAAGATCGACGTGGATGCCGAGCAGCAGCTGGCCGCCATGTTCGGCGTCCGCAGCATCCCGACGGTGGTCCTGATCAGCGGTGGCCAGGTGGTCGATGGCTTCGCCGGCGCACTGCCGGAAGGCCAGATCCGCGAGTTCCTCACCCGTCACGGCGTGCAGCCGGCCGATGCGGCCAACGACGAAGACATCGCGCCGGCACCGGTTGAAACCGCCGAAGAGGCCATCAATCGCCTCCAGCAGGCCATCGCCACCGAGCCGGACCGTACCGAACTGAAGCTCGACCTCGCCCTGGCCCTGATGCGGGCCGGCCAGGTCGAACCGGCCCAGGCCGAACTCGATGCCCTGCCCGCCAACCTCGCGACCGACGCCCGTGCGGTACGCCTGCGCAGCCAGCTGGAACTGGCCCGCGCACTGGCCGGTGCCCCGTCGCTGGCGGAACTCCAGGCGCGGGTGCAGGCCAACGATTCCGACTGGGAGGCGCGCGACCTGCTCGGCGTTCGCCTGCTGATCGAAGGCGACGCACCGGCGGGCCTCGACCAGTTCATCGATGTGCTCAAGCGCCAGCGCGACTGGAACGACGGACAGGCGAAGAAGCGTCTGCTCGCGGCGTTCGCGACGATCGACGACGCGGAGCTGGTGGGTACGTATCGCCGCAAGATGGCGTCGCTGCTGTTCTGATCAGCGGCGCTTGCGCCTCACGTAGAGTTGCTTGCGCACCGTGGCGACGAGTTCGCCCGACGCCGTGCGGACGTCGGTGTCGAACCAGCGCAGACACTTCTCACCGTTCGCGGTGGCGGCACGCAGTTCGTCGAGCAGGGATTCCTCGACGCGGAACTCCGCGTAGACATCCTCGCGACCTGGCGCGACGAAACGGATCTCTCCCGCCTGGTCCCATACGATGTAGTCGTTGCCGAGGCTTTTGAGCACCATGATCATCCAGAACGGATCGGTCATGGAAAACAGGTTGCCGCCGAACTGCGTGCGCACGTAGTTGCGGTTGTACCAGGCGAGTTTCAGGCGCACCTTCGCGTACCGGTAATCGTCCATCCGCACCACGCGGATTCCGGTGAACAGGAAAGGTGGCCAGGCGTTGAGGATGCGCCGCAGGGTGGGTGCTTTCATGGGGTTCGCAGGGATTCCAGGCGAATCCATGCTACCGGCGTGCCTCCGGCACGCGAAGTCCCCCGTTTCAAACGCGCCATGCCATGCATGACCTATGGCACAGGTCGCCCCGCCCTCCGGCCCCGACCATCGGTCGATACCGTCCGCCAGGGGATCCGAGCCATGCGCCAATCGCTCCGCCGCGCCACCCTCGCCGCCGCCGTCGCTTCCGCGATGGCCTTTTCCGTGTCCCAGGCCATCGCCGCGGACCTCCCCGTGGCCGCCGACCAGCCCTACCCCGGTAACCTGACGCTGCATGTCGATCTCTCCGATGCGTCGAGGCACCTCTATCACGTACGCGAGACGATCCCGGTCAGCGCCGGCCACGCGATCCTCTACTACCCGAAATGGATCCCCGGCGTGCATGGGCCGTCGGGCCCGCTCTCCAACGTGGCGGGCTTCGTCATCACGGCGAACGGCAAGCGCATCCCCTGGCGCCGCGACCTGAAAGAGATGTACGCCTTCCACGTGGATGTACCCGCCGGCGTCGACAAGCTCGAACTCGCCTTCGAATACCTCGCTCCCGCCACGCCGAACTACATACCGCTCTCTTTCAATGAAGTGGCCTTCTATCCGGCCGGGCACTACACCAGCCGGATCACGATCGAGCCGAGCGTGAAGCTGCCTTCGGGATGGAAGTTCGCCTCCGCCTTGGAAACGGCCTCGCAATCGGGCGACGAGGTCACCTTCAAGCCGGTGAGTTTCGAGAACCTGGTGGATTCACCGCTGATGACGGGCAAATACTTCACCCGCATCGACCTCGCGCCCGGCCAGGCCACCCAGGTGCACCTCAACATCACCGGTGATACGGCCGCTGGGGTCAAGGCCACCGAAGAACAGATCGCGAAGCAGCGTGCGCTCGTGGTGCAGGCGAACAAGCTCTTCGGCGCGCACCACTATGCGCACTACGATTTCCTGCTGGTCACCTCCGACCACACGAACCACTTCGGACTGGAGCACCATCAGTCCAGCGACGACCGCCTCTTCGCGAACTTCCTCACCGACCCCGACGTGAACGTCGCGGCGGGTACCTTGTTGCCGCACGAATACATCCATTCGTGGAACGGCAAGTTCCGCCGCCCCGCCGACCTCTGGACGCCCACCTTCACCGAGCCGATGCAGGACGACCTGCTCTGGGTGTACGAAGGCCTCACCGATTATTGGGCCGGCGTGCTCACCGCACGTTCGGGAATCTGGACCACCGACCAGTGGCGCGATTCGCTGGCCGCGATCGCCGCCGACATGTCGGCACGCACGGGTCGCTCGTGGCGTTCGTTGCAGGACACCGCGGACGGTATTCCGCTGTCGTCGCGCGGCGGCAGCCAGGGCTGGGGCAACCTGCGCCGCGGCTCTGATTATTACCCGGAAGGCCAGATGCTCTGGCTCGACGTCGATACGAAGATCCGCGACCTCTCCGGTGGAAAGCACACGCTGGACGAGTTCGCCCGCGCCTTCTACGGCATGGACAACGGCAGCTACGTTCCCAAGACCTATACCTTCGACGACGTGGTCGCCACCCTCAACGGCATCCAGCCCTACGATTGGGCGAGCTTCCTGCGCCAGCGCCTTGATTACACGGGCGACACCCTGCCCGAGCACGGCATCGAGGGCGGCGGCTGGAAACTGGTGTACGACGACAAGCCCACGGCATTCGCGAAGACGGCGGAGAAACTCCGCAAGACGGTCAACCTCGCCTATTCACTGGGCATCCAGGTGTCTGACAAGGGCGTGGTGACGGATTCGCAGTGGGATGGTGTCGCCGCGAAAGCGGGCATCGTTCCCGGCGTCACGTTGGTCGCCGTGAACGGCAAGGATTATTCGGCCCAGGTACTCAAGGACGCGGTGGCCGAGGCCAAGTCGGGCAGCACGCCCATCCAGTTCCTGATCAAGGATATCGACGACTACCGCACCGTCGGCGTCGACTATCACGGTGGCCTGAAATATCCGCACCTGGTGCGCGGCGAGGGCAAGGACCTGATCGGGGCGATCGCCACACCGAAGAAATAAGAGCCCCGGGATATTTTTGTCCGGACCCCGGGGATGATATGCCCATTGTGGGAGCCGCTTGAGCGGCGATGGATGCTCGCCGCAACCTTGCCCGCTGCCGCGGGATCGCCGACAGAGTCGGCTCCCACAAGGTGTGGGCTCCCACAATGGCCCTTCCTTCGTCAGTCGGCTTCGCGTGTCGTCTCGAACAGGAACCACACGCGACGCTCTGTCTCGTCGATCCAGTTCTCGATCAGGCTCGCCGTCGCGACGTCGGAATACTCGTCGCACACGCCGTGCGTCTCGCGCAGCGAGGCGGCCAGGCGGAGGTTGTCGTCGCGCAGTTCCGCGAGCATGTCCTGCGGCGTGACGAAGTCTGCGTCGTTGTCGGAAATACGCTGCAGGCGTGCGATGTGTCCGATCGAACGGATCGTGGTGCCGCCGATCTTGCGTACGCGCTCGGCGATGTCGTCGGTGGTGGCGAAGATCTGCGACGCCTGCTCGTCGAGCAGCAGGTGGAGGTCGCGGAAACGCGGACCGGACATGTGCCAATGGAAATTCTTCGTCTTCAGGTACAGCGCGAACGTGTCGGCGAGCAACGCATTCAACGCGCCTGAGATATCGCGCGTCGCGTCGGCACCCAGACCGGTGCGCGTGTTCAAGGCGGCCTTGCGCAGCTTCTTGGTCGCTTCGGGGTTTTTCATCGTGGCTGACTCCGCGTGATGGGGGACCCTCCAAGAATGCTCCGATCGCGTTCGTCGCGCTTGAATGAAACGCGCTCGCGATTCAGGCCAGGGGCAGGGTCACCACCACCCTCAACCCGGGCCCGCCTTCGCGGTCCAGGAGCTCGATAACCGCCCCGTGCAACTCGACGGCCCGCTTCACGATCGACAATCCCAGGCCATAACCCTCGCCCTGCGTGTCCACGCCGCGCTGGAACCGGGTGAACATGGCGGTGCGGCGTTCCGCCGGAATGCCAGGGCCGTCGTCGGTCACCTCGATGAGGGCACCTCGTTCGACATGCCGAATCGACAATTCGACATGGCCGCCGTGTGGTACGTGGCGGAAGGCGTTTTCCAGCAGGTTACGGATCAGCGCGCCGAGGGCGACGCCGTATCCGTTCACGAAGAGATGATCGGGCAACTCGATGCTCAATTCCACGCCACCGGTGCCGATCACCGGCGACATTTCCTCGACCACTTCCAGCGCGAGTTCCCTGAGATCCACGCGGCTTCGCGGCCCCGACGCCGCACCGGCTTCGAGCCGGGCCAGCGCCAGCAACTGCTCGGTGCGCCGTGCCAGGGAGACCAGGCATTCGCGAGCCGCTCCCAACGCGGCCTGCGCCTCGTCCGGCTGGGCCGAGGCCATCGCGTCCTCCAGGTTGATCATGGTCGAGGCCAGGGGCGTGCGCAGCTCATGGGCCACGTCCGCGCTGAACTGCCGTTCGCGCTCCAGTGCCCCTTCCAACCGTTCGATCTGGTCGTTCAACGCCAGCAACACGGGCTTCAGTTCGAGGGGCGCATCCGGCAGGTGGATCGGTTCGCGGCTGCCCGGTTCGCGCCGGGCCAGCGCCGCGGCCAGCGACTCGAGCGGACGCAGGCCGCGGCGGATCGCCCAGCCGACCAGGAGCGCCAGCACCGGCAGGCCGAGGAAGGTCGGCAGGCCGTGTTCGAGCCACAGCGCACGGGTGATCTCGTGCCGGCTGTCGTAGCGCTCACCGGCCCGGATGGTCACCCCTTCCTGTTCCATGATCAGGGTGAACACGCGCCATTTGTATTTGCCCTTGTGGATGTCCTCGAAGGCGCCATCGGGCGCATGGGTGTTCGGCACGACCGCCAGGTTTTCCGTGGCGAGCAACAACGTGCCGTCCCGGTCGAACACCTGGAAACCCACCTCCGACTCGAAGGTGCGCCCCTGCACGGTCAGTTCCTGCGGGTGGTTGGACACGCTCGGAACAAGCAGGCGGGCCGAACGCTGTTCGCGCAGTTGCTCGATGCCGATACGGCCGACCAGGACTTCCAGCGTGCGCGCGGCCTGGGCGAGCCTGCCGTCGGACAGCTCGTCCACTTCTTCGAGCGTGTGCTTCGCGCTGAGGATGCCCAGCGGCAACAAGACCGCCGCCAGCACCAGGACGATCAACACCAGAAGGCGCGAGCGCAGGCTCGGCAGGGTCATTGCGGCTCCCGCGGCACCATGTAGCCGAAACCGCGCACCGTCTGGATGGCGCCATGGCTCAGCTTGCGCCGCAGCGAGTGCACCAGTACCTCGAGTGCGCTGGAGCTCATCACGTTGTCCGGTCCGTAGAGCGAGTTCTCCAGCGACTCGCGGCGGACGATCCGTCCCGCCCGTTCCATCAAGGCTTGCAGCAGGGCGAATTCGCGCCGGGTGAGATCCACGCGCTCGCCATGCCAGGTGACGTCGAAGGTGCCCAGGTCGAGGCTGAGCGCGCCGGCCTCGAGCCGGTTCACCGCCTCGCCGCGCGCGCGGCGTGCCAGCGAGCGGATGCGCGCGGCCAGCTCGTCCAGGTGAAATGGCTTGATCAGGTAATCGTCGGCTCCCGCGTCGAGCACGCGGATGCGCGAATCCAGGGCGTCCCGCGCGGACATCACGATGACCGGCGTCTTCACCCGCAGGCGGCGCGCCTCGGTCAGCACGTCCATGCCGTCCTTGCCGGGCAGGCCCAGGTCGAGCAGCACCAGGTCGGCATCGTGGTCGCGCAAGGCCCGCAAGGCTTCGTTGCCCTCACGGAACCAGCTGACCGAATAGGCCAGCCGCTCCAGGGCCCGGCGGATGGCCTCGCCAAGCTGGACGTCGTCTTCGACAAGGATGATGTGCAAGGCGAAGCCCCGGTGTCCGATAGGTGCCGATTATCCTTTCGCCGAGCTTAGCGGGTCCTTAGGCACCTGCGGACATCGCACGTGGAACTCGTGCCTCAGGGCGTCTCGGCCCCCGATTCGAAGCGCCGAATCTCCTCGAGTCGCTCCGCCGCACGGCGCATCGCCGACCCTTCCGGCGCCTTGTCCAGCCGAGCCATCAGGACGAATACCGCCAGGCATATGGACGCCGTCAACAGCAGGCATCCGAGGAAGAGTGGCCGCGCCGCGACGATATCGACGCCCAACAAGCCAAATCCCCATATCACCAGCGCCACCCACGCAAAACATCCCACCGCGCCAAACCAGCGCCCTTCGCGGATGCGCCATGCGCGCAACGCGGCGAGCCGGTGTTGCAACGCCAGTACCGGAGCTCCCTCGTCTATCCGTTGGACGAGGAACAGGTTGCGCGCCGCCGCCACGATCATCGAGATAGCGTAAAGATGCAAAAACAGGCCGGTGACCATCAAATTCAGATTCCCACGATGCTCAAACCAGAACGAACCGGCACCCATGGCCAGGGCCACGCCTAGCACAGCCTGCAGAACCTGGCCCGCGACCAGCGGGCGTAACTCCCTGCGGACACCAGCCGTCGCGCGGGCGGTAATCAGACGTGCTTCCATGTACGCCAGCCGGCGATCCAGGTCCTTCCAGCCTGCTTTCAAGTCGTCGAGTTCCATGGCGTCCTCCGTTGCGTGTGCGTGATTGTTTCGTCTGTAACATTCCGACGCAGGCGTTGCTTCAGGCGCGCGATTCGCGTGCCCACGTTGCTTTCACTCATACCGAGCACTGCGCCGATCTCTGCGTGCGATAGTTCGTCGAGGTAAAGAAGGATCAGTGCGCGTTCGAGCGGCCCAAGGCCTTCTATGGCCCGTGCCAGCGCCCCCAGGCGTTCATCGGGCTCGTCGATCGGCGTGCCGCCTCCAAGGGTATCGATCAATTTCTCATCCAGCGGACACGGACGTTCACGCTCGCGCCTTGCGTGGGACAACCCAACGTTCAGCGCAATCCGGTACATCCAGGTCGAAAACGGGCGCGAAGGGTCGTACGAACCGAAAGAACGCCACAGCTGCAAGGCGATCTCCTGTCCCAGGTCGCGCCGATCCTCCTGACCGCGCGCATAGATCGCGGCAACCTTGAACACGATCTTCCCGTGCGTCCGCAACAACGCCTCGAACCTGCGCCGTCTGTCTTCGTTGGCCATGAGCCCTCCTCTTTCCTCCATGATTCGCCCAGCCGGCGAAAAAATCACACAATGGGGAATTCCCCCGCCGGACGGTTCCATGCTCGCGATGCCCGCACGCCTCCTCCTCGCCCTGATCGCGGTGACCCCGATGACGATCCACGCGAAAGACACCTGGACCACGCCCGCCGAGGCTTCCGCGTTCCGCACCACGCCGTCCTACGCGGAGACCCAGGCCTTTCTGCGCCGGCTCGCCCGCGCCGCGCCGGACACGATCCGGCTGGAGACCTTCGGCACGACGCCCGAAGGCCGGCCGATGACGGTGGTGATCGCCGCAAAGGACGGCGACCTCACCCCGGAGCGGGCGCGCGCGGCGGGCAAGCCCATCGTGCTGCTCCAGGCGGGCATCCATCCGGGCGAGATCGAGGGCAAGGACGCCGGCCTGATGCTGCTGCGCGACTTCGCCACGATGAACCGCCTGCCCCACCTGCTCGACCACGCCGTGCTGGTCTACATCCCCGTCTACAGCGTGGACGGCCACGAGAATTCCGGGCCGTACTTCCGCATCAACCAGAACGGCCCCGCCGAGATGGGCTTCCGTGGGCAGTCGCAATACCTCAACCTCAATCGCGACTACGTCAAGGCCGACGCCCCGGAAACACGCGCCTGGCTCGCCTTGTGGAACACCTGGCGGCCCGACCTGCTGATCGACATCCACACCACCGATGGCGCCGACTACCAGTACGACCTCACCTGGTATGCCGAGGACCCGCACAAGCTGCCGCCATCGATCGCCGCCTGGCAGAAAGCCGCTTACGAAGAAGGCGCGATCCCCGCCTACGAACGGCTCGGCCACCTAGCCGCGCCCTACCTCGAATTCCGCGATGGCCGCGACATCACCAAGGGTATCGGGAATTTCGGCTCCGGCCCAAGGTTCTCCACCGGCTACGCCGCGATCCGCAATCGCGCCGGCCTGTTGATCGAGACGCACATGTTGAAGTCCTACGAGGTGCGTGTCCGCGCGACGTACGATGTCGTGCGCAGCGTGCTCGATCAGGTGAACAAGGACCCGGCTGCCCTGCTGAAGGCATCGAGGGACGCCGACGCCTGGGTCGCCTCGCTCTCGGCGAAACCCGGCGCGACGCTGCCGGTCACCTTCAAGGAAGATCCGAGGCCGAAGCCGTTCACGCTGAAGGGCTACGCATTCACGCAGACCAGGAGCGAGATATCCGGCGATCTCTGGGTGCGATACGACCCGAGGGCGAAGAAGGATTACGCCATCCAGAGCTGGAACGACCTGCTACCCGACGTGGCCGCGCCGCTACCCGCCGCATGGGCGATACCCGCTCAGTGGACCGACGTGATCGAACGCCTGGACGCCCACGGCATTCCCTACACCCGCACCGCGATGGCTGTCCGCGCGAGCGTCGATGCCGACCAGCTTTCGCAGCCGACGTGGGCGGACAAGCCTTTCGAAGGCCATCACATGCTCCGAGATGCCGCTATCGCGACCGCGAAGGAACACGTCGAACTTCCCGCCGGCACCGTCATCGTCCGCTCCGACAACCCCGACGCCGTCCTCGCGCTCAACCTGCTCGACGCCCGCGCGCCCGATTCCATGCTGCGCTGGGGTTACCTCGATGCGATCTTCGAACCGAAGGAATACGGCGAGCCCCGCGTCGTGGAAGCGCTGGCGCGAAAGATGATCGCGGAAGACCCCTCGCTGAAGACGGCGTTCGAGGCCAGGCTCAAGAACGATCCCGCCTTCGCGGCGAGCCCGCGCGCGCGTCTCGCCTTCTTCTTCGAACGCAGCCCGTGGTACATGGCGCAGAAGGTCGGGGCGTATCCCGTGCTACGCCTCGACGACACGGCGTTGAAAACGCTGGACGCCACCGCTCCGGCGAAGGCCGGAACCTAGCGCCTGCAAACAACCGCCCGGGTCAGGCCACCACCTCGAAGGGACGCATCATCTCGTTGGCCTCGTGCTCGGCGAGATGGCAATGCCATGCATAACGCCCGGCGTATCCGTCGAAGGTGGCGACGATGCGGGTGATCATGCCCGGGTAGACCTGCACCACGTCCTTCCATCCACGCTCGTGCACCGGTGGCTCCTGTGCCGGCCCCACGTAGCGTATGGTCTTCTTCGCCACGTACTCGTCCACGTCGAAGGGGCGGCGGTCGAGGATCTGGAAACGTACCAGGTGCAGGTGGATCGGATGCGTGTCCTCGGTGAGGTTCACCAGGTTCCACGACTCCGTCGCGCCAAGCTTCACCGATTCCGTCACCGGGTCGTGCCACCGCTTGCCGTTGAGCAACATCAGCATCGGCGTGGCCACGCAGTCGCTGTATTCGTCCAGCGTGAGTTCACGGGACTTCGATGCCGATGTCTCGGTAACGCGTGGCAGGTCGCGGAGTACCTCGGGAACGCGGCTGTCGTCGCGTACCTGCCCTTGTCCCACGGCGAAACGCATCAGCGGCAGGGCATCGTTCATCAGTTCCACCGCGCCACCGCGCAGCGCCGAGAAATCCACGACCACATCCAGCCGCTCGCCGGGCGCCATGAAGACCGATGTCATGGTGGCCGGCGCGGCGAGCAAGCCCTGGTCGGAACCGATGACCTGAAACGGACGTCCATCCCGGAAACGCAGGTGATAGAAGCGTCCATTCGCCGCGTTCAGCACGCGCAGGCGATAACGGCGCGGTTGCACATCCGCGCGGGGCAGGATGGCGCCGTTGACCAGGGTCAGGTTGCCGAATACCTCCGGCACCCAAGGGGCCTTCGCGTCGCCCGAATCGGGATAGTAGAGACGGCCGTCGGTGCGCAACAGGCGATCCGCGAGCACCAGCGGCAACTCCTGTTCGCCCGATGGCAGTCCCAGCGAGAACTCGTGCTCGTCGCGCAACAGGTACAAGCCCATCAATCCGGCATACATGTTGAGCCGGTTGATGCCCATCGCATGATCGTGATACCAGAGCGTGGCCGCGTCCTGCGCGTTGGGGTAATGGTGCCGGCGGGACTTCCCGGGCACATACCAGTCCTCCGGATAACCATCGTCCTTGCGCGGCACCTTCGCGCCATGGAGATGCACGATGGCGCGTACTTCGGGCTTGTCCGCCTCCGCGCCGCAGATCGCGTGATCCACCGGGAGGAAGTGACGCGCCGGTAGCGCGTTCTCCCACACCACGTCGAACGCCTGCCCACGGCGCGCTTCGATGGTGGGCCCGGGATAGTGCCCCCCATAGGTCCACAGCGTGGTCGGCGGCAGGTCGCGATGCAGCGGCTGGGTGGTCTCCGCCATGCGCACGCGCAGCGTCTTGCCGGGCTCCGGACGCAGCACGGGAGGGATCGGCAATACGTCGACGAAGGGTGCGAGCCGGGCGGGATCGACCAGGCCCGGCATGCGCGTGGCATCGCCCATGGCGTGCATGCACAGGCTGTTGCCCACCTGCCCCACAGGGGCCTGCATCGCATGCATATCGTGCGCGAACAGCCGCGACGGGAACCACCCCGCCGCGGCCATCCATCCCGCTGTCGTCAGGAAACGACGGCGATCAACCATGCCCACCGTTCCCGAACGGCCAGTACGGCCAGCCGCCCGGATGCTTCGGCTGACCGGTCGATTCGTCGAGGATCAGCTTGCGTTCGAACAGGCGTGGCAGGAAGAAGTCGAACATGCCGTCGAGACGGCCGGCCTGCGCGTCGGTCGAGCCACCGCCGATGCGCTGGCTATCGAGCCAGTTGTCCTCGATGAAACGGGTGATCGAGCTCTGGTCGGTCACCGAATGGTCGACCATGTTCTCGCGCGCCCACGGAGAGACCACGACCAGCGGCAGGCGCGGGCCGAAACCGCAACGACCCTGTGCCGGCGTCTTGCCATCGAGACCGGGCAAGGTGCCACGGCCGTTGCATACGCCGGCGCCGTCCAGCGCGTCGGTGCTTCCCGTCGAGGCATTCATGCGCGGCGGTTGCTGGTGGTCGTACCAGCCGTCCGAATCGTCGTACGCGATGACGACGGCCGTATCGCGCCACTCGCCGCTCTGCTGAAGGGCGTTCAACACATGGACGAGGAAGGCCTGCTCGTCGATCGGGTCGGAGTAACCCGCATGGCCGTCCTGGTAGGCGGGCGCCTTGAGGAAGCTCACCGCCGGCAGGTTGTCCGCGTCGAGGGCATCGTAGAAGTCCTCGATGTCGTACTGGTGGTTGGCCTGGTCGGTCTTGCCGATGGCCGCGATGGAGGAAGGACGCGCGTGCGTGGGATTGGCCGTCGAGGGGTAGTACTGGAACGGCGAATGATGCGGGCTGTAGTCGTTGGAACTGGCGTTGGTGATCTTCGACAGCGTTCGGCGCGTGCAGCCGGTGCTACCGTCGGGGTTGGTGCGGGTGACGTCGAAACCGCCCTGGAACCAACCCCAGGTGATATGGCGGTCGTTGAGAAGGTCGCCGATGTTGCGGCCGCCCATGGTCGCCTGGTTGGCGGTGGGTGAAGAGCAGATGTCGCCGATCGGGTCAGGGTCGCCGATCATCGTGAGGCCGCCATGGCCGTCGTCGGTCTCGGCGCCCGTACCGTTGAGGGTGGCGACGACGCCGGCGGTCTGGCCGGCGATCAGGTTGACCGCCCCCGGCGAGGACGGGCCGAAACCCGTGCCATAACTGTTGTCGCTCATGGCGAAGTTCTGCGCATAGTTCCACAGCGCGGTGACGGTATTGCCATCGTAGTAGCCCATCACCTGGCCCTTGCCTTCCTGCGCGGGATCACCGCCAGGCAGGGCCTCGCCACGACCGGTGTACAGCGGGAACAGGTCCATCTTGCCGCCGTCGAAGGCGCGCTGTTCGGAGGTATAGCCGTGGTCCTGGTCGGCGGTGGCGGCTTGTGCGCGGGCGAGGCGGAACGGATTGATCGCGGCGTCGCCGTTGGCAGCGTTTGCGGCGGTGGGATTGGCGGTAAGCAGGGCGCGCGTGAGGCCGTTCACCGGCGGCGTGAACGGCCGCGCGTAGAAGGCGGGTTCGCCGCTGGGGTTGGCCGCGAAGGGATAGGTGCCGAAGTAGTGATCGAAGGAGACGTTCTCCTGGAAGATCACCACCAGGTGCTTGATCGGCGTGGCGGTACGCGGGTCCCTGTCGCCGTGGCCGCCATGGCCGCCATGACCAAAGCCGAGGGCGCTGGATGCGGCCTCGGCGGGGCCGTCGACGGCTTGCTGGGCGGCGACGATCGACGCCGCGGAAAGGGTGAGCACGCAGGCGATGCCCGCGGCCAGTAACTTGCGCATGACAGATGCTCCTCGGAGGTGGATCGACCGATTGCCGTGAGCCGCATCCCCTGCCATGCGGTCGCCGCAGCGTAGGAAGCCGGTGTGACAATCCGGGGACATTCGCCGCGAGTTATTGCGAAATGCGGGGAACCATGACTTTCGTCACAGTCGGCCCTGCATGGGGGCCGCAGCGGATATGCTGGGGAGCAACGGTGCCGGGGGCACCGTCATCGACACCATGAAAGAGGGAAATCCATGACCAAGCAGTATCTGAAGCCGCTCGCGCTGGCACTGGCCGTCGCGCTCGCCGGCACGGCGTGCAGCAAGCACAACGACGCCGACACGGCGGTGCCCGGTGGTAACCAGCCGGCGTCGCCCAGCAGCGCGGCCCCTGCCGCCGCCAGCACGGCCGCGGCGGCCAAGCCTGCCGGTCCGACGTTCAATATCGCCGACCTGGACACCGGCATCGACGCGTGCAGCGACTTCAACGGCTTCGTCAACGCCAAATGGGTCGCGGCCAATCCGATTCCCGAGGACCGCACCCGCTGGGGCGCCTTCGACCAGCTGGCCGAGAACAGCCTCAACACGCAGCACGACATCGTCGATGCCATGGACAAGGGCGCGGCCAACGCCAAGGCCGGCTCGATCGAACAGAAGATCGGCCTGCTCTACCGCTCGGGCATGAACGAAGACGCCATCGAGAAAGCCGGCGTCGAACCGCTGAAGCCTGAACTGGCCAAGATCGACGCCCTGAAGACCTCGCAGGACATCGTCGACTTCCTCGACACCAGCTTCAACGACGGCAATGGCTACGTGTTCGGCTTCGGCTCGGGCGCGGACTTCCAGAACGCGAAGATCCAGATCGGCTACGCCCAGCAGGATGGCCTCGGCCTGCCGACGAAGGACTACTACACCGACCCGAAGCAGGCCGAGAACCGCAAGGCCTACGTCGCGTACATCGCCAAGACCCTGACCCTCGCCGGCGTGCCGGAAGACCAGGCGAAGAAGCAGGCCGACGAGGTGATGAAGTTCGAGACCCAGCTCGCCGCCGCCTCGCTCGCGCCGGTGGAACTGCGTGCCCCGGAAAACCAGTACCACTTCGTCACCGTCGCCGAAGCCAACAAGGCCACGCCGCACTTCGACTGGCAGAAATTCTTCGCCGCCCAGGGCGTCAATGTCGACAAGGGCTTCTCGCTGTCGCAGCCGAAGTTCTTCAAGGAGTTCGACAAGATGCTGGCCACCACGCCGGTGTCGACCTGGCAGGCCTACCTGCGTTTCCACGCCATCGACAGCGCGTCGCCGTACCTGTCCAAGGCGTTCCAGGACAACAAGTTCGACTTCTACGGCAAGACCCTCTCCGGCCAGCCGCAGCAGAAGCCGCGCTGGAAGCGCGTGCTCGGCTCGGTCAATTCGTCGATGGGCGAGGCCCTGGGCCAGCTCTACGTGGCCAAGGTGTTCCAGCCGGAAGCCAAGCAGCGTGCGAACGAGCTGGTCGACAACGTGCGCAACGCGCTCAAGGCACGCATCGAGAAGCTCGACTGGATGAGCGACGAGACCAAGCAGAAGGCGATCCAGAAGTGGAACACCTTCCTGCCCAAGATCGGCTATCCGGACAAGTGGCGCGACTGGTCGGGTCTCGACGTGAACGGTGAGAACTACTACGGCAACGTGGAAGCCGCGAGCAAGTTCAACTACCACTACGACATCGCCAAGATCGGCCAGCCGACCGACCGCCTCGAGTGGGGCATGACGCCGCAGACGGTCAACGCGTACTACAACCCGACCGACAACACGATCAACTTCCCGGCCGCCATCCTCCAGCCGCCGTTCTTCGACGCCCATGGCGACGACGCGATCAACTACGGTGGCATCGGCGCGGTGATCGGCCACGAGGCCAGCCATGGCTTCGACGACGAGGGCAGCCAGTTCGATGGCGACGGCAACAACAAGAACTGGTGGACCAAGGAAGACCGTGCGAAGTTCGACGAGCGGGCCGGCAAGCTGGTGGCTCAGTTCAACGAGTACGCGCCGATCAAGGACCACCCGGATCTGCACGTCAACGGCAAGCTCACCCTGGGCGAGAACATCGCCGACCTGGGCGGCCTGAACGTGGCCTACGATGCGCTCCAGGAAGCCCTGAAGAAGAACCCGCAGGAAGCCCAGGAGAAGATCGACGGCTATACACAGGACCAGCGCTTCTTCCTCAACTGGGCGCGTGTGTGGCGCAGCAACGTCCGCGAGAAGCAGGCGATGCTCTACCTCAACGTCGACCCGCACGCTCCCGCTTCGCTGCGCGCCATCGGCGCACCGTCGAACATGGAAGCCTTCGCTTCGGCGTTCCAGTGCAAGCCCGACGCGAAGATGGTCCGTGCGACCGACAAGCAGGTGAAGATCTGGTAACGGCGACACGCCATCGCTGATGGTGCCAAAGGCGCCGCACGCAAGTGCGGCGCCTTTTCTTTGGTGGAAGCGCCATCAATACAATTGCAAATCGTTCTCATTAAATTTACGATATGCGTCCAGACGGGTCCCGTACCCGCGTGCGTTTCGTTCCAGGGAACGACCAGAACCCAGCCCAGCGCGTCCTGAAAGGCCGCGCGACGCTGGAGCGTGCGCGAACGAAGGCCGTTCCTCATTCGTCTTCAGACACGCAAGGGAATCTCCATGGCCTTCATCAAGAGCCGCAAGCACGCCGCTCCGGCGGTGCGTACCGTCGGTGCCGCCGTCCTGCTCAGCCTCGCCCACGGCGCCGCCGCCAGCGACGTGCCTGCCGATATCGCGGCACCGCCCCAGCAGGCCAAGGTCAACGACGCGCAGGCCCTGCCCGGCATGCAGGTGGATGCCGACCGCGGAAGCGATTACCGCGTCGACAAGGTCTCCTCGCCGAAATTCACCCAATCCCTGCTCGACACCACGCAGACCATCCAGGTGATCGGCAAGGAACTCATCCAGCAGCAAGGCGCCACCACGCTTACCGAGGCGCTGCGCAACAGTCCGGGCGTGGGCACCTTCTTCGTCGGCGAGAACGGCTCGACCAACACCGGCGATTCGATCTACATGCGCGGCTTCGATACTTCCGGCAGCATCTTCGTCGACGGCGTGCGCGATATCGGCACCGTCTCGCGCGATGTGTTCAACATCGAACAGGTGGAAGTGACCAAGGGTCCGGACGGTACCGAATACGGCCGCACCGCGCCCACCGGCGCCGTGAACCTGGTGACCAAGCAGCCACTGCTGGGCAACGGCATTTCCGGGTCGGTGCAGGTCGGCAGCGGCCAGCGCCGCCGCGCCACCGCCGACTGGAACCAGTCGATGGGCAACGACGCCGCGTTCCGCCTCAACGTGATGGGCCAGGACAGCGGTGTCTACGGCCGCGACCAGGTCGAGACCAACCGCTGGGGTATCGCGCCCTCGCTGGCCTTCGGCCTGGGCACGCCGACCCGGGTGTACCTGAACTACCTGCACATCAAGCAGAACAACGTGCCCGACGGCGGCGTGCCGACCATCGGCCTTCCCGGCTACAGCAGCCCCGATGCCCGCGCCTTCCTCAACGACGCGGGCAAGGTCGACCCGGACAACTTCTATGGCACGGGCCAGGACCACGACCATGTCACCCAGGATATGTTCACGGTCATCGTCGAGCACGATTTCAACGAGAACCTGGCGCTGCACAACACCGCGCGTTGGGGCCGTACCACGCAGGATTACCTGCTCACGTCCTTCATGGGGTCCGCCGCGAACCTGCGCACGCCCGATCCCACCGATCCCTCGACATGGACCATCGCGCGCAGCACGCCGACCTTCAAGCACCAGTCCAACCGTATCGCCACCAACCAGACCAACCTCACGGCAACGATCGAATCCGGTGCGGTCACGCAGAACATCAGCACCGGCATCGAACTGACGCAGGAGCAGGCGCGCACGATCGGCCTGGGCGCGCTCGGTGGCAGCACCTGGCCGGCCGCCAACCTCTATCGTCCGTACTCCGACGTCGGCGGCTTGCGTTATGGCGAGACGGGCGCCAGGAGCGAAGGCAAGACCAACACCGCCGCGGCTTATTTCTTCGACACCCTGAAGTTCGGCGAGCACTGGCAGGTGAACGCCGGCGTCCGCCTCGACCACTACAAGACCGACTTCAATAGCCTCGTGGTCTGCGGCGCCCGCAACGGCCCCGCGTGCGGACGTCTTCCCGCCGGAAGCATCGTTCCCGGTGTCGATACGAGCATCAGCGACAACCTGGTCAACTACAAGATCGGCGTGCTGTACAAGCCGGCGGCGAACGGCAGCATCTACGTCAACTTCGCGCAGTCGCAGGAGCCGCCGGGTGGCAACACGCTCACGCTGTCTTCCTCGGCCAACAGCGCGGACAACCCGAATTTCGATCCGCAGAAGGCCCGCACCGCCGAGATCGGCACGAAATGGGACCTGCTCGGCGAGAAGCTACTCCTTACCGCCGCGCTGTACCGCACGACGGTCACCAACGAATTGACCCAGGACCCGACCGACCTTCTCTACTACCAGGTCGGCAAGAAGCGCGTGCAGGGCATCGAGATCTCGGCCCTGGGCAAGCTCACCGAAAACTGGGCGGTCAGCGCCGGCTTCACCACCATGGATGCCACGGTGGAAAAGGGCACGGGCGTCACGGCCAACGGCTCCGACGACCTGGCATATACGCCGAAGAAGGCCTTCACCGCCTGGACCACGTACCACCTGCCCTTCGACCTCACCATCGGCGGCGGCGCGCGTTATTCCGGCGAATTGCAGCGCGGTACCGATGGCGCGATCGGCACGCCGGCCTACACCAGGGCCTACTGGGTGTTCGACGCGATGGCGAGCTATCCGGTGAACAAGCACTTCGACATCCAGCTCAACGTCTACAACCTGTTCGACAAGGAATATGTCGCCGCCATCAACAAGAGCGGCTACCGCTACACTCCGGGTACGCCGCGATCGGCCATGCTGACCGCCAACGTGCGTTTCTGATCGATCGGAGGAAGGCCACCATGCTGATGCACATCCCGGAAGTCCTGGACAAGGAACAGGTCGCCGGGATACGCGCGGCGCTGGAAGGCGCCGAATGGACCGACGGACGACAGACCGTCGGTCCACAAGGTGCGAAGGTCAAGCGCAACCTGCAACTGCCCGACGCGTCGCCATTACGGCGCGAGCTCGGCGACAGGGTGGTGGCCGCACTGAATCGCCATCCGCTCTACCATGCCGCCGCATTGCCGCTGCGCACGCTGTCGCCACGGTTCAACCGCTACGAAGGTGGCGGCGAATACGGCTTCCATATCGACGGCGCCGTCATGTCCAGCGGTCTCGGCGACACGCATGTCCGCAGCGATATCTCCTGCACGCTCTTCCTCAGCGAGCCGGAGGAATACGACGGCGGTGAGTTGATCGTCAGCGACACCTACGGCGAGCACGAGGTGAAGCTGCCGGCCGGCGACGCGATCGTCTACCCATCCTCCAGCCTGCATCGGGTCACTCCGGTCACGCGCGGCGCACGCATCGCCTCGTTCTTCTGGGTGCAGAGCATGGTGCGCGACGATGGTGCGAGGCGTCTCCTGCTGGAGATGGACACCGCCATCCGCACGCTTTCGGCCAGCGGTGCCGACCAGGCGTCGATCCTGCAATTGACGGGCGTCTACCACAACTTGTTGCGGCGCTGGGCGGAGACCTGAGCCCCGGTTTCACGACAAGGTAGGCACGGGAGCCTCGGGGGCGGATAATTGGCGCCCCCTCGATGTATCGGCTTCCCAAACGCATGTTCCAACCCGGTCAACGCTGGATATCCACCGCCGAGCCTGAACTCGGCCTCGGCACCATTCTCCGCGTCGAAGGACGCAGCGTGCAGGTGCTCTTCGCCAAGTCGGGCGTCCTGCGTCCTTATGCGGCGGACAGTGCTCCCCTGATCCGCGCGGAGTTCCGGGCCGGTCAACGTGTTTCCGGCAAGGGCATCGCCTTTCTCGTGGAGCGCATCGAGGAACGCGAGGGCCTGTTCGTCTATCGTGGCGAAGGCCGCGAACTGGAGGAAGGCCAGCTCGACGACGAACAAGCGTTGTCCCAGGCCGACGACCGCCTGATCGGCGGCCGCACCGATCCCAACGACCGCTTCGACCTGCGCCTGGAGGCCTTGCGCCGGCGCGCCGATGCGCGCCGTTCCGCCGCCTGGGGCCTGGAGTCCGCCCGCATCGGCCTGGTCCCGCACCAGCTGCGCGTGGCCGGCATCGCCTCCGCGCGACGTCCGCCTCGCGTCCTGCTTGCCGATGAAGTGGGCCTGGGCAAGACGATCGAGGCCGGCATGATCCTGGCCCGGCAACTCGCCGCCGGACGCGCCGGGCGCGTGCTCGTCCTGTTACCGGAAACCCTGGTCTATCAGTGGTTCGTGGAACTGCTTCGCCGCTTCAACCTGTCGTTCTCGATCTTCGACGAGGAACGCTGCGAAGCCATCGAGCAGGCCAGCGACGGCCGCAATCCGTTCGAAGACGAACAGCTGGTCATCTCCGATTTCGCCTTCCTCGAATCGTCTCCGCGCCGCTCCGCGCAGCTCGTGGAAGCGGGATGGGACCTCGTCGTGGTCGACGAGGCGCACCACCTCGAATGGACACCGGAAGGCGCCAGCCCACGCTATCGCCTGGTGGAGGAACTGGCCTCGGCGACGCCGGGAGTGATCCTCCTCACCGCCACGCCGGAACAGCTGGGCCGCGCGGGTCATTTCGCACGCTTGCGCCTGCTCGATCCGCAACGCTACGCCAACCTCGAGGCCTATCTCGCCGAATCGGCGGCTTATGGTCCCTTGTCCGATGCGGCCAGCGCGCTAGCGGAAGACAAGCCGTTGAACGACGAACAACGCGCATTGCTCGCCGATCGCTTCAAGGGCGACCGCGAACTGCTCGCCTTGCTCGACCGCGCCGACGCGACCGGCGAGCTCCTCGCCGCCCTCATCGACCGCCACGGCACCGGCCGCGCGATGTTCCGCAACCGACGGGCCGGCATCGGCGGTTTCCCTCGCCGTACGCCCGAATTGCGGGTCATCGATCCGGACACGCTCGACGCGGGCCGTCGCGATGCCCTGCTGGCGGAATTCCGTTCGGATATCCAGCAACCGCCCGCGGCGCTGGAATTCGACTATGCCGACGACCCGCGCCTTGCGGCGCTCATCGGCCTGCTCGAATCGCATCCTGCGGACAAATTCCTGCTCATCTGCCGCAGCCAGGCCAAGGTGATGGCGATCGAGGACGCGTTGCGCACACGGAGTGGCGTCGGCGTGGCCCGGTTCCACGAGGGCCTGGGTATCGTCCAGCGCGACCGCAATGCCGCCTTCTTCGCCCAGCCCGATGGCGCACGCCTGCTGCTCTGCTCGGAAATCGGTTCGGAAGGGCGCAATTTCCAGTTCGCGCATCGCCTGGTCATGTGGGACCTGCCGCTGGACCCGGACCTGCTCGAGCAACGCATCGGCCGCCTCGACCGCATCGGCCAGAAACACGACATCGTCATCCACGTCCCCGTGGTGGAACAGAGCGCGCAGCATGTGCTCGCACGCTGGTACGACGAAGGCCTCGACGCGTTCCGCAGCAGCCCCGCCGACGGTCGCGAACTGCTTCGCCGCTTCGGCCCCCTGCTGGCGACGCTCGCCGACGAACATGCCCGCGAAGACGACGACCGCGATCAGGAACTGGACGCGCTGATCGCCGAGACGCGCGGTGCGCACGAAGAACTTTCCGCCTTGATCCACGCGGGGCGCGACCACCTGCTCGAACTCGCCGCCAGCCGCGATCCGCACGCCGATGACCTCGCAGCCAGCTTTGCCGCCGAAGACAAGGACCCGGCACGCGACGCGTTCATCCAGCGCCTGTTCGAAACCTACGGCGTCCACGCTGAGGAACTGGCGCCGGACATCGTGCTGCTCGATCCCCAATACCTTTCCACCGATGGGCTTCCGGGCTTCGCCGAGGGCCCGGTCTCGGTCACCTTCTCACGCGAACTGGGGCTGGCACGCGAAGAACTGCCGCTGCTGCGCCTCGATCACCCGATGGTGCTCGCAGCGGTCGACCTGCTCGTTTCCGGCGAGGATGGCAACGCCGCCTTCCTTGTCGACGATGCGCT
This sequence comes from Luteibacter sp. E-22, assembly GCF_049913125.1. GTDB lineage: Bacteria > Pseudomonadota > Gammaproteobacteria > Xanthomonadales > Rhodanobacteraceae > Luteibacter. The sequence goes on from NZ_CP183975.1 coordinate 3,227,194, forward strand.
TCCCGTGCGAACCGCCTTGCTGCAAACGGTCTTCGTGCTGGAAATCGTCGCCGAACGCACGCTCGACGCCGGGCGTTTCCTGCCGGCGACACCGCTCATGCTCACCGTGGACACCAAGCTGGGTGAACGCGCGCAATTCCGTCCGAGCGACATCGCGTTGCGTCGTGCCTCGGACCGGAACATCGAGGTGCCGCGCTATCGCAAGTTCCTGTCCAAGCTCGTCCCGCCGATGCTCGAACGCGCGCAGGACCTCGCGGAGGCACGTGCGGAAGTGCTCAAGGCCGAGGCGCTGGAGGCCGCGCGGCACGAACTGGATGCGGAACACGCCCGCCTGGTCGCGTTGCATGCGGTGAACCCGTCGATCAAGGATGAAGAGGTCGACGCCATCGCCGCCGAACGCGACGCCCTGCTCGCCGCCATACCCGAAGCGAGGTTGCGCCTGGACGCCGTCCGCTTCGTGGTCAGTCCGGATTTCCTCGCCTTGCGCTGAACCTAGAACCGATGGCGTGGCGGCGGCCTGACGCCCCACGCCCATAGCAACACCAGACCGGCCACGAGACCACCCAGGTGGGCGAAATGAGCGACGCCGGAGAGCGTGCCGGTGACCCCGAAGACCAGTTCGGCGACACCGTAAAGGGTGACGAAGAGCCAGGCCGGGATACCGATCGGGATCGGAATCAACATCAGCTTCTCGCGCGGGAACAGCATCGCGAACGCACCGAGCAAGCCGAACACGGCACCGGAAGCACCCACGGTCGGGTACATGCGGTCGGGTTCGAACAGGTATACCACCGCCAGTTGCGCCACCGCGGCGGCGACCAGGCACACGAAGTAATAGATCGTGAAACGCCGTGTGCCCATCACCCGCTCGATCAGGCCGCCGAACATGTACAAGGCGTACATGTTCAACACGATGTGCATCACGTTGCCATGCATGAAACCGTAGGTGACCAGCTGCCACGGCCGGAAACCGATACCCGCCACGCCTCCGGCGCCGAGGTCGACGGCGATGTCGTGACCGACCGGCCACAAGGCGAACCAGCGCGTCAGCGCCAGGGTGTCCTGGTCTTGCAAGAGGTATTGCAGGGCGAACACCAGCACGTTCGCGATCAGCAGGTTCCGGGTCACCGGCGGCAGGTTGGTCGGCATCGGCGCGGCGTCAGGAAGCGAACGGCGTGGGTTGGAGGATCTCGATCCAGTACTGGTCGGGATCGCGGATGAAGGCGATATGGCGCATGCGTCCGTCGCTCAGCCGCTTCTGGAAGGTGACGCCGAGCGCCTCGAAGCGCGCGCAAGCGGCTTCGACGTCGGGCACGCTCACACAGAGGTGGCCGAATCCGCGCGGCTCGCTGTTTCCGTTGTGGTACGCGAAGGACGGGTCGTTTTCCGTGCCATGGTTGTGCGTCAACTCGAGCACGCCCGGTTGTCGCAACACCCACTCCTTTCGCGCATCGTCGTCATCGGGAATCACGCCCTGGTCGCCGACCAGCACCAGATAGACGATGGTGAACGCCGCCTCCGCGAACACGCTCTTGTACACAGGGGTGAACCCCAGCACGCGCGTGTAGAAGTCCAGCGACACGTCGAGGTCGCGCACGCGGATCATCGTATGGTTGAACACATAGCCATGGGTCGCCGCGTCGGGCGTGGCGGTGACGCCGGGGAGCGACGTGAGGTCGGAGAGCGGCATGGGGTGATTCCTTGGGACAGGTCCCAAGGGTGGCTGCGCCGGCGCCGCAATTCAAGCGGCGGTGGAGATGGCGTCAGGCACTCCGCATGTTCCGGCGGTCCAGCGAGAGCAAAAGCAGCACCGCCGCGAGCGCCACGTAGGCCGCGACGAACTGCCACACGAGGGATCGCGAAGCCGCATCCAGCGCCCACGGCAGGTAGACCGACCCGATCGGTTGCACCGAGTGGATCAATCCGCATGCGGTAAGCAAGCCACCCAGGGCGACGATGCCCGCCGCCTTGCGCACATGCCCGTCGATCATCGCCACCACGAAACTGGCCCAGATCATCGAGGTGATGATGAAGCCATTGCCGAGGATCACGATCACCGCCATGGCCGATACCCCATGCGTGCCGTCGGCATACAAGGCAGCGAAATGCGCCGGATCGACGATCGAAGGATCGCCGAGCTTGATCGCGACCATGCGTGCGATCGCCGGAAAGAAACTGAAGACCACGGCACCGGCATAACGCAACGGCGTCGCTTCGAAGGCCTGCGTGGTGATGCCGATCGAGACGAAGACGAGGATCGGCGCCAGCACGGCCACGGGCAGCAGCTCGACGAGATTGGAAAGGTAACCGAATACGCCGCCCAACCCGATGACCAGGCCAGTGACCAGGGTGTATCCGGTGCGTGCGCCCATCGCCTTGTATGCGGGCTGCCCGATGTATGGCGTGGTTTGCGCCACGCCGCCGCAGATGCCCGCCACGAGCGTGGCGAGCGCCTCGACCAGCAGGATGTCGCGCGTGGGATAGTCGTCACCCGCCGCACGGGCGCTCTCGGTGACATTGATGCCACCGACCACCATCAAGAGGCCGAACGGCAGGATCAACGGCAGGTACGGCAGCGTCGCCGGCAAGCCCTGCACGAAACCGAGGTTCGGCCACGGGAAACCCAGGCGCCATTGCCATCCGGCGGGCGCGTGGTAGCCGGTTCCGAGCAAGCCTGCCGGGCCAAGCCCGTAGTAAAGGATCACGCCGACCAGGAATGCGCCCAGCACGCCGGGCATGCCAAAAGGCAACCGCCGTTTCGCGATCAGCGCATAGAGCACGATGCCCAGACCGGCGAAACCCACCACCGGCACGCGCAGGATCTCCACGAGCGGCAGGAAGCCCATCAGCACCAGCGCGATACCCGCGATCGATCCGAGCAAGCCCGCTCGTGGCACTGTGCGCTGAACCCAGGCACCAAAGAACGAGAGGACGAACTTGAGCACGCCCATCACGACCAGCGAGGCCATGCCCAGGCGCCAGGTAGCCTCTCCCGCCGCCATGGCATCCATGCCGGCCTGCCGGTAACCGGCGAATGCCGGGCCCAGCACGAGCAGGGCCATGCCGATCGTGGTGGGCGCGTCGATACCCAGCGGCATGGCGGTGACATCCTGCCGGCCCGTGCGCGCGGCCAGGCGATGCGCCATCCACGTATAGGCCAGGTTGCCGAGCAGCACGCCCAATGCCGTGCCGGGAAACATCCGGCGGAAGACGAGGTCGGCCGGCATGCCGAAGATGCCGATCAGCGCCGCGGCCATGAACGCCAGCAACGAAAGATTGTCGACGACCAGGCCGAGGACACCGTTGAGGTCGCCACCGCCGAAACGGCGCCGCGAAACCGTGGACGCGGCCATCAGAACGACACGTCCGCGGGCTGGGATACGCGAAGCACCGACTGGTCGCCGGTCTTCGCCTTCCAGGCGGCGCGGATCGCATCCACCGCGGCGCGTTGCGCGGGAGCGTCGGCGTAGAGGAGGACGACGAGCTTCGAACGCAGGCGTTCCGGCTGCGATTGGTTCACGCCCTGCCATTGCCCGTAAGCGTCGATGACGGTCAATCCACTCGGAAAGCGCGGCGTCACCTCCTTGTCGAGAAAGGCCCGCCAAGCGGCTTCGTCCACGCCGTCCTGGCCATCGGACCGCCCGAGGCCGAAGTAAAGCTCGGTACGCACCCATCCCTGCGTGCTTCCCGGATGTGCCGCATCGCCACTGAGCGTGGCGCCGCTCGCATTCGGCCCCATGGGCGTGGCGCAACCCACCGACGCGAGCAACGTGGTGGCCAGGAACAAACCGGCAAGCAACTTCATGCGAACCCCTAGGAATGACATCGAACGGACGTCCATACGGCCAGGCGTCCAGCTACCGGCACAGCGTACACCAGGCGGGCTCGGCTTCGCCCTCGCGTTCGTTGTGTGCGTGGCGGGGGAGCTGCCGGGCGTCCCCCTCGGCGCGCCAGGCGGCGCCGGCCCTTGGGAAAGGATGCCGCTGCGCGGCCGTGTTTGATGGCTTGCGCCCCGGCGGGCTCGGACGGTCGGGCGGGGGTTTTCGATTCGGCTCCTGCCTCAGCGAAAACGATCGGCCGTCCAGGCCGATCCCCTGCGGGCCTTGTCCGCCCGGCCGTCCTCGGCGCCTCATGTCGCGCCGAGGGGGACGCCCGGCAGCTCAGTCACGACCGCGGTGGGTTGAGGGGAAAGAGCGAAGGTTGTCGCACGCCGGACAGCGCGCACCGCACACCGCGACACGCTCGCCAAGCACCGCACCCTGTTTGACCGCCATACCCTGGTGGGAGCCGACTTTGTCGGCGATCCCGCGGCAGCGGGCCCTGTTACGGCAAGCACCCATCGCCGACAGAGTCGGCTCCCACCAGAGCGACGGCCACCCGAATGGCGGGTGCTGCTTGTGTCACACGACACCTCAGTGTGCAGAGAGCCGTCGGCCGCCACCCTCGACGCGAGGTGTGGAACCGAGGAGCGCCGGGCGAAAAGGCCCGTAGGGGGCCGGCCTGGACGGCCGGCCGTTTTCGCTGAGCCAGGAGGGCGAATCGAAAACCCCGCCCGGCGCGACGGGCGCGACGGGGCGCAGCCATCGGACATGGCCGCGCAGCGGCCTCCTTTCCCGAGCGACGGTGTAACCGGAGCGACGAGGGTGGCGGCCGACGGCTCTGCCCCGCACTGGCCCGCTTTCGCGGGATCGCCGACAGGGTCGGCTCCCACCAGGGGGACAAAAAAAAGAGCCCGGCTTTCGCCGGGCTCCTTTTTTTACAGCTACTACCGATCTTGCAAGGATTACTGCTGAACCTGCAGTTCCGTGCGACGGTTGCGAGCGCGGCCTTCGGCCGTGTCGTTCGTGTCGATCGGGTTGTTCTCGCCGTGGCCGATCGGGCCTTCCAGACGATCCGCACCGATGCCGTGCGAGGTCAGGTAGTCGAACACGATCTTCGCGCGACGCTCGGACAGGCCCTGGTTGTACGCGTCCTTACCGACGCTATCCGTGTAACCGGCAACCGTGACCTTGACCTGCGGGTAACGCTGCAGGGTGTCGACAGCCTGGTCGAGGACGCCCAGCGATTCGCTGGTCGGCTCCTGCAGGGTCGGGCCGATGTTCGTCTCGCCCTTCTTCGGACGGTCGAACTTGAAGTTGACACCGCGCAGGTCGATGACGACCTTCTGCGGGCAACCATCCGGACCGACGATCGTGCCTGCCGGGGTGGCCGGGCACTTGTCGTCGCAATCGTTCACACCGTCGCCATCGCTGTCGAGGGTCGAGCAGTCCGGAGCGGCCGGAGCCGGAGCAGCGGCCGGAGCCGGGGCAGCCGGCGGCTCGCCGAAGCGCGAGACGATCGAGAAGCCCAGGAACCAGTCACCGTAGCCGTTCTCGCTGTCGGTGGTCTTGTCGTCCCAGTCGTAGCGATAGCCGGCTTCCACGCGGAAGTCGGAGCTGTCGGTGATGGTCTTGGACACGCCGACGCCGAGCTCGGCGGCCGGGGACCAGCCGTTGTCCGACGGGTTGTGGTGGTACGAGCCCATCACGCCGGCCAGCAGGTACGGACGCCAGCTATCCCACGCACCAGCGTAGAAGCGGGCGGCAACGCCGTAGCTGTTGTTCGACCAATGGCCAACGCCATCGTTATCGCGCTTGGTGCGATCGGCGAAGATGTCGATCGACGCGTTGTTCGAGATGAACTTGCCGAAACCCAGGCCGTAGTAAACCTGGCGGCTGTTGGTGTTGCGATCGGTGTCGTTGTAGTAACCGCCAACCGTCGGGGCGATGTACCAGCGGCCGTCATAGCCGTTACCCGCCGTATCGGCGGACTCCTGCGCGTGAACGGCACCCACGCCGCCCAGGGCCAAGCCGATCAGCAAAAACAAGCCCTTACGTTTCATCGGTGTCTCCTCATTATTGGTATTCGCGTCCGCGCTCCACCCCAGACGGAAATCGCGCGTAGAACTCTTGTCGAATCCGGGGACTTCAGCCGTCCCTCGCTTTGATACCCCTTCAACGGGCGGCGGCAGTTTAGCAAAAATCAAACAATTGAGCACCTGCTAAAAACCGCCGTTCATACTTGAGTCACGGCCATTATCAAGCCGTGAAGAGTGTCATGAACTCGTGAATGGCCATGGAGTCGAGTGTTTCGGCCGAACGAGTGACCGCCAGGACCTTCTCCACGCGCTCCGCGGGAAGCTCGGCCCGCAGGGCGGCCTCGAACTTCTTCAGCAAAACGGGGATGCCCTCGGCCCGGCGTTTGCGGTGGCCGATCGGGAAATCGATGGAGACTTTTTCGGTATGCGAGCCGTCCTTGAAGAAAACCTGGACCGAATTGCCGATGTAACGCTTTTCGGGGTCGAAGTAATCCCTGGTGAATTGCGGGTTTTCCACCACGGTCATTTTGTCGCGCAGGGCATCGATACGCGGATCGGCGGCCACGGAATCGTTGTAATCGTCGGCGGTGAGACGGCCGAAAATGAGCGGTACGGCCACCATGTACTGGATGCAATGGTCGCGGTCGGCGTAGTTGGCCAGCGGGCCCGTCTTGTCGATGATCCGGCAACCGGCCTCCTGGGTCTCGATGACCACCTTCTCGACCTCGTCGAGGCGGCCGGCCACCTGGGCATGCAGGGCCATGGCGCACTCCACGGCGGTCTGCGCGTGGAATTCGGCCGGGAAGCTGATCTTGAACAGCACGTTTTCCATCACGTAGCTGCCGAAGGGACGCTCGAATTCGAAGGCATTGCCCTTGAAGGCCACGTCGTAGAAGCCCCAGGTCTTCGCCGTGAGCGCCGAGGGATAACCCACCACGTTCCGGTAGACGGCGTTGATGGCATGGGTGACGGCACGGCGGCAGGCGTCGCCGGCGGCCCAGCTCTTGCGCGGGCCGGTGTTGGGCGCGTGGCGGTAGGTGCGCAGGGCGCCATTGTCGATCCAGCTGTGCGAGACGGCCGTGGTGATCTGTTCCTTGTCGCCACCCAGCATCGCCGTGGCGACCGCGGTGGAGGCAAGACGGACCAGGATCACGTGGTCCTGGCCGACACGATTGAAGCTGTTCCTGAGCGCATAGCAGCCCTGGATTTCATGGGCCTTGATCGCGTAGCCGAGCACGTCGCGCACGGTGAGCGGCTTGCCGCCTTCCTTCACCGCCTTGCGTGAAAGGTAATCGGCGACAGCCAGGATCGCGCCGAGGTTGTCCGACGGGTGGCCCCATTCCGCCGCCAGCCAGGTGTCGTTGAAGTCCAGGTAGCGGATCTGCGTACCGATGGCGAAGGCCGCCTGGACCGGGTCCAGCTCGTGCGAGGTGAACGGTACGCGGGTGCCACCGGGCAGGACGGCGCCCGGGACGACCGGACCGAGGTGCTTGACGCAATCCGGAAATTTCATCGCCAGCGCCGAACAGGCCAGCGAGTCCAGGAGCATGTAGCGCGCGGTGTCATAGGCCTCCTGCGAGTCGACCTTGTAGTCGGCCACGTAGTTGGCGATGTCCACCAGCGGCTGGTCCGGATCGGGACGCGTGGCGGAACGGATATCGTGTGCGCTCATGGACTTCACTCGCGAGGGTTTGGGATAGCCGGCGATTTTAACCGGTGAGCCCCCATGCATGTCTTGCCGCGCTGCATCCCAACCGCCACAATGCGCCCCACTACAACCCAAAGGGGAGTAGTTCCGCGGAGGCATCGTCGCCCCCGTGCGCAATGATCGTCAGTACGGGCGCCCCACGCGCCCCGGTCATCGCGGCGGCTTCGCGCCGGGAACGAGACTTTTGCGGTGACGACGGGCGCGCGTACCCGTCGCTGCCGCATTGGTCCACACAGCGCGCGAAGGGCCTCATCGCATGGATTTCCTCACTCCCGAATTCTTTTCCGGCCTCGCCGCCATCATCCTGCTCGACCTGGTACTGGCCGGCGACAACGCGATCGTGATCGCGCTGGCCGCGCGTAACCTGCCCCGACATCTGCAAAAGAAAGCCGTGTTCTGGGGCACGTTCGGCGCCATCGCCTTGCGCATCGCCCTGACCTTCGCGGTGATCTGGCTGCTGAAGCTCCCGGGCCTGATGTTGGCGGGCGGCATCCTGCTGTTGCCCATCGCCTGGAAGCTGCTCAAGCACGAGGAGCACGATCCGAACATCACCCCTGCCTCCAGTTTCTGGGCCGCGATACGCACCATCGTCATCGCCGACGCCCTGATGGGCCTGGACAACGTGCTGGCGATCGCCGGCGCGGCCAAGGGTCACATGGGCCTGGTGGTGCTCGGCCTCGCCATCAGCGTGCCGCTTGTCGTCTGGGGTTCCACGTTGATCCTGAAGCTGATCGAGCGCTTCCCGGTCGTCGTCTACATCGGCGCGGGTGCCATCGCCTGGACAGCCGCGCGCATGATCGCCCACGACCACCTGGTCGCGCCGTGGTTCGACGCCCGCCCCTGGGCGCCGTGGCTGCTCGACGCGATCCTGGTGGCGGGCATCTGCGGCGGCGGCTGGCTGTGGGCGCGCCGCGCCCAGCGCAGGGCGCTTGCCTGAGCGGATGATGGCAAGGGCTCGGCTATGCTCTCGCGTCGGGGCTCAGCAATGCTCTCGCGTCGGGTAGTGGGGCAGAGCCGTCGCTCTGGTGGGAGCCGACCTTGTCGGCGATGGGTGCTTGCTCCGATTTGGCCCGCTGCCGCGGGATCGCCGACAAAGTCGGCTCCCACCAGGGGGTGGCGGTCAAACAGGGGGCGGTGCTTTGCGATGTATCGCGGTGTTCCGTGTGCAGTGTGCGGCGTGCGACAACCTTCGCTCTTTCTCATCAACTCACCGCAGTCGTGACTGAGCTGCCGGGCGTTCCCCTCGGCGCGACATGAGGCGCCGAGGACGGCCGGGCGGAAAAGGCCCGCAGGGGATCGGCCTGGACGGCCGATCGTTTTCGCTGAGGCAGGAGCCGAATCGAAAACCCCCGCCCGACCGTCCGAGCCCGCCGGGGCGCAAGCCATCAAACACGGCCGCGCAGCGGCATCCTTCCCCAAGGGCCGGCGCCGCCTGTCGCGCCGAGGAGGACGCCCGGCAGCTCTCCCGCGAGCCACACAACGAACGCGAGGGCGAAGCCGAGCCCGCAAACCCGACAATCACTCAAAAAGATAGGCCGCCTCGCGGCGGCCTGAGGATTCCCCCCGGCAAGGCGACCGGCACAAGGCCGGTTCGCCATCCGGATGGTCAGAAGCGGAAACGGACGTACGCGGCAGGTCCGTTGAGCTTCATGTCGAGATCGAGGTCGTAATTGCGCTTGTCCTGGTGCAGCTTGATCTTCGTATACGCGTACTCCGCGCCAAAGCCGACGTTCTGCCACGGGAACCATTCCACGCCGAGTGCCGCATCCCAGATGTGGCCATTGAGCGAACCGCCGTTCCTCTTCACGCCGGACGCGTTGAAATACATGCGCCACTGATCGTTGAACGCATGCCGCCAACCAAGCTGCAGGTTGGGAGCCCACGCATTGGTGTCGCTGGCCGAGCCGTCCGTGAAGGTCTGGCCAGCTACCGTGGCCGTGCCATAGATGCTCGCCTGGACTTTGTAGTACGCGGCGCCCAGGCCCACACCGAATACGTCGTTGCCCGTGCCGAACCACCACTTGTACGCGGCGCTGCCGAAGGTGAACTTGAGGTCGCCCTTCACACGCGCGCTCGCGGCGATGGGATTGCCGAGGAAGTTGATCTGCTCGGACAACGTCTTGGAGTGCGAGCGGTCGACCTCGTAATAGTCGAAGGAGAAGCCCTGGTGCTCGCCGATCAGGAAGTCCAGGCGGACACGAGGCACGGTCTTGTGCTTCTTGAAGTCCAGGTCGTCCTCGAGGTTCACGTCGCCGCTGGTGTTGAAGATGCCCGTGTTCGCACCGATCGTCGTGTCGTTGTTGGTGTAGTAGCCGCCCACCCACACACTGATGTTGTCCAGCGCCGGTGACTGCGACTTCTTGCTGCTGTCCTGCGCATGTGCGGCGGCACCCAGGATGGCTAGCGAAGCGATGGCCAAGCCCGCGGTGGCCTTGGCGTAACGATGTGGACGTGTGCGCATGTAGAACTCCCTGCAAAGTTTGTGTGTTCTAACCCCCGTGAAATCTTAACGATTCATGATGTGTGCGTCGCGTGCACGGGAACCCGAACGCGTTCGAAACGCGTTCAGGTGGGAGACGGTGAAACGGATGTGAACCTACAAGGTGATGGGGACGCGCACCGTGATCGTCGTGTCGGGTGTGTCGCCCGTCACACCTACGCCGAGCGTCACGTTCAACGTTTCCTTGTCGTTGAAGCGGTAGGACCCACCGACCAACAGGGAGCCGAGCGTCACTCGTGCGGAACCCGGTAACGGATGGTCGTTTTGCGTGGTTCGCGCGACGAAGGCCTGGTCGTAGCCGATGCTGATCGACGCTTTCTCGTTCAAGGACAGGCCCATGCCGATGCTGATATCAGCGATGTCGCCGGCCTTCACGTCACCAAGGAACTGCTTGCCGGCAAGAAGTACGTTACGGCTGACGTTCTTCCGTTCGAAATTATGCAGATAGCTGAGGTTGCCGAAGAACACCACCGGATCGGACGGATACAGCCAGGTAACGCCCAGCTGCGCCGAATAGAAGCCCGACCCCGTCGGGTTGCGCAGTGGCAGCCCCGTGCCGGTGAAGTTTTCCACGCAGCGCGTCACGCAATCGCTGGTGACTTCGAAGGGATCGCGACCCGTTCGCGATTTGGCGCGGAACCAACCGACGTAATACGGCTTGTCTGCACCGCCATCGTTGATCTGGTAACGCAACGTGGCCTCGATGTCGCCAAGGCCCTTGCCGCTCGTGGTGAACAGGCGGTCCTGTGCCGTACCGGTGAAGATCTCACGGCTGATCGTGTCCGTATGCGTGTCGACATAGGGAATGCGTATTTCGACCTCCATGCGATTGGTGAGGCCATAGCGGAACGCTACCGCGCCTGTCTGCGTGGTGGTCTTCACCTGGCGCACGTCGACCAGGCCGATCAGGATCGCGGGAATCACCGTGTAGCCGACCAGGGCCACGCGGTCGCTCGACGAATAGCCGTACTGGTAGGAAGGTTCGACGATCAACTTGCCCTTGGGCGTGAGCACGCCGGGCTGGTCGAAGATCGGGGCGACCTCGGGCGGTCGCTCGTCCGTTTCCGGCCGCCGGCCCACGGGCTGCGTGGCGACCACCTGTCCGGAACTTCCTGCCGGAGGCGCGCCGGGCGGCGGCGCCCCCGGGGTCTCCTGCCCCGGTGTGGCTTGTGCGTTGGGATTGGCCAGAGCGGCGGAACCGCCGCGCGCCTCTTCCAGCGCATTGAGGCCGACCGCCTTGCGCAGGTCGTTGTAGTTCATTTCCTGCACGGCCAGCTCTCGCTTCATCTGCTCGAGTTCGGCGAGCTGCTCCGCCATGCGGCTGCGCATCGCGTCGATGCGCCTGCCTTGCGCGTCGATCTTCTCGCGCAGGACCGGATCGATGGTGGCCTCTTGCGCCAGGCATGCGCCGATCCACATCGGAAGCACCGCGAATGCCAGGGCACCCGCGCACGTTTTTGCCTGCATCACCCTGCCATTGCGATACATGCGTCAATTCCCCCGGAACTTGATCACCGCGTCGTTGACCGACTCCGCCATGCGGATGTTTTCGAGCATCCGCGCACTGTTGACCGACGCGTCGATGGTGGTGGTGGCCGTGATGGCCTGGTTGTCGAGCGAGTTCTGCACGATGAGGCCTGGCAGCGCCGAATTCGGCAGCGCGGCCGAGACGGTCGCCAGGGTTGTCGCCGCGGTGCCGGACGCTGTCGCCGGAACCGCCGCGGCCGGCGTGGAGGCTGCGCCCGTGTCCTGCACCGGGGAGGTCGGCACCGCGCCCGCCACGCCTCCGGCACCGTTGGTGACGACGGTGGTTCGCAACGCGTCCTGCAGGGCGGCCGCCTGTTCCCGGGTGATGTTCGCGATGTCGGGAACGGTGATGGTCGTGCGCATCGTTTCCATGCCGTTGATCAGCACGGTGCGCTGTAGCGCGAACGAGGCACGCAGGTTGTCGCCAAGATCGAACCCGCCACGGATACGGTCCAGCCGTGCGTCGGGCACGCTTCGGTACGCGGGAAAATCGGCGGCTTGGCTAGCGGCGCAGGCACCGCCGAGGGCGACTGCGATGAGGAGTATTCGGGTTTTCATATGTCCCCCGGTCCGCGTTTGGGCATCACCAGCGGCTCGAGCCCATTGCGCTGGATGCCGTCTCCGATAGGTGCCGCGGGAGCGACCGCCCAGTCGCGTGGACTGTTGAAGATGGCGCGGTCGCGCTGGTTATGGATGACGAAGACGACACCGTTGCTCCACATGGCGTCGAATCGTCGTTTGGACATGGCGCGTGTGCCTCGGGCTGGATCGCCCACCAGCACGCGGCCGTTCTTGTAACCCTTCACCACGACGAAGTGGTGATAGCCGCGTTCGTTGATGAGCACGATCGCGGGCACCCCTTCGTTGTCGAGCTTCTCCAGCGGCACCTCGAAACCATCGGCCTCGAAGCCGCGAGAGGCGAGGAATCGCTTGATATCCAGCAGCGAAAACCCCTCCTTGCCGATCTTCGCGCGATCGCCGTGGGTGAACATCACGTCGAACGCGGACTGCTCGTCGACGGGGTAGCCATATTGGTAGGTCAACAGCGTGGCGACGGCGGCGGAGCCGCAACTGAAGTCGTATTTCTGCCGGATCGTGTTGCGGAAGCGCGCCTCTTTCAGGCTCGTCATCCGCACCGGGTACGAAGTGCCCGGGCTGGTCTGCACCTCCGCCTTCATCGCCGGCGCGGCAGGTGCCACGACGACGAACAAGAGTGCGAGGGCACAGGCGGCCTTCATGGATTCATCCGCACGTTGACGATGGTGGAGTTCTGGATCAGCACGTTGTTGCCGGAGTTCTGGATCACCGTCGGCAAGCCGGCCGAGTTGTCGAACGCGCTGCCCGAGACGACATTGCCGCCACTGATCGTGTTCTTCGCCTCGGTGTCGCTCATCGTGCCGTTGAGCGTCTGCTGGTTGATGTTGTTCGTGGTCCCGCTGCCGCCGGTCATGGCCTGCAGCTGTTCGACGGGAGTGGCCTGGCCGAACGAGGCCGGTGGCGGTTCGTTGGCGGGGGGCGTGGCGAACGCGGTTCCGCCGACGCAAGCCAGGGCTAGCAGGGCCAGTGCCCGGCGCGTCCGATGTTCGTGTTGCTGCCGCATGGGTGTTCTCCTGAAGGTCCTGGTGCTTCCCTTCGGATGACCACGGAGCGCCGGAGCGCCCCGTGGTTCCCTTTGCTACCGGTCCAGCCGTTACGGAGCCGAGCCCACGCTGAGGTTGGCCTGGACATTCACGCCCTGCTGGATCAACGACGCCGCGCCGCTGTTCTGCGCGAAGTTGGAGATACCGGCGGCGGCCGCGCCCGCGCTGCCCATGTTGTTGGACATGTCGAACGCACCCGCATCGGCGTAGGCCGTGCCACCGGCGCCACCGGCGCCACCATCGGCACCCGAGCCGGCGCCACCCGTGCCCGACGCGCCCGCGCCACCGGCACCGCCTTCGCCACCGGCCGCCATCGCCGTGCCACCGGCGCCGCCGGTGCCGGTTCCGCCCGTGGCCGTTCCGGTCGCATCGCCGGAGGTTCCCGCGCCGCCCGTGCTGGCGCTTGCGCCGCCGGTGCTGGCCGTGGACCCGCCGGTCGCCGTGTCGGCACCCGCACCGCGCGCGTTGGCCCGGCCACCGTCGCCATTGGCGTTGCCGCCATCGCCGGAACCGTCGCCGCCCGCGGAAGCGGTCAACGCACCCGCGTCGCCGCTCGAAGCGGAACCGTCGCCACCGACCGCACCGCGCGCACGCGCGTTGCCGCCGTCACCGCCCGATCCGCCCGTGCCGCCGTAACCGACCGCGCCGTAGCCGTCGCCGCCGCTACCGCCGCGTCCGCCGTTGGCGTCACCGAGGTTGCGGGCGATGTTGCCGATGCCGCTCACGCCCACGTTGCTGACGCTTCCGTTGAGCACGGTGTACGAGATGGCGTTGGTGGTGTTGAACGATCCGGAGGTGGTGTCGGTCCGGCTGTGGGTCGAGCTGTCCGTATAGGTGGAGCTATCGGAGTACTGCACGGCAATCGATCTGCGCTGCGCGCTGGCACCCGAGGATCCGGTCTGGGTGTCGTCGGCCATGGCCGGCAAGGCAAATCCGATGGCGAGGCAGATCGCCGTGGCAATAAGAGTCTTACGCATGGGAGAGTCTCCTGTGAGCGACGCGGAACCCCTGTTTTTTCGGGATGACCGGACGTCCTGCCAACGCACCGGGTGAAAGAACGGAGCAAGTTGCGTGCCTTCGGCCATCCGGCTCGCAAGAACGTGCTGCCATGCGGATTTAGCGTTTTCCGGGGGCCGGCCGCAGGGCCCCGCTTGTAAACGCGGCGATACACGCCGTAACGCCGCTGGGGCGCCCTGGTCCGCTGCTGCGCCCGCCCTTGCCGTCGACGCCGGTTACGACGATCATTCGAACGATCGTTTGAACCGGAGCCTCCCGTGGCCTATCCGCACCTGCTCGCCCCGCTCGACCTGGGTTTCACCACCTTGCGCAATCGTGTCCTCATGGGCTCGATGCATACGGGATTGGAAGACAAGGCCGCGGATTACGACAAGCTCGCCGCGTTCTTCGCCGAGCGTGCGCGTGGCGGCGTAGGCCTCATCGTCACCGGTGGTATCGCTCCCAACATCGAGGGCTGGCTGAAACCGATGTCGGGGACGATGTCGATGCCCTGGCATGTCGGCCGGCATCGCAAGGTCACCCGTGCGGTGCATGCCGAGGGCGGTAAGATCTGCATGCAGATCCTGCATGCGGGCCGCTATGCCTATCAGCCGCTTTCCGTGGCCCCGTCGCGGATCAAGTCGCCGATCACCCCCTTCACACCGCGCGCGCTTTCCGCACGAGGCGTGGAACGCAGCATCGACGCCTTCGTGCGCAGCGCGAAGCTCGCCCGCGATGCCGGGTACGACGGCGTCGAGGTCATGGGATCGGAGGGCTACCTGATCAACCAGTTCCTCACGCCACGCACCAACAAGCGCACGGACCGCTGGGGTGGCTCGGCCGAAAACCGCATGCGTTTCCCCATCGAGATCGTGCGTCGCATGCGTGAGGCGGTAGGCAGGGATTTCATCATCGTCTACCGGCTCTCCATGCTCGACCTGGTCGACGAATCGCAGTCCTGGACCGATATCGTCACGCTCGGCAAGGCCATCGAAGCGGCGGGCGCGACCATCATCAACACGGGTATCGGCTGGCACGAGGCGCGCGTCCCCACCATCGTGACCAGCGTCCCGCGTGGCGCGTTCACCTGGGTGACGCGGCGCATGAAGGGCGAAGTGGGCATCCCCCTGGTGACCACCAACCGGATCAACATGCCGGAGGTCGCCGAACGCATCCTCGCCCAAGGGGACGCCGACATGGTCTCGATGGCACGGCCGCTGCTGGCCGATCCGGAATGGGTGAACAAGGCCAGCGCGGCGCGGCCCGAAGCGATCAACACCTGCATCGCCTGCAATCAGGCATGCCTCGACCATGTATTCGAAAATCGCCGCGCGTCGTGCCTGGTGAATCCACGTGCGTGCCACGAAACCGAGCTGAAGATCCTGCCTGCCACGACGAGGAAGCGCGTGGCCGTCGTCGGCGCGGGGCCGGCCGGCCTCGCCGCCGCGAGCACGCTCGCCGAGCGTGGCCATGCGGTGACACTGTTCGATCGCGCCACGGAAATCGGCGGACAGTTCAACATGGCCAGGCGTATTCCCGGCAAGGAGGAATTCAGCGAGACGCTGCGCTACTTCGACCATCGTCTCGACACCACCGGCGTACAGCGCCGGCTGGGCACGCCGGCGACCGTGGAGGTCCTCGCCGATGAGGGCTTCGATACCGTCATCCTCGCCACGGGCGTGCTGCCGCGTGCGCTGGATCTTCCCGGGGCCGGTCATGAAAAAGTGTTGAGCTACCTCGATGTCCTGCAGGCCGATGCGCCCGTCGGCAAGAAGGTGGCGATCATCGGCGCCGGCGGCATCGGTTTCGACGTGGCGGAGTTCCTCAGCGAAGCGGCGCCCTCCCCCACCACGGATATCGGCCGGTGGACCAAGGAATGGGGCGTCGACATGAGCATGGCGACGCCGGGCGGCCTGATGCCCGCACAGCCGGAAAAGCCGGAGCGGCAGATCTGGCTGCTACAGCGAAGCGCCGGCCGCCCGGGCGGCCGGCTCAACAAGACGTCCGGCTGGGTGCATCGCGCCACGCTGAAGAACAAGCGGGTGCAGATGATCGGTGGCGTCGCTTACGAACGCATCGACGACCACGGGTTGCATGTCGTGATCGACGGGCAACCGCAGGTGCTGGACGTGGACAACGTGATCGTCTGCGCGGGCCAGGAACCGAACCGCGAGTTGCACGACGCACTGGTCGCGCGTGGCGTGGACGTGCGCCTGGTCGGCGGCGCGGATGTCGCCGCCGAACTGGACGCGAAGCGGGCGATCGACAAGGCCACCCGCCTGGCGGCGGCGCTTTAGCCGCCGACAGCGACCCTGGTGGGAGCCGACCCTGTCGGCGATGGGCGCGTTCCTCAAGCTGGCCCGCTGCCGCGGGATCGCCGACAGGGTCGGCTCCCACCAGGCTCCAGGGCCTATCGCTTCTCGATCGGCGTATACGCCAGGTCTTCCGGACCCGTGTAATTCGCGCTCGGACGGATGATCTTGCCGTCCTGCCGTTGCTCGATCACATGCGCGCTCCACCCGGAAGTGCGTGCGATGACGAACAGCGGCGTGAACATCGCCGTCGGTACGCCCATCATGTGGTACGCCGAAGCCGAGTACCAATCGAGGTTCGGGAACATCTTCTTCAGTTCCCACATCAGCTTCTCGATCTTCTCCGACACCTCGAACAGGCGTGGATTGCCACCATCGGTGCAGAGCTTGCGCGCCACCTCCTTGATGATCTCGTTGCGCGGATCGGACACGGTATACACCGGGTGCCCGAAGCCGATGATGATCTCCTTGCGCTCGACGCGAGCGCGGATGTCCGCTTCCGCCTCGGCCGCGTCGCGATAACGCGCGATGATCTCCATCGCCACTTCATTGGCGCCGCCATGCTTCGGGCCGCGCAGCGCGCCGATCGCGCCGGTGATCGCCGAATAGATATCCGATCCGGTGCCGGCGATGACACGCGCGGCGAACGTGCTGGCGTTGAACTCATGCTCGGCGTAAAGGACCAGCGAACGGTCGAGCGCATGCGAATGCAGGTCGCTCGGCTTGCGCCCGTGCAGCAGGTGCAGGAAGTGCGCCGCGATCGATTCGTCCTCGGTTTCGGTCTCGATCCGCTTGCCGTTATGGCTGAAGTGGTACCAGTACAGCAACATGGAACCGAAGCTCGCCATCAGGCGATCGGCGATGTCGCGTGCGCCCGTGAGGTTATGGTCGTCCTTCTCCGGCAGCACCGTGCCGAGCACCGAAGCGCCGGTGCGCATGACGTCCATCGGGTGCGTCGAAGCAGGCAGGAGTTCGAGCGCGCTCTTGACCGGTGCCGGCAAGCCCCGCAGCCGCTTGAGCTTGGCTCGGTAGGCGTTCAACTCCATCCAGTTCGGCAGCACGCCGTGTACCAGCAGGTAAGCCACTTCCTCGAACGAACCCTTCGCCGCGAGATCGTGGATGTCGTAGCCGCGGTAATGCAGGTCGTTGCCGCTGCGGCCGACCGTGCACAGCGCGGTGTTGCCGGCCGGCACGCCGGAGAGGGCGACCGATTTCTTCGCCTTGGGCTGGGTGGTGGTGTCGCTCATTGCGTAACTCCTTAACCCTTCTTGGAGAACAGTTCGTCGAGGTGACGTTCGTAAGCGTAGTAACCGATGCGGTCGTAGAGCTCTTCGCGCGTCTGCATCGTGTCGATGACATTGCGCTGGTGACCGTCGCGGCGGATGGCGTTGTAGACGTTCTCGGCGGCCTTGTTCATGGCGCGGAACGCGGATAGCGGATAGAGCACGATGCCCACGCCGACGCTGCCCAGCTCCTGGGTGCTGAACAGCGGCGTCTGGCCGAACTCGGTGATGTTGGCGAGGATCGGCACCTTCACCGCCTCGACGAAACGCTTGTACGTCGGCAGGTCGTAGGCGGCCTCGGCGAAGATCGCGTCGGCACCGGCCTCGACGCAGGCGATGGCACGCTCGATGGCGGCGTCCACGCCGAGCACGGCGATGGCGTCAGTGCGGGCGATCAGGAAGAAATCCGGATCGGTCCTGGCGTCGGCCGCGGCCTTGACGCGATCGGCCATTTCCTCGGTGGTGACGATTTCCTTGCCCGGCCGGTGACCGCAGCGCTTGGCGCCGACCTGGTCTTCGATGTGGCAAGCGGCGGCACCGAACTTGACCAGGCTTTTCACCGTGCGGGCGATGTTGAACGCGCTGGGCCCGAAGCCGGTATCGATGTCGACCATCAGGGGCAGGTCGCAAACATCGGTGATGCGGCGGACATCGGTGAGCACGTCGTCGAGCGTGTTGATGCCCAGGTCCGGCAGGCCCAAAGAACCCGCCGCGACACCGCCGCCGGACAGGTAGATGGCACGGAACCCGGCACGCTTGGCCAGCAGCGCATGATTGGCGTTGATCGCACCGATCACCTGCAGCGGCTGTTCGGCCGCGAGCGCGGCGCGGAAACGGGCGCCGGCCGAGGGTTGCTGTGCCATGGAACTCTCCGAAGCAAAGAGAGCCATTTTAGCGCACCGCCGCGGCGAGGCCTTGCTGCGTCGCGGGAGAAGCCACTTCACTGCGGGAACCACTTCGCGGAAGCCGCATCACTGTGGGAGCCCCATCACTGTGGGAGCCGCTTCACTGTGGGAGCCGCTTCAGCGGCGATGGGGGCTTGCCGCAACCTAGCCCGCTGCCGCGCGATCGCCGCTGAAGCGGCTCCCACGGCGGGACGGGTCGATGGCCTCTCAGGCCCGCTTTTGCCCGCAGTGCGGACCACGGGCGATGGCCTGGCGAATTTCCTCCAGGGCGCCCGGATCGTCCAGGGTGGAGAGGTCGCCGGGGTCGGTGTCCTGCATCAGCGCCTGCAGCGCGCGGCGCAGGAGCTTGCCCGAGCGGGTCTTTGGCAGCGCGCCCACCACGTAGACGCAGGCGGGACGCGCCACGCCACCCAGCAATTCCACCACGCGCCGCTCCATGGCCTGCGCCACGTCGCGAGGATCGTCCGTGACGCCTTGCTTCAGCGTGGCGAAAACGGCGGGCACCTGCCCTTTCAGTTCGTCGGCGATACCCACCACCGCCACCTCGGCGACCGCACCGAGGGTCGCCACCGATTCCTCGATTTCTCGCGTGCCCAGGCGATGTCCGGCCACGTTGATCACGTCGTCGGTACGGCCCAGGATGAAGAAATAACCATCGGCATCGCGTACCGCCCAGTCCAGGGAGCTATACAACAGTTCCTTGAAGTGACCGAAGTAACTGCGCCGATAGCGCTCGTCGTCATGCCATATCGTCGTGAGGCAACCCGGTGGCAAGGGCGGCTCGATCACCAGCACGCCTTTTTCGCCTGCCGGCTTTTCCTCGCCAGTGGCCTCGTCGATCACGCGCATGCGATATCCGAACGTCGGAAAGCCGGGCGAACCGGGCTTCACCGGCTTGAGGTCCAGTCCCGGCATCAGGGACAACGCCGGCCAGCCCGTTTCGGTCTGCCAGTAATTGTCCACCACGGTCTTGCCGGTGCCGGTGGTGAGCCAGTCGTAGGTCGGCTGGTCGAGAGGCTCGCCTGCGAGGAAGATCCATTTCAGCGATGAGAGGTCGTATTTCCCCAACCACGCCGCATCCTGCTTCTTCAGCACGCGGATGCCGGTGGGCGAGGAAAACATGGTCCGTGCCTTGTACTTCTCGCAAAGACGCCACCAGATGCCGGGGTCGGGACCGGTGGGAAGCCCTTCGTACACGATGGCGGTGCATCCACCGATGAGTGGGCCGTACACGTTGTACGAATGCCCCACGGCCCAGCCGACGTCCGACGTGCACAAGATGGTCTGGCCCGGCTGCAGGTCGAAGATCGCCGTCATCGAGACCGCGAGCGCCACCGCGTAGCCGCCCACATCGCGCTGCACACCCTTCGGCCGGCCCGTGGTGCCCGAGGTGTAGAGCAGGTAGCTGGGCTCGTTCGATTCCAGCCACTCGACGGGAACCTCCGCATCGAGGTGCTTCTCACGCAGCGGCGCGTGGTCGACGTCGCGGTCCATCACCCATGCCATGCCGGGATCGAGTCCGCGCCGGACGACAAGCACATGCTCCGGTGGCGCCTTCGCCTCGCGCAGCGCCGCGTCCACCAGGGGCTTGTACGGAATGATCTTGCCGCCGCGCATGCCAGCATCGGCGCAGACCAGCAGCTTCGGTTCCGCATCGTCGATGCGCAGAGCGAGGTTGTGCGCGGCGAAGCCGCCGAAGACGACGGAATGGATCGCGCCGATCCGCGCGCAGGCGAGCATGGCGAACACCGCCTCGGCGATGTTGGGCATGTAAATGACGACGCGATCGCCCTTGCCCACGCCGAGTTCGACGAGGATGGCCGCGAAGGCATTCACTTCACGATGCAATTCGCGATAGCTGATCTCGCGGGTGATGCCGGTTTCGGTGGAAACCGCGACGATGGCGAGCTGGTCGCCACGCGCATCGAGGTGTCGATCGACCGCGTTATGGCAGAGGTTGGTGGTTCCACCGACGAACCAGCGGCGGAACGGCGGGTTGGACTGGTCGAGGATGCGCTGCGGCGGCGTCTGCCAATCGATCAACCGCGCCTGCTCGCCCCAGAACGCCTCCGGTTCGTCGACCGAGCGTCGCCAGGATGCCTCGTAGCCCATGGATGTACCTCCGGGATTGGATCGTCCGAGGGTAGGACAGTGGGTGCGGGGGCGCCTCTGGACCTTGGTCGAAGAGCATCGCCGACAAAGTCGGCTCCCACCGAGCATTGCCGACAGGGTCGGCCCTCACCGGAGCATGCATGGCTTTCGGCTCTGGTGGGAAAGCATGCATGGCTTTCGGCGCTGGTGGGAGCCGACTTTGTCGGCGATTCAAGCTCGCGAGGCGCCGCCTACTTTCCCTGCCCCGGCCGCGCCACGCCGTACATTTCCCAGGCGATCTTCTTCAACAACGCCTGCCGGTCGTCGCCCTCCGTGTAGAGGTCGAAATGCGTCTTGCCCGGAAGGAAACGGATATCGCTTTTCGCCTGCAGGCCGTCGAGGGTCTCCTTGAGCAATTTCGCAGCGCCATCGAGGTAGAAGGTATCGGCCGTGCCGACGATGACGTGGATCTTGCCGTCGAGGTCCGGCTTCAACGCCGGCCATTGGGTGCGCAGGCGCTGGGCGATGTCGTAGTGATCGCGCCAATACGCGGCGACACCAGGGTCCACTGCACCGGTGACGCGGTTGAACAGCTGCTGGGGCCGGCCGTCCTTGCCACGTGGCGAGAACACCCATTCGAACGAAGCGAACTGGCCACCGTAGGCTCCCAGCACATCTTCCAGCTTGACGAAGGTTTCAAGGGAAGCGATGACCTTCCCCTTGTCGCGCACCAACGGAATCGGCGTGCCGTCCGGCTTCTTGTAGGCGTTGCCATTCACGGCATAGATGTCGATGCCAGTGAAATCGCGGAAGTCGCTGGCGTCGGGCGAGGTCGACCAGGTGCCGCCGAACTCCTTGGGATACCGCGTCTGCAACCACAGCGTCGCCCAGCCGCCAGACGAGTGTCCGGTGAGGAAGCGTCCGCCGGGCTTGCCGTCCATGCGGTAGCGCCCTTCGAGCCACGGGATGTATTCCGTGGTGAGCGCCTCGCCCCACGGCCCGTTGTTCACCGAGTCGGCGAACTCATGCGTGCCGGTCGGGCCCGATTCGTCGAGCAGCACCCATATCATCGGCGGCATCTCTTTTTTGGACATCGCCAGCCACAGGTAGGCGATCGTCCCCGCGTAACGGTCGAAGCCGCCCGTGAAACCATGGGTGAGGAAGACGGTGGGATAACGCGTCGTGCCCTTGGGATCGTAACCGGGCGGCGTGACGACCCAGGCGCGGACCGACACGGGGTGGCCCGCGAAGGCCGTCAGCAGCGGGCTTTGCAGTATCTCCGCGTGGGCATGCTGGCGTGCTTCCGGCAAGGCATCGCGAACCGCCTGCGGCGCCATCGGCGGCAGGACCCAGGGGTCGCGCGGCGGCACGGTCTTGCTCAACTTCAGGATCGGCAGGCTGCCGCCCGGCGTGAGCTTCACCGGCGTCACGTCGCTGATGAGGTCGCCGGCATGGCGGCCACCGTAGTTGTAGTCGTTATCCACGTCGAGCACGGCCTGGAAGAAGTAATCCCCCGGCGGAAGCGTCGAGAACCCTGCCGGGAAGGCTTCGCCATCGGTGTCCAGGTCGACCGACTGGCCCGGCGCGATCCATGTCACCTCACGGGCCGTCACGGACACGGCCTTGGGTTGGAACGGGTTGGTATCGACGGCCTCGAGCTTGCCGTCCTTGGCCGCCGAGGCGGGCGCGGCGAACAGGATCAGGCGTCCCGAGGTGCCCTTGTCACTGGCGCCGTCGAGCGTGACGCGGACGATGCGGTGCGCCAATGGCGCGTCATCGGCATGGGCGGCGAAGCCCGCCGTGGCGAGCGCCAGGGCGAGGATGGCGCGGGCGGATAGAACTTTCATCGGACGACCCCTTCTCGAGCCGCGGGCGCGCGGCGTGGCAACATCGCCGATCCTGACACGAGACGAGGAGCGAACGGAATGGATACCGAGTGGATCAGCCGCCATGCCCTATCGCTCTGGGCCGCGTTGCTCGTTCTTGCGCTGGGCGGCGCGGACATGGCGTGGCGGCGCGCCGTGCGCCGCCGCGAAGGCCAGGACGCGGCCGCACGCGCCTTCCTGCGGCCCACGACCGTCGTGGCCGTGGTAGTGGCGATGCTGGTGATCGCCACCGCGATCGCGGTCGAGGTGCGTGAGGCCGCCGGCCTGACCGTGTTCGATGCGGAACTCGCGACCGCCCTGCGCGATAACATGCCCCCGGCTGTGCTGCGCGCGGTGGCCCTCGTCACGCACGCCGGCGATCCCACGGTGGTGGGCATCGCCACCCTCGTCGTCTTCCTCGCGCTGCTTTGGCGACGTCATTTCCGCCTCGCGGCCAGCTGGATCACCACGCTGGTGGGAACCGCCGTGATCAACAGCGCGCTCAAGGCGTGGTTCCAGCGCGAACGGCCGCTACACGACCACGGCTTCATCGTCGAACACAGCTATAGCTTCCCGAGCGGCCATGCCTCGGGGTCGATGGTGTTCTACGGCATGCTCGCCTACGTGGCGCTCGTGCTCTGCCCGCCACGCTGGCATCGGACCATCGTGGTGGCCGCGGTGAGCATGATCACCATCGTCGGGATCAGCCGCATCCTCCTGCAGGTGCATTACTTTAGCGACGTGATGGCGGGATACGCGACCGGTCTGGCGTGGGTGACGCTGTGCGCCGGCAGCGCGGAGTATTTCCGGCTGCGCGAGGGGCGCAAGAGCCTGGCGTGATTTCATGCGGTCGTGACGGCGCGAATGGTTGTTTTGGCGCATGAACCCTTGCCCTTACTTCGCCATCGTCATGAACGCCGGATCGGGCAAGCAGGACGCCGAGGCCGCGCGCGCCGAGATCGCTTCGATCCTGGACGCCGCCAGGCGCCCGCATCGCTTCTTCCTCATCGACGGGACCCGCCACATCGAGGACATCGTCCGCGATGCCGCCGCACACGCGAAGCGGGAAGGCGGCGCCATCGTGGCCGCTGGCGGCGACGGGACGATCAACTGCGTGGCGGGAACGGCATGGGCCGAATCGCTGCCCATGGGTGTCCTGCCACAGGGCACGTTCAATTTCGTCGGCCGTACGCACGGTATTCCCACGGACACCCGCGGCGCCACGGAAGCGCTGCTCAGGGCGACGCCCGCCGACACGCAGATCGGCATGGTCAACGATCGGGTATTCCTGGTGAACGCCAGCCTCGGCCTCTATCCGCAGGTGCTGGAAGACCGGGAGACGTGGAAGCATCGCTTCGGCAGGCATCGCGTCGTGGCGCTGTGGTCGGGACTGGCGACGATGATGCGCGGCTACCGCCCTCTGCGCATCGAGGTCAGTGACGGCGAGCGTACGCGCCAGCTGCGCACACCCACGCTATTCGTCGGCAATAACGCGCTGCAACTCGAAAAGATCGGCCTGCGCGAAGCGGCCGACGTAATGCGCAACGATGGCACGCTAGCCGGCCTCGTATTGAAACCGATCGGCAAGCTCACCATGCTCGGCCTGATCCTGCGTGGCGCGCTAGGCAGGCTCGGCGAAGCGGAGAACGCCGTGAGTTTCGGCTTCCGCGAAATCACCGTGACGCCGAAACACCATCGTCATGCGATCAAGGTCGCCGTGGACGGAGAGATCGTCAGGCTCATGCCGCCGCTGGTCTTCCGCGCCGCGCCACGACCACTGTCCCTGCTCACCGACCGCACGCGCAGGCCGGGCGAGGACCCGGGATGAGCGTGATCGTCCAGATATCCGATCCGCACTTCGGCACGGAGCGGCCCGAGGCGGTAGCGGCGCTCCACGAGGCCATCGTCGCGTTGCGGCCGGACCTGGTGATCCTCTCGGGCGACGTGACCCAACGCGCGCGCCGCGCACAGTTTGCGGCGGCGAAACGTTTCGTCGATGGCTACGACCGTCCGACGCTGACGATTCCCGGCAACCACGACGTGCCCTTGTTCAATCTCTTCGCGCGCATCGTCGACCCTTTCGGAGCATTTCGCCGGGCCTTCGGCGATAACCTCGAACCGGCGTTCGAGAACGGCGATGTGCTGGCCATCGGCGTGAACACCGTTCGTCCATCGCGGCACAAGAACGGCGTGGTGTCCGGCGAGCAGATCGATCGCGTGTGCCGGCGGTTGGCGCAGGCCCGCGAGGATCAGCTGCGTATCGTTGTGACGCACCAGCCCGTGCACGTGATCCGCGAAAAGGACATCGCCAACCTGCTCATCAACCACGAACGGGCGATCGTCGCCTGGGCCGCCGCGGGTGCCGACCTCATCCTGGGCGGCCATATCCACCTGCCCTACGTGCGTTCGCTCGATACGCAGGCCCGCCATCTGTCCAGCGAGTTGTGGTCGGTGCAGGCGGGCACGGCGGTATCACGGCGCATCCGTGAGGGGATCAGCAATTCGTTCCATGTGATACGCCACGACGCGTCGCGGGATCGCGGTGCTTGCGTGGTGGAGCAGTGGGATTATGACGAAGGTGAGCGGCGGTTCATCGCGGGATTGACGACGCCGATCCGGCTGGAGCGATTTGGCCGGCACTCATCGCCGACAAGGTCGGCTCCCACCTGACCTTCGACCGATCGACGGGGATTCACCACCCAATCGCCAATGCACCCGGTTTCCTCTACCCGGCCCGGTTCCCCCTACCTGGTGGGAGCCGACCCTGTCGGCGACGCTCTGCAGGCGACGTCACGCGGAGCGGTAGTAATCCATCTCGCGGTAGCGCCGCGCATACAGGCCGAACGCCAGCGCGGCCACGGCGGCGAACGCGGCGAAGAAGAACATCTGGAACGCAGTGGTGCCGATGCCGGTACCCGCGATGCCGGCAAGGACCGTCTCGTTACGCACACCCGCGTTCGCCAGCAGCACCCAGAGGTTGCCCACCGTGACACTGAGCGTCCAGAAACTCATCAGCGTGCCCTTCATCGAGGGCGGCGCCTGGCTGTACGCGAACTCCAGCCCGGTCGCGGAGACGAGCACTTCGCCCATCGTGAGGAACACGTAGGGAAGGATCTGCCAGGCGACGAAGACCGGATCGCCACCGTCGATCGCGAGCTGAATCGCGCCGACGAACACCCATGCGACGGCGGAGAGCGCGATGCCGGTCGTCATGCGGCGCAAGGCGGTCGGTTCGATGCCGGCGCGCCTCAGCAAGGGGAACACGACGAGGTTGTTGAACGGGATCAGCAGCAAGACCAGGGCGGGATTGATCGCCTGCATCTGCGCGGGATGCAGCCATTCCGGCATGGTCATCGCGTTCGCCTGGAGCACCCAGGTGGAAGCCTTCTGGTCGAACAACGACCAGAACGGCGTGACCAGCGCGAACACCAGGAGCACGCGCAACACCGCGCCGACACCGTCGATCGCTTCGTCCGGATGCGCGCCACGCGCACGCTCCAGCTGCATGCGCGTGCCGATGCCGACGCCACCGAGCAGGCAGACGAAGGCGAGGCACAGGGCGGCGACGACGCCCAGCGCCGGCACGAACGCCAGGGATGCGAGAGCGAGACAGGCGGCAATCACCGCCACCGCCAGCCCCGGCCTTCCCTGCCCTGGCGTACGCGCCAGCAAGGCGGTGCGAACGACCTTGGTGAATCCGTGGGGATCGTTGCCGGTCGGTGGCAGCATCACGTAGTGCCGGCGGCCACGCCAGAACACCAGTGTGGCGACGAACATCAAGGCACCGGGGATACCGAACGCCACCGCGGCGCCGTACCGGTGCAGGAAGAAAGGCATCAGCAGCGAAGCCAGGAAGGAACCGACGTTGATCATCCAGTAGAAGGCATCGAACACCACCTTGGCCAGGTGTCGATTGCTCTCGTCGAACTGGTCGCCGACGAAGGCCGCCACGCACGGCTTGATTCCTCCCGCACCCAGGGCGATCAGGGCCAGCCCCGTGTAGAAGCCAGCGACGCTGTGCTCGAACAGCGCCAGGCACACGTGGCCCACGCAGTACACGAGGCTGAGCCACAACACGGTGCGATACTTGCCGAACCAGCGGTCGGCCAGCCAGCCGCCGAGCAGCGGAAAGAAGTACACGCCGATCACGAAGGTGTGGAACACGTCCTTCGCCGCACCCGGCCGCTCCGCCTCCGGCAGGTACATGAGCAGCGAGGTGACGAGGAATGGGGTGAGGATGTTGCGCATCCCGTAGAAACTGAAGCGCTCGCAGCCTTCGTTGCCGACGATGTACGGGATCTGCCGGGGCAGGCGCGCGCGCTGGACGGCGTCGATGTCTAACGTGGTCATGGCATGGCCCGAAAGCGGTAAAAACGGTGGAATCCTAAACGAAACGATCAGGCCACTCGCGCTAACCTTGCCCCATGACCCCTACCCGAACCCTCACCCAACCGATCCCCACCGGCCTCATCGGCTATGGCACGGCGGGCGCCTTCTTCCACGCCCCCTTGATCGCGGCCGCCGCGGGCCTGCGCCTGGCAGCCATCGGCAGCCGGCGTTGCGACGACATCCTGCGCGACTTTCCCGAGGCCAAGGCATACGAAAACCCTCAAGACCTGCTCGCCGACCCGACGATCGAGCTGGTGGTGATCGCCACGCCCAACGAGAGCCACGCGTCGCTCGCTCGCGCCGCGCTGGAGGCGGGCAAGCACGTGGTCGTCGATAAGCCGTTCACCTTGAACGCCGCCGAGGCCGAAGCGCTGATCGCCTTGGCTTCGGAACGCGATCGCAAGCTCTCGGTATTCCAGAACCGGCGCTGGGACAACGATTTCCTCACCGTGCGCCGCCTCGTCGAGGACGGCCGGCTGGGCGAGGTCGCCTACTACGAAGCGCACTTCGACCGGTTCCGGCCGGAGATCAAGCAAGGGTGGCGCGAAACGGAGGCGCCGGGTTCCGGCCTGCTCTACGACCTGGGCGCGCACCTTATCGACCAGGCCCTGGTGCTGTTCGGTTGGCCGCTGGCGGTCACGGCGGACGTGACCCGGCAACGAGCCGCCGCGCGGGCCGACGATTACTTCCACCTCGTGCTCGATTACGGCCGCCGCCGCGCGGTGCTGCACGCCTCGGTGCTCGTGCGCGACCCCGGCCCGCGCTATCTCGTGCACGGCGACGGCGGCAGCTTCGTCAAGTACGGCGTCGACGGACAGGAGGCGGCGCTGCGCGAGGGGCGGCGTCCGGGCGGCGAAGGCTGGGGCGAAGACGATGCTGCCCTGTTCGGCCGATTCACCGACGCCGACGGCAGCGCGACCACGATCGAGACCCTGCCCGGCCGCTACACCGCCTTCTACGACGGCGTGGCCGCGGCGATCCACGACGGCACGGCGCTGCCGGTGGAGGCGCGCGAGGCGCGCGACGTGATCCGACTGATCGAAGCGGCGCAGGTGAGTGCGCGGGAGCGACGCACGGTTCCGCTCTGAGGGGCGTTCAGCCCTCGCCCGTCGCCACCGCGCGCGAGGGATCGCTCACCCAGCCGCTCCACGACGGCGCGTACAAGCGCGAGCCGCACAGGCCCGCGTACTCCATCGCCAGCAGGTTATGGCAGGCCGTGACCCCGGACCCACACATGTGCACGACGTCCTCCGCCGGGTGGGGAGCGATCGTTGCCTTGAATGCCCGCGCCAGTTCCTCCGGGGAACGGAACCGGCCTTCCGCGTCCAGGTTCTCGGAGAAGGGACGGTTGCGCGCACCGGGCACGTGACCCGCCACCGGGTCCAGCGGCTCCACCTCGCCCCGGTAACGCGGCACCGCACGTGCATCGAGCAGCAGCAGGCGGCCGCTGGCGACGCCTTGGGCCAGCTCGTCCGCGTTCACGGTTCCGGCCTGGTCGAAGACGGCGTGCACCGTCGTCGGCTCGCGCAGCGGCAGCACGTTGTCCGTGGGCAGCCCCTCCGCCAGCCACGCCGGCCAGCCGCCATCCAGCACCGCCACGTTGTCGAAGCCGGCCAACCGGGCCAACCACCAGAAGCGCGCGGCGGCGAGCGATCCGCCGGCGGCGTCGTAGACCACCACCTGCACGTCGGGCCGCCACCCGGCACGGGAAAGCCACGCCGAGAAGGATGCGGCCGATGGCAGCGGATGGCGGCCGCGCCCCTGTGAAGGCGTCGCCATGTCGGCGAGGTCGCGATCCAGGTCGGCACGCACCGCTCCCGGCACATGCGACAACGCATAGTCCTGGTCGCCCTTGCCCGGATCGCGTCCGCCCGGCTGGTTGAGGTCGAAGCGCGCGTCGACGAAGAGTACGTCGTGCGCTGGCAGGCGGGCGGCCGTGGCCGCGTCGATCAGCGTGCGCGAGATCAGCATGGATGACCCATCCGTTTCAGCAGGTTGAGCAGGATGGCCGCCGTCACGCCCCAGATGCGATACCCCGCATGGAGGAACTCGACCATGTCGCGGCGGTGACCACGGAATTCCATCGTATAGCGGCGCAGGTTCGCCGGTTCGAGGAAGAACGCGAACGGTACTTCGAAC
The DNA here is from genome assembly GCF_049913125.1 of Luteibacter sp. E-22. Taxonomy (GTDB): domain Bacteria; phylum Pseudomonadota; class Gammaproteobacteria; order Xanthomonadales; family Rhodanobacteraceae; genus Luteibacter. The sequence continues at coordinate 3,256,406 of NZ_CP183975.1, forward strand.
ACTTCGGCCACTTCGCCCGGGTCCGGCTTGAGTTCCGCGTTGGCGGCGACGCGCGCGACCACGGGCGTGACCGAGTAGCCACTGATGGTCTCGAACGATTCGAGGAAACCCAGCGGTGTGACCATGGCCGCGTCGAGGCCGATTTCCTCCCGGCTCTCGCGCAGCGCGGCAGCTACCACGTCGGCATCGTCGGGTTCCACACGGCCGCCGGGAAAAGCCACCTGTCCCGCATGCTGTTGCAAGGTATCGGTGCGTACGGTGAGCAGCACATTCTGCTCGCGATCGTCGCGGATGCCGATCAGCACGGCGGCCGGACGTCTCGGCGCATCGCCGATCAATTCGGCCATGTCATCGTGGTTCCACCCGCGCGGGCCGGGAGGCGCCTCCAGGGGAAGCAGCGCGCCGCGAAGCCTCGCCAGCAAGTCGTCCATCAGCCACCCTGCCGGCGAGGCAGGATCTCATCCATGATCCACAGCTTCTGCTCATCGTTCAGGGTCGACCAGCGTGCGATCTCGTCGCCCGTGCGCAGACAACCCATGCACAGGCCGCGCGCGTCGAGCCGACAGACGCCCGTACAGGGCGTCAAGGGAAGCGTGGAGGAGGTAGCGATGGCCATACCGTTGGCCATTCTAGCGCGAGCGGAGGTGGCGCGGCGGCGCCGGCCTCGGGCCTACTGGCGGATGTCGACCAGTTCGATCTCGAACACCAGGGCTTCGTTGGGGCCGATGCGCGGCAGTTCACCGCGTTCGCCATACGCCAGCGCCGGCGGGATCACGACCTTCCACTTATCACCCACCCGCATGCGCGGGATCACGTCCTGCCAACCGGGGATGACGCGGTTCACCGTGAACGTCACCGGCTTGCCGTGCGCGTAGGAACTGTCGAATTCCGTGCCGTCGATCAGGGCGCCGCGGTAGTTGACCACCACCGTACTGGTGACCTGGGCCTGCGGACCGCGCCCCTTGGCGAGCACGGCGTACTGGATGCCGGATGGCAAGGTGACCACGCCGGCGCGCGTGCGATTGCGGGCAAGGAAATCGGCGCTGCGTTTCGCGTTGGCCAGGGCCACGCGGCGAAATTCCACCGCCGAATCGCGCTGCACCTTGGCGTCGAAATTCACCAGTTGCTGCTGCATCACGTCGATCGGCACGCCCGGCGGTCGCTTCGCGTAGCCGTCCTGCAAGGCTTTCACAAGGACGGCGATATCGACGTCGGGCTGCGCGCTGTTCGCGAACTGGGTGCCGATCTGGTAGCCGATGGCATACGACAGTTTGGTCTTGTCTATCGCCGGGGCACCCGAGACGGGTGCCGTGGGCGCCGACTGCGCGTACGCCGCTCCGGCGGACAATGACAGCGCGACGAACATGACCAGGAAACGCAAGGGTGACATCCCGTTCTCCGTGAACCCGGAACCGTGGGCGTGCGTGGAGGATAGTCCATCGGCATCCGGCTCGCCCGTTCGCCATGAGACGCCAAGCAGGGGGCAAAGGTTCCCCTGCCTGCTACCATCCGCCTCCTTGTCCCGCCGCCAGGAACCCGACATGGCCTTCCGCACGCTCACCACAGCCGACCGCGGCGCCGTCCGCACGATCATCGTCAATCGCCCCGACAAGCTCAACGCGTTGAACCGCGAGACCATCGGCGAACTGACCCTGGCCTTCCGCCAGGCGGCCCAGGACGACACCGTGCGCGTGGTGGTGTTGTCGGGTGCGGGGGAAAAGGCCTTCGTGGCCGGAGCGGACATCTCGGAAATGACGGCATGGTCGCCGGTGAAGGCGCAAGCCGCATCCCGTGCCGGGCAGGAACTGATGCTCACGATCGAACGGTTGGGCAAACCGGTGATCGCCCGAATCCAGGGCTATGCGCTGGGTGGCGGCATGGAGCTGGCCATGGCTTGCCATCTGCGCGTGGCCAGCGAGAAGGCCCGTTTCGGCCAGCCCGAGATCGGCCTCGGCCTGATCCCCGGATTCGGCGGCACGCAGCGGCTGACCCGCCTCGCAGGGCGAGGCGCGGCGTTGGAACTGTGCCTGCTCGGCCAGCAGGTGGACGCGGCGCGAGCCGAGCGGCTGGGCATCGTCACCCGTGTCGTCACCGCCGAGGAACTGGACGCGACCGTGGATGCCATGGCCGACCAGTTGGCCGTCGCGGCGCCGCTGGCGCTGAAAGGCATCCTCGACGCCGTGATCGAAGGCGGCGAATGCGCCATCGACCAGGGGCTGGCGTTTGAAACACAGGGCTTTGCCATCGCCTTCTCCACCGAGGACATGCGCGAGGGCACCTCGGCCTTCCTCGATCGGCGCAAGGCCTCGTTCAAGGGCGTCTAGCCACCGGCCTCAGTGCGATGCGCCGCGGTAGTTCAGTTCCCCGGCCGTCACGCGCACGTCGAGACGATTCTCCGGCGGAGCCAGCTGACAGGTGGCATACGGCGTGAACACGCAAGGCGGATTGCGCGCCTCGTTGAAATCGATCGCCAGCTTGCCGCCCTTTGCCAGCGGGGTGTCGAGGAAGCGCGCCGCGCCATACGTCTCCTTGCCGCTGGTGAGATCGGCGAAGACGAAGAACAGCGCGTCCGGCGTTTCCTGGACCGGATACAACTCGAACGTCCTGCCCTCGCGCACGAACACGGCCTTGCCCGGAACCTTCTCCTTCTCGATCGTGCCCAGCACCGTGCCCATCTCCAGTTCCATCGGCGGATCGAACGGCACCCAGTCGGCGACGACCCGCCAGGTCGGATCGACCGGGAAGTAGTCCAGTCCCTGGAAGCCCGTGCGCGTTTCCGCGTTCTCGTCCTTCACGCGCAAGGCCTTCCGGCCGTCACGCGCGATCACGAAGAAATGCGCGGAACCAAAACGCACCTCGGTGGCGGCCTGGTCCGGCGACGCATCGTCCACCAGGACCGCGCGCTCCACTTCCCCGCCGTCGACGAGGACGCCGCTGCCCTTGGCCGGCTCGAACACGGTGGCGCCCTGCTCGTCGAGCGTGACGACGCCCAGCCGCTCCGGGCCCACCTTCAGCACGATGTCGTTGTCCGGCCCGCTGCCGATGCGGTTCGGCCCGGGTTGCAGCCATTCGAGCCCGACAAGGCTGAGCCATCCGCCTGGCGCCGTGAGCAAGGCCAGGCGTTCGGCGCGCGCTCGTTCGACGGATGCGGTTTCGGAAGGGGAAAGCATGGAAGAACCTCGGCGTATGGACGGCTAGCCGTCCGAGTGTTTGAAAACTATCGACCGCGCAGGAAGAGCCGGTCCAGCTCGCCCAGCGACAACTGCACCCAGGTCGGACGACCGTGGTTGCACTGGCCGGAGCGCTCGGTGGCTTCCATCTCACGCAGCAGCGCGTTCATTTCGGGAATGCCGAGACGGCGTCCCGCGCGCACGGAACCGTGGCAGGCCATGGTGGAAAGCAGCTCGTTCTCCAACTCTTCGAGGCGTCGTGAACTGCCGTGCTGGGCAAGCTCGGCCAGCACGTCACGGGTGAGCTGGCTGACGTCGGCCCCTTCCAGCAACGATGGAATGCGGCGCACCACCACGCCGGTCGGGCCACTGCGCGACAACTCCAGGCCCCACTCGCCGAGCGCATCGGCGTGCTCTTCGGCCGCCGCCGCTTCCTTCGCGCTGACCGCGATCGACAGCGGCACGAGCAACATCTGCGAACGCAGGTTGGCGGTGACTCGCCCGTTCTTGAGCTTTTCGTAGGTGATGCGTTCGTGCGCGGCATGCATGTCGACCAGCACGAGGCCGTGCTCGTTCTCGGCCAGTACGTAGATGTTCTTCAACTGCGCGATGGCGTAACCCAGCGGAGGGACATCCCCACCCTGCTCGGCCTCGTTGCCGGACGGCGGCGTCCATGAGGTCGAGGGTCGTGGCGGCGCGATCGATCCGAACAGCGTGGCGTAGTCGGCCAGCGGTTCCTCCCGCACGCCGAGGCTCAACCGTGACTGGCTCGATGCCTGCGGCCACGCCGGCATCGACGGCGACGACGACAACCGGTTTTCGTAGGCCGTGCCGCCGGCCGCCGCCATCAGCGGGACGGATGGCTCGGCCATCGGCGCGGACGCGCCGGCGCGGGTCTGTGCCAGAGCCTCGTGCAAGGTACGGAAGAGGAAATCGTGGATCAATCGCTGCTCGCGAAAGCGAACCTCGTTCTTGGCGGGATGCACGTTGACATCGACGCCCGCGGGATCGAGTTCCAGGAACAGCACGAACACCGGATGGCGCCCATGGAACAGTACGTCCGCATAAGCCTGGCGCACCGCATGCGCGACCACGCGATCGCGCACGAGGCGGCCGTTCACGTAGAAATACTGCTGGTCGGCCTGCGAGCGGGAGGCGGTCGGCAGGCCGACCCAACCGGACAGGCGCATGCCTGCGGCTTCGTGTTCCACGCGCAGCGCCTGTCCCGGGAATTCCGGGCCGAGTACTTCGGCCACGCGGGCCAGTGCGGCGTTTTCGTCGCGCGCGGGCTTGAGCAGGCGTACCGGCTTGCCGTTATGGCTGAGGCGGATGTCCACGCCTTCGCGCGCCAGCGCCAACGATTTCAGGAGATCGTCGATGTGCGCGAATTCCGTGCGCTCGGCGCGGAGGAACTTGCGCCGCGCGGGCACGTTGTAGAACAGGTCGCGCACCTCGATCGTCGTGCCGGGCGGATGCTGGGCGGGACGCGCCTCCTGCAGGCGGCCACCGTCGACGTCGATGCGCCAGGCGGAGTCTTCACCCTGCTGGCGGGAAGTCAGGGAGAAACGCGCCACCGAGGATACCGACGCCAGCGCTTCACCGCGAAAACCCATGCTGGCCACGCGCTCGAGATCGTCGAAGCTACCGATCTTGCTGGTCGCATGCGATGCCACCGCCAGCGCCAGTTCGTCGCGCGGGATGCCGCCGCCATCGTCGCGCACGCGGATGAGCCGGACCCCGCCCTGCTCGATGTCGACCTCGATGCGGCGCGCACCGGCGTCGATGCTGTTTTCGACGAGCTCCTTCACCACCGAGGCGGGACGCTCGATCACTTCACCGGCCGCGATCTGGTTGATCAGTTCAGGCGGAAGGGGACGAATGGGCATGGGACACGACCTGACGGGCATTCAGGTCGAAAGGATAGCCCAAGCGGGCGGAGGGCCGCTTCAGCCCGAAGGAATCACCATCACCGTGCCGATGCGTACGTTGTTGTCCGTCATCTTGTTGGCGAGCTTCAGCGCGCCCACCGATACTCCGTACTGCTGGGCGATGCCGGTCAGGGTCTCACCCCGGTTGACGCGGTGCACGTCACGGACGTTTTCATCGGCACGGGCGGTGGATTTCTTCGCCGGCGCAAGCGTATCGGCGGCCGCGAGCTGCTTGTCGTCCGCCTTGGCGGCCGGTTTCTTCGGCGCTGGCGTGCGCGTCGCCGATTTCACCGCGCTGGATGCGACGGCATCGGCGTCGGAACCCACCGCCGGCGTGGCCGGAGCCGAAACCGCCGTCGAGGCGACCGACGTGCCGTTCCGGCGTGCCGCCTGGGCGGCGAACCAGGTACCCGGCGGTGGCATGGACTCGAAATAGTTGCGTACGCCGCCCAGGACGGCGGTGGCGAGTTCACGGCGGTGGCCGTCGTCGCGCAGGCGCCGTTCCTCGGAAGGATTGGTGATGAAGGCGGTCTCGACCAGGATCGAGGGCACGTCCGGCGATCGCAACACCACGAAGTTGGCCCGTTCCACGTAGCCGCGATGGGTGGGACCAAGGCGGCCCAGCGCTTTCAGGACGTTGCCGGCGATCGATTCGCTGGCCTGCATCGCGTAGCCCTGCTGCAGGTCGAGCAGTACGGCGGCGAGCGTGTCGTCCTTGTCGTCGAGCGACACGCCGCCGACCAGGTCGGCGCGGTTTTCGCGGTCGGCCAGCCAGCGTGCGGCTTCGGACGTCTTGCCGCGGGGGGAGAGCACCCAGACCGATGAGCCCTTGGCGTCGCTGTTCTTGAACGCGTCCGCGTGGATCGAGACGAACATGTCCGCGTTGTGCTCGCGCGCGATCTGGTAGCGCCGCTTCAGCGGAATGAAGTAATCGCCGTTGCGCGTGAGGACCGCCTGCATCCCGGGCTGGCGATTGATCTGGTCGGCGAGTTCGCGCGCCACCTGCAAGGTGACATCCTTCTCGCGCAGGCCGGTCGCGCCACGCGCGCCCGGGTCCTCCCCACCGTGGCCGGCGTCGATGGCGACCACCACCTTGCGCTCGCTGGCGAGCATCGGCGGCTTGCCTGCGGGAACCGTCTTGCCCCGTGAGCCACGCGGCGCGGTCGCGATGGCCGCCTCGGCCGGCGCATCCGCCACCGAAGGGACATCGTCGGTGACCGGGTTGTCGCCGGGATCGCTCTGCCCACCAGGGTAGAGGTCGAGCACGAGTCGGTACCCGTAATCGCCGGCGGGCTTGAGCAGGAAGCTCTTCGGCTTGGCCTTCGGATCGACCGTGGCGACCATGCGTGCACTGCCACCCTGCTTGCCGGCCGTCATCGACTTGAACAGGCCCTGCCCGCCCGGTGCGGCGAAGTCACCCGCCACCGCGCTCCCGGCGACGTCGAGGACGACACTGCCAGGGGTATCGCCCTGGGACATCTTGTAGGTCGCCGGACCGGACAAGTCGAACACCACCCGGGTGTATTCCGGACCGGCCCAGACCCGCGCGGCCTTGATGTCGGCCGCTGTCGAGACGGCAGGGGCCAGCGTCGCGACGGCGGTCACGCACGCAAGAAGGCCAAGTTTGATAGTGATTCCCCTCATACGGCCAGGATTGAACTGCAAGCGCACGCTGAATGCAAGACGTTTTCCCTTGTTAATCCATGACCTGCGAAACCTTCGTCAACGGGCGTACAGGAATGCCTTGCAACCGACGACCGGAGATGCGGGTGGAAACCGCCTTGCGTGTCGATGCAGAACCTGTTGAAACACAAGGCCTTGCGCGCGCGTCAGGCGCCTAGCGATCGCAGGATTCGCTGTCCCGCGGGGGATCGCGCCTCGATAAGGACGGCGCGCCCCTGCCCTTCATGGCGGAAGCTCAATTCGAGGTCGGCGGATGGCAAGGCGCCAGCGCCGCGCTCGGGCCACTCCACCAGCACGATGGCCTCCGGTTCGGCCAGGCTGTCCAGGCCCAGCCATTCGAGTTCCCCAGGATCGGCGATGCGATAGAGGTCGAGGTGGAAGGCCCGGCGCTTGCCGACGTCATAGCCCTCCACCAGGCTGTACGTGGGGCTCTTCACACGTTCGCCAACGCCCAGGGCCCGGAGGAAAGCCCGTGCGAAGGTGGTCTTGCCGGCACCGAGGTCGCCGTGAAGGTAAGCGACCAGGCCGACGGACACCTGCTGTGCGAGGCGACGCCCCAACGCCATGGTGGCCTCCTCGTCGGCGAGGTTCCATTCCAGGATGCTCATGCGTCGAGTCCGTTGACGAGTCGACGGAGCGGATCGAGCAGGTCGCCTGCCAGGAGCCCTCGCTCACCTGCCCGTGCCGCGACATCGGCCGCCCGCGCATGCAGGCCAACGCCAAGGCAAGCCGCCTCGTAAGGCTCGCAGCCTTGTCCCATGAGGCCGGCGACGATGCCGGTGAGGGTGTCGCCCATGCCACCGCTGGCCATGCCCGGATTGCCCCAGGGACACACCGCCACTTCCCCTTCGGCTGAAACGATCAGGCTGCCATTGCCCTTGAGGACGACCACCGCACGGTAACGCTTCGCTATCTCGCGCCCGGCGGCGAAGCGGTCCGCTTGCACGTCCGCTGTCGCGACACCGAGCAGGCGTCCCGCCTCGCCCGGGTGGGGAGTCAGTACGACGCGCACCGGAAGCGGGCGCGGCTCGGCATGCAGCAGGTTGAGGCCATCGGCATCGAGGACCGTGGGCAGACCCGCATCGAGCGCCGTCGTCCACAAGGCATGGCCCCAGGCGGACTGGCCCAGGCCCGGGCCGAGCGCGATCACGGAAGCCTTTTCCAGCATCGGCTGCAAGGCCTGTGGCCCATTGACGCCATGCGCCATCAGTTCGGGGCGTGCCGCGTTCATCGCCGGCACGTTTTCTTCGCGTGTAGCCACGCTGACGAGGCCGGCACCGGTACGCAACGCCGCCTCCGCGGCCATGCGCACGGCGCCGCCCGTGCCATGGTCGCCGCCGATGGCGAGCACGTGGCCGTTCCCACCCTTGTGCGAGTCGCGTGGACGTCGGGGTAACGCGGCCGGTTCGAGCAGGCGCGCGTCCGGCGCCTCGAGGATGCTGCGCGGCAAGCCGAGGTCGAACAGTTCCACCTCGCCAGCCACCTCCGCGCGATAGGTATGCAGGCCGCGCTTGTGCACGATGAAGCTCGCGGTGGCGGCGGCATGGACGGCGACGCCCGGGCATGCGCCGGTATCCGCCGACAGACCGGAGGGTACGTCCAGTGCGAGCACCGGCAGGCCCGATGCATTGATCGCTTCGATAGCGCTGGCCGCCTCGCCGGCGGGAGCGCGGTTCAGGCCCGTGCCATAGATGGCATCCACGATCACGTCGGCGGGCGGGAGCGCGCTCCAGTCGGTGAGTGGATGGACGATGCCACCCAGCGCTTCGAAGGCCTCGCGGGCGCGGGCGGCGTCCCCTGCCCTGGGCGTATCGAGCGCCACGAGATCCACGGACAGGCCGGAGGCCAGCGCGTCCCGGGCGACCAGATAGCCGTCGCCACCATTGTTTCCGGCGCCGCACACCACGCGCAGACGCCGCGCGGCAGGCCAGCGCCGCCGCAGCATGGCGAAGGCGGCAGCCCCCGCGCGCGTCATCAGTTCAAAGCCCGGGATGCCGAGCTGGTCGATCGCGCGTCGGTCGATCATGCGGGACTGCACGGATGTGAAGAGGGCGGTACCGAGATGAGGTGCGGTCATCGGCCGATTATAGGAGCCCCGGTAGAATGGACGCATGCCCGTCTCCTCATCCATCGACTACGCCAGCCTCGCCACCCAGATCAAGCAATGGGCGCGCGAGCTTGGCTTCGCGGACGTGGGCGTCGCGGGTATCGACCTGGCCGACGATGAAGCCTATCTGGAACGCTGGCTTGCCGAGGGCCACCACGGCGAAATGGACTACATGGCACGCCACGGCACGCGGCGCAGCCGTCCCGCGGAACTGGAGCCGGGCACGCTTCGCGTGATCTCCGTGCGCATGGACTATGTGCCTCCGGGCACACCGAATGCCTGGGATGTCATCCACGACCGCGAGCAGGCCTATATCGCGCGCTACGCCCTCGGCCGCGATTACCACAAGGTGATGCGCAACCGCCTGCAGAAACTCGCCGCGAAGATCGAAGAGCGTGTCGGCGACTTTCGCTATCGCGCGTACGTCGATTCCGCACCGGTGCTGGAAAAGGCGATCGCGCGCAATGCGGGGCTTGGCTGGATCGGCAAGCACACGGTATTGATCAACAAGCGCGCGGGTTCTTATTTCTTCCTCGGCGAACTCTATACCGACCTGCCGCTACCGGTGGACGAACCAGCCAGCGCCCACTGCGGCAGTTGCCGGCGCTGCATCGACATCTGCCCGACGCAGGCGATCGTGGGTCCGTATCGCCTGGACGCGCGCAAGTGCATTTCCTACCTGACCATCGAACTCAAGGGCAGCATTCCTGTCGAGTTGCGCGAACCCATGGGCAATCGCGTGTTCGGTTGCGATGATTGCCAGCTGGTCTGCCCGTGGAACAAGTTCGCACAAGAGGCGACCGAGCCCGACTTCGCGCCGCGCCATAGCCTCGACGGCCCCAAGCTGGTCGACCTGTTCGCCTGGAGCGAGCAGGAGTTTCTCTCGCGCACGGAAGGCATGGCGATACGCCGCGCCGGTTACGAAGGCTGGCTGCGCAATATCGCCGTGGGGCTCGGCAATGCCCCCACGAGCGACGAAGTCATTGCCGCGCTCGAAGCGCGCGCCGGTGATCCGTCACCGGTCGTGCGCGAGCATGTGGCGTGGGCGCGGAAGCGGCACGGCTGCTGAGCGTCAGACCATGCCGCCGGACTTACGCACGATCAGCATGGCCATTTCCAGCGACTGCTCGTAGTTGAGCCGTGGATCGACCATGGAGCGGTAGGCGCGATCGAGGTCGCCTTCGACGAGGTCACGGGCACCGCCCAGGCATTCCGTGACGTCTTCGCCCGTGAGTTCGAGATGCACGCCGCCGAGACGCGTACCGGCCGCCGCGTGGATGTCGAAGGCCTGGTCGAGTTCGCCGGCGATGTTGGTGAAGCGCCGGGTCTTGTAACCGTTGCTGGTGCTTTCGGTGTTGCCGTGCATGGGATCGGCAACCCACAGGACACGACGCCCTTCGCGCTTGACCGCCTCGAGCAGCGGCTGCAGATGCGTGCCGATCTTGTCGTTGCCCATGCGATGGATGAGGGTCAGGCGGCCCGGCTCTTCGTTCGGGTTGAGGACATCGATCAGGCGCAGCAGATCGTCCGCCTGGACCGTCGGGCCGACCTTCACCGCGATGGGATTGCGAATGCCACGGAAGTATTCCGTGTGCGCGCCATCGAGCGCGGCGGTGCGCATGCCAATCCAGGGGAAATGCGTGGACAGGTTGAACCAGCCTTCCTGTCGCGGCACCCGGCGCGTGAGCGCTTCCTCGTAGTGCAGCAGGAGCGCTTCGTGCGAGGTGTAGAAATCCACGCGCGAGTAGCTGGAGATCGACTGCCCCGCGAGGGTCTCCATGAAACGCAGCGAATCGCCGATGCTGGCGACCATGCGCTTGTATTCCGCCGCGAGCGGCGAATGCTCCACCCAGGCGAGATCCCAGTACTCGGGATGGTGCAGATCGGCGAAGCCACCGTCGATCAACGCGCGGACGAAGTTCATCGTCATCGCGGAACGCGCATGCGCCTTGATGAAACGTTGCGGGTCGGCGCGGCGCGCCTCCGGCGTGAACTCGGGACTGTTGACCAGGTCGCCACGGAATGCCGGCAGCGTCACGCCGTCACGGGTCTCCGTATCGGCCGACCGCGGCTTGGCGTACTGGCCGGCGAAACGGCCGACGCGCAATACGGGCTTCTTCAAGCCGTGCACGAGTACGAGGCTCATCTGCAGCAGCACCTTGAGCCGATTCGAAATGATCGGGCTGTTGCAGTCCGCGAAGCTCTCCGCGCAATCGCCGCCCTGGAGCAGGAAGCGCTCACCGTCCTGTGCTTCGGCGATACGCTCCTTCAGCGCCAGGATCTCCCACGAGGTGACCAGCGGCGGCAATTCACCGAGCTGGGCCAGCGCGCGGTTGAGCTCGTCGAGATCTTCGTACGTCGGCTGCTGAAGGGCGGTCCTCGACCGCCACGAGCCCGGCGTCCAGTCGATGGACGGGGGAACTACGGCTTTGAGGGAGTGCTGCATGGGGTAATGCCTACGTGGAAGCGCCTCGAGAGGCGCGGAAAGTCAACGAACGCCGCGGCGCAGGGCCAGGAGAGCCCAGACGACGAGGACAACGAACCACAACAAGGTCCATCCGGGCATCGGCAGGCCGAGGATGGGCTCCAGCTTGGCGCATTCGCCGGAGCCGGTGAACGCCAGCTTCAACATCTTCATGAAGGGAAAGGCGTCGAAGAGGTAACCCAGGCCGGGCCCGCACGCGGGAACCTCGCTGGGCGGAAGGGTCTGCATCCACAGATGGCGCCCCGCGGTCGCAATGCCCCACAAGCCGCCGAGCGTGACGAGAATCGCATAGGTGGCACGTCCGCCCCGCTTCCCCGGCGCATGCAGCCCGCCGATGAGGAAGAACAAGCCCATGAAGCACACCGCGATGCGCTGGAAGATGCACAGCGGGCACGGGTCCAGGTGCATCACGTACTGCGCGTACAAGGCGAAGGCCATGAGGGCCGCGCAGACGGCAAAGGCGAGCAGATAACGCGTGCGGAACGACCAGTTACGAGGGTTCATGTGGGGATGGTGCGATGCGGGACACCCACGTTAACCCTTTGTGTAGGTACTTGTCAGTAGGCGCGCGCAGTTTCATTGGTAACCATGTCAATCACTTGTGTGAGTTGCATGACCGAGCCGTCGGCCGCCACCCTCGCCGCCCTGGTGGGAGCCGACCTTGTCGGCGATGGGTGCTTGCCTCAGCCGGGCCCGCTGCCGCGGGATCGCCGACAAAGTCGGCTCCCACCAGGGGGGTGGTGGTCAAACAGGGGCGGTGCTTTGCGATGTATCGCGGTGTTCTGTGTGCAGTGTGCGGAGTGCGACAACCTTCGCTCTTTCGCCTCAACCCACCGCAGTCGTGACTGAGCTGCCGGGCGTCCCCCTCGGCGCGACATGAGGCGCCGAGGATGGCCGGGCGGACAAGGCCCGCAGGGGATCGGCCTGGACGGCCGATCGTTTTCGCTGAGGCAGGAGGCCGAATCGAAAACCCCCGCCCGACCGTCCGGGCCCGCCGGGGCGCAGCCATCGGACACCGCCGCGCAGCGGCTTCCTTCCCCAAGGGACGGCACCGCCTGGCGCGCCGAGGGGGGACGCCCGGCAGCTCCCCCGCCACGCACACAGCAAACGCGAGGGCGAAGCCGAGCCCGCAGAACCGACAATCCCTCAGCACCAAGCAAAAAAAACCCCGGCTGGTTTCCCGGCCGGGGTTTCTTCGATCAAGCCTGGACGGGCTTAGTCGGCGTCGACTGCTTCGCCCGCGGTCGGGCGGTCCACCAGCTCGACATACGCCATCGGAGCATTGTCGCCCGGGCGGAAGCCGCACTTGAGGATGCGCAGGTAACCACCGGGACGCTCGCGGTAGCGAGGACCCAGCTCGACGAAGAGCTTGCCGACGGCCTGCTTGTCGCGCAGGCGCGAGAAAGCGAGGCGGCGGTTGGCGACGCCATCGGTCTTGGCGAGCGTGATGAGCGGCTCGGCGACGCGACGGAGTTCCTTCGCCTTGGGAAGGGTGGTGCGGATAAGCTCGTGCTTGATCAGCGACGAAGCCATGTTCTTGAACATCGCTTCGCGGTGGCTGCTCGTGCGGTTGAGCTTGCGACCGGATTTCTGGTGGCGCATGGCGTTTACTCTCTGAGTCTATTGTTATGAAAAGCCGGTCAGGATGAGCCGACTTTCCGCGGTTACCCGCTAATGCAAGGCTATAAGAACGCCCCGCTATAAGAGCACGGCCTCTTTGGACCGCTTTGGAATCCCGGTGGAAGTGCACGAGGCATCCGCCGGGTGGTGCAAAGGATCGGGGCGATCGAATACCGATCGCCCCGTGAAACATCAGCCCAACTGCATACCGTGGGAAAGACCCGGCGGCGGCCAGTTTTCGAGCTTCATGCCGAGAGCGAGACCACGCCCGCCCAGCACATCCTTGATTTCCGTCAGCGACTTCTTGCCCAGGTTCGGCGTCTTCAGCAACTCGACCTCGGTCTTCTGGACCAGGTCGCCGATGTAGTAGATGCTCTCGGCCTTGAGGCAGTTCGCCGAACGGACCGTCAGTTCGAGATCGTCGATCGGACGCAGCAGGAGCGGATCGAACCCGCCCTTCTCCGCCTTGGTCGAATCGCTCTCGCGGCGCGAGAAATCGCCGAAAACCGACAGCTGATCGTTGATGATCTCAGCAGCCTTGCGGACCGCGTCTTCAGCACCGATCGTGCCGTTCGTCTCGATGTCGAGCACGAGCTTGTCGAGGTTGGTGCGCTGCTCGACACGAGCCGCGTCCACTTCGTAAGCCACGCGCAGGACCGGCGCGAACGACGCGTCGAGCTGCAGACGGCCGATCGGCCGCGTCTCGTCATCCGGATGCTGGCGCGCGCTGGCCGGCTGGTAGCCGACGCCACGACGCACCTTCAGACGCATGTTCAGTGCCACATCCTTGGTGAGGTGGCAGATCACGTGTTCCGGGTTGACGATTTCAACGGAATGATCGACCGCGATATCGCCTGCGGTGACCACGCCCTTGCCCTTCTTCGACAACGTCAGGGTGACTTCATCACCGCTGTGCTGGCGGATGGCGACATCCTTGAGGTTCAGCAGGACTTCGATCACGTCCTCCTGCAGGCCTTCCAGGGTGGTGTACTCGTGCAGCACGCCGTCGATTTCGACCTCGACGATCGCGCTGCCCGGAATCGAAGAGAGCAGCACGCGGCGCAGCGCGTTGCCCAGGGTGTGACCAAAGCCACGCTCGAGCGGCTCGACCACCACCTTAGCGCGGTTCGCTCCAAGCTGCTCGACGCTGAGGCCACGAGGCCGCAGCACACTAGTTGACGAAACTGCCATGCAAGGCTCCGGTGGATTACTTCGAGTAAAGCTCGACGATCAGGGCTTCGTTGATATCGGCCGGCAGATCACCGCGATCCGGAACGGCCTTGAACGTGCCTGCGAACTTCTTGCTGTCGACCTCGACCCACGACGGACGAAGATCCATCGTGTCGTAGATCGTCGCCGCTTCCTGCACGCGCAACTGCGTGCGGGCCTTCTCCGTCAGCGAAACCTCATCGCCCGGACGGACATGATAGGAAGGCACGTTGACCTTCTTACCGTTGACCGTGACGGACTTGTGGGCCACGAGCTGGCGAGCCTGGGCGCGGGTGACCGCGAAACCCATGCGGTAGACGACATTGTCGAGACGGCTTTCCAGGAGGCGAAGCAGGTTTTCACCCGTATTGCCCTTCTGGGTCGAAGCCTTGGTGTAGTAGTTGCTGAACTGACGCTCAAGCACGCCGTAGATGCGCTTGACCTTCTGCTTCTCACGCAACTGAACAGCGTAGTCGGACAGGCGGGCGCGCTTGTTTGCGCCATGCTGGCCGGGCTTGTTTTCGAGCTTGCACTTGGAATCGAGCGCGCGGGCGGGGCTCTTCAGACCGAGGTCGGCACCCTCACGACGCGCAAGTTTGCAGGTAGCTCCACGATAACGGGCCATGGGTATGCTCCTTAGACGCGACGCTTCTTGGGGGGACGGCAGCCGTTATGCGGAATCGGCGTGACGTCGATGATGTTGAGCACCTTGTAGCCCAACGCGTTCAGAGAGCGCACGGCCGACTCGCGGCCCGGGCCGGGGCCCTTGATGCGCACTTCCACGGTCTTCACACCGTAGTCGCCAGCGGCGCGGCCAGCCTTTTCGGCGGCGACC
Organism: Luteibacter sp. E-22; assembly: GCF_049913125.1. GTDB lineage: Bacteria > Pseudomonadota > Gammaproteobacteria > Xanthomonadales > Rhodanobacteraceae > Luteibacter. Next base: position 3,271,443 of record NZ_CP183975.1, read on the forward strand.
TGCGCTGCGAACGGGGTCGACTTACGGGAACCGCGGAAACCCGCGCCGCCCGCCGTCGCCCACGACAGGGCGTTGCCCTGGCGATCGGTGATCGTGACGATGGTGTTGTTGAAAGAAGCCTGCACGTGGGCCACGGCATCCGTGACGACGCGCTTGATCTTCTTCTTGGTTTTAACCGGCTTAGCCATGATCGGTATCCGTTACTTCTTGATCGGACGACGCGGACCCTTGCGGGTACGGGCGTTGGTACGCGTGCGCTGGCCGCGCACCGGCAGGCCGCGACGGTGGCGCAGGCCACGGTAGCAACCAAGATCCATGAGGCGCTTGACCGCCATGCCGATTTCGCGACGAAGGTCGCCCTCGACCGTGTACTTGGCGATCTCGGCTCGGATCTTTTCGACCTCGCCTTCGCTGAGCGACTTGATGGGAGTGGTCGCAACCACGCCCGCGTCGACGCAAACCTGCTTCGCCCGCGAACGGCCGATTCCGTAAATGCTCTGCAAACCAACCCAGACATGCTTCTGGACCGGCAAATTGACACCCGCGATGCGCGCCATGATGTACTGTCTCCGATGCGTTTCGTGCGCGGTAAACGCGCAATTCTAACCGTAATTAACCTAAACGGGAAGTCCTGCGGCGCTGGGCGCCAAGGCCTCCCCTACTTGGGGCCTCCGTCGCGTCTCAGCTGCGACGGAGATTGGACTTCTTAAGCAGACTCTCGTACTGGTGGCTGACGAGATGGGCCTGGACCTGAGCCGTAAAGTCCATCACCACCACCACCACGATCAGCAGCGAAGTGCCGCCGAAATAGAACGGGACGTGCCAGGCGTTCTGCATGAACGTGGGCACCAGGCAGACCAGTACGATGTAGAGCGCGCCAACACCGGTAAGCCGGGTCATGACGCCATCGATGTAGTCCGCCGTGGCACGACCCGGGCGGATGCCCGGAATCAACGCGCCCGAACGCTTGAGGTTATCGGCCGTTTCCTGCGAATTGAACACGATCGCCGTATAGAAGAAGGCGAAACCGATCACCAGCACCGCGAAAACGATGTCGTGGACCGGCTCACCCGGGCTCAGCGCCGTGGTCAGCCATTGCAGCCAGCGGGACTGGTGGGCAGAGCCGAACCAGGTCGCCGCGGTCGCGGGGAAAAGCAGCAGGCTGGTCGCGAAGATCGGCGGAATGACGCCCGCCATGTTGATCTTCAGCGGCAGGTGCGAGGTCTGGCGCTGGAACTGACGCTGGCTGCCCTGCTTCGCGTAGTTCACGGTGATACGCCGCTGGGCGCGCTCCATGAACACCACGAAGGCCGTGACCGCCAGGATCACCACGGTGACCATCAGCAGCTTCAGGACCGACAGCTCGCCGTTGTTCGCCATGGACAGCGTGTGCACGATGGCACCCGGCAGGCCCGCGACGATACCGGCGAAGATCAGCATCGAGATACCGTTGCCGATACCGCGCTCCGTGATCTGCTCGCCCAGCCACATCAGGAACATCGTGCCGGCGGTGAGGCCGACGACCGACGCCATGACGAAGCCGGCACCCGGCATGTAGACCACCGGTGCGCCGCCCGTGGCGACCTGCTTCTGCAGGGCCACCGCGATGCCGAACGCCTGGAAGGCTGCGAGACCCACCGTGCCGAAGCGCGTGTAGGTGGTCATCTTGCGACGACCCGCCTCGCCTTCCTTGCGCAGTGCCATGAGCGACGGAACGACCGAGCCCATCATCTGCACCACGATCGACGCCGAGATATACGGCACCACACCGAGAGCGAACACCGAGAAGCGGGACAGCGAACCACCCGAGAACATGTTGACCATGTTCAACAGGCCGCCACCACCCTCGACCAGACTCGTCATCGCCTCGGGGTTCACGCCCGGAACGGGAATGAACGAGCCGAGGCGGAAGACGATCAGCGCACCAATAAGGAAAAAGATGCGCTGACGCAGTTCCGTCAGTTTGCCCAGCGAGCCGAGCGTTGTGCCCTGCGCTGCAGCCACCTGATTACTCCACGCTGCCGCCGGCGGCTTCGATGGCCGCCTTGGCGCCGGCCGTCGCAAGCACACCGGAGAGCTTCACCGCACGGGTGATTTCGCCCTTCAGGACGATCTTGACCTTCTTCGCACGGCTGGTCACGAGACCGGCGGCGTGCAGGGCGATCAGATCGATGGTGTCGGACTTGACCGACGCCAGCTGGTACAGCATGACCTGTTCCGTATCGGCCTTCTTCAGCGAACGGAAGCCGACCTTCGGCAAACGACGCTGCAGCGGCATCTGGCCGCCTTCGAAACCGACGCGGTGCGTATTACCGGCACGGGCGTGCTGACCCTTGTGACCACGGCCGGCGGTCTTGCCGAGGCCGGAGCCGATACCGCGCGCGACGCGGGTACGGGTCTTGCGGGCGCCCTTGCCGGGCCTGAGTTCATTAAGACGCATGACGTTTACTCCTCGACCCGGACCAGGTAGTAGACCGTGTTGATAAGGCCACGGACCTGGGGGCTATCCTTCAGTTCGCGCACATCGTTGAGCTTGTTCAGGCCGAGGGCCTTCACGCTCAGACGATGACGACCCTGTACACCGCGAAGGCCCTTGACGAGGCGGACGCGGACGGTGCCGGTGTTTTCGTTGTTCTTAGCCATTGCCGAGGACCTCTTCGATCGTCTTGCCACGCTTGGCGGCAATGCGCTTCGGCGATGCAACGGCCTGGAGGCCCTTGATCGTGGCGCGGACGAGGTTGATCGGGTTGCGCGAGCCGACGGCCTTCGCAAGCACGTCCTTCACGCCGACCACTTCGAGGACGGCGCGCATGGCACCGCCGGCGATGACGCCGGTACCCTGCGAGGCGGGCTGCATGTAGACGCGGGCCGCACCGTGGTTCGCCTTGATGGCGTACCAGAGCGTGCCGTTGTTCAGTTCGATCGACACCATGTTGCGGCGGGCGCGCTCCATCGCCTTGGAAATGGCAACCGGCACTTCACGCGCCTTGCCATAACCAAAGCCGACGCGACCCTCGCCGTCGCCGACGACCGTCAGCGCGGTGAAGCTCATCTGGCGGCCACCCTTGACGGTCTTGGCCACGCGGTTGACGGCGATCAGCTTTTCAAGCATGCCGTCCGAATTTTCGCGATCTGTCGAGGACATCTCTCTTTCCTGTCTGCCCGGACGTACCGGGACTTCTGTTTACGGCTTGGTCGCCGCTTGGAGTTGTAGTTACAGCGGGCGGCACCGGTCCCGGGGGACCGATGCCGTGGCCTGACGCCTCTTAGAACTTGAGGCCGGCCTCACGCGCCGCGTCGGCAAGAGCCTTGATGCGACCGTGATAACGGAAACCCGAGCGATCGAAGGCAACGGCTTCGATACCGGCGGCCTTGGCGCGCTCGGCAACGACGCGGCCCACCGTGGTGGCGGCCTCGATGTTCTTCTTGCTCTTGAGGCCTTCGGCCACCGACTTCTGCACGGTCGAGGCGGCTGCCACGACGGTGCCGTTCGGTGCGAAGACCTGGGCGTAGATGTGCTGACCGGTGCGGTGCACGCTCAGGCGGGCGACGGCGAGCTCACGGATGTGGGCACGGGTCGACTTGGCGCGGCGCAGGCGGGAATCGTTCTTGTTCATCGTCTCGTCTCCAGAAAGCGGATAGGCCGATTAGGCCTTCTTGGCTTCCTTCAGGATGATCGTCTCGCCGGCGTAGCGGACACCCTTGCCCTTGTAGGGCTCCGGCGAACGGAACGCGCGGATCTTCGCGGCCACCTGGCCCACGAGCTGCTTGTCGGCACCCTTGACCAGGACTTCCGTCTGCGACGGAACTTCGATGGTGATGCCTTCCGGCGCCTCGAAGACCACCGGGTGCGAATAACCCAGCGAAAGGTTGACCGACTTACCGGTGAGCTGGGCGCGGTAACCCACGCCGACGAGCTCGAGCTTCTTCTCGAAGCCGTTGGCCACGCCGTGGATCATGTTGGCGACGATCGCGCGGGCGGTACCGCCGAACTTGTCGTCGGCACCCTCGGCGAGAACGACGTTCGCGACGCCATTCTCCTGCTGGAACGAAACGCCCGGCAGTTCGTGGGTGGTCAGGGTGCCCTTCGGGCCCTTGACGGTGACGGTGCCGTTGGCGATCGAGAGTTCGACGCCCTTCGGCAGGGTGATGGGCTGCTTGGCTACACGTGACATGTCGGGACTCCTTACGCCACCTGGCCGATGACTTCGCCGCCCAGACCCTTCGCACGGGCCTGCGCGTCGGTCAGGAGACCGGCGGAAGTCGAGATGATCGAGATACCCAGGCCACCGAGGACCTTCGGCAGCTCGTCCTTGCCGCGATAGACGCGGAGACCGGAACGGCTGACACGGGAGATGGTTTCGATGGCCGGACGGCCTTCAAAGTACTTCAGCTTGATCTCGAGGACCGGCTTGCCAGCTTCGTCAGCGGCACGGGCGTCGAGAATATAGCCTTCGTTCTGCAGAAGCTTGGCCAGGGCCAGCTTCATCTTCGACGACGGCATACGGACAACCGACTTGCCAGAGGCCTGGCCATTACGGATGCGCGTAAACAGATCGGCGATGGGATCAGTCATGCTCATAAGAAAACCCTTGAGAGTGCACCGATATCCGAATTACCGGAAATCTTAAATTGTAAAGCCGACAATCGTCGGTCTGCGTTGCGCAGACCGACGACTATAACAGCTTGCCCCGCCGTTGGCGAGTTTTTTACCAGCTAGCCTTGCGCAAGCCCGGAACGTCGCCACGCATGGTGGCTTCGCGGAGCTTGTTGCGACCCAGGCCGAACTTGCTGTAGACACCACGCGGGCGGCCGGTCAGGGCGCAGCGGTTACGCTGGCGCGACGGGCTCGCATCACGGGGAAGCTTCTGCAACTTCGTCTGGGCTTCCATCTTCTCTTCGTACGACGCGGTGGCGCTCAAAACGATCGCCTTCAGTTCGGCGCGCTTGGCGGCGTACTTCTTGACGAGCTTGGAGCGCTTGAGATCGCGCTCGATCATCGAGGTCTTGGCCATGTTCTACCTATGATCAGTTGCGGAACGGGAAGCTGAAAGCTTCCAGCAGCGCCTTGGCTTCTTCGTCGGTCTTGGCGGTGGTGGTGATGGAGATATCCATGCCACGCAGCGCGTCGACCTGATCGAAGTCGATTTCCGGGAAAATGATCTGTTCCTTGATACCGAAGTTGTAGTTACCACGGCCATCGAAGGCACGGCCCGAGACACCACGGAAGTCGCGCGTACGCGGCAACGAGATGTTGATCAGGCGGTCCAGGAATTCCCACATCTGGGCACGACGAAGCGTGACCTTGCAACCGATCGGCCAACCGTCGCGGATCTTGAACGAAGCGACCGACACGCGGGCCTTCGTCGTGATCGGCTTCTGGCCGGCGATCTTGGTCATATCGGCCACGGCGTTCTCGAGGATCTTCTTGTTACCGGCGGCTTCGCCGACGCCCATGTTGAGCGTGATCTTCGTGATGCGGGGCACTTCCATGACGTTCTGGTAACCGAAGCGCTCAGTGAGCTTCTGCATTACCGACTCTTTGTAAAACGATTCAAGGCGGGTCATGACTTCGATTCCTTACGCGTCGACCACTTCGCCCGAACGGAACACGCGCACCTTGCGCCCGTCCTCGAGCGTCTTGGTGCCCACGCGCTCGCCCTTGTTCGTGGCGGAGTTGAAGAGCTGTACGTTGGAGATATGGATCGAGGCCTCACGTTCGACGATTCCACCCGGCTGGTTGGCCTGCGGATTCGGCTTGGTGTGGCGCTTGACCAGGTTCACGTTCGAGACGACCACGCGGTCGCCATCGACGCGCAGCACGTCGCCGCGCTGTCCCTTGTTCTTGCCGGTGATGACGACGACGTTATCACCCTTGCGGATACGGTTCATGGTCTGGCCTCCGCTCAGAGCACTTCGGGCGCGAGCGAGACGATCTTCATGAACTTCTCGCTGCGCAGCTCGCGGGTAACCGGCCCGAAGATACGGGTTCCGATCGGCTCGAGCTTGTTGTTGAGGATGACGGCCGCGTTGCCGTCGAAACGGATCACGGAACCATCAGCGCGGCGCACACCCTTGGCGGTACGAACCACCACGGCGTTGTACACCTCACCCTTCTTGACCTTGCCGCGGGGAATGGCGTCCTTGACGGTCACCTTGATGACATCACCGACGCTGGCATAACGGCGCTTCGAGCCGCCCAGCACCTTGATGCACATCAGTTCCTTCGCGCCGCTGTTATCGGCCGCGGAAAGCATGCTCTGTACCTGAATCATGGCAGCTCTCCTTAGACTTCAGCGCGCGTGACGATTTCGACCACGCGGTGATGTTTGGTCTTCGACAGCGGACGGCATTCCGCGATGCGGACGAGGTCACCCTCGTTCGCGCCGGTTTCGTCGTGCGCATGGAGCTTCGTGGAACGGCGGATGATCTTGCCGAGCAGCGGATGCTGCACCTGGCGCTCGATCAACACCGTCACCGTGTTAGCCATCTTGTTGCTGATGACACGACCCGTGAGGGTACGCGCCGTCTTCGTGTTATCGCTCATGTCCGCCGTCCTTACTTCTTCACGCCGAGCACGAACTTCGTGCGGGCGATGTCACGCCGAACGCGGCGCAGCTGGTGCGGCTGGGTGAGCTGTCCGGAGCCCTTCTGCATGCGCAGGTTGAACTGCTCCTTGCGAAGGTCCAGCAAGTGCTGCTTCAGCTCTTCCGCCGACTTCTCTTTGATTTCTTTGCTGGCCATTACATCACCGCCCTGGAGACGAACTGGGTCTGGACGGAGAGCTTGGCTGCCGCCAGACGGAACGCTTCGCGTGCCGTCGTCTCGTCGACACCTTCGATTTCATAAAGCATGCGACCCGGCTGGATCAGAGCGACCCAGAACTCGACGCCACCCTTACCTGCACCCATTCGGACTTCGATGGGCTTACGGGTGATCGGCTTGTCCGGGAACACGCGGATCCAGAGCTTGCCGCCACGCTTTACGTAGCGCGTGATGCAACGACGGGCCGCTTCGATCTGACGCGCGGTCAGCTGACCGTGCGTCGTCGCCTTGAGGCCGTACTCGCCAAAGCTCACGAGGTTGGAATTGAATGCCAGGCCGTCATTACGACCCTTATGCATCTTGCGGTACTTGGTACGCTTCGGTTGCAACATGGCAACGCTCCTTACTTGGCAGCGCGCTCACGCTCGCGGCGGTTTTCACCACCCTCGCGGCGCGACGACTGCTGAGGCTGCTGTTCTTCCTTCGACTCGGCCGTAGCGGCCGCCAGATCGAAGATCTCGCCCTTGTAGACCCAAACCTTGACACCGATGATGCCGTACTGGGTCTTGGCCTCGGCGGTGCCGTAGTCGATGTCCGCGCGCAGGGTATGCAGCGGAACGCGACCTTCGCGGGCCCACTCGGAGCGCGCGATCTCGGCACCGTTCAAACGGCCGGAGACGTTGATCTTGATGCCGAGGGCACCGAGGCGCATCGCGTTGCCAACCGAGCGCTTCATGGCGCGGCGGAACATGATGCGACGCTCGAGCTGCTGGGCGATCGATTCAGCGACGAGCTGGGCATCGAGCTCCGGCTTGCGGACTTCACTGACGTTGATGTGCGTCGGAACGCCCATCATGTCCGTGACTTCCTTGCGCAGCTTCTCGATGTCCTCACCCTTCTTGCCGATCACCACACCCGGACGGGCGGTGAAGATCGTCACGCGGGCGGTCTTGGCCGGACGCTCGATCTGGATCTTCGAGATGCCAGCGGCGGCGAGCTTCTTGCGCAGCATCTCGCGGACCTTGAGGTCGGCCGCGAGGTACTGGGCGTACTCACCCTTGTTTGCGTACCACTTCGAGTTCCAGTCCTTGGCAATGCCGAGGCGGATACCGGTGGGATGAACTTTATGACCCATCGTGTCTTACCCCAGTCAGTTGCCGACAACCACAGTGATGTGGCTGGTGCGCTTCAGGATGCGCGAGCCGCGACCTTTGGCGCGGGCGTACATGCGCTTCATCGCCGGACCTTCGTCGACGAAGATGCGGGCCACCTTGAGCTCGTCCACGTCGGCGCCGAGATTGTTTTCGGCGTTGGCGACGGCGGACAGCAGCACCTTGCGGACAAGGTGGGCGGCTTTCTTGTTGGTAAAGGCGAGCACGTCGCTGGCTCGGCCCACGGGCATACCGCGGACCAGGTCAGCCACCAGGCGTGCCTTCTGCGCCGAGATGCGGGCGCTGCGCAGGATCGCTTTGGCTTCGGTGCTCATCACTTGCCCTTCTTATCGCCTGCGTGGCCCTTGTACGTACGGGTCACCGCGAACTCGCCGAGCTTGTGCCCGACCATGTTCTCGTTGATCAGGACGGGCACGTGCTGGCGGCCGTTGTGGATGGCGATGGTCAGACCGACCATCTCCGGCAGAATCATCGAACGACGCGACCAGGTCTTGATCGGACGCTTGTTGTTGGCGGAAACGGCGGCTTCCACCTTCTTTACGAGGTGCAGGTCAACGAACGGACCTTTCTTTAGAGAGCGCGGCATGATCGTTTCCTATTACTTGCGACGACGCACGATGAACTGCTGGGTGCGCTTGTTGTTGCGCGTCTTGTAACCCTTGGTCGGCGTACCCCACGGGCTGACCGGATGACGGCCGCCGGAGGTCTTGCCTTCACCACCGCCGTGCGGATGGTCGACCGGGTTCATCACGACACCGCGAACGGTCGGACGGATACCCGCCCAGCGCTTCTTGCCGGCCTTGCCCAGCTTGCGCAGGCTATGCTCGGAGTTGCCGACTTCACCGATGGTGGCGCGGCATTCGACCGGCACGCGGCGCATTTCGCCGGAGCGAAGACGCAGCGTGGCGTAACCCTGCTCGCGAGCGACCAGCTGGACCGAGGCGCCGGCGGAACGCGCGATCTGCGCACCCTTGCCCGGCTTCATCTCGATGCAGTGGACGGTGGAACCGACCGGAATCGAACGAAGCGGCAGGCAGTTGCCCGGCTTGATCGGCGAGTCGGAACCCGACACGAGACGGTCGCCCACCGCCACGCCCTTCGGCGCGATGATGTAGCGGCGCTCGCCGTCGGCGTAGCACAGCAGCGCGATGTGCGCGGTGCGGTTCGGATCGTATTCCAGACGCTCGACAACGGCGGCGATGCCTTCCTTGTCACGCTTGAAATCGATGATGCGGTAAGCCTGCTTATGACCGCCGCCGCGATGACGCGTGGTGATGCGACCGTAGTGGTTGCGGCCACCCGTCTTCGACTGCGATTCGGTCAGGGGCGCGTAAGGTGCGCCCTTGTGCAGACCTTCGGTCCGCACGCTGACTGCGTCGCGGCGGCCCGGGGAGGTCGGCTTGTGAGTGATCAGTGCCATCTCAATTCAACTCCTGGCTCAGGCCTTGGCCGACACGTCGATCGTGTGACCGTCGGCGAGGCGCACGTAGGCCTTACGCTTGCCCTGGCGGTTGCCAGTGCGGAAGCGGAACGACTTGACCTTGCCCTTGGTGTTCACGAGGTTCACGTCCACGACCTTGACGTCGAAGAGATGTTCCACGGCTGCACGGACATCGGCCTTGGTCGCCTCGGGCGCCACGACGAAAACGTACTGGTTGTTCTCAGCAAGGCGAGCCGACTTCTCGGAGATGTGCGGCGCGCGAAGCGTGTTGAGCGTGCGTTCGGTGCTCATGCGAGCCACTCCTCGACCTTCTTGACCGCGTCCACCGTCATGACGACGAAGTCGCTGCCGACCAGGCTGACCGGATTAAGGGCCAACACGTCGACGACGTGGATGTACGGAATGTTGCGGGCGGACAGGTACAGCGCCTCGGTGGCATCTTCCGATACCAGCAGCACGCGACCCTTGACTTCGAGCTCGGCCAGCTTCGCGATCATGCCCTTGGTGCTCGGGGCTTCCATCGACAGCTCGGAGACGACCTTCAGGCGACCCTGACGGTTCAGCTCGGCGACGATCGAACGGATCGCAACACGGTAAGCCTTGCGGTTGACCTTCTGCTCGAAGCTGCGCGGCTTGGCCGCGAACGTCACACCACCACCGACGAAGATCGGGGCGCGGTAGTCGCCGTGGCGAGCGCCGCCACCCTTCTGCTTCTTGAACTTCTTGGTCGTACCGGACATCTGGCCGCGAGACAGCTGGGCCTTCGTACCGGCACGGCCAGCCGCCTGATAGGCGGTGACGACCTGGTGGACGAGGGCCTTCTTGTACTCGCCGCCGAACACGTCGTCCGACACGGTGAGCGCCTTGGCGCCAATAACGTTGAGTTCCATGGCGTCTCTCCTCAGCCCTTGGTCGTCGGACGGATCACGACGTCACCGCCCGGCGCGCCGGGGACTGCGCCCTTGACCGCGATCAGGTGGCGCTCGGAATCGACCGTGACAACTTCGAGACCCTGCTGGGTGCGGTTGACCGCGCCCATGTGGCCCGACATCTTCTTGCCAGGGAACACGCGGCCCGGCGTCTGGCGCTGGCCGATCGAGCCCGGGGCGCGATGCGACAGCGAGTTACCGTGCGTGGCGTCGCCCATCTTGAAGTGGTGACGCTTGATGGTGCCCTGGAAACCCTTACCCTTCGACACACCGGAGACGTCGACCGTCTGACCGACAGTGAAGACGTCGCCCGCCGAGATCTCGGTGCCGATCGCGTACTTGCCTGCGTCTTCCGCGCTCACGCGGAACTCCCACAGACCGCGGCCCGGCTCGACCTTGGCGTTGGCGTAATGGCCCTTCAGCGGAGCCGTCAGGAGCGAGGCGCGCTTGGCACCCGTCGTGACCTGCACGGCGCTGTAGCCGTCGTTCTCTTCGGTCTTCACCTGCGTCACGCGATTCGGGGTCGCTTCAATCAGCGTCACCGGAATCGAGCGGCCGTCTTCGGTGAAGAGCCGGCTCATGCCGCACTTGCGGCCAACCAGTCCGATACTCATCTTCGTATCCTTTTATCCGCTCAGCCGAGCTTGATCTGCACGTCAACGCCAGCCGCGAGATCGAGCTTCATGAGCGCGTCCACGGTCTTGTCGTTGGGGTCGACGATGTCCAGAACGCGCTTGTGGGTACGGGTCTCGTACTGGTCGCGGGCATCTTTGTCGACGTGCGGCGACACCAGAATGGTGTAGCGCTCAATCTTGGTCGGCAGCGGGATCGGGCCGAGGACCGTAGCGCCGGTGCGCTTGGCCGTCTCGACGATTTCGCTGGCCGAACGGTCGATCAGGCGATGATCGAACGCTTTGAGCCGGATGCGAATCTTTTGGTTCGCCATAAAACCGTGTCCTGTTATCGAAAGAACGTTCTTGTGATTCGGAGGGGCTTCTCGCCACCCCGCACAACCCTGGTGCTACTTACGGGTACCGCAACGGGCCGCCCTGGAACGGTCAAAACCGCCCGGAACGACCCGAAAAAGTCAGGCAGGCCGAGTTATCGGCCTGCCTAGACAGAAAAGTATAGAATACGCAACGAGATAGGTCAACAGAGCTTGCGCCCCGTGGCCCGTTGGTACCCTACTCGGCATCCTTGCCTGCGAACTCGAAGCACATTCCATGCGCCTCATTTCGCGGTGTCCGGTCGCCCACTGATGAGGACCGGGAGGTATAGCCCAGCGACTATAACCTATCGCCGGGCCGAAGGGAAGCCCCTGGAAGGAACCACGTCGAATGGGCTGCGCCCTCCCCCGGCTGGATCATGCACATGCGGCCCTGGTCCTATCGTTGCCTGAGGGGGACGTAGTCTCCGTAGCGTTTGTCCGTGCGCCCCACGCGAGCGCACAACCGTTCGCCGCACAGTCGAACATCAGCCTGATTGTAGGCCCGGAGCAGATCGGCCTCGATCCGCTGCTGCGCGATGACCTGCTTGTAGTGCCATCCCAGGTAGCCGCCAACCACGAGCACCGACAGAAGAACCGCCAGCACCCCCACCACCAGCCAGACCGCCTTGTTCACGAAGCCTGCCAGCTTGCGCTGTATCCGGACCATCGCATCCGTGCTCGCCTGCATGACGCGCTGATGCTCGGCTGCTTCCCGGGCCACTTCCGAAAATGGTTCGTTCAAGCCCGTTCGCACGGTCCGCGTGGCATCCGCCGCGATCGCGCCCAGGGTCACATCCGCAGCCTGGCGCATGATGCCGGGTAGAGCCTGCACGGTCCGCTCTTGTTGCTTGGTAGCCTCCCGGTGGCGGGCGTCCATCGACTCGCTCATGCGGGACAGCCGCTCCACCATCATCGCCATCTGCATGGCAGCGCTCTTCGTGCCTTCTTCGCGCATCGTCACTCCTTACAGGCGCATCACCGGGCCGCTGGTCTGCCGGACCTGCGAGACCTGCTGCTCCTGCGCCTGCTGCACCTGCGCTTCCAGAGCCGCGATGCGGTCCTCCATGTCCACCTGCCGCGCCGCCTCCATGTGGAATTCCCGTGCGGCATCGGTCTGGCCGATCTGTCGAAGCGCTTCCATGAAGCCCTGATCGTCCTGCTCTAGGGCTTTGCATAGATAGTCGAACATCTCGTCCGTATCGGCGGTCGCCGCCAGTGGCGGCATGGCGGCGCGGCCCTGCTGGTCCGGCTGCTGGTCCGGCTGCTGATCTTGCTGCTGGCCCAGCAGGTGCCAGGGCGCGGACAGGTCAAGCGGCACGCCGCGTGGCAAGTCATCCAGCGGACGATGATGCAGGTCGCGCATGTAGTTATGCGCGAACACCGCCGCCGGCTGATTGCCTTCCTTGTCCCAGAAGTTGCCGATGCCGTGCGCGGCGGCGATGGCGCCGACCTCGCCGACCGGCGACAGGCCACCCTGCTTGTGGCGCTGGTAATCGGCGTGATCCATATAGTCCACACTGCGGCCGATCGAGTCGGCGAGCGTCGATACCGGATCATGGTACATGCGGTGGTTGACGACGCGGTCCTGGGCGGATGACACGTCCAGGCCCAGCCCCTCGGCCATGGACCGGGCACCATACGTGTTGAAGGTCTCCGCGTGTATGCCCGCCGATTCGGGCATGGCGGCTTGCAGTTGTGCGAGGGCACCGCCCAGCGAGTGACCGGTGATGCTGATGTCGCTTACGGGGATATGTTTCTTCTCGGCGTGATGTAAAGCCCAGCGCATCGTCGCGGCCGCTTCAGGCCATTGAGTGGGTGCACCCATCATCCCCATGCCCAGATCGGCAGTGATGTCATGAATGTTGGAAGGGTCGGTGCCCTTGTTCGTAACGATAAGCTGGCCGGTCGCCTCGTCTTGCAACACGGCGCCGCGGTAGTTGGTCGGGGATGGCGGGGAAACGTAGAGCACAGTGTAGAGACGGCTATCGCTCTCGATATCGGTCTTTGCCGTCAGCGGCGCATAAACCGCATGAGAGAGAAATGCATATTGTTCGGAAGGAAGAGACATATCCATTTCCTTGGATAGAAGTTACTGCTAGTCGCCGCTAGAAGCAGTAGGCGGGTTTGGTGCGGTGTCTGTCCTCACGGACTTGACGAAATTGCTCTGGCTGAAGACGCCCCGCACGCGCGGACGCAGCAACGCCGAGTCCTCGGACACATGAACCGTGATGGGGACGCGACTGTAATGGGACACGTTCGGCATCGGCCATCTGCCGTAGCAGCTTTGCGGATCATCATCAGCCTGGAACTGGCAAATGGCTCTGTATTCGGCGCCGGGAGCCAAGTCCTCGCGAAGACCCCAGTGCCCAAGCGCGTCCCTCCCCGTAAAGGAGTCACGAACCAGGAAGTAAGGGGCAGCAAGCTCCCAATTGCAGGCGACTTCGTTGTACCGATCTAGGTAGACGTTGAAACGGGCCCGCTTCGGGTCCCCACTTTCATTCGGAACGTCGAACGTTCCATGGGGATAGACAAAGCTGCCGCCACCCCGAAGCGGATCGAAGTAACCGCATTCGCGCTGTTGGTTCTGATAGAGCGCTTTCATGATGACGATGTAGCGCTTCGCATCCTCAGGATGATCGAACGTCACCGTGACGTGCAGCACCTCCTTCGGATGCGGATTCAGAGGCGGCGGGCTGAGATCCTTTTTCTCGGCGCACGCAGCCAGCGCGGGAAACAACAACAGCGGAAGCAGTGTCCATGCACGAAAGTTCATCAGGACAGCTTAGCGATACCGCATGAGGACATCTTTAGAAGAATCCTCAAAAAAACCCGTGCCTTTTTTCATGCGCGCCAATCGAGACAGGGCAAACGAACACTAGCCTTCAACGTGATGACGCAGCGCTCGAACCAACTTGCGTCAACGCACGAAAGAGCCGGCGGGTGCCGCCCTCAGGGCCGTTAGCGCAGGCGAGTGATCCAGGCGGATCAGGCCCGCAGGGGGCCAACCATGGATGGTTGGCCTTCTTCGCGAGACAGGATGTCGAGTCGAAGAACCCCGGCTGGTTCACGACCCGGCCGCAGGCCATAGATACACGGCCGCGCTAGCGGCCCTTCCTTGAGGGGTCGCCGGAGGCGTGGCCCCGAGGGCGGCGCTCGCCGGCTCTTGCCGCGACCGCGCACCCCGCGATGCCGAAGGCGAGCCCGACCCACCATTCACAAGAACAAAAAAAAAGCGGAGGCTTTCGCCTCCGCTTTTCGAAACCGGACGGGTTGCCCCGCCCCGGCGATCCTTCTTACTTGTTGATCTTGGAGACGACGCCGGCGCCGACGGTACGACCGCCTTCGCGGATCGCGAAGCGCAGGCCTTCGTCCATCGCGATCGGGAAGCCCAGCTTGACGCTGATCTTCACGTTGTCGCCCGGCATCACCATCTCCACGCCTTCCGGCAGCGTGATCGAACCGGTCACGTCCGTCGTGCGGAAGTAGAACTGCGGACGGTAGTTGCTGAAGAACGGCGTGTGACGGCCACCCTCGTCCTTCGACAGGATGTACACCTCACCCTCGAACTCCGTGTGCGGCGTCACCGAACCCGGCTTGGCCAGCACCTGGCCACGCTCGACGTCTTCACGCTTCAGACCACGAACCAGCACGCCGACGTTGTCACCGGCCTGACCCTGGTCCAGCAGCTTGCGGAACATCTCCACGCCCGTCACCGTCGTGGTCTGGGTGTCCTTCAGACCGACCACTTCGGCCGGGTCACCCACCTTGACGATGCCGCGCTCGACGCGACCGGTCAGCACCGTGCCACGACCCGAGATCGAGAACACGTCTTCCACCGGCAGCAGGAACGGCTTGTCGATGTCGCGCTCCGGCTCCGGAATCCAGCTGTCCAGCGCATCGACCAGCTTGATGATCGACGGCACGCCGATCTCCGACTGGTCACCGTCCAGCGCCAGACGCGCCGAACCGTGGACGATCGGCGTGTCGTCGCCCGGGAACTCGTACTTCGACAGCAGCTCGCGCACTTCCATCTCGACCAGCTCGAGCAGCTCGGCGTCGTCCACCATGTCGGCCTTGTTCAGGAACACGACGATGTACGGCACGCCCACCTGGCGCGACAGCAGGATGTGCTCACGCGTCTGCGGCATCGGGCCGTCCGCGGCCGAGCACACCAGGATCGCGCCGTCCATCTGCGCCGCACCCGTGATCATGTTCTTCACGTAGTCCGCGTGCCCCGGGCAATCGACGTGGCCGTAGTGGCGCTTGGGCGATTCGTATTCCACGTGCGCGGTCGAGATCGTGATACCGCGCGCCTTCTCTTCCGGCGCCGCGTCGATCGAACCGTAGTCCTTGAACTCGCCGCCAAAACGCTCGGCGCCAATCTTCGTCAGCGCAGCCGTCAGCGTGGTCTTGCCGTGATCGACGTGACCGATGGTGCCGACGTTGACGTGCGGCTTCTTACGTTCGAACTTACCCTTTGCCATGACTCTAAACCTCTAAAAGAACGTTATATGTTTAAAGAAGAAGCCCTTATCAGGACTTCTTCATGACCTCGTCGGCGACATTCTTCGGCGCCGGATCGTAATGATCGAACTCCATCGTGAACATCGCACGGCCCTGGCTCAACGAGCGGATCGTGGTGGCGTAGCCGAACATCTCACCGAGCGGAACCATCGCGTTGATGGTCTTGCCCGACGGCGTATCGTCCTGGCCGGTCAGCATGCCGCGACGGCGGCTCAGGTCGCCCATGATGTCACCGACGTAATCTTCCGGCGTCACGACCTCGACCTTCATGATCGGCTCGAGCAGCACCGGCTGCGCCTTGGCGAAACCTTGCTTGAACGCCATGGAAGCGGCGAGCTTGAACGCCATTTCGGACGAGTCGACGTCATGGTAGGAACCGAAGACGAGCTTGACCTTCGTGTTCACGACCGGGAAACCAGCCAGCGGACCCGAGGTGATCGTCTCACGCAGGCCCTTCTCGACCGACGGGATGAATTCCTTCGGAATCACACCACCCGTGATGTCGTTGATGAAGAGGAAGTCGTCCTTGATCTGGGCGGCCAGCTTCTCATCCTTACGGTCGGCAGCGGTGATCGGCGACAGTTCGATCACGACGTGACCGTACTGACCCTTACCACCCGACTGCTTGGCGTGCTTGTAGTCCGACTTGACGTCCGACGCCTGGATCGTTTCGCGGTAAGCCACCTGGGGCTTGCCGACGTTGGCTTCGACGTTGAACTCGCGACGCATGCGGTCCACCAGGATGTCCAGGTGAAGCTCGCCCATGCCCGAGATGATCGTCTGGCCCGACTCTTCGTCCGTACGGACGCGGAACGACGGATCTTCCGCAGCCAGGCGGCCGAGGGCGATACCCATCTTTTCCTGGTCCGACTTGGTCTTCGGCTCGACCGCCATCGAGATCACCGGCTCGGGGAACGACATGCGCTCGAGCGTGATGATGTGATCCTGCGCGCACAGCGTGTCACCGGTCGTGACGTCCTTCAGACCGACCGCCGCGGCGATATCGCCGGCGCGGACTTCCTTCAGTTCGTGACGCTCATTGGCGTGCATCTGCAGGATGCGGCCGATGCGCTCCTTCTTCGACTTGACCGGGTTGTACACCTGGTCACCGGCGTTCAGCGTGCCCGAATAGACACGGAAGAACGTCAGCGCGCCGACGAACGGATCGGTCATGATCTTGAACGCGAGCGCGGAGAACGGTGCATCGTCCTTGGCTTCGCGGGTGTCCGGCTTCTCGTCTTCGTCGATGCCTTCGACCGGCGGACGGTCGAGCGGCGACGGCAGGAGATTGACGACCGCGTCGAGCATCGCCTGGACGCCCTTGTTCTTGAACGCCGTACCGCAGAAGACCGGGATGATCTCGCTCTTCAGCGTACGCAGGCGCAGGCCTTCGATGATCTCGGCTTCGGTCAGCTCTTCGCCACCGAGGTACTTGTCCATCATCTCTTCCGTGGCTTCCGCCGCGGCTTCGATCATGGCCGTACGATCGGCCTCGGCCTTGGCCTGGAGCTCGGCGGGAATCTCGACGTATTCGAACTTCATGCCCTGGGACTCCATGTCCCACTTGATGGCCTTCATCTTGAGGAGGTCGACGACGCCCTCGAAGTTGTCCTCGGCACCGATCGGCACCTGCATCGGCACCGGGTTGGCGGCAAGGCGGCTCTTCAGCTGGTCGACGACCTTGTAGAAGTTCGCGCCGGTGCGGTCCATCTTGTTGACGAACGCCAGGCGCGGCACCTTGTACCGGTTGGCTTGGCGCCACACGGTTTCCGACTGCGGCTGCACGCCACCCACGGCACAGAGGACGAACACGGCACCGTCGAGAACGCGGAGCGAACGCTCCACTTCGATGGTGAAGTCGACGTGTCCCGGGGTGTCGATGATGTTGAAGCGGTGCTCGGGCAGCGAACGATCCATGCCCTTCCAGAACGCCGTGGTGGCGGCGGAAGTGATGGTGATGCCGCGCTCCTGCTCCTGCTCCATCCAGTCCATCGTAGCGGCACCGTCGTGCACCTCGCCAATCTTATGACTGACACCGGTGTAGAACAGGATGCGCTCCGTGGTCGTGGTCTTGCCGGCATCGATGTGAGCCATGATGCCGAAGTTGCGGTAGCGCTCGATGGGCGTAGTGCGTGCCACGGTCTTTCCTCAATCTGGAGCTGTAATTACCAGCGGTAATGCGAGAAGGCCTTGTTGGCCTCCGCCATGCGATGCGTCTCTTCGCGCTTCTTGACGGCGCCGCCACGGGATTCCGAGGCTTCGAGCAGTTCGGCGGCCAGCTTGCGCGGCATGGACGTTTCGCCGCGCTTGCGCGCTGCGTCGATCACCCAACGCATGGCGAGAGCCATACGACGGCCCGGACGGACTTCGACCGGCACCTGGTACGTGGCACCGCCGACTCGGCGGGACTTCACCTCGACGGCCGGGGCGATGTTGCCCAGGGCCTTCTCGACGAGCTGCACCGGCTCGGCGTTCTTCTCGCCGATGTGCTGCAGGGCGCCATAGACGATGGCTTCAGCGACGGACTTCTTGCCGGACTTCATCACCATATTGATGAAACGGGCAATCAGCTGGCTTCCGTGCTTCGGGTCCGGGAGGACCACACGGGCGGGATGGGAACCTTTACGCGACATAATTCTTGTCCTCTACTCAGCTCTTCGGGCGCTTGGCGCCGTACTTCGAGCGCGACTTGCGACGCTTGGTCACGCCGGCGCAGTCGAGACTGCCGCGAACCGTGTGGTAACGCACACCGGGGAGATCCTTGACGCGACCGCCGCGGATCAGGACCACCGAGTGCTCCTGCAGATTGTGACCTTCGCCACCGATGTAGCTGATGACTTCGAAACCGTTGGTCAGGCGCACCTTGGCAACCTTACGCAGCGCCGAGTTCGGCTTCTTCGGAGTGGTCGTATAAACGCGCGTGCACACCCCGCGGCGCTGCGGGCTGCTCTGCAGGGCCGGCGAGGCGCTCTTGTACGCCTTCGGGCTGCGGGATTTGCGCACCAACTGGTTGACTGTCGTCATGCGAAGCTATTCCTGAGAAACATAAAGGCAGACCGATAGATCGGCCCGCCAGAGAAGCGTTGTTGACGTGCGCCGCCCGCGAAGCGGGCCAGCGCCCATCGTCCCTGATTCCGAACACGAGGCGCATCCTTGCGCCTCATTTCGTATGTACGAGCAAAACCCGGGTACGGGCCTTACTCGGCGCTATCGTTGGACCCGGCGGGAGCCTCTTCGAACGTGACAGCCGGTGCCGAAGAACCCGAGAGGGTTTCCAGCTCCGAGGCCGTCAGTCCGCCCTGGCTACGACGCGAAGCGTGGTATGCCAGACCCGTACCCGCAGGGATTAGCCGCCCAACAATAACATTTTCCTTCAGGCCACGCAACGTATCCCGGGTGCCACGGACCGCCGCCTCGGTGAGGACGCGGGTGGTTTCCTGGAACGAAGCCGCCGAGATGAACGACTCGGTGGCCAGCGAGGCCTTGGTGATGCCCAGCAGGACCGACTCGAACTCGGCCCGACGCTCGCCCCGCTTCTCGGCGCGCTCGTTTTCCTCGTTGATCCGGACGCGCTCGACCTGCTCACCGCGCAGGTAGGTGCTGTCACCGGGCTCGGTGATCTCGACCTTGCGCAGCATCTGGCGAATGATCGCTTCGATGTGCTTGTCGTTGATCTTCACGCCCTGCAGGCGGTAGACGTCCTGGATCTCCTTGACCAGGTACGAGGCCAGCGGCTCGACACCCAGCAGGCGCAGGATGTCGTGCGGATTCGGCTCGCCGTCGACGACGGTTTCGCCCTTCTCCACGTGCTCGCCCTCGAACACGATGACCTGGCGCCACTTGGGAATCAGCTCCTCGTGCTCGTTGCCGTCCACGTCCTTGATGATCAGGCGCTGCTTGCCCTTGGTGTCCTTGCCGAAGCTGACGATACCCGAGCGCTCCGCGAGGATCGCCGGCTCCTTCGGCTTGCGGGCTTCGAACAGGTCGGCGACGCGCGGCAGACCACCCGTGATGTCGCGGGTCTTCGAGGTTTCCTGCGGGATACGGGCGACGACGTCGCCCACGCCCACTTCGGCACCGTTCTGGATCGAGACGATCGCACCGGCCGGCAGGAAGTACTGGGCCGCGATGTCCGTACCCGGCAGCTTGAGCTCGCGGCCCTTGCTGTCTTCCAGGCGAACGATCGGGCGCAGGTCCTTCGCCTGCGTGCCGCGACGCTTCGGATCCGTCACCACCGCCGACTCGAGGCCGGTCAGTTCGTCGGTCTGCGACTGCACGGTCACGCCATCGATGAAGTCGATGAAGCGGACCACGCCGGCCACTTCCGTGACGATCGGGTGGGTATGCGGATCCCAGTTCGCGACGGTCTGGCCGGCCTTGACCGGGTCGCCGTCCTTCACCGCGATGGTCGCACCGTAAGGCACCTTGTAACGCTCGCGCTCGCGACCGTTGGCGTCGATGACGCTCACTTCGCCCGAACGCGAGACGGCGACCAGGTGACCCTGCGCATGCTCGACCGACTTCAGGTTGTTGAACTTCAGCGCGCCGGTCGTGCGGACCGTCACGTTGTCCACCGCGGCCGCACGGGACGCCGCGCCACCGATGTGGAACGTACGCATCGTCAGCTGGGTACCCGGCTCACCGATCGACTGCGCGGCGACCACACCCACGGCCTCGCCCATGTTGACCAGGTGACCGCGAGCGAGGTCGCGGCCGTAGCACAGGGCGCACACGCCGTGGCTGGCACGGCAGGTGATCGGCGAACGGACCTTGATCAGCTGCACGCCGGCCTTGTCGAGCTGGTCGACCAGGTACTCGTCGAGCAGCGTGTCGCGGGTCACGATCGGCTGGTCGTCATCGCCCGGGGCGTAGACGTCCTCGACCACGACGCGACCGAGCACGCGCTCGCGCAACGGCTCGACCACGTCACCGCCTTCGACGATCGGCGACATCAGCACGCCATCTTCCGTGCCGCAATCGTGCTCGGTGATGACGACGTCCTGAGCCACGTCGACGAGGCGACGGGTCAGGTAACCGGAGTTCGCGGTCTTCAGCGCGGTATCCGCGAGGCCCTTACGGGCACCGTGGGTCGAGTTGAAGTACTGCAGGACGTTCAGGCCTTCGCGGAAGTTCGCCTTGATGGGCGTCTCGATGATCGAGCCGTCCGGGCGAGCCATCAGGCCACGCATGCCTGCCAGCTGACGAATCTGCGCCGCGCTACCACGCGCGCCGGAGTCCGCCATGATGTACAGCGAGTTCATCGACTTCTGGTTGACCGTGTTGCCGTCGGCGTCCTGCACCTTCTCGGTGCCGATACCGTCGATCATCGCCTTGGCGACGAGTTCGTTGGTACGCGACCAGATGTCGACCACCTTGTTGTAACGCTCGCCGGCGGTCACCAGGCCCGACTGGTACTGCTCCTGGATCTCGACGACTTCCTTCTCGGCTTCCTCGAGGATGCCCTTCTTCTCGGCCGGGATCTTCATGTCGTCGATGCCGATGGAGATACCGGCGCGCGTCGCGAAACGGAAGCCGGTGTACATCAGCTTGTCGGCGAACACGACCGATTCCTTCAGGCCGAGCAGACGGTAGCTCTGGTTGATCAGGCGCGAGATGTTCTTCTTGGTCAGCTCGGTGTTGACCAGCGCGAAGGGCAAGCCCTCCGGGATGATCTCGGCGAGCAGGGCGCGACCCACCGTGGTGTCGACCAGGACGAGGCGCTCGACGCGCTCGCCATCGACGGTTTCCACGCTGCGCACGCGCACCTTCACCTTGGCGTGCAGTTCGACCGCACGGTTGTCGTACGCACGACGCACTTCGCCGACGTTCGCGAACACCATGCCGGTGCCCTTCGCGTTGATCAGCTCGCGGGTCATGTAGTACAGGCCGAGCACGACGTCCTGCGACGGCACGATGATCGGCTCGCCGTTCGCCGGCGACAGGATGTTGTTCGACGACATCATCAGGGCGCGGGCTTCGAGCTGCGCCTCGATCGACAGCGGCACGTGCACGGCCATCTGGTCACCGTCGAAGTCGGCGTTGAACGCCGTACACACGAGCGGATGCAGCTGGATCGCCTTGCCTTCGATGAGGACCGGCTCGAACGCCTGGATACCCAGGCGATGCAGGGTCGGCGCACGGTTGAGCATGACCGGGTGCTCGCGGATCACGTCCTCGAGGATGTCCCAGACCTGCGCTTCCTCGCGCTCGACGAGCTTCTTCGCGGCCTTGATCGTGGTGGCTTCGCCACGGGCCTGCAGCTTGGCGAAGATGAAGGGCTTGAACAGCTCGAGCGCCATCTTCTTCGGCAGGCCGCACTGGTGCAGGCGCAGCGTCGGGCCGACCACGATGACCGAACGGCCCGAGTAGTCGACGCGCTTGCCGAGCAGGTTCTGGCGGAAGCGGCCCTGCTTGCCCTTGATCATGTCCGCGAGCGACTTCAGCGCGCGCTTGTTCGTGCCGGTGATGGCACGACCGCGGCGGCCGTTGTCGAGCAGCGCATCGACCGACTCCTGCAGCATGCGCTTCTCGTTGCGCACGATGATGTCGGGCGCGGCGAGTTCGAGCAGACGCTTCAGGCGGTTGTTGCGGTTGATGACGCGACGGTACAGGTCGTTGAGGTCGGAGGTCGCGAAGCGGCCGCCGTCCAGCGGAACGAGCGGACGCAGGTCGGGCGGAAGCACCGGCAGGACGGTCATGACCATCCATTCCGGCTTGTTGCCCGACTCGAGGAACGCCTCGATCAGCTTCACGCGCTTGGTGAGGCGCTTCAGCTTGGTCTCGGAATTCGTCGACGAGATCTCTTCCTTGAGGCGAATGACTTCGCCCGGCAGGTCGAGGCTCTTCAGCAACTCGTAGACGGCCTCGGCACCCATGCGAGCATCGAATTCGTCACCGTGCTCCTCGGTGGCTTCCAGGTACTGGTCTTCGCTGAGCAGCTGACCGCGCTCGAGCGCGGTCAAGCCCGGATCGATCACCACGAAGGCTTCGAAGTACAGGATGCGCTCGATGTCACGCAGGGTCATGTCCAGCATGAGGCCGATGCGCGAAGGCAGCGACTTCAGGAACCAGATGTGCGCGGTCGGGCTGGCCAGTTCGATGTGGCCCATGCGCTCGCGACGGACCTTGGCCAGGGTGACCTCGGTGCCGCACTTCTCGCAGACCACGCCGCGATGCTTCATGCGCTTGTACTTGCCGCACAGGCATTCGTAGTCCTTGATGGGACCGAAAATGGCCGCGCAGAACAGACCGTCACGCTCAGGCTTGAACGTGCGGTAGTTGATGGTTTCCGGCTTCTTCACTTCGCCGTACGACCACGAGCGGATCAACTCCGGCGAAGCCAGAGCGATCTTGATCGCGTCGAAATCCAGCGTCTGTCGCTGCTGGTTGAACAGATTGAGCAGGTCTTTCATGCGTAATCTCCGGTAGCCGCGACGATCACTTGATCTCTTCGAGTTCGATGTCGATGCCGAGCGAGCGGATTTCCTTCACGAGTACGTTGAAGGATTCCGGCATGCCCGCGGCCATTTCGTGGTTGCCGTCCACAATGTTCTTGTACATCTGGTTGCGGCCCTGGACGTCGTCCGACTTGACGGTCAGCATTTCCTGCAGGGTGTACGCAGCGCCATACGCCTCCAGCGCCCAGACTTCCATTTCGCCGAAGCGCTGGCCACCGAACTGCGCCTTGCCGCCCAGCGGCTGCTGGGTAACGAGCGAGTACGGTCCCGTCGAACGCGCGTGCATCTTGTCGTCGACGAGGTGGTTCAGCTTCAGCATGTGCATGTAGCCGACGGTGACCGGGCGATCGAACGCCTCGCCGGTACGGCCGTCGAAGAGCACCGTCTGTCCGGATTCCGGCAGGTCGGCGAGCTTGAGCATGTGCTTGATCTCGGACTCCTCGGCACCGTCGAACACCGGCGTCGCCATCGGCACGCCGTCGCAGAGGTTGTTCGCCAGGGAGACGATCTCGTGGTCGGACATCGACTTGAGGTCGACGTGACGCACCGCGCCTTCCGCACCGGCGTTGCCGTGGTTGTAGACCTCGTCGAGGAACTCGCGCAGCTTGGCGGGCTTCTCGTTGGCCTGGATCATCGCCTCGATCTTGTGGCCGAGACCCTTCGCCGCCCAGCCGAGGTGAACCTCGAGGATCTGGCCGATGTTCATACGCGAAGGCACGCCCAGCGGATTCAGCACGATGTCGACCGGACGACCGTCGGCGGAGAACGGCATGTCCTCGACCGGAACGATCATCGACACGACACCCTTGTTACCGTGGCGGCCGGCCATCTTGTCGCCCGGCTGGATGCGGCGCTTGACGGCCAGGTAGACCTTGACCATCTTGAGCACGCCCGGCGCGAGGTCGTCGCCCTGGGTGATCTTGCCCTGCTTCTCCTTGAAGCGCTTGTCGAAGTTCTCCTTGTGGCGCTTGACCTGTTCGGCCGCACGCTCGAGGAACTCGGACACTTCCTCTTCCTTGACGTTGATCTTGAACCAGTCGTCCTTCTTCAGGCCGTCCAGGTAGGCGTCGTCGATCGTCGTACCGCGCTTGAGGCCACCCGGACCGCTCATCGCGGTCTTGCCGACCAGCTGCGAGCGCATGCGGGCGTAGATCGCGCCTTCGAGGATACGGAACTGGTCGTCGAGATCCTTGCGGATCCGCTTCAGTTCGGTCTCTTCGATCTGCTTGGCGCGCTTGTCCTTCTCGATACCGTCGCGGGTGAAGACCTGCACGTCGATGACATTGCCGTCCATGCCCGGGGGCACGCGCAGCGAGCTGTCCTTAACGTCCGAGGCCTTCTCGCCGAAGATCGCGCGAAGCAGCTTCTCTTCCGGCGTGAGCTGGCTCTCGCCCTTCGGCGTGACCTTGCCGACGAGGATGTCGCCCGCCTTCACTTCCGCACCGATGTACACGATGCCGGACTCGTCCAGGCGCGCGAGCGCCTGCTCACCGACGTTCGGGATGTCCGCCGTGATTTCCTCGGCGCCGAGCTTGGTGTCGCGGGCGATGCAGGTCAGTTCCTCGATGTGGATCGAGGTGTAGCGGTCTTCCTGCACCACGCGCTCGGAGATCAGGATCGAGTCTTCGAAGTTGTAGCCGTTCCACGGCATGAACGCGACGAGCATGTTCTGGCCGAGCGCGAGTTCGCCGAGGTCGGTCGAGGAACCGTCCGCCAGCGTGTCGCCCACCGCCACCACGTCACCCACGTTCACCAGCGGACGCTGGTTGAGGTTGGTGTTCTGGTTGGAGCGGGTGTACTTGGTCAGCGTGTAGATATCGACACCGGCATCGTCGTCGCCGACTTCGGCTTCGTTGACGCGCACGACGATACGGGCCGCGTCGACCTGGTCGATCACGCCGCCACGACGGGCCGACACGGTCACGCCCGAGTCACGCGCCACGGCGCGCTCGATACCCGTGCCGACGAGCGGCTTCTGGCTGCGCAGGGTCGGAACGGCCTGGCGCTGCATGTTCGCGCCCATCAGCGCGCGGTTGGCGTCGTCGTGTTCCAGGAACGGGACGAGCGCCGCGGCGACCGACACGGTCTGCATCGGCGAGACGTCCATGTAGTTGATCTCGGCCGACGGACGCAACTCGGACTCACCACGGAAACGGCAGGAGACGAAGTCCTCGATGAACTTGCCTTCCTTCGTCAGCGGCGAGTTCGCCTGCGCGATCACATGGTCGCCTTCCTCGATCGCGGAAAGGTAGTCGACCTTGTCGGTGACCTTGCCGTTCTCGACCTTGCGATACGGCGTCTCGAGGAAGCCGTAGGCGTTGGTGCGGGCGTACACGGCCAACGAGTTGATCAGGCCGATGTTCGGGCCTTCCGGGGTTTCGATGGTGCAGACGCGGCCGTAATGGGTCGGGTGCACGTCGCGCACTTCGAAGCCGGCGCGCTCACGGGTCAGGCCGCCCGGTCCGAGCGCCGACACGCGGCGCTTGTGGGTCACTTCGGACAACGGGTTGTTCTGGTCCATGAACTGCGAGAGCTGCGACGAGCCGAAGAACTCCTTCACCGCCGCCGCGACCGGCTTGGCGTTGATCAGTTCCTGCGGGGTCAGGCCCTCGGATTCGGCCAGCGACAGGCGCTCGCGAACCGCGCGCTCGACGCGGACGAGACCGATGCGGAAGGTGTTCTCCGCCATTTCGCCGACCGAACGCACGCGACGGTTACCCAGGTGGTCGATATCGTCGACCGTGCCGGTGCCGTTGCGGATGTCGATGAGCACGCGCAGCACGTCGAGGATGTCGGACGTCTCGCCCTGCTCCGCGACCAGGCGCTGGCACTCGTCTTCCTTGCGCTCGGCGAAGTACTTGTGGTCGTACAGCACGCCCGGGCCGATGACGTCCTTGCGGCCGACACGACGGTTGAACTTCATGCGACCCACGGCCGACAGGTCGTAGCGATCGAAGGTGAAGAACAGGTTGAAGAACAGGTTCTGCGCGGCGTCCTTGGTCGGCGGCTCGCCCGGACGCATCATCCGGTAGATTTCGACCAGGGCTTCGAGCTGCGTGCGCGTGTTGTCGATGCGCAGCGTGTTCGAGATGTACGCGCCACGATCGAGATCGTTCACGTACAGCGTCGGCACCGTCTCGATACCGGCCTTGCGGAAGCGCTCCAGATGCTCGGCGGTCAGTTCGTCGTTGGCCGCGGCGATGATCTCGCCGGTGTCCTTGTCGACCATGTCGATCGCGACGATGCGGCCGACCGGGTAGTCGTCCGGCACTTCGAGCGTGGTGATCTTCTCGCTGGCGAGCTGGCGAACGTGGCGCGCGGTGATGCGCTTGCCGGCTTCGACCAGCACCTTGCCGTCGATCACGAGATCGAAGGAAAGCGTTTCACCACGCAGGCGCTCGGCGACGAGGTCGAGGGTGACGCCACCCTTCTTGCCCAGGTGGAACACGTTGTGCTCGAAGAAGATCTGCAGCATCTCTTCGTTCGTGTAGCCGAGCGCGCGCAGCAGCACGGTCACCGGCAGCTTGCGGCGACGATCGATACGGGTGAACAGCGCGTCCTTCGGGTCGAACTCGAAGTCGAGCCACGAACCACGGTAAGGAATCACGCGGGCGGAGAACAGCAGCTTGCCCGAGCTGTGCGTCTTGCCACGGTCGTGATCGAAGAACACGCCCGGCGAACGATGCAGCTGCGAGACGATGACGCGCTCGGTGCCGTTGATGATGAAGGTGCCGGTCTCGGTCATGAGCGGGATCTCGCCCATGTAGACCTCCTGCTCCTTCACGTACTTCACGGCCTTCTTGGACGCCGGGCTGTCCTTGTCGTAGATGACCAGGCGGACGGTCGTGCGCAGCGGCGCGCCGAACGTCATGCCGCGGTTGCGGCACTCGCGCTCGTCGAACGCCGGCTCGCCGAGCCGGTAATCCACGTATTCGAGGGCGGCATTGCCGGAATAGCTGGAAATCGGGAACACCGACTTCAGCGCGGCATGCAGGCCCTTGTCTTCACGCTGCTTGGGGTTGACCTGCTCCTGCAGGAATTCCTTGTACGAGTCGGTCTGGATCGTCAGCAGGTTGGGCACGCCCAGCACGGGCGGACGCTTGCCGAAATCCTTACGGATGCGCTTCTTCTCGGTAAACGAGTAGGTCATGGTGGGTACCGCCTCGGTTCAGTAATGGGTCGATCAAAATCGGATGAATCGAAAATCGGAGATCGAGATTCGTACCGCAGGGCATCGCTGCCCTCGACTCCCGATGTCCCATTTCCGACGGAACAACAACGGACATGGAACGTGGAACCCGGCCTGGAACGGCCAAAGCCCGGGGGCTTACGCCCCCAGGCTCACTTGACGCTATGTCGAACAGCTGGCGCGCAAGGCGCCGATTACTTGAGTTCGACCGTGGCGCCGGCAGCTTCGAGGTCCTTCTTGAACTTCTCGGCATCTTCCTTCGAAGCCGCTTCCTTCACGACGCCGCCGGCCTCGGTGAGGTCCTTGGCTTCCTTCAGGCCCAGGCCGGTGATGGCGCGGACGGCCTTGATCACGTCGACCTTCTTGTCGCCGGCGGACTTCAGGATCACGTCGAACTCGGTCTGCGCTTCGGCAGCCGGGCCGGCAGCGGCCGGGCCAGCGACGGCAACCGGGGCGGCAGCCGAGACGCCGAAGGTGTCTTCGATCGACTTCACCAGCTCCATGATTTCCATCAGGGACTTGGCCTTGATGGCTTCGACGATCTGTTCGGTGGTCAGGGTGGACATTGTTTCTTACCTTCTGAAATGGGGTCTTATGGAAATAAGTCGACGAATCAGGCTTCGGCCGGGGCTTCGGCGGCGACTTCGCCACCACCCTGCTTCTCGCCAACGGCCTTGACGGCGCGCGCGAACATCGTGACCGGCTCGTTGAGGACGCGAGCCAGCATGGCCAGCGCTTCCTGACGGGTCGGCAGCGAGGCAAGCACGTCGACGTGGGCGGCGGGAAGGAGCTTGCCTTCCACGGACACGACCTTCGTCTTGAGCTTGTCGTTGGTCTTCGCGAATTCCTTGATCAGGCGGCCTGCGGCGCCCGGTTCCTCAGTGGAGAACGCATAGAGCAGCGGACCGACGAGAGCGTCCTTGACGACCTCGAATTCGGTACCGGCCACGGCGCGTGCAGCGAGGGTGTTCTTGACAACTTTCAGGAACACGCCCGTTTCACGAGCCTTCTTGCGCATCTCGGTCATCTGGGAGACCGTGGTGCCCGCGTATTCGGCGGCGACCAAGGAGTGAGCCTTCGCGGCGACTTCTGCCAGCTCGGCGACTACTTCTTGCTTCTGAGACAGATTGAGAGCCATTGCACTCCTCCAATTGAACTCCGCTCACGACTCCTGCCGCTTGCGGTCCTGGGCGACATCGTCCTGACGTCGGGGACACGGGGTCCCGGGTGGTGGCCTTTCCAGATTCGAAACGAATGCCAGAAGGGGCTGCACCATCTACGCAGGCTGGACCCGAAGAGGCATCCGATTAAGCGAACCCGCTACCGACGACGGCGTTTCCTTGCCAACACGAGCTCCCTGCTCGTCGCCGTCGCGCGCTGCTCGCGCCTACGGTCTTTGACGGCTGCCCCGGTACGAAACCGGGGTCGCCCTCAAAAACGTGCCCCCGCCGGCCGGGCCGGCGAGGGTCGTAACTCTTGCTTACTTGGTCGAGGTGTTCACGGTCGAGGTATCGACCGGCACGCCCACGCCCATGGTGCTCGACAGCGACACCTTCTGGATGTACTGGCCCTTCGCCGCGGCCGGCTTGGCCTTCAGCAGATCGGCGATCAGCGCATTGAGGTTGTCCGCCAGCTGGGCGGCTTCGAAGCTCGCCTTGCCGATGGTGGCATGGATGATGCCGCCCTTGTCGTTGCGGAACTTGACCTGGCCGGCCTTGGCGTTCTTGACGGCCGTGGCGACGTCGGCGGTGACCGAGCCGTCCTTCGGGTTCGGCATCAGGCCACGGGGACCGAGCACCTGGCCGAGCTTGCCGACGACGCGCATCGCGTCCGGCGTGGCGATGACGCGGCCGTAGTTGAGATCGCCCGCCTGCATCTTCTCGGCGAGGTCGTCCATGCCGACGGCGTCGGCGCCGGCCGCGAGGGCGGCGTCGGCCTTCTCACCGGCCGGGACGAACACGGCGACGCGAACGGTCTTGCCGGTGCCGTGCGGCAGCAGCGATGAACCGCGCACGCCCTGGTCCGACTTCTTCGCATCGATGCCCAGGCGGACAGAGACGTCGACCGACTCGGCGAACTTCGCCTTGGCGTTGTCCTTGACGATCTTCAGTGCCTCGTCGAGACCGTAGGTCTTGCCGGGCTGAACGGCGGCCGTGGCGGCCTTCATACGCTTAGTGAGCTTTGCCATGTCTTAACCCTCCACCACCAGACCCATGGAACGCGCGCTGCCGGCGATCGTACGCACGGCGGCATCCAGATCGGCAGCCGTGAGATCCGGCTCCTTCTGCTTCGCGATGTCCTCGAGCTGGGCACGGGTGACCTTGCCCACCTTGTCGGTGTTCGGCTTCGGCGAGCCCTTCGCCACGCCCGTGATCTTCTTGAGAAGGATCGAGGCCGGCGGGGTCTTCGTGATGAAGGTGAAGGTACGATCCGAATAAGCCGTGATCACGACCGGGATCGGGAGACCCGGCTCGAGCTTCTGCGTGGCGGCATTGAACGCCTTGCAGAACTCCATGATGTTCAGGCCGCGCTGACCGAGCGCCGGACCGACCGGCGGCGACGGGTTCGCCTGGCCGGCCTTCACCTGCAACTTGATGTAACCAATGACTTTCTTTGCCATTTATCTTTCCTCGCGAGTGCTGGCGCCTTGCGGCTCCTCGCTGTAGACCGTCCGTGGAGGTGGTAGGGCCGCGCCTGCGAACCCCTGAAACACGGACACGCCGGAGCACAAGGCTCCAGCGTGAACCGGGCATTATAGGCGTCCGACCCGGGTTAAGCAAACCCCATGCCGAATGGGCTGGCCTGGGCCAGCCAGAAGGCCGTCAGGCCTTCTCCACCTGGCCGAACTCGAGCTCGACCGGGGTAGAACGACCGAAAATGAGCACCGCGACACGCAGGCGGCTCTTTTCGTAATTGACTTCTTCGACCACGCCGTTGAAGTCGTTGAACGGACCGTCGGTGACGCGAACCATCTCGCCTGGCTCGAAGAGGACCTTCGGGCGGGGCTTTTCGACACCCTCACGGACGCGGCTCAGGATGGCCTCGGCCTCGCTGTCGCGGATCGGGTGCGGACGGTCGGCGGTACCGCCGATGAAACCCATGACTTTCGGTGTTTCCTTGACCAGATGCCAGCATTCGTCGTCGATACGCGGCGTCTTGCCACTGGTATCGGTCTCGATCTGGACCAGGACATAACCGGGGAAGAACTTGCGCTCGCTGCGACGCTTCTGGCCGCCGCGCATCTCGATGACTTCCTCGGTCGGAACCAGGATCTCACCGAACTTCTCTTCCATGCCCTCGCGCTTGACGCGCTCGTCGAGGGCCTTGCGAACCTGCTGCTCGAACCCCGAATAGGCGTGAACCACGTACCAGCGCTTGCTCATGCCTTACCTCAATGTCCGAGTTTCAGCAGCCAATCGAGCACGAGCGACTTCAGCAACCAGTCGATCAGCCCCATCAACAGCGAAAGAATGACGACGACCACCATGATGATACCAGTGGTCTTCAGCGTTTCGTCGCGCGACGGCCAGACGACCTTGCGCAACTCGAACTGCGATTCGGCGACAAAGCCGCGCAGCTTGCGACCCGGGGCCGTGAAGGCGCCGATCGCCAGGGCGGCCGCGACAGCGACGAGCACACCAACGACGCGCGCAAACGACGGCACGCTCGGGTTATCGCTGAAATAGTAGAAACCGACGATGCCTGCGGCGAGCACGACCAGCGCAAGCGCCAGCTTGCCGATGTCGGCCGGGCCCAAACCCTTGGCTTCTTGTGCCTTCGTATTCATGCGCACTCAAGAGTGGCACGCCAGGAGGGACTCGAACCCCCAACCTGCGGTTTTGGAGACCGCTGCTCTGCCAATTGAGCTACTGGCGTACAGGTAAAACAGTGGAACCGCGAAGGCGGGCGGTCAATGACCCACCCGCCCCGCGACCGGGTGCCGATCCCACAGGACCGGCATCGCTTGTCTTCTTACTTGTTGATCTTGGAGACGACGCCGGCGCCGACGGTACGACCGCCTTCGCGGATCGCGAAGCGCAGGCCTTCGTCCATCGCGATCGGGAAGCCCAGCTTGACGCTGATCTTCACGTTGTCGCCCGGCATCACCATCTCCACGCCTTCCGGCAGCGTGATCGAACCGGTCACGTCCGTCGTGCGGAAGTAGAACTGCGGACGGTAGTTGCTGAAGAACGGCGTGTGACGGCCACCCTCGTCCTTCGACAGGATGTACACCTCACCCTCGAACTCCGTGTGCGGCGTCACCGAACCCGGCTTGGCCAGCACCTGGCCACGCTCGACGTCTTCACGCTTCAGACCACGAACCAGCACGCCGACGTTGTCACCGGCCTGACCCTGGTCCAGCAGCTTGCGGAACATCTCCACGCCCGTCACCGTCGTGGTCTGGGTGTCCTTCAGACCGACCACTTCGGCCGGGTCACCCACCTTGACGATGCCGCGCTCGACGCGACCGGTCAGCACCGTGCCACGACCCGAGATCGAGAACACGTCTTCCACCGGCAGCAGGAACGGCTTGTCGATGTCGCGCTCCGGCTCCGGAATCCAGCTGTCCAGCGCATCGACCAGCTTGATGATCGACGGCACGCCGATCTCCGACTGGTCACCGTCCAGCGCCAGACGCGCCGAACCGTGGACGATCGGCGTGTCGTCGCCCGGGAACTCGTACTTCGACAGCAGCTCGCGCACTTCCATCTCGACCAGCTCGAGCAGCTCGGCGTCGTCCACCATGTCGGCCTTGTTCAGGAACACGACGATGTACGGCACGCCCACCTGGCGCGACAGCAGGATGTGCTCACGCGTCTGCGGCATCGGGCCGTCCGCGGCCGAGCACACCAGGATCGCGCCGTCCATCTGCGCCGCACCCGTGATCATGTTCTTCACGTAGTCCGCGTGCCCCGGGCAATCGACGTGGCCGTAGTGGCGCTTGGGCGATTCGTATTCCACGTGCGCGGTCGAGATCGTGATACCGCGCGCCTTCTCTTCCGGCGCCGCGTCGATCGAACCGTAGTCCTTGAACTCGCCGCCAAAACGCTCGGCGCCAATCTTCGTCAGCGCAGCCGTCAGCGTGGTCTTGCCGTGATCGACGTGACCGATGGTGCCGACGTTGACGTGCGGCTTCTTACGTTCGAACTTACCCTTTGCCATGAGCGCTAAACTCCGCTGGAGCCAATGAGATAGTAAAAAAGGAACCGCCGCGGACGACGAAGATGGTGCTCATGACTGGAATCGAACCAGCGACCTCTTCCTTACCAAGGAAGTGCTCTACCGACTGAGCTACATGAGCACGTGACGCAGCGCGCGTGAGAACAATGGAGCGGGAGACGGGAATCGAACCCGCACAATCAGCTTGGAAGGCTGAAGTTCTACCATTGAACTACTCCCGCACTACGCGGAACTCGTCTGGTGGAGGAAGGTGGATTCGAACCACCGAAGGCGTAAGCCAGCAGATTTACAGTCTGCCCCCGTTGGCCGCTTGGGTATTCCTCCAACAAAGAACGCCTATTGTCGCGAGCGTCCCGGAAACTGTCAACAACTTCCGCACGCTGAAATCACATGCGGCAGCGGCTTCCGAACGCCGTGACACCCTGCCGGGACGGGTACCTGGCAAGGGGGCCGCGCAGTGTAGCGGCGGGTTCGGGGGAAGTGAAGTGTTTGTGCGAAGTGAATCGCCGACCCTGTCGGCGGTTCAGGCCTCGCGGGTGGCGCGGACCAGCGGCTCCATCGCACGCGACATCTCCATCAGCTTGAGCGCGTATTCCTGCAGACGCCGGTCCTTCTCTTCGACGGGCGTCCAGGGCGGTACCGGCGTGGGCTTGCCACCGTCGGGCTTGTCCAGCGCCACGAAGACCATCACGCAGCTGGTGGCGAGTCGCTCTTCACCGCTGCGCAGGTCGCGCGCGAGCACGTCCACCGAGAGGTGCATGCTCGAGGTGCCGGTGTGGATCAGTCGTGCCCGCACCGTGACCAGGTCGCCGATCAGGATGGGGGCGAGGAACTGGATGCCGCTGACCGATGCGGTGACGCAATAGGCGCCACTCCAGCCCACCGCGCAGGCGTAGCCTGCCTGGTCGAGCCACTTCATCGCCATGCCACCATGGACCTTGCCGCCGAAGTTCACATCGGTCGGTTGGGCCAGGAAGCGGAACTCGACCTCGCGCTGGGTGCCGGACATGCCCTTACCTGTCTGGGAAAAGATCACATTATGACGCTCCGGCAGCTTGTGGGGCCGCCCGGGGCAGCATAGATTCCGAGGCATAGCCCACTGGAGCGCTCTATGGTCCTTCGCAGCGTCGCCTCGCGGCTCGCCCTGGGAGTTCTCCTGGGGTCGGCGATCGTCCTGGTCGTCACAGGCGGGCTGATGCTGTCGCATACCCGGGAACAGATCCTCAAGCAGACGGAACGCGAGGCCGCAGCCGTCTCAGGCTGGGCTGCGACACGGATAAAGGGCCGTATCGACGGCGTCGCCAAGGTGTCCCAGGTTCTCGCCGGCATCCTGGGCACGCGCCGGGACGAAGCACCCGCCCTGATCCGGGACACCCTCGCGGTCAATCCGGAACTGGTCGACATCACCGCCGCCTTCATCCCGCGCAACACGGATGCGCCCCGCGACGAGGACGCCCCGGTGGCCCGGCGCGCGATAGACGGCAAGCTGAGCATGGGCAGCCGCCTGGCCGACCCCGAGCTGTACTGGCGAGCGCCATGGTTCGTCCGCGGACTGAACTGCGAACGTGGATGCTGGCAGGCACCCTTCCATTCGGTGGACCGCAGCGATCCGCTCGTGGGTTATTCCGTCGCCATCCCCGGCAAGCCCCAGTCCGTGATCGGCGTCGCCGACGCCACCATCAGCCTCGGCTGGCTACAGCAACTGCTGGGAGAGCTGAACAAACCGGAGCACGCCTCGGCCTTCGTCATCGACACCAGCGGCGAGTTCCTCGCTCACGACTGGACCTCCTACATCGGCACGCGCGGCAGCAAGCCGCTGCTCGCGGCCATCGCCGAGGGGCGCAACCCGGTCAGGATCACGCCCGAGATGGGTGGCCGGGTCAGCGAGCCGGTATGGGTCTACTTCGTCCCGATTTCCGGCACCAGTTGGACCTTCGGCCTGACGATGCCAGAGCGGCAGGTCCTGGCCGATCTTCGCCAGGCCTACGCGGTGGACATCCTCCTCGGTGTTCTCGCACTGGCCGGCGTCTCCCTCATCGCACTGGTCATCACGCGGCGGCTGATGGCCCCGCTGGTAGTCCTCTCCGAGCGCGTCGAGGACGTCGCGCGCGGCGAACTCGACTTCGCGCTGCCCCAGCTGCGGCGCAACGACGAGGTGGGCCGACTCACGCGTGCGTTCGACCAGATGCGACACCAGCTGGCGGGTCACATCGACACGGCCAAGCGCATCGCCCGCGAGCAGGAGCGCATGACCAGCGAACTGGAGATCGCCCGGCAGATCCAGTTGGCCCTGATCCCCGAGCCGCACTGGCTGGCGGCGGACGGCCGTATCGAACTGCATGCCGCGCTGCGCCCGGCGAGCGCGGTGGGTGGCGACCTGTACACCTATTTCACCCTCGGTGCGCGGCATGTCTGCGTCATGGTGGGCGATGTCTCGGACAAGGGCATCCCCGCCGCGCTGTTCATGGCACGCACGATCACCCTCGCGCGCACTCTCGCCACCCATGCCCGATCGCCCAGTGACATCCTGGGTGCGCTGAACCGGGAGCTTTGCAAAGGCAACGACACCTGCATGTTCGTCACCCTGCTTTGCGGTGTCGTCGAAACCGAGACCGGACTGCTCACGCTGGCCAGCGCCGGCCACGAGCAACCGGTGCTGCACGCCGGGGGCAGCGCGATCCTGGTGGACGTGGAAACCGGGCCGGCGCTCGGCCTGGACCGCGAAGCGCGCTACCCTGTGCGGGTACTTACGCTGCTTGGGGGCGATACCTTGCTCATGTACACCGATGGCGTCAGCGAGGCGCATGCGGGAAACCAGCGCCTTTACGGCACCCATGCGATCCTCGACAGTGTCGCACGCATCGAGGATGGCGCCGCGCCGGAAGCCTACGTGGAACGTGTCCTCGGCGACGTCGACGCCTATGTGGACGGGGCCGCCGCCTACGACGACATCGCCCTGCTCGCGCTCACCTGGCACGACAGCGGTGCCGAGGGAGTCCGCCTCGATGCGGCTGCGCATTCCTAACCGGCTCGAGGATGTCTTCCTCGCGCTGGACCGGGCCGAAGGCACGCTGGACCGTGCCGAGATCGATCCCGCCTGCCGCGCGGACGTACGCCTCGTGCTCGAGGAACTGCTGGTGAACACGGTGCGCCACGGTTACCCGGACGGGCGCGACGGCAGCATCGAGATCACGCTCCGGATCAAGGCCGATGCGGTCCACCTGGAATTGCGCGACGATGCCATGGCGTTCGATCCGTTCCAGCACGAGCCTCCACACCTTCCCGGGGACATCGCGCGCCGCGATATCGGCGGTCTCGGGTTGCACCTGGCTCGCAGCATCGCCAGCGACTTCCACTATGCACGCGACGCACACGGCAATCGTGTCGTCATCCGCTTCGACCCTTTCGACGAGCCCGCCACATGACCCTCATCGTCCGCAGCGAAAGTCCGACCACCGACCGCAGCACCGTGTGGCTCGAAGGGCGGCTCGATGCCGCGACGTTCGCCGCGTTCGACGAGGCGATGCGCGACATCACGCCACTGGTCGACAACGGCGGCACCCTGGTCATCGACCTGTCGGCGCTGGAATACATCAGCAGCGCCGGGCTGCGCAGCCTCGCGCAACTGCGCAAGCAGATGCACGATCGCGAGGGCCGCACGCTGCTGCTCAACCCGCAACCGCAGGTCAAGAAGGTTTTCGACATCGTGAAGGCGGTGCCTGTCGCCGAGGTGTTCGCCAACGTGACGGAACTCGACCTGTACCTCGACCACATGCAGCGGCAGATGACCGCGCCGGAAGGCTGAACCCTTATCGCCGAGGCAGGGCCTCAGCTCGCATTGCCGTCGATCAGGCTGGAGCGCAATGTTTCCAGTTGCCGCTTGAGCCCGCGCAACTCGTCGACCTCGCAGCCGGTCGCGCAGAAAACCTCTTCCGGCACATGGCTGGCGTTCTCGCGCAGTGCGCGGCCTTCGTCGGTCAGGGTGACGATGACCTGCCGCTCATCCCGCGTGCCGCGCGTACGTTGCACCAGGCCCGCCGATTGCAGGCGCTTGAGCAAGGGCGTGAGCGTGGCGGAATCGAGGTACAGGCGCTCGCCCAACTCCGAGACCGTGATCCCGTCGCCCTCCCACAGCACCAGCATGACCAGGTACTGCGGGTAGGTGAGGTCCAGCTTCGCCAGCAACTGGCGGTAGAGCTTGCCCATGGCCAGGTTCGCCGAATACAGCGCGAAGCACAGCTGCCCGTCGAGGGTACGCGGGGGCTCCAGGCCGGCTGGCAGGGACTTCTTGCTCATGATGCCAAGATAGGGTCGCCGAGATTAGATTGCAAGCGATTCAATTGCGTCTGATGC
This sequence comes from Luteibacter sp. E-22, assembly GCF_049913125.1. Classification (GTDB taxonomy): domain Bacteria; phylum Pseudomonadota; class Gammaproteobacteria; order Xanthomonadales; family Rhodanobacteraceae; genus Luteibacter. Next base: position 3,308,442 of record NZ_CP183975.1, read on the forward strand.
ACCCTGGCCCGCTGCCGCGGGATCGCCGCTGAAGCGGCTCCCACAGGGCTCACAGGGCTCACAGGGCTCACAGGGCTCCACAGGGCTCCGAGGGGCCTTTCATGGGCTCCCGCGGAGATTCTGGTCAGACGTTGAAGCGGAAGTGCAGGATGTCGCCTTCCTTGACGAGGTACTCCTTGCCTTCCAGGCGCAGGCGGCCAGCTTCCTTCGCGCCCTGCTCGCCCTTGAACTTGATGAAGTCGTCGTAGGCGACCGTCTCGGCACGGATGAAACCGCGCTCGAAGTCGGTGTGGATGACCGCGGCGGCCTGCGGCGCGGTGGAGCCGGCGCGGACCTGCCAGGCGCGGACTTCCTTCTCGCCGGCGGTGAAATAGGTCTGCAGGCCGAGCAGCCTGTAGCCCGCGCGGATCACGCGGTTGAGGCCCGGTTCGTCGAGGCCCAGGTCCTTGAGGAACTCGTCGCGGTCGGCGTCTTCCAGCTGGGACAGCTCTTCCTCGATGGCCGCGCAGACGGGCACCACCTCGGCGCCCTCTTCCACGGCTCGGGCGCGCACGGCGTCCAGGTGCGGGTTGTTCTCGAAGCCGTCCTCCGCGACGTTCGCGATGTACATGAGCGGCTTCATGGTGATCAGGAACATGTCGCGGACGAGGGCTTTTTCCTCGGCGTCGAGGCCGGCGGCGCGCGCCGACTTGCCCTGGTCCAGGGCCTTGGCGAGCTTCTCGAGCACCGGCTTCCTCGCCAGGGCGTCCTTGTCGTTCGCCTTGGCCGAGCGGGTGGCGCGGTCGAGCGCCTTCAGCACGGCTTCCAGATCGGCCAGCGCCAGTTCCGTATCGATGGTCTCGATGTCGGCGATGGGATCGACCTTGTTCGCCACATGGATCACGTTGCCGTCTTCGAAGCAGCGAACGACGTGGGCGATGGCATCGGTCTCGCGGATATGAGCCAGGAACTTGTTGCCCAGGCCTTCACCCTTCGACGCGCCGGCGACCAGGCCCGCGATGTCGACGAACTCCATCGTGGTGGGGATCACGCGCTGCGGCTTCACGATGGTGGCCAGCTCGTCCAGGCGGGGATCGGGCACCGGCACGATGCCGGTGTTCGGCTCGATCGTGCAGAACGGGAAGTTGGCCGCGGCGATGCCGGCCTTGGTCAGCGCGTTGAACAGGGTGGACTTGCCGACGTTGGGAAGGCCGACGATGCCGCATTTGATGCCCATGGCGAATCTTGTGTCCGGTTGGTGTTGGGGGCGGTCAGGCGACCGTGTGCAGGCGCTTCATCGCCTCGTCGAACTTGCCGTCGAGCGCCAGGGGCAGCACGTCGAACGCGCGCCCGATGCCGTGCATGATGGCGTCCTCGTCGGCCGCGTTGGGGCGCCCGAGCACCCACGGGGTGACCTTGTCCTTGTGCCCCGGATGGCCGATGCCGATCCGCAGGCGATGGAACTTGCCGTGACCCAGGTGGGCCACGATGTCGCGCAATCCGTTCTGGCCGCCGTGGCCGCCATCGAACTTCATGCGGACGGTGCCGGGCGGGAGGTCCAGTTCGTCGTGGGCGACGAGGCACTCCTCCGGCGCGATCTTGTAGTAGCGCAGCGCCGAGGCGACGGCGATGCCACTCTTGTTCATGAACGTCGCGGGCTTGAGCAGCCAGACGGTGTCGCCCCCGATGCGCAGCTTGCAGGTCTCGCCATGCAGCTTGCCGTCGAAGGCCCAACGCTCCCCCTGGTCCATGGCCAGGGCATCGACACACCAGAACCCGGCGTTGTGCCGGGTCCTGACGTATTCGGCCCCGGGGTTACCGAGGCCGACAATAAGACGAAGCGTCGCCATTGTTCGCATCAGGCATGTGGGAGCCGATTCATCGGCGAAAAGCCAACGGAGCGGTGACGCCGTGGCGTCCATCGCCGCTGAAGCGGCTCCCACACGGTGCCGATTACTTCTTCTCGTCGGCCGGCGGGGTTTCGCCACCCTCGGCCGCTGCCGGGTCGACTTCTTCCTGGATCGAGGCCACGGTGACGACCGCGACGTCGTGCTCCTTGCCGAGGCCCAGTTCCGGGATTTCCACGCCGGCCGGCAGCTTGAGGTCGGACAGGTGGATGATGTCGCCGGCCTTCAGGTCGGCCAGGTCGAGTTCGATGAACTCCGGCAGGTTCTTCGGCAGGCACGAGACGGTCACTTCCGTCAGGTTGTGCGAGATCACCAGACCAGCGGTCTTGCCGGCCGGGGACTTCTCCTGGTTCAGGAAATGCACCGGAACGGCGACCTTGATGGCCTCGTTCTCGTTCACGCGCTGGAAGTCCATGTGCAGCATGAGCTGCTTGAACGGATGCTTCTGCCAGTCCTTGATCAGGACCTTCTGCTTCTTGCCGTCGACGGTCAGTTCGATCACCGACGAGTAGAACGACTCGAAACGCGAGCCGAGCAGCACGTCGTTGTGAAGGACCTGGATCGCCTGCGGGGCTTCGCCCGCGCCGTACACGATCGCCGGCACGTAGCCCGCGATGCGAAGGCGGCGGCTCGCACCCTTCCCTTCCACACTGCGGCTCGTGGCCGTGAGCTGATGATTGGTAGCCATGGTGTTGCCTCAAGTAAACCGCCTCGCGGCGGTGGGTAAAGGGCTCCCCCGCGACCAGGGGAGCCCGAAAAACGATGGATCAGTCGATGTAGAGCGAGCTCACCGATTCGCCGAAGGCGATGCGGCGGATCGTCTCCGCGAGTAGTTCCGCGACCGACAACTGGCGGATTTTCGCACAGTTACGGGCGTTATCGCGCAATGGCAGCGTATTGGTCACCACCAACTGGTCGAGCTGGGAGTGCTCCAGGTTGTCGATAGCCGCACCCGAGAGCACCGGATGCACGCAGTAGGCGACGACCTTGCGGGCGCCCTTTTCCTTCAACGCCGCCGCGGCGGCGCAGAGCGTGCCGGCGGTGTCGACGATGTCGTCCACCAGCACGCAGGTCTTGCCTTCCACGTCGCCGATGATGTTCATGACCGTGGCCACGTTCGCCTTCGGGCGGCGCTTGTCGATGATCGCGAGGTCGGCGTCGTCGAGGCGCTTGGCGAGCGCACGCGCACGCACCACGCCACCGACGTCCGGGCTGACCACGATCAGGTCGTCCATGCTGTGGTGACGCCAGATGTCGGCCAGGAGCACCGGCGAGGCGTACACGTTGTCGACCGGGATATCGAAGAATCCCTGGATCTGGTCCGCGTGCAGGTCGATCGTGAGCACGCGGTCCGCGCCGGCCGTGGCGATCATCTTGGCGGCCAGCTTCGCCGTGATCGGCACGCGCGCCGAACGCGGGCGGCGATCCTGGCGGGCGTAGCCGAAATACGGCATCACCGCGGTGACGCTGCCGGCCGAGGCGCGCTTGAGCGCGTCCACCAGGACCAGCAGGTCGAACAGGTTCTCCGCGCTGGGCGCACCCGTCGGCTGGATCACGAAGACTTCCTGCTTGCGCACGTTCTCTTCGATCTCGACCTGTGCCTCGCCATCGCTGAACCGGCCAACGAGGGCCTTGCCCAGCGGAATGCCGAGACGGGCGGCGACATCGTCGGCAAGCGCGCGGTGCGCATTGCCGCTGAACAGCATCGGGGTGGACGTATCCACGGAGGAACTCCTGGCGTGAGAGTGGGTTGGTTCGTCTTTGCCACCGCGAACGGTGGCTGGGGCGGCAGGATTCGAACCTGCGCATGCGGGAATCAAAATCCCGTGCCTTAACCAGCTTGGCGACGCCCCAACAATTCGTTCCAGCGAGCCGATCCGCTCGCCATGGCTTTGCCGCAGCCCGCGGCCCTACCCGTCCTTACGACACGATTCCCCTCGCCTCGATCCGGCCCCGCGCCACGAGCAGCGGTGAAGGATCGACGCCCGCCGCCACATGGGCGGTGAAGCCCCCGGGACAGCGCGAGGCGACGCCAAGCGCCGCCTCGTGGGTTCTCGTTTCCAGGAAGACGCAGCCGCCGCTGCCGGACAGGCGTGCATGGCCGAAGCCAGCCAGCCAGTCGAGCGCCGCGGCCACCCGCGGATGGCGCGCACGGACCACCGGTTCGAAGGCGTTCTCCGCCGAATCCCCGGAAACAAAGGACGAAATTGTCGCCCGCGGGGCGTTACGTGTCAATTCGGGAGCGGCGAACAGGGCCGCCGTGGGCACGTGTTCATGCGGGTCGATCACCACGTACCAGCGCCGAGGCAGCGACGTGGGAACGAGCCGCTCGCCCACGCCCTCGGCCCAGGCCGACCGCCCGCGGATGAAGACCGGCACGTCGGCGCCCAGCCTCAACCCCAACGCCGCCAGGGCGTCTTCGTCCAGACCCGTGCCCCAAAGGGCATTGAGCCCGACCAGGACGCTTGCCGCATCCGAGCTTCCGCCACCGAGGCCGCCTCCCATCGGGATGCGCTTGGACACCGCGATCTCCGCGCCCAGCGCCGTGCCGGTCTCCACCGCCAGCAGGCGGGCGGCGCGGACCGTGAGGTCGGCGTCCTCGGGGACGCCGGGCACGGGCGTCGGGCGGGCGATGGCGCCATCGGCACGGATGCGCAGGCGCACCTCGTCGCCCCAGTCCAGCAAGCGGAAAACGGTCTGCAACTCGTGGTAGCCATCCTCGCGGCGTCCGACGATGCGCAGGAACAGGTTGAGCTTCGCGGGCGCGGGCCACACCGTCCAGTCGCCCTCGGCCAGCGGTTCAAGCTCGCGGCTCATGAATACGCGCAGGTGGTCGGGGAAGCCATTCTCGCGGTCGCGCGCAAGGGCCCGGGCGAACACCGGGGCATGCTTGTCGACTACCCGGAACCCGTGTTTCGCGTAGAAGGGCGCGTTCCAGGGCACGTCGGCGAGGGTGCCGAGATCCACACGCGTATAACCGGCCTCGCGAGCCCACGCGCAGGCGTGTTCGAGCAACGCGGCACCGACGCCCTTGCCACCGAAGGCGGGCAACACGTCGATCTCGGCGACACCAATGGCATCGGCCGCGCCATCGGTATCGAGGCAGACGAAACCGATGACCTCGTCTTTCACCGAAGCGACCCAGACCAGGCCCCGCGCGATCAGCTGACGGACGATGTCCGGCGGCAAGGCCATCTGCGAATACGACGGCCACGCCTCGTGCCCACGGAACAGCTCGACCGCCGCGCGCTCGATCGCGCACAAATGCTCGGCATCGTCGTCGTGGGCGCGGGTGATGGTGAAATGCATGGGGGAAGGGCCGGCTCGGAAGGCGCGGAGTATACCGGCGCGCTTCGCGTGGACCGGTCGGCTACCTGCCGAAAGACCAGTCCTCGATCGACAGGCGCACCTTGTACGGCGCTTTCTCGGCGAACACGCGCACCGGCATCGGCGGTTGCTTCGCGGCATCCCATTGTCGATAGTCGACCGTCCAACCATCCTGCACCAGGCGCGACGGCAGGCGGTCCGACCCGAAGGCGATATCCGCGGGACCGGTGTCGGCACGCAGGCCGAGCACCCATCGCCTGAGTTCGGTCATCGGGATCTGCCAGCCCACGGCGCTGGCCATGAGCGATTCCGCGTCGGGACCGCGACGCGTGCCGCCGTCCAGGCCTTCCAGTTCGGCACCTTCCGGGCCACCGGTCAGGCGGAAGCTGCGCCCGGTGACGGGTGCGCGCACGGTGAACTCATAACGTTCGCCGTCCTGGCGCCAGGTGAGTCCGCCGGAGCCGGAGTCCTTGCCGTCGGAGACGGAGAGCCGGCCTTGCAGGGTCCAGTGATCGCTGTCGGCGAGGCTACGCTCGCGTTGTTCCTGCATACCGAGGGTGACGGCGTCGCCGGCCTGGTGGAGCGGCGGGCGCGTCGTGGCGCAGGCGGCGAGCATGAGGGCGATCGCCGCGAGGGGTAGGAACCGGGTCATCGGTGGGGTTTCACGAGTGGGATGAAGACCGCGCTTTGCAGGGATCGCCGCTGAAGCGGCTCCCACAGGGACTCTCGCGCGAGTCGTGATGTCGTGGGAGCCCCGCTTCAGCGGCGATGGGTGCTTGCGAACAGCCATCAAGGATTGAGCTTCCGCTCGGTCTTCTGCAGCGTGGCGTTCTTCGGATCGATGCGGCGCACCTCGTTCAGCAGCTTGCGCGCTTCGTCGTGCTGGCCACGGCTCCATAGCACCTCGGCCAGGTGAACGCCGATATCGGCGTCCTTGCGCTGGGCCCAGGCGCCGCGCAGGGTGCTTTCGGCCTGGTCCAGCTGGCCCTGGCGAAACTTCAGCCAGCCCCATGAATCGGCCACGGAGGGATCGTCCGGCCGGGCCGCGCGGGCGGCCTGTATGAGACTCTGTGCTTCACCGAGATCGCGATCGTTGTCGGCCAGCGTATAGCCCAGCGCATTGCTGGCCTCTACATCGCCGGGCTTCAGTTCGAGCACCTTGCGGAAATCGGCCACGGCCTGATCGATCCGGCCGGCCTCGGCGTAGGCCAGGCCGCGGCCGTAGAGCATGTCCGTGTCGTCGGGTTTCACGCGCAGTGCCTTGTCGTAGGCATCCACGGCGGCATCGAAGCGGCGCGCGTCCATGTACAGCTCGCCATCGACCGCGAACGCCTTGCGCAGTTGCTCGGGGCGGTCGGCATAGGTGGTCTGCAATTCGGCCACGATTTCATGGGCGTCATCGTCCTTGCCCTGCAGGTGCAGGATCACGGCGCTGCGCACAGAGGCATCGAAGATGCGCGGGTCGTCGTCGCCCACGGCGGCGTACCAGTCGAGCGCGTCTTCCTGTTTGCCGAGCAGTTCCGCCAGCTGGCCGAGCGTGAAGGCGTTATCGGCCTGCACGTCGTCCGGCTGCTTGCGGATCTCGTCGTACAGGCGACGGATCGCCGCCTTGTCGCTGGCGCGCGCGGCCAGCGTCATGCGCATGGCGTAGGTATCGCCGTTCTGCGGACCGCTGGCGAGAAGTTTCGTCGCGGACTTCTCGTCCCCGCCCTGGATCAGCAAGGTGGCGTAGGCGAGGCGCAGCCGAGGGTTCTTCGGGTCCTTCGCCACGGCCTTGGCGAACAATTTCTTCGCACCTTCCTTATCGCCCGCCCGGAACTTCTGCTGCCCCGCCCAGGCATAGGTGGTGCCATCGTGGAAACGGGCCAGCGCCGCGTCGCCGACGGTCTTCGCGTAGTCGTGGCGACCCAGATTCTCGCCGAGTTCGCTCATCGCCAGCCAGGCGGTGGAATCGTTCGGCAAGCGCTGCGGGGTGGCGATGCGCTCCAGCAGGACACCGGCCTGGGCGGCATCGCGCGCGGTCACCAGTATCCGTCCGAATTCGCGCCAGGCGTCCGGATCGCCCGTGGCGACCAGGGCCTCCAGCTGGCGCTGGGCGTCTGCCGTATCGCCCCGGTCCAAGGCCATGCGCGCGCGCGCCGCGGCCAGCTCGGCGGGCCTGGCACCCAGCGCCGCCCAGCGGTCGAGCGCCTTGCCGGCGGCCGCCTGGTCGTGGACGGCCAGGGCCAGCTCGGTGGCCCGCGCGGCCACCTTGGGATCGTCGCTGAGGGGGGCGGCCCGCCCGTAGGCGTCCGAGGCGCCCTTGAGATCGCTGGCGGCCAGGGCGAAGTCGCCGACCATCAGCTGGGCCTGGAGATCGCGTTCGGGTGGGACGATGGCCACCTGCAGGCGGTCGAGCGGCTGCACACCCGTGCGGATGGCCTTCGGCGCCTCCACGGGAGCCGTGACGCAACCGCCCAGCGCCGCCGCCAGCGCGGCCAGGACCACAAAATGCCGCACTTGCTTGAACTTGGACCGACCGCTCAGCACACTACTCTCCGTCATTCCCGATAGGCGTCTGCAAGCGCCCGACGCCTTGTGAGCGCACAATGCGCCCTTAGCTTAGCCGACGCCACCCAAGCCGACCCAAGCCCGTCATGCCACTCATCGCCCTCGGGCTCAATCACCTCACCGCGCCGGTCAGCCTGCGCGAGCAGGTGGCATTCGACGCCACGGTGGCACCGGAGGCGCTGGGCGACCTCACCCGGCAACCCGGGATAGAGGAGGCGATGATCCTCTCCACCTGCAACCGGACCGAGCTTTATTGCAGCGTGGCGGAAGGCTTCGAGTCGGTGCCTGGCCAGTGGCTGTCCCGGCAACACCGATTGACCCCGCAACGCCTCGACGAGTTCCTCTACCGGCACGACGAGCACGACGCCGTGCGCCACATGTTCCGCGTGGCCACCGGGCTCGACTCCATGGTGCTGGGCGAGCCGCAGATCCTCGGCCAGGTGAAGGACGCCTACCAGCAGGCGCGGTCGGCACAGAGCCTGCGCGCCCCCATGGAACGGTTGCTCCAGCACACGTTCGCCGTGGCCAAGCGTGTGCGCACGGACACCCGGATCGGCGCGCATACGGTGTCCGTCGCCTATACCGCCGTGCGGCTAGCCGAGCAGGTCTTCACCGACCTCCGCCAGGCCTGCGTGCTGCTGATCGGCGCCGGTGAGACGATCGAGCTGGCCGCACGCCACCTCGCCGACAAGAACGTACGCCGGCTGATCGTCGCGAACCGCACCCTGGAGAACGCCCAGGAACTGGCCGGCCGGTATGGCGCCTACGCCATCTCGCTGGCCGACCTGCCCCGACACCTCGCGGAGGCCGATATCGTCATCACCTCCACCGCCGCGCGGCAGCCGGTGGTGACCCGCCGCATGGTCGCCGACGCGATCGCCGCCCGCCGGCGCCGGCCGATGTTCATGGTCGATATCGCGGTGCCGCGCGACATCGAGGCCGAGGTCGCGCAGCTAGACGACGTCTACCTCTACGGCATCGACGACCTTAAGCAGGTGATCGACGAGAACCGCCGCTCGCGCGAACTCGCGGCCCGCGAGGCGGACGCCATCATCGACCTCCAGGTCGAGCGCTACATGGCCTGGCGCCGCGCCCTGAGCCTGCGCAATCCCGCCGTGGACATGCGCATCGCCGCCGAGGCCCAGCGCGACGAGGTCCTGGCCAAGGCGCAGGCGATGCTGGCCAGGGGGCGTCCCGCCGACGAAGCCCTCGCCTTCCTCGCCAACACCCTGACCAACAAGCTCCTGCATACGCCCAGCGCACGCCTGCGCGATGCGGCCATGTCCGGCGACCTCGACCTGCTCCATGCCGCCGGCCGGCTCTACGGACTGGACCCGGACGACGACGTTTCCGCATGATGTACGGCTACAGCCGGACCTCGTGCCCCGAATGACTCCCTCGATCCGCCGCAAACTCGAAGCCCTCGCCGAACGCCACGAGGAGATCGGCCTGCTGCTCGCGCAGCCGGACGTCCTCGCCGACGGCCAGCGCTTCCGCGATCTTTCGCGTGAATACGCCCAGCTCGAACCCGTCGCCCTGTCCCTGAAGGATCACGACCGGGCCGAGCGCGAACTCGCGGAATCCCGGGCGATGCTCGACGATCCCGAGATGCGCGACATGGCGTCCGACGATATCGAACGCATCGAATCGCACCTGGCCCGGCTCGACAGCGAGTTGCAGATCCTGCTGCTGCCGAAGGACCCGCGCGACGAAGGCAACCTGTTCCTCGAAGTCCGCGCCGGCACCGGCGGCGACGAGGCGGCGATCTTCGCCGGCGACCTCTTCCGCATGTATGCGCGCTACGCCGAGCGCCAGCGCTGGCACGTGGAAATCCTTAACGCGAATGAAGGCGAACACGGCGGATACAAGGAAATCGTCGCCCGCATCGAAGGCCGTGGCGCGTATTCGAAGCTGAAGTTCGAATCGGGCACGCATCGCGTGCAGCGTGTGCCGGAAACGGAATCGCAAGGCCGTATCCATACCTCGGCGGCCACCGTCGCGATCCTGCCCGAGCAGGACGAGGTGGACGATATCGAATTGCGCGACGCCGACCTCAAGGTGGATACCTTCCGCGCGTCCGGTGCCGGCGGCCAGCACGTCAACAAGACCGATTCGGCGATCCGCATCACCCATCTGCCCACCGGTACCGTCGTCGAGTGCCAGGATGAGCGCAGCCAGCACAAGAACCGCGCCCGTGCGATGAGCCTGTTGAAGGCACGCCTGCTGGATGCCGAACGCAGCAAGCAGAGCGCCGCGCAGGCGGAATCGCGGCGGCTCCAGGTGGGCTCCGGCGACCGCAGCCAGCGCATCCGCACTTACAACTTCCCGCAGGGCCGGATCACCGACCATCGAATCAACCTCACCCTCTACCGCCTGACCGAGGTGATGCAGGGCGACCTCGACGAACTGATCGATACCCTCACCCGCGAACACCAGGCCGACGAGCTTCAGACGCTGACAGCGGGCGGATAAGGGCGTCTTGTCGCACAATGCCCCTCACCCCCCCGCGGAACGCATCGATGGGCAAGAAAAGCAAGGCTTACGACAAGGCGCTCGAAGAACTGCAGGTGGAGCTGGTCGGCCTCACCCGCTGGCTGCGCGCCACCGGCAAGCGCATGGTGGTGATCTTCGAGGGCCGCGACGCCGCGGGCAAGGGCGGAACGATCAAGGCGATCACCGACAAGCTCGACACGCGCGCCGCACGTGTCGTTGCGCTCGGCAAGCCGTCTCCCGGCGAGGACACGCAGTGGTATTTCCAGCGTTACGTGGCCCACCTGCCCCAGGCGGGTGAACTCGTGCTGTTCGACCGCAGCTGGTACAACCGCGCCGTGGTGGAACCGGCCATGGGCTTCTGTACCGACGAGCAATACGATGCCTTCATGAAGGCCTGCCCCACCTTCGAGAAGCAGCTCACCGACGACGGCATCCTGCTCTTCAAGTACTGGCTTTCCGTGGACCAGGACCAGCAGGAGGAACGCTTCGCCGAGCGCGCGGCGGATCCGCTGAAGCGCTGGAAGCTGTCGCCGGTGGACCTGAAGGCGAGGGAAAAGTACGCCGAAATGGGCGACCTGCGCGATGCCATGATCCAGCGCACCGACACCCGGGATGCCCCGTGGTTCGTGGCCGACTTCAACGACCAGAAAACCGGGCGCCTCGACCTCATCCGCCACCTGCTCGACCAGGTGCCCGACAAGATGTGCCCCGACAAGGAGTTCGACCTCCCTCCGTTGAAGGGCAAGCCGAAGAAGGACAAGGTCACCCGCAAGGCGGCACGCGTACCGAAAGCCTACTGACCTGCCGTGGCACGCCGCCGCACGGGCGCCCTGCGTGGCAGGCGCCCGTTGCGCGACAACCGCAACCATTGACGCAAGGCCAACAGGCCGCCGGCCGATTCGATCATCGCCGCCGGCACCCACATGATCACGCCGCCGATCAACTGGCCGGTGAGCACGTTGAGGGTGAACGCCCGGCCGCAGATCTCGAAGATGGGATAGAGGTCGGTCTTCGAGAAGGTGACGATGGCGCCGGCCACGATCTGCGGCGTCATCGTGATCCCCGGCGACAACACCCGCCAGCCCGGTGCCATCCGGCCCGGTGGCTTGGGCCGGTGATCGAGCACGAGCCACCAATAGGACAGGCCTGACAGCACCATCGACCAGTTCATCGCGCGATAGATGCGCCAGTCGAGCATCGCCAGGGTCTGCATGTCCGGAATCAGCCAGACGAGGATCAGGGCGACGAAGAAGACCGTGACGAAAACGGGGTTGAACGCCAGCGCGGCGAACACGCGCCACGGCGAGGATCGCTGCGCCCGGCGCAACCGTACGCGCCATGCGAGCGGCAACCCCGCGCGCAACGCGGTAGCCGGATAAGCGGCGATGAGCAGTAGCGGCGCGAGGTGGTGCAGCAGCACCTGCTGGATGCGGTGCATGAAGAACTCATGCTCCGCGAAATAATCGAAATACGTATGCAGGGCTATGTAGACCATCGCCATCCCTGCCCAGAACGCGGCACGCCGCTCCATCGGCACCCGCAGGCGGCGTGACCCGCGCACGTACAGCCAAGCCGTCGTGACGAAGACGGCAAGGAAGATCCAGGAGAACTCCCAGGGCACGATCCACTTCAGCACGCCGTCGAGCACGTGCTCAGACCACCCGCCGGCTGCGCCGAGTGCGCCGCCAACCGTAGATGAGGCCGACCAGGGCGACCAGTCCCGGCACCAGCACGATATTGATGAACTTCAGGCGCAAGCCCAGGGCATCGATCTCGGCGTTTAGCTGATGCTGCACATCGCGCAACTCCTTGCCGATCGCCAGCTTGCGTTGCAGGTATTGCTCCACCTCGCGGCGCTGCTCGGCAGTGGCGGTCGTGGGCGTCGCGCCGTTCTTGGCCGGCTGCAATTCCGCGAGACGGCGCTGGGTCTCGTAGAGCTCGTTCTCCAGTTCGCGCTTCTTGACCAGGAACTTGCGATCGGCGGCCGCCTGCAGCGCGCGTACGCGGGTGAAGGGCCGCTGCGAATTCACCCTCCCGCGAATGGAAAGAAGTGCCGTCGAGCCACCCAGGTTGTCGACGAGGTTGGCCACGAAATCGCCGTTGTTCGCGAACGGCGTGAGTTGCTGCTGGCCCAGCAGTGGTTGCACGTCGATCCACAGGCGGTCCGACAACAGGTCGGTATCGGCCACCAATACCACCTCGCCCGGCGCCACGGCACGGTCCAGGTGACCACGATCGCGGCGCTCCGGGAAAGCGGTGCGGAAGGTATCCCGCAACCGCGCGGCGAGCACGTAGCGTTCGTGCGTCGGCTCGTAATTCTCCAGCAGGCTGGTGGGGTCGCCCGCCGCGTCGCGCACGCGCTGCGCGGACATCACGGCGGCCTCGTCCGAGGTCTGGACCAGCGGGATCAGCCGCGCCTTTGTGTCGGTCGCGAGCTCGAAGAAACCGGCGGTGGAGAAATTCACCCGCTGCAGGCTGGCCGTCACCACGTCGTCGTGGTTGAGATCCTGCGTGCCCAGGCCCAGCATCGCCGGATGGCCGATGCTGTTGCCGTTCAGTTCGATGGTCAACGCCTGCGAACGGTCGAGCACGACCTTGGCCGGGTCGTAGACCACGCCCCAGGCCTCGAACAGGCGGCGCAGGTCGGAATCGTGATCGTCGACGACGCCGTGCGCGTCCACCAGCGGCGCGTTGTCCATTTCCGAATCGGGATCGACGAACACGACCAGGTGGCCGCCATGCAGCACGTACTGGTCGATGGCGTACTGCGCGTCGTCGGACAAGCGCTTGGGATGGATGAGCAACAGCACCTTCAGGGCCGGGTCGATGTGCTTCAGCCCTTCCGGATCGATGCTGGTCACCTCGGCCAGCTGGTCGAGTTGCCTCACCACTGCCCAGGAAGGTTCGCCGATCACCAGGTTGCCCTCGACGGGAAGCGAACTGATGACACCCAACCGCGGCTTTTGCGGCATGCCCAACTCATACAACAGCTTGGCGATGTCGTATTCGACGAAGGGTTCTCGCGCGGGATCGAAGAACGGGATCGCCTGCGGCGGCACGTCACCCGTGCCGGCCGTGCCAACCAGGCCGAAGAACACGCGCTCACCGTTACTCCCGCCGGTGGCGGGCGTGAGCCCATAGCTCTCGGCGGCGTCCTCGTCGTCGGAATAAGGCACCGGGTCGATCACCTTGAGCCGGATGCGGCCATGCGCGCGAACCGCGATCTCGCGCAGCATCTCGTGCACGCGCTGTTCGTAGCTGCGCAACTGCGGCAGGTCGCGGGTCGCGTGCTCGGAAAAATACAGGGTGAGGGTGAGCGGCTTGCGCAGGCTGTCGACGATGTTCTGCGTGCCTGGCGTCAGCGTATAGATGCGGTCGGCCGTGAGATCGATGCGCGCCGTGCGCAACGACATGGAGCTGATCGCGATGGCCACCAGGAAGAGGCCGGCGATGCCGAAGAGCGACAGGCGCAGGAGGAAAGAACGCGAGAGGTGGAAATGGCGCATCGTCAGCGCGTCCGCTTCAGGTCGAGCACGACCACGCTGGCCGCCAGCCAGGCGGTGATCGTGGCGAAGAAGTAGACGAGGTCGCGCAGGTCGAGCACGCCACGCGCGATGGCGTTGGCATGCCGCGCGATGCTCAGCTGCCCCATCGCGCCGATCAGCTTGGGCGGCACCGAGTCCTGGAAGAAATCCAGCACCTGCGGCTGGCCGACGAGCAACAACACGAAGCAGACGGCGGCGGTGAGGATGAAGGCGATGATCTGGCTACGCGTCGCGGTGGACATGCAGGTGCCGATCGCGATGAAGGCGCCGGCCATGAGCCAGCTACCCACGTAACCGGCCATGACGACGCCGTTGTCCGGATCGCCGAGGTAGTTCACCGTGATCCAGATCGGAAAGGTCAGCACGAGGCAGATGCCGATGAACGCCCACGCGGCAAGGAATTTGCCCAGTACGGCCTGGGAGATCGTCACGGGCAGTGAGAACAGCAACTCGAGTGTTCCGGACGCGCGCTCCTCCGCCCACATGGACATCGTCACCGCCGGGACCAGCACGAGGTACAACCAGGGATGCATGTCGAAGAACGGCTGCAGGTCGGCCAGGCCGCGGTCGTAGAAATCGCCGGTGTAGAAGGTGAGCAGGCCGGCCAGCACGAGGAAGATGACCATGAAGACATAGGCCACCGGCGTGACGAAGTAGCCCCAGAGTTCGCGTCGCGCGATCGCCAGCACCGCGCTCATGCCTGCGCCCCGCGTGGCTGCGTGGTTATCTGCCGGAAGACCTCGTCGAGGCGGCCCCGCTCGAGCTGGATCTCGGAGATTTCCAGGTTCTGCGTGCGCAACAAGGCCTGTACCTCGTCGAGGATCGGTTGCCCCGCGCGCGGGAACACCGTGACCCGGCCGTCGAGCGGATCGACTTCCACGTTCGCCACGCTGGGAATGCGCGCCAGCATCTCGCGCGACACCGCGCTGCCCGCGGCGCTGAAGGAAACCGCGCCGTGATAGCGCGAACGTGCCTCCAGTTCCGCCGGCGTGGCATCGGCGAGCAAGCGGCCATTGGCGATGATCGCCACGCGGTTGCACAGGGCGTGCACTTCTTCCAGCAGATGGGTGGAAATGAGGATCGTGCGCTCACGCGCCATCGCGTCGATCAACATGCGTACCGAATGTTTCTGGTTGGGATCGAGGCCGTCGGTCGGCTCGTCGAGCATCAGCACCGGCGGATCGTGCAGGATCGCCTGCGCCAGGCCGACGCGGCGGCGAAGCCCCTTCGAGAGCGTGCCGATGGTCTGATCGAGCACATCCTCCAACTCCAGCCGCATCACCACTTCGTCGAAGCGGCGAAAGGCGATATCGCGCTCCAGGCCGCGCACACGGATCATGAAGACGAGGAACTCACGGATCGTCATCTCGCCGTAGCTGGGCGCGCCCTCGGGCAGGTAGCCCAGGGCACGCTTGGCCGCGAGGGGCTCCTTGCGTACGTCGTGACCGCACACGCGCGCGGTGCCCGAGGTGGGCGTGAGGAAACCCGCGATCATGCGCATGGCCGTGGACTTGCCCGCGCCGTTGGGCCCGAGCAAACCGAGCACCTGTCCCGGTTCGGCGCGCAGGCTCAGCGAATCGACCGCGGTCAGCGGGCCATAGCAGCGGGTAAGTCGTTCGGCTTCGATCATCGTCTGGCAGTGTAGCTGTAGCTATGGAATCGCCGACAGGGTCGGCTCCCACCGGGGCGCGGTCTATCGCCGCTGAAGCGGCTCCCACAGGGATTCGCTCCCGCGGAAGCGACTCCCTTGCGACAGACCATAAAAAAGCCCCGCCGTTTCCGGCGGGGCTTTTCAGACTTCGCGTCAGCGCGATTTACTGCGCCGCGGCCGTGCCGGCCGGGGCCGGTGCGGTACCCGCCGGAGCGGGCGCGGTGCCCGCAGGCGCGGGAGCCGTGGACGAACCGGCCGGGGCCGCTTCTTCCAGGCCCTGCTGCTTCATGCCGGCTTCCTGTTCCGGGGTCTGGTCCGGCACGTCGCCTTGCAGCGGCAGGTAGATCTCGAACTTCTGCTCGTCGTAGCCCTCGATCGTGCCCTTGTTGTTCACCGGCGCCTTCACCTGGATGTCGTAGGCGCGGTAGGTCACGTCGTCGTACTTGTAGCCGTGGGTCTGCGAGTAGGCCGCCAGCATCTGGCGGGTCTGCGGCAGGCCGGCACCGGTGCCGTTCCACTCGGCCTTGAGGGCCTTGCCACCGAAGGCGAGCACGGCCTTGACGTTGCCGTCGACGACGATGCGGCCGTACTTGTCCTTGCTACCCGGCGCAGCCGTATCGGCGGCGGCCGGCGCGGCGGCGGTCGAAGCCTCGGCCGGCGCGGCGGCGTCGAGCGACGGACGCTGGGCGGCGGTGATCTCGACGTCCTGGCCGTTGAGCTTCAGCGTGGTCGAATCGATCTCGGCGGCGACGTCGAACGTGTAGTTCTGGTCGCCCCAGTTCGTGGTGAAGGTGATGCGCGGGCTGACGATGTTCACGCCCAGCTTCTTCGCCGCGGCCTGGATCTCGGCCATCGCCTTGTCCGATGCGGTGTCGACGTCGTCGAGCGTGCGCGGGGCGGTGGTGGAGACGAGCAGGACCGGCTTGGCCGGCTGGTCCGCGATCGACGGCACCATCTTGCTGTAGTCGATGTTCGGGATCGCCGCCATCAGGTTCTGCAGGTTGGACAGGCTGAACTGGATCAGCGCGTCCGGATCGCCGTGGATGTAGAGGTTGGAGAAGCGGCTGATCAGGTTGAAGCCGTACGAGACGTCGTACGACCAGTTCACCTTCACGAGCTTCTGGCTGCGGCCGGTGCGCTCGAGCTTGATGGTGAACTTCTTGTCCTCGCCGCGCCAGGCGTTGTCGAGGTTCCAGACGATGGTGCCCTTGCCCGCATCGGAGATCTGGGCGAAGCCCGGATCGATCGAGGCGATCTCCAGCGAGCCGTCGCCGACCTTCGGGTCGCCGGCCTTCCAGGCGATCTTGGCACCCGGGCCATAGGCCTTGCCGGACAACTCGAACTGCACCTTGGGGTCGAACGACCGCAGTACGGTGTAGTCAGGGAAGCGGCGGAAGTTGCTGAAAACGTCGTAAACCTGACGCAAGTCCTTGCTGATCAGCATTTCGCGCTCGACATGTCCAGTCGAGGGCATAGCTACGCCGACCACGACACCGAGTACGGCGACGATGACGAGGGCGACAATAAATTCTAACAGACGCGTCATTCCACGGTTCTCCGAACGTCTTACGAACAGGCTCCACGCGCGGCCATGGACGCCGTGCGCTCACCCCTGAAGAATCGGCCCGTGGCAGGGGTTCGCCCGCGCCGAAAGAGCCGATGGTACTTGCTCGCGGCGGCGAACGCCATTGGGTCCCCTGCCCTTTTTCGCAAGCGCGCACAAGCGGATTTTCGGCCGGAGTGGCGGGCTTCGTACCGAACAGTCAGCGCGGACTCAGACGATTCCCAGCTCCAGGGCCTTCAGGACGGCGCGGGTACGGTCGCGGACGCCCAGCTTCGAAAGGATATTGGAGACGTGGTTCTTCACCGTGCCCTCGGCCACCCGCAGGGAATTGGCGATCTCCTTGTTGCTGTAGCCGCCCGAGAGCAGCCGCAGGATCTCGGTCTCACGTTCGGTGAGCGGATCGGGCTGTTCCAGGCTGGAGAACTGGTTCTGGATCCGGCCCACGCCGGCCAGGAGCCGCTGGGTCACCATCGGCGCTACCAGCGAGCCACCCGCGGCCACCGTGCGCACCGCCTCCACCAGCTGGTCGAGCGACACGTCCTTGAGGAGGTAGCCGCGCGCGCCCGCCTTCAGGCCGGCCAGCACCAGCTGGTCGTCGTCGAACGTGGTGAGAATGATGGTCGGCGGCAGTTCGTTACGCCCACCCAGGGCCTGGAGCACCTCCAGGCCGCTCATGTTCGGCATGCGCAGGTCGAGCAGGACCACGTCCGGCCGCACCTGGGGGATGGTCTGCACCGCCTGCGCGCCATCGGCGCATTCCGCGACGACACGGATGTCGCCGGCGAGGTCGAGCAGGGAACGAATGCCCTGGCGAACCAGGTTCTGATCGTCGACTAGGCAGACGGAGATCATGGGAGATCCTCGGAGGGAACGGAGAGTTTGGCACGCGACGCGTCACTGGGCTCGTCGTCGAGCAAGGGGTCGAGGACGGGCCTCGGCGGCGCGTGCGCCAGGGTGGATTCCTCGCCCAACGGCAGGCGCGCGGTCAGCGCGAAACCGCCGGCGGGGTCGGTACGAAAGGTGACGCTGCCGCCGAACTCGGCCAGGCGTTCGCGCATGCCGGTGAGACCGTTGCCCGGGCGGAACTCGCCACTGCCGCGACCATCGTCGCGGGCGTCGAGACAGAGTTCGTCCGGACCGGTATGGCGGAAGGTGAGCCATAAATGGCGCGCATTGGCGTGGCGCACGGTATTGGTGAGGATTTCCTGCACGCAGCGCAGCAGCATCTGCGCCCGGCGCGGGTCCTCGACGCCGAAGCGTGGCGGCACGCTCAACCGCACGTCGAGGCCAGGCACCCCTTCCGTGAGGCTGCGCAAGGCCTGGGTGAGATCGATGGCATCGTCCTGGCGCAGTTCGCTCACCACTTCGCGCACGTCGGCCAACAACTGCTTGGCCGTGCTCTGTGCTTTCAGCACGTGCTCGCGGGCGGTGTCGTTGGTCAGGTGGCTGGCCACTTCCAGGTTCAGGCTGAGGGCCGTGAGGTGGTGGCCGACAAGGTCGTGCAGGTCCCGGGCGATGCGCATCCGCTCCGCGATGCGCGTGGATTCCGCGAGCAAGGCGCGGGTGGCGCGCAGTTCCGAGTTCAACCGGCGCAGTTCCTCGCGCTCGTCGGCCTGCTGGCTGGCGACCATCGAGGTGATGAAGACCAGGGCCGAGAAACCGAAATACAGGCAGGCCTGCATCAACGACTGGATGAACGAGAAGCCCGGCACCTCCAGGAACACCGGAATGAGGGCCAGGTGGGCCACGACCATCCAGGCGATGCCCATCGGCAGGCTTACCAGCCACGGCACCACCGTCGCCACGATGATCAGCAGCAGGGCCGCCACGCCGCTCTTGCTCAGCACGCCGATCGCCAGCGCCGTGCCGGTGAGGATCACCAGCACGGCCACCCGGGTCGCGCCATCCACGCGCGAACCGAGGTTGCGAGTGAGCAGCCAGTACACGAGCCCGAAGACGAGGTAGCAGGCCGTCCACGACAGCAACGCCACATCGCCGATCTGCCCGGGCTCGTGGCCGGCGCGCTGCATCGACAGCGGCAGCCCGACGCACAGGAAGACGAAGTACGTGGCGTACCTGAGCAGGCGGACGTGATTGAACTGGACCTTGGACATGCCCGCATCATAGGGCTTCACGCGGCCCGCACCACCTGACTGAAGTCACGTGCGCGCCCACGGCAAACACCGGCTTTACAACGGTTTTACATCCACACGGCGCTCCCCGGCGGGGCCGGAGCGTGCCATAATGCCGCGCATTCGACGGCCCGGGGGTCGTCTTTTTCCAGAACACTCAAGCGGAGCAACGAATGGCCCTTGCCATCCGCGACGTGTGCGAGCACGACCTGGATGCCGTGCTGGCACTCAACAACGAGGCAGGCACCGGCATCCTCGCCACGGACCTCGCCCGCCTGCGCCACCTTTACGAAATCGCCCACTACTTCCGTGTCGCTGAACAGAATGGCCGCATCCTCGGTTTCCTGATCGCCATGCGTCCCGACGCCGAATACGCCAGCCCGAACTTCCGCTGGTTCCAGGCCCATTACGAAAGCTTCGTGTATATCGATCGCATCGTGATCGCGTCCGAATCGCGCGGTCATGGGCTGGGCCGGATCTTCTATTGCGATGTGCAGAGCTATGCCGAGGTACGTGTGCCGCTTTTGACCTGCGAGGTCTTCCTCGAACCACGCAACGACCATACCGTGCTGTTCCACGGCACCATGGGCTTCCAGGAAGTCGGCCAGCAGAAAATGGGCCGCACCGGGCCCAAGGTGAGCCTGCTCGCCCGCGAACTGCCCAGCTTCCCCTTCGTGCGCGAGCGCTACCTCGAGCAGGACGGCCTGCCCGCCGTGGAATGGCTGGCCGAGCGCCGTCGTCCGATCGACGGCGCGGGGGTGGCCGCGTGAACGCCCGCGCCGAATCCCTCGAAGCAGCCTGCGACCTGCGTTTCGGCCAGGTCGGCATCGCCTGCGTGCGGGTGCGCCGCGTCGACGCCGCCGCCCTGGTGGAAGAACTGGAGCGCCGCGTGCGCGCCGCGCCACAGATGTTCTCCCGTGCCGCGGTGGTGCTCGATCTCTCGCATCTTTCGAAACTGCCGGACGACGGCATGGTCGACGCCCTGCTCGAAGCCATCCGCAGCGCCGGCATGTTGCCCGTCGGCATCGCCTACGGCACCAGCGAGACCGAAGCCCTCGCCGAGCGCATGGGCCTGCCCCTGATCGCCAAGTTCCGCGCGCAGTACGAGCCCGGTCAGGGCGAAACGCCGCCGGCCGAGCCGACCAAGGCCCGGGCGGAAACCAAGCGCGGCGCGGCGCCAGCCGAACCCGCCGTCGAAAGCGGCGGCACCGTCACCGCGCAGCATCACGGTGGCAGCACCGTGCGCTCCGGCCAGCAGGTCTACGCCCGCGACCGCGACCTCGTGGTGACCGCCACCGTCGCCAACGGCGCCGAAGTCATCGCCGACGGCTCCATCCACATCTACGGCAGCCTGCGTGGCCGCGCCATGGCCGGCGCACAGGGTGACGAATCCGCACGCATCTATTGCTCCGACTTCCGCGCCGAACTGGTGGCGATCGCCGGGCATTACCGCGTGTTCGAAGACATGCCCAAGGAATTCGAAGGCCAGCCCGTGCAATGCTGGCTCGACAATGGAAAACTCATGATCGCGCGGCTGTGACGCAGCCGCCGTCGCTGGCAACACTCGGAGACATCTCTTGACTGAAATCATCGTCGTCACCTCGGGCAAGGGCGGAGTCGGCAAGACCACCACCAGCGCCTCCCTCGCCACCGGCCTCGCCATGCAGGGCAAGAAGGTGGCCGTCATCGACTTCGACGTCGGCTTGCGCAACCTCGACCTCATCATGGGCTGCGAGCGCCGCGTGGTGTACGACTTCGTCAATGTCGTGCACGGCGAAGCCACCCTCAAGCAGTCGCTGATCAAGGACAAGCGCCACGAAAACCTCTTCGTGCTCGCCGCTTCGCAAACGCGCGACAAGGACGCCCTGACCCAGGAAGGCGTCGA
Source organism: Luteibacter sp. E-22 (assembly GCF_049913125.1). Classification (GTDB taxonomy): domain Bacteria; phylum Pseudomonadota; class Gammaproteobacteria; order Xanthomonadales; family Rhodanobacteraceae; genus Luteibacter. The sequence goes on from NZ_CP183975.1 coordinate 3,329,475, forward strand.
GAAGGTCCTCGACGAACTGACCAAGGAAAACTTCGACTTCGTCGTCTGCGATTCCCCGGCCGGCATCGAAAAGGGCGCGCACCTGGCGATGTACTTCGCCGATCACGCCGTGGTCGTGGTCAATCCGGAAGTCTCCTCCGTGCGCGACTCCGACCGTATCCTCGGCCTGCTTTCGAGCAAGACCCGCCGCGCCGAAAAGGGTGAAGAGCCGGTCAAGCAGCACCTGCTGCTCACCCGCTACAACCCCAATCGCGTCGAAGCCGGCGAGATGCTCAGCGTCAAGGACGTCGAGGAGATCCTCGGCATCTCGGTGGTCGGCGTCATCCCGGAATCTGAAAACGTGCTCGCCGCGTCCAACGCCGGCGTGCCGGTGATCCTCGACGACAACTCGAACGCCGGCGCCGCCTACAAGGACACCGTCGCCCGCATCCTCGGCGAAGAGCGTCCGCTTCGCTTCCTAGAGCCGGTCAAGAAGGGCTTCCTCAAGCGCGTATTCGGAGGTTGAGCATGGGTATCCTCGATTTCCTGAAGCGCAAGCCCGAGGCGACCGCGGGCGTGGCCAAGGAACGCCTGCGCATCATCGTCGCCCAGGAGCGCTCGACGCGCGGCGGCCCGGACTATCTGCCGCTGCTGCGCAACGAGCTGCTCGAAGTCATCCGCAAGTACGTGAACGTCGATGTCGAGGCGGTCAACGTCAGCCTCGAACGCGACAGTGGCCACGAGGTGCTGGAGCTTTCCGTCGCCCTGCCCGATGGCAAGGTCGTGGGCAAGCCGGCCGCCTCGGCCAGCTGATCCACCCATGGTCGACCATCCGGCCGGGGCCACCACGCTGCCCGGCACCGATCCCGCCGATGCCGTCCTGCGCGTCGGCGAGATCGGTTTCGACGAACCACGCGCTTTGCTGGCGCGGTATGGCCTCGAACTCGTGGCTATCGCCGGAGGCGAGGCCATTCCGGGCAGTTTCTGGGGCGACAGCGAGGCCGGCATCATCGGCACGACGGTCTATGCGCGCGCCGATACGCCGGTGCACTCGCTGCTCCACGAAGCCTGCCACCTCATCGTGCTGCCGGCTGACAAGCGCGCCCAGGTACATACCGACGCCACCGATTCCATCGAGGAAGAAGACGCCACCTGCTACCTGCAGATCGTCCTCGCCGGGGAGCTTTCGGGCGTGGGCTCGGCGCGGCTGATGGAAGACATGGATCGCTGGGGCTACACGTACCGCCTTGGCTCGACGCGCGCGTGGTTCGAGCAAGATGCCGAGGAGGCCAGGAACTTCCTGCGGGCTCGCGGATTCCTCGCGGACTGATCGCGTTTCGTCGTCATATCAACCGTTCAATTTGTGGGAATGACAACCTGGTCCGCCGGGTCGTATGCGAACTGAGCTCTCCCCGCGGGTGACGACGGTAACGTCAAGCGAATGATCGGAAGAGCGATCCTGTAGAGGTTAAAGTAGCGCTGTTGGTCATTGCGCGCATCGCTCAATGCCTGGCCGTCGCCGGACTTGTAAAAGAACGACTGGATGGGGAGACTGGCGCCGACGCCGGTTGGCCATGTCTGTACGATGACTTCATCGACGAATTGCCAATGCGCCGAGGACAGAGCCGCACGCGCCAGGATGTTCTGGTAGAACCTGTCTGACGTTGCCGGACTTCCCTCGCGAACATCCCAGCCACATTGGTGCGAATGCGTCGGATGTACTGCGGGTGGTACGGCATTATAGTTGGCGATCCATCCCTGACTCGTCGTGATGCCAAGTTCGTGGCAAGGCCGGCTCTGTGGATCGGTGCGATGCTGACCACATCCCTGCAAGGTCGGGCGCTCCCAGGTATTCCCATCGAGTGGAAACGCACACAAGATCGCCAACGCAATTTTCCCTGTGGGAATGTCGTAATCCGGAAAGAAAATGAAGCCGTTGGGAAGGACGGTGCTCGGGAAGTTCGTGTCGGCCCTGAGCCACGACGCGGCGATGCCGCCCTTTTGAACGGCGTTCGGACTCGGGTCCCACGGAAGGAAGGCGGGGTCGGTATCGGTAGCCCGCAACATCACGCCGCTGCATAGGAAAGCTGGCCTGGTAGCGCTGCCGCAATCGTGAGTCGTGTCGGCATACCATTCGTTCAGCTGGGCGACTGCCAGTTCCCCGGAGCGGGACGAGCCCATGATTTGCGAAGCCCTGCTTTCCGCAGCAGCATTCTGCCCGATGGGAACGAACGAGCCGGGCCCGGATACACAGGCGGCCACGCCGATGCTTATCGCAGCGACAAAGATCCATCTCGAAACACGTATTTTCATTGCCGGATTCCATTCCGTTAGCCGATCTATCCCGACCTGTCAGCTCCGAGGGCACTCGGGACGAAGACGAGGCGCCAGCCTGTTGACTTCCATGCCAGATTGCTTGTCTCATCCGGGAAATGCAAACCGGCTTTTCCCATATCTGTCAATCGATTACGCGCGCCTGGCAAAATAAGCCCGTATCTTTCCGATGACCGTCCAGCTCAACCCGGTTCGTTGCGCTCGATCTGCGCGACGACACTCGATGCGGCGCCTGCTTTCGCAAGCGCCAGGCGGCGACGCTCGAGGTGGATGTACCAGCCCCAGCCGCCGAGGCCGATCGAGCACATCGCGGTGGCGCCGAGGGCAAGCGTGAGCATGCTGCCGGAGAGCGCCGGTGACAGCACGCCCGCCACCAACGCGGTAACCAGCAAGCTGAAGAAGGCCTGCACCGAGGACACGCCGCCGCGCTGCTCCGGAAACCGGTCCAGCATTAGCAGGGTCAATGTCGGGAACGCCAGCTGCACGCCGCATCCGTAAAGCGCCAGCGGCAAGGTGGACCATGGCACGCGCGGCGTATCCAGTGTCAGCGACAGGATGAGGCTGAGCGCGCAGGACAACAGCATCGCCACATAGCCCCAGCTCACCGTGCTCGCCGCGCTTACACGCCCCGCCACGCGCCCGGAGATGAACGCCCCCGAGACCATGCCGGTCACCACCGGCACGAACAGCCAGGGAAATCCGTCGACGCCGAGATGCAGATGGTTGCGGATCACCTGCGGTGCCGAGGCCACATAGAGGAACAGCCCGGAGAAATTGACCGAACTGGAGATCGCCAGCGGCCAGAACGGGAGGTCGCGACCGATGCGCAGGTACCCGGCCAGGAGCGGACGCGGCCGGAACATGGTGCGCTTTTCGGCCGGGTGCGATTCCATCAGGTAGTACGACACGCCAAGGGTCAGCACCAGGGTAAAACCCGACAGCGCCCAGAAGATGCCGTGCCAGCCCCCGATACCCAGCAACCACGCACCGACGATCGGCGCGATGGCTGGCGCGATGCCGAAGATCATCATCACCTTCGACATCATTCGCTGGGCTTCCTCGCCGTGCATCGTGTCGCGAACCACCGCGCGGCCAACCACGATGCCCGCGCCGCCGCAGAGCCCCTGCAGCACGCGGCAGCCCAGCAGGAACGCGAAGCTCGGGGCCAGCGCGGCGCCCACCGACGCCACCGTGTAGATCGCCATGGCGATAACGATGACCGGCTTGCGCCCGTACGCATCGGACAGCGCGCCGTGGAAGAGGCTCATCGCCGCATAGGCCAGCAGGTACACGCTGAGCAACTGCTGCAGGGCCACGTCGCCTACGCCGAAGTCGCGGCCGATGTCCGGAAAGCCTGGAAAGATGGCGTCGATCGAGAACGGCCCGATCATCGACAAGGCCGCGAGCAATAACGGCAGATGGCGACGCGGATCGCGGGTCGCGGAGGACATGGTCCTGCAAGGCCGTGCGGGGGAAGTCTTGCGAGTATAGCGGCTAGCGGCCAGGCGCTCGCCGCGGGGCGGGCGAAGGCCCATAATCGATCCATCGATCTCCATCGGGGGTAACGTGGGTTACACCGGATTCCTGGCCGTCGGGATAGGCGGCATGCTGGGCTGCTGGCTGCGTTGGTGGCTGGCCGTCGTATTCAACCCCCTGTTCCCCACGCTGCCGTTGGGGACCCTTGCCGCCAACCTGCTCGGCGGCTTCCTCATGGGCCTGACCCTCGGCGTGTTCGACCATTTCCAGACGCTGCCCGTCGAGGCGCGCCTGCTGGTCGCCACCGGATTTCTCGGCGGCCTCACGACTTTTTCGACGTTCTCGGCTGAAACTACGGCCCTGCTGCTGCGCCAGCAGTACGGCTGGTTCGCCGCGCATGTCGGACTCAACCTGGTCGGCTCGATCCTCATGACGATCGCCGGCCTGGGTATCGCACGCGGAGTATTGAAACACTTCTAACCAGCGCCACGCCGCGCGGGGCGGCGAGAGGGTCACCAGGGAATCAATCGATGAACCACGATTCTTCTTCTCTCAAGGCACGTGCACAGGATCTCCTCGAACACGCGGGGGTCACCATCGGCGGCGACCGCCCCACCGACATCGCGATACACGACGAGCGCACCTACGCCCGCGTATTCGCCCACGGCTCGCTCGGACTTGGCGAGTCGTACATGGATGGCTGGTGGGATGTCGCCGACATGTCCGGTTTCTTCACGCGCGTGCTGTCATCGCACCTCGACGACTCGTTGCGCACGCTCGACACGCTGATCGCCCACCTCAAGGCGCGCTTCCTCAACCTCCAGCGCGGCGAGCACGCCTGGGAGGTCGGTCGCCAGCACTACGACCTGGGCAACGACCTGTTCGAGGCCATGCTCGGCAAGCGCCTGGTGTATTCCTGCGGCTACTGGGCCCAGGCCGGCAACCTCGACGACGCACAGGAAGCCAAGCTCGACCTGATCTGCCGCAAGCTCCAGCTGAAACCCGGCCAGCGCATCCTCGACATCGGTTGCGGCTGGGGCGAGGCGCTGAAGTTCGCGGCGGAACGCTACGGCGTGAGCGGCGTCGGCGTCACCATATCGAAGGAGCAGGCGGAATACGCCCGCGCGCTGTGCCACGGTCTGCCGGTGGAAATACGCCTGCAGGATTATCGCGAGCTGGACGAGCGCTTCGACGCCATCCTTTCCGTCGGCATGTTCGAGCACGTCGGCGGCAAGAACTACAGGACCTGGTTCGAGGTGGCCCGGCGCTGCCTGCACGCGGACGGTCTCGCGCTGCTGCACAGCATCGGCAGCAACGGCGCGCCGGGGCGGCCCGACCCGTGGATCGAGAAATACATCTTCCCCAACTCGGTGATCCCGGCGATGAGCCAGGTCGCCGCCGCGCTGGAAGGCTTGTTCGTGGTCGAGGACTGGCACAACTTCGGCGCCGACTACGACCGTACCCTCGTGGCGTGGACGGCCAACTTCGAGGCCGCCTGGCCACGGCTTTCGGCCCGTTACGACGAACGTTTCCGTCGCATGTGGCGGTTCTACCTCGGCTGCTCAGCCGGGGTCTTCCGCAGCCGGCGCGACCAGTTATGGCAACTCACCCTGTCGCCACAGGGCGTGAGGGGCGGATACCGGGTCCCCCGCTGACGTCCCCATGACTTCCCGCCCCTTAGGGTCGGGGCATGAATCCACAAGCCGTTGCCCGCGACGAGATCGTGGAAACCGATGTCCCCGCGCGGCTCGACCGGCTGCGCTGGGGACGCTTCCATACCCTCGTCGTCGTGGCACTGGGGATCACCTGGGTGCTGGACGGGCTCGAGGTCACCATCACCGGCTCCGTCGCCGGCGCCCTGAAATCGAGCCCCGTGCTCCACCTCACCGACATGCAGGTCGGCCTCGCGGCCAGCCTGTATCTGGTGGGGGCGGTCGCCGGCGCCTTGTTCTTCGGATGGCTCACCGACCGGCTGGGCCGGAAGAGGCTGTTCACCGTGACGCTGGGCCTCTACCTCGCCGCCACCGCGGCCACCGCGCTCTCCCCCGACTTCCTGACCTTCGCCCTCTTCCGCCTGCTCACCGGTGCCGGCATCGGCGGCGAGTACGCCGCGATCAACTCGGCGATCCAGGAACTGATTCCCGCGCGTTACCGTGGCCACACCGACCTGGTGATCAACGGCAGCTTCTGGCTCGGCGCGGCCGCCGGTGCCCTGGGGGCGGTCGTCCTGCTCGACTCGGGCTGGGTATCCGCGGAGATCGGCTGGCGGCTCACCTTTGGATTGGGCGCCGTGCTCGGCCTGGGCATCCTCCTGCTCCGCCACTGGATACCGGAGAGCCCACGCTGGCTGATGCTGAGGGGACGCATCAGCGAGGCGGAAGCGATCGTCGCGGACATCGAGCGGCGCATGGGCGTCCCGCCACCGGATCGCCCCCTGGCGAGGCTGCGGCTGCGGCCGCGCGGGCTGACCATGGCCTACGTCGCCTCCACGCTGTTCCGCCTGTACCCGAAACGCACCGTGCTCGGACTGGTGCTGATGGCGACCCAGGCCTTCTTCTACAACGCGATCTTCTTCACCTATGCGCTGGTGCTCGGCCGCTTCTACGGTGTCGCCGATGCGGACGTCGGGCTCTACCTGCTGCCCTTCGCCGCGGGCAACTTCCTCGGGCCGCTGCTGCTCGGCAGGTTGTTCGACAGCGTGGGCCGCCGCCCGATGATCGCCATCACCTATGCGATGTCGGGCCTGCTGCTGTTCGCCACCGCGTGGTTGTTCGTGCATGGCATGCTCGATGCCCGCGGCCAGACCATCGCCTGGAGCGTGGTGTTCTTCTTCGCCTCGGCCGCGGCGAGTTCGGCCTACCTCACGGTGAGCGAGAGCTTCCCGCTGGAACTGCGGGCATTGGCCATCGCCCTGTTCTATGCCTTCGGCACGGCCCTCGGCGGCGTCGTGGGCCCATGGCTGTTCGGCAGCCTGATCGGCACGGGTGAACGAGCCGCCATCGGCTGGGGCTATGCCCTCGGCGCCTTTCTCATGCTGGTCGGCGCGGCCGCCGCGATCCTGCTCGGAATCGCGGCCGAACGCCGCTCGCTGGAAGACGTGGCCGCGCCACTCGGGCGTGCCGATGACTAGTTGGGGACGCGGACAGCACTTTCCGCGCCGTACCGGTAAAATGCAGACCTAACCCATCCAGTCAGTTCACCAGGGGAATACAGGGCGTGCAGCAGCGTAACTTCGAGGTATCGGTGGTCCAGCCGGGCGGAAAGGTCGCCATCGAGATCGAGTTCAACGAAAAGGTGCACGGCCTGTCCGGCGACACCGTGTGGCTGTCGCTCGAGGACGATACGAGCCTGGAAGACGCCGAGGCGCTGCGCGCGCTGCTCGAGCGGATCGGTCACCGCATCACGGTGACGAACGTACGCTCCTGACCGGCGCGGCGGTGTCCGTCACGGCCACCGCCAACGGAACCACCTTCGGCGACAGCCGATGGTTCACGCCGTGCACCTTGCCGCAACCGAGGCAATGCCGGGTCATGCCCAGGCCGCGCCGGGCCGCGCGTGGCACGCCGAGCAGGCATCCGCACACGTAGCACCCGGCGATCGCGCCGCGCTCCCATAGGCGAAGACGCACGGTCTGCACCGCGGCGACGGTCAGCGCTATCGCGAGTCCACCGGCGAAAGTCCAGCCCGGCAGGTTCGAGTAGAGGGAAAGGGTCCCGAAATCGCCTGGTAACTGCTGCGCGGCCTTCAGGCCAGCGGCGGCGAGCGCGCCACCCGCCAGGGCGAGCACGCCCGGCAGGTAGGCCCGAAAATACATGCGTCCCGCGTACGACATGGCACTCCCCTTCCCCAGCCGGATACTCCCGGCCGGGTCAGAGTGTCGGTACGAGGGTCTACCGATCGTGAACGGCGGGGATCAACCCTTCGCCGCTTCACCGAACGAGGGCGGGCGGTCGGCCATGGCCTTGCCGAAGGATGCGTTCGGCGTGTCGCCCATGACGAAGCTCAACGTGCCGCCGGCGGCCAGTTCCTTGTGCGGAATCCAGCTCTTCGTCCACGGCTTGCCGTTCCAGCTCACCGACTGGATGTACGGACGCCCGGGGCCGTTGTCCTTCGTCTCGATGACCAGAACCCGGCCACCGCCGACCTGCACTTCCGCGCGGTCGAGCAGCGGGCTGCCGAAAACGTAGTTCGTGCTGACCGGATCGACGGCGTACAGGCCCATGGCGCTCATCACGTACCAGGCGCTCATCTGGCCGCAGTCCTCGTTGCCGGGCAGGCCATCGGGCTCGGGCAGGTACATGGTTTCGAGCAGCATGCGCACGCGCGCCTGCGTCTTGTGGTGGGCGCCCGTGTATGCATAGAGATAGGGCATGTGGTGCCCGGGCTCGTTGCCGAAGGCGTACTGGCCGACCATGCCGGCGATATCCGGCGGCGCGTTGTCCGGCAGGGTCGGGTCGGCGTTGAACAAGGCGTCGAGCTTCTTCTCGAAGCCTTCCTCGCCACCGAACAGGCCCATGTAGTTGTACACGTCGTGCTGGTTGAGGAAGGTGGCCTGCCACGCGTTCGATTCGGTGAAGTCGCGCCAGCGGCTCGAATGGCCGATGGCGATCGGATCGAACGGCTGCAGCCAGGTGCCGTCCTCGGCGCGCGGACGCATGAACTGCGTGTCCTTGTCGAACACGTTGCGGTAGTTCTGCGAGCGCTTGCGCAACAGCGACGCGTCGTCGCCATGCCCGAGTGCCTCGGCCATGTGCGCCACCGCCCAGTCGTCATAGGCGTATTCGAGCGTCTTGCTGACCGCCTCGCCTTCCTTCTCGCTGGGGATGTAGCCGAGCTTGCGGTAATACGTCAGGCCGAAGTAGTCGTCCTGCATGGCCCGGCGGCGGAACACAGGCCAGGCCTTCATGTAGTCGATGCCGGTGAAGCCCTTCGCCTGTGCCTCGGCCAACACCACGGCGGAGTGGTAGCCGATCATGCAGACCGTCTCCACGCCCTGTAGCGGCCATACTGGCGCGCCGCTGGGGCTTTCCACGGCGAGGCGGACGAGTCCGTCGACCAGGTCGGGCACGCGCTCGGACTGGTACAGGGTGAACAGCGGATGCTCGGCGCGATAGGTGTCCCACAGCGAGTAGGTGCTGTAGTTGTGTCGACCCTCGGGCAGCGTATGCACCGCGCGGTCCATGCCGCGGTAACGGCCGTCGATGTCGCTGAACACGGTGGGCGCGAGCATGGTGTGGTACAGCGAGCTGTAGAACGTGCGCTTCACCTTGTCCGAGGAGGAGGCGACGCGGATCTTCGACAGCTCGTGTTCCCATTCCGCCTCGGCCGAGGCACGCACGCCGTCGAAATCCCAGCCCGGGATCTCGCCTTCGAGGTTGCGCATGGCACCGTCGATGTCCACGCCGGAGATGCCGACCTTCACCAGCAAGGGCTCGCTCGACGCCTTGTCGAAATGCAGGGCCGCCTTGAGATGGTCGCCCTTGGCGGTGGCCGTGCCCTTCGGCAACGCCTTGTCGTTCTCGTAAAGCGTGGCGCTGGCGATCGGGCGCGAAACCTTCATCGCGAAATAGATGACGCGGCCGCTCGCCCACTGGTACACCCGCCGGCCGCCGACGATCGTATCGTTGCCGACCAGGGTGAGTTCCACGTCGCTGAGACGGGTCGGCTTGTCCATGTCGTCCTGGTAGCCGTGCGTCATGTCCAGCAGCAGGTGGGCGTCGCCCTCTTTGCCGAAGGTGTAACGGTGCATGCCCGTGCGTAGCGTGGCGGTGAGTTCGGCGAGGATGTCGTGCTGGGTGAGCTTCACCCGGTAGTAGCCCGGGTGCGCAGCTTCGTTCGTGTAATGCGAGCGGTAACCCTTGATGCCGGTTTTGTAGCCCTTCGCCGGCGTGCCGTCGCCCTGGCGTTTCGCATCGAAACGGGACACGTAGTTCACGCCGTCGAAATCACGGTCGCCCGGTTGCAGGCGCACGGGCCCCATCGAGGGCATCACCAGGAAGTCGAGCATGTCGGCGGCGCCGGTGCCGGACAGGTGCGTGTGCGAGAAGCCCATGATCGAGCCATCGCCCTGGTGGTAGCCGGACGAGGCGTCCCACTGCGCGTTGTACGTGTCCGGGCTCAGCTGGACCATGCCGAACGGCCGCGTCGCACCGGGAAAGGTGTGACCGTGGCCGCCCGTGCCGACGAAGACGTCGACGTAACGCAAGACACCCTCCGCAGCGGTGCCGCCGCTGGCGGAGGACGCGTCCAGGCCTTCTTGCACGCCGCTGGCCAGGGCGGTGAGGGAACCGACCTGACCGAGTGCCGTGAAGGCGGCCATCCCTTGCAGAAAACGTCGACGGGTAACCATGAATCGCTCCAGTTCGGGCGGTGCGTCAGACGCGCCGCAGGGAATCGGGTTGCTTGTCGGCGAGATGGACCACCAGCTCGCCGAACAAGGTATTGGCCCAGGCGAACCACGAGCGGGTGAATTGCTTCGGGTCGTCCTGGTCGAACGCTTCGTGCATGAAGCCGGTGCCGGCGTGGGTCGTCTTCAACCAGTGCAGGCACTGGCGGATCTCGGCCGTATCGTCGGTGGTGAAGGCTTTCATCATGATCGACATCGGCCAGATCATGCGCAGGCCCTCGTGCGGCCCGCCGACGCCCTCGCCGGCCGTGCCCTTGAAGAAATACGGATTCGCCGTGCTCCATACCTGCGCGCGCGTACGCTCGTAGCGGGCATCGCGTCCCGTGCATTCCAGGTAGGGCAGCGCGAGCAGGCTCGGCACGTTGGCGTCGTCCATGAACAGCTGGTTGCCATAGCCGTCCACTTCGTAGGCCCAGTAGTCGCCATGCTCGCCCTGGATCGTGCCGTACTTCTCCACGGCGCCGGCGATCTCGTCGGCCAGCGCCTGGCATTCGCCTGCGAAGGCCTGGTCACCGAAGAAGGTGCCGTGCATCTGAGCAAGGCGGCGCAGGGTCACCACGGCGAAGAGGTTGCCGGGGATATTGAACGGATACAGCGTCGCGTCGTCCGAAGGACGGAACATCGCGTGGATCATGCCCACGGGCCGCGTCGGCTGGCCGTAACCATGGAGGAACTGGCTTTCGGTCGGATTCGGCGACGGCCGCTGGAACTGGTAAGGCCCGGTGCCATCCTTGCGCTGCTGTGCGCGGAAGGTGGCGACGATGAGCCGCGTCGCGGCGCGCCAGGATTCGTCGAAAGGCTCGCGATCGCCCGTGGCCTGCCAGTAACCGTGCGCCAGGCGCACGGGGTAGCACAGCGAGTCGATCTCCCACTTACGTTCGGCCACGCCCGGCCGCATGTCGGTCTGGTCGGCCTGCGCCCATTCCAGCTTGCTCTTGCCCTTGGGGTCGGGCAGGAAGGCGTTCGCATAGGGATCGATCGAGATGCAACGCGACTGGCGGCGAATCAGCCCGCGGAACAGCTTGCGCAGGGCTTCGTCCTTCGCCACCAGCGGAAGGTATGGCCAGACCTGCGCGGAGGAATCGCGCAACCACATCGCGTCGATGTCGCCGGTGACGACGAAGGTGTCCTCGTAGCCGTCGAGGTGGCCGACTTCCACGGTGGTATCGAGCGTGTTCGGGAAGCAGTTCTCGAACAGCCAGCCCAGCTCAGGATCGGCGATCTTCTTCTTCGTCGACGCGATCAGGCGTTCCACCGCCTCGCTGGTGAATTTGCGCTTGCCCACGGGCGGACGCTTGCTCGGGAAACGCGGGGCGGCGAGGGCCACCGTGCCGACTCCACCGACCGCCGCGGCGCCAGGCACGAGCGACAGCCACTTGATCAGGTTACGGCGGCTTGGGTTCACGGCTTGGTCTCCTTCAGGGCATCCACGAGCGAACGTATCGTGACCGCGCGGCGAAGCGTGTCGACGTCGACCTTGCCGTCGACGGCGATCTCGATGCTCTCGCCCGGCAGTAGGTCGAAGGCGTTGTTCGACAGGCGCACGTCGAGGTCGCCGGTATCGATCCACACCGCACGGGCGAGACGCTTCGCGCTCACGCTCAGCACCGCCCCCCGGTCTCCGGCGCGAACCGCGATTTCGAGCCCCGGTTGCGCAGGCAAGGCAAGCGTGCGCGCGGCACCGAAGTAAAGCAGGTGATGCGCGGCGACCTTGCCTTGTTCCAGCAGGTCGAACGACACCACGGTGTGCCGCGGATCGGCCCCCTTGAGCAGGGCGGCGTCGTCGAGGCTGGCGACCGGCGTGCTGGACAGCGCGGCGGCCTTCACGGGTTTGTTCTCTTCGCGCAGCAGCTTGCCGGCCATGTCGTAGACACGGGTACGCAGCATGGCATCGAACGCCTCGGTGCGGTCGGACACCGCGAAGACGTCCGTCTTGCCGTCCCTGCGCAGCGGCACGACGTCCACCGGCGCGTAGAAGCGCTTGGCGTGGAACTGCAAGGCCTTCCAGCGGTTGAAGTAGTCGACGCTGGCCCACGACGCGCCGGGCCACACGTCGTTGAGCTGCCAGTACAACGTGCCCATGTTGCGCGGGCGGGCGCTGCGCAGGTGCTCGGCCGCCAGCTCGATGCCTTCGGCCTGCATCACCTGGCTCAGGTAGACGAACGAGGGGAAGTCCTTCGGTTCACCGTATTCCTGGCGGATGTACAGCAGCAAGCGCTGGTTGCCGTCACCATTGGCGAATTTCTGGTGCGCCCGCATCACCTTCGACTCGGGCTGCATGTCGTCGGGTTGCGCGAAGGCCTTGATCGTGGCCATCACCGGGAACGATTGCAGGCCGTATTCGGACTGGAAGCGCGGCGTGATATCGAGATAGTGGGAGATCGGTTCGGAGCCGGACCAAACCTTCCAGTAGTGGACGTCGCCATCGTTCTCGACGTTGGCCGGGCCTTCGAAATCGGTGCTCGGCGAGCTGGCCCAGTAGGGCGTGCCCGGCGACAGTTCGTTCACCACCTTGCGCAAGGTGCCGCCGAACAGCACACGCATGCCATCGTCGATCCGCTTGACCTCGTCGGCGTTGACGAACTTGCGGAAGTCCTGCCGATCCGGCCAGTCGTCCCAGCCGGTCTGCACTTCGTTGTTGCCCGCCCACAGCACGATCGACGGATGATCGCGCAGGCGGGTGACCTGCTCCACGGCCTCGATGCGCGTGCTCTCGCGAAAGGCCTCGTCGTACGGCGTGATCGCGCCGCCGAACATGAAGTCCTGCCAGATCATCAGGCCGAGCCGGTCCGCCATCGCATAGAAGGCGTCGTCCTGGTACGTGCCACCGCCCCACATGCGCAACATGTTCATGTTGGCGTCGTGCGCCGACTGCAGGATCGCCTGCATCCGTTCGGGCGTCACGCGCGAGGGGAAACTGTCGAACGGGATGAGGTTGGCGCCCTTGGCGAAGATCGGCACGCCATTGACCACGAAGGCGAAGCCCCTGCCCCACTGATCCTTCTCGCGGCGCAGTTCCACGCTGCGCAGTCCGGTTTCCCGCTCCGCCTCGGCGACGGTCGCGCCATCGACGGCGACCGCGGCATGGAAACGGTAGAGGTTCGGCTCGCCGTACCCCACCGGCCACCAGCGCTGCGGATGGTCGATGGCCACCGGCACGGCGACGTGGTTCTCGCCTGCCTTCAGCGCGACATCCTGCGTTTGTTCACCATGGCGACCATCGGGCGCGGTCCACTCGACCTTCACCGTGGCACGACCGGCCTTGTCCGCGCGGACATCGAGCTGCGCCTGCAGGTCGGCCGCGGCCTCGTCGACCTTCGCCTGTGCGATGTGCAGGTCGGCCACCCGCCAGCCGTCCCAGCTTTCCAGCCGGACCGGGCGCCAGATTCCCATGGTGACGTAGCGCGGACCCCAATCCCAACCGTACTGGTAGTTCGCCTTGCGAACGTAGTTGGAGGTTTGCTTGCCCTTGGGTTCGTCGCCGAACGCCGAGTCGAATTCACCCGGCAACGAGTACGGCTGCTTCATCAGCCAGGGCTGGAGCCGTGCGATCGGGGATTGGAAACGCACCTGCAGCGTATTGGTGCCGGCATGCAGGCTGCCCTTCACCGGCAGGCGCCAAGTGCGGAACATGTTGTCCGCCGCGAGCAGTTTCTTGCCGTTGAGGCTGACCTCGGCGAACGTGTCGAGGCCGTCGAAAACGAGATCGACGTGGTCGCGCTTCAGCGCGGCCGCGTCGAGTTGGAATGCCAGCTGGTATTCCCAGTCGGCGAGGCCGATCCATTGCAGGCCGGCCTCGTTGTCGCGCCAGAACGGATCGCCGATCCGCCCTTGCGCCAGCAGGTCCGTCTGGACGGCACCCGGCACGACGGCCGGCTGCCAGTCCCTGAACCGCTCGCAGGTTCCATTGCAGGACGGGGTTCGCGCGTGCTGGTCCTCCGCCCCGGAAGCGAGGCGGAACCGCCAGCCGGCGGAGAGGTCTTTCTCCACCGGCGTGGCCGCGCCGGCGGTGCCGGCGATGAGCCAGGCCGCCAGCGCCAGCGACGCGCGGCGCATCACAGCTTGAAGCCCAGCGTCATCATGTACGTGCGGCCGTTCTTGTAGGCATTGAGCGGCTGGCTGGGCGTGTTGTTGTAGACGAAGTACGTCTCGTCCAGCAGGTTGGTGGCGTCGAGCGACACGCGGATGTGATCGTTCACCTGGTACCCCACCGAAGCATCGAGTTCCCGGAAGATGCCCGTGATCTGCTGCGACTGCAACTGGGCGATCGAGGTGAAGTACGACGAACGCCAGCTATAGGTCAGGCGGGCGCTCCACGGACCCTGCTCGTAGAACGGCGACAGGTTGAACGAGTTCTTCGAGTTGTACGGCAACGGGAAGTCGTTGCTGGTGTCCGCGTCGGAGTAGGTGTAGTTGGCGAGGAAGCCGAAGCCGTAGCGGAAGTTCTGCTGGTAGCTGAGCGAAGCACCCTTGACCTTGGCCACGCCGGCGTTGATCGGCACCTGCATCTGGTACACGTCGTCACGCAGGTTGGTCAGGTTGTAGTGCGTCTCGGCGACGTTGGTGTTGAGGATGTAGCCGGAGATGCGGCGGAAGAACAGTTCCGCGGCGAGCACGCTGTTCTCCGAGAAGTACCACTCGGCGGACGCACCGTAGTTGGTCGACTTGTACGGACCCAGGTCGGTGTTGCCACGCGAGCCGGTCAGCGTGCGGTCGTCCAGCGCCACGTACGGCGTCATCTGCTGGTAGCGCGGGCGGGCGATGGTCTTGGCCGCGGCGAAGCGCAGGGTCAGGTCGTCGGCCGCGTCGTAGGCAATGTTGAACGAGGGCAACCAGTCGTGGTACGTGCTGCGCTTGTTCACGGCACCGTAGACGTCCGGACCGATCGCGTTGTAACCGTTCACGGTATCGCGGGTGCGGAAGTAGCGCACGCCAAGGTTGCCGCGGTAGTCGTCACCGGCGAAGTCGCCCTGGATGTAGAACGCGCGGTTCTGCTCGGCGACGCTGTAGGTGGCCTTCGGATCGAGCGACACCGTGCCGTTCTTCAGGCTCTGTACGTATGCCTTCATCAGGCCCGGATCGATCGTGGTCCAGTTGCCCATGTTGCCGGAGGAGCTCAGGCCGTCGAGATAGCCGCTGGGCGTGCCGCCGTTGGCGAAGTCGGCCAGCGAGACACCGCTGCCGTCCTGGCTGGGCAGGCGGGCCGCGTAGGCGTCCTGGCCGTCCAGGTGGTTGGTCGCCTTGATGCCGACCTCGATCTGGTTCAGCGGGCCCCAGCTGACGTCGTGGGCGAAGTCGGCCTGGAAGTATCGCTCACGGTCGTAGCTCGGCGCGTAGCTGTAGCCGGCGCCATGGGCGAGCATCGCCGAAGCATCGTCCGCGCTGTTGTAGTTGATCTGCGGATGCTGGCCCTTGAGGTTCCAGTCGAAGCCGCCGAAACCCTGGAACTGCATGTTCCAGATGCCGTCGGAACCGCCCGTGGAACCGGTGTAGCCGATCTGGCTCGACGCGGTCCAGCCATCACCGAACCAATCGGCGCGCAGCTGGGCGACACCGGTGTTCACGGTCGAATCGCGCTCGTAGCCGTCGAGGTAGGTCGAGGTGTTGGCATTGTAGCTGCCGCTGGTGGCGACGCCGTTGTTGAAGCCCAGCGCGGTGGCATTGGCGGCCGAGCCCGACCATTCGCCGTAATGGCTCTGGTTGAAGTTGTTGAACTTCTCGGTGACGTACAGGCCGGTGAAGTTCAGCTCGAACGCGTCGTTCGGCTTCCACTGCAGGCCGGTCGAAACACCGTCACGCGTGCGGCGCTGCTGGAACCACGCGGTATTGATCGCGGTGGGATAGACACCCTTGGCGTCGGCCGGTACCACGGCCGGGTTGAACTGGTGGTCAGGATTGGTATCGGTGGGATCGTTCACGCGCTGGTAGCCGAAGATCTCGGTGCCCTGGCGGTCGATGATCCGGTCCGAATGCATCAGCGAGCCGATCACGCCGAAAGTGCTGTCCTTGTTCTTCCAGCTGTACAGCACGGAAGCATTCGGCTTGCCCTTGTCGGCGCGATCGTTATAGCCATAGCTGACGCTGCCGGTCAGCGTGTTCGCAGGCAGGTCGAGCGGACGGCGCGTGTTGACGATGACCGTGCCGCCGATGCTGCCTTCGTCGATGTTCGCCTGCGGGGTCTTGTAGACCTGGGCGTTACCGATGATTTCAGAGGCGAGCAGGCTGTAGTTGAACGAACGGCTGTCCGGGTTGTTCGGGTCGGAAGTCCAGTTCGTCGAGGCCACGGTCTGGCCATTGAGCATCAGGCGGTTCAGCGCCGGATCGGTACCGAGGATGCTGACCTTGTCGCCTTCGCCGAAGTTGCGGTCGACGCTGAGGCCCGGCAGGTGGGAAAGCGACTCGGCCACGTTGGTGTCGGGGAACTTGCCCACGTCCTCGGCGGAGATCGCGTCGACGATCGAATCGGCGTTGCGCTTCAGGTCGAGCGACTTCTGCAGGCTGGCACGGATACCGGTGACCGTGATGCCGTTGAGGTTGGCGGCATCCTGGACGTTCGCCTCCGAACCCGGCGTGGCGGCCGGCTCGTTCTTCTTCGCCGTCGTGGCGGCGGGAGCGGGGGTCGCCGCGTCCTGTGCCATGGCGCTGCCCGTGGTGAACAGGCCAGCCATGATGGCCATGGATAGCGCGCTGATTCGGTGGTTCACATCGATCTCCTGGAAATGATCACAGTCAAGGAGACGACGCTCGCGCATCCGCCCCTTCCCTGCGTGGTGTCTTCTTCGGAACGAACGCCACCGCGCAGGCTGACGCCCGCGTTCGTTACCGTTCGTTCCATTGGATTTTGGTTTTTAGCCCTGCGCCCTACCGCGATCGCCGTACATGGCCGGCACGGCCCGCTTGCGTCGTCGTCGTTGCAGTGGTGTGACTGAGCGGATTTTTAGGGGGCGTTGACAACGTTGTCAACCGATTTTTTAACTCGATCTAAAGACACACTGCTTGACTTAAAACACTGTTTTTACGAGGAATGTTGAATTGAAGAAAATAGTGCAGTGCGGAAACAGGCGAGGCCCATTTGGATCGATCCATGGATGCGCAATGCAAGTGATGGCATGCGGTAAACCGCTTTGCCACCTTGGATTTTTCCCATGCTAGTGCGAACGCCAGGCACAGTGGCATGCAAACCGGCGGCTTTGCTGCAATGCAGCGCGAAAATCGCAGGTTCGACCGTGTTTTCCTGGCTGCGCGGAAGGAATCGCCGGGCTGGCGCACGAGGGAAATGCCCGGCCATCCCCCTATAGAGGTAGAAGGGCCCCCTTCCTCCGGAGGCCCATCGACCGCCACTGCCTTCGACAGCGGAAGCCCGGTGCAACTCGCTCCCACGGGCTCGTGCTATTTCTTGCGCGAGCCTTTTCCACTGGTCGTCGTCGAGACACGCTTGGTCGACGCACTTTTGGCCAATGCGCGCTTGGCCGGTGCCGTCCTCGCAACGGGCGTTTTCCTGGCCGCGGTTTTCTTGACTGCCGATTTCGTCGCCGTCGCCTTGCGTGCCGGGGCGGCCTTTTTCACCGCGGTGCCGCGCAAGGCCTTCTTGGCGGCGGCCGTTTGCGCGGCCTTGCGGCGCTCCGGCGATTTCTGTGCGGGCGAAGGCGCGTCCACCTTGGGCTTCGCCGTGCGCCTGGCGTTGAGTTCGTTCGCCGAGTTCAGCGGACGCCACGAACGTCCACCCAAGGCCAGCAAGGTATCGGCCGAGGCGGGGCCGGCACTGCCGGACGCGTAGTTGGGGAAATCGGCGGGCGTGCGCTGCGCCCAGTCGTCGAGGATCGGCTGCACGGCACGCCAGCATGCCTCGACCATGTCGGCCCGCTGGAACAAGGTGGCATCGCCGGTCATGCAGTCGTACAGCAAGGTCTCGTAGCCCACGTTGGGTTCGGCACGGAACCAGTCGGCGTACTTGAAATCCATGCGCACGGGTGCGAGTTCCACGCGCGGGCCCGGACGCTTCACGTCGAACTGCAACGAGATGCCTTCGTCGGGCTGGATCTGCAACACCAGCCAGTCCGGACCGAACGCATCCATGCCCGTACCGCGAAACGGAGCGAACGGCGCGGACTTGAAGCGGATCGCGATCTCCGTGGTGCGCCGGCCCATGTGCTTGCCCGTGCGCAGGTAGAAGGGCACGCCCGACCAACGCCAGGTGTCGATCGACAACTTCATGGCGACGAAGGTCTCGGTGACGGAATCAGGCGCCACGTTCGGTTCGTCGCGGTAGGAGATCGCCAGTTCGCCGTTCACCGCGCCGGGGCCGTACTGGCCGCGCACGGCGTCCTCGGGCTGGATCGGACGGATCGCCTCGATCGTCTCGGCCTTGCGCGTGCGCACGGCCTCCGCGTCGAACGAGGTCGGGGGCTCCATCGCGACCATCGCCAGCAACTGGAACAGATGGTTCGGCACCATGTCGCGCAATGCACCGGTCTGCTCGTAGAACGAGCCGCGACGCTCGACACCGACCGTCTCTGCCACGGTGATCTGCACGTGGTCGATGCGATCGCGGTTCCAGATGGGCTCGAACAGGCCGTTGGCGAAGCGGAAGGCCATGATGTTCTGTACCGTTTCCTTGCCCAGGAAATGATCGATGCGGTAGATCTGGTCTTCGCGCAACACCTTGAGGATGCGCTCGTTGAGCGCATGCGCGGAGGCGAGGTCGTGGCCGAACGGTTTCTCGACGATCACCCTGCGCCAGCACTGGCCATCGGGGCCGCCGTCGTCGACGAGGCCTGCCTCGTGCAGCTTCTCGATCACGTCGCCGAAGAAACGCTCCGGCGTGGCGAGGTAGAACAGCACGTTGCCCTTGGTGCCGCGGCGGCGCTCCGCATCCTTGAGCTTGACCGCGAGGCTCTGGAATGCGGTGAGGTCGTCGAAGTCGCCGGCGTGGTAGGTCATCTGGCCGCTCAGCCAGCCCCACGCGTCGGCGTCGAGCTTGCTGCCACTGTTGCCGACGAACCGTTCGAGTGCGGTGGTCAGGCTCTTCTTCCAGGCGTTGTCGGTCATCTTGCCGTGGTTGAAGCCGATCACGGAGAAATTGTCGGACAGCAGGCCGGTGCGGCGCATGTTGTAGAGGGCGGGAACGACGAGGCGGCTGGTGAGGTCGCCAGCGGCGCCGAAAATCACGACGGTACACGGGTCGGCCGGGTGAGCGCGTGAGGCGACGCGCTTCGGTTGGGCTTGGCTCATGCACGGACTCCTTGGGGATCGAGGGCTTCGGGGGTGGCGTGGATATCTGCCGTCGCGCTGTAGCAATGCGCAAGGCTGAAAGCGGCATTAACCAACGCGACGTGTGAAAAGGCTTGTGGGAAATTGCCCAGCAGCCGTTTCGACCGTGGATCGTACTCCTCCGCGAGCAGGCCGAGGTCGTTCGCGAGCCCGATGAGGCGCTTGAACAATTCGCGTGCTTCGTCGAAGCGGCCGAGCAATACGTAGTTCTCCACCAGCCAGAAGCTGCATGGCAGGAACTCACCCTCTCCCGGGGGCAGGCCATCCACGCCGCTGCGCGTGTCGTAACGGCGCACGAAGCCGTCGACAAGCAGGTCTTCCTCGATCGCCCGCACCGTGGCGACGATGCGCGGATCGTCCGGCGGCAGGAAGTCGGTGAGGGTCACCAGGAGCAGGCTGGCATCCAGTTCGGTCGACCCGTACGACTGGGTGAAGCAGCCGCGCGCGGGGTCGACGCCCTTGGCAAGGATGTCGGCCTTGATTTCGTCTGCGATCGCGCGCCAGCGCCGGGTGAAGCCCGGATCACGACCGTGCCGGTCCTGTTCGGCGGCGCGCTGGAACGCCAGCCAGGCCATCACCTTCGAATGCACGAAGTGGCGTGGTTCGCCGCGGATTTCCCAGATACCCTCGTCCGGCTGCCGCCATATCCCGGCGAGATGTTCGAGGAACACCGCCTGCACGTCGTCGGCCTCGGGTTGCAGGGTGACGCCATGGCGGATGGCATGGGCGAAGGCCCCGACGAGTTCCCCGAAGATATCCAGCTGGAACTGCGCGGACGCGGCGTTGCCGATGCGTACGGGCTTGGCCCCTTCGTAGCCGGAGAGCCAGGGCACCTCGTATTCCTCCAGGCGGCGCTCGCCGGCCACGCCATAGAGGACCTGCAGCTGGCCGGGCGATCCCGCGACCGCCCGGCGCACCCAGTCGCGCCACGCGCTGGCTTCGTCGTGATATCCCGCGTTGACCAGGGCCGAAAGCACGAAAGTGGCGTCTCGTGCCCAGCAATAACGGTAATCCCAGTTGCGCTGGCCACCCAGTTGCTCGGGAAGCGAAGTGGTGGGTGCCGCGATGATGCCGCCCGTGGGCAGGTAGCTCAGGCCCTTGAGCACCACCAGCGAACGGCGGACGATATCGCTCCACTCGCCGCTGTCGTTGCAGCGGTTCGACCAGGTCTCCCAGAACGCGAGGGTGTCCCGCAGTTCGGCATGGGGATCGAGTGTGGCGGGTGGCGGCAGGTGCGAGGGACCCCAGGCCATCATGAAGGGGATGGAATCGCCCTTGCCCACGACGAAGCGGGCGATGCTGTGCATGCCCTCGCCTTCCACGACCACCGGACTGCGTACGACCAGCATGTCCGGGCCCGCGACAGCGGTGATGGTGGTCTCGTCAAGGCGGCTGACCCAGGGCACGGCGTTGCCGTAGTCGAAGCGGATCGTGAGCACGGCTTCGAAATCCACCCGGCCCTCGATGCCTTCGACGATACGCGTGACACCCACCTGGTCGCCGGCGAACGGCATGAAATCGATGACCCTCGCCCGTCCCGTGGCCGTACGCCATTCCGTCTCCAGCACGAGGCTGCCGTCGATGTATCGGCGTGTACATGCGGCGTCGGGATCGGCGGGAGCGATTCGCCATCGCCCGTTGTCGTCATCGCCGATCAGGGCGGCGAAACAGGAGGCCGAATCAAAGCGAGGGAGACACAACCAGTCGATCGAACCGTTCCGTGCCACCAGGGCGGCGCTTCGGCAATTGCCGAGCATCGCGTAGTCCTCGATCAGGGATGCCATGCTGTCCTCGTCGTCGCTGCCGCCAATCCCTCAACGATAACCAGGGAGCCGTTAGGCCGGCGTGTCCGGGCTTGTCGATACGTGCCCACCTTTGGCCAGGAGGGGCACGGCGATCAGTGCGCCGGGGTGTCCCGCCGTGGCTGCGCCGCCTCGAACATGCTGTGCGCAAGTTCCTGCTCTCCGTAGATCACGTCGCTCGCGCCCAGGCCGTCCAGATGGGCGACGCATTCCACCGAGTGCGCGCGCGCCACGATGGGAAGGTCCGGGCGCAGCGCACGCGCGGCGCGAACGATCTGCCCGCCTTCGAAAGGATCGGGCACGGCGACGATCAACGCCCTGGCACCGGCGAGGTTCGCCTCCGCCAGCACCGGCGCGGCCGCGGCGTTACCGATCACGATCTCGGCGGTGTCCTGGCTGCGCAGTTCGCGCACCGCATCCTCGTCGGTCTCGATCACGAGCGTGCGCGTTCCCGCCGCGTGCAATTCCGCGAACACGCGTCGGCCGACGCGGCCAAAGCCGACCAGCACGGTGTGCCCCGCGATGGCGTCGGGATGGTCTTCAGGCGCATCCGAATCGTGCTTCGCGATCCACCGGTCGAGCACCACGAAAAGCAGCGGGTTGACCAGGATGGAGACGATCGCCGCGGCAAGCAACACGTCGCGTGCCTGCTCGCTCAACAGGCCCAGCGAAACACCGAGGCCGGCGAGGATGAAGGAAAACTCACCGATTTGCGCGAGGCTGGTGGCGATGGTGAGCGCGGTCTTCGCGGGCCGGCCGAAGGCGCGCACGATGGCGAAGGCGGCCACCGACTTGCCCACGATGATGATGAGGCAGGCCGCCAGCACGATCCAAGGGTGTTCGAGCAGGATACCGGGATTGAACAACATGCCGATCGACACGAAGAACAACACCGCGAAGGCATCGCGCAGCGGCAGGGTTTCCTCCGCGGCGCGCTGGGACAATTTCGACTCACCCATCATCATGCCGGCAAAGAAGGCGCCGAGTTCGAACGAGACGTCGAACAGGTGGGCCGCGCCGAACGCGATGCCCAACGCGATCGCGAGCACGGCGAGGCGGAACAGTTCGCGCGAGCCGCTGGCCGAGACCGCCTGGAGCGTCCACGGGATCACGCGCTTGCCGACGATGAGCATCAACGCGACGAAGACGACCACCTTGCCGATGGTCCATGCCACCGTCTCCAGCAGGGCGCCCACATCCGTCGCCGCCCCGCCCTTCTCCGTACCGAGGAACCCGCCGATCGCCGGCAGCAGCACCAGGGCCAGCACCATCGCCAGGTCCTCGACGATCAGCCAACCCACCGCGATGCGGCCGCGATCGCTGTCGAGCAGGCGGCGTTCCTCCATCGCGCGCAGCAGGACCACCGTGCTGGCCACCGAGAGCGCGAGACCGAACACGAAGCCCTGCGCGAGCGGCCAGTCGAGCAACCAGCCCAACAGCATGCCGAGACCGGTGGCGACACCCATCTGCACCGCGGCGCCGGGAACGGAGATGGCCTTGACCGAGAGGAGGTCTTTCAATGAGAAGTGCAGGCCCACGCCGAACATGAGCAGAATGACGCCGAGGTCCGCGAGTTCCTGGGCGATGTGCGCATCGGCGACCCACCCTGGCGTGAACGGACCTGCGACCACGCCGGCGACGAGGTAGCCCGCCAGGACAGGCAACCTCAGTCGGTGGGCGATCGCGCCGAAGATGAAGGCGAGAACCAGGCCACCGACGATGGTGGCGATAAGCGGCGTGGCGTCGTGCATGGGCGGCTCCCTGAGTCGTCCAAAAAGCAATGGGGGCAAACGCGGACCCACGCAAGCGCGCGGTGCTTGAGACTTACCTCAGTCAGAGCCGGCTGTGGTGAGAGCCGACCCTGTCGGCGATGGGTGCTTGCCTCAGTCTGGCCCGCTGCCGCGGGATCGCCGACAAGGTCGGCTCCCACAGAACGACTCCATCACCCCGCCGCGGCTCGATCAGCCTGCCGCCGTGAGCACGGCGAGGAAATCTCTGCCGTAACGCTTGAGCTTGTTCTCGCCCACGCCACTGATCGAGGCCAGTTCCTCTTCGTTTCCCGGCAACGCACGGAGCATGGCCAGCAACGTGGCATCGTGGAAGATCACGTAGGCCGGGACGCCGTGCTGCCTGGCCAGTTCGGCGCGTACGCGACGCAGTTCTTCCCACAGTGGCTGTTCGATCGCCTCGATACCGAGCGAGCCGCCCGGCACCGTGGCCGGCGACCGCGTACCGCGGCGTCCCTTCGCCGGCCGCGCGTCCTCGCGCAGCCACACCCGGCGTTCGCCTTTCAGCACCGGTCCACTGGTGGACGACAGGCGCAAGGTACCGAAGCCTTCGGGGTCCGCTTCGATCAATCCGGCCGCGAGCAACTGGCGGAACACCGAACGCCACTGCGTCGCATCCATGTCGGCACCGACGCCGAACACGGTGAGCTTGTCGTGGCCGAGCTCGCGGACACGCTCGCCGGCTTCACCGCGCAGGATATCGATGAGGTGCCCCGCGCCGTAGCGCTGCCCACTGCGATAAATGCAGGACATGGCTTTCTGCGCCGCCAGCGTGGCATCCCACGTCTTCGGCGGCACCAGGCAGTTGTCGCAGTTGCCGCAGGGCTCGGGATAGGTTTCGGCGAACGCTTCCAGCAACAGCTGTCGACGGCAGCGCGTCGCTTCCGCATAGCCGAGCAACGAGTCGAGTTTCAGGCGCTCGATGCGCTTGCGATCGTCGCCCGCTTCCGATTGCGAGATCATCTGGCTCATGGTGACGACGTCGCCCAGGCCGTAGATCATCCAGGCTTCGGCGGGGAGGCCGTCGCGGCCGGCGCGACCGGTTTCCTGGTAGTAGCCCTCCATGCTGCGCGGCAGGTCGAGGTGCACCACGAAGCGCACGTCGGGCTTGTCGATACCCATGCCGAAGGCGACGGTGGCGACCATCACCACGCCTTCCTCGCGGAGGAAGCGCTGCTGGTGCCGGGTTCGTGTCTCCGTATCGAGACCGGCGTGGTAGGGCAAGGACTCGACGCCGGCCTCCATCAGCCACGCGGCGGTTTCGTCCACCTTGCGCCGGCTCAAGCAATAGACGATGCCGGCCTCGCCACGGTGCCCGTCGAGGAAATCGAGCAGTTGCCGGCGCGCGTTCTGTCGCGGCGCCACGCGATAACGGATGTTCGGACGGTCGAAACTCGAAACGAAGCGGCGCGCCTCGTGCAGGCCCAGCCGTTCGACGATTTCTTCGCGGGTACGCTCGTCGGCGGTCGCCGTGAGCGCGATGCGCGGCACCTCGGGGAATCGTTCGTGGAGGATCGCGAGCCCGCGGTACTCGGGCCGGAAATCGTGTCCCCACTGCGAGACGCAATGGGCTTCGTCGATGGCGAACAGCGCGATGGGGATGCGTTCGAGCAGGCCGAGGAAACGCCCCGTGAGCAGGCGCTCGGGTGCCACGTAGAGCATGTCGAGTTCACCGGCCAGCAGCAGGTCCTCGACCTCGCGCTGGGTCCCCGCGTCGAGGCTGGAATTGAGGTATCGCGCCTTCACGCCCGCTTCGGTCAGGGCATCGACCTGATCCTGCATCAGGGCGATCAGCGGCGAGACGACGATGCCCGTCCCGTGGCGCATGAGGGCGGGAATCTGGAAGCAAAGCGACTTGCCACCGCCCGTGGGCATGAGCACCAGCGCGTCGCCGCCACCCGCGACCTCTTCGACGATGGCTTGTTGTTGACCGCGGAATCCGGGATAGCCGAATACGGAGTGAAGAAGATCGAGAGCCTGGGACTGCATCCTCCCATGCTAACAAACCGGCGCGACGTATCGGCACGGGATGACAGCTGAACGGGATGTAGGCCTACACCGATTTGAGACGAAAGGTTGTTTTCTTTCCTTGCGAATCGGCAGGTAATGAGGCCGGGCATGCCGCCCCGCGACTCCATAGCGTTTCACGTCCTCAAGAGGGGGGATGTCATGAAGAAAGCGCTCGTTCCCGCAAGCCTGCTTGCCGGCGCCCTGCTTGTCGGCGCCTTGCCCACGTTCGCCGGGGGAGGCCGCATCGGCTTCCATGGTGCCATTGTCGAACCATCCTGCCCGATAGGCGAGGGCAAGCTCGATTGTCCGGCGGGTCGCCAAGGCGACGCCATCATCCGCTTGCTCGATACGCACCAGGCACGAGCCGACGCCAGGCTGTCGTTGTTGGACTACGCTCTGCGCCGCGATCCGTCACGGCCATGGCGTCTGGTCGAGGTCACCTACCGCTGATTCCGCGGACGGGTAACCCCCAGATGGCACGATCGAGGTCATGATCCAGGCCGAAGGCGCTCATGGGCACGCGTCCGTCCTTCACGACCACCCCTTCGGCCTTCAACCGCCGGCACTGTTCGCGATAGCCCCGCGTGCCGGCGGGAATCCCGATCTTGCCGTCGGCACGCAGCACGCGATGCCATGGCAGGTCGGGACGATTGGGCGCGTCGCCGAGCACACGGCCGATCAGGCGGGCCCGTCCGGGATACCCGGCGCGAGCCGCGATGGCGCTATAGCTGGCCACCCGGCCACGCGGAATGGCCGCGACCGCATCGATGATCCGCTGTGCCCGCAGCACGCGGGCCTCGTCATCGTCGAGTACATCGTTCATGGTCGTTTCGTGCATGTCCGGGGCCTCCGTTGAGCGTACCATCGGAAGCCCCCGACGACGGACCAGCAGGCAGCCATGCGGCATTTCGAAGCGATTCGCTCCCACCTGGGCGGCATTCACAAGCTCCGCCAGAACGAGCCCTACATCATCAGCTTCGACCTCGAGCTGCCCGATGGGCGGCACCAGGGCATTTACCTGACCGAACTCGAGGACACCGACGGGCAGCGCTTCCTGCGCCTGTCGACGCCGATCGGCCCCCTGGCCGGCGTGGATGCGCGACGTTGCCTGCGCTTCAACTGGGAGCAACGCACCGGATACCTGGCCGAGGCTGATCTCGATGGCTCGCCCTACCTGCACCTGTGCGAGAACCGCCCGTACGACTACCTGGACGAACGCGAACTGGCTCGGCTCATCGAGGAACTGGGTGCCATCGGCGACCAGCTCGAGCAGGTCGTCAACGGCGACGCCGACGCGCTGTAGGCCTCAGAACAGCAGGCGGCCCAGCTTGACCAGGCCGTAGCCGAGTCCTGCCGTGATGGGCAGGGTGAGTATCCATGCCCAGACCATGCGCTCGACCACCGACCAGCGGATGGCGTTGAAGCGCTTGGCCGCGCCCACGCCCATGATCGACGCGGAAACGTTGTGCGTGGTCGACACGGGCACGCCGAGCATCGAGGCGGTGAGGATCACGGCCGCGGAACTGCCTTCGGCGGCGAAACCGTTGATGGGATGCAGCTTCACCATCTTGTGGCCGAGCGTCTTGATGATGCGCCAGCCACCACCGGCGGTGCCGCCGGCCATGGTGAGCGCGCAGACCACCTTCACCCAGATGGGGATCGGGAAGCCGCCGGCCGCGGCCGGGTCGTGCGGGATACGCAGGAAATGCAGGAACGCGGGCAGGTGGTCGAACTGGCCGGCCGCCGTCGCGCCAGCCAGGGCCAGGGCGATGATGCCCATGCTCTTCTGTGCGTCGTTCATGCCGTGGGACAGGCCCATGGCACTGGCCGAGACGATCTGCGCCTTGCCGAAGAAACTGTTCACGAACGGCGTGCGGCCGAAGCGGCGCAACGGGCCCTTGCGGCTGGAGAAGAAGCCCAGCAACGCATAGAGGCCACCCATGATGAGGAAGCCGATCACGAAGCCGAGGAAGGGCGAGACGATCATCGGCACGATGACCTTGGGCACTACGCCCTTGCCCAACCACCAGTGCGCGCCGTCCTGCCACCAGATGATGGAATGGAAGTTGTCGCCGGCCGCGGCCAGCGCCGCGCCGCATAGTCCACCGACCAGCGCGTGGCTCGAACTGGAAGGCAGGCCGAGCCACCAGGTGATCAGGTTCCAGATGGTGGCGCCGAGCAGCGCACTGATCAGCAGGTGCGAACCGACCTCGACCACGCCCGTGTCGATCAGGCCAGAGGCGATCGTCGCCGCCACGGCCGTGCCCCAGAGGGCGCCCGCCAGGTTGGTGACGGCGGCCAGCAGGACCGCCTGGCCTGGCGTGAGTACCTTGGTCGCGACCACGGTGGCAATGGAATTCGCCGTGTCGTGGAAGCCGTTGATATAGGTGAACGCGAGGGCGATCAGGACGACCGCGATGACCATGCTCATGGGGCGCCCGCCGTCAGGAGTTCTTGAGCACGATCGAATAGACGACGTTGCCGACGTCCCGGCACTTGTCGACGGCCTTCTCGACCAGTTCGAAGAGGTCCTTGGCGAGGATGGCCCGGAGCGGATCGGAGGCTTCGGCGTAAAGGGTGCGGTATGGGTCGAGCAGCAGGCGGTCGGCCTCGGACTCCAACGCCTGGAGCTGGTCGCGCAGCTTCTTCACCGGGTCGATCTTCAGGCCATGGCGGAGTTGGCCGATCATCGCCACCACGACGTCGGCCGAGCGTTCGAGCAGCGCGGCGCGCTGGCTGAAATCGATGCCCTGCAGGCGCTCGGCGACGATCACGTAGCGCTCGGCGAACTTCTCGATGGTCTTGGGGATCTTGTACAGCGCCGAGTTCAGGGCCTCGATGTCCTCGCGATCCAGGGCGGTGACGAAAGTATTCACCAGTTCCTCGCCGATCTGCCCGTGCAAGGCCTTCTCCCGGGCCCGTGCCGTGCTGAAGGCGGCCATCACCGGGGTACGGTCGGTCTGGGTCACCAGCTCGTGCATGGCCCGGGCGCTTTCGCGCGCCGCCTCGGCACTGGCCTCGAGCAGCCCATAGAACTTGTCGCCCTTACCGAAGATCGTCTGGAGTGAAAACATGGCGTCGCCTGGGGAACCTTGGGAATTTATGACGCTAATGTTACCGGACTGAGCCTGGCGGTGCCGTGGGCTTCCCGCAGGCGAACGTCCACGACCGGGCACGGCCCATCTGCTATATAAGCCCCCGATGCTCTCCGAACTCCTGCTGGTCCTCGTCCTGTCCCTCGGCAACGGCTTCTTCGCCCTGTCCGAGATGTCCGTCGTCGCCTCGCGCAAGAGCCGGCTCAAGCAGCTGGCCAGGGACAGCCGGCGCGCCCGGGTGGCCCTGCAACTGGCCGAATCGCCGGAGCGCTTCCTCTCCACGGTCCAGGTCGGCATGACCTTGATCATCCTGGTCACGGGTGCCGTGGCCGGCGACAGCCTGGGCGAGAAGTTCGCCGAGCTGTTGCACGGCGGCGGCCCGCTCTGGCTGGAACCGTATGTGCGCGTGGTCGGCTGGCTGCTCGGTTTCCTGCTGATGTCGCTGGTCCAGATCGTCATCGGCGAACTCGTGCCCAAGCGCGCGGCCCTTTCCGCTCCCGAACGCATCGCCTGCCAGATCGCCATGCCGATGCTGGTGATTTCGCGCATCACCCTGCCGATGGTCTGGCTGCTCAACCACCTTTCCACCGGCATCCTCCGCGTGCTCCGCCTGCACCGGACCAGCGCCAGCGCAGCCACCGAAGAGGAGATCCGCCTCCTTGTGGCGGAAAGCGCCGAGCAAGGCATCCTCGACAGCGACGAGCGCAACATGGTCAACCGCGTGCTGCGCCTGGGCGACCGCACGGTGGACTCGGTGATGACGCCGCGCATGAAGATCGCCTGGCTGGACGTGGCCGCGTCGCGCGAGGACAACCTCGAGGTACTGCGCGATACACAGTTCTCCCGCTACCCGGTGTACCGCCGCGACGAAAGCGAGGTGGTCGGCACGGTGGAGGTGAAATCCCTGATCGGTTCGCTCGAACGCGGCCAGGTCGACCTTTTCGCCCGCGTCGCCCGCCCGCTCTTCGTGCCCGCCACGGCACGGGCCCTCGACCTGCTCGAGGCCTTTAGAGACGCCGACACCCAGCTTGCCCTGGCGGTGGACGAATACGGCGACATCGAAGGCCTGGTCACCTTGAACGATCTGCTCACGGCCGTGGTGGGCGCCACCGCTCCCGCGGCCGACGACGCCGGGCAGGCAGGCCCCATCGTGCGCCGCGACGACGGCAGCTGGCTGGTCGATGGTTCCCTGCCGGCCGACGACCTGCGCGAACTGCTCCAGCTCGACCGCCTGCCCAACGAGGAAGAGCACGATTTCCGCACGGTGGCCGGCATGCTCACCACGCAGTTCGGCCATATCCCGCAGGCAGGCGAATCCTTCACCTGGCAAGGCAACCGCTTCGAGGTGGTCGACATGGATGGCGCCCGCATCGACAAGGTGCTGGTGAGCACCGTCGGCGCCGACGAGCCCGTTGCAGGGGAATGACGAAGAGGCGGTAACGTAAAGCGGCGGTTCAAGCGCCGACCGCGACAGTCGTTGCATGACCCCGACCGAACCGCGCGAAGACAAGACCGCCGCCCTGCTGAGGGCGGCGCTCATGTCCACCCCCGGCGAACGGATCACGATCGAGCAATTGCTCGAACCGCTGAGGCGCCGCGCCTTCGGCTTCCTCCTTCTCCTGCTGGCGATTCCCAATTTCATACCCGTGCCGCTAGGCATCGGCGGCATCATGGGCGTGCTCGTGGTCGCGCTCGGCCTGGAAATGCTGATCGGGCTCGAGCATCCGTGGATTCCCGGTTTCCTTCGCCGGCGCACGATGTCGCGCGAGGGCCTGCTGCGCTTCCTCGACCGCATCGCACCCATGACGCGCCGGCTGGAAAAGATCTGTCAGCCGCGCCTGCAACGCCTCACGCAGCGCCCGTTCACCTTCGTCTCCGGCGCCATCATGATCCTCATCGGCATCCTGCTGGCCTTGCCGATTCCGTTCACCAACTACGTGTTCGGCGGCATGCTGATCGCCTTCGCCTTCGCGCTGGTTGAACGCGACGGCGTGCTGCTGATCGTGGTCTGGGCGACGACGGTGGCGATCGTGATCGCCTCGGCCACCTTCAGCCGCGCCCTGGCCGACCTCTTCCGCCACATGTTCTAGGCGTGCCACACGATCCGGGCTTGCGGGGGCCGTAGCGCGCAGGCGATCCTGCGCGCTTTACCCAGGCGACGACGATCCATGGAAAATCCCGGCTACGCCCGCCGCCTCACCCTCATGGACGCCGCGCTCATCGTCGTGGGCGGGATCATCGGTGGCGGCATCTTCCTCAATCCCGGCATCGTCGCGCAGCGCACCGGCTCCGGCTGGGTGTTGCTGGGGCTCTGGGTCGCAGGCGGCCTGCTTACGCTGATCGGTTGCCTCTGCTACGCCGAACTGGGCGCGCGGCGGCCGGAAGCGGGCGGCAGCTACGTCTACCTGCGCGAGGCCTTCGGCCGGCTGGCCGGCTTCCTGTTCGGATGGACCATGCTGCTGGTGATCTACAGCGGCAGCAGCGCCGCCGTGGCGACCATCTTCGGCAGTTACGCCACTTCGGTGTTCGGCCTTTCGCCCGGTCTGATCAAGCCGCTCGCCATCGGCGCGCTCGTCTTCGTCACGGGGCTCAACCTCTTCGGCATCCGCTTCGGCGCCCAGGTACAGAACGTCTTCGCGATACTGAAGCTCACCGCCATCGTCGTGCTGGTGGTCACCGGCGTCGCTTTCGCCGGAGCCGGCACCACCCAGGCGCTGGCGGCGAGCCCGACCCAGGTGACCGGCAGCCTCGCCGGCGCCCTGCTGCCGGTATTGTTCGCCTTCTCCGGCTTCAGCTACCTCAACAACCTCGCCGGCGAGGTCCGCGATCCGCAGCGCACGCTGCCGCGAGCGCTGATCGTGGGCATGCTGGTGGTGATCGCCGCCTACGTGCTCACCAACTATGCATACCTCGCCGTGCTCGGCCACGACGGGCTCGCGGCCAGCCAGGCACCGGCAGCCGACGTGATGAGCCGCGTGTTCGGCACCGCCGGCGCGAAGCTGATCGCCATCGGCATCGCCATCTCCACGCTCGGTTTCTGCAACATCACCCTCGTCGCCGGCGCCCGTGTCCTCCAGGTGATGGGGCAGGATGGCCTGTTCTTCTCCAGCGTGGCCAGGCTGCATCCGCGCTACCGCACCCCGAACATCGCGCTGATGATGCTTTCGGCGTGGGCCATCGTGCTCGTATGGATCGCCAACTACGGGCAACTGCTGGATTTCGCCGCGTTCGGCGACTGGGCCGCCTACGCGGTCACGATCGCCACGCTGTTCTGGTATCGCCGGCACGGCCAGGGCCGGCCCGCGTTCGCCACGCCGGCCTATCCCCTGCTGCCGCTGGTCTTCCTCGCCACCGTGATCGGCGTAGTCGTGGCGTACACCTGGGACAAGCCACTCAGCGCCGGCGTCGTCTGCCTGGTGGTGCTGTCGGGACTGCCCGTCTACGCGGTGTGGCGACGGCTGTTCAGTAAAGTCGCTCGCTGAACCATGGCACGGATGCCACAATGACCCGGTTCAGTTGAGGAAAGCCGATGGCACAGCAAGGTCCGACGTCTCCCGTACCCGTTCCGCCCAAGCAGGACGCCCGTCAGCCGGCGCCCAAGCCGGTACGTGAAGGCATCGACCTCATCGTCAACGACAAGCGCTACCGGCACACGGGCGACAAGACCATGCCCCTGCTCTGGTACCTGCGCGACGTGCTGCGCCTGACCGGCGCGAAGTACGGCTGCGACCAGGGCGATTGCGGCTTCTGCACGGTGATCGTCGATGGCAAGGCCGTGGCCTCCTGCCAGACGAAGATGGAAAAGATGTCCGGCAAACGGGTGACCACGGTCGAGGGCCTGTCCGCCGCGGACGGCACGCTGCACCCCGTGCAGCAGGCCTGGATCGACGAGGACGCCATCATGTGCGGATTCTGCCAGCCCGGCCAGATCATGGCCGCGGTGGACCTGCTCTCGCGGCAGAAAAATCCCTCCGATGCGGATATCGACAAGATCGGCAACCTTTGCCGTTGCGGCAGCTATGGCCGCATCCGCAAGGCGATCAAGCGCGCCGCCGGCGCGATGAAGGACCCGAAGGCATGAGTGGCGAGGTCCGACTTTCCCGCCGCCGGTTCCTCAAATACGCCGCCGGCACCGCGGGCGCGCTGGTCATCGGCGTCGGCACGGCGGAGGCCCTGGATCGCCCGCCGCCGCTGGGCCTGCTGGGCGACGCCTGGGCCCAGGTCGGTCCGTACCTGCGCATCGCCGCCGACGGCCGCATCTACATCGGCGTGCGCGATCCCGACAATGGCGAAGGTACGTCCACGTCGCTGGCCCGGATCATCGCGGAGGAACTCGACGCCGACTGGTCCCGCGTGATCGTGGAGCCGCTCGGCCTCGGCGTCACCCAGGGCAACGGTGAACCGAAATTCACCTACGGCCGCCAGCGCAGCGGCGATGCCACCAGCATTCCCGCCGCCTGGGCCGACCTGCGCCAGGCAGGCGCACTCGGTCGCTGGCTACTCCTGCAGGCGGCCGCGCGGCGCCTCGGCGTCCCGGCGGAACAGCTTCGTGGCGAGAGCGGCATGGTCGTCGCCGCCGACGGCAGGCGCATCTCCTACGCCGACCTGGCTTCGGCCGCGGCCGGCATCGACGCGCCCTCGACACCGCCGCCCGTGAAGCAGGCCGAGCGTTACCGCCTCATAGGCCAGCCGGCCGGCGACGTGGATGCGCGCGCGGTCGTCACCGGCACGTTGCGCTACGCCTTCGACGAGAGCCTCGGCGACCCGGTGATCGCGGTGCTGGCGCGCTGCCCCTATCCCGGGGGCTCGCTCGACACCGCCGACCGCGACGCGGCGAAGAAGGTCGAGGGCGTCTTCGACGTGATCGAGATCACCCCCGAGCAGGGCCAGCAGCCCGGTCTCGCCGCCCAGGCACCCGCGCTGGCGGTGCTCGCGCGCGACACCTGGTCGGCCCTGTCCGGCCGCGCCGCCTTGAAGGCGACCTGGAAACCGGGCGACACCACCGAGCCGACCAACTCCGCCCTCGAACAGAAGGCGCTCGACCTGTTCGGCGACGACGCCGCCGCGCCGACCACCGTGCGCAATGATGGCGACATCGCCCTCGCGCGCAAGAAGGCCGCGCGTGCGCTCGAAGCCACGTATTTCCAGCCCTGGGTCGCGCATGCCACGGCGGAAACCCCCAATTGCGTCGTCCGGCTCGATCCGGATACCAGCGTGACGGTGATCGCCGCCACGCAATCGCCACGCCAGGCGTACACGGTCGTGCAACGCATGACCGGATTCCGTCCCGAACAGATCGACATCCAGGTGCCGCGTGGCGGCGGCGGTTTCGGCCGCCGCCTGGAACAGGACTACATCGCCGAGGCGATGGCGATCGCCCTGGCGAAGAAACCCGACGAGATCCGCAACCGGCCGGTCAAGGTGCTCTGGACCCGCGACGACGACCTGATGCGCGACTACTACCGCCCATTGGCCGTGCATCGCCTCAACGCGTCGCTCGACCGCAAGAAGAACATCGTCGGCTGGCATCAGCGCATGGCGAGTCCGTCCGCGCTGGCGGGCCGGGCCACGCCGGACAACCGGCTCTGGCAATCGGAACTGGTCGCCGATGCCTTGCCTGCGGGACTCGTTCCCAACTTCCGCAGCGACTGGTATCCGCTGGAATCGACGCTGGCCCGTGGCGAGTGGCGAGGTTCGCCGCACGTCACGCCCACCTTCGCCAGCGAAAGCTTCATCGATGAACTCGCGCACGCGGTGAAGGCCAATCCGCTCGATTTCCGCCTCGCCCTGCTCGGCGGGCCACGCCAGTTGCCGTACAACGGCCGTGGCGGCCCCATCGACACCGCGCGCATGGCGAACGTGCTGAAGCTCGCCGCCGACAAGCTCGACTGGAGCCGTTGGCTGCGCAGCGAGAACGGCCTCGGCATCGCCTGCGCCTATGTCTTCGGCGCCTACGTGGCCCACGCCATCGAAGTGGCGCCGACCACCGATGGCATCGACATCCATCGCGTGGTCTGCGTGGCCGACGTGGGCCGCGCGATCAATCCGCTGGGCCTGGAAGCCCAGCTGCAGGGCGCCACGCTGGATGCGCTGTCCACCGCCCTCAACCTCGCCATCACGGTGAAGGACGGTAAGGTGCAGCAGACGGGCTTCCGCGACTACCCGGTCGCCGCGACGCAGCCGATGCCCTACGAGGTGGAGACGGTGATCGTGCCGTCCACCGCCGATCCGGCCGGTGCCAGCGTGATCGGCGTACCCTCGGCGGCGCCGGCACTCGCGAATGCCGTCTTCCGCGCCACCGCCGTGCGCGTACGCCGATTGCCCCTGCTGCGCGAACTGGCGCGACTGCGCTAGTCCTTAGTTTTTCACCGCCCGAGGTACCGCATGACCATCGCATCGTTTACCTCGGGCCCTCCGGCCCAGCGGACCGACGCCGACCTGATCGGCAGCAACAAGCGCTTCTACGACGCCTTGTGGTCGGAAGCGAAGCTGTTCTCGCCGGAGCAATTCAACACCTGGCCGCTGGTGGCGGAACTGGTCGCGCAAACCTCGCGGCGCCTGGAAGTCGCCCCCGGCCTGCGTCCCCGCCTGCCACTGGCGGACACCCAGTTCGTCGACCTCAGCCGGCCCGCGCTGGCCGAGCTGGGTCGGCACGGCGCCCGCGTGGCCAACGCCATGATCGGCGCCCTTCCCTTTCGCGACGCCAGCTTCGACTTCGTCTGCGCCTTCGACATCCTCGAACACGTGGTGGACGACGAGGGAGCCCTGGGTGAGCTGGCCCGCGTGGCCGAGCCCGGTGCCCGCCTGCTGATCTCGGTGCCCCTGCATCCGGACGCATGGACCGCCTTCGACGATTTCGTGGGCCATTACCGCCGCTACGAGCCCGACGCGATCCGTGCCCTTCTCGGGCGCCACGGATTCACCATCGAACGCAGCGCCGTCTACGGCATGCAGCCGAAATCGTCGAAGCTGCTCGACCTCGGGCAGTGGTTCCTGACCCACCAGCGCGCCCGCGCCATGTGGTGGTACAACCGGGTGTTCATGCCGCTGGGCGTGCGTTTCCAGAAGCCGTTGGCCTTCACGACCGGCTTCGAACCAGGGCCCGGAGTCGACGAAGTCCTGCTGGTCTGCCGCAAGGCTGGTACTTAAATCGAGCAAAAACAGGGGCTTTACACATGGCGCGGCGCAACTGGTTATGATGCGCCACCTTCCCCGCCCCGGACGTAAGCTGCATGCTCTATCTCATGCACGAATGGCAACGCTCCATGCTCAGCCCCCTCTCCTACTGGGCCGAGGCGGGCGCGAAGATGTTCGGCGACATTGCCAGCCCGTTCGCCCGGGTGCCGGGCGCGGAGCGCGCCGCCGCCGGTTACGAACTCATGTACCGGCTGGGCAAGGCCTACGAAAAGCCTGAATTCGATATCCACAGCGTGCACGCCCACGGCCACGACGTCGCCATCGTCGAACAGGTCGCCATGGCCAAGCCGTTCTGTACCCTCAAGCGGTTCAAGCGCTTCTCCGACGACCAGGCCACCGTTGACAAGATGAAGAACGACCCGGCCGTCCTGGTCGTGGCGCCGCTGTCCGGACACCATTCCACGCTGCTGCGCGACACCGTCCGCACGCTGCTGCGCGACCACAAGGTGTACATCACCGACTGGGTCGACGCGCGCATGATCCCGCTCGACCAGGGTTCGTTCTCGCTGGCCGATTACGTGACGTACATCGAGGAATTCATCCGCCACGTCGGCGTGCATCGCGCGCACGTGGTCTCGGTCTGCCAGCCCACGGTGCCGGTGCTCGCGGCGGTATCGCTGATGGCCGCCCGTGGCGAAGCCACGCCGGCCACGCTCACCCTCATGGGCGGTCCGATCGACACGCGCAAGAGCCCCACCAGCGTCGACAACCTGGCCACCACGCGCCCGCTGTCGTGGTTCCGCAACCAGCTGATCCACAAGGTGCCCTACCAGTACCCGGGCGCGGGCCGCGAGGTCTATCCGGGCTTCCTGCAGCACGCGGGGTTCATCGCGATGAATCCGAGCCGCCACGTGATGTCGCACTGGGACTTCTACGAGAACCTGCGCAAGGGCGACCTCGACGACGCCGACCAGCATCGCAAGTTCTATGACGAGTACAACGCGGTGCTCGACATGCCGGCCGAGTACTACCTCGACACGATCGAAACCGTGTTCCAGGAACACCGCCTGCCCAAGGGCACCTGGGAAGTGCACGGCGAGCGGGTGCAGCCGGCCAAGATCAAGGACACCGCGCTGCTGACCATCGAAGGCGAGCTCGACGACATCTCCGGCCTTGGCCAGACCGAAGCGGCGCACGGACTGTGCAAAGGCATCGCGAAGAAACGCCGCAAGCACCTCATCATCGAAGGCGCTGGCCACTACGGCATCTTCAGCGGCCGCCGCTGGCGCGACGTGGTCTATCCGGATGTCCGCGATTTCATCAAGGCCTTCGACCGCGGAAACAGCAACACCGGCGCCCAGGGCACCCGCAAGGCCTGACGGCCAGGCCTGGTGGGAGCCGACCCTGGGTCGGCTCCCACCAGGCAAAAGCCCGCCGCTAGAGGAGGGCCCAGCCCAGTAGCCCGATCACCACGAAGAACGGCACCGACCACACGTGGAAGGTAGCCCACGCCTTGCGTTCGCCCAGCAGCCGCAGCGCGATCAGGTTCGCCAATGAACCCAGGACGAAGCCGAACCCGCCGACGTTCACGCCGAAGGCGATCGTGCGCCAGTCGTGCGAATACTCAGCCAGCAGGATCGCCGCGGGAACGTTGCTCACCACCTGCGAGGCCAGTGCCCCGGTGATGTACAGATGCGGCGCGTGCTCCAGGCCCAGGCCCGCCACGAACGAGCGGACCGCGTCGAGCCCCGCCAGCATGCGCAAGTCGATGAACATCAGCACGAAGGTCAGCAACAACCCCCAGTCGATGCTGGCGACGACGCGCCGGCGCAACGCGAGGAAGATCGCCACGACGCCGAGCAGTCCCCAGCCAACGTACTGCAGGTCGGCCAGTACGATGAAGGGCACGTAGAGCAACGCCGCCACGCCGAGCATCGTGCGATCGACGGGCTCCCCGCCACGCTCATGCACTTCCAGCGGCATGGCGGGAAACGCAAGCGCGGTCAGCGCGAGCAACAGGGTCAGGGCAATCGCGACCAGCGGCAGCATTTCCCAGACGAAGCCACCGAAACCGTTGTTCCACTGCTGCCAGAGGAACAGGTTCTGCGGATTGCCGATCGGCGTAAGCATCGAGCCCGCATTCACCGCCAGGGCTTCGAAAACCACCAGGCGCGTCGCCGGCATCCGTGCGATCCGGCACATGCTCAGGGTCAAGGGCACCATCACGAAAAGCGACACGTCGTTGGTCAGGAGCATCGACAGCACGGCCGTGGCCGCGACGAGACCGAGCGCCGCCACGCGCCGCGTCGAGGTGCGATCGATCAGCCAGCGTCCCGCCATGTCGAGGGCGCCACTGGATTCCACGCCCTTGGTAAGGATCAACAGGCCCGTGAGCGCGGCTATGGTGGGCCAGTCGACCAGGGAGGGCCAAGCGGCGATGCGCGAAGGCCATGCGATCGCGAGGGCGACCGACACGGCCAGCAATACGAGGAAGAACACGTCGCGGCGCAGCGCGCGCAACGAAGGAGGTAGCCACGTCATGAAAGGAAAGATCCCGCCGCCAAGGACGGGATCATATCGGCTTCCAGCGTGGATCAGCGATTCTTGTCCGGAACGTCGACGTGGCCGGTGACGCCATGGTGGTCGACATCGCCACTGCCCTGCGTACGCACCCTCAGATCACCGCGAACGCCATCGACATTGAGGTCGCCCGAACCGATGGTCCCGACGTCCACGTTGCCGCCGATATCACTGAGCTTCGCATCGCCCGAGCCTACCGTGCCGATACGGACGCCACCGTTCACGTGCTTCGCCTCGAAATCGCCGGAGCCGACGGTGTCGACCTCGATGGGCCCGGTGTTATCGAGCTTCACCTCGCCCGAGCCCACCGTGGTCCGCACCGGCCCCTTGATGTCGCTCGCTTCCAGCTCACCCGAGCCCGACGAACTGTCGAGGGAGGCGACGCCGCGCACCTTCGCTTCGCCCGAACCCACGTTGACCATCACCGGAATGTTCGACGGCACGCTGGCCTCGACCTTCAGGTCGCTGTAGTGACTGCCGAAACCGGACCAGCCACTGTTGCGGTTGGTCTTCAGTTCGACCAGGAGGGTGTCACCGTCCCGTTCCTGCGTGACGACGAGGTTGTCGACGGTTTCCTGGTCGGAGGCGCAGGCCTTGCCGCGCACCGTTCCCTTGCCCGCCGGCGCGCCGCCGGAAAGATGCAGTTCATAGGCATGGACGGAGAAGCGGACGGCGCGAACGCCCGAGAGATCGAGGTCGAGATTGCGGTCCGCGTGGAACTTGCACTGGTCGTCGGCCATGGCGATGGCAGGAACGAGCAGCAACGAGGCGAGAAGCAGGTGACGCATGGAAATCCCCTCCAGTGGATGCGGTGTGCCGGTGATGGATGCCAGCCACACGCAAAAGGTTGTAACCGCGATTTCACACGAATCTGAGCGGCAGGCAACAAGCCCGTCAACCGCCGGCGAGGCGGCACGTTTTTCCCCGTGCAAGTCCAACCGGGAGATCACCCTATGCAACGCAAGACCCTTATCGCCAGTGCCGCTTCCCTTCTCCTTGCCGGTTCGGCCGCCTTCGCGTTCGCGCAGGATGCCGCCCCCAAGGCGCCGACCGCTCCGGCGGCTCACGCCAGCCAGCCGGCCGGCCCCCAGCAGGGACCGAAATGGGACCGCGATGGCGACCGTGGCCACGGTCGCGGCGAGCATGGCGGCTGGGGCCGTCACGGTGGCGGCATGGCCCGCTCCGGCGTCATCGGCGACCTTCGCGCGCTCGAACGCCTGTACATCGTGTCCGGCCGCAGCAAGGAACTGCCGGCGCTCTACAACGATGTGCTGGCCAAGTCGCAGAACCCGATGGTCCGCGATTACGTGTACCGCCACCTGGCACGCGCACAGATGCAGCCGCAGAATCCGGACGCCGCCATCGCCACGATGCGCAAGAGCCTCGACGAGAACCTCGCCCAGGATCAGAAGCGTCACCAGGAGATGGAGCAGTTCAAGGCGCGCATGGCGCAGCGAACGGCCGATAAATCGGCTGCTTCGAAGTGAAGTGAAGGGAGACGGGGCCGTGAGGCCCCGTTTCTTTTGGAGCGTTGGGGCGAGCACCCATCGCCGACAGGGTCGGCTCCCACCCATCGACCATGGGACTCACTGTTTTTTTTCTTGTAGGAGCCGCTTCAGCGGCGATGGGTGCTTGCCTCACCCGGGCCCGCTGCCGCGGGATCGCCGATAAATCGGCTCCCACAAGGCTGGCCATGCAATGACTACCTGGGTGGGAGCCGACCCTGTCGGCGATTTTGCGATCAGCCCGCCTCGCGCTTCACCCGGCGCCAGAGCATCTCCTGCTCCTGCAATGAATACGACGCCAGCTCACGTCCTTCCATCGCGGCAAGCGCCTCCATCGCGCGGAAACGCCGCTCGAACTTGGCGTTCGCACCACGCAACGCGCGCGACACGTCGACCTTCGCGTGCCGCGCCAGGTTCGCCGCGACGAACAACACATCGCCGATTTCATCGGCCAGGCGTTCCTCGTCGGCGCCGTTCTCGAATTCGTGGCGGACTTCCTCGATCTCTTCCTCGATCTTGTCGAGCACCGGCCGATGGTCCGGCCAGTCGAAGCCGACGTTCGCCGCGCGTTTCTGCAGCTTCACCGCGCGCTGCCATTCCGGCAACCCGCGTGAAATACCGGCAAGCGCGCTGGTATCGTCGGCGCCCCTGGCCGCGCGCTCCTCCGCCTTCAGGCGATCCCAGTCGCGTGAGCGCGCATGGTCGCTGGCATGCGTGACGTCGCCGAACACATGCGGATGACGGCGCTGCATCTTGTCGCAGATCGCCTGGACGACATCGCCGAAGGCGAAATGCCCCGCTTCTTCCGCCATGCGCGCGTGGAACACGACCTGCAGAAGCAAGTCGCCCAATTCGTCGCGCAGGTCGTGCATGTCCTCGCGATCGATCGCATCGGCCACCTCGTACGCTTCCTCGATCGTGTATGGCGCGATCGTGGCGAAGCTCTGCTTCACGTCCCAGGGGCAACCGTTCTCCGGATCGCGCAGGCGCGCCATGATGGCGATGAGGTCGTCCACCGGACGCGTCATGCGACGTCCTCCGGATCGACCAGCCGCGCCGCCCAATCGACCGAGGTATCGCCGCAGGCGATGAATTCGGGATTGATGAGTGAATCGCGCGTGTTGTAGCGAAACGGACGGCCGGCCAGGTCGAGCACGGCGCCGCCGGCCTCCTCGAGCACGCATTGCGCCGCGGCGGTGTCCCATTCGGAGGTGGCACCCAGGCGCAGGTAGATGTCCGCGTCACCCCGCGCGATCACGCAGAACTTGAGCGAGGAGCCGAGCACGAAGGTCTCGTGATCGCCGAGGCGTTGGAGCAGCGCGAGGCTGCGGCCACCCGCGTGCGAGCGGCTGCCGGTGACCCTCAGCAGGCCGTCGGCGCGGCGCGCGCGTATGCGTTCGCGCGGCCCGTCGATCGTGGGCTGCCGCCAGGCGCCTTCACCGCGAGCGGCGGCATAGAGGTCGCCCGTCACCGGGACGAGCACCACGCCGAGCACGGTGCGGTGGTCTTCGATGAGTGCGATGTTCACCGTGAATTCGCCGTTGCGCTTCACGAATTCGCGCGTGCCATCGAGCGGGTCGACCAGCCAATAGCGTCGCCAGGTACGCCGTTCCGCCCAGGGCGCGGCGAGCGCCTCCTCGGAAATCACCGGTACACCGGGAGCCAGCCGATGCAGGCCTTCCTCGATGACGCGCTGGGCGGCGAGGTCGGCGGCGGTCACGGGTGAATCGTCGTCCTTGCAGATGACTTCGAAATCCTGCGCATACACCGCGAGGATCGCCTCGGCGGCCTGTCGCGCGATGGCGCAGACCGGATCGAGCCACGCTGCCGGCGATACGCTCATGCGGGACGGTACCGCCCGGCCAGGTATTCGCGGGCCATGAACAGCGCGGCGATCGAGCGGCCTTCGGTCACGTCGTCGCGCGCGAGCAGCTCGTGCAGCTTGTCCATCCGCCAGGGCACCACTTCCAGTTCCTCGGGCTCGTCGCCTTGCAGGCGCTCGGGGTAGAGATCTTCCGCGAGGACGACGTGCGCGAGGTGGGTCATGTACGAGGGCGACAGCGACAACGTGCCGAGGATCTTCAGCTTGCGCGCCCCGTAGCCGACTTCTTCCTTCAGTTCGCGATTCGCGCCCTGCTCCGTCGTCTCGTCACCGTCCAGGCGACCCTTCGGCACGCCCAGTTCGTAGCGGTCCACGCCAACGCCGTACTCACGCACGAGCAGCACCGTTTCCGGATCGCGCATCGCGACGATCAGTACGGCGCCGAAGCCGCTGCCTTTCAGGCGCTGGTACGTGCGCCTTTCACCGTTGGAGAACTCGAGGTCGACCTCTTCCGCGCGGCGGAGGGGACTGTCGGGC
Organism: Luteibacter sp. E-22; assembly: GCF_049913125.1. Classification (GTDB taxonomy): domain Bacteria; phylum Pseudomonadota; class Gammaproteobacteria; order Xanthomonadales; family Rhodanobacteraceae; genus Luteibacter. The sequence continues at coordinate 3,371,215 of NZ_CP183975.1, forward strand.
GCATCGCGCGTCGCGAGGATCGTCGGGCGTTTGTTCATCGGCCGATTGTAGCGCCGGTGAGTCGCGCCAGCGCCTCGGCGTGGATGGCCGGCGTGCCTGCCAGGACGCTGCGCGTGTCCAGGCCGGGCGCGGCGCCGTCCAGGTCGGTGAACACGCCGCCGGCCTCGCGGACGATCACCGCCAGGGCGGCGATGTCGAGGATGTTCAGGTCGGATTCGATCACGAGGTCGAGACCGCCGCGGGCCAGCAGGTGGTAATGACAGAAATCGCCATAGCCACGGATGCGGTTGCTGTCGCGGATCATCGCGCCCAAGACATCCCAGCGTGCATCCATCGTGAGGGTCTTCACGTTGCCGGTGGAGATCGATGCCTCGCGCATCGTCGCCGTCGACGCCACGCGCACGGGGTCGCCGTCGAGGAAGGCGCCACGTCCGCGCACGGCCCACATGCGCTCGCCGTAGATGGGCGCGGAGGAGACACCCAGCACCAACTCGCCACGATGCATCAGGGCGATCTGCGTGGAAAAGAACGGCGTGCGACGGACGAAGCTCTTCGTTCCGTCAAGGGGGTCCACCAGCCACAGGTACTCGCGCGAGGTGTCGTCCGCACCGTACTCCTCGCCATAGATACCGGCTTCCGGCAGGGCTTTCGCGAGGATCGCGCGGATCGCCATCTCCGCTTCGCGGTCCGCGACGGTGACCGGCGTGTCGTCGCCCTTCACGATCACGTCCACGCCGGCACGCCAGTAATGCTGGATGATCTCGGCGGCCGCTCCGGCGGCGTCGCGCGCGGCGGCAAGCGCCTTGTCGAGAGTGTCTGTCATGGTGTGATCGAGGGCGCCAGCCCCGCCTTGCGTTGGAGGTTGACGGAACCGTCGCGGCCCAACGGGCCGAAACGTGCGATGAGATGCGACAACGCGCTGTCGGCGATGCGGGGAACCAGCTTGCCTTCCATGCGCCAGCCCAGCGGCGTGGCGGCCAGCGCCGCGTTCACCGCCAGCGAGCCCGAACCGTCGTCGGCGAGCGTGGCGCGAAGCACGCCGCCCTGACTCGATGCTCGCAGCTCGATATCGCCGAGGGTGACATAACCTTCCGGTGTGCGCACGGCCGCCTTCCGCCATGCGATGTCGGCATCGAGGGCCACGGGCCAGTTGCCTTGAAGTTCGGCACGTGGCACGTGCCCTTCCACCATGCCCACCGGTACCAGCCCGGGCGGAAGGGCCGGTCCGGCCAAGGCGCCGGCATCCATCCGGAAGTCGACTCCGCTCCAGGTCGCGTTGTCGCGGCCGGTGCTTTCCAGATGACCGGTGAAACGCCCGGCGCCGCCGTCCAGGCGGATATCCAGGTGGGTGCGTCCGAGGATCGCGTCCCGCCCGAGCCGCCAGGTGGCGACGCCGAGTTCGCGGCCGTCGGGCATCGCCACGCGCCCCGCGCGGCCATTCCACAGGGTGCCCGAGAGTTGGTCGAGTACCACGCCATGGACCCGCCGCGTCGCGAACGGCACGGCCACGCTCGCCGGCAGGAACCAGTATGAGAGCCCCGCGGCCACAGCCAGCAAGGCGACGAGCAAGGCCGTCCAACGCAACCACTTCAAACCATCACCTCACCTCTCGACTTGAGGACCGGGGGGTACGGGGCGATGATGGGCGGATGACCGACGCCCTTTTCGCTTCCCCGGCCGCCGACACGCTCGTCGCCCGCGACCTTTCCGTCCTCTGGCACCCGTGCACCCAGATGCACGACCACGAAACCCTGCCCATGGTACCCGTGGTGCGCGGCGAAGGGGCGTGGCTGGTCGGCGCGGACGGCAAGCGCTACCTCGACGCCGTCAGTTCCTGGTGGACGAACCTGTTCGGCCACGCGGAGCCGCGTATCGCCGGGGCATTGAAAGACCAGCTCGACCGCCTGGAGCACGTCATCTTCGCCGGCTTCACCCATGAGCCCGCGCTGGAACTGGCCGAGGAACTGGTGCGGATCACTCCGGCGGGGCTGGAGCGCGTCTTCCTCGCCGACAACGGGTCGGCCGCCATCGAGGTGGCGCTGAAGATGAGCTTCCACTACTGGCTCAATCGCGGCCACGGCGAGAAGACCCGCTTCATCGCCCTCACCGGCAGCTATCACGGCGAGACCCTGGGCGCGCTTTCCGTCAGCGACGTGGCGCTTTATCGCAAGACCTACGCACCCCTGCTGCTGACGCCCGAACTCGCGCCCTCGCCGGACACCTACGAAGGCGAACCCGGCGAGACGGCGAAGGACATCGCCACGCGCCGCCTGGGCGAGATGCGCCGCTTGCTCGAACGCCACGCGCATGAAACCTGCGCCGTCATCGTGGAACCGCTGGTGCAGTGCGCCGGCGGCATGCGCATGTACGACGCTTCGTACCTCACGGGCCTGCGCGCGCTGTGCGACGAATTCGACGTGCACCTCATCGCCGACGAGATCGCCGTCGGCTTCGGCCGGACGGGAACCTTGTTCGCCTGCGAGCAGGCCGGTGTCTCGCCGGACTTCATGTGCCTGTCGAAGGGACTTACCGGAGGCTTCCTTCCGCTTTCCGCCGTGCTCACCACCAACGAGGTCTACCAGGCCTTCTATGCCGAGTACGCCGCCGGGAAGGCCTTCCTGCATTCGCACAGCTACACCGGCAACCCGCTCGCCTGCCGCGCGGCCACCGCCACGCTGAAGATCTTCCGCGACGATCCCGTGCTCGAACGCAACCGCATCCTGGCCACGCACATGGCTTCGCGCATCGCACCGCTGGCCGATCATCCGCACGTGGCGGACGTGCGCCAGACCGGCATGATCGCCGCGATCGAACTGGTCGCCGACAAGGCCACGCGCAGGCCCTTCGCCGCCGCCGAGCGCCGGGGTCTTCGCGTATATCGCCACGGCCTCGAGCACGGCGCGCTGCTGCGGCCGCTGGGCAACGTCGTGTACTTCATGCCGCCCTACGTGGTCAGCGAGGCGGAGATCGATTTCATGGTCGACACGGCGATCGCGGGCATCGCGAAAGCGGTGGCCTAGACGCGCGACAAGCCCACCGGCAAATGGCCCAGGCGGTTCATCTCGCCGTCCGCGAACAGGTCCGGATGGGCGAGGTAGTCCATCGCGAACGCATGGGCGTCCGCACCCCAGAACAGTTCGTCGCCGATGGCGAGCGTGGGCACCCCGAACACCTGCTGCCGCATCGCCTCTTCGAAGTTGGCCTGCAGCCGGGCCTTCACCTCGGGTGCGGCGAGCGCGGCGCGTACGTCGGCTATCCCGAGCGACGCCGCCAGCGGTTCGAGTGCCTCGGCCGTATCGGCCGGACGTCCGTGCGCCCATATCCATTCGAAGATGGCGCCTACCGCCTCCACGCTGGTCCCCGCCGCGATGCACAGGCGCAAGGCCGGTAGCGGATTGAACGGATGCGTGGGCGGGAAGCGCAGCGGGACGCCCGCTTGCCGCGCACGCCACTGCGCGTAGCGGTAGGTGAATTCGCGCTTGCGTGGAATCTCCGCCGGACCACGCTGGCCCATTTCCTTGAGCAGCGCACCGAACAGGATCGGCCGCAGGGACACCTCGCGCCGTTCCGCGAGTTCGCGGATCGACTGCCATTGCAGCCAGGAGAACATCGAGACGAAATCGAAGTACCAAGCGATCGGCATGGGTGGCTCCCGGAACACCCCATGGACGATAGCGGGCCGTGCGGCTGGCTACAATGCACATTCCGTGACACGAGACACATCATGCGCACCATACGCATCCACGTCGACCTTGCCCTGGCCGCCGGCCGGGAGATCACCCTCCCCGCCCAGGCGGGAGAGCACGTGGCCCGCGTGTTGCGACTGGACGTGGGCGCCCCCGTGGTGCTGTTCTCCGGCGACGATGGCATGGAGTACGACGCCACCCTCGTCGGCGTGGGCAAACGCGAGGTGGTCGCGTCGGTCGGCCCCGGCCGTATCGTCGCCAACGAGTCCCCTCTGGCGCTCACGCTCGCCCAGGGCGTCGCCCGCGGCGAAAAGATGGATTTCATCGTGCAGAAAGCGACCGAGCTCGGCATCGCCCGCATCGTGCCCATCCTCACCGAACGATCGGAGGTGAAGCTCGATCCGGCGCGCGCGGAAAAACGCCTCGTCCATTGGCGCGCGGTGGCCGCCAGCGCGTGCGAGCAATCCGGCCGGGCGCGCGTGCCCACGATCGATGCGGCGTTGCCGCTATCGGCATGGCTCGCCACACTAGGCAGCGGCGGCCCGATGCGCCTGGCCCTGCTCCCGGAAGGCAGCAAGCGTCCGAACGAGCTTGCCCTCACTGATGCGGCGATCCTCGCCATCGGTCCGGAAGGCGGCTTCGGCGAACGCGATCGCGCGGCACTGACTGCGAACGGCTTCATGGGATTGAAGCTGGGTCCGCGCATTCTGCGAACCGAAACAGCCGGGCTAGCCGCCATCGCTTCGTTACAGGCGCTGTACGGCGACGTCTAGAAACGCTGCCGTTGTGGGAGCCGCTTCAGCGGCGATGCGTGCTCGCGGCGAGATTGCCCGCTGCCGCGGGATCGCCGCTGAAGCGGCTCCCACAGGGCTGTGGTGCAGCGGCAGCGGTGGTCCGGGATTACGCCAGGGCCGTTTCGATCCGACGCATGACCGAGTCATCGAGGAGTGCCACGGCACCCAGGGCCTTGAGGTTTTCTTCCAGCTGCGAGGTCTTGCTCGCACCGAGGATCACCGTCGAGACGTGCGGATTCTTCAGGCACCAGGCCAGCGCGAAGCGTGCAAGCGGAAGGCCCAGGTCGGCCGCGATCGGCGCGAGCGCGCGTACGGTCTTCAGGCGCGCGCCGTCGTCTTCCAGCAAGGCTTCGCGCAACCAGCCATTGTCGGGATGGCCGAGCCGCGAATCGTCCGGCACGCCATCGTTGTACTTGCCAGTGAGCAGACCCGAGGCCAACGGCGACCATATGGTGGTGCCCATGCCGTAGCGTTCGTACAGCGGCGCATATTCCCGCTCGAATCGTTTACGGTGCAGCAGGTTGTACTGCGGTTGCTCCATCGACGGCGCGACGAGGTTCCGCTCGCGTGCCACGCGGTGCGCTTCCTCGATCGCGGCCGCCGGCCACTCGCTGGTACCCCAATACATCACCTTGCCCTGGCGAATCAGGGTGTCCATCGCCAGGACCGTCTCTTCCACCGGGGTATCCGGGTCGGCACGGTGACAGAAGTACATGTCGAGGTAATCGACGCGCAGGCGCTCGAGGGCCTGGTGGCAGGCATCGAACACATGCTTGCGCGAGAGCCCGCGCTGGGTCGGTTTCGGTTGCTCGCTCGCACCGAAGTACACCTTGCTCGACACGGTGTACGCATCGCGCGGCAGGCGCAGGTCGGCGATGACGTCGCCCATCAGGCGTTCGGCTTCGCCGGCGTTGTACGTTTCCGCGTTGTCGAAGAAATTGACGCCATGGTCATACGCCAGCGCGATGAGTTCGCGCGCCTGCGAGCGGCCGACCTGCCGGCCGAAGGTCACCCAGGCACCGTAGGAAAGTGCGGAGACCTTGAGGCCGGTAGAACCGAGGCGGCGGTATTCCATGGCGAATTCCTAACGGGTGAAATGGAGGATCGCGAACAACACGATGGCGGCAACGATACCCGCGATCACGTCATCCAGCATGACGCCGAGCCCCCCTTTCACACGCCGGTCGAACCAGGCGATCGGCCACGGCTTCCACACGTCGAATACGCGGAACAGGACGAAGCCCACCGCCACCGCCCACCATGGCGCGAACAGCGCCGGCAGCAAGGCGATCCATTGGCCGACGAATTCATCCCAGACCAGGCTGCGATGATCGGCCACGCCGAGGAGGCGGCCGGCGACATCGCAAGCCCATACGCCGATGCCGAAGGCCACCGCGATGATGGCGATCCAGGCGGATAACGGCAGGTCGCGCAGAAGCAACCATGGAAGGATCGCCGCCAGGGAACCGAACGTCCCCTGCGCCTTCGGTGTCAGGCCGGAGCCGAAACCGCAGGCGATCCATCCTGCCGGTGAAGCGAGCAGGCGGCGTCGATCGGCGGGATCGAGGACATACTTCGTGCTCATGCGGCGAAATGGTTCCAGCCGATGCGCGATGGCTCATGCACGCCGCCGCGCTCGTCGAGCACGCGCACGCCGCTGCCTTCCACGACGCGGCCGATCCGCGTGGCACCGCAGCCGAGGCGCGCCATCGTGCTCGACAGTTCGCCCGCGCGATCGGCCGGCACGGTGAAGCAGAGTTCGTAATCGTCGCCACCGCCGAGCGCGAAATCCAGCGCGTCGGCTTCCGCGAAATGGGTGAGCAACGCCGACGAGCGCGGCAACAACGGGGCCTCGATGTCGATACCCACGCCGCTGGCCGTACAGATATGGCCCAGGTCGGCGACGAGTCCATCGGAGATATCGATGCAGGCGGTAGCGATACCGCGCAGCGCCTGCCCGGCCGAAACGCGTGGCGTCGGCCGGTTGAGCCGATCGACCAGGACGGCATAGGGCGAGGCGTCCGCCTCGGCAAGGCAACGCAGGCCGGCGGCCGCATCGCCCAGCGTACCGGTGACCATGACCACGTCGCCCACGCGTGCGCCCGAACGAAGCAAGGCCCCGCCCGGCGTCGTGAAACCATGCACGGCAACCGTCACGGTCAGGGGACCGCGCGTGGTGTCGCCGCCAATGAGAGCGAGCCGGTACGGCGTGGCCAGTTCGGCGAAACCGCTGGCCAGGCCATCGAAGAAGGTCTCGTCGCCCCCGGGCGTCGTAAGCGCCAGCAAGGCCCACGCTGGCGTGGCGCCCATGGCGGCGAGATCGGAAAGATTCACCGCCAGCGCCTTCCAGCCGATGTCGGCCGCAGACGTGCCAGGCGGGAAATGCACCCCTTCGACGAGGGTGTCGACGGCGATGGCCAGCTCGCGGCCGGTGGGCACCGCGACGACGGCGGCATCGTCACCGATGCCTTCGATCACGTCGTCGCGATGGACTTCCGTATGCCGGCGGATACGTTCGATCAGGTCGAATTCCATGCGTTTCCCTTGGGGAAGAAAGCGCGCGGGAATCGCGGCGCCTGGATCAGGATCGCTTTTCGGCGGTACGCCAATGCGTCGCGAGTTTGTCTAGCACGCCGTTCACATAGCTGTGGCCATGGTCGGCGCCGAAACGCTTAGTGGCCTCCACCGCCTCGTTGATGACGACGCGATAGGGTACGTCCGGGCGGTACTTCAGTTCGTAGGCACCCATGCGCAGCGCCGCACGCTCGATCGGATCGATCTGCGCGACCTCGCGATCGACGAAGGGCTTGATGCCGTCGTCGAGCTCCTTCACGTGCTGCTCCACGCCGCGCAGGATGTCCTCGAAGTATTCGAGGTCGGCCACTTCCATGTCCTGCTCGTGGCGGAACTGCTCGATGACGCTGGCCATCTTGCTGCCACCGACCTGCCAGGCATAAAGCGCCTGGAGGGCGCGGCGGCGGGCGCGCGAGCGCGCGGCCAGATCGATGCCATGCGGAGGGTTGCTGCTCATTTCCCGAGCTTCGTGTAGAGGTTGACCATCTCGATGGCGACCATGGCCGCGTCGGCGCCCTTGTTGCCCGCCTTGGTGCCGGCCCGCTCGATGGCCTGCTCGATGCTGTCGGTGGTCAACACGCCAAAGCACACGGGCACGCCCGAGGCATAGGCGGCCTGGCCGAGGCCCTTGGCGGCTTCGCCGGCGACGTAGTCGAAGTGCGGCGTGGAGCCCCGGATCACCGCGCCCAGGCCGAGCACGGCGGCGTAGTTGCCCGAACCGGCGACCTTGTAGGCGGCCTGCGCGATTTCCCATGCGCCGGGTACGCGGATCAGGTCGATGGCGTCGTCTTTCACGCCGTGGCGGACCAGCGTGTCACGCGCGCCCTGGACGAGCGGCTCCACGACGAATGCGTTGAAGCGGCCGGCCACGATGGCGAAACGGCCCTTGGGAGTGGCGAAATCGCCTTCGATGATCTTCATGCAAGGTAATCCTGTGGCGAATCGGCCGCCGCGCGACCGGACATTTTACGGGGTTTTCGGCCTGGGGTGGCCGGTGAAATCGAGCGTGGCGCGTCCGGCGGCGACGGCGAGGCGGCCCGGCGCCCCGAACGGCAACGTGAGTTTGGCCGGCCCATGGCCGAACGGCAGCCCTCGGACCACAGGGATGCCCGCCACCGCGGCGATGCGTTCCAGCGCCACGTCGAGGTCGTAACCGTTGTCGTATTCGGAAACGCGGTAGCTGGTGAAGTCGCCCACCAGCAAGGCCTTTTGCGCGCCCAGCACGCCGGCATGGAGCAAGTGGTAGAGCATGCGTTCCACCCGGTACGGAGGCTCGGCCACGTCCTCGACGAAGAGCAGGCCGCCCTCGATCGCCGGAAAGTAGGGCGAACCGGCCAGGCCGGCGAGCATGGCCAGGTTACCGCCCCATAGCGTGCCGCTGGCGGTCGTGTCCTCGGTCAGCGGGGCGACCCATTCGGCATGGACCTCGTCGCTGGCCAGCGTGTGCCAGAAATGGTCCCAGGTGAGGGCATCGAGTTCGCTCGCGCCGAAATCCGCCCCGAGCATGGGCCCGCCGAGGGTGACGACGCCGCTTTTCGCATACAGGGCGCACTGCAGGGCGGTGAAATCACTGTGCCCGACCAGGGCGATGGGTGCACCGCGCAGCCGGGCGCCGATGCCTTCGTAGTCGAGCATCGGCAACAGCGGATGGGCTCCGTAGCCGCCACGGATCGCCAGGCCGATGTCCGGCAGCGGGCGGGCCGGATCGGCGAACGCATCCAGGTCGGCCGCACGCTCGGCATCGGTACCGGCGAAACGCAGGTCGCGCCGCGCCAGGACTTCCTTGCCCGTGACCCGGTGACCCGCCGCTTCGAGGCGGGCGACGCCGCGTCGCATGGCGTCTGGATTGTGTGGATAGCCGGAGGGGGCGATCAGGCGGATGTCATAGCTGGGCGGCATGCGAGGCGTCGTCGGGGAAAGGGCTAGCAATAAGCGGTGAGGCGTCGTTTCGCAACCCGAGGCCTCGCCTCAGCCCGCCTGCTCGACGACTTCCAGGCCGAAACCCGCGATGCCGACGAACTTGCGCGGCGTGCCCATCACACGCAGGCGGGTCACCCCGAGCTCGGCGAGGATCTGTGCGCCCAGGCCCAGCTGACGCCATTCCTGGTCGTCCTTCGGCGGCGGCATCGGTGCATGGTCGCGCTTGAGCCGCGCCAGCAACGCCTCGGGGGTATCCTCGCCGGAAAGCACCAGCAAGACGCCGCGCCGCTCCGCGTCGATGCGGCGCAACGCGTCGGTCACGGTCTGGCCGAGGTCGTCGCGCTTCAGGTGCAGCACATCGGACAGCGTGTTCCGCACGTGCACGCGCGTCAGTACCGGCTCGCCGTCGGCCACGTCGCCGCGGACCAGGGCGAAATGCAGTCCATGGCGGATCTGGTCACGAAAGGCGACCAGGCGGAATGCGCCGAACTCCGTCTCCACGTCTTCCTCATGGACACGCTCGACCGTCTTCTCCGTCTCCAGGCGATAGCGGATCAGGTCGGCGATGGTGCCGATCTTCAGCCCGTGCTTCGCGGCGAACACTTCGAGTTCGGGGCGGCGGGCCATCGAGCCGTCGTCGTGCAGGATCTCGATCAGGACGGAAGTGGGTTCGAGGCCGGCCAGCGCCGCGAGGTCGCAGCCGGCTTCGGTGTGCCCCGCGCGGGTCAGCACGCCGCCCGGCTGCGCGGTCAGCGGAAAGATGTGTCCGGGCATGGTGATGTCGGCGGGCTTGGCCTCCTTCGCCACCGCCACCTGGATGGTGCGCGCGCGGTCGTGCGCCGAGATGCCGGTGGTGACACCTTCGGCTGCCTCGATCGAGACGGTGAAATTGGTGTGGTATGGCGAACTGTTGTCGCTGACCATCGGTCTGAGGCCAAGCTGGCGCGTGCGCTGTTCGGTGAGGGTGAGGCAGAGCAGGCCACGGGCCTCGCGGACCATGAAGTTGACGTCTTCCGGCCGCACCTTCTCGGCGGCCATCACGATGTCGCCTTCGTTCTCGCGATCCTCGTCGTCGAGGATCACGACCATGCGGCCATTGCGCAGGTCCTCGAGGATCTCAGGGATGGTGTTGAATGACATGTCGCGGGTTTCCTCAGGCGAAGCCATGCTGCTTCAGGAAGGCCTCGTCGAGGCGCGGACTGTCGCCGCTGGAAAGCAGGCGTTCGACATACCGGGCGACCACGTCCACCTCGATGTTCACGGGATCGCCGGGACGCCGCGCCGAGAATGCCGTATGTGCCACCGTATGGGGGATAAGGTTGACCCCGAAGCGGTTGCCGGTGACTTCGTTCACGGTGAGGCTCGTGCCGTCGATGCACACCGAGCCCTTGTGGGCGATGTAGCGCGCCAGGTCGGTGGGAACCTCGAACGCCCAGCGCTGTGATCGCCCGTCGGGCAGCACCGACACCACCTTGCCCGTGCCATCGACATGGCCGGAGACGAGGTGGCCGCCGAGACGGTCGGCCAGGCGAAGCGCCTTCTCCAGGTTCACCGGATCGCCGGCCTTGTGCTTGCCGAGCGTGGTGTGGGAAAGGGTTTCGTTGGAGACGTCGGCGGCGAAGCTGGCCGCGTCGAAATCGATCACGGTGAGGCAGACACCGGAAACGGCGATGCTGTCGCCGAGGGCGACGTCGGCCATGTCGAGTCCGGATGCATCCACTGTGAGACGGACGTCACCGCCACGCGGTTCCAGCCGTGCGATACGGCCGACGGCCTGGATGATGCCAGTGAACATGTCAGTGGCCTCCCTGGAAGGAGGCGACGGGGCGAAGCTGGGTTTTCATGAAACGTTTCCCGCGGTGGTGAGCGAAAAACGCCCCAAGGCGCATGGCGGCACGCGCTCGTCAAGGAGCGCACGACGCCGTCTTCTTTCATCCGGACTGTGACCGTCGGCTCCGGCATCGGACCGGATCTGCTGACCTCCCGGCGGACCGGAAGCGCTCGCGGGCTCGTTTCCTCGCGGAAACCTACCGCCGGTGGGGAGTTTCGCCCCGCCCTGAAGACGCTGTGGAGGCTGCTGTCCCAAGGGACCTCAGCCGGCGCAGGATAACATGGGGCCGCACGGTCCAATGACAACTCGATAGCGGCGACTTCGCTGTTGTGGAAGCCACTTCAGCGGCGATGGGTGCTTGCCATGACCCTGCCCGCTGCCGCGGGATCGCCGGCAAAGCCGGCTCCCACAGGGTCCAGTCCCACCCGGTCTACTCATCAACCTTGCTGGTCTACTCATCAACCTTGCTGGTCTACTCATCAACCTTGCCGGTCTACTCAACCTCGATAGCGGCGAGTTTCGCTGTTGTGGGAGCCGCTTCAGCGGCGATGGGTGCTTGCCATAATCTGGCCCGCTGCCGCGGGATCGCCGGCAAGGTGGGCTCCCACCAAGCAGGTTCCTTCAGGGATCGGCTCCCACAGGAATCAGCCCCGCAGCACCTGGTCCATCACCCAGCTGGTGCGCGCACCGGTGCGGGCTGTCGACGGACACGTGCCCCGCCCTGTCAGCTCCGCCACGATGCTCTCGATCAGCGGTTGCTGGATGTGTTCGGGATTGGCGACGCGGATGTCCTCGATACGCCCGCCGGACTCGAGCCGGATCGGGTCGTCGCCAAAGGTGGCGAAGATGAGCCGGCCGCGGTCGCCGACGATCTCCACGCGATCCTCGCGCCGATCGGCGCCGAAGTTCCACAGGCCGGTACCGAGCACGCCGCTGTCGAAGCGGAACGCCATCGCCACGGTATCTTCGGCCGGATAGACGTCCATCTGGTTGGACGTCATGCCACGCGCGTCGACGATGGGACCGAGCAGGAAATCGAGGATATCCAGCGTGTGGCAACCGATATCGACGAAGATGCCGCCGCCCGAGATCTCCGGGCGCAACCGCCACGGCAGATTGGCCCGATCGCGGTAACGTGCATCGAGCGGCTGGTGGAGCAGGACCTGGACGATGCGTGGCGTGCCGATGGCGCCTTCGCCGAGCAGGCGGGCGATGGTGCGGAAGCGCGGAAGCATGCGACGGTAATACGCCACGAACACCGGCACGCCGGCGGCTTCGCCCGCCGCGATGATGTCCTCGCACTCCGCGTGGTCCACGGCCATCGGCTTCTCGACGTACACCGGCTTGCCGGCCGCGATCGCCATCAAGGCGTACTCGCGGTGACTGGAAGGCGGCGTGGCGACATAGACCGCATCGACCTCCGCATCCGCGATCAAGGCGCGCGCATCGTCGTACCAGCGCGGCACGCCATGCCGTTCCGCGTAATCACGCGCCTTGCCGGCATCGCGACGCATGACGGCCACCAGCGACGAATCCGGCACCTTCGAAAATGCGGGACCGCTTTTCACCTCGGTGACGGCGCCGCAACCGACGATGCCCCAGCGAACGTGCGTCAGCGGCGCCACGGCTATCGGCCCACCTCGGCGGACCCTCGCTGGACGGTGGGGCGCAGCAGAAGACGGGTGTCGTCGCCGACCTGGCGGCGGTCGACGGCGTCGAGCTTCCAGCGCGAGGCCATGTCGTCCAGCGGAGGCAGGGTCAGCATCGGTCGTGCCGTATGGCCGAGCAGGACGGGCGCGATATAGACCAGCAGTTCGTCAGCGAGCCCGGCCGCGAGCAGTGCACCGCACAACGCCGGTCCGGCTTCCACGTGCACTTCGTTGACATCGCGCTGGGCGAGCCAATGGAGCGCGGCACGCAGGTCCAGGCCGCCGCCATCGTCCTCGCGGATGACGGCACGCTGGACACCGGCAAGATGCACGGGCACGAAGGCGTTTTCCGCGTGGAACAGCACCGTCGGTGCCGCTTCGTCGAGCACATGGGCGTGCGCCGGCGTGCGCAGCCGCGTGTCGAGGATCGCGCGCAGTGGCGGCACGAAACGTTCGTCGCCGGGCAGGCGTACGGTGAGGTGGGGGTCGTCGGCGAGCACCGTGCCGCTGGCGGAGAGGATCGCCGAGGCACGGGCACGCCAGCGCTGTACATCGGCTCGCGCGGCCTCACCCGTGATCCACTTCGACGAACCGTCGGCGAGCGCGGTGCGACCGTCGAGGCTCATCGCCAATTTGACGCGCACCCAGGGCCGTCCGCGCTGGATGCGACTGAAGAAGCCGATGTTGAGCTCGTGCGCTGCGTCGCACATGAGGCCTACCTGCACGCCGATTCCGGCGGCGCGGAGCTTCTCGATGCCGGCCCCAGCGACCTTGTCGAAGGGATCCTCGTGCGCGATCACCACCCGGCCGATGCCCGCGGCGATCAAGGCATCGGCGCACGGAGGCGTGCGTCCGAAGTGCGCGCAAGGTTCAAGGGTGACGTAGGCGGTGGCGCCGCGCGCGGCTTCACCCGCTTCGCGCAACGCGAACACCTCCGCGTGCGGCTCGCCGGCCCGCTGGTGCCATCCGGTACCGAGTACCGTCTCGCCGCGCGCGATGACACAGCCGACCCGGGGATTGGGCTGGGTGGTATGCAATCCGCATTCGGCCAGACGCAGGGCATGGGCCATGTGGACATGGTCCATGGCCGGAAAGAACGGCCGCGACATCAGGGTTTGCGCCCTCGCCGCGCCGCGTCGAGCAGCGGCAGTTGCAGGCCTTCGAGCGACGGCAGGTCACGTTCCAGCTTCTCGATCTCCTCGCGGAAGGCGTGGACGTCTTCGAAACGCCGGTAGACCGAGGCGAAACGCACGTAGGCCACCTGGTCGAGCTTCTTCAGCTCACGCATCACCAGTTCACCGACCTGGCGCGAGGGGACTTCGCGTTCGCCCATGCGGCGCAGATCGTTGATTACCGCGCGCATCGCGGTATCGACCGCGTCGCTCGCGACCGGGCGCTTCTGCAAGGCGCGCTCGAAGCTGACCCGCAGCTTATGCTCGTCGAAAGGCTCGCGCCGGTCGCCGGACTTCACGATGGCCGGCAATTTCAGCTCGGCCGTCTCGAAGGTATTGAAGCGCTCACCGCACTGCGGGCATTCGCGACGGCGGCGCACCGTGCTCCCGTCTTCGGTGAGACGGGAATCGATGACGCGCGTGTCTTCATGCTGGCAGAACGGACAATGCATCGATCAGCCGTACACCGGGAACCTGGCGCACTGCGCGGTGACCTTGTCGCGCACCGAGGCGATGACGGCGGCGTCGGCCGGTGCATCGAGCACGTCGCAGATCCACTGGGTCAGCTCGATGGCGTCGGCTTCCTTGTAACCACGGGTGGTGATCGCGGGCGTGCCCACGCGCAGCCCCGAGGTGACGAAGGGCGAACGCGGGTCGTTCGGCACCGCGTTCTTGTTCACCGTGATGTGCGCCTTGCCGAGCGCGGCTTCCGCGTCCTTGCCGGTGACGTCGCGGCCGATCAGGTCGATCAGCATGAGGTGGTTTTCCGTGCCGCCGGAAACGATCTTGTAGCCACGCTCCATGAAGGTCTTCGCCATCGCCTTGGCGTTCTTGACCACCTGGGCCTGGTATTCCTTGAAGGCGGGTTCCAGCGCTTCCTTGAAGGCCACGGCCTTGGCCGCGATGACGTGCATCAGCGGTCCGCCCTGGATGCCCGGGAAGACGATGGACTGCAGTTTCTTTTCCAACTCCTCGCCAAGCCCCTTGGCGACGATGATGCCGCCGCGCGGGCCGCGCAGGGTCTTGTGCGTGGTGGACGTGACCACGTGCGCATGGTCGATGGGGTTCGGGTAATGCCCCGTGGCCACGAGGCCGGCGACGTGCGCCATGTCCACGAACAGGTAGGCACCGACCTTGTCGGCGATGGCGCGGAAGCGCGCCCAGTCGAGCACCTGCGAATACGCGGAGAAGCCGGCGACAATCATTTTCGGCTTGTGTTCGACGGCGAGTTTCTCGATCTCGTCGTAGTTCACCAGGCCCGTGTCCGGATCGATGCCGTACTGCACGGCGTTGAAGATCTTGCCCGAGAGGTTGACCTTGGCTCCGTGGGTGAGGTGGCCGCCGTGCGCTAGGCTCATGCCCAGGATGGTGTCGCCCGGCTGCAGCAGGGCGAAGTACACCGCCTGGTTGGCCTGCGAACCGGAGTGCGGCTGGACATTCGCATAGTCGGCGCCGAACAACTTCTTCAGGCGGTCGATCGCCAGCTTCTCGGCGATGTCCACGTACTCGCAGCCACCGTAGTAGCGCTTGCCGGGGTAGCCCTCGGCGTACTTGTTGGTCAGCGAGGAGCCCTGGGCTTCCATGACGCGGGGGCTGGCGTAGTTCTCCGAGGCGATCAGCTCGACGTGATCTTCCTGGCGACGGGTCTCGTCGGCGATGGCCTTGGCGAGTTCGTCGTCATAGCCGGCGATCGTTGCATCCTTCGGGAACATCTCGACCTCATGGGAACGGGTGGGGAAAGAAGACCGAAAGTGTAGCGTTAGCGGCAGTTTGCGGCCACCACCCGCCTGAATCGGGGTATTTAGCGGCAAGGGACGGCACATACGCGGGCGTATGCCGCTTGATGGCGTAGGCGGTACCCGCGCCCGTTTCCTTCTGCGTAGCGGATCACGGCACGCGAACGTAGGCTACCTGCGGGCACCCACGCCCGTCCCCAAACTGAAAGGAATCCCATGAGAACCATGGATAGCGGCCGGCTGCGCCGGCTTTGCCTTGGGCTGGCTCTTGCCAGCCTTTCCCCGCTGGCGGTCTCCGCGGCGACCCACAACCCGGCGCCCGACGTGCCGGGCCGCTTCGACACCGCGGTGGCCGCAGGTCTCCCTGCCGTCATCTCAATCGGCGCGCGCGACCCCGCACAGACCCTGGCCACGACACCCGCGCACGACGAACTCGTTGTGCGCCGCCGGATTGAGAGCCACTCCACCTACTCCGACGCCAGCCCCGTGGAACTTTACGATGTTCAATTCCGTGGTCGCGACGCGGTGGCGCTGCGCCACGGAACAAACCTGCACATCACGTCGATCGATGACCAGATGCTGCGCTCCACCGCGTTCAAGACAGGTGCGGAAGATCCGACCGAGGATGCCTTGCCGGTGAATGGCGGGGCGCCACAGGGAGCGATCGACGAGGAGCCCGCACATGAGAGCGTGGAGGATCTCGCGGACGACCCCGCGGATGAAGAGGATTCCCGGGACCTGCACATATTTGCTTTCGTGCACGACGACGTGCGTCTCAACGACGACGACATCTTTGCGCGGTTCTTCGGTTGGTGGATCAAGCGCATGGAGTTCGACGTGCTGGAGGATCGGCGCGTCCATGTTCATCTTCGCCGGAACATTCCAGGGGTGACCCAGCCCTCGTACGGTCACAAGGGTGCGCTGTCCCAGTGGATAGATGTGGCACGTGAATACCTCCATCCCGAACTCGCCCCACCCTCGACCATCATGCACAGCCGCGACATCCTCCTGGTGAATGGAAAATCGGTAGAGCCGGGCGCCGCCGGCATCGCGAATGGGCAGCCCGGTTCGTATGCCATGGCTAGCACCGTAGGCAGCATCGCCGTGCCCGCCCATGAAATCGGCCACATGCTGAATGCCTCGCATGGAAACGCGGAGCGGCGATTCACCGGCCCCTTCTCCACCTGCGACACCATCATGTACCCGGTAGATCCCACCGTGCTGTGCAAGGCCTACAGCCTGCCTAATGTCGACCGTATACGTCGTCTGATGGACTACCGCCGTCCCCGATGAGCGCACGAGGGGCGCGGTGGGGCGCCCCTTCGGTCCCGCGGTTGCGACGATCCGCGAGCGCCGCGGCATTGAAGCATGGTCGACACATTACCCGCGGAGGCGTGACCGTGAAGGCTATCCGAAGATTCCACGTTCGACGCCTACGAATTCGCGTGGACGGAGACTGCAAGCGACAACCGATGCATCGCGAATACTGGGCGGCCTCGCGCGCATCCATCACGACCGCAACACCTCCACCCGGCCCCAAGGACGAACCATGCCCAACCACAACCGCAAGACACACTCCCGCGCGATCCTGAGTACTTCGATGGTGCTTGCCTGCTGCGCGGCGTTCAGTGCGCAAGCCGCGCGTCACGAACCGACATCGCCGGCGGAAAGCACCAATGCGACCGCCGTCGCAAGGTTCGACGCGGCGATCGCACAAGGTCTACCCGCGCGGTTGCAGTTGACCGGGTTGAGGTCAGGTCAGACCCGCGGCGACGACGACCTGCACATCGAAGGCAGGCTCGAAGGCGATGTCGTCTTCGCCGACGGGACGCATGGCGTCACATACGATGGTATGTGGCGTGGCACCAGGGCCGTTGTGACCCGATCGCGCGGCCACCTCGACATCACGTCAGTCACCCGCTCGGGCATCGACATCACGGGCTATACCGAGGGGAGCGACGAGGTCGAGCATGAAGCCCTGGCAGGCGATCCGCGTGACCGGTCCGCGCGAACGGCGGTGAAAGCCTCCCCGCCCGCACCCCCCGCCACTCCCGACGCCGCGGAAGAACTGAAGCCCAATCGCCTCACCTTCCACCTGATGCTTCACGACGACACCCGCGGCACGTACTCGCATCACATCCATGCGGGTTACGTCGCCTGGTGGCTCGCCGATTTCCAGCGCAGGATCGCGCCCGGAAGAGTGGTCGACGTTCTCTACAGCCGGGACATTGCCGGCGTCACGGACGTCCGCTACGGCTACCTTGGCACGCTCCACGACTGGTCCGACGCAATGGAACGCTACGCCAGCGAACGAGACATCCCGCGTACCTACCGCCACAAGTTCCTGCTCGTCACCAAAGGCATGGTCGAACCCGATCGCTATGGGCGCTCGTGGCAGAAAGGGTTCGATGGCATGGCGTCGCTCGACGGGAGGTACCCGGAAGTCGCCCACCAGCTCGGACACCTGCTGGGAGCGAAGCACGAGCGGGCGGAAGTGCGCTACCAGGGCTGGTGGTGCGAGACGAACATGTATGCGCCCAGTCTTGTCCTGCGCTCGAACTGCTACGTGTACTCGCGCGCGAACATGAGCCTGATCGACGACTACGTCAGGACGGGCGAAGGGTTCATCGGGCACAGTCGGTGGTCGGAGGATTGATGCTCGCGTTCATCCCACGCACGGCACGACCGATCCTGGCCCTGTGCGCGGCGATCTGAAGGGATCGGCGCACGGACTACTCGGCTAGCCGGATAACCCTGTCCCGACACACCGTCCCACATACACGCCAGCGCCTCATCGCGCTGGTTTGGGACACACCAGCGGGCGGACAAAATGAGGGTTACCGAAATAAGCCAGGGAAAACCACATGAAACATCCGATGACCATGCTGCGCACCATCGCGGTTCTCGGCGCGAGTTGCGCCATGTCGCCGTCGATCGCCACGGATGGGCCGGTCGACGAGACCTCCGTCGTCGCGCGGTTCGACCGGGCTCTTGCCGCGGGGCTGCCGCAAACGATCCTCCTTCCCCGTGACAACGAACACGATATCGGCGAAAGCGAAGCTGGGGCACTGACGTTGCTTTCGCGGATGGCCGTGGACATCCGGATGCCCAACGGCGATACCATCGACATGTTCGATGCGCGCGTCGACGGTGCCCGGGCGGTCGTCTCCCGCCGCGCCGACCACGTGGACGTGACGATGCTGCGTGACGACAATCTCGACACACGGGGCTTCACCCTTGGAACGGACGAGACCGAGCATGTGACCCGCTCGGGGGCGGACCCCATCGAATACTCCGGCCAACCGGACCCCATCGCCCAGGGTTCGAGCGGCACGGGGACGGTACATGTCGCGTTTCCGGAGCGCGCGGCGAAAGACGATCCGCTCACGATCAACATCTTCGTGCACGACGATACCGACATCGTCGACGGGCACGACCTGTACCGCGACTACCTGTCCTGGTGGCTCGCTGAACTCAGGGAGAAGATCGTGCCCGACCAGGCTATCAAGGTCGACGTCGTCGGCCGGATACGAGGGGTGACCGACATAAAATACGGGGGCAGCGCCTCCATCACGCGCTGGACGAGCGTGGTGGCCAAACTGGTGGAGAAACAGGGCTTCCGGCGTACCCACAAGGACAAGTACCTGCTGTTCACCAAGAACGAGATATCGCCCGGCCTTTCGGGCGTCGCGCTCCGGAACAAGAGTGAAGCCATCGCATCGAAGGCAGGGGGCTACAGCATCATCGCCCACGAACTTGGCCACACGCTCGGGGCGCTGCACGAAGATGCGGAAATTCGTTATGGCGGCTGGTGGTGCGAGACGAACATGTATGGAAACCACTCACCGTTCCGCTCGCACTGCTATGTGTACTCGGACAAGAACCGGGCACGAATCCGCGACTACATCGCCCACGGCGCGTTGTAACGGTGCCAGGGGGAGGGGAAGCCCCTCCCCCGCCCGTTTTCGCGACCCGGACGAAGGCCGGGCGGAACGGGGCATGGGCCGGCCGGACGCGGTACAATTGGGGTTTGCCCACCCGGCATCCAGCCGGGGGCGCGGCTGTGCCTTACGGAGCGTCCATGCAATACATCTACACCATGAACGGGGTGAGCAAGATCGTCCCCCCGAAGCGCCAGATCATCAAGGACATCTCGCTGTCGTTCTTCCCCGGCGCCAAGATCGGCCTGCTGGGTATCAACGGCGCGGGCAAGTCCACGGTCCTGCGGATCATGGCCGGCGTCGACACCGACTTCCAGGGTGAGGCGCGCGCCAATCCGGGCACCAAGATCGGGTATCTCGCCCAGGAACCGGATCTCGATCCGAGCAAGACCGTTCGCGAAGCGGTCGAGGAAGGCGTCTCGGAAGTGCTCGACGCCCAGAAGCGCCTCGAGGAGGTCTACGCGGCCTATGCCGAGGAAGGCGCCGATTTCGACAAGCTGGCCAAGGAGCAGGAGGCCCTGGAGGGCATCCTGGCCGCCAACGACGCCCACGCCCTGGAGCGCCAGCTCGAAGTCGCGGCCGACGCGCTGCGCCTGCCGCCGTGGGATGCGAAGATCGGCCCGCTGTCCGGTGGCGAGAAGCGCCGCGTCGCGCTCTGCCGCCTGCTGCTGTCCAAGCCGGACATGCTCCTGCTCGACGAGCCGACCAACCATCTGGATGCGGAGTCGGTCGACTGGCTGGAAACCTTCCTGCACGACTACCCGGGCACCGTGGTGGCCGTCACCCATGACCGCTACTTCCTCGATAACGCCGCCGAATGGATCCTCGAACTCGATCGCGGTCGTGGCATTCCCTGGAAGGGCAACTACACCGAGTGGCTGGAGCAGAAGGACCAGCGGCTCGCGCAGGAAGCCAACCAGGAAAAATCGCGCCAGAAGGCGATCAAGAAGGAACTGGAGTGGGTGCGCTCGGCGGCCAAGGGCCGCCAGTCGAAGGGCAAGGCCCGTCTCAACCGCTTCGAGGAGCTGAACTCGGTCGAGTACCAGCGCCGCAACGAAACCAACGAGATCTTCATTCCGCCGGGTGAGCGCCTGGGCCAGGAAGTGATCGAGTTCAAGAACGTCACGAAGTCGTTCGGTGACCGCGTGCTGATCGAGGATCTCTCGTTCAAGATCCCGCCGGGCGCCATCGTCGGCGTGATCGGCCCGAACGGTGCCGGCAAGTCCACCATGATGAAGATGATCATGGGCAAGGAAACGCCGGACAGCGGCGAGGTAAAGCTGGGCCACACGGTCAAGCTCGCCTACGTCGACCAGTCGCGCGACGCGCTCGACCCGAAAAACAACGTCTGGCAGGAAGTCTCGGGCGGCTCGGACATCCTTACGATCGGCAACTTTGAAATCCAGTCGCGCGCGTACATCGGCCGCTTCAACTTCAAGGGCACCGACCAGCAGAAGATCGTCGGCCAGTTGTCCGGCGGTGAGCGTGGCCGCCTGCACATGGCCAAGACCCTGCTCCAGGGCGGCAACGTGCTGCTGCTCGACGAACCGTCCAACGATCTGGACGTCGAGACGCTGCGCGCACTGGAAGACGCCCTGCTCGAATTCCCGGGCTGCGCGGTGGTCATCTCGCATGACCGTTGGTTCCTCGACCGCATCGCCACGCACATCATCTCGTTCGAAGGCGATTCGCACGTCGAGTTCTTCCCGGGCAACTACAACGAGTACGAAGCCGACAAGAAGCGCCGCATGGGCGACGATGCCGGTCCGAAGCGCGTGAAGTACAAGAAGCTGGTCTGACAAAACCGGCGTCCTGCGAGGCAGGCACCTCCTGACAGGTGCCTGCCCGTGCATCCATGAACAAGCGAAGTCGCCCATGAACTTCATGACCGCCCTGAAGGACGCCTGGCGTCGCAACGATTCCCTGGTCTGCGTCGGCCTCGATCCCGAGCCGGGCCGCCTGCCCGCCGGGCTCTCGGGCAACGAAGGCATCTTCACCTTCTGCCGCGACATCGTCGACGCCACCGCCGGCCTGGTCTGCGCGTATAAACCGCAGATCGCCCACTTCGCCGCGCAACGCGCGGAAGGCGTCCTGGAACGGCTGATCGCCCATATCCACGACAAGCATCCGGGCATCCCGGTGATCCTCGACGCGAAGCGTGGCGATATCGGTTCGACGGCCAAGCACTACGCGGCGGAGGCCTTCGACCGCTACGACGCCGACGCGGTCACGCTGAACCCTTATCTCGGCCACGACTCCATCGCTCCGTTCCTGGAACGCGCCGACAAGGGCGTGATCCTGCTTTGCCGTACGTCCAATCCGGGTGGCAAGGATTTCCAGGCACTCGACTGTGGCGGCGAGCCGCTCTACATCCGCGTGGCCGAGACCATCGCGCGCGACTGGAACGGAAACGGCAACTGCGCGCTGGTCACAGGCGCGACCTGGCCGGAAGAGCTGGGCCGCGTGCGCCGGGTGGTGGGCGACATGCCGCTGCTGGTGCCGGGCATCGGTGCCCAGGGCGGCGACGTGAAAGCGGTGATGGTTAACGGCAAGACGGCCGACGGAACAGGCCTGATGATTTCCTCCTCGCGCGCCATCCTCTACGCTAGCGCCGGTCCCGACTTTGCCGACCTAGCACATCGAGCGGCCGACGAAATGAGAAAATCGGTCAACTTGTTCCGTATTTGAGTAGCAAAACCAAAAGCAGTCGCAAATTGTACGATTTAGCAACTGCAAAAGGCTTACGCTGCCGCTCCGCGCTATCGAACAATACCGGGCTAGAAGCGCCACAGCGTTCCACCGGAGTTGTCATGCCACCTATTAACCGAGGTTTTTCCCAACGCCTGCATGTCGCGCTGGACATGGCCGGCGTGAAGAAAGGCCGCGGCCGCATCACCCAGCTTGCCGACCTTTTCGACGTCAGCCGGGAAACGGCTCGCAAATGGCTCAGCGACCTCGGCTTGCCCGAACTGGAGCGCCAGATCGACATGGCGACGCGGTTCGGCGTCAATTTCGAATGGCTGGCCACCGGCCGCGGTTCTCCGAACGGCGCCACCGGCGTGCGCGAAAGTCCCGCCCTTTACCGTGCGGATTCTCGCGAGCAATTGCGACTGGTGGGGCTCGTCAGCCGCCTGCCGAAAGAGCGCCGCAAGGCCCTGCTGGTCATCATCGAAGCACTGGCGGACGCCGAGTAACTCCGAAAAATCTCAGTCATCCCCCATATCCATGCCGGGGAACAGCACCTCGGTGAAGCCGAACTTCGTGAAGTCGGTGATGCGCGAGGGATAGAGACGACCGATCAGGTGATCGCACTCATGCTGTACCACGCGGGCATGGAAGCCCTCGGCGGTACGGTCGATGGGCGAGCCCTTCGGATCGATGCCCTGGTAGCGGATCAACGAGTAGCGGTTCACGGCACCGCGCAGTCCCGGCACGGACAGGCAACCCTCCCAGGCCTCCTCCATATCCTGCGAGAGGGGCGTGATCTCCGGGTTGAGCAGGATGGTCTGCGGCACCGGTGGCGCATCGGGGTAGCGCTCACTGCTGTCGAAACCGAAGATCACCAGTTGCAGGTCGACCCCGACCTGGGGCGCGGCCAAGCCGACGCCACCCGCGTCGTACATGGTGTCGAACATGTCCTGGATGAGGGCCTCGAGCTCGGCCGAGCCGATCATCCCGGAAGGAACGGGCGGCGCGATGCGAAGCAGGCGCTCGTCACCCATCTTGAGGATCTCGCGAATCACGGGTTTTTCCCTGGGGAGTGGGGATACCCGCAGCATGGCGCCGGAACGCGCCCGGCTCAAGCCTTTTGGGCCGACGCGGCACGCAGCGGGCCTCCTTGACCATTCGACCAATGGCTAATACGCCAAACGCCCTGCGGAGATTGACCCCCAAGGCGGGCAGGACGACCCTTGTCGCATCCGCAAGGGGAGCACAACATGCAAAGCGCCATTCCCAAACCCAGTCCCGCGGGCAAGATCCTGTGGACCGCCATCGCCATCATCGGCGCCTGGTGTCTCGGCGTCGTCGCCCTCCGGCGCGGCGAACCCATCAACGCCATCTGGCTGGTTACCGCGTCGGTCGCCGTGTTCCTCATCGGCTACCGCTTCTATAGCCGGCTGATCGCCACCCGGCTGCTCCAGCTCGACCCCACGCGCGCCACGCCCGCGGTCCTGCGCAATGACGGTCTCGACTACGTGCCGACCGACAAGTGGGTGGTATTCGGGCACCACTTCGCCGCCATCGCCGGCGCCGGCCCCCTGGTCGGACCCGTGCTCGCCGCGCAGATGGGCTACCTGCCCGGCACGCTGTGGATTCTGGTCGGCGTCGTCTTCGCCGGCGCCGTGCAGGATTTCATGATCCTCGGCCTTTCGCTGCGACGCGACGGCCGTTCGCTCGGCCACATGCTGCGCGAAGAACTGGGCGAAGTCCCGGGCGTCATCGCCATGGTCGGCGTACTCGTGCTGATGATGATCGTGCTGGCCGTGCTGGCGCTGGTCGTGGTCAAGGCGCTGACGCACAGCCCCTGGGGCACCTTCACCGTCGCCGCGACGATCCCCATCGCGCTGCTGATGGGCCTGTATCTGCGCTACATCAGGCCGGGCCGCATCCTGGAGGTTTCCATCATCGGCCTGGTCCTGTTGCTGGCGTCGATCTGGTACGGCAAGACCGTCGCCGATACGCCGGCCCTGTCCGTCCTGTTCGACTTCGACGCCAAAGGCCTGGCCTGGCTCTTGATCGGCTACGGCTTCTTCGCCTCGGTACTGCCGGTATGGCTGCTGCTCGCGCCGCGCGACTACCTGTCCACCTTCCTCAAGATCGGCACCATCGTGCTGCTCGCCCTGGCCATCTTCCTCGCGGCGCCGACGCTGCAGATGCCGGCCGTCACGAAGTTCATCGACGGCACGGGCCCGGTCTTCTCGGGCAACCTCTTCCCGTTCCTGTTCATCACCATCGCCTGCGGCGCGGTGTCGGGCTGGCATTCCATCATCGCCTCCGGCACCACGCCGAAGTTGCTGGCCAACGAGGGTGAGGCACGCATCGTCGGTTACGGCGGCATGCTGATGGAGGCCTTCGTCGCCATCATGGCGCTCATCGCGGCGGCCTCGCTGCATCCGGGCGTGTACTTCGCCATGAACTCCCCCGGCGCCCTGGTCGGCACCACGGCCGAGCAGGCCGCGCAGACGATCAGCACCTGGGGCTTCCTGGTCACCCCGGCCGAACTGACCGAGACGGCGAAGAACATCGGTGAAAGCACCATCCTCGGCCGTGCGGGCGGCGCACCGACGCTCGCGGTGGGCATGGCGCAGCTGCTCCACGGGATCATGCCCGGCGAGGGCATGATGGCCCTGTGGTACCACTACGCCATCCTGTTCGAAGCCCTGTTCATCCTCACCACCGTCGATGCCGGCACGCGCGTGGGCCGCTTCATGATCCAGGAATTGGCCGGCATGGCCTGGGCACCCTTGAAGCAGACCGAATCCTGGCTCGGCAACGTCGTCGCCACGGTGATCTGCGTGGGCCTGTGGGGATATTTCCTCTACCAGGGAGCAGTCGATCCGCTGGGCGGCATCAACACGCTGTGGCCCCTGTTCGGCATAGCCAATCAGATGCTCGCGGCGATCGCACTGATGCTCGCCACCGTGGTCACGGTGAAACTCAAGCGCGAGCGTTTCGTGCTGATACCGGCGGTGCCCGCCGCATGGCTGGTGATCTGCACGCTGACCGCCGGCTGGCAGAAGATCTTCGACGCCAAGATCAGCTTCACCGCGGCGGCGCAGAAGTACGCCGATGCGATGGCCAGCGGGAAGCTGCTCGCACCGGCCAAGACAATGGACGAAATGCAGCGGATCGTCACCAACAACCGCGTGGACATGGCACTCACCGCCCTGTTCATGCTGTTGGTGCTGACCATGCTGTTCTTCTCGCTTCGCGCCATCGCCCGCGCCTGGCGCGCCAACCACCCGACCGCGCACGAGGAACCCTACGTCGCGCTGTCCAGCGTGGCTCCCTGAGGACAACGCCATGAGCCTCGATGCACGAACGGCACCTCGCTCGCTATGGAAGTGGGCGGTCCAGACCGCCCGCCTCTGCTGCGGCGTGCCCGACTACGACGTGTACGTGAAACACCTGCGCGAGCATCACCCGGAGCGCGCCGTGCCCAGCTACGGCGAGTTCTTCCGGGAACGGCAGGAAGCGAGGTACCGCGGCACGGGTGGCCGCTGCTGCTGAGGTCCCCCGCTACCTGCGGCGGCCCTTGCGCATGTTCGCCCGCGAGTCCGCGATCATCGAGTGCATGGCCGCCGCCGCCTCGTTCGGACGGCGGCGGCGGATGGCTTCGTACACCGCCCGGTGTTGCGGCAACGAGTATTTGAAGTTCTTCGCGTTACGTGCGGACATCACGAAGAAGGTGGCCAGGGCGGTTTCGATCACGGCGAACAGCGAGCTCAACAGCTCGTTGTTCGTCGCCGCGAGCACCGCCTCGTGAAACCGCAGGTCGGCCTCGGCCCAGGTATCCAGGTCTTCCGCCTCCTCCATGGCTTCGAGTGCCTCGGCGATCGTCTCCAGTTGCGCCGGGTCGCGCCGTCGCGCCGCCGCCATCACCGCCGCCGGCTCGATGATCTCGCGCATTTCCACCAGTTTCTCGACGAAGTCGTCGGTCGGCATCGTGGCGCAACGCCAGGCGAGCACGTCGGCATCGAGGTGGTTCCAATAGCTCGGGTCGCGCACGCGCATGCCCGTCTTCTGGCGCGTCTCGATCAACCCCTTGGACGCCAGCACCTTCAGTGCCTCCCGTAGCACCGTACGGCTGACCTCCATCTGCCCGGCCAGTTGCGACTCGCCGGGCAAGGCATCTCCCGGTCGCAACACGCCGCCCACGATCGAGCCGCCGATATCCTCGATCACCTGCGCGTGCAGGTTCCGCGCGCTTGCCGCCTTCAGTGCCATGGGCCCTTCCCGGTGTGCTACCCGGCGCACATCGTAGCCGCACCCGCCGGCGAGGCGATGACGCGGCGCAGCTTGTCATTTGTCGGACAAATGTGGTCTGTTCGCCTGACTTTCTCGAAGGGAGTGGACGTGCGATGAAGTTCGTAACGAGCCTGGCCACCGCGATCCTGCTGGCCACCACCACCGCCGCCGCGACGGCCGGCGAAGCAACGAAGGCATCGTTCGGCAGTACGCCGGACGGCACGGACGTGACGCTGGTCACACTCACCAACGGCCACGGCATGACGGCGAAGATCCTGTCGCTGGGCGCCGCGCTCTATGCACTGGAAGTACCCGACCGCAACGGCAAGCCCGGCGACATCGTGCTGGGTTATCCGGACATCAAGGGAACCTTCGCCAAGCCGCAGTACTTCGGCGACACCGTGGGCCGCTATGCCAATCGCATCGCCAAGGGGCGCTTCACCCTGGATGGCAAGCAGTACACGGTGCCGGTCAACGACGGCCCGAACTCGCTGCATGGCGGCAAGCTCGGCTTCGACAAGGTCGTCTGGACCGTCGACAAGGTGGAGTCCGGCGCCCGGCCCAGCGTCACCCTCACCTATGTCAGCCCCGATGGTGACCAGGGCTATCCCGGCAAGCTCACCACCACCGCGACGTACTCGATCGACGACAAGAACGAACTCACCATCGAGTACACCGCGACGACCGACGCCCCGACCATCGTCAACGTCACCAACCATGCCTACTGGAACCTCGCTGGCGAAGGTTCGGGAAGCGTCATGGACCAGAAGTTGATGATCGCCGCCGACGCCTACCTGCCAACCGATGCCACGGCCATCCCCACGGGCGAAATCCGCAACGTGGCCGGCAGCGACTTCGATTTCCGCAAGGCCAAGCCGATCGGCCGCGACATCCGCGACGCGAAGGAACAACAACTGGTGTTCGGCCGCGGGTACGACCACAACTGGGTGGTTTCGCGCAAGGAGGCCGCGCAGCCGCGCGAGGTGGCGCGGGTCAGCGATCCGAAGAGCGGGCGCGTGCTTTCGCTATGGTCGGCGCAACCGGGCCTGCAGTTCTACTCGGGCAATTTCCTCGACGCGACCACGTCGGGCAAGTCCGGCGGCGTCTATCGCCAGGGCGATGCGTTCGCGCTCGAACCCCAGCTCTACCCCGACACACCGAACCGCCCGGAATTCGGTTCGGCGCGGCTGGAGCCGGGCAAGACCTACCGGAACCTCATGATCTACAAGTTCTCGGTGGACAAGGCCACGAAGTAACCCCGCAGCGGGCTCACACTTCGAGATGCAACGCTTCCGCCGGTTTCTTCCGGCGGAAGCGCGGCGCAAGCTCCACCATGTACATCGCCGCCAGCACGAGCGCACCGCCGCCGAGCATGCGCACGGTGAGCGCGTCGACTCCCAGCAGCACCGCGAACCCGGCCGCGAACACCGGCTCGGTCGTCATCACGATCGCGGCCCGCGTCGCCGGCATGTGTGCCTGGGCCCAGGTTTGCACGAGCATCGCCAGCGCGCCGGCGACGAGTGCCATGTAGAGCACGGCGATCCACGCCTTGGCGTCCGGCGGCATGGCCGGTCCGCCGTGCGGCAAGGTGATCGCCAGGCAGACCGTGGCGATGCCTGCCATCTGGATCGCGGACATGCCAAACGCATCGCCCGGTTTCGACCAATGACCCAACCCGACGATGTGCAAGGCGTACAGCGCCGCCGAAGCCAGCGTGAGCAGCACGCCCGTATCCACGTCGAAACCGTTCAACGCCAGCACTCCCAGGCCCACGGTCGCGAGCACCACGGCGATCCAGGTGCTCCACGGCATGCGCTGCCGGAACAGCAGCAAGGCCAGGATCGGGGTAATCACCACGTACATGCCGGTGACGAAGCCGCTCACGCTGGGCGACGTCCGTGCCAGTCCTTCGGTCTGTAACCATTGCGCGACGCCGTAGAGCAGGCCCAGGCCGAAGCCCCGCAGGCGCTGCCTGCGATCGAGCCGCCTCAGCGGCCCCGCGAACAGCAGCAACATGGTCACCGCGGCGATGACGAAGCGCACCGCGAGGAAATCGACCACGGACATCCTGCCCACGACGTCCTTGATCAGGACGAAGGTGGAACCCCAGATCGCCGTGACCGCAAGCAGGCCGAGGGTGGCGAGGCCACCGCCACGCGCCGTCCCGCTCATCGGCGCTTCCGCAGGAGCTGGCCGGGAATCTTGACGAGGAAATGAGCCTGGATACCCATCCATACGAAGACGCGCACGAGCGGGTTACGCGCGGCGGGATCGTGACGGCGGAACCACAGGTACATGCTGCGATGCTTGTGCCGGCTGACGAAGACGGGCCGGTGCCGGCTGGAACCACCCTTGCCATGCAGCACGCGGACATCGCCGGCCAGCAGCACCTTGTAGCCCGCATCGCGCGCACGGCGGCAAAGGTCCATGTCCTCGCAGTGCAGGAAGAAGGTCTCGTCGAACCCATGGAGGCGCTCGAAGACCTCGCGCGGGATGAGGATGATCGCTCCGGAGACGATCTCGACCTCTTCGGCGCCGTCTGGAAACGGACCGTCGATATCGATGCCGGCGTCGCCGCCCCGGCCCAGCTTCGTGGCGAGCGACCGGCGCAGCAGGGGATCACGCCGCCGCGAGGCCGGATCGGGCCGGCCTTCGCTATCGCACACGACCGCGCCGACGATGCCCGTGTGGACGTCGACATGCGCGGCCATGCGGGAAATCGTGTCGGGCTCGACCAGGCAATCCGGATTGAGCACGAGCAGGTGGTCGCCCCGTGCCTGAGCGGCACCGCGATTCACCGCCGGACCGAAACCGAGGTTGGCCCGGTTGTAGACCACCCGCAAGCGCTCGTCGTCCGCGTAGGCGCGATCGAGCGACTCGGGCACGCCGTCGTTGGAGCCGTTGTCGACGACGATGATCTCGACCGGCACGTCGCTGGCGAGCGCGTGCTCGACACACTCGCGCGTGAACGGACCGCTATCCGCAAGCACGATGACGATGCTGGTCAGGCGGGGGCTGTTCACCGGTCGACCCCCGTCCTCAACCCACCCATACCCGGGCGTTGCGGAACATCCGCATCCACGGCGAATCCTCGCCCCACTGCTCCGGATGCCAGCTCAGCTGGGTGCTACGGAACACGCGCTCGGGGTGCGGCATCATGATGGTGATGCGGCCGTCGCCGGCGGTGAACGCGGCCAGGCCACCCGGTGAGCCGTTCGGATTGAGCGGATAGCTTTCGGTCGGCTTGCCGCGGTTGTCGACGAAGCGCGCCGCGGCATGGCTCTTGGAGGGGCTGCACACGTTGGGGAAGTGCACGCGGCCTTCGCCGTGCGCCACCGCGACGGGGATGCGCGAGCCGGCCATGCCACGGAAGAAGATGCTGCCCGAGTCGAGGATCTCCAGCGTGGCGACGCGCGCCTCGTACTGCTCCGACTGGTTACGCAGGAACTGCGGCCAATGCTTCGCGTCAGGGATGATGTCCTTGAGGCCGGACATCATCTGGCAGCCGTTGCAGACGCCGAGGGCGAACCGGGAGCCGTCTTCGAAGAAGCGGGCGAACTGCTCGCGCAAGGCATCGTTGTAGAGGATGGACGTGGCCCAGCCACGGCCGGCGCCGAGCACGTCGCCGTAGGAGAATCCGCCGCAGGCGGCGAAGCCGACGAAGTCCTTGAGGTGGTGACGGCCGCTGGCGAGGTCGGTCATATGGACGTCCACGGCGTCGAAGCCGGCACGGCTGAACGCCGCCGCCATTTCCACCTGGCCATTGACGCCCTGCTCGCGCAGGATCGCCACGCGCGGGCGCACGCCGGTCGCGATGTACGGCGCGGCGATGTCGTCGGCGGGATCGAACACCAGCTTCGGCGTGATGCCCGGATCGGCATCGTCGAGCCGCCATTCGCTCTCCTGGTCCGCGCTGTGCGGGTTGTCGCGCAGGCGCTGCATGGCGTAGCTGGTTTCATTCCAGGCACGGAAGAGTTCGGTCCAGTTCCACTTGAACGCAGGCTCGCCGTTGAGGTGCAGCTTGATGCCGAGCTTGTCCTTTGGCCGGCCCACGTTGTGAGTCATGCCGGCGAGGTTGTGCTTGACCAGCAATTGCTCGAAGGCCTCGCGGTTGGCCGCGGCCACCTGCACCACGGCGCCGAGTTCCTCGTTGAACAGGGCGCGCAGCGTGGCATCGGCCCAGCCGTCGAGTCGCAGCTCGAGGCCGCAATGGCCGGCGAAAGCCATTTCGAGCAGCGTCACGATGGCGCCGCCGTCCGAGCGGTCATGGTAGGCCAGCAGCAGGCCGGCCTGGTTGGCTTCCTGGATCAGTTCGAACATCGCGCGCAGGCGCTTGGGATCGTCCAGATCGGGCGGCACGCCGCCGCCGCGGTTGAATACCTGGGTGAGCGCCGAGCCGCCGAGGCGGTCACGCCCCGCGCCGAGGTCGATCAGCCACAGATCGGTGTCGCCACGATCGAGTTTCAGCTGCGGCGTGAGCGTGCGCCGCACGTCGTCGACGCGGGCGAAGCCGGTGATCACCAGCGACACCGGCGAAACGGTTTTCTGCGCCTTGCCGTTGCCGTCCGTCCAGACGGTCTGCATGGAGAGCGAATCCTTGCCCACCGGAATGGCGATATCGAGCGACGGGCACAGTTCCATGCCGACGGCCTTCACGGCGTCGAACAGGGCGGCATCCTCGCCCGGATGGTTCACGGCGGCCATCCAGTTCGCGGACAGGCGCACCTCATCGAGCTTGATCGAGGCGGCGGCGAGGTTGGTGAGGGCCTCGCCCACGGCCATGCGCGCGGCATCGGCACTGGAGAGCAGCGCGACGGGCGCGCGCTCGGCCATGGCCATGGCTTCGCCGGTATAGCCTTCGAAATCGGTCATGGTCACCGCGACGTCGGCGACCGGCACCTGCCAGGGGCCGACCATCGGGTCGCGTGCGTTCAGGCCACCCACGGTGCGGTCGCCGATAGTGATCAGGAAACTCTTGCTGCCCACGGCCGGCAGGCGGAGGACGCGCATCAGCGCCTCGTCCATGCCGATGCCGGTCAGGTCGGCGACGAGGTCGACACGCGGCTTCACGCGTACCGCGTCGCGGTGCATGCGCGGCGGCTTGCCGAACAGGACATCCATGCGCAGGTCGATCACGTCGATGTCGCGGCGCGTGTCGCGCACGATGAGGCGCGGTTCTTCCGTCGCTTCGCCGACGACGGCGAACGGACAGCGTTCGCGGGCGCAGAAGGCCTCGAACAGCTCGATGTCCTCGACGCCGATGGCGAGCACGTAACGTTCCTGCGACTCGTTGCTCCACACCTGCATCGGCGACAGCGTCGGGTCGTCGCAGGGCAGCTTCGACAGATCGATGACACCGCCGACGCCGGCATCGTTGAGTATTTCCGGGATGGCGTTGGACACACCACCCGCTCCCACGTCGTGGATGCTCACGATGGGGTTGCGGTCACCGCGCGCCCAGCAGGCGTCGATCACCTGCTGGCAACGGCGTTCCATCTCGGCGTTGTCGCGCTGCACGGACGCGAAGTCGAGTTCGGCGCTCGAGGTGCCGGACGCCACCGACGACGCGGCACCGCCACCGAGGCCGATGAGCATGGCCGGTCCGCCGAGCACGATCACCTTGTCGCCTGGACGGACCTTGCGCTTCTGCACGTGGCCGGGACGGATCGCGGCGAGGCCGCCGGCGATCATGATCGGCTTGTCGTATCCACGACGCACGCCCTTCTCGCCGGTTTCCTGCTCGAAGGTACGGAAGTAACCGCCGAGGGCGGGCCGGCCGAATTCGTTGTTGAACGCGGCGGCACCGAGCGGGCCGTCACGCATGATCTCGAACGCGGAAGCCATGCGCGGCGGCAGCGGACGCTCCTTTTCCCACGGACGCGGCAGCCCCGGAATACGCAGGTGCGACACCGAGAAGCCGGTGAGGCCCGCTTTCGGCTTGCCGCCACGGCCGGTCGCGCCCTCGTCGCGGATCTCGCCGCCGGCACCGGTGGCGGCACCCGGCCACGGCGCGATGGCCGTGGGATGGTTATGCGTCTCGACCTTGATGGCGTACGGAGCGGCCTCGGCCACCGTACGGAACACACCGTCTTCCGGGCTGACGAACAGGCGATGGCCCTCGTAGCCTTCGATCACGGCCGCATTGTCGTGGTACGCGGACAACGTATGCGCCGGCGACTTCTGGTGCGTGTTCTTGATCATGCCGAACAGCGACGATTCCTGCGTCGCGCCGTCCAGCGTCCAGGTGGCGTTGAACACCTTGTGCCGGCAGTGCTCCGAGTTCGCCTGCGCGAACATCATCAACTCGGCGTCGGTGGGCGCGCGGCCCATCTCGGCGTAGCGGTCCGCGAGGTAGTCGATCTCGTCGTCCGCGAGCGCCAGGCCCAACTCCTTGTTGGCGGCGGACAGCGCGGCACGGGCGTCGCCACCCAGGTCTACACGGCCGAGCGGGCCCGGCTCGCCGGCGAGGAACAGGCCCGAGGCCTGGCTCAGCTGGTCCAGCGGCGATTGCACCATCGGATCGCAGAACGCGGCCATCACGGCGGCATGGGCCGGCGTGCCGGCCTCGGGCATGCCGGTGACCCGCCAGGCGGTACCACGCTCCACGCGGCGCACGTCGAATCCCGCACCGTGGAGGATGTCGGTGGCCTTGCTGGACCAGGGCGAAATCGTGCCCAGCCGCGGCACCACCCAGAAGGTGGCGTCATCGGGCGTGGTGTTCTTCGCCTCCAGGACCGCGAGCAGGCGCGCACGCGCGTCGCCTTCCGGCGGCACGTCGGCGTCGACGAAGTAAGTGAACCAGGCGGCCTGCACCCGCGTCCCGTGATGCAGGGCATCCAGGTGGGCGTTCAGTCGTTCGAGGCGAAAAGGCGAGAGGGCGCTCTGCCCGTCGAGTGCGATCATGCGGGGGGAATAGGCGCAGCAGGAAAACGCCTATTCTACATGATGTTGCGCGGCAACATTGGGGTACCCCGGGGCCGGGGCACCGTGGTCGCCGCCCTGGTCAGCCACCCCGCCGGGCAGCGCTGCCCGGCGGGGCACTGAGCGCCTGCAGCAACTGGGCCGGGGTGACGTAGCCACCGACCACGTCGCCGTTCTCGGTGACGATGGTGGGGGTACCGTTCACGCCCAGGCGCTCGCCGAGTTCGAACTCGTCCTTCACCGGATTGGCGCAACTGGCCGCCTTCGGCGTGGCGCCCTTCATCGCCTCGTTGAAGGCATTCTTGCGATCGGCGCTGCACCACACCGACACCGCCTTGGTATACGAGGGCGTGTCGTTGCCGGCGGTTGTCTTGACGCCTTCCCGCGGCCAGAACACGTACTCGACAGCGATGCCCTGCTTGTTGAATTCGTCGATATGAGCGTGAAGCTGGCGGCAGAAACCGCAGTCCACGTCCGTGAACACCGTGACCGTGTGCTTCGGGTTCGCCGGTGCGTACACCAGTCGCTGCGAAGCCGGCAGCTTGGCCAGTTCGGCCTTGCGCAGGGCCGCCCAACTGGCAGCGCTGAGATCGGTCTTGGCCTTCAGGTCGATAAGGTTGCCGTTGATCATGTAGCGCCCGTCGGAGGTCACGTAGACCATGCGGCCGGAGGCGATCACCTGGTAGAAGCCGGGCATCGGCGCCGGGGCGATGCTGTCGACCTTGATGCCCGGACCGAGGGCCTCGACCGCGTCGCGGGCGGCCTTTTCGTCATCGGCCGCGCAAGCCGTCATGGCGAATGCGCCGGCCAGGAGCGCCGGCAGGATTTTCTTCAACATCGGTTACGACTCCATCGGTGACCGGGGGAAACGCGGGAACGTCTTGGAACACGTTCCGCGCATTCGGTTCCCCCGATTGTGGCACGGCTCAGCCGCGCGGGTGGTGTTGGGCGTGAAGCCGTTTCAGGCCTTCCTTCGCCACCAGGGTGTAGATCTGCGTGGTGCTGAGCGCGCTGTGACCCAGCAGCATCTGCAAGGCGCGCAGGTCGGCACCGTGGTTCAGCAGGTGCGTGGCGAACGAATGGCGCAGCACATGCGGCGAGACCCGCTTCGCCGGTATCCCCACCTGCACGGCATAGCGCTTTACCAGCGTCCAGAACATCTGCCGGCTCATCGCGTCGCCCCGCCGGGAAAGGAACAACGCCGCCGGTTGCCCGTGGCCCTTCGCCAACACCGGCCGCGCCTCGCGCAGGTAAGTTTCCACGTGCGCCAGCGCCTCCTCGCCCACGGGGACGAGACGGTCCTTGCCGCCCTTGCCGGTGACGCGAAGCACACCCTGGCGCGGGTTCAGGCCCGACAACGGCAGGTCCACCAGTTCCGATACGCGCAAGCCCGAGGAGTACATCAATTCGAGCATCGCGCGGTCACGCAAGCCAAGCGGCGTGGCCAGGTCGGGGGCGACGATCAACGCCTCGATCTCCCGCTCCGCGAGGGCCTTGGGCAGGCTGCGCGGCATTCGCGGACGCTGCATCAGCAACGTCGGATCGTCGCGCTTGCCTTCGTCGCGCGCGAGCTGCGCGTAGAAACGCCGGAACGCCGACTGGCGCCGGGCCATGCTGCGCACGGAAACCGGTTGGCTGCCGTGGTACGCCGACAGATCCTCGCGCCCCGCGTTCGCCAGCGAGCGCCCCCGCGTGCCGAGCCATCGCGATAGTTGTTGAAGGTCGCGCCGATAGGCTTCCAACGTGCGATCGGCGAGGCCATCCTCCGCCCACACGCGTTCGATGAAGCGCTCGATCAGACGCGCGTCATCGGCGGAGGGCTCGGCGGAACGGGGACTATCGACGAGAGACATGCGGGCATATCGGCAAGGGACGCCCGCATGGTCTCACGGCCAGCTCGCGGGGCTAAAGCCTCTGCAGGCTGGACTGGTATCCCGCGATCACGTAGCCGAGCTGGTGCTCGACAGCTTCTTTCAGCGCTGCGCGCTCGGCGTCCGTCAATTTCGACTTGCGTGCCGCCAGGGCGAGTTTCTGCATCGCCTCGACCACGCCATCGGCCTGGGCCTGGAAGATGCCCGCGTCGACCGTGACGATATCCGCCATGTGCCGGTCGGCTCCATCGCGCAACCACTGGAATTCGGTGGGACTGACCTGTCCATCGCCATCGAACTGGCGAAGGTGGCTGTCGAGTTCGGAAAACGACGATTGAAGCTTGAGGCTCATGGCAATACTCCCTATCGCGATAGCAGCGTTGGTGGACTCCCCTGTCCGACGTGAACGTTACGGCTCCGCGGCGTTAAGGCTGCGTGAATCCTTCCGAATTTGCCCTTTGTTGCGACAATGGGTGCCTGACAGCCCGGGGACACCATGACCGATGCATCGATAGCGCCCGCATGGCGCCGTTTCACCGCCATCGTCTACGACGCGCTCGCCGTCGTGGCTATCTTGATGGTGGTCGGCCTTCTGGCCCAATTCGCGACGGGTGGGCATCTCGTCGACGACACAGGCCACCTGCTCGCATGGTGGTACCAGCCCCTGCAGGGCGTCGTCGTCGGCGCCTACTTCCTTGCATCGTGGATGCGCGGTGGACAGACGCTCGGCATGCGCCCGTGGCGGATTCGCGTGACGGACCATCAAGGCCAACCCGTGAACGGGAAGCGCGGGCTCGTGCGCCTCGCGGTGGCCGCCTTGCCCTTGGCCCTGCTGACGATCTACCCGCTGGTCTCGCTGAAGGCGGCCCTGCTGGCGCCGCTCGCGGGCTGGGCCATCCTGCTGCTTCCCGCCTTCTTCGATCGCCGCCGGCGCGCGATCCACGACATGGCCGCGGGCACGGAAATCCGAAACCTGCCTACTTGAACTGATCGGCGGCGGGGACCCACGAACCGGAGGTGGGTGACGGGGCCGGCACGTTGATCTTGATGGAAGCCTCGCACCCCGGCGGCAATGGCCCCCCGGTGATACGCGCGGTGGTGCAAAGCGCGGTGTTGTCCAACACCACCGGAGCCGCGGCCACGGTCGAGCTATTGGCGGGTGGCAGGTTTTCGGCCAGCGGCTTCGCGGGTGCCATGGTCTGGTTCTTCACCAGTTGGTCCTCGTTCGCCGGTTTGGGTGGCGGGTCGCCGCCGCAGCCTAGGGTGAACAACGACAATGCCTTCATGGTGCCGCCCGCGTTGCCCGGACCGGCGACGCAATTGATCCGGATGCCGCGCGGCAGCGAGATCGTCGGGCGCACCGTCGCCGCCTCGACACCCTGACGAATCACCGTGTCCACCGACGATTCGCCTTTCGGCGTCCACGCCCCTTCGAAGCGGGTCGCCTTGTAGTCGATGTGCACGCGGGCGCCGGACTGAGGGTCGAGCTTTCCACGTGGCTTGAGTTCCACGTAGGCGCCGACCTGGCCGGTTTTGTCACCCTGCCCGCCGGCGACGCCGTCGTCGCGCTGGGACGTGCCATTGGCGCCGGTGAGCCGCGTGCCCTCATCCACGCCCTGCGCGGCACCCGGCTTGCCACTGTCAGCGGAGGCGCCCGGCGTGTTCGAGCCGGACTCGCCGGCCGTGGTCTGACCGGGAACGAAAGCTTGCGCGGGCGCGCTGTCTCCCGCCCTGGCCGTCCGTTCGCTCGCCGCCTTGCCTTCTTCCGCTTGCGTCTTGGCGGTGGATTCGCCCGCCGCGCTATCGCCGGGCGCCTGACCCGGAGGTGCCGGCGCGGTGTCCGCCCCCGCCACCGGCCGTTGCAGGTCCGCCGCCGGGACCGCCGGTGCCTGCACGGCGGGCTTGTCGGTGCTGGCGACCGGGGCGGAAACGGTCGGCTTCACCGTAGCGTCCGGCAACGGGACGGCGTCCAATTCGGCGGTGGCCTCCACGGCAGGCGCACGGACCGTTTCGACCGCCGCCTTCGGCGGCACGGGCCGGGCATCGAGCGTGAGATCCGGTTTCGGCGCGGACGGTTCCGGTGAAACGTCGGGGAGCGGCGTGTCCTGCGGCGTCGGCGGAGCGGACGACTCCTCCACCTCCGGCCGCGGCACCGTGGCGAGCGTCACCGCCGCGGTCGGCACGGGGGCGGTGTGCTCCGACGTGAGGGTGGGCGGTACCGGCGTGACCGCCATCTGCGCGGCAGGCGTCTCGGGAATGGCCAGCGACGCCGGCGGCGGCATCGGTGCGAGGCCCTCGGCCTGGGCCTTGCGTACCGGCTCCGGCTGGAAACGTGGCGGGACGACCTGTGGCTTGGGCGTATCGACGGCGAGATCCGGCGGCGCCTGCGCCGGCACGGGTACCTTCTGAAGTTCCGGTTGCTTGGGCGGCGCCTTCGGCTGGGTCAGCGGCCGCTCGATCGTCGCCGCCACGCTCGGCGGCGGCGCACTGGGTTTCACCTCGGGCCTTGCCTGCGGCGGAGGCGCCACCGGCACGGCGATGGCGGGAAGCGCCTTTTTCGTCGAGGCGACCGACGCCGCGTGTGAACCGCTCGACGCCCGGCTGGCCTTGGATCGCGAGGTGGACCAGCGTGTCTTCACCACCGGCGCCTTCGACGGCGTGCCACGCACGGGCGGCAGCGGCGGTGGTGGCTTGTCGATCAGCCGCACCTGCAAGGCGTTGGTGTCTTCCGGTTCCGGTGGCGGTGGCAGGAGTTCGTAGGCCGGACCGAGGATCATGCCGAACAGGAACATCAGGTGGACGAGGATCGTACCGACCCAGCCGGCGACGCGAAGAAGCCGGTCGCGCGGCTTTTGACGCAGGCGGCGCCGATAGACGAGCGCGTTCATGGCCGCCTCGCGGGGCGAGACGGGCAAGGAGTTCGCGGCGACCTGGCGATCGCTGTCCGGCAGGAAATGCTTCGGCATGGACCGCTAGTGTCCATGCTGCGTTACAAAGGCACAATCGCCGCCTTCGCGCGGCTCACTTGCCGAAGCGGCGCTCGCGCTCGGCGTTTTCCTGGTCCATCGCCTTGATCGGGATGTCCGTGGCGCAACCCTGCGGCAGCGGCTTGTCGGCGCGGAACGCGGCGATGCATTCGGCTTCCGTCGGCGGCACGGGCTGGTCGGGAAGGTCTTTCACGGCGGGATTGGCCGGCGCCATGTTGAGGCGCACATCGCCATCCTTCTTGGAAGCCTTCGAGGGATCTTCGCCACCGCAGCCCACCGGGAGCACGAAGAACACGGTGGCGCACTTGACCCGCGTGCCGTGGCCGAGGTCGATGGTCTTCTTCACCGTGGTGGATTCGATGGCGCGGCGCAGGCCCTTGTTGAGCACGTTCTCGTCGCGCGGCGCCCAGTCCTTTTCGAAACGGGTTTCCTTGTAGGTCACCGTGGTCTTGTGCGACATGATCGTGGTGTCGTCGGTCGGCTTGCGCGCCACGAAATCCGCCTGCGTCGTGGTGCCTGGACCCTGCTGCTTCGGCATGACGATGGAACCGTCGGCACTGAAAAGAGCGGGTGCGGGCGCCTGAGCGGCCGGCGGCGCGGGCGTGTTTTCCGCGGGAGGCTGTTCGGGCCTGGGCTCCTTGCGCCGGGGTGGTTCGGGTCGCGTCGCCTCGGGCGAGCGAACCTTCGGCGGAGGTTCGGCGACCGGCGGGGGAGGCGGCACGTCGGCCACCGGTGGCGCGGGGCGGGCCGGTTCGATGAAGCGCACTTCGAGCACGTCGTCACGATCGACCGGCGGCACGAAACCAGCGGGCAATCTCGGCTGCATCTCGTAGCGCACCACCATCACGATGAAGACGTGCAGGACGAGTGCCACGACCATCGCCAGCACACGCCGCAGGCGGTCGCGTGGCGGCGGCCGCCTGCCGATGGCATGCAGCGCCGACAGCGTCGCGGCATCGATTGGCTGCAGCCCACGCGGGCGCGCGGCATCCTCCGGGTCCAGCCGGTGGGATTCGATGAAGGGCGGTGGCGCCTTGCCGGGGTATTGCACGCGTGCGAGGGTCCCTTTGGCCTCGTGGAGAAAGTCGGACAGCTTAGCGGCGATCCGCTAAACGGAGCGTAAGGCCTGGCCCTCAGACCATGGGCATCTCGGAAGATTCCCGGCGCCACTTGATTCCGGGGCGGGGAAGGAGAAGGCTTGGGTCCGGGCACCGCCCGAATCATCGCCATGCCGTCCGGAACCCGGACACACCGAAGGAGGGACGCATCGTGTCGCCATCCACGGAACACATCCGCAGCCTAGCCCTCGCCGGCCACGCCGGAGCCGGCAAGACCACCCTGTTCGAAGCGATGCTCCATGCCGGCGGCGCGCTGACCGGCATGGGCAGCGTCGAACGTGGCAGTACCGTTTCCGACACCGATCCGATGGAGAAGGCCCGCGGTCATTCGATCGACGCGTCGATCGCCTCCATCGATCGCAACGGCTATCGCATCCACCTG
The DNA here is from genome assembly GCF_049913125.1 of Luteibacter sp. E-22. Lineage (GTDB taxonomy): Bacteria > Pseudomonadota > Gammaproteobacteria > Xanthomonadales > Rhodanobacteraceae > Luteibacter. The sequence goes on from NZ_CP183975.1 coordinate 3,410,766, forward strand.
CTCGATACGCCCGGTTACGCCGACTTCCGCGGCCCCGCCCTGGCCGCGCTCGCCGCCGCCGACACCGTCGCGATCGTCGTCAATGCCGCGAATGGCATCGAGCATGGCACGCGCTCGATGATGGTCCATGCGAAGCAACGCGGCATCGCCCGCCTCATCGTCGTGAACCGCATCGATGCGGAAGGCGTGGACCTCGCGGCGCTGGTGGACGACCTGCGCGAGGAATTCGGCAACGAATGCCTTCCCCTCAACCTTCCCGCGTCGAAGGGCCACTCCGTCCGCGACGCCTTCTTCCAGACCGCGGGCGACACCGATTTCTCCTCGCCCGGCGAAGCCCACCAGCGGATCATCGACCAGGTCGTCGAGATCGACGACGACGTGATGGAACACTACCTGGAAGCAGGCGAATCCGCCTTGTCGGCGGCGGAGATCCGCGCCGCGCTCGAACACTGCCTGCGCGACGGGCACCTCGTGCCCATCGTGTTCACCAGCGCGCGCGACGGCGTGGGCGTCGTCGAGTTACTGGATCTGGTCGAAAAGATCCTGCCCTGCCCCAGCGAGACGAACCCGCCCCCATTCCTGGACGCGAACGACAAGCCCTTCGACGTGACCGCCGATCCGGCACGGCATGTCATCGCCGACGTGTTCAAGATCGTCAACGATCCCTTCGTCGGCAAGCTCGGCGTCTTCCGTGTCTGGCAAGGCTGCGTGCGCAAGGATTCGTCGCTGTTCGTCGACGACGGGCGCAAGCCGTTCAAGGTGGCCCACCTGTTCCGGCTGAAGGGCCGCGAACACGTCGAGATCGACGAAGCGTTGCCGGGAGACATCGCGGCCGTGGCCAAGATCGACGACATCCACTTCGACGCCGTGCTGCACGATGCCTCGGACGAAGGGCGCATCCACCTCGAACCGGCCGCCTTTCCCGCGCCGATGTACGGTCTCGCCGTGGAGCCCGCGCACAAAGGCCAGGAACAGAAGCTGTCGCAGGCCCTGGGCAAGCTGGCGGAGGAAGATCCCTGCTTCCGCGTAGAGCATCACAAGGAACTCAACGAGACGGTGGTGCGCGGCCTCTCCGACCTGCACCTGAAACTCATGCTGGAACGGATGAAGGCGCGCTACGACGTCGACGTCATCACGCATCCACCGCGCATCGCGTATCGCGAAACCATCGGTGCGGCGGCGGAAGGCCACCACCGCCACAAGAAGCAGACCGGCGGCGCGGGCCAGTTCGGCGAGGTATTCCTGCGCGTGGAACCGCTGGATCGTGGCGCGGGCTTCGTCTTCGACGACCAGACCAAGGGCGGCGTGATACCGGGGCAGTTCATGCCTGCGATCGAGAAAGGCGTCCGCCAGGCACTGGACCATGGCGCGATCGCGGGATATCCCATCCAGGATGTGCGCGTGGTCGTCTACGACGGCAAGCACCATCCGGTGGATTCCAAGGAGGTCGCCTTCATCAGCGCAGGCCGCAAGGCCTTCCTCGATGCCGTCTCCCGCGCGCGGCCGCTGGTACTGGAGCCGCTGGTGGACCTGGAGGTGTCGATTCCCGACCACTACGTGGGCGATGTGACCGGCGGCCTCGCCTCGCGACGGGCGCAGATCATGGGCACCGATTCGCTACGCGGCAGCGAGACGCTCATCAAGGCCCGCGTGCCGCTGGCGGAACTCGTCGACTACCCGACCCAGCTCAAGGCCATGACCGGAGGCCAGGGGCGCTATGCGATGGCCTTCAGTCACTACGACACCGTTCCACCGGGGGTGCAGAAGAAGCTGGCCGAGGCGTGGAAGCCGAGGGTGGAGGAGGACTGAGGCGGGTTGAATCGCCGACAGTGTCGGCTCCCACCGGGCCCACGGGAACCTGGTGGGGGCCGACTCTGTCGGCGATAGGCCGCCAGGCCGCCAACAATCCGGCAGCCCCCAAGGCCGCAATACGGTCAGGCCGTCTTGCGCTTCGGCTTCAGCATGGTCCCGATGCACTTGGCCGAGCCGCAGCGGCAGCCCCACACCTTCTTCAACCGCGCCGTATGCGGCATGTCGAGCGTGATGCCGTAGTCGTAGGTGAGTTCTTCACCCGGCGCGATATCGCGAATGGCCTCGATCAGCACGCGATCGTTCTTCGACGGCTTGCCTTCCACGGCTTCCTCGATCAGCGCCTGGCAGTTCGGATCGCAGCTGTGGTTGATCCAGCGCGCGGTGTTGCCATGGCTGTTGCCGTCGACGATGAAACGCTCGTTGAGGGTGAACAGGAAGGTATGCCCGGTTTCACCGCCATCGCCGTAACGCTTGTCGGCCTGCGCGTGGGTAATGCGGTCGCCCTTGTATTCGATGATCTCTTCGCCGGCCTTGATCGGGGCAGTGGCGAAGACGCCGTTTCCGTGGATGGGCGAACGTCGTGCGGCAATGCGTCGGGTCATGGGGAAATCGAAGTCTCGGAGATAATCGCTGATGATGCCTGCTCGCCACCCGCTTGGGAACCGCGTTTGAAACGCACGTCTCGCGTGCACGGCCCGGGCGGCGCTACCATCGAACAGCTGTTCGACTCCCCTTGCCGGAAGCCCAGGGAATGATCTCGATCGTCCGCCGTCCTTTCATCCGTTCCGCCCTGCTCGCCGGCGTGGCCTTGCTGGCCGCCTGCGGGCCCGCCAGGAAGAGCGTTTTTCCGCCCTCGGTCACCCTGCAGGAGGTCACGGCCAAGCCCGGCGGGGTGTGGCACATGACCTTGCGTATCCGCAACAACAGCTACGGCGGAATGTCGTTCGAAACCTTCCAGGGCACGCTGCGCGTCGGTGAACTCGGCGGCGTCCTGCTCGATGCGAAGATCGACCAGGACATCCCCTCGTTCGCCGCCGACGTCGCGACGATCGACCTGTTGCCGACAGCCGAGATGTCGAAGGCGCTCGCCGAATTGGCCGCCAAGGGCAGTTCCGGTGCCCTCCCCTACAGCATCGATGGCCGGGTCAGTGCCACGCCGGAGAAGGAAGACGCATCGCGATCCTTCGCCGTCCATGGCAAGAACTGGCTCTCGCCCGTGCCGGGCATCCCCGATACCTACCGCTCGCCCTGACCCAGGATCATCCGCATGACGATTTACAAAGCCCCCCTCGACGACATGCGCTTCGCGCTCTACGACGTGCTCGGCGCCGAAGCCGTGCTCGCACGACTCGAAGGTGGCGAAGGGCATACGCGCGACCTGCTCGATGCCGTACTCGAGGAAGCGGCCCGATTCAATGAACAAGTTCTGGCGCCGTTGAACGCTCCTGGCGACGAGGAAGGTTGCCATTTCGACAAGGCCACGCGCACCGTCACCACGCCGAAGGGCTTCAAGGAAGCCTACCGGCAGTACGCCGAGGGCGGCTGGGCCGGCCTCACCGCGCACGAGAAGTACGGCGGCCAGGCATTGCCCGCCGTACTCGGCACGCTGACCAAGGAAATGATCGATTCGGCGAATCTCGCCTGGGGCATCTATCCCCTGCTCTCCCACGGCGCCACCAGCGCCCTGGAGCACCACGGGGACGAGTGGCAGCAGGAGGTCTTCCTCAAGCCCCTCGTCGACGGTCGCTGGACCGGCACCATGTGCCTCACCGAGCCGCAGGCGGGGTCCGACCTCGGTCTGCTGAAGACGCGCGCCGAGCCGAACGCCGACGGCAGCTATCGCGTCACCGGCACCAAGATCTTCATCAGCGCCGGCGAGCACGATTTCGCCGAGAACATCGTCCACCTCGTGCTCGCGCGCCTGCCGGATGCGCCCGAGGGCAGCCGCGGCATCTCGATGCTGGTCGTGCCGAAGTTCAAGGTGAACAAGGACGGCTCCATGGGCGAGCGCAATACCGTCGCCGCGGGTGCCATCGAACACAAGATGGGCATCAAGGGTTCCGCCACCTGCGTCATGAACTTCGACGACGCCGAGGGCTGGCTGGTGGGTCCCGCGCACAAGGGCCTCGTGGCGATGTTCACCATGATGAACGCGGCGCGCCTGGCCGTCGGCATCCAGGGCCTCGGCCTGGCCGAACGCGCTTTGCAGAACAGCCTCAACTACGCGCGCGAGCGCCTGCAGATGCGCGCGCTATCGGGCCCGAAGCTGCCGGAGAAGCCGGCCGACCCACTCACCGTGCATCCGGATGTGCGCCGCATGCTGCTGACCCAGCGTGCCTTCGTCGAAGCCGGACGCGTGCTCGCCACCTACGCGGCCTTGCAGAGCGACATCGAGGCGCGTGACACCGATCCGCAGGCACGCAAGACGGCGGGCGAGCTGCTTTCCTTCCTCATCCCGATCGCCAAGGGACTACTCACCGAGGCGGCCCAGGAATGCACGAAGGAAGCGCTGCAGATCTTCGGTGGCCACGGTTACATCGCCGAGCACGGCATGGAACAGTTCGTCCGCGACGCCCGCATCATCACGCTCTACGAGGGCACCACGCAGATCCAGGCGCTGGATCTGCTCGGCCGGAAGATCATGCAACTGCAGGGCGCCGGCCTGAAGCATTTCCTCGGCGAAATCTCCGCGTTCTGCCAGGCCAACCAGGCCAACGAGAGCGTCAAGGCCTTCGTCGGGCCGTTGGCCGTGGCGACCAAGGCCTGGGGCGACCTGACCCAGGCCATCGCGCAGAACGCACAGGCCAATCCGGAAGAACTCGGCGCCGCGGCCGTCGACTACCTGTATTTCTCCGGCTACGTGACCCTTGCCTACTTCTGGGCGAAGAGCGTGCTGGCGGCACCTGGCTCCGCTCTTTCCGCGGACGCGAAGCAAGCCAAGCGCGACACCGCCACGTTCTACTTCACCCGCATCCTGCCGCGCATCCACGTGCACAAGGCCGCGATCGAGGCGGGCGTGGCGACACTGCCCGAGGTTCTTTAACCGCACGGCCCGCTGACGGGTGGGAGCCGACCTTGTCGGCGATCCCGCGGCAGCGGGCCAGCGTGAGGCAAGCACCCATCGCCGATGAATCGGCTCCCACAGGAATCGCGCCTACAACCTCGCGGGACTTTCCCCGGCATCCGTGAAGGTGTAGAAAAAGGTTTCCGCCCGGACCCTTCGCCACGACGGTGCCAGATACGATGAGCGACGCCACGTTCCTGATACGTCTCGCCGAGAGCGATGACGACGAGTTCATCCTTGGCCTGGTCCCACGTTTCGTCGATTTCCCACTGCCTAACGGGCGCAGCCGCAGCGATTGCCTGAAGGGCATCGAAGCGGACCTGGTGAAGCACCTCGACGAGCAACCCTCGAACAGCTACATCTTCGTCGCCGAGAACGAGGATGGCGAACCCGTGGGTTTCGTGCACCTTCAGAAGACGAAGGACTTCTTCACCCACCGCGACAACTGCCATATCTCGGACATCGCGGTCGCCGAAGCCTACGAGGGTGCCGGGGCTGGCAAGTTCCTGCTCGACCATGCCTATGGCTGGGCCAAGGAACATCGCTGCCAGTTCGTGACCCTGGCGGTCTTCCCCGGCAACGAACGCGCCCGCGACATTTACATGAAACACGGCTTCGACACCGACCTCATGCGCCTGGCGAAGCCCGTTCGCTGAAAAAAATCCAGCCACCTTTTGTGGCAAGCAGACCCTGGTGGGAGCCGACTTGTCGGCGATCCCGCGGCAGCGGGCCAGGTCGAGGCAAGCACCCATCGCCGACAAGGCCGGCTCCCACCGAGAGACAGGTTTCCTGCCAAAAAAAGGCCGCCCGAAGGCGGCCTTTTTCGATCAATCCCGACGACAGCCGGTCAGGCCTTCGCGGTGGTCTCTTCCAGGCGCTCGCGCGCATCCAGGCGAGCCGCCATCCGATCGATGTTGGCCAGCGACACGAGGTGCGCGTAGATCCAGCCCAATGCGCCTTCGCGCAGGAACTCATGGGCGGTCTTCTCGTCGAGGCTGCGCAGCTTTTCCTCGTTGATTACGAAAAGGCCGTTGAGGTTGATGCCCTTGCCTTCCTTCTGCAGCGTGATGGTGCGCGGCTCGAGCAGGTTGTGCTCGCGCAGCTTGCCCATGAACCACTGCGTGCGGGCGACGTGGTCCTGGAACTCACCCAGGAAATTCACGGCGTTGGTCAGGGCCGGTGCGTCGGTACCATCTTCGTTGAAGAGGCGCTCGCCTTCGCTGTCGTTGAAGCCTTCATAAGCCTCGTCGAGGAACACGGTGAAATCGTCGCCCTCGGTACCGGCCGGCTTCTCGGCCAGCACGAACGGATAGCGGCGGACGAAAGCGGGGACATAGATGCCCTGCTCCCAGAAACCGTTGTCGCCGACCAGCAGGTTCTCGCCCTGGCGCAGGCCGAGCAGGGCCATGGGGCCCGCCTCTTCCATCGTGTTGCCGGCGAACAGGATCGGGAAATCGCGCGCGGCCGGCGCGAACTCCACGCCCGTCAGCGGCACGGAGTGCGCGGTAGCGGCGAAACGGATGTTGTTCACGGCCTTCAGACGCAGGTCGCGGTGGGCGGTACGGTTCAGGGGAACCGGACGCTCGTAGAAAAGCACTTCTGCCACTGTGTAACCCTCATGGACCCGCCGAACCTGGGAAGCCACCCCGGCCCCCCTTCCAAACTCGCCGGGCGCTCGAATGCGAACGCCCACTATAACAGCGGCGAATGACAGGAAAAGCCCCCGCAAGAAGCGTACCGGGGGGTGCTTTTCTGTCGCAATTATCGGCTATGCTCGGGTCGAAGGCCTTGCGAGGCCGAGGATCGGATGATCGATCCGCACGGAGTTCGGCTTGCTGGAACGCTCTTTCGCTTATGTGAAGGACGAGACACGATGACGATGGAAGTGCTCCAAGAGGACCTGCCGAGGGTGTCCGCGCTCCATGCGACGCGGGTACTTTCCCTCGATGCGGCGGGTCGCATCCTGGACTGGATCAGTTGGCAGGATGCGGTCTGCCTCTATGTGCGCGGCGTGGTGGCCTGGACCCTGGGCGACCCCTGCGTCACCGTCCATGGTGGCATCAACCGGACCAGCGGCCTGCGTAGCAGCCTCGAACTCCATCCGATCGTGGCCAGCACGGGCCACTGCCGCGAACACGCGATCGACCCGGCGCCCGCCCTCACCAACACCGCCCTGTTCGCCCGTGACCGGCATATCTGCCTCTACTGCGGTCACCAGTACACCCGTCACGAACTCACCCGCGACCACGTGGTGCCGTTATCCAAGAAGGGCGCCGACGAGTGGGAGAACGTGGTCAGCGCCTGCCTGGCCTGCAACCTGCGCAAGAGCAACCGGACACCGCAGCAGGCGAACATGCCGCTACTGGCCGTGCCGTACCGTCCGAGCTGGGTCGAACACCTGATCCTGTCCAACCGCAATATCCTGGCCGACCAGATGGAATTCCTGGTCAGCCACCTGCCGCGGGACCGGCGTCCGGCCTGAGCCGGGCCCTAACCGCCCGCAAGGATTCACGTCCCGTCCCTTGCCCCGGCCCCGCCGGAGGCGAACAATAGGCGGATGAACGACCTCTCCCGCTACCCCTATCTGGCGCAGATCGACTCGCCAGAGGACCTCCGGCGCTTTCCGGTGGACGAACTGCCGGCGATCGCCGACGAACTGCGCCGTTACCTGATCGAGGCCGTGGCCTCGTCGGGCGGGCATTTCGGCGCGGGCCTGGGCGTGGTCGAACTCACGGTCGCCCTGCACCACGTGTTCGAGACCCCGCGCGACCGCCTGGTCTGGGACGTGGGCCACCAGTGCTATCCGCACAAGATCCTCACCGGCCGGCGCGACCGGATCACCACGATCAAGAAGAAGGACGGGCTTGCCCCCTTCCCCCGCCGCGAAGAGAGCGAGTACGACACCTTCGGCGTGGGCCATTCGTCCACTTCGATCTCCGCCGCGCTGGGCATGGCCCTGGCGCTCCAGCGCCGTGGCGACCCGCGCAAGGTGGTGGCCGTGATCGGCGACGGCGCGATGACCGCCGGCATGGCGTTCGAGGCGCTCAACCACGGCGGTGACGTCGAGCCGAACATGCTGGTGATCCTGAACGACAACGGCATGTCGATCAGCGAAAACGTCGGCGCGATGACCAAGATGATGGCCCGCGCCATGTCCAGCCGCACGCTCAACGCATGGCGCGAGCGTGCCAAGAAGGCGATGCCGCGCGAATCCTTCTTCGGCCGCTTCTTCAAGCGCTGGGAAGAACATGCCAAGGGCATGTTCGTGCCGTCCACGCTGTTCGAGGAACTGGGCTTCCACTACACCGGCCCCATCGACGGCCACAACATGGCCCAGCTGGTGAACGCGCTGGAGACGGTGAAGGCCCTTCCCGGCCCGCAGCTGATCCATGTGATGACCACCAAGGGCAAGGGTTACGAACCGGCCGAGAAGGCGCAGATCGAATACCACGCGGTGGGACCGTTCGATCCGGTGGCCGGCCTGGTCAAGAAGGGCGCGCCAGTCAAGCCGACCTATACCGACATCTTCAGCGACTGGCTCTGCGACATGGCAGCCGCCGACGAGCGCCTGCTAGGCATCACCCCGGCCATGCGCGAAGGCTCGGGCCTGGTCCGTTTCTCGAAGGAATACCCGCAGCGCTATTTCGACGTGGCGATCGCCGAGCAGCATGCGGTGACGCTCGCGGCGGGCATGGCGGTCGAGGGAGCGAAGCCGGTGGTGGCGATCTACTCCACCTTCCTGCAGCGCGCCTACGACCAGGCGATCCACGACGTGGCCTTGCAGAACCTCGATGTCACCTTCGCCATCGACCGCGCGGGCGTGGTCGGCCCCGATGGCGCCACGCACTCGGGCAGCTTCGATCTATCATTCATGCGCTGCCTGCCGAACATGGTGATCATGGCGCCGGCCGACGAGAACGAATGCCGTACCATGCTCAGTACCGGCTTCCACTACAACGGCCCGGCCGCGGTGCGCTATCCGCGCGGCACCGGCCCCGGAACGAAGCTGGCCGAGACGCTGGAAACCTACCCGATCGGCAAGGCCGAGGTACGCCGCCGTGGCCACCACGGCCTGGCGATCCTGTCGTTCGGCACCATGCTCGCCCCTGCCGCCGTCATCGCCGCCGAAGTCGACGCCACGCTGGTGAACATGCGCTTCGTGAAGCCGCTGGACGAGGAATTGATCCTCGAACTCGCGCGCTCACACAAGGCCTTCGTCACCATCGAAGATAACGCCATCGCGGGCGGCGCCGGCGCCGCCGTGGCCGAATGCCTGGCGGCGCACGGCATCACCCTGCCGATCCAGCACCTGGGCCTTCCGGATGTCTATCTGGAACACGGCAGCCGCGAGGAAGTCCTCACCATGGCAGGCCTGGACCTGCCGCAGATCCGTCACGCGATCCGCGCACGATTCCCGCAGTTCGTGGATGAGCCGGTGGCTAGCGCGGGGTGACCCGCGCCTTCCTTTGAAAGGCGAAGCAAAGGACCCGGTCATTGGAAATGATTGCAAGTCGCCTTCCGGGTCAGCGTGATTCATTGCGCAACTTATTGCGACGTCGTCAATAAGAATTCGCGGACGACCCGTAACAGGCCCCAGAAACGCGGTCACGCTGCTCCAGGTCCTTGGTCGTGAAATCGTCGACGAGACCCGCCTCCCGCAGAATCCGTCTGACCGCATCGCCCTGGTTCCAACCGTGCTCGACCAGGACAGCCCCGCCCTGCAGGAGATGCGTGCCGACGCCCGAGGCGATGCGCCGGATGTCGTCCAGGCCATCCACACCGGAAGCCAATGCCGAAGCCGGCTCGAAACGCAGGTCGCCTTCGCCCAGATGATGATCGTCCGCTTCGATATACGGCGGGTTGCTGACGATCAGGTTGAAACGCCGGCGGTTCAGCGGAGCGAACCAGTCGCCTTGCACGAACTCCACACGCTCCAGTCCAAGTCGCCGCGCGTTACGCCTCGCCACGTCCAGTGCGGCTGCACTGACGTCCACCGCGACCACGGTGACATCCTGCCGCTCCTTGGCGATGGCCAGCGCGATGGCGCCACTACCCGTGCCGAGATCGACCACGCTGCCACCTGCCGGTAACCGTTCGAGTGCCAGTTCCACCAGCCGTTCCGTTTCGGGTCGGGGGATCAGTGTCGCGGGCGTGACTTCGAGCGTAAGCGACCAGAAGTCGCGCGTCCCGGTGATGTAGGCGATCGGTTCGCCCGCTGCCCGCCGTCGTATCAAGGCATTGAAACGCTGCACGCTGTCGGCATCCGGCACGTCCTCCGCATGCGCGAAAAAAAACGCGCGATTCACGCCCAGCGCGTGCGCCAGCAATAGCTCGGCTTCGAGACGGTCGCCCAGCACATCGGAGGCCTGGCGCAGGATCGTGCGGATATCGGTCATGGCGCGATTCTAGCGGTCCGCCCGCCTACAATGCCGCCATGCGCTTGCTTCCCCTGCTCTTCGCGGCCCTGCTCCTTGCCGGATGCCACGCCACGTTCTTCGGCGCCGTCAACGCGCGGCAGCCGTCGACAGGCGTCTCGGCACATCGCGATATCGTGTTCGACACGGCGCACGGCCTCGCACTGGACGTGTACAGCCCCGCCGATGCATCGCATGCACCGGTGGTCGTCTACTTCTACGGCGGCAGCTGGATGACCGGAAAGCGCCAATGGTTTCGCTGGATGGGCGAGGCGCTCGCCGCCCAGGGCGTCGTCGCGATCGTCGCCGACGTCCGTCCGTGGCCGAAGGTGCGCATGGAAGGCTTTCTTCAGGACGGCGCCGAGGCCGTGCGCTGGGCGCGCGACCATGCGGCCGGCTTCGGTGGCGATCCGGCGCACGTATTCGTCATGGGACACTCGTCCGGAGGACAGATCGCGGCCATGCTGGCAACCGACAAACGATGGCTGGCGACCGTAGGCATGAAGCCGCGCGACCTCGCCGGCTTCATCGGTGTCGCCGGCACCTATGACTTCATCCCCTTCGACGAGCCCGAGTTCTACGAGATCTTCGGTCATGCCCCGGGGGAGCAGGCCCTGTCGCAGCCGGTCAATTTCGTCGATGGCGACGAACCGCCCGCCCTGCTGCTACAAGGCGAAAACGACACGATCGTATCGCCTGCGGAAGCGGTGTCGTTCGAGGGAAGGTATCGCTCGCAGGGCGAGCCCGTGGAGTTGAAGCTTTATCCGCACGTGGGGCACGAACAATTACTCCTGGCCTTCGGGCCGCTGAAAGGCAAGGCACCGGTCCTACGCGACACGATGGCATTCATCCATCGCCATGCGGCAGCCGCTCCCCACTGAGTTCATCGAAGCCTCTGTGGGAGCCGCTTCGGCGGCGATAGCCAGGCCGAGGCAACTCTATCGCCGCTGAAGCGGCTCCCACATGGCGTGGCTCTGCCGCAACCGCCCTCTAGCGCGCCTTCATCACATCGCGGCCTTCCGCGTTGCCTCCGCGTGCCGCGTCGAGGATTTCCGGGTAGGGATAATTGAGCCCGAGCAGCTGGCGGATATCCGCGCTCGCGTTCTTCACGAACGCCTCCGGCAGCGCCGCCGGCATGTTCTCCATGGGCTTTACGAATTTCGGCAGATACTGCGTGATGATCGCCGAGCGGTCGATGCCACTACGGTTCGGCATCGCGCAATGCCAGGCCGCGCCGAAGAAGATCACGGTGTCGCCGGGTTCTCCGAGCATGCGCTCGCAACGCTCGAAGAACCGGTCGCTCTCGTCCGGATAGCGCAGCTCGCGCTGCGATCCCGGCACATAGGCCGTCGCACCGGTTTCCTCGGTGAAGGGATCGAGCATGATCGTGGCCTGCGCATTGAGCGGAAAGCTCGCGTTGATCCGTACCGGATGGGTATCCGGCGAATGGAAATCCCAGTACGGATAATCGATATGCGGCTCCTGCCCCGGACCGCCAGGAAGGATGCGGTTTGCCGCGATCGAGCCCATGATGAACTCGCTGCCGATGAAGGCGCGCATGACTTTCATGATCGCCGGGTGGGCCGCCATGCGGGAGAAAATCTCCCCCTTTGCCAGCAGGTTCCATACGCGTCTTTGCAGGTTGATGCGGCCCGCCCGCTCGGCATCGCCCTGGAAATGCGTGACCTTGCCGCCGCGTTCGTCCGCGTTCGACTCGTGCATGACGATCGCTCGTGCCTCGGCGATCTCCGCCGGAGTGAACAAGCCTCGCAAGGTGACCGCGCCATTCCCATCGAGCAATTCGCCGACGATGGCGTCGACATCCAGGTTGTCCTCGGTGAAGACTCGAAGGCGGGAGGAAGGATGGCGGAGGGTTTGCGCGGAGGCGTTCATGCGTGACTCCTGCCGCGATGAGCGGCGTGGCAAGGGGATGGGTGAGGATGCAGGCTAATACGCTAGGCCGTTTTGCAAGCGCTTGCAAATTGCGCTGCAACATACGTAGAGTCGACCTGAACTCGATCAGGATCTGCCCATGAAGAGCGAATTACGCGTCGGCCTGATCGGCGCCGGGTATATGGGGAAAGCGCATACCGTGGCGTACCAGAGCGTCGGCGCCCTGTTCGAGCCAGCCCGCCGCCCCGTATGCGAAATGATCGCCACCTCGACCGACGAGGGCGCCGCCGAGGTGGCGAAGCGTTGGGGCTGGGCCCGTTCCACCGGCGACTGGCGCGATCTGGTCGACGATCCGCAGGTGGATGTCGTGGTCGTTGCGACACCACCACGCACGCATTACCCGATGGTGATGGCCTGCGTAGCCGCGCGGAAGCCGGTGTTCTGCGAAAAACCGCTGGGCATGAGCGCCGAGGAATCGCTCGCGATGACCGAAGCCGTGGAACGCGCACGGATGCCGAACATGGTCGGCTTCAACTACATCCGCACACCCGCCAGCCAGTTGGCGCGACGGATCATCGCTTCGGGCGAGATCGGCGAGGTGATCCAGGTCACGGCCGAACATGTCGAGGACTACCTGCACGACCCCGCGTTACCGGCGTCGTGGCGCACCCGTATCGCGACGGGCTCCGAGGCAGGAGCGCTAGGCGATGTCGCTCCCCATATCGTCAATGCCTGCCTGCGCCTCGTGGGACCGATCGAAAGCCTGGTGGCCGACACGTCCATCGTGCAGCCCCGTCGCGACGGTCCGCACGGTTCCGAAGCCGTGGAGAACGACGACCAGGGCCAGATGCTGCTCCGCTTCGCCAACGGTGCGACAGGAAGCATCAGTTTCAGCCGCATGGCCGCGGGCAGGAAAATGGGCTACACCTACCGGATCACCGGCACGCGGGGCGCCATCGCCTTCGACCAGGAAGACCAGAACGCCCTGTGGCTTTACGACGCCTCGCGCGAACCGGCGCGAAGGGGATTCCAGAAGCTGTTGATGGGGCCGGCGCATCCGGATTACCTGGCCTTCAACCAGGGCGTCGGCCACGGCACCGGCTACAACGAACAGATCGTGATCGAAGCGCGGGATTTCCTGCATGCGGTGACTACGGGTGAATCGGTATGGCCGACGTTCCGCGACGGGTACGAGGTGGACAAGGTGATCGCCGCCGCGCTGGTGTCGAACCGCGAGAGGCGTTGGGTGTCGCTGTGACGCCGGTCGCCTACCGGAGGCTTCCCCGTTTCACCAGCTCGCAGGGAAACAACTTGTTGCGTGGCACCGCGGCCGGGTCGTCCATCCAGGCCACGATACGTTCAATGGCGTACAGCACCATCTCCCGAATCGGCTGGCGTACCGTCGTCAGGGAATAGGAGGCCCAGGCCGCCAGCGGCATGTCGTCGAAACCGACGATGCTGATATCCGCCGGAACCGCCACGCCACGCTCACGGCAGGCATCCATCGCGCCCAGGGCCAGCACATCGTCGCCGCAGAACACGCCGTCCAGCGTGTCATCGCGGTCGAGCAAGGCATGCATCGCCAGACGGCCATGTTCGTGCGTGTAATTGCCGGCGTGGATGGTCTCCCGCAGTAATTTCCCTGCGATCTCGGCAAATCCCTTGTTCCGGTCGATGGTGGAAGCGTCGTGCGCCGAGCCACCCAGGAAAGCCAGCCTGCGCAACCCGTGTCGACGCATGGTCTCCGCGACCAGTCGTCCGCCGGCCACGTTGTCCACCGTCGCCACCGGCACCGGTGACGAGCGCCCCGCCCGGCCGAACACATGCATCACGGGCAGGCCCGCCCCGCGGCACGATGCGGCGAATCCCGCCGGCGGCGCCGAGGTGGCGATGACCACAGCATCGACGTTGTACTGGCGCAACATGTCGAGGGCGGCGGTGCCGTCTTCATCCTCGCCTAGGTTTGCCAGGAGCGGGCGCAAGCCGCGAGCCTGCAGTTCGCGTGTGAAGAGGTCGAAGACCTCCATGAACGCCGGATTCCCGAAGTGATTGGACACCAGCCCGATAAGTTCGGTGCGGCCGGTCATGAGGCTGCGGGCAAGATGGTTGGGCCGATAACCCAGGGCGGCGGCGGCCTCGAGTACGCGTTCGCGGGTTTTCGCGGAGACACTCGCCCCCTCGGTGAATGTTCGCGACACCGCCGAGATCGACACACCCGCGGCTTCCGCGACGTCGCGCGCGTTGACGCGCGGTGGGTGGCGTGGCGGGACAGGAGGCCGTGAACTCATCCATATAGGGTAACGCAACGTCACGGGGTCACTATGGCGTGGGTCGGCTCCGGTGGGAGCCGACGCTGTCGGCGATAGGTGCTTGCCGAAACCTGGCCCGTGCCGCGGGATCGCCGACAAGGTCGGCTCCCACCACGCTGAGGGTGGGTGCAACGACGCTGTGGCTAGTGCCATCGAGTTTAGGCAAGTATAAAAAAAGCCGGGCGATCGCTCGCCCGGCTCGTCGTCACTCAAACATGCGTTGGCTCAGCGCAGGATCGCCTTCGGGTCCTGCTTGGCCTTCTGCGCCGAGCAGAGCAGGATCTGCTCGCTGGTCTGCGCCAGGCCGCGCTCCGCGCCGCTCACCTGGCCCAGGCGCGGCTTGAAGAACTCGCTCAGGCGATCGGCTTCGGCCTTCGAGCAACCGCCGCCACCGGCGAGACCCGGCAGCTGGCCACCCGCGAAGCTACCCGTGCGCGCCACGATCTTGTCGTAGTTGGCCACGAACCACTTCCACAGCTCGGCACGCGATGCCTCGGAGTCACGGCCGCCACGCAGCACCATGGCCATCTCGCCCACCTTCACGTCCTTGCCGAGCGCGAAATCACGAACCTTGTTGGCCAGGGCCGGATCCTTGGTGGATGCCAGCGCCGACAACATCGCGTTCCGCTTCGCCGGATCGGAGGTCTTCGGGATCTCCGCGATGAGCGCGTCGACCGCGGGCGCGCCGCGTTCCTGTACCGCCACGCCCAGGGCGTCGGCGAGCAGATCCGAATCGGCCGCTTCCAGGTCGAGGTGACCGTCCTTCATCTTCAGCGCGGCGTCGCCCTGCTTCAGCATTTCCGCGCGAACTTCCGGCTGGGCGATGTCGTCGTCGGCCAGGAAGCCGGCGAGTGCCGTGCGCGTGATGGTGTCGTTGTCCGGCTCACCCGCCTTCTTCTTGTAGCCCAGTTCCTTGAGCTTCGGCAGGTACGCGTCGGTCGCCCACTTGCGCAGGCGCGTGCGCTGCGCATCCGTGGTGGCTTCGTTGTTGAGTATCCAGTTGAAGGTCATGAGCGGCGCCGTGAATACCTCACGGGTCTTCGACGACGTCAGCGGCTTGAATGCGGCCAGCACGTCGCCCGCGTCCAGGTCGCCATGCTGGAAGCCCGCGCGCACGGCGTCGGCATAAGCCAGCTGTTCCGCGTCGCTGAGTGTACCGACCACCTTCGACAGCGCGGCCAGGTCGGCCTTGCTCTGTGCGAAGCGGTAGTAGCCGCGGCCATCGGCATTCGGCAGCACCCACGTGTTCTTCGCGGCATCGTCCAGCACCATGGTGCCGGTGGCCTTGTCGAGCAGCTCGCACTTCACCTTGTTCGCACCGCCGGTGGTGCCGTAACGCACGCACATCGGCACGCCCCAGACACGGCTTGCGTCGCCGGTGCTGCCCAGCGGCAGGTAGCGGCTCTGCGACAGGTGCAGCACGGTCTTGCCGCCCTCCGTCTTCACTTCGGTGCTGACGTAGGGCACGCCGGACTGGTCGAGGAAGCTGCGGAAAGCCTTCTTGAACGCATCGCCCTGGCCGGAGGCCTCGGCGATCGAATCGATCAGGTCGTCGGCGGTGGCGTTGGCGAACTTGTGCTTCTGGATATACGCGCGCATGCCCTTCTGGAACACCGGATCGGTGACATAGCCCTCGAACATGCCGAGGACGGCGGCGCCCTTCTGGTAGGTGATGCCGTCGAACGCGGTTTCGATGTCGCCGTTGCCGGTGATCGGCTGGCGGATCTTGCGCGCGCTAACCAGGCTGTCGTTGTTCATCGCGCCCTGGGCGCCACGCACGCGATCGAGATCGGCGCGGTATTCCGGGTGCACCTTGGTGGTGACCTTCTGCTGCATCCAGGTGGCGAAGGCCTCGTTGAGCCAGAGGTCGTCCCACCAGGCCATCGTCACGGTGTCGCCGGTCCACTGGTGGGCCAGCTCGTGCGCGTTGACGTTGAAGGAGCCACGCACGTACTGCGCGGCCGAATCGGGATCGATCAGCAGCAGCCAGTCGCGGAAGGTGACCAGGCCGGCGTTTTCCATCGCGCCCGCGCTGAAGTCGGGTGCCGCGAGAAGATCGAGCTTGTCATACGGATAACCGAAGCCGTAGTAGTCCTCGAGCGTGTGGATGATCGAGTTGGTCTCACCCAGCACATGCTGCATGCGGTGGCCTTCGCCCTTGGCGGCGATACCGCGCAACGGCGTCGCCGTGGAACGGAATTCGGTCGGGGTGATATCCGGGCCCTTCACCACGTCCCACGGACCGACGGCGAACGCGACGAGATAGGTCGGCAGCGGCTTGGTGGTCGAGAAAGTAAGCGTCTTCCAGCCGGCGCCTGCCTTCTCTTCCTTGACCTGGGCGGTATTGGCCACGCCCTGGTCATCGGCGGGAATGGTCAGGCTGATGTCGAACGGCACCTTGAACGACGGCTCGTCGAAGCCCGGGAACGCGTAGCGCGCCGACACCGGCTCCATCTGCGTCATCGCATAGGGCACGCCCTCGTGCGAGACCTTGTAGAGGCCCTGCAGCTGCTTGTTCAGCGGTGCGGTGAATTCGATCGCGAGGGTGATCTCACCTTCGAGCTTGGCCCCGAGGTCGACGCGGACGACGCCCTCCTTCTCCGCGGCCACGGTGTACTTGCCGGCGTGCTTCTTGCCCGCGGCATCGGTCACGGTGACCTTGGATACCTTCAGTTCCTTGCCGTGCAGCCAGATGAAATCGGACGGCTGGCTCAGCTTGATCTTGATCGTCGAGGAACCTGCGTAGGTCTCCTGCTTCGGGTCGACCTTGAACGAGAGCTTGTAGGATTCCGGCTGGGCCCAGGTAGGCAGGTGGCCGAGGGGCGGCGCGTCCGTGGTGGCGGCGAACGCGGCACCACAGCAGGCGGCGAGCGCGGTAAGAACGAGAGGGCGGACGAAACGACGCATGGCGGGTGGGACTCCCCTGTGGGTGATCCATCCATCGTGCGAAGAGGGTGACCTCCGACACAGTGCCAGAAGGCACCCCCTGTTTCGCTGCGCCGCGTCAGAACTCGACGATGGGCTTGAACCCGCCCCAGAACATCCGCTTGCCGTCGAAGGGCAGGGTCTTGGGGTCCATGAACTCCGCAAGCCTCGGATCTTCCATGACTTTCTTCATGATGCGGTCGCGATCGCGGCGGTTCTTGTAGACGACCCAGGAGAACACCACGGTCTCGCCGGGCTTCAGCTTGAC
This sequence comes from Luteibacter sp. E-22, assembly GCF_049913125.1. Taxonomy (GTDB): domain Bacteria; phylum Pseudomonadota; class Gammaproteobacteria; order Xanthomonadales; family Rhodanobacteraceae; genus Luteibacter. The sequence continues at coordinate 3,428,451 of NZ_CP183975.1, forward strand.
CGATTGCGGGAAGGACGTGGATTTCCCCGGCTTCACGTCATCCGCGACGCACTCGCTATAGGCCAGTGCGCCGTGCTCCATCCAGATCTTGCCCGCCTTGCGGGCCATCTTCTTGTACTCGGCCAGCCGGTCCATCGGAACCGGCAGCACGAAACCATCGACGTAGCTCATTGGAACCCTCCCCACGCGTGTGAATGTGCGGGGAGAGTCCTCCAGAATGGAGAAAGGCCGCGTTAAGACGCGGCCTTTCTCCGACAGGGTCGACTCCCACCAGGGCGGATGCCGACCCTTTTCCGGGGCACCGTGAAACGGCGGAATCAGCCCGCCGCGTCGGCCTGTTCGAGCACCACGGCCACGCCGTGGATCACCGAGGCGATGCGCACGGCGCTCTGGATCGCCTGCACGCTGATGCCGCCGTCGCGCAGCACCTTGTCGTGGGAGTCGATGCACATGCCGCAGCCGTTGACGGCGGAGACGGCCAGCGAGACGAGTTCGAAGTCGTTCTTCGCATCGCCCTTGTAGGCACCGATCACGTTCATGCGGAGCTTCGCCGGGATCGTGGCGTATTCCGGGTGGCTGACCAGGTGCTGGAAGCGGTAGTAGATGTTGTTCATGCCCATGATCGCGGCCGAACCCTTGGCGGCGGTCAGCTGTTCGGCCGACGCGTGTTCGGCGGCGAACGCGGCGATCGCCTCGGTCAGCGGCTTGTAGCGGGCGGCGTAGGCCGAACCCAGCGCGACCATCGAGATCTGGGCCAGGTTGAGGCCGGGGGCGCCGGCTTCGCTCAACACCGAGTCGAGGTTGAGCTTGAGGTCCTTGGCGTATTCGGGAAGCTTGCTGCGCAGATCGGCGACGCTCATGGATGCACCTGTGTCTTGATGAGGGAAAAGGGCGCGGAATGGCTCGGCGCCCGAGGCACCGGTTCACGCGGAACACGCCGGGGACGTGTCGGCTTGGAAAAGAGGCGGTGAAGCGAACTTCACCGCCTCGGAGGGCTGCCCGCGCCGCCACGGGGGGGAGGGGAAGCGGCGCGGGACTTACAACCGCTGGGGCTTAGGCGACCTTGAGGGTCTCGTCGCCAGACTTCCAGTTGCAGGCGCACAGCTCATCCGTCTGCAGGGCGTCGAGCACGCGCAGCACTTCGTCCGGGTTGCGGCCAACCGAGCCGGCCGTCACATAGGCGAACTGGATCTCGTTGTTCGGGTCGACCAGGAAGGTCGCGCGCTGGGCGACACCTTCGTCGGTCAGGATGCCCAGGGCCGCGCAAAGGTCCTTCTTGATGTCCGCCAGCATCGGGAACGAGAGATCCTTCAGGTCGGCGTGATCCATGCGCCAGGCGCGGTGAACGAACTCGGAGTCGGTCGACACGGCCAGGATCTGGCAGTCACGGTCGGCGAACTTCTCGTTCAGGTCGCTGAAACCCTTGATCTCGGTCGGGCAGACGAAGGTGAAGTCCTTCGGGTAAGAGAAGACCAGCTTCCACTTGCCCTCGTACGACTTGTCCGTCACGTCGACGAACGCGTCTTCGATCTTGTTGGCGAGCGGGCCGCCGGCCACGGCCTTGAGGTTGAACTGGGGGAACTTATCGCCAATGCTCAGCATCTTTCGACTCTCCATTGAGGGTTGGGTGAACTCTTCGCGCGCTTGGTGACGCGACTGAAACGTAAGCTTAGCCGCCTGCCACACATATTCCAAATCGATTGTAGGCATCAATGTGATAGGCTAAGGCTATTGCGAACACCCTGGGTCCGTCGCCATGAACCTGCGTGACTTGTCTTACCTCGTCGCCCTGGCGGAATACCGTCATTTCGGCCGCGCGGCTGAAGCCAGCTTCGTCAGCCAGCCCACGTTGTCGACCCAGATCCGCAAGCTCGAGGACGAACTAGGCGTTGCGCTGGTGGAACGTACCCCGCGAAAAGTCCTGCTGACGGAAACGGGGCGTGAAATCGCCCGCAGGGCGCGGGGCGTGCTCTCACAGATCGACGAGATCAAGTCGATCGCCCAGCGCACCCGCGATCCGGAATCCGGCACGATCCGGCTCGGCATCTTCCCCACCCTCGGACCCTACCTGCTGCCTCATGTCATCCCACGGCTGCGGACGCGTTTCCCGCGCCTCGAATTGCTGTTGCGCGAGGAAAAGACGGAGCAGGTGCTGCACATGCTGCGCGATGGCACGCTGGACGCCGGCATCCTCGCCCTGCCCGTGCACGACGACTCCCTGCACACCGAGTTCCTGTTCGAGGAGCCCTTCATGCTGGCGGTGCCCAGTGGGCACGAACTGGCGTCGCGCCCGTCGCTGCGCATGGACGACCTCGCCGAGCAGAACCTCCTGCTGCTGGAGGACGGGCACTGTCTCCGCGACCAGGCGCTGGAGGTCTGCCACCTTGCCGGCGCGGGCGAGAAATCGGGTTTTCGCGCCACCAGCCTGGAGACGCTGCGGCAGATGGTCTCGGCCAATGTCGGAATCACCCTGCTGCCCGCCCTGGCGGTGAAGCCGCCCGTCGCGCAGTCGCCGAACGTGAGCCTCATCGAATTCGAAGCCCCCGCTCCGAGCCGGCGCATCGCCATGCTCTGGCGGAAAAGTTCGGCCATGACGCCCTTCTTCGAGGCGCTGGCGGCGATCATCCGCGACGTGCCGGCCGAACTGTTCAACACCCATGGCTTCGCAGCGGGTCAACCGGACGGCCAGCCAGCCGTTGCCACTCCATCCCCCTGACGGTCCCGGTTGCATGCGCGTATGGCTTGTCGTCCTGCTCCTGCTTTGCGGCTGGGGCGCGTATTCCTGGTGGCAGCATCGCCCCGTGCATAACGCACCCGGGGTGCTGGCCGATGGCGTACCCAGCCAGGAAGACGTCGGCGCCGGCGTCACGCTGACACGCGGGCACTTCACGCTGAAGCCCCGGGCGACCTTCGCCATGACCGGTCGCGTGCTCTCGCGTGAGGACTACCAGCTCGACGACCTCTCGCCGATCGCACCCACCGACCTGGCCATGGGCTGGGGACGCATGTCCGACAGCTCGGTGCTGGACCGTATCCGCATCTCGCAGTCGAACCGTTTCTATTACTGGTACACGGACAACTACCCGATCCCGCGCCACGAGATCGAGGATTCCAGCGCAAACATGCACATGATCCCCGCCAACGACACCATCGCGCGCGAATTGCGCAACGTGCGTCCCGGAGAGTTGATCCAGTTCGAGGGCTTCCTCGTCGACGTGAAGCGCGACGACGGCTGGCACTGGGACACCTCGCTCACCCGCGAGGACACCGGCGCGGGTGGCTGCGAGATCGTGCTGGTGGAAGACATCCACGAAGCACGCTGACGGGGTCGCCGATCAGTACGTGATCAACGCCTGCAACGGCAACGGCAGCGGCCACCTGGAACGGCCGTTCAGGCCGCCGAGTTCGATCACCACGCTGGCGCCGATCACCTCGGCACCCAGCCGCTCCACGAGACGGCGCCCCGCCTCCAGGGTACCGCCGGTGGCGAGGACATCGTCCACCACGATCACCCGCTCGCCCGGTGCGAGCGCCTGCGAGCCGATCTCCAGCCGGTCCATGCCGTACTCGAGGCCGTAATCCACGCCCACGACCGGCGGTGGCAGCTTGCCGGACTTGCGCAGCGGAACGAAGCCCGCGCCAAGCGCCCGGGCCATGGCCGCGCCGAAGATGAAACCACGGGACTCGATACCGCAGACGGCACCGATGCCCTGCCCGCGCCACGGTTCGCACAAGGCGTCGATACAGGCGCCAAAGGCGGCGGCGTCGGCAAGGAGGGGCGTGATGTCCTTGAACATGATGCCCGGACGCGGAAAGTCCGGCACGTCGCGGACGAGATCGAAAATGGCTTGCATGGAAATCCTGGAGGGTGGCGCGAAGGGCTCAGGCGGGAAGGGTAACCGCACCGAAGTCGTCGTCGGCAGCCGCGGCACGTGCCTCGGCCAACTGGGCGTCGATCGCCCGGACGATGCCGTCGGCCGCCTCGGCGGCGGCCTCGGGAACCATGACCGCGAGGAAGTCGCGCGCCGGAAGCTGGCCCACGGCGCCGGTAAGGAACTCGCCAGCGATGAAGGCCGGAATCTCCGCCCGTTCGAGCGCATCCTTCACCAGGTGGGCGTCGATCAGGGATTCGGCGTGGTAAGCGATGCGCATGGTTCCAAGCTACCCCGCCGACCGAGTCCACGGCAAGCGCCCGGCACGCAAGAAAGGTAAACTCGGACGTTTGCCGCGCCCCAGCCTCCGAGTCCCTCGCGATGTCGACCGAAACCCCCGTCCTGCAGCAGCACTTCATCCGCCAGATCGTCCGCGACGACCTTGCCTCCGGCAAGCATGCGGTCATCCATACACGGTTCCCGCCCGAACCGAACGGCTATCTGCACCTGGGCCACGCCAAGTCGATCTGCCTGAACTTCGGGCTGGCCGGCGAATTCGCGGGCACCTGCAACCTGCGCTTCGACGACACCAACCCGTCGAAGGAAGACATCGAGTACGTCGAGGCGATCCAGCGCGATGTGAAATGGCTCGGCTTCGAATGGGCCGAACTGCGCCATGCCTCGGATTATTTCGAGGTGTTCTATCGCTCCGCGCTGAAACTGATCCGCCTCGGCGTCGCCTACGTTGACGACCTGAGCGCCGAGGAAGTGCGCGAGTACCGCGGCACGCTCACGGAACCGGGACGGAACTCGCCCTACCGCGACCGTTCGATCGAGGAGAACCTCGACCTCTTCCAGCGCATGCGCGCGGGCGAGTTCGCCGACGGCAGCAAGACCCTGCGCGCGAAGATCGACATGGCCTCGGGCAACATCAACCTGCGCGACCCGGCGCTGTATCGCGTCCGCAAGGTGCACCACCAGAACACCGGCGACGCGTGGCCGATCTACCCCATGTACGACTTCGCGCATTCGTTGTCCGATGCGCTGGAAGGCATCACGCATTCGCTGTGCACCCTGGAGTTCGAGGATCACCGGCCACTGTACGACTGGTGCGTCGACAAGGTGGACCTCGCCAACGATCCGGAACTATGGGAACCGCTGGTCAAGGCCGGCCTGCCCACGGCACCGAGCAAGCCGCGCCAGATCGAGTTCTCGCGCGGCAACCTCAACTACACGGTGATGAGCAAGCGCAAGCTGATCACCCTGGTGTCGGAGAACCTGGTCGATGGCTGGGACGACCCGCGCATGCCGACGATCGCCGGCGTGCGCCGTCGCGGCTTCACCGCCGCCGGCATCCGCCTGTTCTGGGAACGCATCGGCGTCAGCAAGCAGAACAGCACCATCGACATGAGCGTGCTCGAAGGCGCCGTGCGCGACGACCTCGACGGTACGGCGCCGCGCCGGCTCGCCGTGATCGATCCGGTGAAGCTCGTCATCACCAACCTCGACGAAGCACACGCCGAGACACTCACCTTTCCCAATCATCCGAAGGACGAGTCGTTCGGCACGCGCAGCGTGCCCTTCTCGCGCGAACTCTGGATCGAACGCGACGACTTCGCCGAGGTGCCGCCGAAGGGTTTCCACCGCCTGAGGCCCGAAGGCGAGGTACGCCTGCGCGGTGTCGGCATCGTGCGCTGCGACGAGGTGGTCAAGGACGCCGCGGGCGAGATCGTCGAACTGCGCTGCACGCTCGACCTCGACACGCGCAGCGGCATGCCCGGCGCCGACCGCAAGGTGAAGGGCACCATCCATTGGGTATGCGCACGCGACGCCGTGCCGGCCGTGATTCGCCTCTACGACCGCCTGTTCGACGTCACCGACCCGGACGACGACAGCGACGGCAAGACGTACAAGGATCACCTCAACCCGCACTCGCGCCGTATCGTCCACGGCTATGTCGAGCCCGCGGCGGCAGCCGCGACACGCGAGGACCGCGTGCAGTTCGAACGCCTGGGCTACTTCGTCGCCGACATGCACGACCACACGCACGACGCCCCGGTCTTCAACCGCGTGGTGACCTTGCGCGATTCCTGGGCGAAGCAAGGCTGATGTTGTACGCGCAGGTACATCTCACCCTGCCTGCCTGGGTGCACGAGGCGGTGGATACATCGCTCGCCTATCCGGACGACGAGGCCAAGGTCGGCCTCGCCATCGAACTCTCCGCGCGCAACGTCGACCTCGCCACCGGCGGGCCGTTCGGCGCCGCGGTGTTCGACGGCAACGACCGCATCGTCGCCGTGGGCGTGAACCGGGTGGTGCCCCACGCCTGTTCGGTCGCCCATGCCGAGATGATGGCGTACATGACCGCCCAGCAACGCCTGCAACGCTTCCGGCTCAACGAGGATGGCGGCCGCTTCGTGCTCGCCAGCAGTTCGCAGCCGTGCTGCCAGTGCTATGGCGCCACCGTATGGGCCGGCGTCGACGCATTGCTGATCGGTGCCCGTGCCGAGGACGTCGAGGAACTCACGCCATTCGACGAGGGTCCGCTGCCATCCGACTGGATCGGCGAACTCGAGCGGCGCGGCATCGCCGTACGCCGCGATATCCGCCGCGACGATGCGCGCGAGGTGCTGCGCCGTTACGGTGAATCGGGCGCCGCATATTGATCCCGAGCCGCACCCGGTGAAGCGCTGGCGCACCGCCCTGCCGCTGTGCCTGTTGCTGATCGCGGGCGCGGTCCTGCTCGCCAGCGGCGTGCTGGACCGCTTCGACGCCCATCACCTGCTCGCGGAAGAAGGGCTACTGCGTGCGACGATCGCCACGCATCCGCTCACGTCCCGTCTTGCCTATACCGGCGTACTGACCCTCGCCATCGCCACCGGCGTGCCGGGCACGATCGTCATCGTACTGGCGGGCGGCTTGCTGTTCGGCGCAGTGGAGGGCACCGTCTTGTCGTCGGTAGCGCTGGTCCTCGGCTCGCTGGTGCTCTATCTCGCCAGCCGTTACGCGTTCGGCACCGGCCGGCGCGAGCCGCCGCCGTTGGCAAGGCGCCTGCGCGACCGCTTCGCCGCCCACCCCGTCACTTACACGCTCGCCCTGCGCTTCATTCCCATCGTCCCGCTCGGCGCCATGACCGTGGCACTGGCCTGGCTTCGCTGCCCGCTATGGCTGTTCGTGGGCGCGACCTGGCTGGGCGGGACGGTATCGCTGTTCGTGGAAAGCTCGGTCGGCGCCGGCCTGGGCGAGACCTTCGGCAGCGGCGCGCCGATGACCGCCGCCAGCTTCCTGAATACCAGGATCCTGCTGCCCCTGGCCGCCTTCACGCTGCTCACGATCCTCCCCCTGCTCGTGAAGACGATACGCGTCCGGCTAGGCCGGAAGGGCTGACGCCGCTCCGCGCGATCTGCGCTAGGCTGTAGTCTCGCGCCGCCGGGGACGGGCGGTGCCTGGGGAAACGCATGCGTGATGTATCCGCTCCATGGCTGGAAAAGGTCTGGCGCCGCACCTCCCTGGTGCAGCGCCTGACCTGCGTCGCCCTCGTGCCGACCGCGATCAGCGCGATCCTCCTGGTCACCTTGCTGACGCGCCACCAGATGGACACCCTTCACGAGATGGGCCGTTCCACGGCGGATGCCATCGCGCAGCAGGCGGCGACCGTCTCCGGGGAGGCCTTGCGCACCGGCGAGCGCCGCGAGATCGGCCGCATCGCGCAATCCATCGTGCAGTTGCCGCAGGTATCCCGGGTACGGATCAGCGACCGTGACGGCGAGATCATCGCCGACCGGGTGAACGGTTCGATCGGCAGCGATGACGACGGCCTGACGGTGGCGCGCGAGGTGCTCGATCCCGCGTCCCATCGCGTGGTCGGTTCCGTCACCGTGGACGTGAGCGTGGAGGACGCCGTCGCCGCGCAACGCGCCAGCGTGCACAACGCGCTGGTCTGGCTGGCGCTCAGCCTGCTGATCGCGGTCACCATCGGCTGGTCGACGGCCCGCTGGTTGAGCGCGCCGTTGCGCAACCTGGCGATCGCGGTGCGCCAGCTGGGCCTGGGTGACCGCACCGTGGTCGTGCCGGTCACCGACGACACCGAGATCGGCGACCTGCAGCGCGGTTTCAACGGTGCCGCCTCGAAGTTGTTGCACGCGCAGATCGGCATGGAGCGCGAGATCGCCACCGCCACCGAGGAACTCGCGCGGAAGAACGCCGCCCTGGAAGCGGCCAGCGTCGCCAAGGCACGCTTCCTGGCCGCCGCTTCGCACGACCTCCGCCAGCCGCTTTACGCGCTCACGCTGTTCTCCTCCGGGCTCGCCGTGGACGAATACGATCCCGTGCGCCTCAACCGCATCGCGCACATCCAGGAGTGCGTGGAATCGCTCGACCATCTGTTCGGCGAACTGCTCGATCTCTCCCGGCTGGAAACCGGCGCGATGCCGGCCATCGTCCGCGACGTGCCGCTGGACGAGGTGTTCGAGGAAGTGAGCGTGAACTTCCGCATGGTGGCCGAGCAGCACGACCTGCGCCTCGTGGTGCGCACCACCGGCCTCTGGGTACGCACCGACCGCACGATGCTCGCGCGCATACTCAACAACCTCGTGAGCAACGCGCTGCGCTACACGCGCTGCGGCGGCGTGCTGGTCGGGGCACGGCGCCGGCTCGACGGGGGCGTGCGGGTAGACGTGTGGGATACCGGCCTGGGCATCGGGCCGGATCACCTGCAGCACATCTTCGACGAGTTCTACCGGGTGGAGAGTGGCCCCGAGGCAGGCCGTCCGGAAGGCACCCGGCGCGGCCTCGGACTGGGGCTGTCCACCGTGCAGCGGCTGGCCGGGTTGCTCGGCACGCGGGCGTCCGTGCGCTCCAAGCCCGGCAGGGGAACCGTTTTCTCGATCACCCTGCCCGAGATCCAGCCAGGCACGATCGAGGCGACGACGGTGGCCGCACCGGAGCCCGGCATTCCGCGGGACATCGTCGGGATGCGCGTGCTGGTGATCGACGACGAACCCAGCATCCTCGCCGGCATCAGCTACCTGCTGGGCAGCTGGGGCTGCGAGGTCATGACCGCCGAGGATGCCCAGCAGGCGATGGAAGCCGTGCACCAATGGATGCAGCCACCCGACATCGTGATTTCCGACCTGCGCCTGCGTGAAGGCACCGGCCTGGACGTGATCGCCCTGCTCGACCGCTACTACCGCCGTCGACCGGGCGATCCGCCGCCCTTCGCCCGGGTGCTGATCACCGGCGAGACCCGCGGCGAATTCCTGCGCAACATCGACCAGCAAACCACGCAGGTATTGTTCAAGCCGGTTTCTCCCGAGCGCCTGCACGAGGTAATGGTTTCGGCCTGGACTGTCCATCATGCAGCCGTCTGAGCCGGATGGCCTGCTTGCCCATGGACGCCCGTAGGGCTATGGTCCGGACAACGGGGAGCTCGCGATCCAAGCGAGCGGAGGGAGAGGCATGCGTGTTCTGATCGCGGACGATCATCGGCTCATCATCGAGGGCGTGAAGCTCAAGCTTCGCGAGCTCGACACGGACGTGGAGTTCATCGAGGCCGAAACGGTAGCCCAGCTTCGCGACAAGCTTGCACAGAAGCCCGCGCCCGACGTGGCGCTCATCGACATGGCCATGCCCGGCGCGGATGGCGTCGAGCACATCAAGGAGGCGGTGGCGGCCCTGCGCGAGTCCGATACCGACGACGGCGCATCGCGCATGCGTCCCGTCATCGTGCTGTCGGGCACCGAGGACCCCTCCTCGATCCGCCACGTGCTCGACCTGGGCGTTCAGGGATACATCCCGAAATCGTCCCCTCCCGATGTGATCCTCAATGCCGTGCGCCTCGTCGTCGGCGGTGGGGTGTATGTACCGCCGGAAGCGATGAAGGCGGCTTCCGCGGGCGGCGTGCCCACGTTCTCCCTATCCAACAACAACGACGGGCTCTCGACCAAGGAGCGCCTCGCCACGGTCCTGACCGATCGCCAGATCGACGTGTTGAAGCTGCTGGCGAAGGGTCGCCCGAACAAGCTGATCGCGCGCGAACTGGGCATCAGCGAGGGAACCGTCAAGATCCATCTCGCCGCGATCTTCCGTGCGCTGCACGTGCGCAACCGGCTCGAGGCCCTTGTCGCGGCGCAGCACCTGGGCGACTGAACAGACGCCCATTCGTCATCGGCCCGGCGTAAGCTGGGCCGAACAACGCGGGGCAGGCGCGATGCGGGCAGGCGTGGGGATCGCTTGGACACGGCGGAAACGCGGATGGCTCGCCGCGGTGCTGACGTGCGCACTGTGCGTCCTGCCAGCCATCGCGAGCCCCCCGGGCGACATCGATCCCGATGCCCCGCTGACCTTCGGCATCCTTCCCATCGGCGGTCCCGCCGAATCGCTGGAAGCATGGCGGCCCATGCTGGACGACCTGCACAAGGCGATCGTCCGGCCCGTCCGCGCGGTATCCGTGACCACCTACGAAGGCATCGCCCAGGCGATCGCCGAACAGCGCGTCGACATCGCCTTCCTCTCCGGCAGGCTGGCCCTGGACGCCGTGTCCCGGCAGAACATGCAGGTGATCGGACGGCTCACCCGGGGTGACGGATCGAAGGGATATCACGCGGTGCTGCTGGTCGCTTCCGACTCACGCCTACGCACGCTGGACGAACTCTTCGCGCGCCCGGGCAAGTGGCGCTTCGCGCGCGGCGAGGCCTTGTCGGTATCGGGTTACCTCGTGCCGGAGACACAGCTGTTCGCTCCGCGCGGGATAGACTCGGACACCTTCTTCGCCAGCGTGCACATCGACAACCACCAGAACAACGCGCTGGCGGTCGCCAATGGCGAGGTCGACGTGGCCACCAACAACACGGCCGACCTCGAACGTTTCCAGCAACACTTCCCCGACCAGTACGCACGCTTGCGCATCCTCTGGAAGTCGTCGCTTATCCCGCACGCGGTGATCGTCATCCGCAACGACCTGCCACTGGCCCTGCGGGAAAAGGTGGCGAGGTTCATCACCGGCTATGGCAAGGGCAAGGACGGCGTGCGCGAGGAAGCCAACCTCAAGCTCATCCACGACATCAGCGGCTTCGCCCCCGCCGACGACGCGGACCTGGTTCCTTTTGCGGATATCGAATACGCGCTTGAGAAGCGCCGCGCCACCACCGCCCAGTGGGTGAGCGAGGGTGCGCGTGCCGCGCGCTTCCGCAAGATCCAGGCCGACCACGACCTGCTCGTCGCGCGCTTACGCGGCAAGTGATAGACCGAATGGCCTAGGCCGGCTGGTTTAGCTCCCCTTGTCTATCGCGCGACGAACGCGCGTTTCATAGATTCGTCATGAGACCCGCGCAACAAGGCCGTTCCATGACTGCGTCGCCGCACCCGTATGGCAGGCCCGCGCCACTGCGACGGCAGCTGATCCTCAAGGGATTGCTGCCGATGACGCTCGTCGCCCTGGCGCTGACCGTGAGCCTCGGCGTGCTGCACTTCCGTGCCACGAGTGTCGAGAGCTACGCCGTGGCACGCATCCAGGCGGTGCGCATCGCCGCCTCGGTCAATGCGCTGGCCAGCGAGGACGCGACACGCGACGCGCTCGCACGCGCCCTCTCGCGCAGTTCCCCCACCCAGCAAGCGGTGCTCCATCGCCAGGGCGACGACGACCTTGTCGTCGACAGCGGCCGCCGCGTCGGCTCGGGACGCCCGCTGCGCGTGTGGACCAGCACCTCGCAGGGCGAGCTCGAGACGGTGTCGGATGCCACCGTACTGCACGAGCGGCGCTTCGCCGGCGTGCTCATGACCCTGTTGCTTTGCACGGGCGTGATCACTGTCTTCCTTCTCACCCGGCGCACGCTGGAACGGGATGTGGTGACGCCCGTGGAACGAGTGCGTGGCCGTATCGATCAGTTCCTGCATCCTCGCGGCGCGCCAGCCACGGCACCCGACGACGATACGCTTCACGCGATCGACGCCCTGCTCGACGAGTTGGTGGGGCTTCGCGCCCGGCACGACAAGGCGATGGCGGACGCGTTGCGCCAACGCCTGCAGGACATCGCGCGGCATACCCACTTCGTGGAGCAGATCGGCGACCACTTCCGCCAGCCATTGCAGGCGCTCGCCTTGTTCGTGGCGGGCATGCAACCTGGCGAAGACCTGCGTCAGCGGGCCGTGCTCGGGCAGATGCGCAGCAGCCTCATGCGGCTGAACGAGTTGCTCGATGGCCTGCTTGAGATGGCGCGCTTCGACGCCGGCGCGATCGAGCCGACGGCAACGGACCTCATCGCCTCCGACCTCTTCGTGCGCGAGCGCGCGGCCATCGAGGTGGATGCGACGCGACTGGGTGTCGACGTGCGCTGGCGCGGTGGCCGGCTTCCACTGCGTACCGACCCTGCCCTGTTCGGCGATGTGCTGCACCGGCTGGTGGGCAATGCCGTGCTGAGCACGCCGAATGGGCGGGTGCTGGTCGCGATGCGCCGTCGTGGCAACACGATCCGCCTTGAAGTGCGCGACAACGGCATGGGCCTGGAACCCACGCTCCAGGCTCGCGTCTTCGAGGAGTTCACTCGTTTGCCTGGGCACCCTGGCTACGGGCTGGCCCTGGCTGTCGCCAGGCGCATCGTGGACACGCTGGGCGGACGCATCGGCGTCCGTTCCAGCCCGGGCCGCGGCACCTTGTTCTGGGTGGAGCTGGACGGCGCCGCGGTGGGCCCGGCCGCACAGACCTTCGCCTTGCTGGGGCGCCACGCGACGCACTGAGCGCACGCCGGAGCTGTCGTCCAAGGGGCAACCAGCGTATCGTTGCGCGAGCACTGGGACCCTTTCGAGGAACGCGGGCGTGACGAGCATCAACTGGTCGGACACGGCGCCCTTCGTGGCGTTCCTCGGCGTGTTCGCCGGCGCGATCGGCCTGCCGGTACCCGCCATGCCCACCCTGATCGTGGTCGGCAGCACGCTGGTCGCCGCGCGCGATCCGCTGCTGATCATCGCCACCTTCCTCGGCGCCCTGGCCGGCGCCTTCCTCGGCGATGCCGCCTGGTTCCTGACCGGCCGCCGTTTCGGTTACCGCGTGCTCGACGGCCTCTGCCGCATCTCCCTTTCGCCCGATACCTGCGTCCGCCGCGCCAGCGGCTTCTTCGAGAAGCGCGGCGTGAAGTTGCTGCTGGTCTCGCGCTTCATTCCCGGCCTGTCACTGGTGGCCATCCCGATCGCCGGAGCCGGCGACACGCGCTTCGTCCGCTTCACGGTCTACGACCTGCTCGGCGCGGCGCTGTGGGTGTCGGTGGGCCTGTCGGTGGGCATGCTGTTCTACCGGCAGATCGATGCCGTGCTGGCGATATTGCGGCAGTTCGGCTTGGGCCTGGCCACAGTCGCGGCGATCGGTTTGCTGGTATGGATCGCCTTCCGTTACCTGCGCCGCGCCCTGCTGCTCTCGCGCCTGCGCAAGAGTCGCATCAGCGTCGACGAGCTCTCGATCTTGCTCGCGAACGAACCGGGCGCCCTGATCGTCGACGTCCGTTCGACGATGAGCCGCCGCGACGATCCCTACGTGATCCCCGGTTCGCGCCTGTTCGACCTCGCCACCGCCGACCAGGAACTGGCCACCCTGCCCCGGCATAGCGCGGTGGTCATTTACTGCTCGTGCCCGAATGAAGTCTCCGCCGCCAAGGTGGCGGAGCGACTGAGCAAGCTGGGCTTCTCGAACGTCCGCCCCCTCACCGGCGGCCTGGGCGCCTGGCGCGAGGCCGGCCGGGACGTCGAGGCCATCGTGCTCACGACCTGAACCGCGTGGCCTTTCGGGTTGTGCCACCCGGGCCCGCACCGTAAACTTGCCGGTTCCCGCGTGTGGGTCGTTAGCTCAGTTGGTAGAGCAGCGGACTTTTAATCCGTAGGTCGCCGGTTCGAATCCGGCACGACCCACCATTCGCTCATGCTCGTCGACGCGCAATGCGTCATTCACTGACGACGATTGGGCTTTTTTCTCAAGTCCTGGCGCAGTTGATTAAGGTAGGCTCCCCTCCATCACCAAAGATCGAGGGATACGACGATGAACATGCGCACCGATGCCGACGACCTGCCCACCATCGCACCGGAAGGCGCCGACCGTTCGCTGAGGGACATGCTGTACATGCTCTCGGAACGCATGAGGCACCTTTCCACTAGGTCGGAAGTGCGCGAGTTGGCCTGCCGGGTCGCCGTGCTGGAGGAGCGCATGTCGCACACGGCCACGAAGGCGTGGGTGCTGGGTGGCGCCGTGGCCGTGCTGGTCGCCACGATGGGCGGTTTCTGGTGGATCGTGCAGCAGTACCTCTCGCCGCTGCTACGCGCAGCGGGCTGAAAGGATCGCTTACGCGTAATGCGTGGGATCGGGCACGCCGGCCTTGGCGAAACCCTCGGCGCGCAGGCGGCAGGCATCGCAATGCCCGCAGGCGCGGCCCTCGGCATCGGCCTGGTAGCAGCTCACGGTGGCGGAGAAGTCCACGCCCAGGCGCATGCCTTCACGCACGATGTCACCCTTGCCCATTTGCATCAGGGGGGCGTGGATGCGTATCCCCGCGCCTTCCACGCCGGCCTTGGTGGCGACATTGGCGAGTGACTGGAACGCCTCGATGAACGCGGGACGGCAATCGGGATAGCCCGAGTAATCCACCGCGTTGACGCCACAGAAGATGTCGTTCGATCCCAGCACCTCGGCCCAGCCGAGCGCGATCGACAGCATGATCGTGTTGCGCGCAGGCACATAGGTGACCGGGATACCTTCGCCGCCGTCCTCCGGCACGTCGATGTCCGCCGTGAGAGCGGAGCCACCAATGCTGCGCAGGTCGACATGCACGGTCTTGTGGACCACCGCGCCGAGCATCGTCGCGACGCGCTCGGATGCTTCCAACTCGGAGCTATGGCGTTGGCCGTAGGCGACACTCAGCGCATACACCTCGAAACCCTGCTCGCGCGCCATGGCGATCGTGACGGCCGAGTCCATGCCGCCGGAAACGAGGATGACGGCCTTGCGGGAAGCGTTCGAAGCATTCATGACATTACCTGGGAGTTCAGTGGCCCGCCGCATCGTTCCAGAGCAGCTTGTGCAACTGCAACTGAAAGCGTACGGGCAGGCGTTCGGCGAGGATCCACTCGGCGAGTTCGCGCGGCTCGACCTTCGACCACACGGGGGAGAACAGGACCATGGCCTTGCGATCGAGCGCGTGCTCTCGCACGACGTCGCGTGCCCACTCGAAGTCGGCACGGCTGGCGATCACGAACTTCACCTGATCGTGGGCGAGCAAGTGGTCGAGGTTCGACCAGAGGTTTCGCGCGCTTTCGCCCGAATCGGGCGCCTTGAGGTCCATGACCTTGCGCACGCGGGGGTCGACCTGAGACACGTCGAGCGCACCGGACGTTTCCAGGGACACTTCGTAGCCGGCGTCGCAGAGCTTGCGCAACAGGATGAGGCAACGTTTCTGCGCCAGCGGTTCGCCACCGGTCACGCAGACATGGTGCGCGCCATGGCTAGCGACCTCGGCCAGGATGGCATCGATGTCATGCCACTGCCCGCCATGGAACGAATACTCGGTATCGCACCAGACGCAGCGCAAGGGGCAGCCGGTGAGGCGCACGAAGACGGTCGGCCAGCCGATCGCATCGGCCTCGCCCTGCACGGAATGGAAGATCTCGGTGATCCGCAGGCGCTCCGCGACGGGCGCGGCCGGCGGAGCGTCCGCCGGAGTTGCGGTGCTACCGTTCATGGGATCAGTTGGCCGTCTGGCGCTGCAGGCGGCGCAGGCGTTCCTGTGCGAGGCCGGCGGCCTTGGTGCCCGGATACTTGGCGGAGACCTGCTTTAGCGTGGCGATCGCCGCGTCCTGCTGCTTCAGCTCGATCTGGCAGTAACCGACCTTGAGCAGGCCGTCGGAGACCTTGTCGCTCTGCGGATACTGCTTGACCAGGCGCTGGAAGGCTTCGATGGCCACCGGATAGTTCATGGTCACGTAGTACGACTCGCCCAGCCAGTAGTAGGCGTTCGGTGCGAGCGGGCTATCCGGATACTTCACGAGGAAGTCGCGGAAACCGCGCGATGCGGTGACGTAGTCCCCGGCGCGCAACGACTTGAAGGCGGCGTCGTAAGCGGCCTGCTGGTCGCTGCTGGGCGGCTGGCCCTGCGGCGCGGCGGAAGCGCCGGGAGCGGCTGCCGCGGCCTGGGTGGCTTGCGCGGCGGCCGGTGCGATCGCCGCCGAAGCGGGCGCGGAAGGCGTGGTGGCCGAAGCTGCGGGCTGCTGGCCCTGCGGCGCCCCGCCCTTTTCAAGACGACCCAACCGCGAATCGAGGTCCGCGTACTGTGCCTTCTGGGATTCCTGGAGTTGCTGGTTCTGGTGCTGCAGCTCCTCGATCTGGCCTTGCAGCTGGGACAGCTGCTGCTGCAGATCGTTGACCTGGTTCACCAGGGATACCGTACCGGCCTGCCCCTGCGACTGCTGCTCGAGCCGCGACACGCGGTCGGCGAGGCTGAGGCGGGTGTCCTGGGCGGTGGCCGGAAGGGCAAAAAGCGTGGCGGACGCAATCGCGCCCGCCACGCCAAGCCTGGCCATGTAGCTGGTAGCCAGAGTCTTCTTCATTACTTACTTCGCGGTGTAGACGATCTCAACGCGACGGTTCTTGGCCCAGCAGTCTTCGTTGTGCTCGCGGCAGGTCGGCTTTTCCTTGCCGTAGCTGGTCACGTTGACCTGGCCAGCCGAACCGCCAGCAGCCTGGAGGGCGCTGGAGACGGCATTGCCACGGCGCTCGCCGAGGCCCAGGTTGTACTCACGCGTACCGCGCTCGTCGGTGTTGCCCTCGAGGGTCATGGCCGACTGCGGACGGTCCTGCAGGTACTTGGCGTGGCAAGCGATGATCTGCTGGAACTCCGGCTTGACGTCGTTCTTGTCGAAGTCGAAGTACACGACGCGCTGACGCAGGCAAGCGTCGGTGTCGAGATCGGACGGCTGGTACTTGCCGTCGCTGGTGGGAGCCGTGCTGGTGGCGACCGGCTGCTGTTCCGGCATCGGAGCCGGCTTGGTGTTCTTCTTGGAGCAGGCGGCCGCGCCCACGCACAGCAGGGCAGCCAGGGTGACGGTAACGGTCTTATTCATGGGACGTTCCTTCAACAGTTGAGTTCCGACAGTCGGTTTTCGGTTTCGGGACAGGCACCGCCGGTTGTCCGGCTGTTTTTCTACTTACATCTACGTCGACGGGGCGCTGTCCCGCACCCGGCGTCTTCGTTCCAGCGACCGCACGAGGCGGTCGCCGGTAAACCTTCCGTCCGCAGAAAAGGTGCGGCAAGGCCGCACCCTTCCCTGGACGTTGCCAATGTCGCCGCCCGCGAGGGCGCGCCATCAGCGCTGTCGATAGGGTCCCCAGGACGGTTCGCGCACGTCACCGTCCGAAAGGACGAGGCGCTGGCGCACCAGACCGTCTGCCGAAACCGCATACAGGACGCCGCGAGTACCTTGCGACGCCGCATAGAGCAGCATGCTGGCGTTGGGCGCGAAGCTGGGCGAATCGTCCACGTTACCCGGGGAAACGAAACGCACCTGCCCACCCAGGCTACGGTCCATGATGGCGATACGATACACGTTCCCGTTGCCCTGCACCATCGCAATCTGCTTGCCGTCGTAGCTCACCGAGGCACTGGCGTTGAAGCCGCCCTGGAAGGTGACGCGCTGGGCGGCGCCGCCCGAAGCGGACATCTGGTAGAGCTGCGGCTTACCCGAGCGGTCGGAGGTGAAAATGATGCTCTGGCCGTCGGGGGTGAAGGTCGGCTCGGTATCGATGGCGAAGTTGTTCGTCACGCGGGTTTCGGTACGGCTGGCGACATCGATGACGAAGATCTCCGGGTTGCCTACGTAGGACAGGCTCACCGCCAGCTTGCTGCCGTCCGGCGACCAGGCCGGGGCGCTATTGATGCCGCGCGGGTGCGAGGCGATCAGGCTACGCGATCCGGTGGAGATGTTTTGCACATACACGGCCGAATTGCCGCTCTCGAACGAAACATAGGCGATCTTGCTGCCGTCCGGCGACCAGGCGGGGGAAAGCAGCGACTCGCGCGAGCGGGCCACGACCTGCGGGTTGTAGCCATCGGAATCGGCCACGATCAGCGAATAGGTGGTGTTGTTGCCGGTACCGACCGCGGTGATGTACGCGATGCGGGTCCAGAAGGCGCCACGGACACCGGTGACCTTTTCGTAGATCTGGTCGGCGATCTGGTGGGCGACGCCACGAAGGTCACCCGCCGGGGCGGTGAAGGACTGGGCCAGCAGGCTCTGCTGCTTGTTGACGTCCCACAGCTCGTATTCGACCTTGAGCATGCCACCGCCGGCATCGTTGATCCGGCCGATGGTCAGGAAGTCCTGCTTGAGCAGGCGCCAGGTCGCGAACTTGATGTCCGAACCCTGCGACGGGGTCTCGACGATGTCGGCCTTGTCCAGGGAGCGGAATTTGCCGGATCGGTTGAAATCGGCCCGGATGACGTCGGCCACGTCCGTCGGCAAGGGTGCACCCCCCGCCTGGGCGAAGGGGACGACCGCGATGGGTGTCGCCGTCTTCAGGCCGCCGACGATGTCCACGTTGAGCGACTGGGCGGCGGCGGGACCGGCCACGAAGGCGGTGAGCGCGACCAGGAGGATGGCGAGGCGGGAAAGCATTCTGCGCATGGGCGGATTCATTGCGACCTGGGAATGGGAGACGGCGGCGAAATGTTAACGCGAAGGTCACTGGCTGCGTGACCGGATTCTGAACCGGTCCGCCCCGGCCTTCGCCGGGACGGGGCGCGCTACATCATTGCGGCCTGAACGTGAACGTTAGGTTGCGCTGGAACACGTCCTCGAAACCCTGGTAGGGCAACGGCTGGGCGCGCAGCACGGCGTTTTCGATGGATGCCCGGCCAGCGGCATCGTAGGGGCAGCTGGAATCGACCTTGGCGCTGAGCACCTGGCCACCAGGCACCTGGACGATGTGCACCTGGCAGGACGCGTTGGGCATGTTGTCCGGACGCAGCCAGTTACTCGTTACCGTGTTCTGGATCGCGGCCAGGTACTGGCCCAGCTTGCCAGTGTCGCGGCCATTGGTACCAGATTGCTTCTGGTCCGCGGGCGGCAGGTCCGGCAGGCCGTCATCCTTGGCGTTCTGCAAATCCTTCAACTGCTGCTCGGCCTGCTTTTTCGTGGTGTCGGCCTTCTTGGTCTGTGCCTTCGCCGCGTCGAGCTGCTTGAAGATGTCGTCGATCTCCTTCTGCTTCTCTTTCTTCTTCTGCTCTTGCTCGGCGTCGAGTTCGGCCTGGCGCTGGCGCTGCTTTTCTTCCTGCAGGCGCTTGGCGTCCTCGGCCTTCTGCACCGCGTCGTCGACGACCTTTTCCTGGTCCTTCAGGTCGGGCTGCTTCGGCGGCGGCGGGAGGGTCTCGACCTTCGGCTTCTCCGGCTGCGGCGGAGGCGGCGTCGGCACCACCGGCGGAGGCGGCGTCGTGTCTGGGGTGGGCTTCACCTTGGTGGCCTTGGGCGGCGGGCTGCCCGTGGGGCCGACGAGGGTGGCCTCGATGATCTGGCCGGGCAGTTCCAGCGGGGCCGGGCATTTCAACGGGTTCCATTCCGCGGGCACGCCCAGGGCCTCGGCCCACTTCTCGTAGTCCGAGCACGGAATGATCGCGAGGCCCAGGAAGGCCACGATGCCGACGTGCAGGAGCGCGGCGAGGAAGACCGCGCGGGGCGTACCGTTACGGTTTTCCATTCTGCGCCGACTGCGGCTGGCTCATCAGGCCGATCTTGGAGACGCCGGCCTCCTGAAGGATCGGGAGGATCGAATAGACCTTGCCATAGCCCACGCGCTGGTCGCCCGCGACCAGGACCTGGAGTTCCGGATTGGCGTTATGGAAGGCCGTGATCTTGGTCCTGAACTCGTCGGCGCTCACCGGCTCGCGCTTGGCGCCGTTGGCGGTCAGGTAGATCTGGCCGGCCTCGTCGACCGACACCACGATCGGGTCTTTCTTGTCTTGCAGGGACTTGGCGTTGGTCTGCGGGAGCTGGATATCCACGCCGAGGTTCATCATGGGCGTGGTGACCATGAAGATGATCAGCAGCACGAGCATCACGTCGATGTAGGGCACGACGTTGATCTCGGATTTCAGCTTCCGCTTGTGCCGGCGGTAGACGTTGCGCATGGCCATCGTTCCGGCTCAGACCGTTTCGTCGGAGTGGATCTGACGCTGCAGCACGGACGAGAACTCTTCCTGGAATACCTCGTACCGCGACGCGATGCGCTCCACCTTGTTGGCGTAGCGGTTGTACGCCCACACGGCCGGAATCGCGGCGAACAGGCCCATCGCGGTGGCGATCAGTGCCTCGGAAATGTGCGGGGCGACGACCGAGATGGTCACGTCCTTCATCTCGCCCAGGCCCTGGAAGGCGCCCATGATGCCCCACACGGTGCCGAACAGGCCCACGTAGGGGCTGATCGAACCGACGTTGGCCAGAAACTCGAGGTTCTGCTCCAGCTTGCCGATCTCGCGGGTGCCGGCCACGCGCATGGCACGCTCGGCGCCTTCCATCACGCGGTTGGAATCGGTCACGCGGCGCTGGCGCTGGCGGGCGAATTCGCGGAAGCCTGCCTCGAAGACGTTCTCGATGCCGTGCTGCCCGTCGCGGTTGCCTACCTCACGGAACAGGGCCGCCAGGTCGGCGCCGGACCAGAAACGGTCCTCGAAGGTCTCGGCGTTGTCGTGGGCGGTCTTCAGCTGGCTGTACTTGCGGATGATGATCACCCACGACAGGAACGAGAACACCAGCAAGAGGAGCATCACCAGTTGCACGGGCAGGCTCGCTTCCGAGACCAGCTTGAAAATGTTCAGTCCACCGTTCATCGCTTGAAGGCTCTCCGCCGGGTATCTGGGGCTTAGGTAAAGGGGAATTCGGGGGGAAACAGACCCGCCGGGATCTGTGCCGGACGCATCGTGTCGAGGTTCACGCACGCGGCGCGCACCTTGGCGCGCACCAGCGGCATATCCCCCCGCACGATCTCCTGATCGAACAGCATACTTGCTGAACGGCGTTCTTTGATCGCTACCGTCACCAGGAGTTCATCATCCAGACGGGCCGGCCGATGGAAGTCCAGGTGCATGTCGCGGACCACGAAGCCGAGCCCGGTCGTCTCGCGCAGGGCGACCTGATCGATGCCCTGGGCGCGCAGCCATTCCGTCCGGGCACGCTCCATGAAGCGGACGTAGTTGGCGTGATAGACCACGCCACCGGCGTCGGTATCTTCCCAGTAGATGCGCACGGGCCAGTGAAACGGGGTCATGCGTCGCCCGAAAACAGGTCCGGAGAGGCCGACTGGCGCGGCGGCGGGTTCAGCCCGAGGTGGCGCCAGGCCTTGGCCGAGGCCATGCGGCCACGGGCGGTGCGGATCAGGTAACCCTGCTGGATCAGGTAGGGCTCGACCACGTCCTCGAGGGTGCCGCGATCCTCGCTGAGCGCCGCCGCCAGCGACTCCACTCCGACCGGGCCGCCGTCGAAGCTCTCGATGATCGTGCTGAGCAACCGCCGGTCGAGGTCGTCGAAGCCCTCGGCATCCACCTTGAGCATGTCGGTGGCCGCGCGGGCCAGCGCATGGGTGATCCGGCCATCGCCGCGCACCTCGGCGAAATCGCGTACCCGGCGCAACAGCCGGTTGGCGATACGCGGGGTACCGCGCGAACGGCGGGCGATCTCGATGGCGCCGTCCAGCTCGCAATCGATGTTGAAGATCCGGGCGGCGCGACGGACGATCGCCGTCAGCTCGTCGACGCTATAGAACTCCAGGCGCTGGATGATGCCGAAACGGTCACGCAACGGGCCGGTGAGCAAGCCCGCCCGGGTGGTCGCGCCGATCAGCGTGAAAGGCGGCAGGTCGAGCTTGATCGACCGGGCGGCCGGCCCTTCGCCGATCATGATGTCGATCTGGAAGTCTTCCATCGCCGGGTAGAGCACCTCCTCCACCACGGGTGAAAGGCGGTGGATCTCGTCCACGAAGAGGACGTCGTTGGCTTCCAGGTTGGTCAGCAGGGCGGCCAGGTCGCCCGCCCGCTCCAAGACCGGGCCCGACGTGGAGCGCACGTTGACGCCCAGTTCGTTGGCGATGACGTGCGAGAGGGTGGTCTTGCCCAGGCCGGGTGGCCCGAAGATCAGGACGTGATCCAGCGCCCCGCCCCGTCGCCGCGCGGCCTCGATATAGATGGACATCTGTTCGCGCACCGTCTGCTGGCCGAGATATTCGGCCAGACGCTTCGGACGGATGCTGGCTTCCAGCGCCTCGTCGTCCATGGCGGCAGCGGCGGAAATGATGCGGTGCTCTGACATGCGCGCATTATGGCAGGTCTCACGAGCGGGACGGCCAGAAAAGAGCAGCCTCGCCCGGCACGAAAGGCCACGCCCCGACCGGTCAGCCCCCTAGGGCTCGCGCCATCGCCAGCAGCGCCTCCTGATTCCCCTGTAAGGCATCGTCATCGACTGGTCGCAGGGTCGTACGGAGGGGGAGGCGTCGGGTGCCGTTCCCAGAGCGATTCCGCAGGGAGGCGTAGGCCGGACGAGAATCACCGCGATGGCGAAGCCGAGCACGAGCGCGAGCGCGAACGTCGCCCCTGAATGTGCCAGGCGTTCCCCGTCAGATCTCGACCTGCGCTCCCAGCTCGATCAACCGGTTGCCCGGGATCTGGAAGAACGCCGTCGCCGGCATCGCGTTGCGCGCGAGGAAGGCGAACAGCTTGTCGCGCCAGAGGGCCATGCCGGGGCGGCGGGCGTCGGCCACGATGGTTTCGCGGGACAGGAAAAACGTTGTGTCCATCATGTCGAAGTCCAGGCCCAACGAACCCGCGCGGGATAGCGACAGCGGGATGTTCGGGTCTTCGGCGAAGCCGTAGCGTAGCTGCAGCCCATAGAAGCCGTTCCCGTACTCGATCACTTCCATGCGCTCTTCATAATCCGCCACGGGCGTCTCGAGCATTTCGACGGTCAGCAGGACGTTGCGCTCATGCAGGACCTTGTTGTGCTTGAGGTTGTGCAGCATGGCGTGCGGCACGGAGTTCTGGTTCGCCGTGAGGAACACGGCGGTACCGGGAACGATGAGCGGCGGATGATCGGCGATATTGGCGACGAAGGGTTCGAGGGCGAGGCCGGACTGCTTGATCTCGCGGACCACCAGCTCCCTGCCCCGCCGCCACGTCGTCATCATGGTGAAGATCACCACGCCCAGCACCAGCGGGAACCAGCCGCCATGGGCGATCTTCAGCGCATTCGCGCCGAAGAACGAGATATCGACGATCAGGAAGATCACGCCCACGGTGATGACCGCCGACCAATGCCAATGCCAACGGCGGCGGGCGACGACCAGCGCCAGCAACGTGGTCATCGTCATGGTGCCCGTCACGGCGATGCCATATGCCGCGCCGAGGTTGTTCGACGAACGGAAGCCGATCACCGCGAGGAAAACCAGCACCAGCAACAGGCGATTCACCCAGGGCACGAAGATCTGCCCGGACATCTCGTGCGAGGTATGCACCACCGCCATGCGCGGCGAGTAACCCAGCGACATCGCTTCGCGGGTCATCGAGAACGCGCCGGAGATCACCGCCTGCGAAGCGATGATGGCGGACATCGTCGACAGGGCGATCATGGGATAGAGCCAGTCCTCCGGCACCATCTTGTAGAACGGGTTCTCGATCGCGTCCTGGTCGTGCAGCAGCAGCGCGCCCTGACCGAAATAGTTGATCAACAGCGCCGGCAGCACGAAGGCGAACCAGGCCAGGCGGATCGGCTTCTTGCCGAAGTGCCCCATGTCCGCATACAAGGCTTCGGCACCGGTCAGCGCCAGCACCACGCCGCCCAGGGCGATGAAGGCCTGCTTGCCGTGTTCGAGGAAGAACGTGACCGCGTACCAGGGATTCAGTGCGACCAGCACTTGGGGATGGGCCACGAGTTGGCGCAGGCCCAGGCCGGCCAGCACGAGGAACCAGACCACCATCACCGGCGCGAAGGCCTTGCCTACGAAGTTCGTCCCGTGTCGCTGCACCGCGAAGAGGATGATGATGATGACCAGGCAGATGGGCAGCACATAGGTGTCGAGCTGTGGCGCGGCGACTTCCAGGCCTTCGACAGCCGATAGCACCGAGATCGCGGGTGTGATGACACCATCGCCATAGAACAGCGAGGCACCGAAAATGCCGATCGCCGCAAGCACCCAGCGAGCCCTGGGCGAGCCACTGACGCTGCGCTGGGCCAGGGCCATCAGCGCCATGATGCCGCCCTCGCCCTTGTTGTCCGCGCGCATCACGAAGGTCACGTATTTCAGCGACACCACCATGATCAGCGACCAGAAGATCAGCGAGAGGACGCCGAGCACCGCGGTGGGATGCGGCGTCATGCCGTGCGTTCCCAGGGTCTCCTTCATGGCATACAGGGGACTGGTGCCGATGTCGCCGAAGACGATGCCGATGGCGCCCAGCGCCAGGGCGCCGATGCGGCGGCCGTGGGCGTGCTGGATATCTTCGGCGGGGTTTTCCGTTTTCACTCTCAACCTCCGAGCGCCGCTCGCAGCGCCTTGCGGATGATGGCCTCGGCGGAATCGCCTTCGGCGGCGGCTTTTTGAACGAGCCGGGATGCTTCCACCGGTTTGTAGCCGAGTTGTTGCAGGGCGACGGTGGCTTCGCCGACCGGATCGGCCGGCACGGCTTCGCCCAGCGCGCTGACCGGGAGGCGCACGCCCACCGCGTCCACGCGATCACGCAGCTCGACCACCATGCGTTCGGCGGTCTTCTTGCCGATGCCCGGGATCTTGGTCAGGGCCACCACGTCGCCCGCATGGACCAGTCGCGACAGCTCGTCGGTGGCCACGCCGGAAAGTACCGCCAGCGCGATCTTCGCGCCGATGCCGCTTACCTTGAGCAGGTTGCGAAACATGGCCCGCTCGGCTTCGCGAAGGAAGCCGTAGAGGGCCACGCCGTCTTCCTTCACCGCGTAATGGGTGAGCAGGATCACTTCCTTGCCCGTTCCGGGCAGGTCGTAGATGGTCGACATGGGTGCATCGACTTCGTAGCCGACGCCTCCCACTTCGATGAGGAGGGACGGTGGCTGCTTGCTCACCAGGGTGCCGCGCAGGCGACCGATCATCGACGACGTCTCCATGCCGTGCGGGGGATGCCCACGCGCTCGATACTGGAACGCGTATGCGCATGGGCGATGGCGATCGCCAGGGCATCGGCGGCGTCCGCCTGCAGCGGACCCTTGATGCCGAGGATGATCCCGATCATGTGCTGAACCTGGGTCTTGTCGGCTCGGCCGGTACCGACCACCGCCTGTTTCACTTCGGTCGCGGCGTACTCGTGCACGACGATTCCCTGGCTGACCACGGCACACACGGCGGCGCCGCGTGCCTGGCCGAGCTTGAGGGCCGAGTCCGCATTGCGCGCCATGAACACGCGCTCGATCGCGGCTTCCGCCGGACCGTGCGTGCCGATGATGCCGCAGAGCTCGTCAAATATGCGTTTCAGGCGGAGCGGGAAGCTCGCCTCCCCGCCTATCACCAGGGCACCATGCCATACGTGGGTGAGCGCACCGCTGTCCGACACGTCGATGACGCCGACGCCGGTCCGCTGGCTGCCCGGATCGATGCCGAGGATGCGAGTCATGGCAGCGATGCTACGCGCAAGACAGGAAGGGGCCGGTAAGGCCTCAAGCCTCGTCCGCGTCGTGGGCCGGCAGGATGGCGTTGTGGTAGACCTCGTCCACGTCGTCGAGCGCGTTCAGGCGTTCGAGCAGCTTCTCGAATTGTTCCAACGCCTCGCCGGTGGGCGTGACCAGTGGACCGTTCGGCCGCATCACCACGTCGGAGCTCTCGACCTCGAAGCCGGCCGCGACCAGCGCCTTGCGCATGGCTTCGACAGCGATGGGATCGGATGCCAGCAGCACCGTGCCGACGCCGTTCTCGATGACGATGTCTTCGGCGTTGTTCTCGATCGCCGCTTCTTCCAGCTTCGCCTCGACATCGGCGTCGCCGCCGGTATGCACCACGACCTGGCCCACGCGGGTGAACTGGAAGGCCACCGAATTGGTGGTGCCCATGTTGCCGCCGAGCTTGTTGAGCGCCGCGCGCACGTCGGCCACCGTGCGGACCTGGTTGTCCGTCACGCAATCGATGATCAGCGCGGTACCCGCCGGGCCGTAGCCTTCGTAGCGGATCTCGTGCATGTCGGCGCCGCCCTCGGCACCCGAGCCGCGCTTGATGGCGCGCTCGATGGTGTCCTTGGTCATGTTCGCCGCGAGCGCCTTGTCGACGGCGGCGCGCAGGCGCGGGTTCCCGTTGGGATCGGGTACGCCACCACGCGTGGCGATGGTGATTTCGCGGATCAGCTTGGTGAATACCTTGGCGCGCTTGGCGTCTTCGGCATTCTTGCGACCTTCGATGGACGGGCCTCTACCCATGTTCGATTCCTGGACTTACCGGACGGACGAGGGCGCGATTCTAACGGAAGTGCGCTCCGGACGGGTCAATCGTCGAACCGGCCTTCGCGCAGGAAGGCCACCACCTGGCGGGCGACATCGGCCGATACGAGCATGCCGGTATGGCTGGTTTCCAGTACGCAATGGTCGGTGAGGCCGGGAAGCCGGGTTTCCTCCACGCCAACCGAGCCGTCGTGCTCTGCACCCAGCTCACCTACGAAAGCGCCCAGGCCGACGGGCATCCTTCCGGCGATCATGCCGACCTCGCGGCGCCCGTCCCAGCGATCGAGGCCATGTTCGAGCAGTTCCTTGGAGCGGCCGAGCAGCATGTCGCCGCCCCAGCGGTGGGTGAGCCCTCGCGCGGCACCGCTGCCGTTGAGGGGGGAACCCAGGCAGACGATGCGGCCGTCCGGCAGGTCGTCGTCGCGGCAGGCCAGCAGGGCCAGGATGCCGCCGAGGCTGTGCCCCACGACGTGTACCGGGCCCGGACCGAGGGCGCGGATGCGCTTGCGCAGCCGCCCGATCGCCTGCTCCGGCGGCGCGGCGACGCTCATGTACTCGAACTGGTGAACCCGGAAGCCTTCCTCGCGCAACCGCCGATGCAGCATCGCCATGGCGAACCCACGCATCCACAGGCCGTGCAACAACAGGACCTCGGGAAGCGGCAGGGTCATCGGCGCGTTCAGGATCAGGCCTTCAACGGCTCCGCGGCGGCGACGCGGACGTGCAGTTCCTTCAACTGCGGCTCGGACACCGGCGAGGGGGCATCGGTCATGAGATCCTGCGCGCTGGTGGTCTTCGGGAAGGCGATGACGTCACGGATCGATTCCGTGCCCGCCATGAGCGCCGCGATGCGATCGATGCCGAAGGCCAGACCGCCGTGGGGGGGCGCACCCATGCGCAGCGCCTTGAGCAGGAAACCGAACTTGGCTTCCGCCTCGGACGCACCGATGCCGAGCAGGTCGAATACCGCGCTCTGCATCTCCGGACGGTGGATACGAATCGAGCCGCCACCGATTTCATTGCCGTTGAGCACCATGTCGTAGCCGCGGCTGACCGCGATGGCCGCGTTGGCACGCAGGTCGGCGATATCGTCGACCTTCGGCGCGGTGAACGGATGGTGGAGGGCGACAAAGCGCTTTTCTTCGTCGTCGTACTCGAACATCGGGAAATCCGTGACCCATAGGGGCTTCCACGTGTTCTCGACCAGGCCACGGTCGCGGCCCAGCTTGATGCGCAGCGCGCCCATGAAGTCGGTGACCGTCTTCCAGGCGCCGGCGCCGAAGAAGACGATGTCGCCCGTGGCGGCACCGGTGAGCGTCAGCACCTGCTCCAGCGCGGCGTCGTCCAGGAACTTCGCCACCGGGGAATTGATGCCGTCGCGGCCCTTGCCGAGGTCGTCGACCTTCAGCCAGGCCAGGCCCTTCGCGCCATATTTGGCGGCGTAATCGGTAAGGCCGTCGATCTCCTTGCGCGACAGGACGGCGGCGCCCGGCACGCGCAACGCGGCGACGCGTCCGGCCGGATCGTTGGCCGGTCCGGAGAAGACCTTGAACTCCACGTGCTTCACGGCCTCGGCGATATCGACCAGCTCCAGCGGAATGCGCAGGTCGGGCTTGTCGGACCCGAAGCGGCGCATCGCCTCCTCATAGGTCATGCGCGGGAAGACGGCGTCGAGTTCCACATGACGCACTTCGCGGAACACGTGGCGGATCAGGTTCTCGACGAAATCCTGGACATCGCGCTCTTCGACGAAGGCGAACTCGAGGTCGAGCTGGGTGAATTCCGGCTGGCGGTCGGCGCGCAGGTCCTCGTCGCGGAAGCAACGGGCGATCTGATAGTAACGGTCGAAACCGGCCATCATCAGGATCTGCTTGAACAGCTGCGGCGACTGCGGCAGCGCATAGAACTGGCCGGGGTGCACGCGGCTGGGCACCAGGTAGTCACGCGCACCTTCCGGCGTGGCCTTGGTGAGGATGGGCGTCTCGATGTCCTGGAAGCCGGCGGCGTCGAGATAACGGCGCAACTCGCGCACCAGCGCGGTGCGCGTGCGCATCATCTTCTGCATCTCGGGACGGCGCAGGTCGAGGTAGCGGTAGGTCATCCGCATGTCCTCGTTCGGCGACTCGTGCAGCGCGAACGGCAGGTCGCGCGCGGCATTGAGGATCTCGACCTTGTCGGCGATCAACTCGACCGTGCCGGTCTTCAGCTTGTCGTTGGCCGACAGGCGCTTGCGGATCTGCCCGGTGACGCGAACGACGAATTCGTAACCCAACTCACCGGCGACGGCGAACGCCGCCGCGTTATCGCGTTCGATCACCACCTGGGCGATACCCTCGTGGTCGCGCAGGTCGACGAAAGCCACGTGGCTCTGCAGACGAAGCGTGTCCACCCAGCCGCAAAGGGTGACGTCCTGGCCGATCAGCGACTCGTCGATGAGTCCGCAATAATGGGTGCGCATGCGCTTGAAGCTCCGGCTACCGCGAAGGCGGTCAATAGCGTGGGAAAAGACCCCGGATCGTAACACGAGCCGGGGTCCCTCAAGCGCGGGCGGAGGCCTTAGCGGCCGATGTCGAACTTGCCGCGGCAGCCGCGATCGGCCCAGATGCCATCGCGGGTGAAGCCATAGGTATAGCCCTCGCGGCAGTCAGCCTTGGAGGTCTGTTCGACGAGCCGCGCGCCGCGTCCGATCGGCCAGTGACAGAACACCCGCTTGTTGTCTTCGCTGTCGCAGGAAACGATCTGCCCGCCACCGCCCCACCCCGGGCGACCACCGCCACCCCAGCCCGGACGGTCATCGCCGCCCCAGCCCGGACGACCGCCACCCCAGCCACCGGCTTCCTGGAAGATGCCGCGGCAACCGTCGTCCACCCAGAGGCCGCCACGATCCATGTCCCAGGTGCGGCCACGGATGCAGGCGGTCTGGGAATCCTGGCGGACCAGGCGCGCGTCGCGCCACGGCACCCGGCAGTAGGAACGGCGTCCGTTGTCGCTATAGCAATTGACCGTGTCGCCGCCGCGCTGGGCATGCGCCACGTGCGGAGTCAATGACAGCCCCGCGCCGAGCGCGAGCATGGCGACCAGTCCAAGGATGCGTTTCATACCTACCTCCGATGTGTGTGACGCAAAATTATCGGAGGGATCCGCAATGATGTTTGAACGGACCGTAAGAAAACACCGCGCCACGGCGTAAGGAAGTGCCCAGGTGATCGGCCGGCCGAACAGGCGGAAGGGTCCTTGCCTCAGCCGCCGGACGGTTTCGCATCCGCCGACGGGACGGCGGCGGATGCCGGAGCGGGTGCCGGGGCAGGCGCCGCGCCGGCGGGGGCCCCGGAAGAACCCTCGACCAGGTTCCGCTTTTTATCGCCGTCCTTCTTGAAATCGGTCTCGTACCAGCCACCCCCGGCGAGGCGGAACTGGGGGGCGCTCAGCAGACGGCCCACCCGGGGCTCGCCACAACTGGGGCAGGCGGAGGGATCGGCATCGGCGATCTTCTGCAAGCGTTCGAAGCGGTGGCCACAGGCCTGGCACTGGAATTCGTAGATGGGCATGGGGCGGGTCTCTCGGTATCAGGCCGGCATTATCGGGGTGGGGGCCGGTTTTTCAATTCCTGGAGGACCTATCGCCGACAGAGTCGGCTCCCACCAGGCAGGCATGAAGCCACCCATCGGGGATGAAGTCCGGCGAGCTTCTGGTGGGAGCCGACCCTGTCGGCGATTCAACCCGCGAAAGCGCCTGACTCATTTTGCATTGCACCAAAATGGCTGTAAGAGCCAGTTTCGTGCCAAACCAATGAAAACGAGGCCTAGCACGCGATTATTTCCCCACGATGGCGCATTCATGACGAATGTGTTGACGCATCGCAGCAAGCATGCATAGCGTCATCCCAACGCGGCTTTCCCGCCGCGTCCGCGGGGCACTCCCGCTCCGCGTGCCGTAGCTCGCCTTGGGGACCATCGATGACGACAGGTAAGACCCTACGACGCAAGCCGTCGGCCAGCCTCTGGCTACCCGCCCTCGGCCTCATGATCGTGACGCCCGGTTACGCCCAGGATGCGGCGCCGCCGCCGGATACCAAGGAGGCCCGACAACTCGACCAGGTGGTGGTGACCGGCACGCGCAGCACCACGCGCACCGAGGCCAATTCGCTTTCGCCCATCGACGTATTGTCGCCCAAGGATCTCACGTCCACGGGAAGCACCGATCTGGCGACCGCGCTGGGCCGCCTGCTGCCCTCGCTCGATTTCCCGCGCCCGGCGATCAACGACGGCAACGACGCCGTGCGCCCGGCCAGCCTGCGCGGGCTCTCGCCCGACGCGACGCTCGTGCTCGTGGATGGCAAGCGTTACCACACGTCCGCCCTGGTCAACTACAACAACTCCGTGGGTCGTGGCGCGGCACCGGCCGACCTCAACTCGATCCCGATTTCGGCGATCGATCACATCGAGGTCCTCCGTGACGGCGCCGCCGCGCAATACGGCTCCGATGCCATCGCCGGCGTCATCAACATCGTGCTCAAGCACGGCGCGGGGCCCGGGAAGAATTCCATCAACGCCAACTACGGCATCATGGACAAGGGCGATGGCGAGACCAACGGCATCGACGGCTCGGTCGGCGTCGACCTCGGCGGCAAGGGTGCGGACGCGAAAGGTTGGTTGCGCCTGGCCTGGAGCTACCAGAACTCGATGAACACGAACCGCGCCTCCCCGGTAAGCCTGTTCACGCCGGAAGAAGCCGCCGACGGCAACGTCGCCCACCAGCGTTATGGCGATCCGGCGGTGAAGACCTACCAGGCGCTGACCAACTTCCAGTACGAGCTGGCGCGCAATGTCGACCTCTACGGCTACCTCAGCCTGAGCCGCCGCGACGTCACCTCGAACGGCTATTACCGCGGCGCGGCCAACGCGCGCAACGTGCCCGAGATCTATCCCGACGGCTTCCTCCCGCAGATCGTCAACCACACCAACGACTCCACCGCCGTGCTCGGCGTGAAGGGCGTGACGGACGGCGGATGGCGCTGGGATGCATCGGGCAACTACGGCATCAACGATCTCGTCTTCGACGTGCAGAACAGTGTCAACACCAACCTGTTCTATTCCACCGGCGCATCGCCCACGTACTTCAATGCAGGAACGTTCAAGAACTCGCAGGCATTGGCGAACATCGATATCGGCAAGGACTTCAGCGTGGGCTGGCTGCCCAATCCACTCACCCTCGCCTTCGGTGCCGAATACCGCAAGGAGAAATACCAGATCGACGCAGGCGATCCGGAGTCTTACTACTTCAACCAGGGCACCTTGATTCCCGGCACCGACACGCCTTACGCGGGTGGCGCGCAGGTCTTTCCCGGACTCTCGCCCGCCGCAGCAGGCAGCTTCACGCGGCACAGCGAAGCGGCCTACGTCGATCTCGAGACCGATGTCACGGATAAGTTCTCCGCCGGTGTCGCCGGCCGCTACGAGCACTACAGCGACGCGGGCTCGACGCGCTCGGGCAAACTGTCGGCGCGTTACCAGTTCACGCCCACCTTCGCCTTGCGCGGCACGATCTCGAACGGATTCCGCGCGCCTTCGCTCGCGCAGCAGAATTACCAGTCGGTGGTGACGATCATCGATCCCAGCACGGGACAGCTCGCACAGACGGGTACCTATCGCACGTCCGATCCCGCGGCCATCGCACTCGGTTCCAAACCGTTGAAACCGGAGAAATCCGCCAACTACGGCATCGGCGCCGTGTGGGAGCCGACGGCCGACTTCAGCGCCACGCTGGATATCTACCAGATCCGCATCTGGAACCAGATCCTATACTCCGACACGATCAGCCTCACCGATCCGCTGCTCGCGGCGTACTTCAACAGCGTGGTACCGGGACAGCAGGTGACCGCGGTGCAGTACTTCGCCAACTCCGCCACCACGCGCACCCGCGGCGCGGACCTCGTGCTGAACTACCGCATTCCGACGACGGCATTCGGGCAGTTCAACCTGTTGGCCAGCGGCAACTACAACAAGGTGAAGGTGCTCTCGGTGGGCGAGACGCCGGCCGTGCTCCAGGCCAATTCATCCGGACCGATCGAACTGTTCGGCCGTTCGAGCCAGGGCATCCTGACCAAGGCCACGCCACGCACGAAATTCCTGTTCGGTGCGGACTGGACGCTCGACGGGTTCAACGCCCACGCGGACCTGACCCGCTATGGCTCCGTCACACGGGTGAACACCGATCCGACGACCGACCAGGTCTTTCCCGCACGATGGCTGCTGAACCTTTCCGGCGGTTACACCATCGACCAGTGGAACTTCACCCTCGGCGTGGACAATGTCACCAACCAGTATCCGCAGCGGGTGAAGCCGACCAACAGTGGCGAGGATTACTTCAGCGGGCTGCAGTATTCGGCGCTGTCGCCGTTTGGATTCAACGGGCGGTATTACTACGCGAAGGTGGGATTCCGGTTCTGACGGACGGGCGGCGGGAGGGGAGAGCATCGCCGACAAGTCGGCTCCCACAAGGCACGAAGCATCGCCGACAGGGGGCGGCTCCCACAAGGTAAGGCATGAAGCATCGCCGACAGGGGCGGCTTCCGCCAATACGGGCGGCTCCCGCCAGGCATCGAGTGTCTGGTGGGAGCCGACCCTGTCGGCGATATCAGGCTGCCGCGAACGTCAGGTGGTTCCCGTCCGAATCCACACGCACGGTCTGCCCCGGCGAGAAGACACCTTGCAAGATGCGTTGCGCCAATGGGTTCTCCAGCTGCTGCTGGATGGCCCGCTTAAGCGGACGCGCGCCGTACACCGGATCGAAGCCCGCACTGCCCAGCAAGTCCAGCGCCTTGTCCGTAAGGTCGAGCGACAGCTGGCGATCGGCCAGGCGCTTCGCCAGGTAATCCAGCTGTATCCGCGCGATCGAGCGGATCTGCTTCTTGTCCAGCGGACGGAACACCACGAGGTCGTCCAGGCGGTTGATGAATTCCGGACGGAAGTGCGCCTGCACCACGCCCAGCACCGATGCCTTCATCTGCAGGTAGTCGGCCTCGCTATCGCCCGCCTGTTCCTGGATCAGGTTCGAGCCGAGATTCGAGGTCATCACGATGACCGTGTTGCGGAAGTCCACCGTGCGGCCCTGCCCATCCGTCAGGCGCCCGTCGTCGAGCACCTGGAGCAGGATGTTGAAGACGTCCGGATGGGCCTTCTCCACCTCGTCGAGCAGGATCACGCTGTAAGGACGACGACGCACCGCCTCGGTGAGGTAGCCACCCTCTTCGTAGCCGACGTAACCCGGAGGCGCGCCGACCAGCCGGCTCACGGAGTGCTTCTCCATGAACTCGCTCATGTCGATGCGCACCATCGCGTCCTGCGTATCGAAGAGGAAATCGGCAAGGGCCTTGCACAACTCCGTCTTGCCCACGCCCGTCGGACCAAGGAACAGAAACGAGCCATACGGACGATTCGGATCGGATAGGCCGGCACGGGCACGCCGGATCGCATCGGACACCGCACGTACCGCCTCGTCCTGCCCGACCACGCGCGCATGCAGCGCGTCTTCCATGTGCAGGAGTTTCTCGCGCTCGCCTTCGAGCATCTTCGCCACGGGGATGCCGGTCCAGCGCGCGACCACCTCGGCGATTTCCTCGGCGGTGACGCGGTCCTGCAAGAGGGTGAAGTCCTGCTGCTCCGCCTTCTGCGCGGCGGCGAGCTGGGCTTCCAGCGCCGGCAGCCGGCCATACTGGATCTCGCTCATCGCGCCGTAATCCTGGCGGCGTTGGGCGGCTTCCAGCTCCAGGCGAGCCTGCTCGATCTGCTCCTTGATCTTCGTGGCACCCTGCAGCGCGGCCTTCTCCGCCTTCCATACCTCGTTGAGGTCGGAGAATTCGCGGTCGAGCTTCTCGATGTCGGCCTCGAGCGTCGCCAGGCGCTGCTTCGATTCGTCGTCCTGTTCTTTCTTCAGCATCTCGCGCTGGATCTTGAGCTGGATCAGCCGGCGTTCGAGCCGATCGAGTTCCTCCGGCTTGGAATCGATTTCCATGCGGATGCGTGAGGCGGCCTCGTCCATCAGGTCGATGGCCTTGTCGGGCAACTGGCGGTCCGGAATGTAACGGGCGGAAAGCGTCGCCGCGGCGACGATCGCCGGATCGGTGATTTCCACGCCATGGTGCACGGCGTAGCGTTCCTTCAGGCCACGCAGGATCGCGATCGTGTCCTCGACGCTGGGTTCGCCCACGAACACCTTCTGGAAGCGGCGCTCGAGAGCGGCATCCTTCTCCACGTATTTGCGGTATTCGTCGAGCGTGGTCGCGCCGATGCAGTGCAGTTCGCCACGCGCCAGCGCGGGCTTCAACATGTTGCCCGCGTCCATCGCGCCATCGGCCTTGCCGGCGCCGACCATGGTGTGCAATTCGTCGATGAAGAGGATCACCTGGCCTTCCTGCTTGGACAGGTCGTTGAGCACGGCCTTGAGGCGTTCCTCGAATTCACCACGGAATTTCGCGCCGGCGATCAGCGCTCCCATGTCGAGCGAAAGCACGCGCTTGTCGCGCAGTCCCTCGGGCACTTCGCCATTGACGATGCGTTGCGCCAGGCCTTCGACGATGGCGGTCTTGCCCACGCCCGGCTCGCCGATCAGTACCGGGTTGTTCTTCGTTCGCCGCTGCAATACCTGGATCGTGCGGCGGATTTCCTCGTCGCGGCCGATCACCGGGTCGAGCTTGCCGGCCTCGGCACGCTCGGTGAGGTCGATGGTGTATTTCTCCAGCGCCTGGCGCTGCTCCTCGGCGTTCTCCGACTGCACCTTCTCGCCACCACGCAGCTTGTCGATGGCCGCCTCGATCCGCTCCTTGGTGGCACCGGCGGCCTTCAGGGCGCCACCGACCTCGCCACGGTCCTCCAGTGCCGCCAGCACGAACAACTCGCTGGCGATGAACTGGTCGCCACGCTGCTGCGCGAGCTTGTCGGTGAGGTTGAACAGGCGATTGAGGTCGTTGCCCAGGCTGATGTTGCCTTCCTGGCCACTGACCCGCGGAAGACGGTCGAGGATCTCGCCCATGCGCTGGCGCAGCGCAGGCACGTTGACCTGCGCCTGGGTCAGCAGTGGCGCGGTGGAGCCACCCTGCTGATCGAGTAGCGCGGCGAGCACGTGCACCGGTTCGAGGATGTTGTTGTCGCGGCCGACGGCCAGCGACTGGGCATCCGCCAGCGCCTGCTGAAACCGCGAAGTGAGTTTGTCCATTCGCATCAGGTTTTTCTCCCAAAGGTGTTGGCGCGCCCCGGGCCCTCCCCGCGACCGCCTCTGGCCACACAGATGCGGGTGAAAGCATGCGCCTTCAACGCCGGGGCAGGAAACAGCGCATCACTTTTTTCACGTAATGGAAGGCATTCTGGCGGAATCGCTGCCAGATGGAGCTCTCGTGACAGCCGCCCGCGACACCCTGCCTCCGCCGCCCGTCGACCTCGTCACGCCGGACACGGCGCTGTTCCTCGATGCCGATGGCACCTTGCTGGCGTTCGCCGACGATCCCGAAGCCGTGTTCCCGCCGCCCGGAATGCTCGACACCCTGGATGCGCTGAACCAGGCATTGGGGGGCGCCATGGCCCTGGTCAGCGGCCGCGCCATCGCCGGCCTCGACCGCATCTTCGGCAGGACCGCCTGGGCCGCCGCCGGGCAGCACGGCCTCGAACGGCGCGACGGCGAGGGCCGCACGAGCACCGTTCCCGTGGACGCACGCGAACTGGCCCGGCTACGCGAGATCGTCCACGACATCGCAGCGGCCCTGCCGGGCGTGCGCGTGGAAGACAAGAGCTGGTCGGTGGCGCTGCATTGCCGCGAGCATCCCGAGCGCGCGGACGAACTGGAACGGATCGCACCGGCCATCGCGGCGCGTTTCCCCGGGTTCGAACTGCAACCGGGCAGCTACGTCTACGAGTTCAAGCCGCGTGGGATGGACAAGGGCGTGGCCGTGGCCGCCTTCCTCGACTCGCCGCCCTTCCGCGGCCGCACGCCGGTCTACCTCGGCGACGACCTCACCGACGAACACGCCTTCGCCGTGGTCAACGAACGCGGTGGCGCGTCCGTTCGCGTCGGCACACGGACGCCCTCGCACGCCACGTTCACATTGCCTAGCCCGGCTGCCGTTCATGCTTGGCTGGATTCCGTGAAGGCCACGCTGACGCAAGGAGCCGCAAGGGCACGATGAGCCGACTAGTTGTCATATCGAACCGCGTGGCACTGCCCAAGCAGACGCAAACCGGCGGCCTCGCGTCCGCCATGAACGCGGCGTTGCAGGAGATGGGAGGCCTTTGGTTCGGATGGAGCGGCAACCTCGCCGCCGAGACGGGCAAGGAAGTGCACGAGGTCCAGGACGGAAACATCAGCTACGCGACCATCGACATGTCCAAGGCGGACCACGACGACTACTACAGCGGCTTCGCCAACCGCGCCTTGTGGCCCCTGTTCCATTACCGGGCCGACCTCGTCGATTACCGGCGCGACCACCTGGAAGGCTACCTGCGGGTCAACCGCGTCTTCGCCAAGCGCGTGGCGAAGCTGATCAGGAAAGACGACATCGTCTGGGTCCACGATTACCACCTGATTCCGCTCGCGGCGATGCTTCGCGAACTCGGCGTCGAGAACAAGATCGGCTTCTTCCTGCATACGCCGCTCCCTGCGGCCGGCCTGTTGATCACCCTGCCCCGTCATCGCGAACTGCTGGAGCCGCTGGCGTCGTACGATCTCGTGGGCCTGCACACCCAACGCGACCTGCGCGCGCTGGAGGATTACTTCCTGCATGAACTCGGCGCCGCCATGCGCACGGGTGGGCGCATCCGCGCCGCCAACGGACGGATCTTCCGCGCCGGCGTGTTCCCGATCAGCATCGACACGGCCGAGGCCGTCGAACTCGCGCATCGCGCCGAGGACAGTGGCGCGGTCGCCAAGCTCAGGGCCTCGATCGACGACCGCTCGTTGATCATCGGCGTGGACCGCCTCGACTATTCGAAAGGCCTGCCCGAGCGTTTCGAGGGATTCGCCCGCCTGCTGCGCGACCACAAGGAGATGCGCGGCCGCGTCTCGCTGTTACAGATCGCGCCGCCATCGCGCTCCGACGTGCCGGAATACCGATCGCTGCGACGGGAGCTCGAGCGCAGCGCGGGCCATATCAACGGGCAATACGCCGAACCGGACTGGGTGCCGATCCGCTACGTGAACAAGTCGTTCGCGCACAAGGTGCTGGCGGGTTATTTCCGCGTGGCCAAGGTCGGCCTGGTCACCCCGCTCCGCGACGGCATGAACCTCGTCGCGAAGGAATACGTCGCCTGCCAGGACCCGCAAGATCCTGGCGTGCTCGTGCTGTCCCGCTTCGCGGGCGCGGCGCAGGAACTGGATGCGGCACTGCTGGTGAACCCTTCCGATCTGGACGAGGTGTCCGAGGCGCTGAAACGCGCACTGGAGATGCCACAGAAGGAACGGCGCATGCGCTGGCAATCGATGATGGACGTGCTGGAGCGAAACGACATCACCACATGGCGCAATGCGTTCCTGCACGCACTGACGGAACCGGCTCGGGTGAAGCCCGAGATCTACGTACCCTCGCCGATGACGGCGCCTTGAGCCGCGTCAGCGCGTCCAGATCAACGATGCGAACCGTCCGCTGACCGCGCCGTCGCGCCGATACGAATACAGCCGTTCGTCCCGGTACGTATCGAAGCCGCCGCCGGAGATCCGTGTCACCCCGATCGCGGCCAGCCGACGCCTCGCCAGCACGTACAAGTCGCATAGCCAATGCCCCGGCCGTGTCGGCGCGAAGGCCTCCTCCGCGCCCGGGTCGCCCTCGACGAAGGCCGCTCGCACCTCCGCGCCCACCTCGTAGGACGGGCCGCCGATGGCCGGGCCCAGCCACGCGAGGATGGAACCGGCGGGCCCGCCCATCCGTGCCACGGTGTTCTCCAGTACGCCGGCGGCAAGCCCCCGCCAGCCGGCATGCGCCGCGCCGATCGTGCCGCCGTCGGCGCTGGCGAACAGGACCGGCAGGCAATCCGCGGTGAGGATCGCCAGCACCTTGCCGGGTCCGTGCGCTACGGCGGCATCGGCCACCGGTTCGTCGTCGCCATCCTCCACGCCGGCTTCGGCCACTTCGGTGCCGTGCACCTGGCGTAGCCATAGCGGCGGTCCGGGCAGGTCCAGGGCCGCCGCCAGGGCCTCCCGGTTCGACACGACCGCGGCGGGATCGTCACCCGAGCGCAGCCCGAGGTTCAGCCGGTCGTACGGTGGCTGGGAAATACCCGATCCCTGCCGCGTGGATACGGCGGCATGTACGTGAGCCGGGGCCTTCCAGTCCGGGACGATCCAGGCGCCTTCCATGCTCAGTCCTCGATCGGATGCAGCACGGTATCGGCGCGAAGCGCCTCGATCAGCGCCTCCTGGTCGGCCGGACGCGGCGAATCGAACTCGAGGTATTCCCCTGTCACGGGATGCTCGAAAGCCAGCTTCTCGGCATGCAGGGCCTGGCGGCGGAAACCGCGCAGCGCGTCGATCAACTCCTGGCTGGCGCCACGCGGCAGGCGCAGCCCGTTGCCGTAGAGCTGGTCACCGACCAGGGGGTGGCCCAGATGGGCCATGTGCACGCGGATCTGGTGGGTACGGCCGGTTTCCAGGTTGCACTGGATCAGGCTGTGCGCGCGGAAACGCTCGCGCACGCGATAGTGGGTGACCGCCTCCTTGCCGCCGTCCTCCACGTCGCGCACACCCTGCTTCAGGCGGTCGTGCTGGTGCCTTCCGATGGGCTGGTCCACCGTGCCGCCGGCCACCATGGTGCCCAGCACCACGGCCTCGTACTGCCGGTGCACGTCATGCCGGGACAGCATCGCCACGAGCGCCGTATGCGCCGCGATGCTCTTGGCCACCACCATCAGGCCGGCGGTGTCCTTGTCCAGCCGATGGACGATACCGCCGCGCGGCAACTCGGCCTGGGCCGGATTGTGGTGCAACAAGGCGTTGAGCATGGTCCCGGCGGCATTGCCCGCCCCGGGATGGACGACCAGCCCCATGGGCTTGTCCACCACCATGAGGTCGTCGTCCTCGTAGCGGATATCCAGCGCGATATCCTCGGGCTGGGCATCCACCTCGCTTTCCAGCTCGACCTCGAGTTTCACCTGCTCGCCGCCCCGGAGCAGGTGGCGCGGGGCCACCCGGGCCCCATCCAGCAGGACCTTGCCCTCCTTGATCCAACCCGTGAGGCGGGATCGGGAGTAATCGGGGAACATCTCGGCCAGGGACTGGTCGAAACGCCGACCCGCCGCCGCCACCGGCACGGTGGCCTCATGTCTGACCGTCGTCATACCGCCCCGCCCGGCCCACGGCCGGTTTCGGCTATCATGCCCTTTCGCTCAAGCATCCGAACTCTCTCAATGCGTGCAACCAAGATCACCATTCTGCTCGTCCTCGCCCTGTCGATGAGCGCCTGCTCGATGTTCCGCAGCAAGAAGGAGACGATCGACACGATGCCGGTCGACCGGCTCTATGCCACTGCCCACGACTCGCTGGAGCATTCCGACTACGCCGCGGCGGAGAAGGCGTATGAACGCCTCATCGCTCGGTTCCCGTCAGGCGACGTCAACGAGCAGTCCCAGATCGAACTCGCGTACGCGCAGTACAAAGACAACAAGCCGGACGACGCTTACTCGACGATCAACCGCTTCATCAAGACGTTTCCGACTCATAAGCATGCTGATTATGCCTATTACCTGCGCGGTCTGATCAATTTCGACCGAACCGGCGGCCTGATCGAGCGTTACCTGCAGCGTGGCAACAGCGCTTCCACCCGCCGCGACCAGGGTTTCAACCTCACCGCGTTCGACGATTTCAGCCAGCTGACCCGGCGTTACCCCAACAGCGCTTATGCCACCGACGCCCGCCAGCGCATGATCTTCCTGCGCAACCAGCTGGCCCGTTTCGAGGTCAACGTGGCGGAGTACTACCTGCGCACCAAGGCCTACATCGCCTCGGCCGACCGCGCCCAGTACGTGATCGAGCACTACCAGCAGTCGCCGGAGACCGCCGACGCCCTGGCCATCCTCACGCGTAGCTATATCGCCCTGGATCGCAAGCCGCTGGCCGACCAGACCCGCCAGGTGCTGGCCCTGAACTACCCGGACCACCCGTACCTCACGGACCCGAACTGGCCGCACCACCCCTCGATCTGGCGCAAGGCGATCCCGTTCTCGGGTCACCACTGACCTTTCGAGGGTTCGACGAGAAAGCCGGCGCAAGCCGGCTTTTTTGTGGTTCTTCGTCCGCATTCGGGTTTCGTCTGGCTCGGCTTCGCCCTCGCGTTTTGCCGTGTGCGTGGCGGGGGAGCTGCCGGGCGTCCCCCTCGGCGCGCCAGGCGGCGCCGGCCCTTGGGGAAGGAAGCCGCTGCGCGGCCGTGTTTGATGGCTGCGCCCCGGCGGGCTCGGACGGTCGGGCGGGGGTTTTCGATTCGGCTCCTGCCTCAGCGAAAACGATCGGCCGTCCAGGCCGATCCCCTGCGGGCCTTGTCCGCCCGGCCGTCCTCGGTGCCTCATGTCGCGCCGAGGGGGACGCCCGGCAGCTCAGTCACGACTGCGGTGGGTTGAGGCGAAAGAGCGAAGGTTGTCGCATGCCGCATAGCGCGCACCGCACACGGAACACCGCGATACATCGCCAAGCACCGCACCCTGTTGGATCGCCATACCCTGGTGGGAGCCGACTCTGTCGGCGATCCCGCGGCAGCGGGCCAGTTCGAGGCAAGCACCCATCGCCGACAGAGTCGGCTCCCACCAGAGCGACGGCCACCCGAATGGCGGGTGTTGCTTGTGTCACACGACACCTCAGTGTGCAGAGAGCCGTCGGCCGCCACCCTCGACGCGAGGTGTGGAACCGAGGAGCGCCGGGCGAAAAGCCCGTAGGGGGCCGGCCTGGACGGCCGGCCGTTTTCGCTGAGGCACGGAGGCCGAATCGAAAACCCCGCCCGGCGCTCCGCGCGCGACGGGGCGCAGCCATCGGACATGGCCGCGCAGCGGCTTCCCTTCCCGAGCGACGGTGTAACCGGAGCGACGAGGGTGGCGGCCGACGGCTCCGCCCCACACA
This sequence comes from Luteibacter sp. E-22, assembly GCF_049913125.1. Taxonomy (GTDB): domain Bacteria; phylum Pseudomonadota; class Gammaproteobacteria; order Xanthomonadales; family Rhodanobacteraceae; genus Luteibacter. Next base: position 3,469,868 of record NZ_CP183975.1, read on the forward strand.
ACCCAACGCGAGGGCGAAGCCGAGCCCGAAATGCATCGCGCCTTCCCCATCTTCGCGAAGAACTTTTTTTTCGCGGTGGGAGTCAGCGCCAGCCGGAGGTGATCGGGTAGCGGCGTTCGCGGCCGAAAGCCTTCGTGGTCACGCGGGGGCCCGGTGCCGCCTGGCGGCGCTTGAACTCGTTGATGAAGACCATGCGGATCACCCGGCGAACCGTCGCGTCGTCGTGACCGGCGGCGATGATGTCCTCCGCCGAGGCCTCGCCTTCGATGAAATGCTCGAGGATGGCGTCGAGCTCGTCGTAAGGCGGCAAGGAATCCTGGTCGGTCTGCTCGTGGCGCAACTCGGCGGACGGCGGACGGTCGATGACCGCCATCGGAATCGCGCCGTCGATGGCCGCACGCCAGCGCGAGAGGCTGTAGACGGTGGTCTTGTAGACATCCTTGAGTGGTGCGTAGGCGCCGCACATGTCGCCATAGAGGGTGGCATAACCGACCGCCATCTCGCTCTTGTTGCCCGTGGACAGCAACAGCTTGCCGGTCTTGTTCGACATCGCCATCAGCAATACGCCGCGGGCACGCGATTGCAGGTTTTCCTCGGTGATGTCGGGCCCGCGCCCTTCGAATACCGGCGCCAACGTGCCGGTAAAGGCCTCGTAGATCCCCTCGATCGGCAACACGTGGTACTCGACGCCCAGGTGCTCCGCCTGCGCCTTCGCCTCGCGCAACGAGAGATCCGACGTGTACACCGTCGGCATCATCACGGCGGTGACCTTGTCCTTGCCGAGCGCGTCCACCGCGATCGCCAGCGTGAGCGCCGAATCGATGCCGCCGGAAAGCCCCAGCAGCACGCCTGAAAAACCATTCTTGCCGATGTAGTCACGCACGCCACGCACCAGTCCCGCGTACATGATCGCTTCCGGCGAGCGCGTGTCCCGCGCCGGCCAGTCGATCGCCGCGAGGCGCTTCGTCTCGGTGTCGTATTCCACCGTGAGCAGCATTTCCTCGAACGAAGGCGCGCGGGCCACCACTTCGCCATCGGACTGCACGAGCAAGGAATGTCCATCGAACAACAGGTCGTCCTGGCCGCCGACCAGGTTCACGTAGGCGATAGGTATCCCGTTTTCCGTGGCCCGCTGGCGCAACAATTCCTCGCGCGTGGCGGCCTGACGGCGGTCATAGGGCGAGGCGTTGATCACCAGGATCAGCTCCGCCCCGGCTTGCGCCGCATGGGCGGCGGGTTCGGCCTCCCAGATGTCCTCGCAGATCAGCATGCCGACGCGCACGCCCTCGATCACGAAAACCCGCGTGGCCTGGCCATGCTGGAAATAGCGCTTTTCGTCGAAGACGGTGTAATTGGGCAAGGCCTGTTTCTGGTAAGTCCACTCGACCTTGCCTTCGCGGATCAGCGAGGCCGCGTTGAAGACTTCACCGCGCGTTTCGGGATGGCCCACGATGGCCGATATACCGCGGATTTCCGGAGCGAGCGCCGCGAGTTCGCGTCCACAGGCTTCGAGGAAGCTCGGGCGTTGGAGCAGGTCTTCCGGTGGGTAGCCGGAAAGGGTCAGTTCGGGGAAAGCGACCAGCGAGGCGCCGAGCCGATCCCGCGCTTCCTCGGCCAGTGCTTTCACGCGCCGGGCGTTCTGGGCAGTGGCTCCTACCGGGAAATCGAATTGGGCCAGGGCGAAGCGGAACGTGGACATGGGAGATCCGTGCGGTCGCGGGGGACTGCCTATGATAAGACATGGTGGTGGTGGGCTGGCCCGCTGCCGCGGGATCGCCGACAAGGTCGGCTCCCACCAGGCTCGTCCAGGCCGCTATCCAGAGTCATCCCGGGCCGTTATCCGATCTGTGGGGCGAGGCCTACAGGTAGAGGTTGGCGATGTGCACTGCCGTCTTGTAGGGCTCGGGGTCGTTGCGGTTGGTCAGCAGGATCACGGTGAGGTGACGGCTTGGGTATCGCACGATCACGTTGCGGAAGCCGATGGTCTCGCCCGAGTGCCACAGCGTTTCGCCGGTGATCCGCCAGCCGTAGCCGTACCGCACCGCGGGATCGTCGGTGGGCGTCCAGGGGCTGAAGGCGGCCTTGCGCGATGCGTCGCTCAGTAGCCGGTCGTCGTAGAGCGCGGCGTCCCAATGCGCCAGGTCGTCGATCGAGGAATAGATCCCGCCGTCTCCCAGCACCGAGCTTGTCATGCTCTGATCCGTACGGACCCAGCGCCCACCCTCGTCGCTGTATCCGAAGGCCCGATGTGGCACGGGCGGCCCTTCCCGCACATAGGCCAGGGTGTTTGTCATGCCCAAGGGCAGGAAGATGCGCTCGCGCAGGAAATCCTGGAAGGGTTCGCCCGAGGCCTGCTCCACGATCAGCGCGAGCATCGCATAGCCCCCATTGCTGTAACGGTACGACGTGCCGGGAGTGAAATAGAGATGGTCGGTCCTGGAGAGCAGGTCGAGCACGTCCCTGTCGCGCAGCGGCACCCGCGTGTCGGCAGGCATGATGTCCTCGTAGTCGATCAGTCCACCCTGGTGGCTCAGCAACTGACGGATGGTGATCGCGTCCGCCACGGCGGGCAGCGTGGGCAGCCAGCGGCGGGCACGGTCGTCCAGCGAAAGCCTGCCGTCTTGCACCAACAGGAGGATCGCCGTCGCGGTGAACTGCTTGCTCACCGAGGCGAGGCGATAGTTCGTTTCCGGCGAGGCGGCCACGTGGTGTTCCAGGTCGGCGAATCCATAGCCCCGCCGGACAACGGGCACGCCGTCGCGCATCACCAACAACGAGGCACCCGGGCCGTCGCCGTCGTAACGCTTCATCAAAACATCCAACGCCGCATCACGCGAGGGCGACGCTGCACATCCGGCGAGGAAGACACACAGGGCCAGTGATACGGCGAGGCGCATGTTCACTCCACGGGAACGTCATAGATCGTATCGGCGGACGCGGCGGAAGGCAGCGAGTAATGCCACCACTCCTGCGGGTAATTGACGAAACCTTCCGCCGCCATCGCACGCACCAGTCGCTGGCGGTTCGCACGCTGCGCGGCGGTGATGTTCGGATAGTCGGTATGCGCGCGCGGATCGAAAAAGTCGAAGTCCGTGCCCATGTCCAGCGGCGCGCAGCGCATCCCTTCGCACCGCATCAGGGTGAGGTCGACGGTGGCGCCGCGGCTGTGGCCGGAAACAGGCGCGATGTATTCACCCAGCAGCTTGTCCTTGCCGAGGTTCGGGTAGTGCGCTGCCTTCGTCCGTGTATCGCCTGAATCTCCCGCCCAGCGCACGAAGGCGGCGACGGCGCGGGCCGGCCGATAACAGTCCCAGATACGCAGGCGCAGCCCCTCCCCGCGCAGATGCATCTCCACACGCGCCAGCGCCTCGGCGGCAGCCGTGCGCAGGAAGCACTTCGCCGACCGATAGCCATCCACCGGCGCGCCCGTGAAGTTGTCGCTTTCCGCGTAATGGATGTCCTCGGCGATATCGGGCACCAGCGAGCGAACATCGGTGAGTCCCGCCTCCTGTGGCGTGCGCGCCGGGGACACGCGCGGCGGGGCATCGGCGGCCTGCGCGCTAAGGACAAGCACGCAGGCGGGTAAAAGCCAGGTCTTCATAGTCGTTGCTGAAATCGGCATCGGGATCGACCTTGGTAAGGCGCAGCTGGTCCGGCGTGGAAAGATCCAGCCACGGCTCCGCGTCCATCCGCGGGCTGGTCCACTGCACGAGGTAACGCGTGCCCACGCGTTCGAGCATACCGGTCATGACCGGGGAGCGGGCCGCGGCGAAGCGCACGCCTGCCTTGCTGGGACAGATGCTGACTTCACCGAACCACGGATCGCGCCAGACGCCGAGCAAACCACCCGCTTCGCCAGCGGAGGCGGCCACGCGAGACGACGTGTCCGGCGCACGCGAGGCGCCTGGGGCGGACGACTCGGCGGCGATGCGGTCGGCGTACTCACCCACCGTATGCGCTTCGCCCGGAGCCGTGAACCGCTTCAGCAGGACCGCGGCCAGCGCATCGCGGGCGTCTTCGCTCCCTCCGTTCATCAGGATCACGAAGCCGCTGCGCCGCTCGGGCAACAAACTCACCGTCGAATACATGCCGGACAGCGCGCCCGTGTGCGAAACGCTCCATTGCCCGTCCACGTCGGCCAGCCGCCAGCCATAGCCGTAACCGTAGAGATGCGTGTCGTTCCAGGCTTTCCTGCGCTTGCCCACGGGCATCGGATTCTGGATCGACCAAAGGGGTTCGCGATGCACGGCGTCCAGCCATGCCAGTTGCGTCGCATCGGGCACCAGCCAGTTGCCGGCCCAGCGGAGCATGTCGTCGAGGTCGCAGCGCACGCCGCCCGCGGCGGCGGAGGTGATCGCGGGAACCGTTGCCGGATCGCCATTCACCACTTCGTTGCCGTGCTCCCCACGCCGATGAGGTTGAGCGACGTTGCCCACGCCATCGCGCGACCAGCGGCCGACCTGGCAGCGGGAGAGTCCCAGCGGTTCGAAGACCTCGCGGCGCAGGAGCGTTTCGTACGGAGCACCGCCGGCCGCCGCGGCCACCTCGCCCGCCACGACGTAAAGGAGGTTGTCGTAGGCATAGCGCGAACGGAAGCTGTGTTCCGGTTTCAGGTAAGCGAGCCCAGCCAGGATGTCCTTGCGCGTGAAGTCGTTCGGTTCCGGCCAGAGCATCAGGTCACCCGCGCCTTCGCGCAGGCCGCTGTTGTGGATCACCAGGTCGCGCACCTGGATTTCCCGGGTGACCCACGGGTCGTTCATGCGGAAGCCCGGCAGGTACTTCGTCACCGGATCGTCCCAACGCAGCTTGCCGGCCGCGACCAGTCGCGCCAGCAGGGCCGTGGTCATGGCCTTGCTGTTCGAGGCGATCTTGAACAGGGTCCGACTGTCGACCTTGTGGCCCGAACCGGCGACGAGTTCGCCGGCCGTGCGTGTATAGGCCACCTTGCCATCCTGGATCATCCCGACGGCGATGCCGGGAATCCGATATCGCGACACCGCCTCGTCGACGAGGGCGTCGAGCGATCCGGCCGAAGCGGCCTCATCGGCCGCCCATACGCGCAGCAGGTTGCCGCCCCAGAGCTTTGCGATGTCCTGGTCGGAGAAGCCACGCCGCTTCAGCCCGGCGGTGACGTTGCGCGTCTCCGATGCATCCATCCACCCGGTGATTTCGCCGCCGCCGTCGAAGTCCGAGGCGATGCCCACGTGATCGATGCCCGCCACCTTCACCATGTGCTGGATGTGGTCGAGGAAATCGTCCAGGGTGGCGAGTGGATGTTCGCGCTGGATCGCCTTCATGCCCTCGATAAACGACGGCAGGTAGTCGTGCTTTTCGCTGTCGTACTCCTTGTCGCCCGCCTCGCGCGCCACCTGCGTCTGCAAGGTCTTCTCAGCTGCCGCGCGCTCCGTATCCTTCTTCAGGAACTCCTTGTACGCCACGGCCTGGACGACACCGTCTTTCGCGGCGATGGCCCGCAGGAGGTCATCCGGAAGGTTGCGAGGGTGATCGGTGACGGCCCGTGACGAGGAATGCGATGCGATAATCGGTGCCTTCGACAGCGCGAGGACATCGCGGACGCAGGCGTCCGAAGCGTGCGACACGTCCACCATCATTCCCAGCGCATTGGCCCGCATCACCACCTGCCGGCCGAAATCGGTCAGGCCGAGGTTGCTGTCCACCTTGTCGCCGAGCTCTTTGCGAGGTAGCGAGCTGCCACAGAGATCGTTGTTGCCGACGTGGGCCAGCCCGATGTAACGCGCTCCGCGTGCATAGGCAGCATCCAGGCGCTTCAGGTCATGCCCGAGCGAATAGCCGTTCTCGATGCCGATCATGGCCGACAGGTGCCCGGCGGCCTTGTTCGCACGGACGTCGGCCGGCGTGCGTGCCGCCCGGATCCATTCGGGGTACCGTTTCAGCATCATGTCGATGGCGTCGTACTTGCGCGCCGCCTGTGCCACCGCCTTCGCGTATCCCGCCGGGGTTAGTGGCCCCTGCTCCACGTAGATGACAAAAAAGGCGGCATCCAGGCCGCCGCGACGCATCTTCGGCAGGTCCACCTTGAGCGGACCGTCCTTGCCGGGGTCGAACTTCGGGTCGTGCATGTACGACAAGGGGATGTCGACATGCGTGTCCAGGGTGAGCGGATGATCCTGCGCCTGCGCAGCCGCGCAGGACAACAGGGCCAGGCCAAGGATTCGCTTCATCATGCCTCCCGTGGTTACACCGGTGGGTGCGGCTTCCCACCCCACCCACATCCTGTCCCGGGCTTAGAAGTCGATCGAGACGGTCAGCTGGCCGAAGCGGGGCGACTGGAAGCGCTGGGGCTGCAGGTACGTGGGGTTCAGTCCCCCGACCGAGGTCTGCAGATCCTGATCGACCCCGAGCGTGCGCTGCTGGTTGAGCAGGTTATACACCGCGAACTTCACGCGCAGGTTGTTCTTCTCGTCCAGCGGCAGCAGGTAGGTGATGCTGGCATTGAGGTTGAAGGTCCAGGGCGTACGGTCCTCGCCGCGTGGCGAGCGCTGGTACACGCGGTTCTCCGATACCGGGTCGGCACAGTTCTCCACGCAGATGAAATAGCTGTGGTACACGGTGGCGTCATAGGGATTACCCACGCCGTAGCCGGTGATCGGGCTGCCCGAGAGAGCGGTGAGGTCGGCGCCGACCTGCCACTGTTTGCTGATCGCGTAGGTACCGCGGATCTTGAACTGGTGGCGATGATCGTTAGGCAGGTAACCGCCGGACAGGTTCACCCACGGATCGTCGAAGTTCTCGGTACGGCCCGTATCGTCGAAGTTGGTATCGGAATTCACTGGCCCCTCGGCGTTGCCACGGCTCCACGACAGCACGTACGAGGCGTTGAACATCCACTTCTCGTCCCATGCGCGGTCCACCTGGAACTCCAGCGAGCCGAACGAGCGACGGGGCTTCTTCCAGCCACGCTGGCCGAGGTAATTGCCATCGGCGTCGTACATCGCCCAGCCCTGCTTGGAGGTGTCGATGTTGATGTAGCCATCGGGCGTGCCGTCGCAATTGGTGTCGCCGTACACGGTGAGCTTGCGCCCCGGGTTGCCCATCACATAGCCGATATAGCCATCGCCCCCGCACTGCGGGGTGGCACTGATTTCCATGTCGTCGATGGCATTGTGCAGCTTCCGGTAGGTACCGCTCACGCCCCACGACCACTTGTCCGTGATCGCCTGCTGGAAGCCGAGGATGGCTTCATCCTGATAGACGGAATCCATGTTCTTGTCGACCTCGGCACGCAGGTCGCCCACCGTGCCGTTGCCCTGCGAATCGTCGACCGGTCCGATCTGCGGCCCCAGAATCGGCAGGGCGTAAGGCGAACCGTTGCGGTCGAGTATCTGGTACCCGTCGAACGCGTAGTACGTGCGCTGATCGAGCAGGCCGCCCGCCTGCTTGATGTTGATCACGTTGGCCACGGGCAGGTAGTACCGGCCGAGGTTGCCGAAGATCTTGGTCGTGCCGTCGCCTTTCAGGTCCCAGGAGAACCCCAGGCGCGGCGCGATCATGTTATCCATCTTGATGTAGCTGGAGCCTTCGCCCGTCTTGTTGTCGAAGGCATCGCGGCGCAGGCCTGCGTTCAGCAGGAAGTCCGGCGTGATGTTCCAGTTGTCCTCCAGGTAGAAGGCGTTGTTGGTCGTCTCGAACGTGCCGGCGATCTCGTAGCGGCGCGCACGCACGTAGGCGTTGTAGCCCGCTGGCACCACCCCCCCATTCTCGATGGTGGCGCCCGGCGTCGTCGAATAGATGTTGTAGTAGTACGCGCCCGGGCCGGGGTAATGACGCGAATAGTCGGACGTGTCCACCTCGTGGTCGTAGCCGAAGCGGACCAGGTGGTCGCCAAGCGTCCATTCGAAATCGGCGCGGCCTTGCTTGCGCGTGTCGTTGCGCTTGATCACCGCGGTACTGGTACTGCATCCCAGCGGCACGCCGGGGCCGGGCACCGCCGAGACCTTGGCCACCGGGTTGCAGTCGATGTCGGACTGGGCACGGGTGAAGTCCTCGCGCTCGTTGCGGCCATACATCAACTTCATCGACAGGTTGTCGACGAGGTAGCTGGTGAAGGTGCCGTTCCAGTTGCGGCCGCCGGTGTCGCTGTAGATCTCGTCGTTCTTGTCGCTCTTGGTGTGCGTGGCGAAATCGTAGTTGTAGACCGAGCCGACGTTCTTGTCCTTGTCCGAGAACGCCATGAACTCGAACAGGTTCTTATCGTTGATGTGCCAGTCGATCTTGGCACCCCAGAAACCGGAATCGGTGTCGTTCTGGGTGAGCACGGTGCCCTGGTTATCGGTGTTCTGTGGCGTATAACCCCGCGCCTCGTACATCGCGAAGAAGAACAGCTTGTCCTTCACGATCGGGCCGGACGCGTACACGTTCATCTTGGTACGCGAGTAGTGGTCTTCGGACGAGGTGATGTAGCGCTCGCCATCCCAGTAACGGTTTTTCGTGGTGGCCTGCCAGTCACTGGCCTCGAAGGTCATCTCCGCGCCGGCCTTGAACTCGTTCGTTCCCGAACGGGTCACGGCGTTCACGACGCCCCCGGTGGTGCGGCCGAACTCGACGGAATAGCCGCCGGTCTTGACCTGGAATTCCTGGTAGAACGCGAACGGTGCCTCGGAGAAGCCGTTGCGGTTGTAGAAGTCGGTGACATTGAGGCCGTTCACGTAGAACGAGTTCTCGGCCACGGACGAACCGCCGAACGAGATGCCGCCGAAGCCGGCGTTGCCCTTGTTCACGCCGGGCGCCAGCAGGGCCACCGACTGCACGTTCTGGTCCACGGGCAGGCGGCGAATTTCCTCGCGGCTGATGTTCGTCGCGGTCTCGGTCGAGCTGACGTCCACGGCGGAGATGACGACCGGTGCGCTCACCTGCACGCCTTCGAGTTCGGTGGTACCCGTCGCGCCGCGTTCCACGAGGTTCACCGTCGTGGCGTTGCCCAGGCTCACGGTCACCTCGGCGGTGGTGGCCACCGGCTTGCCGTCCTTGCTGCTGTCCACCTGGTAATGGCCGACCGGCAGGTACGGCAGGCGAAAATTGCCCGCGTCGTCGGCGGTCACGGTACGCGTCAGCCCGGTGGCCGGATCGCGTGCGGTCACGGTCGCGCCCGCCTTGGTGCGGCCGACGATCGTGCCGTCGGTATTCGCGGCGGATGCGCTGCCGGACATCGCCAGACCCAGGCCGATCGCCATGCACAAGGCGCCGTGGCGCAATGTGCGCCGGTTCGTCTTCATGTCCCCCATCTCCCCACTCCCATAAGATGATGTTTCGGGTTGTCGTGCGTTACCCGGTCAGGGCGCCGTGCCACCGCCCCCGCGCGGTGTATCGACACGGTGCCACCGGAAGTCGTAATCCCACTGGTCGAAATACAGGTTGCCGCCCTTCCACTCGACTTCACCGCGCTGCGAGTCGACCGTCTCCGAACGGAAGAAGGTCTTCGCGGGCGTGAACGGTTGCGCATAGTCGTCGTTGAAGGCGATGCGATAGGCATCCAGGCCGCCGAGGTAGAACCACTCGAGCGCGTCGTCGCCCGGCTTCGCATCGGCTCCGGCCAGCAGGCGGCCGAAGGTCACGTCCATCGGTACCCATCCATACGGGGCCAGGTACACCTGCCCCCAGTCGTGGATGTTGTTGTACTTGCCATCGGAGAAGATCCAGCCCGATTGCCAGCGTGCCGGAATGCCATTGAGGCGCAGCAAGGTCATCAGCAGCAGGGTCTGCTCGCCGCAATCGCCGTGACCGGCATGCAGCGTGTAGTCGCCGATATTCGAGATCGTGGAGTATTCCCGCGCACCCGCCCAGGGAATCGTATCCACGGCGGCGAACAGCTTCTGCGCGATACGGTAGGGGTTGGTCTCGTTGCCGACCACGCGCTTCGAATACGCACGCATGGCATCGGTGAAGACGATGTGAGGCGCACGCTCGGCGACATAGGGCGCCAACGCAGGCGTGATCGGCGTCCGCGTCACCTTCGCCGGATCGATGTCGACGTAGCGCGCGTAGAGGGTCACTTCGTAGGTGATCGAGAATTCCGTGGGCTTGCCCGCTTCGGCCTTCTTTTCGAGATAAGCCGTGCGTTGCAGGCTCCACTCGGGAGCGATGGCGGCCTTGGCCGGTTCGCTGCCGGTAAGGCGGATATCTTCCTGCTGGGCCGCGATGGCGCGCGGATAGGGAATCCAGGCGCGGATCGTCTCGCCCGCGGGTACCGCATCGGCTTTTACCGTGAGCACCTGGGTGACGCTCTCGCGGCGCGGCAACACGCTGCTGGTGTAGCTCGCCAAGGCGGCCGCGCGCACGGCGCGGTGGTGGTCGTTGAGGATTTCGTTCGGGCCATCGTCGAAGGGCGTCTGTTCCTTGCGGCGAGCACGCGCTTCGACGCTGAGCCGGAACAGGTTTCCCGGCGAGCGCTTGAAGTACAGCGTGCGGCCATCGATCACCTGCTTTTCGATCAGGCCGGCGGCGTCCCACTTCGCGAATTCGGCGTCGGTGAGATCGGGGATCTGCTTGCGCAGGCGGGTCTTCACCGCATCGGCGTCGAGGGTGAAATCGAGCAGGATGCGACGCATGCGTTCGCGCTGGAACAGCAGGGTGTCGCGTTGCGTGGGGGTGAGGTCGGGTTGGGCGAGGGCCTTGGCGATGAGGGCTTCGGCGGCTTTGAAGTGGCCGGCGTCTATTTGCCTTGAAGGAGCATCGCCGACAGGGTCGGCTCCCACCTGGCCTGGAGGGGCATCGCCCAGAGGGGCGGCTCCCACAGGGGTGAAGCTCAGCGAAGCGAGCAGGCACGCCGCAAGCGCCGGGCGAATCATCGCGTTTCGTAGGGCCGCTTTCACCGTTCGGTATCCCCGATGCAACCGTGGTGGGTGGACGTGCGTCAGGGCTGTGTAACATGCTTGCAAAGCGCGGTCAATAATTTATGCTTCAGGCTACTTCGTTAGGAATAGATATTCCTCACGACCGTCGCGACACCACCCGGGGAGGGGACGCGTGATCCAGTCGGTTTGGCCTTACCTGGCCGTGATGCTGCTTGCCGCCGGCTTCTGGCCCGCGATCGAACGGCGTTTCGGCTGGAAGGTATTCGAGATCCTTCCGCCCATCGTCCTCACCTACCTCACCGTGACGGCCTTGTCGGTCGCCGGCTTCTGGACCGCCTCGCCAGAAATCCATGCGGCGCAGAACATGCTCGTGGCCCGGCTGGTGCCGGCACTGCTCTTCCTGCTGATGATCAACTGCGACCTTCGCGCGATCCTCGCGCTGGGGCCGCGCGTGCTCGGCGTCTTCGTCTGCACCTCGATCAGCCTGTTCATCGCCTTCGTGCTCACCTTCCTGATCTACCGCCACTGGATGCCCGGCACGGGATGGATGCCACTCGCTTCGTTGTCGGGCAGCTGGATGGGTGGCACGGCGAACATGATCGCGGTGAAGCAGGCCATCGGCATGTCGGACACGTCGCTGGCGACCACCCTGCTCACCGACGCCTTGTGCTATTCGATGTGGGTGGTGGTGCTGTTCGCGGTGGCCCGCCTCGCTCCGGCCTTCAATCGCTGGACCAGGGCGCAGTCCAGCGCGAGCCTGACCGTGGCGGAGACAGCGGTCCGCGCGCCCGCCACGTCCGACAGCGTATTGCTCTGGCTGGGCCTCGCCCTGCTCGTCGCCGCCGTGTCCGCGGTGCTCGGCGCGAGGCTGCCCGTAGGCAGCATGGTATCGCCCACGACATGGACGATCCTGATCGCGACCGTGGCCGGCCTTGTCGCCGCGCATACGCCACTGGCCCGCCTGCCCGGTGCGCAGGCGGTCTCGAGCGCGATGCTGATTTCAGTCGTCGCCGTGCTCGCCTCGCAAAGCAGCTTCGCCGGCATCGCCGCGGCGCCGCTCTACCTGCTCGCCGGCGTCACGGTGATCGCCGTGCATGCGGTACTTCTCAGCCTGGCCGCGCGCCTCTTCCATTTCGACCTGTATCTCTGCGGCATTTCCTCGTTGGCCCATATCGGCGGCGTGGCCGCCACCCCGGTGCTCGCGGCCACGTATTCGCGTTCGCTGGTGCCGGTGGGCGTCCTGCTCGCCCTGCTCGGTTATATCCTCGGCACTGGCTTCGGTCTCGTCGTCGCCGCGGTGCTCTCGGCGCTGGCTTCCTGACCAAGGATCTCGCTATGAACCTGCTTCGCCCCACCCTGTTCGCCACCCTGCTCGCGTTGACCGTGGGTGGCGCGTATGCGACCCCGCGCGACATGCCGGTACCGCCATCGGGCATCCTCGGCGTCACCGATGCGCAACTCTCGCCGGACTTCTGGGTCGCGCGACTTCCGGATGCGGACAAGCTCGTGCTCGATGCCGCCGCCATCGCCGCGATCAACGAGCGCGTGGCGCGGCTGGACCCGTCGATGCACGACATCCGCCACCTCCCGGCCTCGTTGCCACGGGAGCAGGTGAAAGGCTGGATCGAGAAGCTGACGTCACGGCCAAGCAAGCCCTTGTTCGATGTGGAGGGCAAACCCGTGACCGCCCCGGCGATCGACGCCGTGATGGACAACGCCGCGATCGACGGCATTCCCGCGCAGGTGACGCCGCGTTATGGCATGGCCGTGCGTCGCGGTGCCCTGCGAGGCTATCCCACCGACCTGCGCGTGTTCAGCCATGCCGACGACACCGACATCGACCGCTTCCAGGAAAGCACGCTGTTCCCCGGCGATCCGCTCGTGGTGGTGCATGCGAGCAAGGACGGCAAGTGGGTGTTCGTCGTCAGCCCGCGCTACGCGGCGTGGATGCACACGGAAGACGTGGCCTACGGCGATGCCGCGACCATCTTCACCCATGCCGATGCCACGCCGTACCGGATCGTCACCGGCGCGAAGACGCTCACCGTCTACACGCCGGAAGCGCCCGCCCTCTCGGAATTCCAGCTGGACATGGGCACGCGCGTACCGCTCGACACCTCCTTGCCGCCGGACCAGCCGGTGAACGGACAGAGCCCCTACACCTCGTGGGTACTGAGCCTGCCGGTGCGAGGCACCGATGGCGCGCTCTCGTTCCACCCGGCCCTGCTCCAGCGAAACCAGGATTCCGCGGCCGACTACCTGCCCTTGACCCGGGCGAACATCATCCGCCAGGCATTCAAGTTCCTCGGCGAACGCTATGGCTGGGGTCACGCGTACAACGGCCGCGATTGCAGCGGTTTCGTCTCGGACGTCTACCGCAGCATGGGCGTGCAGATGCCGCGCAACACGCGCGACCAGAGCATCAGCCCCGGGCTTGCCCATACCGTCTACACCGACAAGGACAGCCACGAGGCACGGGTGAAGGCCGCGAAGGCGCTCGAGGTGGGTGACCTGGTCTACATCCCCGGCCACGTGATGATGGTGATCGGCAAGATCGACGGCGAACCCTATGTCATCCACGATGTCGGCGGCATGAGCTACAAGCAGGCCGACGGCACATTGCGGCACATCAAGCTCAACGAGGTCTCGGTGACACCTCTCCTGCCCATGATGGCCAGCGGCGACAAGACCTTCGTCGACCGCATGACCAGCATCGTCCGCATCCGTTAACCCTGCCCAGCGAGATTCCATGAAGATCACCGACATCCGCTTCGGCATGCTGCGCGTACCGCTGAAGACCCCCTTCAAGACGGCGCTGCGCACGGTCGACAAGGTCGAAGACATCGTCGTGATGGTGCATACCGATGACGGCCACGTGGGCTATGGCGAGGCGCCAGCCACGGCGGTCATCACCGGTGACACGCACGGCTCCATCGTCGACGCCATCCGCCACTACATCGCACCCCGCCTCATCGGCCAGGACATCGCCGACCTCAACCGGATCACCAAGCTGATCCAGGGCACCATGGAGAAGAACACGAGCGCCAAGGCCGCCGTGGAGATCGCCGTCTACGATCTCTGGGGCCAACTGTACGGCGCGCCGCTGTACAAGCTGCTCGGCGGCGGCGATCCGGTCATCACCACCGACATCACCATCAGCGTCGACTACATCGACAAGATGGTGGCCGATTCCATCGCCGCGGTGGACCGCGGCTTCGAATCGCTCAAGATCAAAGTGGGCAAGGACATCGGCGTGGACATCGAACGTGTCCGCGCGATCTACGCCGCCGTGGAAGACCGCGCCCTGCTCCGCCTCGACGCGAACCAGGGATGGACCGCCAAGGAAGCGGTCTACGCGCTGCACACGCTGGAAGATGCCGGCGTTCGCCTGGAACTGGTCGAGCAGCCGGTGAAGGCGCGCGACCTGGAAGGCATGCGCTATGTGACGGAGCGCGTGCATACGCCGATCATGGCCGACGAGAGCGTGTTCGGCCCCGCCGAGGTGATGGAGCTGATCCGCATGCGCGCCGCCGACATCATCAACATCAAGCTGATGAAGACCGGCGGCATATCCAATGCCATCCGCATCGCCGACATCGCCGGCCTCTACGGCATCGAGTGCATGATCGGCTGCATGCTGGAAACCAGCATCAGCGTCGCCGCCGCCGTGCACGTGGCGGTCGCCAAATCCGACGTGATCACCAAGGTGGACCTGGATGGACCCTCGCTGTGCGCGTACGACCCCGTGGACGGCGGTGTGAACTTCAACGAGTCGGAGATCTCCATCAGCGATGCGCCGGGGCTGGGCATCCGCGAGATCCGCGGCCTCCAGCCACTCTGAGGGCCGCCGCCATGTCGCCGCTGGTGAAGATCCGTTCCGAACGCGACCGCATGTCGGCGGTGGAGCGGCGCATCGCCGACTTCATCCTCGAGAACGCCCAGCTGCTGCGCGACTATTCCTCGCAGCAGTTGGCCAACGCGCTAGGCATCAGCCAGTCCAGCGTGGTGAAGTTCACCCAGAAGCTCGGCTTCCGCGGCTATCCAGACCTGAAGTATTCCGTCGGCGAGGCCATCGGACGCACCGACGAAGGCGACGGCGAGACCGCTCCACTCGCTGAACGTCCGGGTGGCGACCCGCTGGGTGCGGCACTCTGGCAACGCAAGGCGCGCGCCGAAGAGGCGACGCGCCACATCAACAGTCCCGAGACCTTGCATGCGGTGGTCGACGCGATCGATTCGGCGGGCAAGGTCTTCCTCATCGGGCTAGGCGAGGACGACCTGCACGCGCGCGGCTTCGCCGTGCGACTGTCGCTGTTGGGTGTCGTGGCCATCCGACACTTCGACGTGAGCCGCATGGCCGCGCAAGTGACCATGTCGTCGCCGGGCGACGTCCTCATGGTGTTCTCCGAACAGGGCAAGCACCCCGCGCTGACCAAGATCGCCCGCTATTTCCGCGAGCGGCGCGGGCGCGTGGTGACCGTCACGCGGCATACCTCCAACCCCGTACGCGCGCTCGCCGATATCGCACTGGCTGTGGCGGCGCACGACGATGCGTCCTACGTCCAGTCACTGATCTACCAGTCCACCGTGCAACAGTTGCTCGACACCGTGTTCGTGCACCTGTGCGAGGGAGACGAGGCCCGCCATGCCCGCCTCGTGCAAAACCTCGATCGCATCCAGCAGATGCTCGAACCCTGACCGGACCACCCCATGCCCTTCTCCCGAACGCTCCCACGCCTGCTCGGCCTCGCCGCCCTTGTCCTCGCCGTATCCAGCACGGCGTTCGAGACGCCCGCCGCCTGGTCGGTGTCCCGGCAGATGATCGTGGTGACCACCGACGGGTGGGATGTCGACCACGGAACGCTCCGCGCGTACGTCCGCGAAGGTACGCGCTGGAAACAGGAAGGCCCGGCCGCCGAGGTGACCATCGGCAAGCACGGCAGCGCGTGGGGCGTCGGGCTCAATCCACCAGAAAAGGACGGACCGGTGAAGAAGGAAGGCGACGGCCGCAGTCCCGCCGGCGTATTCCGTATCGGCCAGGCCTTCGGCTACGCCGAGACGAATCCCACCGCCCTGCCTTATCGCGGCCTCGGCGTATCCGACTATTGCGTGGACGTGGACAGCTCGCCTTACTACAACCAGGTGGTCGATGCGCGTGAGGTCGGCGAGAAGGCGGTGGCAGGCGCGACCGAGCCGATGCGCCGCGACCTGCACTTCGACGGCGACCACGCGTATCGCATCGGCTTCGTCATCGAGCACAACCCCGATGGACGCAAGGGCGCGGGCAGCTGCATCTTCGCCCATCTGTGGAAATCGCCCACATCGCCGACCGCCGGCTGCACGGCCATGACCGACGAGACGATGGAACGCCTGCTCGGCTGGCTCGATCCGGCGAAGAAGCCGGTCTTCGTGCTGCTGCCGAAGAACGAATACGCCCGGCTGCGCGAAGCCTGGAACCTGCCGGCCCCATGACCGCCACCCAACGCATCCTCCTCGGTCTCGCGCTTGGCGCGTTGACTGGCATCGCCCTGGCCACGTGGGCTCCGGGTTCCGCGCTGGCCGTTGCCGATGCCGTACAACCGATCGGCAAACTCTGGCTGAGCGCGTTGCAGATGACCGTGGTGCCGCTCGTGCTCTCGCTGGTCGTCGTCGGTGCGAATACCGCGACCGACGCGGCTGCCTCGGGCCGCATCGCGCGGCGCGCGATCGTCGTGTTCCTGTTGCTGCTTTCGCTCGGTGCGGCGGTGGCGGCCATTGCCGCCCCTGCGTTGTTTACGCTGTTCCCGCGCAGTGGCTCGCTCACCGCCGCGCTCAGCGCCACCGGCGGCCACCTTCCCGCCAGTGCGCCGATCGGCTGGTCGGACTGGTTGGCCGGCATCGTTCCCACCAACGCGATCATGGCGGCGGCGGAGAGTGCCATGCTGCCGCTGGTGGTGTTCGCGATGTTCCTCGGCTTCGCACTCACACGCATCGCCCCCGAGCGGCGCGCACTCGCGATCGAGTTCTTCCGCGCGATCGCCGACGCCATGATCGTGATCGTGCGATGGGTGCTGCTCCTCGCGCCGCTGGGCGTGTTCGCCCTGATCCTCTCCGTGTGCGCGAGAGCCGGCTTGCACATGCTGGGCGCGTTGGGCGTCTATGTGCTGGTCGAATGCATCGTATATCTCATCGTCACCGCCCTGATGCTGGTCGTTGCGCGGGTATGGGGCCGTGAACCGTTCGCACGCTTCGCCTCGGCCATCGCGCCCGCGCAGGTCGTCGCCGCCAGCACGCAGTCGTCGCTCGCCTCGCTGCCGGCGATGATCGAAAGCGCGGACCGGCGACTGGGCTACCCCACGGCGGTGACATCGCTGGTCCTGCCCATGGCGGTGTCGCTGTTCCGCCTTACCAGTCCGGTGCAATACATTGTCTCGGCGAGTTTCATCGCATGGGCCTTCGGCATCGACCTGGGCGTCGCACAATGGGCCGCGGGCGCCGCGCTCGCGGTGGTCATCAGCCTGGGCTCCGTCGGCTTGCCGGGACAGGTCACCTTTATCGCGACGAATGTTCCCGTCGCCCAGGCCATGGGTCTTCCCATCGGACCGCTGGGCATCATGCTCGCGGTGGATACCTTGCCGGATACCCTGGCCACGCTCGGCAACGTCACCGCCGATCTTGCGGCGACCAGCGTCGTCGCCGCGCAATCCCTTAAGGACAAGGCATGAGTGAGAAACATCTTGATGTCATCGTGATCGGTGCCGGCATCGCCGGCGCATCGGTCGCGTGGTTCCTCGCACCGCACGCACGCGTCATGGTGCTCGAGCAGGAGTCCTTCGCCGGCTTCCATACCACGGGGCGCTCGGCCGCTCATTTCAGCGAAAGCTACGGATCGCCCCAGGTACGGATGTTGAGCCGTGCGACCCGGCCCTTCCTCGAACATCCACCCGCTGGATTCGCTGCGCACCCGATTCTTCAGCGTCGCGGCGCGCTCGTAATCGGTGGGATCGCGCAGGCGCAGCGCGTGCACGACGAGTACGAAGCGGTGCGCCGCTTCACGCCTTCGTTGGCGCTGCTCGATCGCGAGCGGATCGCGGCGCTCGTGCCCGTGCTTCGTCCCAAGGCGGCGGAGTTCGCGCTGTTCGAACCGGACTCCGCCGACATCGACGTCAACGAGCTGCACCAGGGCTTCCTGCGTGGTGCGAAAGCGCAAGGTGTCAGCATGCACCTCGATACCCGCGTCCACGCCATGCGTCGCGAAGGCGGCGGATGGGTCGTCAACGAACAATGGCGCGCTCCCGTGGTAGTGAACGCGGCGGGGGCCTGGGCCGACGCCGTGGCCGAACTTGCCGGGGTAACCACCATCGGCCTGGAACCGCGCCGACGTTCCGCCTTCACCTTCGCCGTGCCCGAGGGTGTCGACGCGTCCGAATGGCCCTTCGTCGTGGACATCGACGAGACCTTCTACTTCAAGCCCGATGCGGGCCTGTTGCTGGGCTCCGCGGCCAACGCCGATCCCACCCACCCGCATGACGTGCAACCTGAGGAATACGACATCGCCCTCGGCATTCACCGCATCGAAGAAGCCACGACGATGTCGATCCGCCGCCCCGCCCGTACCTGGGCCGGCCTGCGCAGCTTCGTCGCCGACGGCGATCTCGTCGGCGGCTTCGCGCCGGATGCGCCAGGATTCTTCTGGCTCGCTGCGCAAGGCGGTTACGGCATCCAGACCAGCGCGGCCATGGCCGAAGCCTGCGCATCGATGATCCTGGACAAACCGATGCCGGATCACCTCACGCAGGCAGGCATCACCGCCGAAATGCTCAGCCCCAAAAGGCTCCGCCGATAACCTGACGGAAGAACCTGGTGGGAGACTTGTGGGAGCCGACCTTGTCGGCGATCCCGCGGCAGCAGGCCAGGTTTCCGGAAGGCATCCGATCGTCATGGCAAGCACCCATCGCCGACAGGGTCGGCTCTCACCAGAGCCTGGCAGAACCCAGTCCGTATAGCTCCGCTGCCGGACACTCGCGAAGACACAAAAAAAGCCGCGGCCCGAGGGCCGCGGCTTTTCATCACATACCGAAGTGCGTGACGCTTACTTCTTCATCAGGCCCGCGAGGGTCTTGCCGAGGTCGGCCGGGGACTTGACCGTGGTCACGCCCGCCTTCTCCAGCGCGGCGAACTTCGCCGCCGCCGTGCCCTTGCCGCCGGAGATGATCGCACCGGCGTGGCCCATGCGCTTGCCCGGAGGAGCCGAGGCGCCCGCGATGAACGAGACGACCGGCTTCTTCACGTACTGGCCGATGAACTCGGCCGCGTCTTCCTCGGCGCTGCCGCCGATTTCGCCGACCATGATGATGCCTTCGGTCTGCGGGTCATCCTGGAACAGCTTGAGGCAGTCGATGAAGCTCAGGCCGTTGATCGGGTCGCCGCCGATGCCGATGCAGGTGGACTGGCCGAGGCCTTCGTTCGTAGTCTGGAACACCGCTTCATAGGTGAGCGTGCCCGAGCGCGAAACGATGCCGACCTTGCCCGGCTTGTGGATGTGGCCCGGCATGATGCCGATCTTGCACTCGCCCGGGGTGATGACGCCGGGGCAGTTCGGACCGACCAGGACGACGTCAGGATGCGACTTCAGCACGTTCTTCACGCGCATCATGTCGAGCACGGGGATGCCTTCCGTGATCGCGACGATGACCTTGATGCCACCGTCGATGGCTTCGAGGATCGAGTCGGCGGCGAACGGCGGCGGCACGAAGATCACCGAAGCGTCGGCGCCGGTCTGGTCGACGGCGTCACGCACGGTGTTGAAGACCGGCAGGCCGATGTGCTCGGAACCGCCCTTGCCCGGGGTCACGCCACCGACGATCTTGGTGCCGTAGTCGATCGCCTGTTCGGCGTGGAAGGTGCCCTGCTGTCCGGTGAAACCCTGGACGAGGACCTTGGTGTTCTTGTTGATCAGGACGCTCATGTTGCTTTCGCTCCTCAGGCCGCGGCGGCCACGGCCTTTTGGGCCGCATCGTTGAGATCGTCGGCCGGCGTGATCGCCAGGCCCGAGTTGGCCAGCAGTTCGCGGCCCTTCTCGACATTGGTGCCTTGCAGGCGCACGACCACCGGAATTTTCAGGCCCACTTCCTTCACGGCCGCGATGATGCCTTCGGCGATCAGGTCGCAACGCACGATGCCGCCGAAGATGTTGACCAGGATGGCCTTCACCTTGTCGGATGAGAGGATGAGCTTGAACGCCTCGGTGACGCGCTCCTTGGTGGCACCGCCGCCCACGTCGAGGAAGTTGGCCGGCTCGCCGCCCGCCAGCTTGATGACGTCCATCGTGGCCATCGCCAGACCGGCGCCGTTGACCATGCAGCCGATCGTGCCGTCCATCGTCACGTAGTTGAGGTTGTGCTGGACGGCGGCCGCTTCGGCGGCGTCTTCCTGCGTGAGGTCGCGCATGGCGGCGAGGTCCGGGTGACGGAACTCGGCGTTGTCGTCGGAGTTCACCTTGCCATCGAGGGCGGCGAGGTTGCCGTCGGCGAGGATCGCCAGCGGGTTCAGTTCGACGAGGGCGAGGTCCTTCTCGTTGAAGAGCTTGTAGAGGCCCATCATGATCTTGACGAGCTGGCCCACCTGCTTCGGATTCAGGTCCATCTTGAACCCGAGGTCACGGCACTGGTACGGCTGCAGGCCTTCGACGAAGTCCACCACGATGGTGTGGATGTCTTCCGGCGTGTCGTGGGCGACCTGCTCGATGTCGACGCCGCCGTGCTTGGAGGCGATGAACGAGATCGACTTGGTGTCGCGATCGGTGAGGATCGAGAGGTACAGTTCCTTCGCGATGTCGGTCGCGTCGGTGACCAGGACCAGGTTCACCGGCAGCGCACGGCCGGCCGACTGGTAGGTTTCCATGTTCGTACCGAGCATGCCCTTGGCGGCGGCGCGGACGTCATCGAGGCTGCGGCAGAACTTCACGCCGCCGGCCTTGCCGCGGCCACCGGCATGGATCTGGGCCTTGACCATCCACTGGGTACCGCCAAGGTGCTTGGCGGCATCGACGGCGGCGTCGGGAGAGTTGGCAATCTTGCCCGGCGGCACGGCGATACCGTACTTGGCGAACAGTTCTTTAGCCTGGTACTCGTGGAAATTCATTCGATACCTCGAGCGAACGGAGAAAACGTGTGAAAGCGTGCGGGCGGCGAGGCTCGCACGGGGAGGGGGGATGAATCGATTGCGCCAATTTCACGCAATACGGCCGCGTATTTTCCCGGAAGGCGCCCCGGATGGAAAGGGGCGATGCCGCATTCGCCGGTGGACGGCGCCGCCGGCCCCCCTATACTGATGGCCATCCACGGCCCCGGGGGGCCCACGGCGGAGAAGCATCCAGGTGTCCACGCCCGCGTCGACCATCGCCGTCCGAGCTAGCGCGAACCAGTCCACCGCTCGCCACGAACTCTTCTTTTTCAATTACTTCCGACTCGGCCAGGCCGCGGTCTACACCGCGCTGGCGTTCCGCCCCGAGCACATGAACTGGCCGGCCCTGCCGGAACCGGTATTCGCCCGCCTGTTCGCCCTGGCCTACCTGCTGGCCGCCCTGGTGATGGTGGCCCGCACCCGGCAAACCCTCAACCGGCCGGTGCTGATCGTGTCGATCGGCCTCACCCTGGATATCGCCGCGGCCCTGCTGGCCCTGGTGTTGATGCACGACGTGCGCATGGGCGTGGCCATGATGCTGGCCGTGAACATCGCCACCGGCGCCTTGCTGCTGCCGTTCCGCCTGTCGATGTTCTTCGCCGCGCTGGCCACCCTCGGCATGCTCGGACACTCGGTCTTCGACCTGGATTCGGCCGACGGCACCGATCGCGAGATGGTCGAATACGGCCTCTTCGGCGCCGCCTATTTCGCCTGCGCCTCGTTGTGCTACGTGCTGGGCCGCAATATCCGGGCTTCCGAGGCGCTGGCCGAGCAGCGCGGCATCGACCTGGCCAACCTGTCCCAGGTCAACGAACTGATCATCCGGCGCATGAAGACCGGCGTGTTGCTGGTGGACGAAAGCAACCGTATCCACCAGCTCAACGAATCGGCCTGGATGCTGATGGGCAATCCTTCCGCCGAGCAGCGCGACCTCGGCAGCCTCGCGCCCGAACTGTCGCGGCGCCTGTACCACTGGCGCACTTCCGGCAAGCTCGACGAGAGCGCCACGATGCTCGCCGACGGCACCCCGGAAGTCGTGCCGCGCTTCTCGCGCCTGGCGCCGAACGACGATTCGCACGTGCTGATCTTCCTCGACGACACCTCCCTCGTGTCGCGCCGTGCCGAGGAACTCACCCTCAGCTCGCTGGGGCGGTTGTCCGCCTCGATCGCCCACGAGATCCGCAATCCGCTGGCCGCGATCCACTATTCGGCCCAGCTGCTGGCGGAATCCACGGACATGAACGACACCGACCTGCGCATGGTCGAGATCATCAACAACCATTGTTCGCGCCTCAACGAGATCATCGAGAACATCCTGCAACTCTCGCGGCGCGAGCGTTCGCGCCCGGAGACCCTCGATCTGGGCAAGTGGGTGCACCACTTCGTCACCGAGTACCGCCAGGGCAACGACCTGGGCTCGGACATCCTGCGCGCGGTATCCGGCAGCGAGCCGGTCGCCGCCGTGGCCGACCCCCAGCACCTGCAGCAGGTGATCTGGAACCTGGTGCAGAATGCGCTGCGCTACGGCCGCCTGCCCGGCGAGCCGGCGCGGGTGATGCTGGTGGCCCGGCACTCCGAGGCCGGCATCCCCATCCTCGAGGTGATCGACCGCGGCCCGGGCATCCCGCCCAAGGTAGCCGCGCAAATTTTCGAGCCGTTCTTCACCACGCACGAATACGGCACGGGACTGGGCCTCTACCTCGCCCGGCAGATGGCCGAGGCCAACCAGGCGGCCCTGGAATACGTGCGCGTGGCCGGCGGCGGCAGCTGCTTCCGCATCAGCCTGACGCCGCCCGCACGCACGGCCGTCGCGGCGCCTCTGGCGGCACGCGCGTGAATCCCGCCCTTTGCGTATCCCGCCCGGGCGGTTACATTTGGACTATTCACCGAACCTGTCGGACCTAATGAGCAAGCAGACCGTACTGGTCATCGACGACGAACGGGACATCCGCGAGTTACTGACCATCACACTCGGTCGAATGGAACTCGACGTCGACGCCGTGGGGAGCGTCAGCGAAGCGCGGAGCGCACTGGCGGCCCGGCGTTACGACCTGTGCTTCACCGACATGCGGCTGCCCGACGGCAGCGGCCAGGAGATCATCGAGCTGATCGCCGCCAACCATCCGGACATGCCGGTGGCGATGATCACGGCCTATGGCAATGTCGACGCGGCGGTCAATGCACTCAAGGCGGGTGCCTTCGATTTCGTCTCCAAGCCGGTGGACATCCATTTGCTGCGCCGCCTCGTGCGTACGGCGCTTCGCTTGTCCGAGGAGCGCAAGGCGGGTGGCGGCAGCAAGACCTCGCCCGGCGCCGATCGCCTGATCGGCGATTCCACCGCGATGACCGAAGTGCGCGGCAAGATCGCCAAGCTCGCACGCAACCAGGCACCGGTCTACATCGCTGGCGAGTCCGGTGTGGGCAAGGAACTGGTCGCCCGCCTGATCCACGAGATGGGGCCGCGTGCGACCGGCGCCTTCGTACCGGTGAACTGCGGCGCGATTCCGTCCGAGTTGATGGAAAGCGAGTTCTTCGGCCATCGCAAAGGCAGCTTCACGGGCGCGCATGTCGACAAGGAGGGCCTGTTCCAGGCCGCCCAGGGCGGCACGCTGTTCCTGGACGAAGTAGCGGAACTTCCCTTGCACATGCAGGTGAAGCTGCTGCGCGCCATCCAGGAAAAAGCGGTGCGCCCCATCGGCGGTCGCGACGAGATTCCGGTGGACGTCCGCATCCTCTCCGCCACGCACAAGAACCTCGCCGCGCTGGTGGAGCAAGGCCTGTTCCGGCAGGATCTCTTCTACCGCATCAACGTCATTGAACTGCGCGTCCCGCCGCTGCGTGAGCGTCGCGGCGACGTGCCGAAGCTGGCGGACTTCATCCTCCGCCAGCTGGCCACCGAAGCCGGCGGCGAACCCGGCCGCCTGCGCCCGGAAGCCCTTGCCGCGCTGGAGGCCTACCAATTCCCCGGCAATGTCCGCGAACTGGAAAACATCCTCGAACGCGCCATGGCGATGTGCGAAGGCGACACGATCGAAGCCGAAGACCTGATGCTGCCGCAACGCACCGTCACGCCGGCGCTGGCCGCCGTGACCGAAGCCGCCGTCCCGGCTTCCGCGGCACACGCCGTACGCAGCGCCGCGACCGACGGCTCGCTTGAGGATTACATCTCCAATATCGAGCGCGACACGATCATCAAGGCGCTGGAAGAGTCCCGCTACAACAAGACGGCGACGGCGAAGAAGCTGGGGATCACATTCCGCGCGCTGCGGTACAAACTGAAGAAGCTCGGCATCGACTGAGGCACCATCGGCACGGATTCGTGCCGAGAGGGCAATATCTGACAAACGCGCCCGGACTTCGCCGACGGCGCCACCATCGCTCGATGCCCATACTGCCTGATAGCCCGTCGCCGCCCCGGCGATGTTGGCGCCCTTCCCACATGGAGAGGAGTCAGTCATGCGCGCACTGTTCGGCGTCATCGCGACGCTTATATCCCCCGTCACCGCGGCCTATGTCATCGAACATTGCCCGCAACCATCGACGATCGTGAATCATCATGGCGTCCACAAGGCAACGGCACAGGACTCACGATACGAATGGGTAGGTGTCGCACCCGCGGGAAACGATGGCAACGTGCTTCGCTTCGAGGAAGCGGTCTTCTATCCCGGCGGTGAAACCG
Organism: Luteibacter sp. E-22; assembly: GCF_049913125.1. GTDB lineage: Bacteria > Pseudomonadota > Gammaproteobacteria > Xanthomonadales > Rhodanobacteraceae > Luteibacter. Next base: position 3,494,543 of record NZ_CP183975.1, read on the forward strand.
CAACCGATGGCGAGCTGGCCCGTTGCAGCTACAAGCTGGAACGTGGCGCATTGGACATGGCTTACCTGGATACGTCCGGAAGACCGAAAGTCCGCTTGCACGACCGCCATGCGTGGACGCGCGAGCTGGGTCCCTTCGGCATCGTGTATCACAAGTGCACCGCAACGGATGGCGTCGGGTGCACGTTCCGGGCAGTTGAAGAATGAGTGGAAACCCAATGAAACCCTGTCATGTCACCCTGCGAGCAACGCTGCTCGCGCTCGCCGCCATGTCGTTCCCCGCGATCGCCGGCGTAACGCAATCATGTGGATACTCGTGGCCGTCCATCCCGGGGTCCGGCCCCGAGCCTCGCATCTATTCCGTCTGGTCCGAAGCCGACGAACGCATTGAATTCCTGGGCGTACCGCTGCCTGCCGCGACCACCATCGATCACCGTGGTGAGATGAGCATCTTCGTCGATGTGCTGGATACATTCACGACGATCCCCGTGAAGGCCATGCTTGACGGACGCGAGATCGACGTACCGATGGCTGCCGAAGGCCGCTGCTCGCCGGATGGCATCGCCGTGCTGGAATGCCCGAGCGGGGCGCGCCCCAATCTGCGACTCCGCCATTTCGTCCTGCCTACGCAGAACGGAGGCCAGTTCACGTATGTCGTTCGCGAACGGGACGATCCATCGAAGACGCACACCGCCACCCTTCGTATCCGCTGAACGCGGAACCGTGGAAACCGGGTTCCAGGCGGTGCGGGCGACGAATCCCGACATCATCTTCGGGTTTGCAGATCGAGTCAGCGCGCCCGGCCGTCGCTCGCCTCCAACGCCTCGCGCACCTTTCGCAGCAGCGCCCTCGACTGCACCGGCTTCTCGATCACATACAGGTGATCGAGCTGCGGCAATTCGTCGAGGTTCGGTGGTGCGTCCGGCCGCGCCAGCAACAACACCGCGCCGCCGTAGCCATGGTCGAGCAAGGCGGCCAAGGTGCGAACGCCGGTGAACAGGTTCATATCGGCGTCCATCACCACGAGGTCCGGCACGCCGTGTGCCTCGATCCACTGCAACGCGGCCGTGCCGCTCTGGCTCGCACCGGCCTGATAGCCGTAGGCATCGAGTGTGTCGACCAGCAGCGATAGCTGCACCGCCTCCTCCACCACCACCAGCACGCGCTCCGCTTCGCCTTGCAGGCTTGCGTCCATGGCTTGCGGTTCGATGTGGTCGCCGTCCTCGCTGCGCAGGGGCAGATAGAGATGGAATGCCGTGCCCTCACCGGCCTGGCTGCGCACACGCATGAGGCCGCCGTGACTGGCGACGATGCGCTTGCAGGACAACAGGCCCAGGCCCGTCCCCGTCTCCTTGGTGGTGAAGAACGGTTCGAACAGGCGCTCCAGGACTTCGGGCGGCATGCCGTGCCCGCTGTCGACGACCGAAAGCCGCAGGTAGCGCCCAGGCGCCGCTTGCTCGCCATCGGAGAAAAAATCCTCGGGCAGGCTGACCAGGTCCGTCTCGATGCGCAGCACGCCTCCCTCGGGCATCGCCTGGATGGCGTTGAGGCAGAGATTGAGCAGGCACTGCTGCAGTTCGGTGTGGTTGCCCTCGAACGCCACGTCCGGATCGAACACGTCCACGTCCATCCGTACCGTACGCGGAATGCTTCCTTGCAGGAGCAGGTTCAGCGCCTCAAGCAAGGCACCGAGCTTCACCTGCTCCGCGCGCCGCGCGCCGCGCGCGAAGGAAAGCATCGAGGAAACCATTTCCAATCCACGGCGCCCGCAGTCGCGCACCAGGGTGCCGAGCCTCGCGAGGCGCGGGTCGTCCGCGTAGTCTTCCAGCGTGTCGCCGGCAAGCAAGAGCGGCTGCAGCAGGTTGCGCAGGTCGTGGCTGAGGCCACCCGCCAGCAAGGCGAGGCTCTCGAACCGCTGCGCACGAATGAGTTCCTGTTCCGCGCGGGCGCGGGCGCGCTGCTCTTCCGCCTCGCGCAGGGCGCGGCGAACCGCGCTGGCGAGACGCGCGGTGTTGTGCTTCAGGATGTAATCGGTGGCCCCGTTGCGCAATGCCTCGATCGCCGCTTCCTCGCCGAGGGTGGCGGAGATGAAGATGAAGGGAACATCGGAGCCACGCTCGCGCAGGATCTGCAATGCACGCTCGCCGCTGAAGACCGGCATGCTGAGATCGGACAGCACGATGTCCGGATGAAACTCGTCGAGGGCGGCGATATAGGCCTGCTCGTCGTCCACCAGTCTTGTCTCGTACTCGATCCCGTCCTGGTCGAGTTCGGTCAGCACCAGCTCCGCATCGAGGGGACTATCCTCGACCTGGAGAATCCTGACCTTCTGGCCTTGCCCGCCCATGTGCCGTCCCGTCCGTCGTCGCGTGTCATTCGCCGTCCGGGCGCTGGTTGAGCACCGCCCAGAAGTGGCCCAGGGTCTGTACCGCCGTGAAGAACTGTTGCACGTCCACCGGCTTCAGCACATACGCATTGACGCCGAGATCCCAGCTGCGCGCAAGATCGCTTTCTTCACGGGACGAGGACAGGATCACCACCGGCAGGCGCTTCCAGCGTTCTTCGGTACGCAGTTGCTTGAGTACTTCCAGGCCATCCATGCGCGGCATCTTGATGTCGAGCAGGATCACGGAGGGATCTCCCTCCGGACGATCGGCGAAGGCTCCACGGCGGTACAGCCAGTCGAGGCAGTCGACGCCATCCTCCACATGGACGACGGGATTGGCGAGCTTGGCCTCGCGAAGGGCGTCGATGGCCATCTCGGCATCGGCCAGGGAGTCTTCGACGAGGAGGATGGTTCGCAGGTCGCGCTTGTTCATGTGTCACCCGTTCTGGAGCCCGGCACATCGGATGCCGGAAGTGAAAAATGGAAAGTGGCGCCTTGGTCGATTTCGCCCTCGGCCCAGGTGCGGCCGCCGTGGCGAGAGATGATGCGCCTGACATTGGCAAGACCTATGCCATTGCCGGGAAACTCGGAAGCGCGGTGCAAGCGCTGGAACACGCCGAACAACTTGCCGGCGTATTTCATGTCGAAACCCGCGCCGTTGTCGCGCACCGAGAACTGGTAGTCGCCCGCGGGCGTTCGATCCAGCCTCACCTCGATCTGCGCGAACTCGCGATGCGAGGTGTATTTCACCGCATTGCCGAGCAGGTTCTGCCATACGGTGCGAAGCATGTTCTCGTCACCGATCACGATGGGCATCGGCGTGATCTTCCACTCGATGTGGCGATCCTGGGCATCGGTCTCCACCAGTGCCCGGGCTTCCTCCACCAGGGACTGCATGTCGACTGGTTGCAGCCGCAGCGCACCGCGGCCCAGGCGCGAGAACACCAGCAGGTCGTCGATCAGCTGGGCCATGCGCCGTGACGAGCTGCTGATCACGTCGATGTAATGCCGCACGCGATCGTCCGCCTTCTCGCCGAGTTCCACCTCGAGTTTGCCCGCGAATCCCGAGATGTGCCGTAGCGGCGCACGCAGGTCGTGTGACACCGAATAACTGAAGGCTTCCAGTTCGCGGTTCACATCCGAGATCTGCTCCACCTTGCCTTCGAGCTGCCGGTTCAGTTCATTGACCTTCTGCTCCACCAAGGCTCGCGCGGTGATGTCGCTCACCGTCAGCAGCAGGGCCGGGTCGGCGCTGTCGGGCTGCTCGATGCGGCGGGCATTGATCACCACGAAGCGATCGATGCCATCGGCCGTGCGCTGGGTCAGTTCGTAATCCCATAGTTCGCGGTCGCGCGCGATCACGTCGGACAAGCGCTGCAACAACGCGGTGTCGCCCCAAGCGCCGTCACCGATGCGATCGAGCGGCGCGTGCTGGTCGCTTTCGGGATCAAAGCCGTAGAGCTCGGCGAAGGCGGTGTTCACCAGCAACGTACGCAGGTGGCGATCGAGCATCGCGATCGGTTCGCGCACGGCCTGCACGATGAGCTGCGACCGCTTCACCGCGTCGGCCACGCGGGATTCCGCGGCCAGGCGGATGGCGATCTGCCGCTCCGAAACCACGACCACGATGCCGAGTAGCGCTAGCTGCGCCAGCGCGGCGACCAGCAGCACGATGCGGTTGTTCGACGCCAGCTTGGCGGCGTCGGCACGACGGTCGGCGAGCAGCTTCGATTCATCGGCAAGCACCTCGTCGATGGGACCGCGAACCGGAAACAGCTTGCGTGCATCCTCCATCGAGGCGAAGGCGCCGGCGCGATCGCCGGCGGCCAGGCGCTGCAAGGCCTGGTCGGTGAGGGCCATGCGTCCGCTGGCGATCGATTCGAGGGCGCCCAGCCGGGTCAGTTGTGTCGGGTTGTCGCGGGTCATTTCGCGCAAGCCGGCGATGATCCCCGGCACGAACTTGCGCGGTGCCGTGGCGCGTTCGTCCAGCACGGCACTATCGGGCGCACCGGCGATGCGCGCGTACATCGCGGCCTCGCTGCTGCGCAGGATGCCGTCGAGCTGGTACACGCTGGCCTTGATCTCCGCCGTATGGGTGACCCAGTCGCGCGAGTTCAGGGCGTCCTCCGAACTGGAGCGCGTAACGACATACGGCAGCGCCACGATCACGAGTACCGCTGCCAGCAGCCCGACCAGGCGCCAACGCAGTCCGATGCGTTCGATCATGCCTTCCTCATCTCCACGACGATTCCTGCCCGGAAAGGACATTCATTGTAGACGCCGGATGCGTCGCTTCGGTGGATTGCCATCGCCTGCCCTCAGGACGCGCGACGGGTGCGCCCTCTTCCCCGCCGGCTGGCAAGGGAAGAGCGGCACACCCGTCCGTTTGGAGGCGTGCTTAATGCCGAAGGTGTCGTGAAGGGCCTGTGACGGCGCGTGAAGGCCCGGCTCAGTTCGCCGGCGCGCTCATGGAATAGGGCTGGGCACCCTCGCCCGTACCCCACGTCTTCGCCGGCGTTTCCTGCATCGAGAAATGCAGTTCGCCACCCGCGACGATTTCCTCGTGCCGGACGAAGGTCCGCTCCAGTGGCTTGCCGTTGAGCGTGACCTTGCCCACGTACGGATGTTTCGCATCCAGGTGGTCGGCCGTGACGGTGAAGCGCTTGCCTCCGGCGAGGTTGAGCGTGGCCTTTTCCACGAACGGACGACCGATCACGTACTGGTTGCTGCCAGGTGCCACCGGATAGAAACCCAGCGCCGTGAAGATGTACCACGCCGACATCTGGCCGAGGTCGTCGTTGCCGACGAGGCCCGTGGGCGTCGGGGTGTATTGGGTCTGCATGATCTTCATCAGGCGCTCCTGGGTCTTCCAGGGCTGGCCGGCGTAGTCGTAGAGGTAGGCCACCTGGTGGCTCGGCTCGTTGCCGTGCGCGTACCAGCCGATCAAGCCGGTGATGTCCTCGACATGGGCGAACGACTTCGGGTCGACCTTGGCATCGAATACGGAATCCAGCTTGTCGACGAAGGCCTGCTTGCCGCCGAGCGCCTCGATCAGCCCGGCGACGTCCTGCGGCACGTACCAGGAATACTGCCAGGCGTTGCCTTCGGTGTAATCGCTGCCATAGCCAGCGGACGAGGGATCGAACGGCTCGCGGTACGTGCCGTCGCTCTTGCGGGCGCGAAGGAAGCCGGTCTTGGTGTCGAAGCTGTTCTTCCAGTTACCGGCGCGCTTCATGAAGGTCGCGGCGATATCGTCCTTGCCCATGGCCTTGGCCATCTGCGCCAGCGACCAATCGTCGAACGCGTATTCCACCGTCTTGGACGCCGCCTCGGGCTGGCGGTCGATCGGCACGTAGCCGAGCTTCATGTAGTCGTCGAGGCCGCCGTAGGGGCCGTAGGTGGCGCTCGCCACCATCGCATCCAGCGCGGCGTTGGCGTCGTATCCGCGGATACCCTTCATATAGGCATCGGCGATCACCGGTACGGCGTGGTAGCCGATCATGCACCAGGTTTCCATGCCCTGGTACGCCCACACCGGAAGGATGCCGAAGGGGCTGGCCTGGCGGGCGGCGATCAACGAACTGACGAAATCGTTGCTTTTCGCCGGTTCGAGCAGGGTCATCAGGGGCTGCTGCGCACGGTACACGTCCCAGAGCGACCAGGTGGAATAGAAATCGAAGCCCTTGGCGGTATGCACCTGGTTGTCCGGGCCGCGGTACTCGCCATTGACGTCCATCGACAGGCCGGGCGCGATCATCGCGTGGTACAGCGCCGTATAGAACGTCTTGCGGGTCTGCGCGGGCGCCTGCACGTCGACGCTGGAAAGCGCCTTCTCCCAGGCCTGGCGTGCCTCCGCGCGGCGCGCGTCGAAATCGAATCCGGCACCGTCCTTGTCCAGGTTGGCCACCGCGTTGTCCTCGCTGACGGACGACACCGCCACCTTGACGACCAGCGGCTTGCCGAGGTCGCCGAAATCGAACACGCCTTCCAGGGCCCGCCCGCTGATCCCGTCCACGTCGTCGGCACGGTTGCCCGGGCCGCTGAAGCCACGATAAGGGATGGCGGATTCGCGGTTCTTGAGGCTGCGCGAGGCCAGCGGCTGGTTGAAGCGCATGGCGAAATACAGCTGGCGGCCAGGCGCCCAGCCGCGCGTGGTGCGGCCGCCGGTCACCGTGCCGTCGGCGCGGACGCGCAGGGACGACCACAGCACCTTGCCGTCGTAATCGTAGATGCTGGGGCGGAGGTCGAGCAGGAGGTGGGCCGGCTTGCCCTTGGGGAAGGTATACCGGTGCCAGCCCACGCGGGCGCCAGCGGTCAACTCGGCCCGCACGCCGTAGTCGGCCAGCGTGACGGCGTAGTACCCTGCCTCGGCTTTTTCGCTCTTGTGATCGAAGCGCGAGCGATAGCCGCTACCGGGCTGGTCGGGGGAACCGGGATCCAGCTTCACGTCGCCGGCGATGGGCATGACGAGCACGTCGCCCAGGTCGGAATGGCCGCTGCCGGAGAAATGCGTATGGGAGAAACCGAGAATGCTCGAGTCGCCGTACTGGTAGCCAGCGGCCCATTTATAGGCGTGCTTCACGTCCGGCATGGCCGTGTCCGGCGAGAGCTGGATCATGCCGAAGGGCACCGTGGCGCCAGGGAAGGTATGCCCGTCGCCACCCGTGCCGATCATCGGATCGACCGCCGCGAAGGCACTGGACGCCTTGTCGCTCGGGGCCGCCAGCGCGAGCGCGGGCAAGGCGAAGGACAGGGCGGTGGCCAGCAGGCCGTGACGCAGGCGGGTGGTGCTCGACATCGTGGGTTCCCCTCGGGTGGACGCGTTGCGAGTGGCAACGATCATTTGGATCGTGACAAACGGACCGAACGTAGCAAAGATAGCGCAGCCACGCATGTTGCACTGCGTGATGCATCCCTGGGCCTACCGCGCGATGATCGCCCGGTTTAGATCGTTTGAAGGAGCTCCAATGCCGAGGAACACCCCGCAGCGCCGCAAGGTGACACTCGCCGATATCGCCCAGGGTTGCGACGTATCGCGGGCCACCGTTTCCCTGGTGCTGCGCGGCAGCCCCTTGGTCAACTCCGCCACCCGGGCCCGGGTGGAGGCCGAACTGAAGCGCCAGGGCTACGTTTATAACCGGGCGGCGGCCAACCTGCGCCGGCGCACGTCCTCGAGCATCGGCCTGGTCATCAACGACCTCGGCAATCCCTTCTTCGCCGAATTCGCCGCCGGGGCCGACGAAGCCCTGGCCAGCGCGGGCTACGTCACCCTCCTGGGGAATACCGGCGAGTCGCCGGACCGCCAGCAGGCGGTGCTCAACTCGCTGATCGAGCATGGCCCCGCCGGGATCATCCTCTCCCCGGCCGAGGGCAGCGAGGGTGAGCAGGTGCTGGCCGCCGTGGGCATGCACACGCCCCTGCTCGTGTTCAACCGCGAACTGCCCGACGACGATGGCGCGCACCGCTGGGACACGCTCGAGATGGACAACGAGCACGGTGCCCGCCTCGCCACCGAACACCTGATCGGCCTGGGCCACCAGCGCATCGCCTTCTTCGGCGGCCATCGCGACTCCAGTTCGGTGGAACAACGCCGCCGGGGCTACGCCGGCGCCATGCGCGATGCCGGGCTCAAGGTCGATCCCGCCTGGATGATCGAGAGCGCGCCGACGCGCCTCGAAGCCGCCCGGCAGACCGGCGCCCTGTTCGCCCGCGATCCCGCACCGACGGCGGCGGTTTGCTACAACGATGCCGTCGCCCTGGGCCTCATGCTTGGGCTGACCAAGCGGGGCCGCCGCCCGGGCGAGGATTTCGCCCTGACCGGTTTCGACGATGTCGCGGAAGCGTCCGTGTGCGTGCCGCCCCTTACCACCATCGCGGTCGATCCGCGTGGCCTCGGGCGGCGCAGCGCGGAACTCATCCTGGATAGATTGAGCAATCCCGAGACGGACACTGCATATACGATCGCGCCCGTACGGCTGGTCGTACGCGAAAGCAGCTGCCCGCCGTCCTCCCCCTGAACCAACCAATGGAGCGCCCCATGGCCACCGGTTACACGCCATCGTCCAGCTCGTCGTCATCGACGACCTCGGGCGACACCCGCTACACCTATTTCCCCCTCGCGCTCGGCGTGATGACGACGATCTTCTTCATGTGGGGGTTCCTGACCTGCCTGAACGACATCCTCATCCCGCACCTGAAGGCCGTGTTCGAACTGAACTACGCCCAGGCGCTGCTGATCCAGTTCACCTTCTTCGGGGCGTACTTCATCATGTCGCTGCCGGCGGGCAGGATCGTCGCCGCGCTCGGCTACAAGAAGAGCATCGTCGCCGGCCTGATCGTCGCCGGCATCGGCGCGGCCATGTTCTGGCCCGCCGCGGGCATGCGCCTGTACCCGTTCTTCCTCGCCGCGCTGTTCATCCTCGCCACCGGCATCACGGTGCTGCAGGTGGCGGCAAACGCTTACGTCGCCCTGCTCGGCCCCGAGAAGACCAGCTCCAGCCGCCTCACCCTGGCCCAGGCGCTGAACTCCTTCGGCACCTTCCTCGCCCCGTTCTTCGGTGGTTTCCTGATCCTCTCCAGCGCCGTGAAGAGCAGCGCGGACATCGCCAAGCTCTCGGCGGCGGAACAGATCACCTATCGCGCGCATGAAGCCTCCACGGTGCAGGGCCCGTACATCGGCCTGGCCATCGTGCTGGTGCTCCTCGCCGTCGGCGTATACCTGTTCAAGCTGCCGGCACTGGAAGAAACCACCGAGAAGGCCGACGACAGCCACCACACGCTGATGGATGCCCTGAAGACCCCGCACGTGTTCTTCGGCGTGCTCGGCATCTTCTTCTACGTCGGTGGTGAAGTGGCGATCGGCAGCTTCATGATCAACTACCTGCAGCTGCCTGAAATCGGCAACATGTCGGGTGAAGTGGCCGCCAGCCACGTGGCGTTCTACTGGGGTGGCGCGATGGTCGGCCGCTTCATCGGCTCGGCCCTGCTGGCCAAGTTCTCGCCGCGCAAGCTGCTTGCCGCGTTCGCCGTGATCAACATGCTGCTGGTGCTCACCACCATGATGACCACGGGCACCGTGGCCGTTTACAGCATCGTGGTCATCGGCCTGTTCAACTCGATCATGTTCCCGACGATCTTCTCGCTCGGCATCGAGCGCATGGGTCCGCTGACCGGCAAGGCCTCGAGCCTGCTGATCATGGCCATCGTCGGCGGTGCGCTGATCCCCTGGATCCAGGGTGTCATCGCCGACCAGATCGGCTTGCAGCATGCCTTCTTCATCCCGCTGATCTGCTACGCGTACATCGTGTTCTACGGCCTCAGCGGCTCGAAGATCCGCGGCGTGCCTGTCGCCGCTCGCTAAGCGCCCCATGACGACGGCCGGCCTCGGAGCCGGCCGTCGCTCTTTTCACCTCGCCCCCAAGGACAGGCCGTACGCATGTCTTCCATCCTCTGCTTCGGCGAGGCGCTGATCGATTTCCACGCACAGCCCCAGGGCGGCGCCGGTCAGCCTCCCGCCTTCGTTCCCTTTGCCGGCGGTGCGCCGGCCAATGTCGCGGTCGCCGCGGCACGCCTGGGTGCCCAGGCCCGCTTTGCCGGCATGCTCGCACGCGACATGTTCGGCGACTTCCTGCTCAAGAGCCTTACCGAACTCGGTGTCGGTATCGACGACATCGCCCGTACCGACGAGGCGCGCACGGCGCTGGCCTTCGTCGCCCATGACGACAAGGGCGATCGCAGCTTCAGCTTCTACCGTCCGCCCGCCGCGGACCTGCTCTTCCGTCCCGAGCACTTCCGCAGGGAATCCTTCGACGACCTCGCCATCTTCCATGTCTGCTCGAACTCCCTGACCGAAGCCGCCATCGCCGCCACCACGGTGGAAGGCATGCGCCGCGCCCGCGCGGCCGGTGCGCTGGTGAGCTTCGACATGAACCTGCGTCCCGCCTTGTGGCCTCGCGACGAGGCACCGCTGCCGCGCCTGTGGGAAACCCTGAACGAGGCGGACGTGATCAAGCTGAGCGCGGAGGAGTTCGCCTTCATCCATGCCGGGGCGGGTTCCGACGACGCCGTGCTCGAGCGCCTCTGGCGCGGCAAGGCACGCCTGCTGCTGGTGACCGACGGCGCCGAGCCGATGCGCTGGTTCTCGCGCGGCGCGCGCGGCACGATCGAGGGTTATCACGTGGACGCCGTCGACACGACCGCCGCCGGCGATGCCTTCGTCGGAGGGCTGCTCGCCCGCCTCGCCACCGAAGGCGTCACCCCCGAACGTTTCGACGCGCTCATCGCCGACGAGCGCCGCCTCGTCGACCTGATCCGATTCGCCGCCGCGTGCGGCGCGATCACCGCCACCCGCAAGGGCTCGTTCACCGCCATCCCCGACCAGGCCGAAGTGAAGGCCTTCATGGAGAAGCACGCATGACGACCGTTCCCCTTCCCGATTTCCATTCCGTCGATGTCCTGCGCGATCACGTCGCCAAGACCATGGCCTTCTACAAGCCGAACGAGGTCGATCCTGCCGGCGGCTTCTTCCAGTACTACAAGGACGACGGCACGGTCTACGACAAGACCCACCGTCACCTCGTGTCCAGCACGCGCTTCGTCTTCAACCACGCGATGGCCTACCTCGAGTTCAAGAAGCCCGAGGACAAGGAACTCACGATGCACGGGTTGAAGTACCTGCGCGAGGTGCACCTCAATCCGGAAACCGGCGGTTACGCCTGGACCATCGCCGACGGCAAGCGCGACGACCAGATGAACCACTGCTACGGGCTCGCCTTCATGCTGCTGGCCTATTCCTGCGGCGTGAAGGTCGGCTTCGAGGAAGCGAAGGGCTGGCAGAACGAGATCTGGGACCTGCTCGAGAAGCGCTACTGGGAGCCGTCCTACGGCCTCTATCGCGACGAGGCCGACAAGGACTGGAACTTCACCGGTTACCGCGGCCAGAACGCGAACATGCACATGACCGAGGCGATGATCGCCGCGTGGGAAGCCACGAAGGACGACCGTTTCCTCGACCGCGCGCTGCTGCTGGCCGGGAACATGACCCAGCGCCAGGCCGGCCTGACGCCGCAGAAGCTCGTGTGGGAGCACTACCGCAGCGACTGGACCATCGACTGGGAATACAACCTCGACAATCCCAAGCACCTGTTCCGTCCCTGGGGCTTCCAGCCCGGCCACCAGACCGAATGGGCGAAGCTGCTGATGATGCTCGAGCGCTATACCAAGGGTACCGCGCGGCATAAGCCATGGCTCGTTCCCACGGCGAAGCACCTCTTCGACGAAGCGCTCGACAAGGCCTGGGACAAGGAATACGGCGGCATCGCCTACGGCTTCTCGCCCGAGGGCGACGTCTGCGACGACGACAAGTATTTCTGGGTGCAGGCCGAGTCGCTGGGTGCGGCGCAGCTGCTGTTCGAGACCACCGGCGAGAAGAAGTACGACGAGTGGTACGAAAAGATCTGGGCCTACAGCTGGCAACACTTCGTCGACCACACGTACGGCGCGTGGTATCGCATTCTCAAGCGTAACAACGAGAAGTACGACGACGAGAAGAGCCCCGCCGGCAAGACCGACTATCACACGATGGGCGCATGCTACGAGGTGATGGCTTCGCTGCGACGGATGCAGGCCAAGTAAAGATCGCCAGCCGGGCTCCGCTGAAAGGCAGGAGCCCGGCACTACGCCACCGCGTGGTGCGTTTCAGGCAACACGGTGACGCGCTCGAAGGATCTACTGACGATATCTCCCGCGGCCTAGGATGCAGACGCATCCCCCTGGAGGTCTCCATCATGTCGTCCGTAGCTCCTATCGCGCGTCCCGCCGCGCAGCCCCCTCAAGAACTGGTCCCGTCCCGCTACGCGGTGAAGATCGGCGACATCGACGTGCTCGTGATCAGCGACGGTGTCATGCCGATACCGGCGGTGACCATGGCGGCGAACGCCGCACCCACCGACCTGTCGGATTGGTTGGGTTACATGTACATGCCGCCGGACACCTTCGATTGGCCGCTGAACGTGATGGTGGTGCGCAGCGGTGAACAGACGATCCTCATCGACGCCGGATTGGGCATCCAGTTTCCTGGCTTCCCGCGCACCGGCCACCTTCCGCAGCGACTGGCCTCCGCCGGCATCGATCTCGCATCGATCACCGATGTGGTGATCACCCACATGCATATGGACCATGTCGGCGGCTTGCTTGTCGAGGGCGTGAAGGAGGGATTGCGTCCGGACGTCCGTATCCACGTGAACGCCGCCGAGGTCGCGTTCTGGGAGGCACCGGACTTCACCCACACCGCCATGCCGCCTGCGGTGCCACCGGTGCTTCGATCGACCGCACAGAGCTTTGCGAACGAATATCGCGATCGCATCCAGACCTTCGACGAATCGTACGAAGTGGCGCCGGGCGTCGTCGTTCGGCGCACCGGTGGACACACGCCGGGGCATTCCGTGGTTGCGCTGACCTCGCGCGGGGAGAAGCTGACGTTCGCTGGCGACGCTGTCTTCCCCGTCGGCTTCGACCACCCGGAATGGTCCAACGGTTTCGAGCACGATCCCGAAGAAGCGGCCCGCGTGCGCGTGAACCTGTTCCGCGAGATGGCGGAAAGCGGCTCGTTGATGGTGGCCACCCACCTGCCCTTCCCCTCCGTGGGCCGTGTCGCGGTCAGCGGGGATAAGTTCCGCTGGGTACCGGTGATCTGGGATTTCTGATCGCAAATCGCGCTGGTGGGAGCCGACCTTTTGTGGGAGCCGGCTCCCACCAGAACCATTTGTGCGCTAGGGCAGCGACTGTTTAAGCGTCGCGATGTCCGCCCAAGGGTCCGCATCCGCGGACGCCGCTCGTTTCAACGCCTTCTTCAGATCGAAGGCGCCGCCGTTTTTCAGGCGAGCGATCTCCTCCCAGCGCACGGGCATGGCGACAGGTGCGCCGTGCCGCGCGCGCAACGACCATCCGGTGACGCTCGTCGCGCCACGGGTGTTGCGCAACCAGTCGATGAAGATCAAGCCTTCGCGCTTGGCCTTGCTGGCCTGCGCGATGTAACGCTGGGGTTTGTCCGCGACCATCGCATCGGCGATACCTTCGCAAAACGCCTTCACCGCATCCCAGGAAGGCCCGCGACGGAACGGGGCCACCACATGCAGTCCCTTGCCACCGGAGGTGCGCACGAAGCTATCCATCTTCGCTTCGGCAAGGCGATCACGGATCTCGCGAGCCGCCGCCACGATGTCCTTCCATGCCACGCCCGTGGCCGGGTCGAGGTCGAAGATCAGGCGGTCCGGCTGATCGGGCTTGTCGGCACGGGCGCCCCAGGGATGGAATTCGAGCGTGTTCATTTGCACCAGTTCGAGCACACCGGCAACATCGTCCACATAGATGTACTCGGCTTCGCCTCCGTCTTTTTCCGTCAACGTGACGGCTTTCACGTGCTCGCCGAGCTTGTCGCTGTGGTGCTTCTGGAAGAAACACTGGCCGGTGGTGCCCTGTGGGCAACGGACCAGCGAGAGCGGACGCCCGCGCAGCTCGGGTAGCATGCACGGAGCGACCGCTTCGTAATACGCCGCGACCTCGCCCTTGGTCGGGCCACCCTCGCCGAACACCTCGCGCTCGGGATGGGTGATGGTGATGCCGCCGACATTCTGTCCGGCCATGGCTCAGCTCGCCTTCCTGCGCCTGGCCGGAGCCTTGCGCGACGCCGTCTTCTTTGCCGCCGCTTTTTTTGCCGGCGCCTTCTTCGCGACGGTTTTCTTCGCCGGCGCCTTCTTCGCCGCCGCCTTGGGTTCCGTAGCGTTCTTCGCCGCCGGCGTGCGCGTCTTCGCGCCGATGCTCTTCTTCAACAGCGCCATGAAATCGACGACGTTCGTCGTGGCGTTCTCCGGCGTGTGTTCCTCTTCCTCCACCCTGGCGGTGACACCCTTGCTCTTGAGGCGCTTCTCGATGGCCGAGCGCAACTTCACGCGGAACTCGTCGCGGTAATCCTCGGGCTTCCACTTGCCCGACATCGACTCGACGAGGTCGGTCGCCATCTCTATCTCGCGCGATGTGATGCGGTAGTCGGCGGTGGATTTCCCCGGCAGTTCGAAGTCGTCCACGTCCACGACCTCCGATTTGTAACGCAGCAGGTTGAGGACCAGGGCATCGCCTTGCGGTATGACGGCGGCAAGGTATTCCTTCGTCCGGATGACCACGCGGGCGATGCCGGCCTTACCGGTTTTCTTCAGCGTCTCGCGCAGCAACACATAGCCCTTCTCGGCCTTCTTCGCCGGGAGCAGCACATAGGGCTTTTCGTAGTACGCCGGCGAGATCTCACTGGCATCGACGAAGGTGTCGATTTCCACGGTCTCGTGCGCGTCGCTGGCGGCGTTACGTATATCGTCCTCTTCGAGGACCACGTAGTTGCCCTTCTGGTATTCGAAGGCCTTGACGATGTCCTTCCAGGGGACTTCCTCGCCGGTATCCGCGTTGACGCGTTCATAGCGCACCGGCGTATTGTCACGCTGGTCGAGCATGCGGAAATGCAGGTCGTTGCGGCGCTCGCCGGACATCAACCGGATCGGCACGTTGAGCAGACCGAACGACAGCGTACCGGTCCAGATGGGGCGGGCCATGCGGGCGATCCTCGGGCTCGGGTGGAGACCGAGGATCGCGCCGGTGGCGTGCAGGGAACGCAAACGTGGTCGCGTCCCCAGGCCCTGCCTTGCTTATTTGCCGCCCTGGACCACCGGCAGCTCGATCGCGCTGGCCGTGCCGGGCGCATGCCATACCTGCTGCGTGGCCTTCCGGTAGTCGGATGGCTTGGCGAAGAAGATGTTGGGCACGAAGGATTGCGGATTGCGGTCGTACAGCGGGAACCACGACGACTGCACCTGCACCATCACCCGGTGCCCGGGCAGGAAGGTATGGTTCACGGTCGGCAGGCCGAAGCGGTACTCCAGCGGCGTATTCGGCGTGAGCGCCTTGGGCTCGGCGAAGCTCTCGCGGTAGCGGCCGCGGAAGATATCCATGGAGACCGCAAGTTCGTAGCCACCCATCGTCGGCGTGCTGGCGTTGGTGTCCGGATAGACGTCGATCAGCTTCACCACCCAGTCGCTGTCCGTGCCGCTGGTCGAGGCGTAGAGGTTCACCTGGGGTGCGCCAGCCACCTTCAGCGGCGCGGTGAGCGGCTCGGTCACGTAGGTCAGGACATCCGGACGTCCATCGACGAACCGCTGGTCTTGCACCAGCCAGGTGGTCCAGGACTGGCGATCGGCGAAACGCACCGGACGTGGCACGTACGGCACCGGCTTCGCCGGGTCCGAGACGTACTCGTCATACTTGGCTTCGGCCGCGCCAGGCGCCTCAAACGACAACTTACCGTTGGCATTTAGGTACATCGGACGGCTCGACCGGGCCTGTGGCCAGCTCTTGAAGCGGTCCCAATGGTTCTCGCCGGTGTTGTAGATCAGCACGGGCGGCGTATTCGCCCTGGGTGCCCCATCGACCAGATACTGGTTGAAGAAGGGCAGGAGGACGTCGCGGCGGAACTGCAGCGCGGTGTCGCCATCCCACTGGAGCGCACCCAGCGACGAGGCGTCGTAGTTCACCTGGCTGTGCCGCCACGGACCCATTACCAGGTAGTTCTTGTCGTTGCCCTTGTCCTTGGGTTCCACCGCCTCGTAGCTGTGGATGGCCCCCCACATGTCTTCCTGGTCCCACAGGCCCTGTACCCACATCGTGGGCACTTTCAGCGGCTGGCGGCCCATTTCCTTGTCCAGCGCCTGTCCTTGCCAATAGGCGTCATAGGCGGGGTGTTCGCTGAGCTTGCGCCAGTAGGGCAACTGGTCAAGGCCCGCGGCCCGGGCGTAATCCCCCGCGGAACCGGCGGCCAGGAAGTTGGCGTAGTCGTCGTAGCCCACGCGCGGGATGGTCGCACCCTTGCCGCGCTTGGCGTTCTGGCCGGTGATGTAGTCGAAGTTGGTCTGGCGGAAGGCGCCATAGTGGAACCAGTCGTCGCCCATCCAGCCATCCACCATCGGGCTCTCCGGCGCGGCCACCTTGAGCGCGGGGTGGGGGTTCACCAGAGCCATCACCACGGTGAAGCCCTCATAGGAAGAACCGATCATGCCGACCTTGCCATTGGACTCGGGCAGGTTCTTCGTCAGCCATTCGATCGTGTCGTAGGCATCGGTGGAATGGTCGACGTCGGACGAATTCAGTGGCCCGCGCAGGGGCCGGGTCATTACGTAATCCCCTTCCGAGCCGTATTTGCCGCGAATGTCCTGGAAGACGCGGATGTAGCCGGCGTCCACGAAGACCTCGTCGCCCATCGGCAGCAGGTTGCGCATGGTGGGAGCGTCCGAGCGCTCCGCTCGCCCGTCGGCGTTGTACGGGGTGCGGGTGAGCAGGATCGGGGCGTGTTTCGCGTTCTTCGGGATGACGATGACGGTGTGCAGCTTCACCCCGTCACGCATCGGAATCTCGACGACGCGCTTGACGTAGTCGTTGGCGCTGGTGGGCGCGTCGTACTTTGCCGGAATATCCGGCGTCAGCGGCGCGGTCTGCGCGGCGACGAGCGACGAAGCGACGACCAGGGACAGCGCGAGCATGGGCAGCAACACGGGACGACGTGGCATGGGGCATTCCTGTGGCAGTGGGACGGAACCGTCCTAGCCTGCCGCATCCTGAACGGAAGGGCTACAGGTCATCAGGTGGGAGAAGGTGTGTGGGAGCCGACCTTGTCGGCGATCCCGGCAGCGGACAAAAAAAAGCCGCTGCGAACAGCAGCGGCGTTTTTTCCGCGAATCCGCTCGTCCTTCCGGGGAAGGACGGGCGTTCGCGAGTGCGGCTTACTGACCCGAAGCGGTCGAAGCCGGAGCCGGAGCGGCGGTGCCGGCGGCAGCCGGAGCGGCCGTGCTGGCGGCCGGCGGGGTGGTGTCGGCCGGCGGGGTGGCGGCCGGAGCAGCCTCGGGGGCGGCAGCGGCGGTCGAAGCGGACGACGGCGCGGCGGCCGAGGTGTCATCGGACTTGTTGCAGCCCGACAGCATGGCAGCGGCGACAAAAGCCAGGGCAGTGATGGAAATGACCTTCATGATTTAGGGCTCCTCATTTGTTATGTATAGGGCAAGCGCTGCGGAGCATACCGCCGAAACGGCGAACCTTCCACGGCAATCGTCGCGCTTGCAGACAAAATAAAACTCGCATCCGGGACGCACCCGTCCAAAGACGGACCCGTCTAGGGTGCAACGGCTATTGTGAAGCGTGGATGTCCGGCGGCGCATCGCAGACGGCGTTCGCAGACATTTTCAGAATAATCGCGTTCCGCCATTTGAAGCCAGCCCCTACCCTGTCACCCGAAAGTTGCTGTTGGGCACCCCTGCCCAGCCGCCTGACAAGGAGTGACGCTTTGACCATACAACACCCCTCTCCCCGCCGATACCTCGCCGCCTTCGTGGCGGCGTGCTGCGCCCCGGCGGTCTCGGCCGAGCCCCCGCCATTCGTGGCCGACGGCATCTGGCTGGATATCGACGCCGGAACCTACGAAACCAGCGAACCATCGCGCTATGGGGTGCTGGCCACCAACGGCGGCAAGGCCGAGGGCAAGCACGTCATCCTGCGTACCCA
The DNA here is from genome assembly GCF_049913125.1 of Luteibacter sp. E-22. GTDB lineage: Bacteria > Pseudomonadota > Gammaproteobacteria > Xanthomonadales > Rhodanobacteraceae > Luteibacter. The sequence continues at coordinate 3,512,519 of NZ_CP183975.1, forward strand.
GGGGGAATCCGCATCGGCCATCCGCGTGACCGGCGCCTTCAGCGAAGTCACCCTCACCGGCGGCGCGCTCACCACGAAGGGCGACCTCGCCCATGGCCTTTATGTCACGGGCACCCAAGGCACCGTCACCTCCCTCTACGGCGTCGACATCCGTACCGAGGGCGGCAGCGCCACGGGCGCCACCTTCGCGCTGGACGGCGCGGCCGGCCGCATCGAGGGTGGCAGCATCCATACGCTGGGCACGGTCGCCGCCGGCATCGTGGCCGAGGATGGCGGCCAGTTCCTGGTCGAGGGAACGAGCATCCGCACCGAGGGGGACAACGCCGCCGGGCTGATTGCCCGCGACGGCAGTTCGTCGCTTTCCGCACGCCGCACGCAGATAGAGACCTTGGGCAGGGAAAGCCACGGCGTCCATACCCAGGACACCGCCACCGCCACCCTGGAAGATGTCCAGGTGACCACGAACGGCGAGTGGGCGAACGCGTTGAACATCAACACCGGCAGCGGCTTGTTCACCGTCACCCGCAGCAACCTCCTCACCCATGGCGAACATTCCGCCGGTGTGAGCGTGGCCAACGGCGGGCCTCTGTCATTGGCCGACACGCGCATCGAAACCACGGGCGATTTCGCCTCGGGCCTGGACAATCGTGGCGGCTCGGTCGCCGTCGGAAACGTCGACGTCGTTACGCACGGCCAGCAAAGCCATGGCTTGCTCGCGCAGGGGGGCGATCATCCGGGCCGTCTCCCACAGGTCGATGTCCGCGACTCGCGCGTCTCCACGGCCGGCGCGTCGGCCTACGGCGTGTTCGCGACCCAGGGCGGCACCGTGCAACTGCGCAATTCATCGATCGGCACCTCGGGAGCCGGCGCGCACGGCATCCACGCTTCCGGCGGCGACATTCGCAGCACGGACAGCACGGTCGAGGTTTCGGGCACCGGCGCCTACGGTGCCATCGTCGAGGCGGGCGGCACGCTGCGCATGGATGGTGGCTCCCTGCATAGCCAGAACGGTGCCGCGCTAGGCCTCAACGATCCCGGCATCGTCCGCCTCGGTGGGGGCGCATCGCTGACTGGTGGAAACGGGGTGTTCGCGGAAGTGGACCCGGGCTCCACGCAGGCCTTCACCGTGGTGCTGGACGACCGTGCCGTCGCCGTGGGGGCTATCCGCCTTTCGGACAAACCGGATGCGCCCCTGTCCGACCAGACGAAGTTCTCGCTTTCCATCAAGAACGGCGCCGCCTGGTCCGGCGCCACATCGATCCTGCGCCATGTGTCCCTGGAGAGCGGCGGCACCTGGAACGTCACCGGCGACAGCCGCATCGGCAGCCTGCGCAACGATCATGGCGTCGTCGCTTTTGCGCCAGCTGCGCCGGGGGCATTCGGCACGCTCACCATCGACGGCGACTACGAGGGCAACGATGGCTTGTTCCGGATGCGCGGCCAGCTAGGCGACGATCACTCCCCGGCCGACCTCGTCCATGTCACGGGCAATACCTCCGGAGGCAGCCTGATCGCCATCGACATGCTCGGCAGCACCGGCGACCACACCGAGGACGGCATCCCCCTTGTCAGGGTCGACGGTCGCTCGGAAGGCAGCTTCCGGCTCGCTGGCCGCGCGGTCGCCGGAGCGCACGAGTATTTCCTGTACCAGGGCTCCCTGAGCCAACCCGACGACGGCGACTGGTACCTGCGATCGAGCGTGCGCGAGGTCATTGTCGACCCGGAGACACCGCCGGATCCGGGCGAATGGGTCGATCCTGGCGAGCCGCCCGCGCCAGTGCTGCGTCCGGAAACGGGAACGTACCGGGCCAACCAGACGGCGGCGCTCGCCATGTTCCAGGCGGGACCGGGCGCGGGTGAAGACGAGGAAGACGAAGGCTCCCGCCGCAGTGCGTGGGCACGCTTCGAACGCCAGCACACCACGTTCGACCTGCGCGACCAGATCACCACGACAACCGCCACGAACGAACTCACCGTGGGCGCCGACCTGCTTCGCGGTGACGGCGTCGCCGCGTCACACCTGGGCGTCATGGCATCCGCGGGACAAGCGGATACGCGTGGCCATTCCTTGCTCACACGCTATTCGGCCAAGGGGCGCGTGCGCGGTGCGGCCGCCGGCGTCTACGCCGGAGTCCGGGCCAACAATGGCATGTACCTGCGCGGCTGGACCCAATACGCGCACTTCAACCAGCGAGTGGAAGGCGACGCCTTGCAGAACGAGCGCTACGGTAGCGGCGCGCTCACCGCCAGTATCGAAGCCGGTCATCGCTGGCGCACCACGCTGGGCTCGGAATCCGACGCGTACCTGGAACCCCAGGCACAGTTGCTCGCCACCCGCCTGCGCGGTGGCAGGCATACCGAGGCCAATGGAACCCGTGTCATCCCCGCTCATGCCAGCGGCCTTACCAGCCGTCTTGGCGCTCGTGCGGCGGCTCGCTGGAACACGCCGGGCGGCCACGTCGCCTCACCGTACGTGGCTGCCAACTGGCTTCGCCGCCTCGGCAAGATGGACGCCACGCAACTCGACGGCGACGCCTTCGCAGGTGGCGTGCCGCGCAATAGCTACGCGCTGAAACTCGGCGTCGCCTTCCTGAGACATAGCGGCTGGCGCGTGTGGGGCGATGTGGAAACCCGCTTCGGTGCACGCAACTATCGGCGCGTCGCGGGGACACTCGGCGTTCGCAAGGCCTGGTAATCCGTGGGCGGGTCGCAAGCTGCGACCCGCCTGTCACATCGCGTACGGTCGACCTCAGCCGACCACTTCCGCCGAAGGGGTCGCCGCGCGCTTCGCCGTCACCGTGCTGCCGATCGATGCCAGCACGATAAAACCGATCGCCAGCCACTGCGACGATATGAGGTGTTCGCCCAGGAGCAACATCGCCAGCAGGGATGCGACGGCGGGTTCCAGGCTCACCATGATGCCGAAGGTTTCACTCGGCAGGCGCTTCAACGCCATCATCTCCAATGACATGGGAATAGCGCTGGAAATGACGGCCACACCGAGCCCGGCAGCCAGGATGCCGGGATTCAGCAGACTCGCTCCCGCATGCGCGATCCCATAGGGCACGACGACGAAACTGGCGGCGACCAATCCCAGCGAGACCGAATGTCCCGCATGCAGGTGCCCTGCCTTCTTGCCGAAGACGATGTAAAGGGCCCAGCACACGGCGGCGGCCAGCGCCAGCGTGACGCCCATGGGGTCGAGCGGGCTGTCGTGGCCAAGCGGCAACAACATGACGAGGCCTGCGACCGCACAGGCAAGCCAGACGAAATCCACCGGCCGACGCGACGACCACATCGCCACCGCCAGAGGCCCACTGAACTCGATCGCCACGGCGATCCCGAAGGGGATCGTGCGCAGGGCGAGGTAGAACAGCAGGTTCATCACGCCAAGGGTCAGCCCGTACCGGATCACCGATCCCGCGTCGCGGCGGCTCAATGGCCAGCGCCAGGGGCGCCACACGATCAGCAGCACCAGTGCGGAAAAACCGACGCGAAGCGCCGACGTGCCCTCGGCGCCAATCAGCGGAAACAGCTTCTTCGCGAACGACGTGCCGATGCACAACGACGTCACGGAGCCGAGCACGGCAAGCGCCGGCAGCCATAGGGTGGTGCGCGTGGAGTTCATCGCGACACTGTATCCGCTGGCCATGCATTTCTATAGGGAGGAGGGGCCATGTGGCGCATGCATGGACATTATGTTTATATGAGACATATTGTCTACAAACGGGACCACGCCCGACCATGACCACCCTTCCCGACTTCCGACTCGAAAGCTGGTTCTCGCGCTGGGAATTCGCCGCGCGCTACCACCTCACGGCGTCCGATGCCCAGAGCATGAGCCTCGCCCAATTGCTCGCGCTCGCGGAGCCCGCCGATCGCGAGGCCTTCGAGGCCTTGCACCTGGGTTACACGCAGACCTACGGCGCACCCGCGCTGCGCGAGGCCATCGCGTCGACATACCAGCAACGCGAAGCGGCGGACATCCTCTGTTTCGCGGGTGCCGAGGAAGGCATCTATATCGCCATGCGCGTGTTGCTCGAACCCGGCGATCACGCCATCGTGGTCACCCCGAATTACCAGGCCGCCGAAACGATTCCGCTGTCGATTTGCGAGGTAACCGGCGTCGCGCTGAATCCGGACGACCATTGGTCCCTCGACATCGACGACGTGGCCGCGGCGATCCGACCGAATACCCGCGTGGTATCGATCAACTTTCCGCACAATCCCACCGGCAAGATCCTCGAGCGCGAGCGTTTCGACGCCCTCGTGGCCTTGTGCCGCGAACACGGCATCTGGCTCTTCAGCGACGAGGTGTACCACTCCCTCGGCCCCTCGGGGTCGACACACCTGCCCCAAGCCGCCGATGTCTATGAAAAGGGGTTATCGCTGGGCGTGATGTCCAAGGCCTATGGCCTGCCGGGACTGCGCATCGGTTGGATCGCTTGCGCGGACCGCGCGCTGCTACAGCGGATGGAGCGCTACAAGCACTACCTGTCGATATGCAACGCCGGACCGTCGGAGGCATTGGCCTTGATCGCGCTGAAAGCGCGCTCGACGATCCTGGATGGACATCGCAAGCGCATCGACCGCAACCTCGCCACGCTGGACGATTTCTTCGCTCGTTGGCCCGACCGCTTCCAGTGGTATCGCCCCGATGGAGGTTGCATCGCCTATCCGCGATACCTGGGACCGGAGGGTGTCGACGCATTCGCGACCGACCTCGTCGAACAAGCCGGCGTGCTCCTGCTCCCCGCTTCCAACTACCGGTCGGAACTCACCACCACCCCAACCGACCGCTTCCGCATCGGCTTCGGCCGCGCGGACTGCGCCGAGGCGATCCAAGCTCTGGAGCAATACCTGGGGAAATAAAGGATTCTTCGCGGAAGGCTGGGAACACGACTCGGCTTCGCCATCGTTTTTTTTTTTGCGTCGAGGAAGGGGGAGCCGCCGGGTGCCATTCTCGTTCGCTAAGTCCTCGTCCGGCCTTCGCCTCCCTGCGGAATCGCTCAGAGAACGGCACCCGACGACTCCCCTCCGGACGACACGGTGGGTTGTTGGGCGAGCAGCGCGAGGGGGCCTGGACGCACGACTTTCTTAGGTGGGAGCCGACCCTGTCCGCGATGGGTACTTGCGAGACCCTGCCGCGTCGCGAAACGCCAAGAGCAAATCAACGGCAGTGCTGGTTCGTGTCCGCACACGACGCAAGTCGACCAACGGCTACCTTCCCTCACTCACAACATCCGCGACAAGCGTCAAGGCAACAGGCCCCACGCTTTTCACAACACCCTCGTCACGAACCCGGAGGGGAGCCGTCGGGCGTCACCCTGGGAGCGATTCCGCAGGGAGGCGAAGGCCGGACGAGGACTTAGCGATCAGGGTGACGCCCGGCGGCTCCCCTGCCTCAAGGCAAAACAAAACACGATGGCGAAGCCGAGCCTGAGAACACAGTCGTCACTGACCGCCGCCGGCGTCGTCCTGGGCCATCAGGGCGTTGATCTGCGCCTTGTGCGCTTCATAGAAAGCGACGTTCTGCTTGTTCACCTTGGACTGGTCGACGTACGCGGCCATCTGCGGATTGTTCTTCGCCTCCGAGGCGATCGCCGCGTTGGTGACGGCAAGGTTCGCCAGCAGGAACTCACGCGGCGTGAAACCGTACTTCTTGATGAGCGGCTCGATCCGCGGATCGGCGGCGGTCACCTGGGCGGCGAGATCGTCGAGTGAATGGATCTTCGAGAAATCGGTCTTCGCATCCTTCGGCTTGATCCCCTGCTTCTTCGCATCCTGCGAAACCTTCACGATACGGTTGAACACGTCCTCGTTGAGGTTGTAGTTCTGGATCGCCTGCTTGTCCGAAGCGGGAATCGCGCTGGCGGGATTCGCGGCCGGGGCGGCTTCTTGCGCAAAGGCGGCGACCGGCGCGATGGAGGCGGCGGCCAGCAGGGCGGCGAGGATATAACGTGACTTCACGGGCAACTCCTGGGTTGTCGGGTCCGTGCCGGACGGTGAACCAGCATAAAGCGCCAATTGTTACGTATGCGTCGGCGCGGTCACGTTTTCTTCAGGAATCTTCGGCGCGTTCCAGCCCATCGCGTTATAGAAGTGGTAGCGGGCCACGCCGATGTATTCGTGAATCGCGAAATCCGCGAAGGAGAGGTTTTCCGAGGTGGGCAACCAGTCGTAACGGGCGGTGACGTAATCGCCCCTTACCGCTTCGCCGCGGATGCCGAAGTGGGCGAAATAGAGCACCGCCCGCTTCAGGTGGACCGCCGAGGACACCAGCACCACCTTGTCCGCACCGTAGGCCATCAGCAGCGGCTTGCTGAACTGGGCGTTCTGGAACGTATTCATGCTACGCGCCTCGAGCACCAGGTCGGCGCGCGGTATGCCAAGGCGGTCGAGGGTGATCGCGTAGACGTCGGCTTCGGCCTGGTGCAGCTTCATCGCGTCGCCGCCGCTCACTTCGACCTTGCAGTCCGCGCCGGTGGCCTTGCAGGAACGGTAAAGTTCGGCGGCGCGCAGGATCCGCCCGTTGGCGTAGAGGCTGGGTTCGATGGCGCCGGCCCCGCTGCGCACCGTGCCGGCGCCCAGCAGGATGATCGCGTTGCGCTGGCCCCACTGCGCCACGTCCGGTGCGAAGCCCGACTGCAACCGGCCTAGCAACATGCCCGTCAGCGGACCGCAACCGGCAAGGAACAGCCACGCCAGCGAAAGGACGACAACGACGACACCGCTGCGCGAACGGCGCCGGAGCAGGAGGACGAGGCCGACGGCGAGAAGGATGAGGAACACGATGAGGGTCATGGGCCCGGAGCGTAGCAAACCCCGACGACGAAAAGCCTGTACTTACCGGCTGCGATCCAGTGCCCGCTCCAGGCAGGTGACCAGCTCGTCGCCGCTGAACGGCTTGCCGATATAGCAGAAGGCGCCCTCTTTCATGGCACGGTCGCGCAGGCTTTCGTCGGGGAACCCGGTGACGAAGACGACGGGATAGGTGTGGCCGCGCTCGATGAGCCGCCGTTGCAGTTCGAGCCCGTCCATGCCGGGCATGTTCACGTCGGTGACGAGGCAATCGATGCCGTCGCCCCCGTGCCGGAGGAACTCTTCGGCCGAGATGAAACCCCGTGCCTCGTGTCCCAGCGACCGAACCAGACTCACCGTAGCCGCGCGCACGGCCTCGTCATCGTCCACGATCGCCACAATCCTGTTAGCGGCCAACCTCGAGTCCTCGCCCGGGCACCTGCCGGGCCTGCCGACCATACAGTGCGCCGCACGGCCCGGAATGGAAATCATACGGAAGTGTGCGGCGGGCACCGGGTCAGGAGCGAATGCCCAGCGCTTCCGCCTGTTTTACCAGTTCCGCCAAGGATTTCGCGCCCATTTTGCGCATGACATTGCCACGGTGGATCTTCACCGTGATCTCGGACAAGCCGAGCAGCCCGCCCACCTGCTTGTTCATCAGCCCGGCGGTCACATGGCCCATGACCTCCCGTTCGCGCGGAGTCAGCGAGGCGTAGGCCTGGCGCAGGGTGGCCAGCGCGTCGGCGTCGCGCCGCGCCGCCGCATCCCGCTCGATGGCGTTGGCCACGGCGTCGAGCATGTCCTGATCACGGAAGGGCTTGGCCAGGAAATCCAGCGCCCCTGCTTTCATCGCACGGACGGACATCGGGATGTCACCGTGTCCGGTCATGAAGATGATCGGCAGGCGGTTATCCATCGACGCCAGCTGCGACTGGAAGTCGAGGCCGCTGACCCCGGGCAGGCGCACGTCGAGCACGAGACAGCCCGGTGCGTCGGCATGGTCGCGGGCGAGGAAATCGGCGGCGCTGCCAAAGCTGGCCACGCTCAGTCCCACCGAGCGGAACAGCGATGCGAGCGCCTCGCGCACCGAGGCATCGTCGTCCACGATGCATACGATCGGTGTCCGCGCGGCATTGGCGATGGGTACCCGTGTCATGCCCGGAGCTCCTCGGCCACCGTGACCGGCAGCGTGAAATGGAAGGTCGCTCCCCCTTCCGGACGGTTGGTCGCCCACAGGCGGCCACCGTGAGATTCGATCGTCGAGCGGCAAATGGCAAGGCCCATTCCCATGCCATCGCCCCGCGTGGTGACGAAGGCATCGAACAGGTGCGGCGCGATGTGCTCCGGAATGCCCGTGCCGCTGTCTTCGACTTCCACCAGCAGTCCATTGTCGCCCTCGGGCCGCGCGCGCACCAGCAGTTGCCGGCGCCCGCATACCGCCGACATGGCCCGGATGGCATTGCCCATGAGGTTCACGACCACCTGTTGCAGCTGGACGCGGTCGCCACGCGGCATCGGCGCGTCGCGGGCGATCTCCACGCGCAGGACGATGCGGTGCAGGGCGATCTCGCCGTCGAGCAACTGCGCGCATTCCTCGATCAGGGCGCCGAGGTCGAACAGCACGTGTTGGCGAGGCTCCTTGCTGGCCAGGCTGCGCACGCGATGAACCACCTCGCTGGCCCGGCGGGCGTCGCGCACCACGCGCTCGATGGCGTCGCAGGCTTCGCCCAGGTCCGGCTCGGGCCGGCGCAGCCAACGCAGGGCGGCCTCGCCATGGGTGACGATCGCGGCCAGCGGCTGGTTCACCTCGTGCGCGATGGATGCGCTCATCTCGCCCAGGGCCGTGACCCGCGCCGCCTGGGCCAGCTCGGCCTGCACCGCGATCAGGGCCCGCTCGGCGCGCTTGCGGTCGGTGATGTCCACGACGCTCACCAGCACGCGGTCGTATCGGCTGGGACCCAGGGGCATATTCATGCCGAACAGGACGGTGATCCGTTCGCCGCGCAGGTTCACCAGGTGGGTTTCGCCCTCGGCGATGCCGCCACCCTGGATGATGGTCAGCAGCACCTGGGCGAAGGTGCGCTCGGAAGCGGGCAGGAAACGGCTGAGCGGGCCGATCAGGTCCTCGCGCCGTTGCGCGCCGAGCATGCGAACGGTGGCCTCGTTCACGTCCGTCACGTAGGTGAGCGCACAGGCCTCCGAAACGAACTCGGGATGGGCCTCCAGATAGGCGGCCAGGTCGGTCACGCCCTCCTCGCGCAGGACGGCGACCCGCTCCATCACCCGCGAATAATCCTCTTCCCAGAACGAGAACCGGGCCGTTTCGAACATGCTCCTGTAACGGCGCTCGCTCTCGGCCGTCGCGGCGGCCGCGGCGCGACGTTCGGTCACGTCGGTGCCAGCCTCCAGGATGACCCTCGGCTTGCCCTGCTCGTCACGCAGCAGGGCGCAACGCGCCTCGACGATCACGATGCGGCCATCGCGGTGGCGCTGGATGACCTCGCCTTCCCAGCGGCCGGTGCCCGACAGTTCGGCATCGGCCGCCTTGCGGTCGCCGGGGAAGGCCGTGCCGAGCAAGTCGTTCGCACGACGCCCCAGGGCCTCATGCGCCGTCCAGCCGTAGAGTTGCTCGGCGCCGCCGTTCCACAACACGATGATGTCGTCCATGTCGCGGACGAAGATGGAGTCGTGGGTCAGTTCGATCAGGCTGGCCTGGCCAGCGATGGTGATCAGGCGCTCCCGGTTGCGCAGCGCCAGCACCGCGGTGATGGCGATAGCGCCGAGGCTCACCGCACAGCGCATCATGGCCGCGTCCAGAGCGAGCCACCCATGGCCACGGAAGTACGCTACGGCGGTGAGCACCATGCAGCCCGCGGCGGCGCCGACGATCGCCCGGCGGCTGCCGCTGGCGGCGACCAGGAGCACCACGACGACGTACACCACCGCCACCGCGCTTTGCAGGGGGGTGAAGGTGTCGACCAGGAACACGCCCAGGGCCAGGAGCGCGCCAAAACCCATGAGCAATGCGGCCACCAGCCGGCGCGGGCGCGCGGCGGGAGCGTAGGCACGGCTTTGCATGGGTGTGAATCGGGACATCGGAAGGGGGACACTGGGTGTCTTGTAGGAATCCGCCCGGATCGTCATGGATAAATGTCATATCAGTCTTGCACGCCGGTGATGGTTTTTGACCGTTACGGCACAGCTCTTACAAGAAATGCGACATGGCGCTCCTATCCTTTGGTATGGAGCGCCCCGACCGTATGTAGAATTCAGCCCACCCCGCATCGCGCATACGCTGCCTCCATGGGCAGTCCCGCCCATGAGCCGCCGCCGTGGAGCCGATGCAGATGCGATTCGAAACCAACGCTTACGCCGGAACGGGGGCCACACTGGCTTCCGAAGCCATGCATGGCATGGCGTCCTCCAGCGTCACACGCCTGCTGGAGCAGGCCCTCACCGCCGCCGAGACCGACCTCGCCACCACCCGTGCCTGCGTCGCCCGCGTGGCCGCACTGCTGGAACGTGAGCAGGCGCCGGCCGTGGCCCAGGAACAACCCATGGCGGCGCGCCGTCGTACGGGTGCAGGCCTGGCACCGTGGCAGGCCCGACGCGTGGCGGCCCATGTGGACGAGAACCTGGGATTCCCGATCACCATCGAGCACCTGGCGACGATCGCCGGGCTGTCCAGCAGCTATTTCTGCCGGGCGTTCAAGGACACCTTCGGCGATCCGCCGCACGCGTACATCATGCGCCGCCGCGTGGAGCGCGCGCAGTCGCTGATGTTGCAGACCCGTGAACCGCTCAGCCAGATCGCCCTGGCCTGCGGCCTTTCCGACCAGGCGCACCTGTGCAACCTTTTCCGCCGCCTGGTGGGGCAAAGCCCCAGCCACTGGCGTCGCTCGCGCTGGCAGGAAGCCTGAGCCTCAGCCGAAGAGCCTCGTGGCGACTTCGGCGATGTGCCTGCCCTGGAAACGGGCACCGGCGAGTTCGTTTTCGCTGGGTTTGCGGGAACCGTCGCTGGCCGCGATGGTCGTAGCTCCGTAGGGGCTGCCACCGGTGATTTCGTCGAGTCTCAACTGACCCTGGAAACTGTAAGGCAAGCCCACCGGGATCAGGCCCAGATGAAACAGGTTCGTGATGATCGAGAACAGCGTCGTCTCCTGGCCGCCGTGCTGCGTGGCCGTCGAGGCGAAGGCACCACCCACCTTGCCATTGAGCGCGCCCCGCATCCACAGCGCGCCGGTCTGGTCGAGGAAGTTGGCCATCTGCGAGGTCATCCGGCCGTAACGGGTACCGGTTCCGATGATGATCGCGTCGTAGTTCTCGAGTTCGTCCACCTGTGCCACCGGCGCGGCCTGATCGAGTTTGAAACCGGATTTTTTCGCGACATCGTCGGGAACCAGTTCGGGAACGCGTTTGATGTCGACGCTGGCACCCGCTTCACGGGCGCCCTCGGCGACGGCGTTGGCCATCGTCTCGATGTGACCGTACGCCGAGTAGTAGAGAACGAGGACCTTGGCCATGAGCGGAATCTCCGTCGGGAAAGGATCAGGACAGGAAAGGTAGGCACGTTGCCGTCTATGCAACGTGTCGGCGCACCATCGCCGCCGTATAGAGGTTGAGCCGTATGCCGCACGCCCGGATCGTCGATATCCATTCCACCGTCGCAGGCGCAGTGCGCAAGTCGCACGCCTGGCAAGTGCTGCGCGAGGCCGCCCGTGTCGAACCTGACGAATCCGCCCGCATCGCCTGGTACCGCGACGACCCCATCGCCGGCCTTGGACTGCTGACGGCCGAGTCGCTCGTGGCCGCCGGCCGCTACGAGGACGTCCTGGCATTCCTGCGCGGGGTGAAGACGGATCTCGGGCTGGAGCCGGCCCGCGGGTTCGGGAGCTTCTGAACCTGCTTGGTGGGAGCCGAGCCTGTCGGCGATCCCGCGGCGGCGGGCCAGGTCATGGCAGGCACCCATCGCCGCTGAAGCGGCTCCCACAGTGAAGTGGCGTCGGCCGCGGTAAAGTCCGGACAGACAGCACCCCGGAACCCGCACCGTGTCGATCGAAGAAGCGATCACCCCCCAACGCAACGAACGGCTCACCGCCGAGCGCGCCTATGAACTCTACTGGGCCGACCTGCTCGACCACGACGCCAGGTTCACCTGCGTCGGCACCGGCTGTTCCGCGCCGCTGATCTGCGCCTGCCTGGACAAGCCCGAGCAGAACCTGCGCATTCGCCCGTATTTCCGATCGCGCCGCCTGGAAGACCATGCGGAAAGCTGCGAGGTGGCGCATGGCCGTGGAGAACCGGCCGCCGGCAAACGACCGGATGTCTTCGAAGCGGAACGACCCGCCGATCATTTCCGCGCCACCACGGCGGCGGCGAACGTGGACCCGACAGCGGTACCCGCGCGTCGCGTGGCGACTGGCGCCGGCACCGGGCTGAAACCGCGCCCCAGCCACTATTACCGGCTGTCCTCGCTAGTGCAGAAGTTCCTCGAACACCGCCGGGACAAGGACCTGGCCGAGGCCACGGTCGATATCGGCGGCGAGACCGTCACCTATGAAGCCCTCTTTCGCAACATCTACCGGCAGAAGGTGGGCGACCAGCTCGGTACCCGCGCCGTGTGGTGGGGCACGGCATCGCTGCGCGCCACCAAGGAAGGCGGCTACTACCTGCGCTTCTCGCGCCCCTTCCGCCACGACGATGGCGAACTGCGGCCGACAATCACCCTCACGGCAAAGGACATCGACGCCTATCCCGTGCGCAAGCTGCTAAGGGCGAGGCTCGACAAACTCATCGCGGAAGCGGACGGCTATTGCGTCGTCTTCGTCTGGGCGAAGCCGTGGATGCCGAAGGACGCGGAGAAACCCTTCGTGCGGTTCTACGTGAACAACCTGGACCATATCGATGTGCGGGGTCCGGAGATCCTCGAGGAACTGAAGAACACCTCGCGGGTAGGTACCTGAATCGGTAGCATGACGGCATGCCAGTCAAACGCCGCAAACGCCTGCGCCTGCCTTTCGTCCGCCACCCGCGCGATGCCTCGCACGACTATGACGATGCCAGCTACGACGGCGGCGCGTCCGGCGGAGCCTACCTGCGCCATGTGTTGATCGTGGTGCTCGTGCTCGCCGTGGTGGCCGCCATCGCACGCTGGGTCCTGTGACACGCGGCCAAAAGGCCTAGTTGCGTGACCTACCTCTTAAGGGTGTAGGCTGCATTCCTTGCATGCGCAATCCTTGGCTCGTCATCCGATACCTCGAGAGGATCGGCTCATGTACCGCGCCGAACCAGCCTGCACTACCCGCCACGTGGGTTTACCCACCGTCATCGTCGATCTTGCCCAACGATCCGCCGCCGTGGACCGTGGCGATCGGCAGCGGGGGGTCAACCTCATCGCCGACCTGCGCGGGCGCGCCCAGCTCACCGAGATCCTGCTCGACGACGCGGACGAGGCCGAGGACGACCTGCTCCTGATCTATCGCGCCGCCTATGCGGCCGACACCGAGGGAGCGGGTGCCATCCTGTTTCGCCGACAGGCGGAAGGCGACGTATGCGCGCAGCATCCGCCTGCCGTGCGCACCCTGGCCCAGGTGTTGTTCGACAGCCTGCGCGCGGAGGCACCCAACGCCCCCCTGCTCGCCCACGTCGCCCTGGCCCTGCGTGCCATCCTGACCTTCCGCCCCTCGCGGGAGGAGGCCACCCCTCGTGGGGGCCTCGCTACCTGGCAGGAACGCCGGGCCATCGCCTACATGGACGAGCGGCTGGACCAGTCCTTCCCGGTGTCCGCCGTGGCCGACGCCTGCGGGCTGTCCGTCAACCATTTCTCGCGGGCGTTCCGCCGCAGCCTGGGCAAGCCGCCGCACCGCTGGCTGCTCGACCGGCGTATCGAACGCGCATGCGAACTGCTCCGCGGCACGGAGATGTCGCTGGCCGACATCGCGCTGGGCTGTGGTTTCGCCGAACAAAGTCATTTCACGCGGGTCTTCACCCGCACGATAGGCATGCCTCCCGGCGCATGGCGTCGCGCGGCCGATTGACATGACCGGCGACGAGACGACGCCCTCGCCCCTGGGCCTGGGCCGTGACCTGATGCTGGCGGGATCGCGCCTGCGCGATGCCGTGCGCCGCCGTGCCCAACGTGAATTCGGGCTCACCGCCTTGCAGAGCGACATCCTGCTGATGCTGGCCTCGCGCGGCAGCATGATCTCCACCGAACTGGCCAGCGCCTGCGGCGTCAATGCCAGCACGGTGACCCATGCGGTCGATGCGGGCGTGGAACGCGGCCTGGTGCTGCGCGTGCGCAACGAGGCGGACCGGCGCCTGGCCGACATCGCCCTCACACCCGCCGGCAAGCGCATGGCCGAACGCGTGCGGGCACTCATCGCCGACCTCGCCCGCGCGGCGCTGGAGGGCGTGGACCAACCCGGCCTGTTGGCGGAAAGCCTGGCCCAGGTGACGCGCAACCTCGAGAAGGGCTAGATCGCCCGGCGGCCGAGGATCAGGTGCAGGCCGAACAGGGTGAAGATCGCTCCCGCGCCGCCGTCGATCCAACGGCTCGCACGCACGTAGCCGCGACGCATCGCAGGCAAGGCGAAGATGCCCGCCACGACGGCGAACCAGAGCAGGGTTTCCAACGTGACCATGGCCCAGAGGCCCCAGCGCGTCGTGGCCGACATGCCGTCCCCGACGAAGGCCGAGAAGATCGAGGCGAAGTAGATCGCAGCCTTGGGGTTGGCCAGGTTGGTGGCCAGCCCGCGCACCAGCGCGCGCCACGGGCTGGAGCCGCGCACGTCGACCACCGGTACGGTGGCGTCCGGCTTCGCCTTCCACGCCGACCGGAGCATCTGGAATCCCATCCAGCAGAGGTAGGCGCCACCGGCGATGGCGATGCCCCGCTCCAGCCAGGCCAGCCGGTGCAGGAGGATCTGCAGGCCGAGCAGGGCCAGCGCCGCCCAGACCGCCACGCCGAGGGCGATGCCGACCACGCCTGCGAAAGCCTCGCGCCGCGACCGACTGGCGGCGAGCTGGGACACGAAGAAGAAATCCGGGCCGGGGGTGACCAGGGCCACGATCTGGACCAGGGCGATGGTGAGGAAGAGATTCATGCGTCGAGGGTAAGCCCTGGCAGGGGCTGCATGAAAGACGTCGGCCCATCCCGATTCCGCAGCGCGCCTTGCCCCACAAGGCCACCTCCCGTAACCTCGCGTTTTTTAAAGTGGTCACGGGGCTGCCCCCGGCCTTCCAAGGGGTAAGTCACGATGCTGGGTCTGCTAGGCCACGTCCTTTTTGGCCTGTTCGGTTTGGCGGTGCTCGTCGGCATCGCGTTCTGCTTCTCCAACAACAAGCGCGTGGTCGACTGGAAGCTGGTCGCCACCGGCGTCGCCCTGCAGATCGCCTTCGCGGCCATCGTGCTCAAGGTGCCGTTGGGCCGCGACGTCTTCGACGCCATCGCCACGGGCTTCGTGCGCCTGCTCGACTACGTCGACGTGGGTTCGCGCTTCATCTTCGGCAGCCTGCTCGACAGCAGCAAGTTCGGCGTGATCTTCGCGGTGAAGGTGCTGCCGACCATCGTCTTCTTCGCGGCGCTCACCGGCGTGCTCTACCACCTCGGCGTGATGCAGCAGATCGTGAAGGGCATGGCCTGGGTGATCACCAAGGTGATGCGCGTGTCCGGCGCGGAAACCACCAGTGTCTGCGCCAGCGTCTTCATCGGCCAGACCGAGGCACCGCTCACCATCAAGCCGTACATCGAGCGGATGACCCAGGCCGAGCTGATGACCGTGATGATCGGCGGCATGGCGCATATCGCCGGCTCCGTGATGGCGGCCTACGTGGCCATGCTTGGCGGCGACGATCCGGCGCAACGCATGTTCTACGCAAAGCACCTGCTCACCGCGAGCGTCATGGCCGCCCCGGCCACCATGGTGCTGGCGAAGATCCTGGTCCCCGAGACGCAGGAACCGCTCACCCGCGGCACGGTGAAGATCGACGTCGAGAAGACCACGGCCAACGTCATCGACGCCGCGGCCACGGGTGCGGGCGATGGCCTGAAGCTGGCCATGAACGTCGGCGCCATGCTGCTCGCCTTCATCGCGTTGATCGCCCTGATCAACGGCCCGGTGCAGTGGGCAGGCACGATCGGCGGTGAGCACAGCCTCAATGCGTGGCTTTCCGCCAGCACCGGCCATCCGGTGGTGCTGAGCCTCGAGACCATCTTCGGCTGGGTGCTTTCCCCGGTGGCGTGGCTGATCGGCGTGCCCTGGCGGGACGCCACCCTGGTCGGCAGCTTCATCGGCCAGAAAGTGGTGATCAACGAGTTCGTGGCGTACGCGGACCTCGCCCGGCACCTCCCGGACCTGCTGCCGGAAAGCCGCCTGATCGCGACCTATGCGCTATGCGGCTTCGCCAATTTCTCCTCGATCGCGATTCAGATCGGCGGCATCGGCGGCCTTGCGCCCAACCGTCGCGGCGACCTCGCCCGTCTCGGCCTGCGCGCCGTGCTGGGCGGCTCGATCGCCACCTTCATGACCGCGACCATCGCCGGCGTGCTCGAGCGCTTCTGAGCCTGGCGGGAGCCCTCTACCTGGTGGGTAGCTGACCTGGTGGGAGCCGACTTTGTCGGCGATCCCGCGGCAGCGGGCCAGGTCGAGGCAAGCACCCATCGCCGCTGAAGCGGCTCCCACAAGGGCTTGCCCAATGCTGAGGCAAGCACCCATCGCCGCTGAAGCGGCTCCACAAGGGCTTGCCCAATGCTGAGGCAAGCACCCATCGCCGACAGGGTCGGCTCCCACCAGGGCGTGCGCCGGGGCTGTCACTAGAAATCTCACCGGGATGTCGGGCACAAAAAAACCCGCCGGTCTCGCGACCGGCGGGCCCATCACTCAAGGTGTCGATCAGCCGTTCTTCTTCAACCACGCATCGATCGCCGGCAGGCGTTCCTTGCGGACCATGGCGCGGTAGCGGATGTTCGCGATGCTGGTTTCCGCGTCGCGGCGCGAGGTCGCGGCGATGTACTTGTCGGCGAAGGCCTTGATCTTGTCGATCGTGGACAGGTCGAGCGAGCCACCGGCCAGCATCGGGTAGTAACGCGCCGACGACGTCGAGTCGACGAAATGATCGACCGTGTCCTTGTGTGCCACGGCGAAATCGAAGGCCAGCTCCGGATGTGCGCGCGAGACGGCGGAGATCATGCCGGCACTGTTGGTCGCACCGGGCTCATCGGTGAGCGCGAGATCGAGTGCGCGCTTCGCGAGCGCCTCGTCTTCCGTCGTTCCCAGCAGGGCGTACAGGCGATCCTTCACCAACGGCGTCTTCTCCGCCTTGGCTTCCGCGTGGAGCTTGTCCCACGTGGCGGCGTCGGCATGCGAAGCGACCACGGCGAGGATCGACTTGCGCAGCTCGGCCGGCATCGTGTTCGTCTCGTAGCGGCGGCGTGCCTCGGCGATGACCTTCGCGTCGCCCAGGTGGGCCAGCGTACCGATGAGGTGCGCACGCAGGACCGCCACCGGTGCTTCCTCGCCCGGCTTGGCTTCCCAACCGACCTGCTCGAACTTCGGCGAAAGGCGGGAGATCGCGTACTTGCGCAGCGCGGCCTGGCGCTTCGTGTCGCCCTGGTAGTAATCGTCGAGCGTGGAGAAGTCGCTGGCGATGCCGTCCCACAGCAGCGGCGTGGCATCCAGCGGGGCGGCCTTGATGAGGTCGAGCACGTCGGACGCGGGCTGCAGGCCACCCATGCCGAGCGCCCAGACGTCGGCGGTGAGGCCGAGCTGGTCGATCGGATCGAGCTTGGCGAACGCGCCCTGCAACGCCTTGATCTGCGCCGGCGCGTAGAGGGTGCGGTAGTAGCCGGTCTGGCCCGCGTTGACCAGCACCGGCGTGCAACCGGCGACGGTGAGCGTGCCGGTACCGTCGGAAAGCAACGTCGACGAAGGCGTGCCACCGACCGTCTTCGCGATCACCGGCACGTGCCAAGCAAGCGCCTTCTTCTCGGGACGGTCACGGGTGAACTCACCCTGCGTCAGTTTCAGCGTGGTGGAGCCATTCGCGCACGACACCGATTCCACGCGCACCAGCGGGATGCCCGGCTGCAACGTGAAGTCGTGGGCGATGGTGCTCACCGGCTTGCCCGCCGCCGCGTCGATTTCCTTCCACAGGTCGTCGGACACCGTGTTCGAGTACGCATGCGCCTTGATGTACGCCTGCACGCCCTTCTGCCACGTATCCGCGCCCACATAGGCTTCGAGCATGCGGATCACCGACTCGCCCTTGGAGTAGGTGATCGAATCGAAGGCCTGACTGGCCTGCTCCACGGTCGCCACGTGCTGCACCACCGGGTGGGTGGTGGCGACGGCATCGCGCGACATCGCCGCTTCGCGGATGAACACCGCTTCGAGGTTGGTATGCCATTCCGGATGCAGGCGCTCGGTGGTGCGCGAGGCCAGCCACGAGGCGAAGCCTTCGTTGAGCCAGAGGTCGTCCCACCAGCGCATGGTCACCAGGTCGCCGAACCACTGGTGCGCCATTTCGTGCGCGGCGGTGTTGAACACTTCCTGTTTGTCGGACTGCGTGGAGATGGACGGGTCGAGCAGCAGTGCGTATTCGAAAGTGTAGATGGCGCCCCAGTTCTCCATCGCCGAGAAGAACTGGCTCGAACCCGGCGAGGCGATGTTGTCGAGCTTGGGCAGCGGATACGGCACGCCGAAGTACGCGTTGTATTCCTGCAGCACGGCCTTGCCCGTGTCGAGCGTGAACTGCGCCTGCGAGGTGAGTCCCTTCTGCGTGATGACGCCGATCTCAACGCCGTCGCTCTTCGTGGTGGCGCGATCGAATTCGCCCAGGCCGAAGAACAACAGGTAGGTGGACATCTTCGGCGAAGGCTGGAACGAGACCTTGGTCAGGCCGTTACCCAGGTCCTTCTTCGACGCGGCGGGCATGTTGCTCACCGCCATCTGGTTGCTCGGCACCGTCGCCGAGAGCGTGAAGGTCGCCTTGTAGGCCGGCTCGTCCCACGAGGGCACGAAGCGGCGGGCGTCGGAGTTCTCGAACTGCGTGTACAGCGCGCGCTTCTTGCCGTCGGCCTTGGTGTCGTAGTCGATCGCGAACAGGCCGTTGGCCTGCGTGCCGATCTTGCCGGTGTAATCCATCGACAGCGTATAGCCGCCGGCGGGAACGGCATGGTCGAAGGTGAAGGTCACCGTCTGCGCATCCGCGTCGATCGCGACCTTGGGCGCCGTGAACTTCGCCTTGCCCTTCGCCGGGACGAGGGTTACGTGGGCGAAGGTCATGTCCACCGCGTTGAGCGTGATGGACGCGGTGGGCTCCAGCACGTCGATGCCGATGGCGACCTTGCCGTCGAAGGCGAGCTTGTCCGCGTGCGGTACGACGGAAACATCGTAATGCGTCGGGCGCACGCTGCGGGGCAGCTGGGTGGTGGCGAGCTGGCTGGTGTCGTCGGCCGGGGCGGCGACGGCCACGGCGGAGAGACCGGCGAGCGCGAAAGCGATCGCGCTGACGAGAGGAGTACGCATTCGGATGGGCCCTTGGGTTCGATCGATTCGCCCGATGGTCATCCGAGTGCGGTGGGAAAGGAAGCGCCGGAAGTCACGGCCGCAGGATGTTGCGGCGCAGGGCACCTACCAGACCCGCCACCAGGATCGCCGTTCCAGCTTGCGCAACGCCTTGAGGTGCCCGCGCGCGGCGGCCTTGCGGAACCAGGCCCGGGCGATCGCCTGGTTCCGCGGCACCCCGTCGCCGCGACCGTGCAACACGCCCAGTTCGAACTGGGCATCGGCATGGCCCGCACCGGCCGCGCAACGCAGCAGGCGCAGCACTTCCTCGATGTTGCGGGGAACGCCGCGGCCGGCGTCGATCATGCGCGACAGCGCGTACTGGGCCGCCACATGGCCGCGCTCCGCCGCCAGCGCCAGCCAGCGGACGGCTTCGCGATCGTTGCGCGCCACGCCATCGCCTGACGCCAGCCGCTGGCCTAGCAGGAATTGCCCGGCCGCATCCTGGGGACCGAGCTGGGCCAGCCGTTCCGGCGCAGGGGTGCTTGCCGGGGTATTTGCCGCCGGGGCGAGTTCGGCGTCCAGCGTGGCGAGGTGCCGACGGGCTTCGCTGTCGCCCTGTTCGGCGGCGCGGCCAAGCCAGTACCGGGCCTGCTCGCGGTCTTCCGGTTGCGCGCTGGCGTCGAGGTAAAGCTTGCCGAGGGTGAACTGGGCGATACCGCTGCCCAACTCCGCCGCACGCCGGTAGTAGTGCGCGCCCATGGCCGGATCGCGAGCCACGCCGATACCGTCGCAGTACATATGCGCGAGACTGCAAAGCGCGTCGCTATAGCCACGCGCGCCCGGCGCGCCGCGTTCCACCGCCCGGCTGTAGAAGGCGAAGGCGAGTTCGGCGTCCCGGGGAACGCCACGACCGAAATAATGCGAGACGCCCAGGTTCACGCATGCCTGCACGTGACCCTGCTCCGCGGCGCGGCCCCACCAGCGCAGCGCTTCCCGGCGATCCAGGGCCACGCCCTGGCCGCGCGCGTAAAGCGTGCCCAAGGCACCCTGCGCATCGGCCGAGCCGGCTTCCGCCGCGCGCCGGTACCAGCCCGCCGCCTCGAACGGGTCGCGCGGCACACCCAGGCCTTCCGCGTAATGCGCGGCGAGGTGGCATTGGCTTTCGAGATGGCCTTGCTCCGCGGCGCGGCGAAACCAGTGGGCCGCGCGCAGCCGGTCCTGGGCGACGTGGTCGCCCTCGGCAAACATCTGCGCCACCATGAACTGCGCCTGGGCATCGCCCAACTGCGCTTCCCGTTCCATCCGGCCGAACTTCTGCAGGGCATCCATCTCGGCGACGAAACGACGGTCGCCGAGCACGCTGCCCGTTTTCCCCTCCGACATGCCGTTCCCCCTGAAACGTTGTCGATCGTGGGGCGCATCATAGGGGCAGAAGCGGAACCTGGGTATCGGCCTTTTTGGCGGGGTCCCTGTCCAGGAATGCGCGATCTTCAACGCAACGAAGAAACTGATGGCGCGGTCCGCGGGTTTTTCGTCCGGGCCGAAGGGAGGACGATGGGGCATTCCCAACGGAGAGCCCCCTGTGAAAGCGATCGTCTACACCCAGCACGGCCTGCCCATCGACGACCCGAACGCCCTGGTCGAGATCGATCTGCCGCAACCCGTGCCGGGTCCGCGCGACCTGCTGGTCGCCGTCCGCGCCGTATCCGTGAACCCGGTCGACACCAAGGTCAGGAACAACATGCCGGTGACGGCGCCGCGCATCCTCGGTTTCGACGCCGTGGGTACCGTGGCCGCGGTGGGTGCCGATGTCACCCTGTTCAAGGAAGGCGACGAAGTGTTCTACGCGGGCTCCCTGCTGCGCCCGGGAAGCAACGCTCCCTTCCAGGTCGTCGACGAACGCATCGTCGGCCGCAAGCCGCGCAGCCTGGACGACGCCGATGCGGCCGCCCTGCCGCTGACCGCGATCACGGCATGGGAGATGCTGTTCGATCGCCTGAAAGTCGTCGAAGGCGGCAACCACGGCGAGTCGATCCTCATCATCGGCGCCGGTGGCGGCGTCGGTTCCATCCTCGTGCAACTGGCCCGCCGCCTGACCGGGCTCAAGGTCATCGGCACGGCCTCGCGCGAAGAAACGGCGAACTGGGTTCGCGAACTCGGCGCGCATCACGTGATCGATCACGGCAAGCCGTTCGCCCCGCAGCTGGAAGCGCTCGGCATCGGGCAAGTCGACCACCTCGTGAGCCTCACCCACACCGACGCGTACTACGAGCAGATCGTGGAGATCGTGAAGCCGCAGGGCCAGTTCGGGCTCATCGACGATCCCGCCTCGCTCGATGCGACCAAGCTCAAGCGCAAGTCCATCTCGCTTCACTGGGAATCGATGTTCACCCGTTCGACCTACCAGACGCCGGACATGGGCAAGCAACACGACCTGCTCGACCGCGTGGCGGAACTGGTCGATAGCGGCGTGTTGCGCACCACGCTCGGCGAACACTTCGGCGCGATCACGGCGGAGAACCTTCGCCGCGCGCACAAGCTGATCGAAAGCCACAAGGCGAAAGGCAAGATCGTGCTCGAAGGATTCTGAGCGCGCCGGGCCTGGCGGAATCTATCTTTGACACCGCATTCACGCCAAGCGGAGCTAGCTGCATCGCAGACCTTCCTCCTCGCAAGCGGATCGCCATGGCCACTGCACGTCCGCTCGTCGTCCTTCTCGTGGAGGACGACGACCTCATCCGCGAACTCACCGCGATGATCCTCGAAGGGGAGGGTCATCGCGTGCATACCGTGCCCGATGGCGACACCGCCGAACGGTGGTTGCAGACGGAAAAAGCGGATGTCCTGTTCACCGACCTGCGCATGCCTGGCTCGTTGTCCGGCCAGGACCTCGCCATGCGCCATGCGGACATGCCTGTCGTGGTGACCTCGGGGGAATTGCAGGAACAGCACCCCTGGCTGGGCGAGAGCATGGCCTACCTGGCCAAGCCCTACGATCGCAAGAGCCTACTGGCGGCGGTCGAACGCGTGGTGGCTTGAATCCGGTAGCCCGGAACCTTGGAGACCGGCCGGCTCAGGCTTTATCGACGACCCGGACGATCTTCCCGCCCGCGAAGCGGAACTCCGATGTTCCACGCATTTCGATGACGGTACCCGCACCGGGACCATCGGGAATATCGTCGGCGATCTCGCCATGGAACTGGATGTCCGCGATCACCGCGTCGCCAACCTCACGCAGCTCGGTCACGAACTGCTGGCGCGAAGCGAACATGGCCGCACCCACCCGCGCCAGCTTCTCGAAATCCACCTTGCCCTCGGTCGCCACGCTCAACTCGCCCCCACTGTGGTGCTCGAAGCGCACATCGTCGGACAAGGTGGCAAGCATGCCATCGATGTCGAAGCGGTTGTATGCATCGAGGTAAGCCTCGATCAGAGCGATATGGGCGGGGTCGATCATGCAGGGCGGCTCCGGGGCGGGATGCGTGTCGCGTTCTGGCTGGATAGTACAGGGCGCAGCGAGCCATCGCCGCTGAAGCGGCTCCCACAGGACATTCGGAGAACCTGGGGGAGCCGACCCTTTCGCCGATCCGGCTCATGCCTTGCCGTCACCCCGCCCCTGCCCGTATGGTGCCCGCTTCCGTCCCGAGCCGAGCCGAATGCCGATGAGCCACGCGCCTGAGCAGTCACCCGAACACCTCAGGCGCAGCCTGTCGAACCGCCACCTGCAGCTGATCGCCATCGGCGGCGCCATCGGCACCGGGTTGTTCATGGGGTCGGGCAAGACGATCAGCCTCGCCGGCCCGTCCATCCTTTTCGTCTACCTCATCATCGGCGTGATGCTGTTCTTCGTCATGCGCGCGATGGGTGAGCTGCTGCTCTCCAACCTCGGCTACAAGTCCTTCATCGACTTCTCCACCGACCTGCTCGGCCCGTGGGCCGGGTTCTTCTGCGGCTGGACCTACTGGTTCTGCTGGATCATCACGGCGATCGCCGATGTCATCGCCATCGCCTCGTACGCGCAATTCTGGTTTCCCGGCCTCGCGCCCTGGATACCCGCGGTACTTTGCGTACTCCTGCTGCTGGCGTTGAACCTCACCACGGTACGGCTCTTCGGCGAACTGGAATTCTGGTTCGCGTTAATCAAGATCATCGCCATCTGCGCGCTCATCGTCACCGGCTTCGGCATGGTCGCCTGGAGCTTCCGCTCGCCCGATGGCCACGTGGCCTCGCTAACCAACCTGTGGAGCGACGGCGGCATGTTCCCGATGGGCATCGGCGGATTCTTCGCCGGCTTCCAGATCGCCGTGTTCGCCTTCGTCGGCATCGAACTGGTGGGCACCACCGCCGCCGAAACCGCCGACCCGGAACGCAACCTGCCCAAGGCGATCAACTCGATCCCCGTGCGCATCATCCTGTTCTACGTGCTCGCACTCGTGGTGATCATGGCGGTGACACCGTGGCGGCAGGTGTTGCCGGGCAAGAGCCCCTTCGTGGAACTGTTCGTGCTGGCGGGCATTCCCGCCGCCGCCAGCCTGATCAACTTCGTCGTGCTCACCTCGGCCACCTCCTCGGCCAACAGCGGGATCTTCTCTACCAGCCGCATGCTCTATGGCCTGGCCGAGGAAGACCATGCGCCGTCGACCTTCAAGCACTTGTCGAAGGCCGCCGTGCCGTCGCGGGGCCTGCTCTTCTCGTGCATCTGCCTGCTCGGCGGCGCCATGCTGGTCTATGTGATCCCGAACCTGGTCACGGCCTTCACCCTGGTGACGACGCTCGCCGCGATCCTCTTCATGTTCGTCTGGTCGCTGATCCTCATCGCCTACATCGCCTACCGGAAGCACCGGCCGGAGTTGCATGCGGTGTCCAGCTACAAGATGCCCGGCGGCGTGGTCATGTGCTGGGTATGCCTGGTGTTCTTCGCCTTCGTACTGGTCTTGCTGGCCCTGGAAAGCGACACGCGCCAGGCCTTGATCGCCAGCCCGGTGTGGTTCGCCATCCTCGGCATCGGCTACGCGCTGCGCCGTCGCAAGGCCTGATAGAACAAGCGCATCGGAACATTCTGGTGGGAGCCGACCTTGTCGGCGATGGGTGCTTGCTGCGACCTGGCCCGCTGCCGCGGGATCGCCGACAAAGTCGGCTCCCACCAGAGTCCGTCAGCCGCCGCGTTTCGAGGGAGCGGCGGCAGCCAACTCGAGCCGTTGCTGCACGGCCGGCAATCCCGATAGATCGAAGGTCAGCGGGAAGAACGACGGCGTACGCACATGCAGCACCTTCCGTTCGGCCAGCAACGCGGCGAAAGCGCGTTTCGCTGGCACGTTGCGCGGGATGTAGGTCAAGGTTCCGCGCACACACTCCTTGCTGAAAGATATTCGCGTACCTTCCACGTCGTAGACCTGCCCCCGGCCCAACGTGGCCGGCGCGCAGTTCATGCGTTGCGGGAGATCGCGAAAACCGTAGGTGACGCGATGCGTCGCTGGATTCACGAAGGCGACGAGTGCCAGCTGCGCACTGTCCTGAGCCGGCAGGACGAAGCTGCCGCGGCGTTCGATCCAGGATGGCGACGGCGAGGCTGCAGGGCTGGCCTGCGCGGCGGTCGCCAACAGGAGAGCCGGAACGGCGACGCGGAACATCCGTGATACGAGGAACATGGAGAACCTCCTTGGCTTGTCGTCACTCGCGGCCCCGCAACCGGGTGACGATGCCGATATAGCATCAATTCTGGGGGGATGCCATGAGGGTCGGGGAACGGAGGCTCGCTGAGCACGGCACCGCCTTGGTGGCGACTGCTTTAGTGGAGACCGCTTGGTGGGAGCCGACCTTGTCGGCGATCCCGCGGCGGCGGGCCAGGTCGCGGCAAGCACCCATCGCCGACAAAGTCGGCTCCCACCCAAAGCGGCTCACACCACAGATCGGCTCTCACCAAGGTCGGCTATCAACGGGAGGCGGTGGTCGACTTGCGATCAGTGTTGTTCCGGCGGTGGAGACGGCACGATCGACGAGAGCAACAGCGGGCCGCGTTTCACCGCGATATAGGCCGAAGCGACCGGCTCCAGCTTGCCGTTTTTCAGGCGCCACGCGGACACCAGCCAGTCGTCGTTGATGCGCCAGCCGACGTGGCCGTGGCCGATGAAGCCCAGCAAGGACTCGCCGCGGAAGGTGATCGGGAAGAACGTCGCCTCGGGGCCGTAGCCGGTCATCTGGTCGGATGCGATGTCGGTGCCGAAGGCCGGCAGGTCGGGATAGCTCGATGTATCTCCCTTGGGAGCGATGCCGGAAGGCGCCCGTGCGGCGGCGACCATCGCGTCGTACGCCGACTTCTCCGCACCTTTGAGCGGCCGGTCGAGCGTGCCCTGCATCGGACTGCGTTCGTAGCGGGTGACGGCGGCCATGGCCGCGGTGGTGAAGTCGTCGCAGGGTGATTGTTTGGGCGCGCAGGCACTGCCCGCAGGCACCAGCGAATGGTCGAAGCGCAGGGTGAGTTGAATATCCGGCCCGAACGCACGGCCTTCCCAGCGGCCGACCTCGATGTTCAGTTCGTCCGGCGACGGATTGGACAGTACCGTCGCGATGAAATCGCTCCCGACGCGGGCCATGCCGTGCATCGACATGCAGTCCGATGCCCATGCCCCAGGCGCCTCGACCGTGACGGCTTTCTTGCCCTCGATCCGGAACGGTGCCTCCGTCCAGCAGTGAGCCGTACCGCCGACGGAGAACAAGGAGCTGACCGGCGACCCCTGCAGCTTCCGGTAGCCGGAGGACGCGTCGAGCCCGGCCAACGCTTCACGCAAACCCGCGTCCGGTTCGTAAGGAAAGGCCTTGGCGTCTTCCACGGGTACGTCGGTGGCGATGGCGATATCCACGCCCGCCTTCGCCAGGTCGCCGAGCACGTCGTGTGAGCCGGGAGGCAGGCGCGACAACGACGCCTGGACCCTGTCCAACGGCTTCGGCGCCTTGCTGTCGAGGCCACGCAAGAAGGCGATGCGCGACGGGTACGACGCCACGTCGGCGGACAAGGGCTTGCCGGGGTGATCGCCGAGGAAGGTGGCGACCGCCTCGTCACGCTCGGCGAGCCAATGCCGCTGGTCGAGTTTCAGCGCATCGGCCTTGTCGGGATGGTTCGCCAGTGCGGCGCGGAAGGCATCGCCGAGTTGCCCATCGAGGGCGGACACCTTTGGCGAGGCGCAGATGGCCTTCTCGACCGTCGTGGATGCCTTGGCGCAGTCGAAACCGGCCGCGTGGGACCCGAGTGGAAGCGCCAGGAGCAGCGCCGCGGAAACCGTTCGAACCGTCATCGTCATGGGCAGACCTTCCATTGCGCCGGGTGCCGGCTAGCGGCAGGCATTCTAAGAGTTGTCGATGAACCGCGCGGATTTAGATCGAGATGTAGTCTTTCGCCTACAGGAATCCGTCCGGGGTTTCGATATATTCGGCCGGTTCCGACCAGCCAGCCGGGGGGCCGCGCCGCGTCGGGGAAGGGAGAACCATGGCAGTGCAGACATGCATCCAGCGGGGCCGGCAACCGCTTCACGCGCCGGAAGCCGTCCGATGAGCGGCTTCAAACCGGTCAGCCATCGCCACGACGATGCCTTGAGCCGTGTCTCGTGGGAGACCTTCGAGCGGTTGGTCGCCGACCACTACCGCAACGCCGGTTTCCGGGTAGAGCACGTGGGCACGGGCGGCGGCGGGACGAACCGCACCGACGGCGGCATCGACCTCAAGCTGTTCCGCGACCAGGAAATCGTCCTGGTGCAATGCAAGCACTGGAACTGCTGGAAGGTGCCGCACAACGACGTGCACCAGCTCATCGGCGTGATGCATACGGCGGGTGCCACGGGCGCCATCGTCGTCACCTCCGGCGAATTCACCGCGGCGGCGATCGAGGCCGCGGCGAAGTTCCGGCACATCCGCCTGATCGACGGCAAGGCGATACGCGCCATGCTCGGCCCGGTGGAGGAACCGGCCATGCCGCATGCCTCGCTGGAGGACATGCCTGCCTGGATTCGCGAGACACGGCGAGCCCGGACACCCCGCACGCACCGATCGCCGGTCATCGCCGCCGTGGGCGCCGTCGTCACCATGGCGGTGGCGCTGGCGGTGCTGTACAGCTATTACATCCGCGAGATCCATGTGGCCCAGGTCGAGGCATTGCGGGCAACGGTGGCGCGAACCGCCCGCGAATTGACGCAGGCGAGAGCCACGCCCGCCGCCCTTCCCGCACTCACCTCGCAACGACCCATGAGCACGATCAACGGGCGCCCGGCCATCGTCCACGACACGCCGATGAGCAAGACCGACATCGCGGCATGGGAAGCGAAGAACGCCGAGTCGATGCGTATCATCGAGAAGACGACACCTTCGCTTCCGCCGTGATCGTGTAGGCGTTCAGGAGATCAACGCATGCCGCACGGCAGGCACGCGTTGAACCGAGGGCGCGAGGTCCAGCAGGTCCTTCAGTTGCCGCGTCTCGTCCACCGGGCTACGCCCGAACAGGCGCTTGAACTCGCGACTGAACTGCGAGGCGCTCTCGTAGCCGACACGCTCGGATGCCGTGGCCGCGCTGAGCCCGCCGCGAATCATCAGCAGGCGCGCGTGGTGGAGCCGCATCGCCTTGATGTACTGGATGGGCGAGGTGGCGGTCACGGCCTTGAAATGCGTATGGAAGGTCGGCACGCTCATGCTCGCCTCGCTGGCGAGGGTGGCGACATCGAGGGGGCGAGCGTACTCCGCATGAATGCGGCGCAACGCCTTCGCGATCCGCCCGAAGTGACCGCCCTGCGTCAGCGCCGCGCGCAACGCGCCGCCCTGCTCACCGGTCAACACGCGATAGGTGATCTCACGCACGATGCCCGGTGCCAACAGGCGCGCTTCCACGGGATCGGAAAGCACTTCGAGCAGACGCAACGCGGCATCGCCGAGACGGTCGTCCAACGGCGTGGCGAACAAGGTGGCCGGCCGCACATCCGCTTGCGGGCGGAGATCGTCCACGGCCAGCACCAACTCGGCGGTCGCCGCGAGGTCGATGCGAATGGCGACGCCGAGCATCGGTTCCTCCGCGCTGGCTTCCGTCTCGATCTCGAAAGGCAACGGCACCGCCAGCGCGAAGTAGTGCTGCGCATCGTAGACATAGGTTTGCCCGCCATGGAAACCACGCTTGCGGCCTTGCGCCACGATGACGATGCTCGGCTCGTACAAGGCCGGCGTGCGCACCAGCGCGCGGTTGGAACGCATGAAGGCGACGCCGTCCACATCGGACAGCGTATAGCCCTCCGAGGGTGCCAACCGGGTGATCAAGTCGGCCATGCGAGCGCGGCGGGCTTCGACGGAAGCAGGTTGGGACATGATGAGGTGGCAGGTCGGCGGCAATAGGAATGGGATATACGCCCAGACCAAAGGCGCGTCAATCTTTGGCAATCCATAGAAATAGGCAAGAAGAGACAAGGATCAGGTCTTAGCGCCGGGCACCCTCCTGCCTAGCATGGCTCTATCGCAAACCAGGGAGCCACCGCCATGCCTACGCAAGCATCCAAGGTCATCCTCATCACCGGTGCCAGCAGCGGGATCGGCGAAGCGACCGCCCGCCACCTGGTTCGCCAGGGCCACCGCGTCGTGCTCGGTGCACGCCGGATCGAGCGCCTGCAAGCACTCGCCGAAGAGCTCGCCAGGGAGCGTGGCCGCGTCGCCTGCCGTTCCCTGGATGTCACCCGCTTCGACCAGATGCAGGCCTTCGCCGGTTTCGCCGAATCGACCTTCGGCCCGGTCGACGTCATCGTCAACAACGCCGGCGTCATGCCGCTCTCGCCCCTCAACGCCCTGAAGCTGGGCGAGTGGAACCGCATGATCGACGTGAACGTGCGTGGCGTGCTGCACGGCATCGCCGCCGTATTGCCGGGCATGGAAGCGCGCCGCCGCGGGCACGTGATCAACGTCTCGTCCATCGGCGGCCATGCCGTCTCGCCGACGGCCGCCGTGTACTGCGCCACGAAATACGCCGTCCGCGCCATCTCCGATGGCCTGCGCCAGGAAACCGACTGCATCCGCGTCACGGTGGTGTCGCCCGGCGTCGTCGAGTCCGAACTCGCCGATACGATCTCCGATGAAGCCGCTCGCGACGCGATGAAAGCCTACCGCCGCATCGCCATCCAGCCCGACGCCATCGCCCGCGCGATAGGCTATGCGATCGAACAGCCGGACGAGGTGGACGTGAACGAGCTTATCGTGCGGCCGACAGCGAGCCCTCATTGAGGGCTCGTTCTCCTGTAGGGCTAAAGGTTCGGCTGCTGCCGCCGTTATACGGTCGACAGTGTCCGTTCGAACCCTCATGGAGAAGCCATGTACAAGGCCGTACTGATCGATTGCTCGGGTCATCCTTCAGCGAGCCGCGCGAATAACCCGTTCCCGGGCAAGTTCCTCGTCGACGCACTAGCCAAGACCATTCGCACGTCCAGGACTTCGGTCTGGACAAATGCGGACGATCTGAGCGGGCATGAAATGCTCCGCTTCTTCGTCGATTCCCCCTACGAACAGGCGGTCGCCATTGTCTGGGTAGATTCCGAAGCTGATTACGACGAAGCCAACAGACAAGCCAAAGCTTACGCGAAGGATCACCCTGGATTTCCGCAGGTCATCGAGTCCAACGATGTACGCCATTTCCTGTGGGCTTCCGAGAAGGACGAGGACCTCGAGGTCGCACGGTATCTGCGGGGCAACACGAAGATCCGTGCAAGCTGGTTCAACGAGGTAAACGGGCTTCGTTGTCTCGCGGATGCTCAGGGCTTCGCCGTGATGGCCGACGGAAACGGTGCCTCCCGGGCAGCGAGGGCCGCACAGGCGCATGCGCTCGCCATCGCCTACCAGAACGCGCTCTATGACATTGCGAATGCGATCAGCGTGGCCGCCAAGACACCCGGACCACATGCGGAGGCCACGCTCAGCCATGTGTCCTGTTTCATGGCCGGGCATTATTTCGGCCACCCCGTTCTGCCGAACACAAGGGAGCTGCGTGATTTCTACGGCCTCCTTAGGGACAAGCAGAACATTGCCGAGCAGTTTCAGGAAGCGGTGTCACAAGTGGAGCGCCTCGCCCAAGTGGTCCGCGAAAGCAGGCGGGATGCGGAACGACGGGAGCGGATCGCAACACAGGATAGGAAGGAACTACAGAAAGAACAGCAGGAAACCCGGGACAAGAAGCTGACGAAGCGACTGAACTGGCTGAACGCCTTGGTTGCGCTTGCCGGACTCGCCGGAGTAACACAGATCACTCCGGAGGGGCTCGATAAATGGTGGACTGCGTGGACTGGCACCAAGTCAGTCGAAACGACAACAGCAGCTCCAGCACCTATGCCCGACCGGAACAGTCACACGACGAAGATCGACACGGGTAAAGAGAAGCCACGCGAAAGAAGAGGTTCGTAATCGCTACGACGCTGTGTAGGAAGATGGTTTCCTATTCCGAGGCTCGGCTATGACCGCCATCGCTCGCCGAGCCACCATCACTCTCCACGCCTCGGTGTCGCAGCGCCGCATGATCGAACGAGCGGCACGAACGGCTTGCACGAATCTTTCTGACTTTATGCTGGAGGCCGCCTGCGAGAAGGCCAGGCAGGCGCTGCTGGACCACACCGCAGTTGTTCTGGACAGCACCCAGTTCAAGCACGTTCTGGCGCCGGTTGATGCTCCGGCGGAACAGGATTCCACACTGCGCACCCTGTTGCTTCGCCACGCCCCGTGGGAGATCTGAAACGGGCATACTTCTTGAGGATGAGCCCCTTTGAGGGACTCATCCTCATGGCGGCTAAAGGATCAGCACACGCACGGACTCAGCGAATGCTGAACGATGCCGTGGAGGTGCTTTTCGGCCACGCCCACTCCGTAACGTGGATGGCGAACGTGCCATTGCCTTTACCGGTGGCATCCCATACGCGCTCTTCGCCTTGCGCAGACTGGCCATTCCGACACGCGGTCCAGCCGCCGCCGTTTCGGCAGACGAGCCGGGACGAGACCTCCCGAAGCTGAGCCCCGTTCATGGTCGCATATGCCTGACCACGCCCTGCCTCGCGTGTGGTCACCAGAACGGGATTTCCTCCATGGTGTCTCGAAACAGAATTCCCTCCAACGATAAATTCGGTGCCACCCTGGGCAGATTTCACCTGGATGACCTGCACACTAGCCGCACAGGGCAGAGCGATCGCACCGAACAACGCAACACAGAACATTCGCTTCATGTGTTTCTTCCAAGAACCACAGCCGATTGCTGCGCGGGCACTCTATTAACCCTAGCCGCCAAACAAATTCAGCGAACGCCCTGTTCAAGCATGAAGTGTCGCCATATTTTTGGTGAGACAATTCCCACAGGATCACAACGCGTCGCTTCGGCTTGCCATCGTGTAGGCCAAGGCCACGTCGCGCGCAACATCCAACTCCAAGGCATCGCCTTTGCTTCTCCTGGAAGCCGCATTAGCGGCGTCAAGGAGACAACGCGTGTATACGAAGATACCTTCATCCGTTCCACCCGCCCCATCACTCGAACCATCATCGACCCGGGTGGAGCAAGAAAAAATAGTTCCGAAGGAAAAGTCCGCGTCACCGGATGGAATCGAGCGTATCGATTTCGCGCACATGACACTGAGAACGGTGGAGATCACTGTGAATGATCTCTATTTCAGCGGGCGCATTACCTTTGATGAGCTGTCCGCGATCATGCAAGTCGTGGTCCTCCCTATTGATGGGATAGCCGGCTCCGACGAATGGAACGCAACGCCAGCCCATATCAACCGCGACGATATCGACGCGTGGATCGATGCCGCGACCGAGCGGGGATCACACCAGGAGGCGGCAACGTATCAACGAGCGAGGGCGCTTATCGATGCGCTCGATGGACAACCGTTACGGTTGTCGGTGACGGCTTGATCTCGACAAGAAGGCGGCGCCACGCGGGCGCCGCCCTCCTTCACCTCAAAACGCCCAGCTAAGGCTCAACCGCGCCGACTGGTCCTTCGCATCCCCCGCGAACTGACCGCTATACGTCGCATCGATGGTGACGCTTGGCGCAGGCCGGAAACGCAGGCCCGCGGTGACCACGCCCGCATCGTCGGCGACGGGAACGCCCTGGATGTCGAAGCTCGTGCCGGTGCCGGCGAAACGCATGCGCGCGGTGGAATCGACGTCGCCCCAGGCATGACGCCAACCCAGGCTGCCGAAGACCGCCGTGCCGGTGTCGCCCAGCTTCGCCTCGCCACGCAGGCCGAGCGTGCCGAAGGTCTGGTGAGAGCGGTCGGCGTCGACGTCAAGGGCACCGATCGATCCGCGCTCGTGGATGGTCGGCGTGCGCAGCTGTTGGTAGGCCAGATTGACGAACGGTGCCCACGAACCGCGCGTGCCGTCGATGACGTAGGCGCCTTCGACATAACCTTGCGCGGCGTGGGCATCGTCATCGCTGCCGATGCGGGACGAGAGATCGCCGATGGTGGCCGTGCGATGCGTGCGGATCTTCTGCTGGCCGTACAAGGCGCCTGCCTGCCACTGGAACGCATCCTCGCGCCCACCGGCATACAACCCGGCGGTGTGCGTGCGTACATCGGCGGAAGCATCGCGTGCGCGCGTCGAGGCCGATATCTGCCCCGTGCCGAGCGCGAAGCCGACACGCGTGGCCGAACCCACGACGGTATCCGCACCCACCAGCAAGCCGCCGCCATTCGCGCTCATGCGCGCGGCGTTGCCATCGCCGTCGTGGTTGCCCCAATGACCCCAGGCCGACACCCAGGCCGAGACACCCTCGCCGTCGCTGGCGGCCCCCGCATTGAGCAGGTGGTTGTTGATCGCCTCGCGCTGGTAACGCTGGTCGTCCGCGATGGCCGTGCGCGTACTGGCGTGGATCTCGCCGGAAAGGCTGTCGAACGCGGCACGTGCGCTGGCCGCGTCGAGCCGGAGGATCGCGTCGTAGATGGACGCACCGGCGCCGAGCGCTTCCGTCGCACCCGCCGCGGCGCGCTGGTTGCGCGTGAGCGCCACATCCGGGAAAGCCACGGCATTCCGGCGAAGCGTGAGGTTCACGGCGTTCGCCGTATACGCCAGCGATGGCGTGAGGAAGGCGAGGTCCGTGGAGACGGCACCGAACGTACCGCTCACGCCATCAGCGGCGGAGAGGATCGTGTACGTGGTCGACGTGCCCCAGTTGCCACCCGTGCCCAGGCTCACCACCGACCCGCCCGCGAGGCTGGCGTGGCCGGCGACATCGATGCGATCGCCCTGCCCCGCATCCGTGACGTCCACGGTGTAGCGCGTGCCGGCGGCCATGGTGAGGTCACCCGTGAACGAGAGCGTCGCAGGCATGCCTTCGCCACCGGGCGACACTTCGGCACCCGACTGCAAGGCGACACTGCCGCCGGTACCCGTGCCGGTGAGGACGGTACCGCCAGCCATCGACAGGCTACCGCCGAGCTTGCCGTCCAGCCGCAGCGTGCCACTGGCGACGTCGGTGTTGCCGGTGAATGCACTGCTGTCGCCGGTAAGGTGCAACGCACCCGCGCCGAGCTTGCGGAACACACCCTCCCCGGACAATGCCCCCGCATAGGTCACATCGTTTGAGCGATCCAGCAGCAAGGTGCCGTGGTCGACGATGTCGCCGACGACCGAACCGTGCGTACCGCCGTCGCCCACGTGCAACGTGCCCGCGTCGATCGTCGTGGTGCCGGTATAGGTGTTGTCACCGGTCAGCAGGAGCTCGCCCGTGCCAGTCTTGGTGAAGCCGCCCACCGTCGTCCCGTCCGCGACGACTCCGCTCAGGGTAGCCTTCTCCGTTCCACCGACGTCGATCGACGCGGTGCCCGCCACGGTCACGGCGTTCGTCAGCGCAAGGCCGTCCGTTGCGAATGCCAACGTGCTGCCGGAGCCCAGCGCCAAGGCACCGGAACCGATCGCACCGCTATCGCCGAGGCGCAAGGTTCCCGCACTGACGAAGGTGCCACCCGTATAGGCATTGGCATGGTCGAGCACGAGCGTGCCCGCACCACGTTTCTCCAGCGCACCCGCACCTGCGATGGCGCCGTTCCAAGTGAACGCGTTCGAGGCATCGGCGATGTCGATCGCACCGCCACTCGTCAGCGCGAGACCGCGATCCGTCGACGTGTAACTGTTGCCGGTGACGCGCAACGCACCGCCATTCAAGGTGATGCCGTTCGCCACATCGCCGAGGTTGCGGTCGTCACCGACGGACAGCGTGCCGCCGTTGACGATCGTATCGCCGGTGTACGTGTTGATGCCGCCGAGCACGAGCGTGCCGGCATCGTTCTTCGCCAGCCCCTGCGTACCTTCCAGCACGGAGTCGATGGTGGCGACATAGCCGGCCGTCGTGGCGCTGCCGTCTCCCACGCGGATGATGGGCGCGCCACTGGACGACGTGAGCAGGATCGGAGCTCCGCTCAGGCGATAGCCGTCGCTGAGGAACTGCATGCCTATCGCGCTGACCTGGCCCGCCCCGCCATCGACGGCGACCGCCCCCGCGGTGCCGCCGAACACGGCGAAACCCGGCTGCGGCGACATGGCGCCGGTGATGCTGCCATCCTGATCGGTCCACACCGGCGAGGTGGTGGACCACGTGCCGTCGCCACCGCCCATCTGCGTCGCACTGGCGAGCCCGTTGGCGTTCCAGAACTGCAACGTGTTGTTGGTGATGTCGAGGATGTTGATTTGCTTCGCGCCGGTCAGCGTCTGCAACTGCAGCGTGTGCCCGGCCGGCGTCGTACCGAACGACAGGCCGCCATTGGTCGTCGTCAGTCCGCCCGTGTACGAGAAGATGTTGTAGACACCCGGCCCCATGCCACCGGCATCGCTGACGTCCAGCGCGACGCCATTCAGGGCGAGGTCGCCGTTCACCACCACCTTGTCGCCGTTACCCGAGGCGCCGAGTTCGACATCCATCCGGGTGCCCTGCGCCATCGTCAGGTCACCGTCGACGGTGAGCGTGCCGATGGAATTGCCCGGCGAAAGCACCGAGCCGGTGTTCATGGTCACGTCGCCATCGATGCGTCCATGGCCGCCGAGGGTGGCGCCATTGGCCACGCTCACGTCGCCCGCCAGCACGGCGTTGCTGCCCGCGACGCTGCCGACCACCAGCTTGCCGGCCTGTACCTGGGTGCTGCCGAGGAAGGGCGTCGCGTCGCCGTCGAACAGGAGCGTTCCGCTGCCCTGCTGGATCAACTGGCCGTTGCCACCCAGAGCACCGGTGAAGCTGACGGTGCCCGTGCGGTTGTAGGCCAGCACGCCGTTGTTGGCCACGTAGCCATTGAGCGTGCCGGTCGTGCCTCCGTTGCCTATGGTGAGTGAGTTTCCGGCATCGATGTCCGTCACCAGGCCGGCATCGATCGAGCCGGTCACCACGACGCCCGATGGCACGGCGAACGTCACGCGCTGGGCGACGAGGGCACCCGCCACCGTGAGCGGGCTCGAACTGGCAAGGGTGAAGTTACCGGCTGCCACGTCGCCAAGCACGCTGATCGCGTTGCCGGCGGACGACAGGTCGATGTCGCCGGCGGTATTCGCGGTAAGCGTGGTCGTCGCGATCGAACCGGCCGTCTGGGTGACACTGCCCCCTCCGCTGTTCAGCGACAAGGAAACGGGGGCCGTGATGTTGCCGGTCAAGGTCATGCCGCTATTGCCGGCAAGATTGACCGAAACGGCCGCGTTGATGGAGCCGGCGGAGAGGTTGTCGCTGCTGGACAGGCTGATGCTGCGAGCTTGCGCGGTGACGCCGCCGCCGAACGAATTCCCCGCGTTGGTCAGCGTCACATTGCCGTTGGCGATAAAGGTACTCGCGCCCGATATGACGAAGGCTCCGGATTGCGTGATGCCGCCCGCGGACGTGGACAGGCTGAGCGTCCCGGCACGGATGCTGTTGGCAGTAAGGGTGCCCGAGGTCACGATCAGGCTCCACAACGCCTGGTTGTTGCCGATGGCACCCTGCAGGTTCGCGGCGCCCTGCGTGACGATCGTCAGCGCTTGCGGGCCATCGATGCCGCCCTGCACATCGATGTTCGCGGTGGTCAAGCTCCAGAGCGCACTGTTGCCGGCCAACGTGATGGGAGACACGTACGTTTGCGATCCCGTCGATTGCATGGTGCCGTTGAGGGTCGTGCCACCGGTATGGCCGAACGTCAGCGCGCCATCGAGGTTGGCGCCGTGCAGGCTCAACCCATTCCCGCCATTGCTGGTGACGTTGCCGGTACCGACGATCGATGCGATGTCGAGCACGCCGTTGTTGGGCGTCAGCGTGATCGCCGCACTGCCAGGCGTGATGCCGTCGAGCTTCACGGCGTCGATCGATACGTTGCCTGCCGCGACCACCTGTGCGCTACCGCCATCGGCCACTTCGAGGGCGCCGTGGGCCATCGATCCCGGCTGGAAGGTCAGCAGGTTACCGGTGCCATTGAAGAGGACCGCCGTCGCATACCCACCGCCCGCCGTGAGGCCACCGGCGATCGTTCCTGAGTTCTGGATGTGCGCATCCTGCTGGGTCACCACGCCGATACCGGCGGCACCGTTGCCGGTGGCATTCCCGCCTGCGATGAGTGCGCCACCGAGGTTGGCAAGCTGCAACCTGACGTTCTGTGCGCGGATACCCGCGCCGGAGGCACCGTCCAGGCCGCTCGCCTGTGCAGTGCCGCCAGCGCCTCCTGCCCCACCGCGGATCGTGCCGCTGTTGGATACCAAGGCATCTGCGCCGAAGAGCAACGCACCGTCGCCACCGCCACCACCGCTACCGCCGTACGCCACGCCCGTGGCCTGCGATCCGCCGGCGCCGCCGGCACCACCCACGAGCGACGAACCCGCGACGACCTGAAGCTGATTATCGTCACCCAGGATAACGACACCCGTGCCGCCACCACCGCCGCCACCGCCACCCGCCGCGCTATTGGCATCGGGGGCGCCACCGGTACCGCCCGCGCCGCCGGTGACCGGGGAATTCAACAGCACCGAATAGCTGCCGTTCGTATAGACGCCCGCGCCACCGCCACCGCCGCCACCGGGAACGTGAATATCGGGGGTGCCGTCTCCACCGCGGCCTCCCACGATGGGCTGCGTCGTGGAAACGGTACCGACCGCGCCCCCGGCACCACCGGCAACGAACACCGAGCCGTTATCGTTACCCGTGCCGCCCGCGCCGCCCACTCCGCCGCTGGCCATGCCACCGGCGACCGGGAGGATGCCGGAACCGCCCGTGATCCAGCGCGCGAAACCGCCCTGGCCGTTGCCCGCTCCACCCGCGCCTGCCCGGTCGATCACGGCCGCGCCACCCTGTGCGCTGCATGTCGTCGTATCGGTCGGCTGGCAAACCTGAGCCATGGCTGGAACGCCCACGGCCCACAGGCCGGTCGCCAGGATGGCGCCCCACAGCGGGTGCTGACGCAGCGTGGTCGCACCGCCTCCGCCCATGCTGCCGGCACGCGACGACGAAAGCTCGGAAGCGACCTGCACGACACGCAGCGTTCCGTTCCATACAAGATGGTAAATGCGGTTCATTGGATTCCCCCATGCCGTCAGCACCCCCTGTGGGGCTGGCGCGATGGCGCATCTTACCGTCGTTTGGGGTGGCCGGCAGGCCGGAAGCGCTGAACGGCGGGGTCTACGGGGTGAACCGCTGGCGCAGGCGCGACACCACGGCGTGGTTGGCCTGCGCCAGGTCGCGGAATCCGCCGCTTATCTCCGCGTGCGCAGCCACGCGCCGCCAGTAAAGCTCGGCCCACTCCGCTGCCATTTGCCAATAGTGCGCATCGGCGGGGGTGGGCACGGCGGGCTTGTAGTCGCGAGGCAGCAGCGCCCCGCTGGTGCCGGGCCGGTAGAGCATCGGCAACATGTCGTAGTTGGGGGTGAGATGAAACGGAAGTTCGCCGTCGACGAAGAAGCTCAGGTTGCCGAAGTGCATGTCGGTATTGCCGATCAGGCGACCGAACCACCAGCGTTGCCGAACGAGGTCAAGGGCACTCTCGCCTAGCCAACCGCCTTGCACCATGCGGGCAGTCGCACGGGGCCAGTCGTCGCGCTCGCCATCGTGCGCGTCGCTCCATGCCGCCAACGTCACGCAACCTCTTCGCCCGTACACACCCACGCGATCGAAGCGGGTTACTTCGAGGCACATCCGGCCCTGTGACCAGACGAGATCCGTGCGGGCACTGGGATTGCCATGCTCGGCCAGTAGCTCACCGGCTATGTGTTCGCATATCAACAGGTCGGCCCAACGACGCGCGGCGGGATGGTCATCCACCGGCTCACTGAACTTCACGATGACATGACGGACGGTGCCGTCCTCGTCCTCCACGGTCGCCGTGAACTTTGGCTGTTCACCCGCTGCGGGAGAGCCCGCGGCCTCGCCCGCGAGCGCCGCCCTTGCCAGTTCCGCGTAATGCACGTGCCGGGAAGCGGAAGTGATCGGCTGAGGTTCCCATTGCAGGGCACGCTCAAGCGCGGCATCTCCCAGGATGAAATCACCGGGCCCGTCTCCGCCACGAAGCAAGAGCGCCGCGAGCACGGCGTCATCGTTCCAGCGCAGGATGTCGGGCGGCAAGTCGAGTTCGCGCGACCACCGTTGTGCGAACTGGCGCCCCAGGAAGCCTTGCGGCCGCTGGTCGTCGAGGAACCATGGCACCCCGGGGAACAGTCCATCGGCGAATTCATCGCGGAGCCAGTCGACAGGATGGGCTACGGTCACCAGGCTGCCGGCGCCATAGAGTGCGCTCAGGTGACCGAAAGCGACGGGTTGCCCTCGCGTGTCCAGACGGAACAGTGGCCATTGGGTGCCGAGTCCACGCACATCACGCAGGGCGGCGTAGCGGGTGCGGCGTGCGCGGCCGATACGCGCGATGTGGCCCCCGGCCTCGGTGAGTAAGCGCGAGACCGTGGGCTGCGAGGCACCCAGTGCTTCGCCAAGGTCGCGGGCACTCGCAGGCCCCCGCTGCCTCAGGGCATCGATCAGGCGGCTGGTCTGCGAATTGACGTTCATGACGTGAATAGATACATGAATAGATACTTTTCCGCAATAACTAATTGTTTCATGTACTTAACTATATGATTTTTTATGTAATGAATAGATTCTTGAATACTTGTCATCATTAGGACAGCGAGGGGCTTCCGAGGCAAGGGATAGAGGATCATTGAATGACCTACGACACACGCCAACCACAGGCCGCCTTCCTAACCTTGAATGCCGCCCTCTGCCGGAGTGCCCGCATGCCGCCCCGCCCCGCCTGGTACGCATGGGCGTACTTCGCCGTCATCGCGATGGCGGCGTTCGGCAGCACGTTCCTGGCAACCGTGGTGGCGGGACGACATTCCGATCCCAGCCTCGCGTGGTTGCTCAAATGCGTGTTGGTGATGGTGTCGGTGGTGTTCCTGACGACGGTCTACCTACGCCGCGATGGCTTGCGCTGGTCGCGCTATGGCGTGTCCCTTGCGTCCCATGCACTGAAACGCTGCGCGCTGGGTCTTGCCTGCGGCTTGGCGCTGTCATTGGCCTGGGTCGCGATCGTGGCGTGTTGGGCACCCTTTCAATGGCAGGTCAATCCCACCTTGCGCTGGGAAGCTGTCGTCACGGGTACCCTTGCTTCGTTTGCGATGGGCATCGCGGAAGAAGTGGGTTACCGGAGTTATGGCATGGAGCGCCTGCGTCAGGATTACGGTCTCATCGCCGCGCTAACGATACCGACGGTCATCTTCGTGCTAGCGCACAAGGCTGGTGGCGTTTCGTGGCTGCCGGCCGTGCTGGTCGTCGGTAGCAGCGGCCTGCTTTATGCCAGCTTGATGTCGATGACACGGAGTCTGCCCTTGGTCGCCGGCTTCCACATCGCGAACAACGTTGCACAGGATGCGCTGCTGAGAACCAGCGACGGATCACTATGGATGCCCGTCTTCCGCGACATGGCGCTCGCCGAGTCGCATGGTCCGGGCATCTGGACGTGCATGGCGCTCCTCAATGTGTCGATCGCCGCGTGGGCGATCAAGCACCGCGCGCATACCGCGTAGGTGGTACTCCCACGTAACGGGTGAACGCCACACTGAACGTGCTCGCCGAGCTATAGCCCACGCGCTCGGCCACCTCCGCGACATTGCCTTCCTTGTTACGCAGCAGGTTCTTCGCCAGGGCCATGCGCCAGGCAAGCAGGTATTCCATCGGCGCGACGCCCACCGCGCGGTTGAAGCGTTCGAAGAACGCCGAGCGCGAGAGTGCCGCCTCTTTCGCCAGCTGCGCCACTGTCCAGGATCGCGTCGGGCTTTCATGCATCCGCCGGATGGCGGTGGCGAGGCGCGTATCGGCGAGTCCACGAAGGAGTCCGGGCGATGCGGATGTGCCCGCCGTGGATCGCAGGGCCTCGATGAAAAGCACTTCGAGAAGCCGCGCCAGGATCACGTCGCGGGCCGGGCGTTGCGCGCGGGACTCTTCGCCCAGGAGCCGCACGAGGGTCGCCAACCGCCACTCGCCACGCACGTGCACGAGCTCCGGCAGGAGCGAGACCAGCAGCGCCGCATCCGGCGAGCCGAAGACGCAATGGCCGACCAGCATGCGCACCTCGGCAGGCACATCCGTATCGCCCAGCCGGTATTCGCCATCGTCCCGCTGGACAGGCACGGCTTCGGCGGTCCCCGGCTCCGGTGGGTCGAGGCTCGTCACCGTGAAGCCGTGTGCCGAGGGAATCAACACGAAATCGCCGTCCTGAACGACGAGCGGCTCGCGGCCATCGATCACCAGACGGCACGACCCGTCCAGGATCACGCAATAGAAAGGCTGTCCGTGTTCCGCGCGGCGCACATGCCAACGACCTGCCCCGCTGCTCACCTTCGAGAGCCGGGCGTCCGGCTGCAGCAGCGAGACCACTTCGGCGAGGGGATCGATCACGGCCGGACTCCTGCAAACGTTTCCTGGACTTTACATCGTATCCAGTCCGGTGGCGGAAGCCTATCGTTCCACCCCTGCACACCCCACAGGAGTTTCTCCATGAAAACCGTCCTTATCACGGGATGCTCGTCCGGCTTCGGTCTCGAGACCGCCCGTTACTTCCTCGATCGCGACTGGAAGGTCATCGCCACCATGCGCACGCCGCGCGAGGACGTCCTGCCGCGCTCCGAGCACCTGCGCGTGATCGCCCTCGACGTCACCGACCCGGAAAGCATCCGCCAGGCCGTGGAGGCGGCGGGACCGATCGACGTGCTGGTCAACAACGCCGGCATCGGCATGCTGAATGCGCTCGAAGGCACGCCGATGGAAACCACGCGGGAGATCTTCGAGACCAATACGCTCGGGACCATCGCCACGACGCAGGCTTTCGTGCCGCAGTTCCGGCAGCGGCAGTCGGGCGTGGTCGTGAACGTCACCTCGACCGTCACCCTGAGGTCGCTACCCCTGCTGTCCGTCTACACCGCGAGCAAGGTGGCGGTGAACGCGTTCACGGAATCGCTGGCACTGGAGCTGGAGCCGTTCAACGTACGCGTGCGGCTGGTGCTGCCGGGACGCGCGCCGGATACGCGCTTCGCCGAAAACGGGCAGACCCGCATGCAGCATGGCTTTCCCGAACCCTATGCCGGCTTCGCGCAGCGCATTTTCGAGGGATGGGCGGAGTCGACCGAGATCACCCGATCCGTGGACGTGGCGGAAGCGGTATGGCGGGCGGCGACCGATCCGTCGAGCCCGATGCGCATCCCGGCGGGAGCCGACGCCGTGCGGTGGGCTAACGAGGCGTGATGGGTGTGCCGCATGCCATGGCGTCGGATCGCGGAAGCACCGACAAGCGTCGCAGGTGGCCCTCGCCCCACAGGCGCACGGATTCGATGATCGGCAGCAGGGTCTGCCCGTAGGGCGTCAGTTGATAGATCACCGGTGCAGGGACCGCACCGGTGGGGGTTCGCACGACGATGCCGTCGGCCTCGAGTTCGCGAAGTTGCTCCGCCAGCACCTTGTGCGAGATGGGCGCGGCACGCCGTTCCAGCCCGGCGAAGTGCAGCTCGCCATGCGCGAGCCAGTACAGGATCGTCAGCTTCCACTTGCCACCGATGGCCGCAAAGGCCGCCGACAAGGGACAGCCTTCGATCGGTGCACGGTTACCTGCAGGTGCCTTCTTGTTCATGGTCCCCTCGCGCTCGCATCCTTCCCGCATCGCACCGACCGGGAAGGACCATGCAAAACACCCTGCGATTCCGCTTCCGCAGTGTGCTACTCATGCTGGCATGGCTGACTATGTACGCGTTAGTGATGCCTGCGCAAGCCGGTTCCGGCGCCGCCCAGTCCGACGGTCAGCACGATTTCGACTGGGAAATCGGCACGTGGAAGACCGAACTGCGCCGGCTGGCCAAGCCACTGTCTGGGTCCAGCGAGTGGGTGGAGTACAGCGGGACCAGCGTGATCCGCAAGGTGCTCGACGGCCAGGCGAATCTGGTCGAACTGCGGGTGGAAGGGCCAGGTGGGCGTATCGAAGGCGTGAGCCTGCGCCTCTACAACCCGCAGGCCAGGCAGTGGAGCCTGAATTACGCGAGCGTGCGTAACGGTGCCATGACGCAGCCGGTGTATGGAAGTTTTCGGGAGGGGCGTGGGGAATTCTTCGGGCAGGACAGCCTCGATGGGCGGGCGATCCTGGTGCGGTTCGTCGTGTCGAAGGTTTCGAATGATTCGGCGCGGTTCGAGCAGGCGTATTCGGTGGATGGGGGGCGTACGTGGGAGACGAATTGGGTCGCGGTGGATGCGCGAATCAAATCGAGCGATCCAGATTCGCAGTAAATCCCGATTCGCCGTACCCGTCCCCCAATACGGCCCAACCTTCGCCATCGAAGACGGAAACAAACGCTGTGATCGGGCGCGAATGTATCTCCGGCCCCGCCACAAGCCACGCGACCGAGTAAGCTCCGAGCATGGTGGCCAGGCTGCGGCGAATAAGCTCGGGATCGACTTCGCGTCCCGAGAACCGTACCCATAGGTGGCCCTCCAGCTCAATCGTCGAGGTGAACACCAATAAACGCGTACTTGGCCCTTGGCAAAGTACGCGCCGGTATTTTTTAAAGTGTCACGCCCCTCGGCCCGAGCGGTCTACAAATCTCTGGGCCGCCCACGCTTGGAGGCAATTGAAAAGCCAAGTGCGGTAATGATTATG
The DNA here is from genome assembly GCF_049913125.1 of Luteibacter sp. E-22. Taxonomy (GTDB): domain Bacteria; phylum Pseudomonadota; class Gammaproteobacteria; order Xanthomonadales; family Rhodanobacteraceae; genus Luteibacter. The sequence continues at coordinate 3,555,951 of NZ_CP183975.1, forward strand.
CTAACCAAAACAGAATTTGCTGGTAGCAAAGCAAAGAGCATTTCCCCGCTCGAATGCGAACCATCACCTTCAACAAGACGAAGAAAATCAAAAATTGGAAAGCCGACAACGTAGTCCGCCCAGTTAATCCAATCAGCGCATGTATTCGACGCCCCGCATTCAATAGCTCTGGAAAGCCAATATAGAGAAAGACCAAAATGCACGAAAGCGGAAATAAAGAATAGAAGCAATAATTTACGGTTTCGAGTCATTTTTCTCACCAGTAAGCGTTTTTAAAAGTGCCGGGGTTCCAGTGCGAGGGATAAAGCCCTTCGTGCTTTGTGTCATTCCAGTCGACGTGGCTTCCACTAGGATCAAGGATATCGTTAGGAACGGAAGGTAGCAGATGCGGCTTGTGCACTGGCACTCCTCCCTGAGTCAGGGTGTCGTATACGAAGTCAGCACAGTTATTCCTTAAAGCGCTATACGAGCGGCAGGTCCCGGATGACCGATAGGTTCATCTTGCTTCCTTCCTTTATTTCGGAACGCGAGCCGTCGAAGTACCGGCTCCAAGCGCCACGTGCTCGCCCAAAATGTTGCCGGACACATGCACATAAACTCCGCATTCCTTCCAACTCACATCCAGTGTGTTGCCGTGACGGCCACCACCACGCACATGATACAAGTGAGAAAAGCCATCCAAACCCTGCGCCGCAAGGAAAGCCCTTCCGCACCCAGGCCCGGCATCAGCATTGCATTGAATGGATCGCTCAAAGGAGCCTGCTTTCTCCCTGCTCTGTCACGAACGTTGATGCGCATGAGCTTTACAGCACCGGTGGCAGCCCAGAAAAAGCTGGCGAAACCGAGAAGCGCGCTGATCAGGAAAAGTGCTTTAAACATTTGGAGTAACGGCGGAGTTGTGACGAGTGCCACGCCATTTCGGCAGGGCCCAACCGGTTGCTTTCGACATGGGCACTCTAGGCCGGAGCAACCTGCGTAGTAAAAAGTCGATGGGCCACGTACCTGCACACTACTCCCGTTATGAGCATCGATGGCACGAGAAACCACCATGTTTTAAGCAGGAACATGGCGTCTGTCGATGAACGTACAAAGGCCAGCAAAACGCCTAACGGAAGGGAGATTACGGCAAGCGTTCCGGCAGGTGCGACTGCAGGTGAAACGAGAAGGATGCCCAATGCAATGAATGCTGCACGCTTACGATGGTTAGGCCAAGAAGATTTTTTCAGTGGATAGAAAACGAATGCCAATAAGCCGACGCCAAGCACTAGCTCCATGATGGAAATAAAAACAAGAATCAACACAACGGAAAGCATCGGCATAGTCCTATGCAGGAGAGCGCTAGTAGCCATCGTTCGAACCGTATGGCACTCATTTGGCCAAGGCCCAATCAATGCCCCCAATGTAGCCCAGCTTCAATAGGAGCATCAGTGTACACAGGCGGCGAAGCTATCCATGGACCAGAAATGTTGCCGTCCACAGTGCTCCACACTCCGTCAGGTGAATCGGTGCGCAGCCCATGCCGAACAGAGTCCGAAGGCAAGGCAACCGGGAACCCCCGACATACCGATCATCGCGATTTACTGGCGGGGATGAGAGTTTATATTGATGTTCCCATAGAGGTCAGCCCGGAAGCTGATCTTCGCGTCCTTCGGATATGCAACATCAAGATGCGTTGCGTCAACCCACGATATATCCACCGTGATTGCCGAGGGATTGTGTTCGGAGGGGACTTCAAAGACCAGTATCTGAACCGGCTTACCCTCTCCGTCCGCGCGTGCAACATCCACCGTCGTGAAGACGGCCGCCGTTCCCGGTCCGCTGTACTGGGTTGTCTTTGCCACCACGATACTGCTTCCATCGAGGGAACGGAGATCTTTTCGCCAAACCACGGCGGAATCGTCACTGCAACCTGCGAGTGAGACACCCAGCGTCAGGGAAAGAAAGGAGAGCTTCAGAAAACCGGCGAGGAGGGCGTCAATTTTCGGAACTGTCAGCGGACGGTGCATAGGTTTCCCATTTTCTGGTCGTTGTAGCCACGAGTAATGTTGTCTACATTCGATTGGGGAATATGGGGATAGTCTTTGCCCATTTGCTTATTCCTTCAGCCCGTGGTTCTCCATCGCCAAATCCGCGTACATGCGTTTGAGCTTGTTGTGCTCCGCTTCCAGATCGCGCAGACGATGAACATCCGACGCCTCCATGCCACCGTACTTCGATTTCCAGGTGTAGTAGGTCGCCTCGGAAATGCCTAGCTCCCGGCACATGTCCTTGACCTGCCTGCCGCCTTCGACCTGCTTAAGCGTCGCGACGATCTGGCTTTCGGTGAATTTGCTCTTGCGCATCGTGGGTCTCCTTGGGGATATTTTGCCCAGAGACCTCGGTTTATGTCTGGAGTAAGTTTACGGGGGGTCGACAAGTCACTCGGAACTCGCCATTTTTCATGCTGCCCCCTTCCTTTCTTTCGGAATGCGAGCGTTACAGCGCATGACGAAACTATGAATAATGGCGCTGTGTCTTCGATGACTAGAGATTACCGGGCGAATCCTTCTCTACGCGTTTTTCCACCCTTCCCTCCTTGTCGTAGTACTCAACGACCCAGCGTTTTTGCCTCTGGTCAAAGTTTTCCACGAAAAAGATTCGCCCCCATTCAGCAGCCATGGACGTCCCAGCGATTTTGCCATTCCCATCAAGACAGGCTTTGGTGACCCCGGCTTGTCCCCAAGGCCCGTAGGTGGTTTTACCAGGAGGATTGCAGACATATCCGGGCGTGGCGTCCAAAACTGCTCGGTCCTCCTGTCCATGGCAACCTGCGAGAAGAATGGCCAAGGCCAACGTATACCGAAGTGAGAACCTCATTTGTAAGGATCCGACAGGTAGGGGCTGGGTATAGGCATAGGCCGATCAAACGGATCCTGTCCGTTTGACTGGTCCAGCACGTCACGAACAAAAGAATGACAGTAGTTGACTGGCGGTACGAACCGGCCCAGAGGCCTTCCCGGCGAAATCAACCGGTTAACCGATGCTTCGTCTGCACCTGGAACTAGGCGGCATTCCGCGTTTGACCCCCCACTACGATTGCCATGGGGCACTGTCTCAACCCGACTTCCGAGAAAATCGTACTGGTTACCAGCGTTCGCACCGGCTTTCGCTGTTCCCATTCCCGCCTCCTGAGTATCGGTTTTCGGCCAATAGTGATCAATGGGGCCGAACTTGCCTTCAAAGGCGGGATCTCTACAAACCCAAACATCCAGTCCGAGCATATCGGAATGCGCCAGGGGATTGCCCAGGGCATACGCGTAAGTGCTCATTCCTCCCTCGAGTCCAATGGGATCGCTCTGTAGATACCGCCCCGTCCCCGCATCATAGCTGCGATTGAGGTTGTATTTGAGTCCGGCTTCCCCGTCCGCGTACTGGCCTGGCAGCCGGAGGTTCAGTACATAGCCCGTGCTCGAGACCGGCCGGTTCTCGCCAAACGGGTTGGTTGCGTACGGCCAGTTCCAGACGACAGCACCGGCCGACGATGTGACCGCGCGGGGCGAGCCAAGGCCATCCGCCGTGATGAAGCCGAGCGACCCACCATCGGCCACGGCCATCGGGATACCAGCAACGGCAATGTAGTCGCGCCGCGTCGAGCCCGATGCCTCGGAGACCAGTTGGCTCGCCTCGTCGTAGACAAAACGCGTCGTCGTGGCACTAAAGGACTTCGACACTCTCTCGCCAAGCGTGTTGTAGACATAGGTGCCAACCGTCGAACCGTTCTGCTGGACAGCCGTCATGCGGTTTCGGCCATTGTAAACGTAGCCCCACACGACACCGGCCGCCGAGTTGCCAGTCGTGTTGCCGTTAGCGTCATACGTGCGGGTAGCCGCTCCCATGTTCGTGAGCCAGTGCGTGCCTGCCTTGTACTTGTAGGTACCGGTGTAAGCACCCGGGGCGGTCTTACTCAGGCGGTCACCCGTCTGGTTGTAGGCGTAGGCTTCAACGGCATGACCTGCTGCATCATTAACAGCCGTGAGGCGGTAAAGGGGATCGTAGGTATAACTCGCCGTACCGCCGCCCGACTCACTCACCCGGTAATGTTGCCCATCTCGTCGAGCGAAAAGTGGAGTTCGAGGGCCGGGGAGACGATGTCGGTAACCCGGTAGTTGCTGTATCCATTGTGGCTCCCGCTCGGTTTTACTGCTGGGGATGCGACCTGATATTGATTTTTCCGTAGATATCCGCCCGGAAGTTGAGCTTTGCGTTCTTTGGATATGCAATATCAAGATGCGTGGCATCAATCCATGACAAAGAGTCGGAGCACTAGGTCAATTCCCTTCGTGGGGCGCGACCGGTCCCGGATGACCGATTGGGCCACTGGGGCAAGGGTTTCCGGGAAGCTTGCTATAGGTGGCATTTCGTTGGGTGCGTGTGGAAGTGAAGGTCAGGTTGCCCTGACCATCGGGCTTGAGGATGAACCCGATGGGCCCCTTTCCAGGCAGGATGAGCCGGGTGAATATCTCACCGTCAAACACATGCGCCCTTCCCCGGACGTCCACCCCGCAGCCGATGCCCTGCATAATGTATGTCCCATCCGCTCCAATGCCGAAGGTATCGGGTGGCAACGGGTCCTCGTTCTTCGACACCTTCCAGTAGCCGACCATCCAGGGCTCGATACCTGCAGAGGGCGCGGTCGTCCGGGCCGATGCCACTGCATGGCTTGAGCCAAGGACAGAGAGCAGGACAAGGCCCGGCAAACTTATCAATCGACGCTTCATTTCATCCCTTTGGGAGCTGAAGGCTCCTTACTCATATTGCTTGACCTCGACGAATCGCCAACGCTACAGAACCCTCGGGCGAAACGAGCCGCCTGATTCGATCACCGATACCTCAAGCGCAGCTTCCGTCTTCAGTGACAACAGGAGGGGAGCCTCAATATCTGGCGGCAAATCCTTGGTCCACGCGATTGCCCGCCCATCCTTGAGAAAGGCAATCCGCCGCATAGGACTTGGAAGCCCCCTCCGACGCAGAAGCACGGACAAAATCGCACGAACTCCGTTCGACGTATCGATCATTTGAGGTGTGCCGACGGCCTTACCAACGAAAGTCCTCGTGAAAGTCACCCGCTTCCCGTCAACTTCGACTCGTTGTCTTTCAAAACATATCCAAATGGCAGCACCGCCCGTAAGCAGGCAGATCCATGGTGTAGCCGGCCACTCGAGAGAGAATGCCAGACCTGAAACGGCAGCGAGCGAAAAACAGGACGCGATGCGGCCACGATGTGGAATGGAAAAAACAACCACCTGGCTCTCCCCGGATGCAGTCAACTCAGTTCTGTTTCGGCATCGGCGCCGTCGAGGTACCGATACCCAGAGCCGCATGCTCACCCACAATATTGCCCGATACGTGGATATATGCACCACATTCGCTCTTCGTCTCGTAATATCCCCCACCAACGGACAGACCGCCCCACGGGCCCAGGACGGGTAGTCCGACGTTAAATTCGGCAAGCTTGATTGTCGTCGACTCTTCGCCGAGCATTTTCTCGACACCGACGGCGCCGGCGACATAGTTCTCGTTGGTTCCAACAGCAGTCAGACCCGCACCGATGACGCCTGCAGACCAACCATCGTCCGGGTTGTAACCTACCAGCGCAACGCCCTCAGCGCCGACTCTGGCAGGGCCGTTCGTTTCTCCCTCGATAGAACCAAAGACAAACGGTTTGTTGACCTGATGGACCTGACCGCACCACGCTGGGTTCAGCATGCACTGGGAGTCGTCGAGGCCCAATGGGTCGATGAGCGCCAGCGGGTTGCCTTCGACATATCCATAGGTGCTCGGTCCGGCAGCAAGGCCGACCGGATCGCTCTCAAGATACCGCCCCGTTGCCGCATCGAAGCTGCGATTGAGATTGTATTTCAGTCCGGCTTCCCCGTCTGCGTACTGGCCTGGCAGCCGTAGGTTCAGCACATAGCCCGTGCTTGAAACCGGCCGGTTCTCGCCAAACGGATTGGTCGCATACGGCCAGGTCCAGACAACAGCACCGGTCGACGACGTCACCGCGCGAGGCGAGCCGAGGCCGTCCGCCGTAATGAAGCCGAGGGAAGCACCATCAGCCACGGCCAGCGGGATGCCGGCAACGGCTATGTAGTCGCGCTGCGTCGAGCCCGATACCTCGGAGATTAGTTGGCTCGCTTGGTCGTAGACAAAACGCGTGGTCGTCGAGCCATGGCTCTTGGACACTCGCTCGTTCATGGCGTTGTACACGTAGGTGCCAACGGTCGCGCCATTTTGTGTAATCGCCGTCATCCGATTCCGGCCGTTGTATCCGTAGCCCCACACTGTGCCCGCCGCCGAGTTGCCTGTCGTGTTGCCATTGGCGTCATACGTGCGGGTGGCCGTGCCCATATTGGTCAGCCAGTGCGTGCCAGCCTTGTACTTGTACGTCCCCGTGTAGGCCCCCGGCGCCGTCTTGCTCAGGCGGTCCCCGGTGGGGTTGTACGTGTAGGCCTCGACTGCCGTACCGGTCGCGTTCCTGACGGAAGTCAGCCGGTAGAGCGGGTCGTAGAGGTAGCTCGCCGTGCCGCCACCCGACTCGCTCACCCCCGTGATGTTGCCCATCTCGTCGAGCGAGAAATGGAGCTCGAGGGCCGGGGAAACGATGTCGGTGACTCGGTAGTTGCTGTCGTAGGTGCGGGTGACGGTCTGGCCGTTGCCGAGGGTATAGGCCTGCATGGGACCAAACGGCAACCAGGTGATGTTCGAGGCAACTGTTTGCGCCGCGCCTGACGCCGGCGTCACCGTCACACCGGTAACCTGCCCGAGGCTGTTTCGGGTGTAAGCCACCACGGCGCCGCCAGGCCGGGTCTCGCTCTGGACACGGTTGGCCGGCGTATAGGCGTAGTGCATGGCGTCCGTGACGGTGCCCTGCGTCTGGCGCTTGTCGGTCACGTTGCCACGAGCGTCGTAGCAGTAGCTCGTGGTCACCCCGTTTTCGACGACCCGGGTCAGGTGGCCCACGGGTGACGAGGCAGCACACCCGGTCATCGTGCTGGCCTCGTCGTAGAAGTAGGCCACGTTGAGGCTGGCATCGGCGTAGGTCGCCGACGTCACCCGGTTCAACGCGTCGTAGGCATAGGTCGTGACGATCCCCCTCGCGTCGGTCTTCGTGATGCGGTTGCCTGCCGCATCGACCGTAAACAGGGTCGTTCCCGTATCCGGACTGTGGATGCCGGTCAGATCCCCCAATCCGTTGTGATCGTAGACCGTACTGAGACCCGACGGGTCGCTGATCCCGGCCACGTTGTCGCTGGCGTCGTACTGGGAAACCGTCTGGGCGTTGGCAGTCGCCGTGTTCGTTCCGTTGTAGTCGTTGATGGTGCTGACCAGACGGCCGAGCGCATCGTATCCTTGCTTCTGCTGCACGCCCTTGGCATCCCGCGCGTGCACCGGTTTGCCTTCGGCGTCGTAGCCGTCGGCGGTGTCAAACGACAGCACCGTGCGGTTCAAGGCATCCGTGACGGTCAGCAACTGGCTCAGGCTGTTGAACGAACGCGACACCTTTCGGCGGACCGCACCCGAGGCATCGAAGGTCTCTTCCTTGGTCCGGTTGCCTGCCGCGTCCAGGGTGTAGTGGATGCGGTTCCCGGCCTCGTCCGTGATATCGGTCAGACGACTGGCATCGTCGAAGGTGTAGTTGAGTACGACCCCGTCGGCGTCCTTGGTCTGGGTGACATTGCCCACGGCATCGTAGGTCAAGGTCGTCACCGCCGCTGCCCCGTTGGCGTTGACGGTTGTCGTCTGCAACCATCCCTCCGGCGTGTACGTGAGAAGCGTCACGACGCCGTTGGCATCGGTCACCTTGCCGGGGTTGCCGTAGAGATCGTAGTTCTCGTACTTCGTCACCTGCCCCATGGCGTTCGTGACCGTGAACAAGCGCCCCTGGTCGTCATAGGCATAGTGAGTCACGTCAGTGACGTCCGTACGCGGGCCGTCGACAGTCTCAACCAGCCCCTTGGCGTTATAGGTCGCGGTCGACGCACGATCAGCGGTCGCCGCGTGACTCATGGCCGCAACAAGGGCCAGGGCCAGCGGGGTCCAGCGAAGCTTGGTCTTCATGATGCTCACTCCTTGACCGAATGAATGGTGGTCGACAGCAGGTGGCCCTGCACGTCATAGCTGTAGGTGGTCTGGCGGTCCGGCGTGGTGACCGTTTTCGGGCGAAAACTGGTGCCATCCCAGGTCGTGGTGGTCTGGCGCTCGTCCGGGGTGCCCTTCGCTTCTGTCCGGGACGTCTCCCGCCCTTCGTCGTCATAGACAAACGCCGTCACCTGACCGAGCGCATTGGTCCGGGCCGCCATCTGGCCGGCATCGGTGTAAGTAAAAGTGGAATTGGCCGCCGGACAGCCTGCGACCGCCTCGCCATGGATGGCACTGATGCGCTTGCCGCCATTGACTAATTGGTATTCGTAGGTCACCGGGTGACCCAGCGCGTTGCTGACGGTGGTCGTGCCATCCGCCCCGTAGACCACCGTCACCTTGCCGGCAGCCAGCGGCATCGAGCTCGACACCGCCCGGTTCTGTGCGTCATAGGTCCACGTGGCAATGCGCACACCGCGCTCGTCGATGAGCCCGGTCATGGAATTCGTGTTGACGGTATCCTCGTAGAGGTATTGGCGGGTTGTCGTGTGCCCGTCCTTTTTCCGGGCCACCTTCGACAGACGGTTTGAACTGTCGAACGTGTAGGAAACGGTCAGTCCACCAACCGTCGCCGAGCCGAGGCGGTTGAACGCGTAGTTGACCACCAGACTGTGCCCGAGGTCGTCCGTCATCGTCGTCGTAGAAGCAAAGGGATTGCTGGCACTGCGCACGAAGGTGACGAAGCGTCCGGAGGGATACCTGATACCGGACAACGTGCCGGCCATCGTGTAGCTATAGACAGTTGTATCCGGGGACGTATACGACCACACGCCTGCGGTGTAGGTCAGTGTCCCGCGCTCGCCAGGCTCCCCTGCATACAGGTCACCCGAGCGTTTGAAGAGCGAGATGTGGCCATCCGGAAAAACAACCGCAGCACCGTCCCTGTCAAACCAGATTTGGCTGTCGGCCTCCATCGTCCAGCCGCCGACGCGGCTGTTGTAGACGCGTGCAAGGACCAGCACCCCATCTCGATCGGTGTAGTCAACCTCGCGCTCGTAGACATTACCCCCGGCCGGGTTGATGGGATCACCAACAAAGCACATGCCGGCTACAGTCGCCGAAACGTCGCCAGTTTCCATGCGATCGAGTTCATCGTCCTTCTTCTCGCATGCTCCCGTCGCCTGGTTATAAGACGTTCCATCGCCACAGTTATTTCCCAAGCGCGTTACACCATGCGCGAAAAGAGCGACGTTGATGGTATCGCCAGGAGTCTGCTGCCATGCGATGTAACAATTATACCCAGCAGCCCTGGGCGACTCGTAGACCAAGACGGGCGCTGTATATGGCGGCGGAAATGGGTAACCTGGAAATGGACTCCCCTGTTGAACGTCATTGGCGTATGCCGTTTGGCATGCCGCATCAGCCGAAGGGTACTGCACTGCATCGGGGTCGCTCGTGCCGCCATCGATGACGTAGTAATAGCTCGCAAATACCGGCTGTACAGCCGCTATCAAGGCGATCGCCAGTGACGCCCTTGCCAAAAATCCACCATTCTTCTGTTTCATGAATTTGGCATCCGATAGATTGTTAGTGGCTAGCGGACGTCACGACCGAAATCGTCCGCCCTTCCGCGTCGTAGCTGTAGGTCTTCACACGGTCGGGGGTGGTCACCGTCTTCGGCCGGAAGCTGGTGCCATCCCACGTCGTGGTGACCGTCCGCTCGGCATTGGTCCCCTTCCCCTCAGTGCGCGAGGTCTCCCGCCCCCTGGCGTCATAGACAAACGCCGTCTTGCTGCCCACGGCGTCGGTGCGGCTATCGAGTTGGCCGTTCGCCGTGTAGATGAACGTCGAGTTCGATGCGGGACATCCGGCCACTGGCTCACCTTCGATGGCAGTGATGCGCTTGGCGCCCTGGACTATGTCGAAGCGGTACACCACCGGATGTCCGAGCGGATTGGTTACCGTCGTCGAGCTATCGGTGTCGTAGGCGAATGCAAAAGCGCCCTTTCCGCCGGCCATCGCCGCAGACACCGCCCGTCCATTCGAGTCATACGCCCAGGTACTCACCCTGATGCCCCGCTCGTCAACGATGCCGGTCAGCAACTTGGGTTGGCTCGAGTCTTCGTAAAGGTAACTGCGGGTCGTCGCGTGCCCGGGCCAGGTCTTCTTGACACCCGTCAACCGGAAGGACGCATCGACGGTGTAGGTAATCGTCAAGTTTCCTGCGACAAGCGAAGACGGCCATCCATAATGGGTGGTGTAGACCATTTGGTGTCCGAGCGAGTCCGTTACCGTCATGACAATGTCATAAGTCGGCGTGGTGCTGTAAGCGATAGTGATGGCACGGCCGTCAGGCCTCTGCCAGCGAATGAGCCGTCCTTGCAGATCGAATCTCATCTGATCGTTGAACCGAGACGTGTAGACCCATTCACTAACGTTTTTCACCAGCGTGCCAAGCTCACCACCTTCCGGTACAAGCGACCCGTTCTTCGCAATGAAGAGAGCTGTGCGACCATCTTCGAATGAAACTACAGCGCCGCGGAAATCGGCGTCCGTATCGGCATATACGCGTGTACTGAGGGTGGTGGACCAGCCGGCACCACTGCCACTGTTATAGCTTCGAGAGAAACGAAGTTCTCCGTCGCGATCTTCGTAGTCTGTTTCGGATTCGAACACATTTCCGTTTGCCGGATTGACCGGATCACCGCAGGAAACGAACCCGACATTGGCCGGACTGGCTGGATCGCCGAGCTCCTTGCGATCTTGCTCTTTGTCCGGTGACTCGCAATAGCCAGACATCGGATTGTAAACCTGCTCGGCTGTGCAATCGTCACCATTCCTGTAAATGACGTGGCCATATTCGTACGTTCCACCCGATTTCGAGTTGGTCCAAAGGACGTCACATCCCCAGATTTCCACTTTTGGCGGATACGCATAGGAAACGTAAGCGTCCTTATAAGGAAGGGGCGTATCTGCGTCCTCACCTGGCGGTGGACCCGCCATATCATTCGCGTATGCGACATGACATGCTTCGTCTGGTGTGGCGTAATGGATCGTCGCAGGGTCTGATCCGTCCTTGTCGAGGGTGTAGTAATACTCACCTGCCATTGCGCCTGTGCTGAAAACCAAGCCAGCCAGGAAAAAGAGAATTCTCATGCGCCACTCCATCGTCTTGCACTTCTAAGTCCTATTACGGCGCCGTGCTACTGCGCCCGCGCGACCACGCTTGTCGAAGTGAGCCGGCCCTGCGTGTCGTAGGTGTAGGTCGTTACGCGGTCAGGCGTCGTGACCGTCTTGGGTCTGAAACTTGTCCCATCCCACGTGGTGGTTGTCACGCGCTCCTGGGCGGTACCCTTGGCTTCGGTTTTTGCCGTGATTCGCCCCTGCGTGTCATAGCTAAATGCCGTCACATGCCCCAGCGCATCGGTCTTCGTCGCAATCTGGCCCCGTGCATCGTATGTGAACGAGGAATTGCTGATGGGACATCCAGGAACGGGTTCACCCTGGACGTGGCTCATGCGCCTGGTGCCGGCTTTCACCGTATAGGTGTAAGTCACGACATGCCCGAGGGCATTGATCACCTTGGTCGTTGTATCGTCCACATAGGTGATGGTGATCTTGTCCGTTCCACCTGCATGCTCGCTCGAGATGGCCCTTCCCTGGTCGTCATAAGACCACGAGGCAAAACGGACGCCGCGCTCGTCGATGAGTCCGGTCATCAGCGCAGGGTTGTCTGGGACTTCGTAGAGATAGGTTCGGGTGGCGGTTTTGCTGCCAAAGGTGCGAGTCGCGGAGACGAGCTGTCCCAAAGGACCATAGGTGTACGCAACACTGAGCCCGGTGGTCTTGAGGCTAGCCAGGGGGCCCGACATGTCCTCGACCCAAGTCAATACGTGACCCTGGGAGTCCTTGACCGTGACCTGGGGATTGAAATTAGCGTCGTAACCATGCGTAAGGCTGGTCGTTCGTCCATCAGCCAACTTCACCGCGATAAGTTGGCCCGAGCCATCAAATGTCAGCACACGATTGTCGGGGCCGGCATAGGTCCAGTTGGAGCCCGCGCGCGAAAGAATGCCCCGTTCGCTTGGCTCACTCGAGATGGTCGCGCCCTGGATGGCAAAGAGCGATGAGCGGCCATCGTCGAACGTCAGAGTCGCCGACGAATCACCGACCGTCAGGGTATCGCTGTAAGTGTGTCCCCATGTACCAAGCAAGCCGTTATAGAAGCGCTCGAATACCAGTTCACCGTTTTCGTCCTGGAAGTCCACCTCACGCTCGAACTTGTTGCCAATGGCCGCGTTGATGGGATTGCCCTGGCAATCATTCGGGTCGTTGTTCGGATTGTTGTTGGGATCGCCCAACTGGCGCCGTCGATTGAACTCGTCCAGTGATTCGCACTGCCCCGCTTGCGGATCGAACACTTCAAGGTTCGGGCAGGAGTCGCCCTGTAGTTGGATAAAGTGAGGGATATGGTCGAACGACCAGGAGCTCCCATCAATGGTGTACGTAAAGCTCTGATAGCAATCGTAGAAAAACTTCGGTCCCGACTGGGGCTCCACCTTCGGAGGTGTATAGGCGAGAAGGACCCGGCTCGGATTACCCGCGAATTGTTCCTTGTCCTTCTCGTAGCCTGCCCGGCATGCCGCATCGGCAGTTCCATAGTGGACGGAGTCGTTCGGTGGTGGAAGCGTCCGCGGGTCGAGGGCGAACCAGTAATCCTCCGCCGAAGCCGTACCAGCCAAAAGGGCCAGCCCCATCATTCCGAACAAAGTCTTCATATCATTCCATGAAGCGGTGTGTTGATACGTCCGAGCGACTTCACGGCTGACAGGCGCGTTTCAAAAGGATGGTGGGGCAAGGGATGCCGCCTGCATCGGGCGTCCATGGCAGGCCAAAGGGCACTACAAGAGTGCATCTCAAAAAGTGCGTGGCGGTGCTGGACTGCCGTCTCCGGAAAGACCCGGCGTCGGAACCGTTGAGAGCGCTCACACGACGACATGGCGGAAGCGTCGAAGCAGACGGTGCCATTGTCCGACGGTGCCGTTGTCCCTAGCGGATAAACCATACCTTCCCTGGCGTCGAATTGTCGGCGGCGAGCTTTGCTCAACTGAAACCTGGTAAACCGTGACGAGAATCACGAATCTATTCATTCATCTAAGCAGTAAGCCAGCGACTTCGATAACCGGCACATATGCGTAACGAAGCAGCATCGTACGCGTACGTGAGAAGAACGAGAGGCGCCTTCCACTGCGAAGGATCGTAAATTAAGTCACGCGCATGCCCTGTAGGCCTCACGCTCTAATTTCTGTAGGGGTTCCCCTACAGGCTTTCTTACCCGACGCCGTCAGGTCGACAAGTGCCGCGAGGGTAGCCATTAGAATGTCTGAAAAGCAGAGAGGGATTCTTCCCCGTCATGCCTGTCGTTCACGACGGCATCCCGGGGTTGCTGGCGATACCTGATTCGATCAGCGAGAAGCGCTTCTACGAGATCGCCGGAGGCGACATTTGGCCGCCGACCATGCGCTCCATGCCAAAGAGCCGCCCCGACCTAAAGTCGAGGCGGTTCTTTGTTCATGCCCCAGAATCCTCGTCAGCGGATTCACCGATGCTCACGGCTGCCGCCTTTGCCTGATCAGGTACAGGCAAGGAACTCACATTATTGGGCGATGGGGGAAGACTAGGCTTCCGCTTAGGTTGCTCCGGCGACGGGCGGCGCAGCCGTGGTCCCAAATCCCTGTACGTCCGATCGTTGACGATCTCCAGGTCACGCAACAGTTGCTGGTCGTAAAGAGGGTCGGGGGTGGGTGGCTTGTGGACCGGGATAAGCGAGGAATGGCGCGCGCCCTCATCGTCCTCGTGGTCGTCTTCCTTTCGCATGTTCTCTCCATGGTTGCTGGTATTTCGGAGACGAACGCCGACCTGCGTTCGCCTCCCTGGCATTACAGCCGCATGACGGGCCCGCTCATGGATTGCGCCTGGCTCTCGGCTTGAGCGCGCTCCAACGATTGCTGTTGGGTCTGTGCCAATGCCTGCTCATGCCCCTGGAACTGCTGCATGGCTTCAGGCCACTTCGCCCCGCTTTGTTCCATCGGCGTGCTCGCTTCCGCGGTCGGCACCTTCGTGGTCAGGTCGAAGACGTGGTCCTTGCGTCCGGCCGGGGTTTGCGAGGCCCACATCGCCTGCCCATCGGCGGATAGGGCGATCCGGTCGACGTGACTGAGGCCGTCGGCACGTGCCTGCACGGTCAGTGCCGATGCGATGTTGTCGGTGTGATGATCCGGGGAACGGTTGAGGCTCCTGTCCAGTTCGACCACGTGTCCCCGGATTTCCTTGAAGAAGGCGTGGTCGGGATGGTTGGGATCGTCCAGACGTGCAGGCAACGCGGGGGCGACGTGCGGATGAGCCAGGGCCACGGTGTCTACGCCCTTCTTCAGGCCCTGGGCGACGCGCTCCGAAGCGTCCAGTTCCTCTCGCAGGTTCTCGTCCGCGGAGCGGCTTCCAAGAAGCGTGTCACGGGACCACTCCCGGTCACGGCCGTGCCTATAGGTGTGGCCGTCCGACGCGAGGATCTGGTCGGCGGGCCTCGCCACGGCATGGGCGACGGCCTCGGGCATGGGCCCATGCCGATCCCACCCTTCCCGCTCGTAGGCGAGCTGATAGCGCTGGGCGACACCGAGCGACGACTCCGAGACGTTCTGCTGGATCGTGCTTTCGGCAAGACGATTCAGTTCCGCCGCCCGCTGGGGATTGGCTACCTCCACGTGGGATCGGGTCATGCCGTGCTCGAGCCGCTGGTCCGTAACCTGCCGGGTCCACTGGTGCGTTTGCACCTGGTGAGTCCAGGGCGCTTCGCGGAGACTGGGCGTGTCGGTCGGCGACGCCGGCTGGACGAAGGGATCGCGTGTCGGGTACTCGTTACCCAAGGCCAACTCAACCGCCGTATTGCTGGCCTGGTACGACAACTGGCTGGACAGGGCGGCATCCGCGACCAGTCGCTGGCCGCGCGGATGATCCGGCAGGGGCGGAACGTCGATCGTCCATCCCTGCCGGTCGTCGTGGTGCCAAGTGTTGCCTTGCGAATCGTCTTGATTGCGGATGCGGTACTGATCATAGGCATCGGCGATCTTGTCGCCCGCGACGAAGCCGGCGACCCCGCCGATGGCACCGGTGACGAACATGCCTGGGCCGGATTCAATGCCGACGGCTGCGCCGGCCGCCATGAGAGATTGTGCTCCCGCCCAGCCGGCGGCGTTACGACTGAGGGCATGCACGAGGTGAGAGTCTGCAGCCGTGATGTTTCCGTCACGGTCGTCATTCCAGACAGTTACGCCAGTTTGAAGAACATCCGCCGCGGTCCCAGCAACGCCAACCCATCGAAGCGCAGTAGTCCCCATAGGTTGTGGTCGTCCGGCCGCCCGCAGGTCACCGGATGACCCTGTCTCGGGCCTGGATGGCGCCACGATATCCACTCCAGGGCTTCCATCGACATAAGCCAGACCTTTGAGCAACGTCGGATCGGCTGGCAGCGGCCCATGTGGTGCCGGACCTGCATGCTCGATGTGACGGGGCGCGAGCCGCTCGTTCGTGCCGCTGGCTTCGCCACGCGTGGCTTCCCGCGGATCGAACCGAAACACATCCACACCCTTGTTCGAGTGATGAATGACGTTCATGCGCTGGTCCGTCGGAACGGCTTCCCTCAGAAGATACGGCTCATCACGAAGCGCATTGCAGTAGTCGCGCATGAGGTTGCCGCAGCGGATCGACCCGCCGTCACGGAGATAGCCACCTCCCACATCCGAATGGGCCCCAGGGACCATGATGTTGAGGAAGCGGCCGTCTGCCGATCGACCCGGCAGAATGATCTGGTCGGAAGGGAACGCCATGCGACGTTCGTCGGCGGCGGTGATTTGGAGGCCGGAGACGACCGATGGTGGTAGGCGGCGGTCGAAGTTCATCGGGGCGCCGGTGGCTACCGGGTCGAATAGGCCCACCGTCTGAATGACCTGCCCAGGAGGGGCGATATATCTCTCGTATTCAATGACGCCATTGGGGTTTCGAACGCCGCTGTCGAGGTCGGGTATCCCTCTTTCGTGCACCAAGCGGGTGAACCCGGCGACTTGACTTGCACCGCGACTAAAGCCTATCCCATGTACGCGGATAACCGCATCCGGATCAAGCGAACTCCAATAGTTTGCTTGTTCAACGAACTTTTCATAGGCACCGTTGATGTTGTCTTCATACGTGAACCCAGTAGCGGAGTCGGTCGTGGCGGTAAGCCAATCCGCCTGAGTACCCGGGCCCACAACGTAGTGCGAATAGACTTGACCGTCCGAGAAACGATTACTTTCTCGAACTTGATCGCTTATCTTCGCGACGTTTGTGGCATGTAATGGCTTCGAGAACTTGTTGTTCCCAGTTCCGTCAAAAGAGACCATGAAGATCTTCTCATGGGGATTGGCGGCGTGAGCCAGAACGGGCACCTTGAATGATCTGAGCGAATCAGCCGCATCCTTATAGAGCGCCATGTGCCTTTGGCCCATCAACTCATGCCCGGCGCGATCGTCGGGAGCACCATCAATACTTGTACGAATATCTGTCATCTTGAGCGCTCCCTGCTCAGTAGGTATGGGTCCACGCTAAGATCAAGTCGTTGCGAATATGGCTATGGCTGTTGCCAGGCATCTGCTCCGCTTCGGTCGCAACGATCGCGCGCATGTAGATATTGACGGTACGGTCATTCACCTCAACCAAAAGGTGGGGACTAACCGGGCTGATAGATTTTGCGTCCAACCAACCCGCCTTTACCTCGTCGCGGCTCACGCGATGCAGCACCAATCGATCTTTGAATATCTCATCCAAGTCGATCGATGCGACGTGCTGAAGCCTGTCCATCGAGGTCCACTCGATCTCCACAGGGCTGGTAAATGTCCTTCCGCGGTCAGGGACGACGCCATGACTTCCCATCCATCTTTCGCGCCAGTTTTCAACGGGCGGCGTACCAGACGGGACGTCGCAAGACTCACCGTCATCTCCCATTTTCCGTGTACCGAACTCGCACCCGCAGTAGTTGATGCTACATGCGAGGGTGTTGAAGCACACCGCTCCGAACGAGTGACTGTGGAACTTCAAAGGCCATGGATCTTCTCCATACAACGGCCCAGCAAGTTCAGGATTCGGCTTATACGGTGTCATTTCGATCCTCCAGATCGGCGATTCCTAGCATTAAGTAAGCGTACCGCAACTTCGATTCAGGCCGGCAAGTTCACTCAATAAAAGTGAGTACGGTCCAGGGTCACGTCGTCGTGTCACAGCGGTCAATTCGCACGCAGTCGTCAAACCGACAACACTCCTACATCAACCCTAGGCAACAACTTCACCCTGAACCGCTTATCCTTGTAATACTTGATCTTCTCGCACTTCACCGGATGCGCAATGCCTTCATAGAGGATCACCTCCTTATCCGTCCCCATCGCCTTGAGCTCCTGCGGCAGCATCAATGCCCGGCGCTCGTCGGACCGGCTGCGTGACACGTCCCTGCCCTTCGACACGCTCTCCTTGGACACCGCCGTATAGCCAAGCATGTCCGAGTAGTCGTTCGCGTCCTGCTGTTCGCGAGGCGCGAAGATGATCTGCAAGGCATGATTGGTGATGATCGTCCGTGAGATGTCCTTGCCGTACGTCGCATCCAGCTGGGCCATGCTCTGGATGATGGGCAATAGGCGAAGTTTGTACCCCGCCATGTACGACACCGAACTGGCCAGAATGTCGACCTTTCCAATGGCGGTGAACTCGTCCATCAGCAGCAGGCATTGGTGTTTGAGTTCGGGATTGGTCTGCGGTAGTTCCCGCGTATTCACGTTGATCAACTGACTGAAGAACAGATTGACGATCAGGCGGCTCTCGGCCAGCTTGTTCGGCTGGATGCCGATGTAGATGGTCATCTTCTTCTTGCGCACGTCCGTGAGCAGGAAGTCGTTGCAGCTGGTGGCGGCATCCAGCACCGGGTTGATCCAGGCGTTCAGGGGTTCCTTGAAGCTGCCCATGATGGAGGCGAAGGTCTCGTCGGCCTGCGACAGCAGGTTGGCGAAGGCGGTCCTGGCATCCGAACTGAGGAAGTCGCGGCTCGACAGTCGCTCCAGGTATTCGCGCAGGCTTCCGCCATCGCTGGTCGAAAGCCGGAAGATCCCGCCCAGCGTGGGGAAGTGCAGTTCGCCAAACGGGCTATCCGCCTCCGCGGCGTTGTCCAGGTTCTCGAACAGGTAGAGGGCAAAGGCAGTAAAGGCGTTCCGCGCCTGGCTGATCCAGAATTTCTGGTCGCCATTGCCGTCCGGGTACAGCATGGCTGCGATGGACTGGATGTCGGAGATCCGAAAGGCGGGATCGGACGAGACGTAGTGCATGGGGTTCCAGCGATGGGTCCGCCGATCCTCCGCGAACGGATTGAACAGGTAGATCTCTTGGTCCTGCGACTTACGCCATCCGCTGGTCAGGTCGAAGTTCTCCTGCTTGATGTCCAGGACCACGATGGAGCCCTGGTATTCGAGCAGGTTGGGTATGACCACGCCGACGCCCTTGCCCGATCGGGTAGGCGCGGCAAGGATCACGAACTGCTGCCCGCTGAGCCGGATCAGCTTCTTGCCGAATTTACCTACGACGATGCCATTCGGTGAATCGTGAAGCAGACCCACCTTTTCGAGATCACGACGCGTCGCGAAGCGGGCGTCGCCGTGCAGCGTGCTCGACTTCGACTTCAGCAGAAGGACGACGCATCCGATCCACGCCAACGCAGGCAGGCCGAAGCCGACGATGCCACCGAACTTGATCTTCCAGACATAAGGCGCGAACTGCGGGTACGCCATCGCGTTGTAGTAGTCCCACCAGAGTCGCCACGTGACCGGCGAGTCGACGCCGATCAACAGGAGGGTCAGGTAACCCGAGAGGTAGACGCCGCTGCACAAGGCTGCGAGAAGGATGACCACCGCGAGGATGGTCTTGTTCGTTCCAGTCACTTAATGGCGCTCCGTGCCAATGGGAAGGGGGCGGAGTTTAGCCAACTTTTGGTGGCATGGATCAACGTGAGGAAAGTTCTCACGCGGTGGGTAAATCGCGCCCTTCACTACTCCGTTTCCATAGGTGCGGCGACGGTGTTGAAGTGGTTCGCGTCCCTTGCCTGATCCCACGACATCCGCGCATGTGCCTGCGCCGTGCACTGCACACCCATGTGCATCAGTGTATCGATGGCTTCGAGCGAGAGCGCCAGCTGTACGCAGTCCACGCTATCCGATTCATGCACGAGGTCAGCGAGTAGGCCGGTAAGACCACGGGCGTACTGCAACCATTCGGTCGCGTCATTGAGCAGGTCGTGCGCCGATGCTTCGGGGTCGATGTAATGGCGCGCGCGTCCATCCGCGCGAGCGGTGTCGTAAACAGGCATGAGCATTCCTTGGAAGTATTCGCAGCCGCTGTCCAGTTGCGGCACGCCACGCACAGCGCAACGTGCCGCGGATCAAACGGACTCGCGGGTTCAGCGGCTGCCCGAGACCGGGCGCCGGGTGGCGTGATTGATGAAGTGGACGCGGCGTCAGCCTGTTTCAGTCGCCCGCACGGGCGCTTGCCCCATAGGTGCGGACAAGAAACATCTCAGATGAGGGCCGAATCCGCGGTTCGTCAACCGTGTCTGCGAGGTCGGCAGACGGCCCGGTGACCGTTGGGGATGTCGCCGGGGGGATTCGGCGGGCGAGCGGGTACCGTATGATCGGTGGTAGCCATTATCGACTCTATGCTAGTTGGTCATGGTCAGCAGGCCCGGGGTGTTGGTAGCACCCTTGGCCTGCGCTTCTCATCGTACTTGCCGATGGTTGTCCGCTGGATGCAGATACAGCTCGCGGGCAACGGCACGACCCTAACAAAACATCTTATGGTTGTCTGTAGGCGCGCTTGCGACATGAGCGGATCGCCGAGTTTTCGCAACGGTGGGCATCGGTCTAGCGCGGATCGCATGAGCAATTGCGCACGAGCCATCCCGCATTTGGACCGAGTTCCGGTTTTCTCACTACACCGGTTGCGCACTCGGCTTCGGCAGATCCACCTGCACAAGCAATCCATGCGGCACGACGGGTAACAGACGGATGCTGCCGCCATGGCCGCGTATGACGTCGCGCGCGATCGCCAGGCCCAGGCCTGTGCCGCCGGTTGTCCGGTTACGCGATCCCTCCAGGCGCTGAAAGGGTGCGAAGGCACGCTCGACCTGTTCAGGCGCGATGCCCGGTCCATCGTCGCTGATGGCGATACCAATGGAATCGATGTGGTCACTCAGCTCGACCGTGACGTGCCTGGCGTATTTACAGCCATTCTCGACGAGATTGGCGAGCGCACGGCGCATGGCCACCGGCTGGCAGGGAAGCTGCGCGTGGTCAGGCCCGTGATAATCGACCCACCCTCCCGCATCACAGGCGTTGTCGCACAGGCTGATCAGCAACGCTGCGATGTCCACCGCACTGTGCGCCTCGGATGTGGCCTCTCCACCGGCGAAGGCCAGGGTGCTGTTGATCATGGCGTCCATCTCGGCGATGTCGGCCAATAGCTGCCGCTGCTGCGTTTCGTCGTCGACGTATTCGGCAAACAGCCGCAGGCGCGTGAGCGGCGTGCGCAGGTCGTGCGCGATCGCCGCCAGCATGTGGGTACGTTCGTCGACGAACTGCTTCAGCCGAAGCTGCATCTGGTTGAACGTCCGTGCGATCGAGGCGTACTCCGGAATGGACATATCGCCGATCAGGGTGGGCTTGCGTTCCCTTCCCAGACGCTCGGCGGCTTCGCTCAGCCGCGTCAATGGCCGAACCAGCCGGCGCGCCATCCCGAACGACAGGAAGCCGATAAATAGCAGCGTGACGATAATGATCGCAATGTTCCGGAAGCGGCGCGTGGCTGCCTTCTCGTCCAGGTTCTGTGAGACCACCAGCCAGCGCGAACCACCCAGATCGATGGCGATACGGAAGCTTCGCAGTATCGCGATATCCGATTGCATGCGATTGCGCGCGACGTTGACGAGACGCGTCGGCAGGCTGGCGGCCAGAACGACCAGGGTACCGGTCTCCAGGTCGATGTCGGTGGACGTGGTTTCCGCACTTGCCCGGATATCGGCCGGGTCGGTCCCGATTTGTGGCGCGATACCTCGCACGATCGACATCAGAAGCTCGGATGATGTGTCCGTCGTCGACGCGGAGACACCCGGGTGCACCAGGGAGAGCGTTCCGCTGGCAAATGTGGGCGCCGTGGTCTTCGCTACCGCCGAAGATGCCGGCTCGATGCGGAACCTCAACCACCCCGACGACGCGAGCGAATCCAGCTTCTTCTGTTGTTCTTCGACGGGTGAGTTGCGCGCCACTCGAACGGCTTCCACCGTACGCTCGGATAACCATTGCCCGTCGATGAGAATGAAGCTGGGTGGCGGCACCAGCCGCTTCAGCATGTTCTGGAATAACTCGATGGACACCTGCGACAGCAGGATGACGATGACGATGCGTGACGTCAGTCCGAACTTGGGGCGCCAGCGAAATGTCATGCGGTCTGGCCGTCTATTTCGGAGCTGACATCGGCGGCGAAGAAATACCCGCCATTGCGAACCGTCTTGATCAGCGCCGGATCGAGGGGATTGGCTTCGATCTTTCGCCGCAGCCGGCTGATCTGCACGTCGATGCTTCGGTCGAACGGGTTGCTGTTGCGTCCCCGTGCCAGGTCCAGCAGACGATCACGGCTGAGTATCTGCTGCGGATGTTCCACGAAGGCCAGCAGAAGATCGAACTCCCCGCTGGTCAGATCGGTAAGCATGCCGGTGGGCGACTTCAGGCTGCGATGGCTGACATTGAGTGTCCAGTCGGCGAAACGATAGACCGTTCGCCTGCTTTGCGCCTGATCCGCCTTGACATAGGTCCGGCGCAGCACGGCGCGGATACGGGCGATCAGTTCCCGCGGATTGAAAGGCTTGACGATGTAATCGTCGGCACCCAGTTCCAGGCCGACCACGCGATCGGTCTCCCCGTCCATGGCCGTCAGAAGGATGACCGGAATCGGTCGCTCCGCGTTCTGCAACTGCCGGCACAGGGAGAATCCGCTCTCGCCAGGTAGCATCACGTCCAGCACGATGAGGTCGGCTGCCTCGCGGCCCAGGGCGTCGAACATCTGCACGCCATCCCCAGCCACGGTGACATACATGCCGTGATCGCCGAGGAAGCGGGCCAGCATCGCACGGATGCGCTGATCGTCATCGACGATCAACACGTGCGGTTGGAGAGTGGTCGATGCGCTGGCCTTCATGGCCGGACGATAACGCAGTCCGGCACCCTGCGGCACGGCTGAAACATATTGAAATGATCTGCAAGGCCCAGGTCATCGTCCACGGCGGGCGGCCTCCTAGAGTCCAGTCCTCCGCCATCCCCAGGACGCCTGACCATGAAGAACCTGATCCCACTCCTACGCGCGGCCCCGGTGGCCTGTGCCATGGGAATCGCCATGCTCATGATGACTAATCCGGCATTGGCGCAAGATGCCCCGCCGCCAACGCAGGAAAGTGACTGGAATGTAGTCGCCGGGCTCGGTGTCCTGCGCACGCCGATCTTCCCCGGCGCATCCAAAAGCGAGGTTCGCCCTGCCCCTTATCTATCGATCGATTATGACGATCGCTTTTTCGTGCGCGGCCCCGCAATCGGAGTGAACCTGTTCCGGTTCGGCCAGGATGACCGCTTTCGGCTGGGGGTGATCACACGCATCACGCCGGAAGCCGAGTGGGACGAATCCGACGATCGTGCACTGCACGGCCTGGGCAAGATCAGTGGCGGCATCGATGCGGGAGTGTTCGGCAGCTACCGGAGCGAATCATGGTTTGCTGAAGTGGCGGCCACGCGTGGTGCTGTTCTCCGAAAGGAAAACGGTGAAAGCAGCACGCGTGGCAGCGGAACGGTAGTCCAACTTGGGTTCGGCTACACCACGCGCCTCGCGTCCAATCTCCGTTGGATGACACAGGTAAGTACCCAGTGGGCGGATGCGAACCGTACACGCACTTATTTCGGAGTCTCGCAGGCGCAATCCCTGGCCACGGGGTTGCAGCCCTACCAGCCCAAAGCCGGGATCACCAGCTACGGGGTGACGACGACGCTGAACTACGCTTTCGGCAAGCGTTGGACTGTCACCGGCTTGATCAAGTATGAGCGGCTGGCAGGCGACGCCAAGAGCAGCCCCATCGTTACCGCCAACGGAAAGACGAACCAGGTCTCCGTCGGCGCGTTCCTCGGGTATCAATTCTGATGTTGGGCCGGAAGCGCGGGGGCGTCGGACGCCCTAGCTGGGTGCGGCGGCTGAAATGGCTGTACGGCGGATGTGTCAGGCCCCCGCGCAAGCCTGGCTCGCCCGAGCCGGTCGGCGGGTGGGGAGAGTTGGCTTCTTTCGTGCTCCTGGTTAGGCTGACCCTCGATCATCGCGCGTCGGAGCCGGTTCGCATTGTTTGCGAAGAACGGATACTCAGGGATGCTCGGCGGCTTGCGTCCATGGGGTTCTTTGAGCTTTTTGCAGTGCGTTCCACTCCGCTGCGGGCCTTGCTTGAGGGTGAGGGGGTGATTAGGCGAAGTTGATTTATCAATGGAACTTACGACGCATTCCTTTCCAGGAATTGATCTTGGTTGAAAACGCCGGATCGTGCCGCAGTTCCTGCAGAAAATCGGCTATTCGAGGCTCGCGGTTTCGCCATCTCTGCAACGGCCCAAGCAAGAGGACCCGGCTTCGCAACCTGGGGTCTTGATCAGATCCATGAGCTCGTCGAAGCGCCCCTTCAGCAAAGCCGCGGAAACCGCGGCTACCAGGCCCATGCCGAAGTCGCCTGGCCTCGGCGGCGTAGCCGCCGGCTGTCTTTTATATAAGTCGACCAGCAAGTCCTATATGGCGCTGCTTCTTTCATCGCCATGCTCCTGGCGAGGGATTCCAGAGTTCCCTGTGAGTGGGGCATCACGATATGTTTGGCCAGCACGGGAAGCGCGTGCTTGTATGCGGAGCTGACTGAACTGGTCAACTTCGAGTGTTCTTGACCTCTTAGATTGACCGCAGAGGTATTAGACCATCCGGACATCCACCCGTTGCTTAGCAATGTTCCGCTGCGCCGTCGGAATAACGAACAACTTCCCTTGTCAGCGACTTCGGATTATTCTCAACACAAGGGGGCTTCGGCCTATAGTTGAAACACGCTCGCATTAAGCGATGGGGTCGTCGTGATTGGGGTTTGGGGAGAACCAAACGTGGCGGAGCCACCATTGGTTTATGGCTGGCCGACACGGCCTTCGAGGGGTTCGCAATGAAAAGCGAAATCCTCGACCTGTCCCGTTTCGTGCTAGGGAGCACTTACAGTCGCGCTGATATCGCTCATCTGGGAATGGTTTCCCCGAAGAATTTTAGTTGGCCCACCGGCATCACTGAGTTCGGCAATGCCGTCCTCCTCTTTGTGACGCTAGAGAAGACGCGATATACCTATCACGACCAGTTCGAGGGAAACCTCTTCTGGTGGCAAAGTCAGACTCGTCAAACTCAGGCAAACTCGATCCTCCAAAGTATTGCCACTGGCGAACGTGAGCCCCATCTTTTCGTTCGGGTGCGAGAGAAAAATCCGGCAACTCTACCTTTCGTATATTGTGGACGTCTCTCACCTCCGCTAATGGAAGGAGAGCGACCGGTTACTTGTCAGTTTGAAGCATTGGACGTGCTTTCCGGCACCACTGGAGAGTTAGCCCGGATCTATGCTTGGCGACCGGCCGCGCCCATGGAGGGCGTTGAAGCGGCGCGCCGTGATCGCCTCCTTGCCGAGGAACTTGCTGCACCGCGCGCTCGGGGTCAAGGGCGCATGAGAGATATTCAGCGGCGCAGGGCTGTGGAGCGACATGCAATGGATGTCGCGATAAAACATTACACAGCCTTAGGTTACGCGGTCACTGATACTTCTAGTACGCATCCATTCGACCTTGTTTGCATTAGAGACAATGTGAAGAAGCGCGTTGAGGTGAAGGGGACACAGTCCCTTGGCCTGAGTGTAGACGTCACCATTGGTGAGGTCGAGTCAGCGCGCCACAGACAAGACGACGATTACTCTACCGACCTATTCATTGTCCATTCGATCGCCCTAACAGGGTCTGGAGAATTGCTTCATGCTTCCGGAGGTGAGGTTAGGAAGTTCGAGAACTGGTCTCCGGCCGATGCTGACCTACGGGCTACGGCGTTTCGGTACCAAGTTCCAGTGTAGTTGAGGCGTACTGACAGGCATCAGGCCAACCGTGAGATGTTGCTGCGGCTCAGTCATGCATCTTCTTCGAAAGGCTCCCGGTCTTGAGGCTACATTACGAATCGTCATCATCGAATGCATCGGACTGTGTCCACAATTCTGGACGAACGACATCTATCACGTGATTTACGGTGTATTGCTGATGGATAATTTCGTCAAGATATCCGTAGAAGATCTCATGGGTTAAATCAACTTTTAACGAATCTCCTGGACGGACATCGACAAGCCTGGCCTGAAAACGACCCAACCACTCTTTATCAAGAATTGATGCATCGATTCTATGTCCAGAGTACTGAAATGACCACTGCGACCGCCCTAGATAGTCAGGCTTCTTGACGCGCATTAAAGTAATCTGATGTGTTTTCACAACATGCCGAGTTAATATCTCGCGAACAAGCTCAGCAGACAGAACAAGACGAGGATTCAAATGTACGCGGCCGTATGAACTGACGTAGGTCGCCCTGTCATTTTCATCGAGAACCGCTAACGACTGCTGGATCGCCTGGACATCGTTCAGGAGGGCGTCTGGCTGGAGCGGGCCGTATGCCGGAAGAATTTTAACGCCAGTATTTGTCGCCTCGCTTGCAATAATTTGAGTTAGTTCTTCCACATTGCTGCGCGAAACAAGCGTGTCGCGGTCCTCGCACCAACGAAGTATTAAATACTTAGCCTTAAGCAGGAAATGTCCGACGATCAACCTCCAATCGCTTTTTGCGAGGGCTTCATCCGGAATGTCTGAGATTACGTTCCTGAGAGTAGCGCGCACCGAGCCAGCTTCCACCGAGTCTAAGACCAGCGAAGCACCCAGCCCTTCATCAATCATCGCGATTAAATGCTTGTCGAGCGACTGTAGCGCGTCGACGATGCCTCCCATCGCTTTGAATACTCGCGAGGGATCACCCCGCCCTTGATCGAAGTCGACGACTAGTTCATATACCGAGGCTTCACTTTCCAAAACCTAGCTCCACGTATGCGACATCAATCCAATATCGGCATTCGTCGCGAGCACTTTAGGTTTACGGCTCATCGAAGGTAAGCGGAATCGGCAAAAATTGGTTATCGCACCAAGAATGAATAAGTGTAATGACCCACCGGTTCCTGCACAGGTCAAGCCGTTAAAGCATAAACCTCAGCGGGTGTTTTCATCTTCAGCACCTGATGCGGTCGCTGGTGGTTGCAGAAGCGGATCCAGTCGCCGATCGTGCGCATTGCGTGCGTCAGACTTTCGAACCCATGGCGGCGGGAATACAACGAGGAACGACCAAAGAATGCGCTAGGAGGCATGACGCCCGCAGCCTACGCACAACACCTGGCCAACCTGGCTATGATCAACCCCGGACTCTAAACCCGATCGCTACTGAAGGCGGGGGGACGTCGGTACCACATAGACGACGCATCTAGGGCATCTATCCATTCGCCCTGACATTCGCCCTTGCTTCAATCCTATTCTCAAGATCAATACGGATTGGCTCATAGATATCAATATTGACGTCAACAGGAATTTCGAATGACGCCATCAAGGCGAACGGGACCGCTTCGCGCAGCTGTCCGTGTTGAGCCTTGCATGTGACCCGGACACCAAGACCATCATCTCGCGTCCGGTGAAGAACGTTCCTTCCTTTGAGAGTCAGCTGAACGACGGTACCGTTAGCCGCCTGATCAAGTGCAGGCGCATCTGTTTCCGAAGTGCCAATCCACCATTTTTCTTCGTCCTCAGCTGCAACCTCAAGCCGTGCCGCGCGATGATGTGCCCGCTTATTATTGATAGGCGAGAACCAGGCAACGGTGAGCTTGATTCGGTGAGCGACAGCGAGTCCCTCGAGCGCTTCCGGAATTGGTAGCCGGAATACAAGGCTCCGATCTGCCTCTAACTCTCCTGAGTAAATCATCACCGCGCGATTTGCCGCACATTCGCGGATGAGATCGAAGTCAGGCCGCCCAAAACCTAAGCTTGCAGCTACATTGCCCCGTCGCCGTGCGTGAAGCCGCGGATCAGCTGGGCCAATCAGCCTTTTGATCAAGGCGGCGCTCTCGGTCCATTGCGCCGCATGAACTGCCATGGCCTTAAGCACAACTGCGAGAAACGGCTCAGGCACTTGAAGCTCAGGGCGTCCCTTAGGGTCAATTACCGCCAAAGCCTTCGCGAGGTTATGGGTTACAAGTGCGGCCGCGCCACTTGTGCCGTGAAAGCGTCGAAGCGCGTCTAGCCGCCCCTCAGCACCAGGGACGGCACACAGATGACCGAAAAGCCTTCCAGGCTTGGACGGGCCCACGTATACACCATCTGGTGAGGGAGACGCTGTCACGTACTCACGACCACCGTCAAACACAACATCGGGCTTGATTGCACGCCTTACGCCCGGCCCAAATGCACTACTACTTATCGGAAGATCAGCATCTAGGTATGAAGCATGAGACATGTTCGATCGACGCTCTACAACGGGAGCGCCGTCAGAGTGGCACGCACCCACAGTGAGCGCGTTGGCGGCTTCTGCGGGCGAGAGAAGCGATCGCATGGCTCGTGCGCCATAGACCGTCGCAATTAGCTTCTCAGCCCTCTGCTCGTCATTCAGCGCTTCGAACTCCGCAAGAGTGGCGATTCCGGTAGCAATCCCAGTTGTGTGGTTACCAGCACTCACAACAAAGAGTACTCGGTACTTAAAGGAAAGGTAATCTACAAGCCTCGCCCACGGACCCGCACGTCGAATGAAGGGCGAACTCTTATCGCCTACCGAAAGGTTGATAATCGTGACATCGGGCGCAGTGGGCGGATCTCCACCCACCCCCTCTTTCATCCTCCGGACGGCTCGCCAGACGAGGTCAAGCGGAAATTCGTTATTTGGAGTTCGCTCTTCCTCATTCGCTTGCTCGGCGATAAGGATTGGACGA
Source organism: Luteibacter sp. E-22 (assembly GCF_049913125.1). Classification (GTDB taxonomy): domain Bacteria; phylum Pseudomonadota; class Gammaproteobacteria; order Xanthomonadales; family Rhodanobacteraceae; genus Luteibacter. Next base: position 3,584,272 of record NZ_CP183975.1, read on the forward strand.
GCGTATATTGAGATCGGCAGGGGATCCGCAGAATGTAGATCACCATTAAGGATGAGCGAACACATCGCCGTGCCGTGAGATCGCGAAGCGGGGGCGCTTGTCCTCTCGAAGTTATCTACATCATCAATGACCACTCGTCCACGCAAGCGGTCATGCCGATGCAACGGCAGGCCATCCAGAACTGCGATGCGCAAGACAGGTGAGATTTCCGGCGAGACTGCGTCAGGTGGAGCATCCTCCGGATCACCGGCCTGATCATCGACACTAACGATAGACTGCGGTTTCAAGTACATTACGCCAACTGCACTTGCAACGGTTTCATCCAAGCCTTGGACGATCTGGAGTGCGTGAGCCGGCTCGATGTCGAGAAGAACTGCGTGGTAGTCGATCTCGTCAATGATGCACTCGGAAATTAGCGCAACGCCTTGACGGCCGATCCCGACCGTTTCTAGATTTCGCTGCCGATCCTCGGGTCGGGGCCGATACCACAATTGAGCTTCGATGCGTACCGACTGGTTCGGTGCGAACTCCAAGGAATCTCGTAGGTATTCTTCAGTTTCCGAAAGAACACGATCTTTCGCGTTCCACGAGCGAACATCTCGAAGGTGCTCAAAGAACTCGGTCCAAGCCCCGAACGGTCGCGGCAGCTTCTGTCCAGCCTTGAACAGGTTCCATAGTGAGATGATCTGTTGCAGGGCCCTAAGATCTGGAATTACGGCGTACAACCTGCCTTGAACCTGCGCAGCGCCTTCAGGCTCTCTAAAGTCGTCATCCGCCTCAAAATCCACTTCGTCTTCAAGCGCAACAATCAAGCCAGACACACGCTGAAAAGCCGCAATGAAATCACTTCGGCGACCGGCGGTCTCGAAGACAACTGTCCGCTCAGGCTCAATGCCTAATGCGTCTTCTTGCAAAAGGATAGGCTGACCTGCCGCGGCACGCTCAGTAACAACCCTGAGCCGCTCGAACACTGGGTCCAGTCTAACGACCTGACGTGCGAGCCCCGGAACGCTTGGCCCCGGGACTGCTCTTGACGGCGCGTTTCGCTTTTTCTCTTCTCGTTCCGGCGCTACCGACAGCAATGGACGTTCCGACATCCCTCCCCCCCTTTCCCTTAATGACAGCATCTACCGCTCGCAGCGTAGATGTAATTGTGCTGCTCGAATCCTCACTTCCCTGGCGCAACACCACCTGCCGTAGAACGCCCATGCAGCGCTCTTCCAACTCGGCAAAACTGCGAGGACTACCCATCAGCTTCGAGATCAGCTGGATGTCGCGCTGACTGAAAAGATCACCGCCTCGTGAAGCAAAGAATGCTTTCAAGAACCCTTGAATCTGGGCCGATGTAGGCGAAGGAAGGACCATACGCGCCTGGAATCGTCTCCAAACCGCTCGATCTAATAGCTCCTCGTGATTGGTCGCGGCGACGACGACCACGTAGGACGGCAAACTATCCACCTGCATTAGGAGTGAACTCACGACACGCTTAATCTCACCCGTCTCGTGCGTGTCGCCTCGCTCTTTACCTATCGCATCGAACTCATCAAAAAAAAGGACGCAGGGTGTAGTCCGCGCATATTCGACAAGCCGCCTAAGCCTCGCTGCCGTCTCTCCAAGGAAACTGCCAATCAAGAGGTCGTATCGGACGATCATCAGCGGCAAGCCCATCGCTTCAGCAAGTGCCTCAGCGAGCGCAGTCTTACCGTTGCCAGGAGGACCAACCAAAAGAACCCGGTTGCGTGGCTCCAAGGCGTATGAATGGAGAAGTTCCACCCTCGCATGCTCTTCGACGAGCTCAAGACAGGCAGTTAGAACTCCCTTCGGAAGAACTAGCGAGCCTATCGATCGCTTAGGAACCACCTCGGTTACCAGCTCTCTCCCTCGCGCAAGATCCGGCGCCGCCGCAGACGCAGTTTGCCGGGCCGGGACCGTGTAGTTTCTGGTCAGAGCCGCGGATAATTGGTCCGCGAGGATCCCGTGGCGCTTCGCCCGCTCTTCGGCAGCTAAGGCGCTTACCACGCGTTCGACGGCTGTCCGATCGCCAGCTAGGGCGTTCCGTACAAGTGAAAGTAGAAGATCGCTACGCGCCATGTGAAGTGCCGATTCCAGTCTGGTGACAGTATCGAATTTGGCCGCACGGCGAAAGTCGCATCGATCAAAATGTATACCTTCTGATACGCGACGCTTCGGTGCATTGGCTCGCGTGTAGCAAGCGCGGAGGCCAAAGCTGCGGCATGCGCGGTAGCACTTTATGGGGTCGGTGCTAGCACTTTATGGGGCATCGACAAGCGCCTTATGGGTATCCCCACAATGAGGCCCTGAAGGCCCGTGCGGGATCAGCTCACCCACACTTCGAATACCCACAATTCAAACAAGTCTGGCACCCATCCATCAGCACCAGCGCCTGCGTATTGCACTTCACGCAAAGCGTAGCGCCAGGCGGGAAGCCGGAGGCTTCGGTGGATGCTGAGGCGGACTGGCTTTCGCCGGCGGAGCCGGCTCCCACCGAGGCAGCGGCGGACTTGGCGGCGGGCTTCGCGTTCGCGTTTTCGTAGGCGGCGCGCTTTTCCGCGATGAGCTGGCGGGTGGCGTCGCTCATTTCGGGGTCGTGGATCAGGCCGATCGACTTCATGTGCTGTTCGATCACGCCGCCGATCTCGGCCACGATGCTGGGCATGTAGATGCCGCCGGCCTTGAAGTAGCCGCCGCGCGGGTCGAAGACGGCCTTGAGCTCTTCGACGATGAAGGTCACGTCGCCACCCTTGCGGAAGACGGCGGACAGGATTCGGGTGAGCGCCACGATCCACTGGAAGTGGTCCATGTTCTTCGAGTTGATGAAGAGCTCGAAGGGACGGCGCTGCTCGTGCTGGGTACCGGCGTTCAGGACGATGTCGTTGATCGTCACGTACAGCGCGTGCTCGAAGAGCGGCGACTTGATCTTGTACGTGTTGCCGACGAGGGTCTCCGGTCGCTCCAGGCTTTCGTGCATCTGGATGACTTCGGCCACCGGCGCGGCTTCTTTCACCGGCGACGGGGCGGGGGCCGGGGTGGCCTTGTCCTCGGGCTTAACGACGTTGTAGCCCTTGATCTTCTTTTCGATCTTGATCGCCATGACTTTTCTCTCTTGGATATCCGGCCCGGCGCGTACGCCGGGCCGGATGGGTACTACTTACTTACGACGGCCACGGCCGGCGCTCTTGCGCGCCGACGTCCGGCCGGTCTTGCTGGCAGTGGACCTCTTTACCGCCTTGGAGGCGGCTTTCTTACCGACAGCCTTGCGGGCGGTCGTCTTGCCGGCGGCCTTGCGGACCGTCTTCTTCGTAGCCTTCTTGGCGACGCGGCCGGTGGTCTTGCGACCGGCTGCCTTCTTCGCCGCGCCCTTGCGGGCCGTCTTCTTGACGGCGACCTTGCGGCCAGCCGACTTCTTCACCGCAGCCTTGCGGCCCGCCTTCTTGGCGGCGACCTTGCGGGCCGGCGCCTTCTTGACGGCTTTCTTGACAGCCTTCTTGGTCGCCTTCTTGGCGGCGACCTTCTTCGCCGGTGCCTTCTTGGCCGAAGCCTTCTTGGCGGCCGACTTCTTCACCGTGGCCTTCTTCGCAGCCGACTTCTTGGCCACCGACTTCTTCGCGGCAGCCTTCTTGCCGACGGCCTTCTTGGCCGAGGCCTTCTTCGGTGCAGCCTTCTTGGCAGCCGCCGCCTTCTTGGCCGGAGCCTTCTTCGCGGCAGCCTTCTTCGTGGCCTTCTTGGCAGCCTTCTTCTTCGCCGGAGTCGGCGCTTCGACGACGACCGGCTCGGCCTTCTTGGCCGGCTTGCGGGCGACCTTCTTCTTCAGCTTCACGATGGGCGTGGCTTCCGAAGCGGCCTTGCTCGTCTCGTCGCTCACCGGGGTATCCCGGATCGGCGACGGCACGAGGTCGACCACCTTCTTGGCGACCGGCTTGCGCTTGACGACTTTCTTGGCGACGACCGATGCAGCTGGCGTCACGGCGGCGGCGACTTCCGTCTCCGCTGCCGGCGTGCTGTCGGTATCGATGGTGTCGACCGAGGGCAGTTCACCCTCGACGATCTGGTTTTCACTCGACATACGTATTCCCTCTCCGCGGGGTCAGAACTTGCCGTAATAGCCTTCCTTCAAGGCATCGAAGAGGTTCGCGGCGGTGTGCATTTCACCGTCGTACTCGACTTCGTCGTTGCCTTTCAGTTCGACAACGCTACCGTCTTCCAATTCGAAGCGATAGAGGGTGTTCTCGAGGTCGGTTTCCTTGACCAGCACACCCTGGAACGCGGCGGGGTTGAACCGGAAGGTGGTGCAGCCCTTCAGACCCTGCTTGTACGCGTAGAAATAGATGTCCTTGAAGTCTTCGTACGGGTAGTCCGTGGGCACGTTGGCGGTCTTGGAAATGGAGGAGTCGATCCACTTCTGCGAGGCCGCCTGGATGTCCACGTGCTCCTTCGGGCTGATGTCGTCGGCCGAGACGAAGTAATCCGGCAGGCGGGTCTTCGGGTCGTCGGAGAACGGCAGGGCGTCGCCGTTGATGAAGGCGCGGTAGGCCAGCAGCTCATAGCTGAAGACCTCGACCTTCTCCTTGGACTTCTTGCCCTCGCGGATCACGTTGCGCGAGTAATGGTGCGCGAAGCTGGGCTCGATGCCGTTGGAGGCATTGTTGGCCAGGCTCAGCGAGATCGTGCCGGTGGGCGCGATGGACGAGTGGTGGGTGAAGCGCGCTCCGGTCTCGGCCAGGGCCTCGACCAGGTTCGGGGCCACCTCGGCCACGCGCTGCATGTAGCGCGAGTACTTCGCGTGTAGCACGCTGCCCTTGATGGCCTGGCCGACCTTCCAGCCGTCCTTCACCATCTCCGGGCGCTTGCGCAGCATGTCGCCGGTGACTTCGTAGTCGCGGGCCAGGACGGGCGCCGGGCCCTTTTCCTTGGCCAGTTCCAGCGCCACTTCCCAGCCGGCCACGGCCATCTCACGGGAGACTTCTTCCGTGAAGGCCACGGCATCGGACGCGCCGTAGCGCATCTTCAGCATGGTGAGGGTGGAGCCCAGGCCGAGGAAGCCCATGCCGTGGCGGCGCTTGGACATGATCTCCTCGCGCTGCTGCGGCAACGGCAGGCCGTTGATCTCCACCACGTTGTCGAGCATGCGGGTGAACACGCGCACCACTTCGCGGTACTCGTCCCAGTCGAAGCGGGCCTTCGGGCCGAACGGGTCGCGCACGAAGGTGGTGAGGTTCACCGAGCCCAGCAAGCACGAGCCGTACGGCGGCAGGGGCTGCTCGCCGCAGGGGTTGGTGGCGCGGATGTGCTCGCACCACCAGTTGTTGTTCATCTCGTTGACGCGGTCGATGAGGATAAAACCCGGCTCGGCGTAGTCGTACGTCGAGACCATGATCATGTCCCACAGGTGCCGCGCGCGGATGTGGCCGTAGATCTTGCAGGCCACCAGGCCGTCGTCACGGGTGACGTAGTTTTCCTTGGTGGGCCACTCGCGCCAGATGACCTTGGCCGGATCGGTCAGGTCGATCTCGTGCTGTTCCTTCACGTGCACCGGGAAGACCGTGGGCCAGTCCTGGTCGTTCTCCACCGCGTCCATGAAACCGTCGGTGATCAGCAGCGACAGGTTGAACTGGCGCAGGCGGCCATCCTCGCGCTTGGCGCGGATGAATTCCTTGGCGTCCGGGTGGGCGATGTCGAAGGTACCCATCTGCGCGCCGCGGCGGCCGCCGGCGGACGAGACGGTGAAGCACATCTTGTCGTAGATATCCATGAACGACAGCGGGCCCGAGGTGTGGGCACCGGCACCGGACACGTAGGCGCCGCGCGGACGCAGCGTCGAGAATTCATAGCCGATGCCGCAGCCGGCCTTCAGCGTGAGGCCCGCCTCGTGCACCTTCTCCAGGATGTCGTCCATCGAGTCGAGGATGGTGCCCGACACGGTGCAGTTGATCGTCGAGGTGGCGGGCTTGTGCTCCAGCGCACCGGCGTTGGACGTGATGCGGCCAGCGGGGATCGCACCGCGGCGCAGGGCCCAGAGGAATCTCTCGTACCAGTGGTGACGCAGTTCGTCGGTGGCTTCCACGTCCGACAGGGCGCGCGCGACGCGCTTGTAGGTCTCGTCCACCGAGCCGTCGACGGGATCGCCCGACTTGGCCTTCAGGCGGTACTTCTTGTCCCAGATGTCGTACGAGGCGGGCTGAAGCGGAATCGCCGCGGTCTCAAGCCCCATGGCTTGCGCACGTGCAGTGCTCATGTATGTCGTCCTCGAGTCTTGGCCCTTGTAGGCCTTCTTATAGGTATGCGATGGCGCAACCTGTCGGTGCCCCTCCCCCCGGAGGTCTCACCGACCATCCTTGCTACCCTCGCCGGCTCCGAAAAGCCTTTGCCGACGCTGGTTTGACGCTTGTACCTGATGATCCGCAGCACCAGCACTTGGTAGATAGCGAACTTCGGAACACAAGATGTTGTGGTTGCGGCCGGAGTGAACCTTAAACCCGGAGGGGGGCGATGTAAAGTGTCGGCGAAGGCATTCTCAAGGATTGAAACCCGGGGCCCGGGTTGTGGTCGAATGCCCCCGAGAACGTGCCCGGAGCACACCCGACAAGGAGCTTTTCAATGCCTGCCAGCAGTTACCGGCGATCCACCCTGTTCACCCTCGGCGCCGCCCTGGCCTTGAGCCTGGCCTCGCCCGCGTTCGCTTCCCTGCCGCCATCCGTCGATGGCCAGCCGATCCCTTCGTTGGCGCCGATGCTGGCCAAGGTCACACCCGCGGTGGTGAACATCTCGACGAAGACACACGTGCGCGCACGCGATCCCTATTTCGACGATCCGCTGTTTCGCCAGTTGTTCGGCAACCAGGGGTTCCAGCGCGAGCGCGTGGAGCAGAGCCTGGGCTCGGGCGTGGTCATCGACGCGGCCAAGGGTTACGTGCTGACCAACAACCACGTCGTGGGGGGCGCGGACGACATCACGGTGACCCTGCAGGACGGCCGCGACTTCAAGGCGAAACTGCTCGGCAGCGACCCGGACACCGACGTCGCGGTGCTGCAGATTCCCGCCGATCGCTTGCAGGCCCTTCCCATCGCCGACTCTTCGCAGCTGCGCGTGGGCGATTTCGTGGTGGCCGTGGGCGACCCGTTCGGGCTCGGACAAACCGCCACCTCGGGCATGGTCTCGGCGCTGGGCCGTTCGGGCCTGGGCAAGGGCTTCCAGAACTTCATCCAGACCGACGCCTCGATCAACCCCGGTAACTCCGGTGGCGCGCTGGTGAACCTGCGCGGCGAGCTGGTCGGCATCAACTCGATGATCTTCACGCCCTCGGGCGGCAACGTGGGCATCGGCTTCGCCATCCCCACCGACCTCGCCACCGGCGTGATGAAGCAGCTGCTGGCCTACGGCAAGGTGCGCCGCGGCAACCTCGGTCTGGAAGTGCAGGACATCACGCCACGCATCGCGCAGGCGCTGAACCTGAAGGACACCAACGGCGCGGTGGTCACGCGGATCAACGACGGCTCGCCGGCCGAGGGCGCGGGCGTGCAGGTCGGCGACGTGCTGAGCGCGGTCGACGGCAAGCCCGTGCGCGCGGCGCAGGATGTACGCAATGCGGAGGGCCTGCTGCCCTTGGGCGCAAAGGTGAAGCTCACGGTGAAGCGAGACGGTGCCACGCAGGATGTGCAGGCGACCATCGCGGCGGTGAAGCTCGCCACGCTGGACGGCGCGAAGGTGGACGCGCGACTGGCGGGGGTCACGCTGAGCGATCTCACGCCGGAGCAGAAGGCGCAGGGTTTGTACGGCGTGGCGTTGAGCGGCGTGCGGCGCGGCTCGGCGGCGGCTTCGGCGGGGCTCCAGGATGGGGACATCGTGATCGGGATCGCGCAGCGGCGAGTGGCGGGGGTGAAGAGCCTGCCGACCACGGGGTCGCTGGGTGGGCGGCAGTTGTTGTTGACTGTCGTGCGGGATGACGCGGTGTATTACGCGGTGTTGTGAGGGTGTCGCCGCTGAAGCGGCTCCCACAAAGGCATACCCGGCTCGACGAAGGCACACCAGACCCCGCGCCCCGTTGTGGGAGCCGCTTCAGCGGCGATCCACTCCCCATGCCCCGTTGTGGGAGCCGCTTCAGCGGCGATCCGCTCCCCGTGCCCCCGTTGTGGGAGCCGCTTCAGCGGCGATCAGCCCGACAGCCTACGTTCCGTTTACCAACGGCAGGATGCTGAACGACGTCAATGGTGCGCGCGGGCCCCCGATGGCCCACAATTGCGGCCTTGTTTGCCTACCCCGTCCCATCCCGAGGTTCTTGCCGTCCATGTCTCTTCGTTTCGCGCGACTGTTCACCGCCACGCTGATCGGCCTTAGCGCCTCCGCCACCGTTCTTGCCGCGGGACCGCAACTGGTCTGGCGCGGAGACATCACCACGGCCCGAGGCGTGGTCACCGACGTCGCCAAGGCGTGGGAAAAGGCCGGCAAAGGCAAGATCGAACTGCAACCCTTCAACACCGCCTCCGGCATCGACGCGGTGGTCAAGGGCTCCGCCGACCTCGCGGGTTCCGCCCGCCCGGGTGTCGGCGGTGCCGAGCAGTCGCTCACCTTCACCCCGGTCGCATGGGATGCGCTGGTGATGGTCACCTACCCGTCCAACCCGGTCAGCAACATCACGCTCAAGCAGCTCCATGAGATCTACATGGGGCACATCACCAACTGGAAGGAACTCGGCGGCAACGACGCCCCGATCAACCTCTATGCGGTGGCCAGCCCGGGCGATGGCGTGGAATACAGCCTGCGCAAGCTGCTCTTCGGCCGCGGCAACCAGCCGGTGGCCGCGCCGCGCCTCTACGTGAACGTGGCCAAGCTCGAAGAGGGCGTCACCCTCGACAAGCAGGGCCTGGGCGCCACCACGCTCGCCGGCGCATCGTCGAACAAGAAGGTGAAGATCCTCTCCATCGATGGCGTCGCGCCCTCGATGTCGACGGTCGGCAGCGGTACGTATCCGCTGTACACCGAGCTCTATCTGGTCAGCAACGAGTCCGGTCCGAAGGCGGCGGAGGTGAAGGAGTTCATCACCTTCCTCACTTCCAGCCAGGGTAGCTCGCTGCTGCGCTCGCACAGCCTCATCCCGTACGCCGACGGCATGGCCCTCGCCTCGAAGGACGCCGCCCGCCGTGCCGCCATCGCTTCCACCGTCGGCACCCGTGCCAACGTGGGTCAGGCGATGACCACGCCGACCGCCGTCGCCGCCGCGCCTGCCGCTGTCGCCGCGAAGGAAACCGCCCTGGCCAAGGCCCAGGTGGCCGGCAAGGGTGCCAAGGCCGCGAAGGAGACCAAGGCATCGGTCGCCACCACGGCCGAGCCGTCGCAGTTCGCCAAGGTGGTCGCCAGCGTCAGCACCACGGCGCACATGGGCTTTGCGGGCGTGCGCTCGGATGCCTTCACCGTTTCGGACAACGCCAAGGTCGGCGGCAAGTTCGCCAAGGTGCTGGCCGACGCGGTCACCGTGAAGGGCAAGCCGGTGGCGAAACCCGTCACCGCCGCGCCGGTGGACGCCACGGAGAAGTCCACGGCCGTCACCACGCCGAAGGTCGCCGAGGCCAAGCCGGCCGCGAAGGCCGCGAAGCCGGTGGCGAAGGCCGTGGAAGAGAAGAAGCCGGCCGCCGCGTCGCGCACCTACAAGGTGGCGCCGGGCGACACGCTCTACTCCATCGCCAAGAAGAACTCGCTCGACGTGAACAAGCTGCGCGCGATGAACGGCCTGAAGGACAACAACGTCCGCCTCGGCCAGGTGCTCAAAGTGGGCGCCCGCTAAGCAGTGCCCGTCCGCGCCGTATCGCTCGACCTCGACGACACCCTGTGGCCGGTGCTTCCGGCCCTGATCGAGGCCGAGCACTGCGTCGACCGCTGGCTCAGGCAGCACCATCCCGATGTCGCTCACGCATGGCCGATCGAGGCCATGCGTGAACTCCGCGAGAAGATCGCGCGGGAACACACCCATCTCTCCCACGATTTCAGCGAACAGCGCCGGCTGACCATCCGCCATGCCTTCGCTGCCTGCGGTATCGACGACGCACCGGTCGACGAGCTGTGGCGCATCTATTTCGCCGCCCGCAACAACGTGGAGCTGTATCCCGACACCCTGCCCGCGCTCGAACGCATCGCCGGGCACGTGCCGCTGGTCAGCATCTCCAACGGCAACGCCGATCTCGAAGTGATCGGCCTGCACCACCTCTTCCATACCCGCCTCAACGCCAGCGGCGTCGGCGTGGCCAAGCCGCATCCGCAGATATTCCTTGCGGCCGCCGAAGCGCTTGGCGTGGCGCCGGCCGAGATTCTTCACGTAGGTGACGATCCGTTGCTCGACGTGGTGGGTGCGCGCGAAGCGGGCATGCGTACGGTATGGCTCAATCGCACGGGCGAACGCTGGTCGCATGGACCCGCGCCGGATCTCGAATTCCCCGATATGACATCTCTTGCGGATTGGATTGAAGCGTCGGCTTTGACGGACGGCTAGAATAGGCATCCACCGATAGCAACAGAGGCACGGGAGCCCTGATGTCGCCGCTGATCGAACGCAAGTCCGGAAAACGTACCGCCATCCCCATCGAGATGGTCGATGTCGCCGGCATGCTCGCCACCGAAGCGCGCCTGGACGACATGCAACGCCAGTGGCTGGCGACCACCGCATTCCGCCCGATGCCCGGCGCACTCACCGTATTGCCGGATGCCCACGGCGGCATCACGCGCGTGCTGGTCGGCGTGGATCGCGGCAATCCGCTGGCCGCCCTCGGCGCCCTGCCCTATCGCCTGCCGCAGGGCATGTATGAACTCGCCCCGGAAGGCGTGATCGACGATCGCGACCTCGTCGCCCTCGGCTGGGCGCTCGGCGCCTATCGCTTCGACCGTTATCGCGCCAGCGATCGTCCGCCCGCGCAGCTGGTGGTCGACGCCGCCACGCTGCGTACGCTGCAGCCGGTGATCGACGCCACCTGGCAGGTGCGCGACCTCGTGAACACCCCCACCGAGGACATGGGCCCCGAGCATCTCGCCCAGGCCATCCACGCGCACGCCACCGAGCACAAGGCGAAGGTGCGCGAGTGGGTGGGCGACGAGTTGCTCGAAGCCAACTTCCCGACGATCCACGCGGTGGGCCGTGCGAGCCATCGTCCGCCGCGCCTCATCGAGCTCACCTGGGGCAAGAATTCCAACCCGAAGCTCGTGCTGATCGGCAAGGGCGTGTGCTTCGACACCGGCGGCCTGGACATCAAGCCGTCCGACGGCATGCGCTGGATGAAGAAGGACATGGGCGGCGCGGCCCATGCGATCGCATTGGCCGGCCTGGTGATGAAGGCGAAGCTGCCCGTGCGGCTCACGCTGCTGGTGCCCGCGGTGGAAAACGCCATCGCCGGCAACGCCATGCGTCCGGGTGAGGTCATCCGCACGCGCGCGGGTCACACGGTGGAAGTGGACAACACCGATGCCGAAGGCCGCCTGGTGCTGTGCGACGCCATCGCCTACGCCGCCGAGCAGGCACCCGACCTCATCGTCGATTTCGCGACGCTCACCGGTGCGGCCCGCGTGGCGCTGGGCCCCGAAGTGCCGGCGCTGTTCACCAACCGCGACCAGCTCGCCGATCACGTGATCGGTGCGGCCGAGTTCACGCAGGACCCGCTGTGGCGCTTGCCGTTGTGGCGCCCGTACCGGCGCATGCTCGAATCGTACGTGGCCGACTTCGCCAACGCGGGGCCATCGCGCCACGCGGGCGCGATCACGGCCGCGCTCTACCTCGAGCGCTTCCTGCCGGACAGCCAGAACTGGATGCACCTGGATACGTATTCATGGAACGACGGGGATCGTCCCGCGCATCCGCGGGGTGGCGAGGCGCAGGGCCTGCGCGCGTTCTTCCGTTTCCTGTCCGAACGCTATTCCTGATTCCCCGGGTTTCCGGACGTCCGCACGAACGGAACCTCCCGCTGCACCGGTCGGATGACATAACCGACCGGCAACCACCCGGTGGCACCGGGCGCCAGCGATACCGTCTCGAAGAGCACCGCGCGGGTGTAGTGGGCCACGAAGATCACGTTGAGGTAATCGCCGGCGGGTAGACCCACCGGATCGCGCACCCGCGTCACCTCGAACCATTCGCGGCCGACGAGGAGTCCGCGATCCACGCGGATCTTGCGCAGATAGCGCACCCATTCGGGACGCGAGACGAGCTTCTGCATCATGGCGCCGGCTTCCAGCCACATGGCGTCCGCGCGACGGCCGTCGGACATGCGGACCCAATGGGTGGCGCAACTCACCGCGTTGTCCAGCGAGTTCGGCTGCGGGCCGAGGCGCGGCGTGTTGCTGATGCTCAGCAGTGAGGCGAATGGCGTCGTGCCAGGAATGCCAGCCACGGGAATTTTTCGTGCGGGTGCCGGCACCGAGGACATGGTCCGTTCTCCGTCATGGGATCTCAGCTTCCGGCGCCAGACGACCGGTGCCAAGTCAGCCGGAAGGGATACGCGGTTGGTGGGGGTCGGCGGGGTTGCCGCGCTGGCGCGCTGATCGCCGACAGAGTCGGCTCCCACCAGGGTGAGGAATGCTTGGTGGGAGGGATGCTTGGTGGGAGGGATGCTTGGTGGGAGCCGACTCTGTCGGCGATCAGCGCCGCCCGAAGGCGAGGACGTCGGACGTATAAGTCTCCACCACGAGGCTGAACGGCTGGTTCGCCTCCGTATACAGCACCGCCCGGTGCCGCAGTACCTCATGCGGAATGGCCAACGCGCCCTTGTGCGGCGGCGGCAACGGCGCATCCATCTCCCAACCCGCGGGCAGCGGCGACCACAGAAGGTCGGCGCTGATCGTCTGCCGGCGGAAGTGCAGCGCCTGCACCACCTTCCCGAACGGCTGGTCGGTGGTGTCGAGGATCTGGTTCATTTCCGGGGTGAGCCGCGCGGGCACGTACCAGTTGTCCGCCTCGGACAGCACGTGCTCACCGCAGGCCAGCTGTACACGCCGATAGCGCACGGGCTCGTTCGGACCGATGCCCAGCGCCGCCCGCTCGTCGTCGGGCAACGGTTTGTCCTGCCCCTTCACGCGCCGTGCGACGATCTTCACCTCCGGCGCCAGCGCGTGCGCGCCGCACCAGCGTTCCAGCGTCAGCGTGGCGCTGGGGTGGCTGAGCAGGTCGGCGTTGAGCGACTGCAACAGCGCCAGCGCCTGCGTGCGCGAGCTGACATCGTCCGTCCACGGCTCGCGCGCCTGCGCGGTGGCCGCCATGACGGCGAGGGAAGTGGCGGCGATGATCGTTCGGGTGTTCATGGCATCGGGACCTTGGAGGGACGGCATCGCCGCTGAAGCGGCTCCCACATGGTGGTTCATGATGTGTGCGGTCAGAGGCCCTTGGCGGCTTGGGCGACGGCGCGGAAGAGCGCGCGGCCCTTGTTCATGGTTTCTTCCCACTCGGCGGCCGGATCGGAATCGTAGACGACGCCGCCGCCTGCCTGCACGTGCAGGCGGCCGTCCTGGATCACCGCGGTGCGGATCGCGATCGCGGTGTCCGCGTCGCCCCACCAGCCGAGGTAGCCGATGGCGCCCGCGTAGATGTTGCGCTTGAACGGTTCCAGCTCCTGGATGATCTCCAGCGCGCGGATCTTCGGCGCGCCGCTGACCGTGCCCGCCGGGAACGCCGCCTTGAGGACATCCATGTACGAGAGGTCGTCGCGGATATCGCCTTCCACCTGGGAGACGATGTGCATCACGTGCGAGTAGCGCTCGACCACGAAGGAGTCGGTCAGCTCCACCGTGCCGGTCTTGCTTACGCGGCCCACGTCGTTGCGGCCGAGGTCGATCAGCATGAGGTGCTCGGCACGCTCCTTGGCATCGGCGAGCAGCTCGGTCTCGAGCGCGACGTCTTCCGCTTCGTCCTTGCCACGACGGCGCGTGCCGGCGATCGGACGCAGCACCACGCGCCCGTCCTTCAGGCGCACGAGGATCTCCGGCGACGAACCGACGATCTGCGTCGAGCCGATGTCGATGAAGTACATGTACGGCGACGGGTTCATCGCGCGCAACGCGCGATAGACGTCCACGGGGCGCGCGTTGAAGCCGATGCTCAGGCGCTGCGAGGGCACCACCTGGAAGATGTCGCCGGCGCGGATGTATTCCTGCGCCTTGCGCACCGTCGCTTCGTATTCCTCGCGCGTGAACGAGGATTTGAAATCGGATTCGTCGAGCGCTTCCGGCTGCAGCATCTGCGGATACGACACGCCGCTCTGGCGCAGGCGGAAGGCCAGCGCGTCGAGGCGTCGCGAGGCTTCGGCATAGGCTTGCGGCTTCGCCGGATCGGCATGGACGATGAGGTACAGGCGCCCTTTGAGGTTGTCGAAGACGGCCACTTCATCCGCGAGCATCAGCAGCACGTCGGGCGTGCCCAGCTCGTCCTTCTTGTCCCACTGGGCCAGGCGTTTTTCGATGTAGCCGATGGTCTCGAAACCGAAGTAACCCACCAGGCCACCGGTGAAGTCCGGCAGGCCGGGCAGCTTGGGCACGTCGTACTGCTTGCGCAGGATCTCGATCTCGGCGAGCGGATCGTCGAGGTGGCGGCGCTCGACCACTTCGCCGTTGTCCTCCACTTCCAGTTCGTGCCCGCGCAGGCGATACACGCGGCGCGCCGGCAGGCCGATGATCGAATGACGTCCCCAGGTGGCGCCGCCTTCCACGGATTCGAACAGGAAGGTGTACGGGCCATCGGCGAGCTTGAGGTACACCGACAGCGGCGTGTCGAGGTCGGAGAAGACCTCGCGCACCAGCGGAATCCGGGTATGGCCCTGTGTGGCGTAGGCGTCGAACTGTTCGCGGGAGATCATCGGGCGATGGGGACGTTGGAGTGATCGCCGATTGTAGCTGCTCCGGTGGGAGCCGACCTGGTGGGAGGTTCCGCTGTTGTGGGAGCCGCTTCAGCGGCGATGGGTGCTTGCCGCAGGCTGGCCCGCTGCCGCGGGATCGCCGACAAAGTCGGCTCCCACAGGGCCCTACAAAACCCCCACAAGATCGACTCCCTGAGGTCTATTCCTATCCCGAGGTCTATTCCTATCCGGTCTACTCGATCTTGATAGCAGCGAGTTCCGCTGTTGTGGGAGCCGCTTCAGCGGCGATGGGTGCTTGCCGCAGGCCGGCCCGCTGCCGCGGGATCGCCGACAAAGTCGGCTCCCACAGGGCCCTACAAAACCCCCATAAGATCGACTCCCCGAGGTCTGTTCCTATCCCGAGGTCTATTCCTATCCGGTCTACTCGATCTTGATAGCAGCGAGTTCCGCTGTTGTGGGAGCCGCTTCAGCGGCGATGGGTGCTTGCCGCAGGCCGGCCCGCTGCCGCGGGATCGCCGACAAAGTCGGCTCCCACAAAGGCGGCATCTACCAAAGCGGGTGTTCCCCTAACTGGCTCCTACCGCTCAGCCCAGGCGCTGGCGGGGAAGGCCCTTGAGGTGGAGGGTGAAGGCCACGCCGTCTTCGAGGTTCCGGGCGCTGGCGCTGCCCTGGTGGCGTTCGGCGACGAGGCGCACCACGTACAGGCCGAGGCCGAGGTGCGGCGCGTCGCCGGGGGTGGCCTTGTCGCGCAGGCTCACCAGCGAATCGAACAGTCGTCCCTGCATCGCCGCGGGCAGCGGCGGACCCTGGTTGGACAGTTCGATGTCCGCGCCCTCGGCCGTGGGCCGCAGGGCGATGTGTAGCCAACCGCCGGGAGGCGTGAACGACAGCGCGTTGTCGAAGAGCTTGTCGAGCGCCTGCGCGATCAGTTCAGGCGAGACGTGCATGAAAACCGGCGCGGACGGCAGTTCCGCCTCCAGGCGCCGGTCGGCGGCCAGGCCACGGTAGCCCTCGGCACAGCCGCGCACGATGTCGGCCAGGTCCACGTCTTCGGCCTCCGCCGAGGCGATCGCGCGCTCCATGCGGCTGGCTTCGCTCATCGCGCGGACCAGCGCACCCAGCCGTGCCACGCCATCGCGTGCCCGGGCCAGGTAAGGCTCTGCCTCGGCGGGCAGGCCCGCATGGTCGAGGTTGTCCAGCGAGGACTTCACGATGGCCAGCGGCGTGTTGAGTTCGTGCGAGAGCTTCGACGCCAATGTGCGCAGGTAGTCGGTGTACCCGCCCACCACTTCGAACAGGCGCTCGAAGCTGCGTGCGAGATCGCCCAGTTCGTCGGCGGCGTCGGTTAACGGGAAGGGGCCATCCAGGCGGCCGTCGTTGGCCTGCGCGCGTTCCGCCGCGTTGCGCAGGCGGCGCAGGCGGAAGGTGAGCCGCGTGGCGAACAGCAAGAGCACGCCACCGGCGATGAGCAGCACGGCGAAGCTGGTAAGCAATAGCCCGAACAAGGCGCGATTGGCGAGCAGCGGCACCGCGCGGCTGGGCTGTTCGAGCAGCACCACGCCATGCAGCGCGCCACGCATCTGGATCGGCATCGCTGCGGCGAGCACCACGCTGCCGCGCGCCTCGCCCGCGCGCCACGCCGTGGCCGGCTTGCCTTGCAGCGCTTCGCGCACTTCGGGCAGGTCGATGCGCGGGGCGTCTTCGGCCCAGGCGCTTTCGTCGTCGAGGCGCGTCGCCAACAGCGAACGGTAGACCAGCGAGGCGAACCAGCCCGGTCGTTCCGCAGCGGGAAGATCGGGCAATTCGAGCTTGCCGCTTTGCGCCACCAGCCAGGCGTCGGCCGAGAGCACGCGCACGCGCACGCCGTCGGGCGCCAGCCTCGACACTTCCTGCGAGAGCGATGGAGAGAAGTCCAGCAACGGCCGGCTTTCGGCGGTGAGCGGTTCGTTGTCGCCGTCGGCGACGACGTGCACGCCCAGGCCGAAACGGTCGAGGCGCAGGCCACGCGGCAGGCGGAATTCCACGCGGAAACCACTGCCATCCTCCTGCCACTGCGCGTTGATGCGGTCGGGCAACACGCCTGCCTCCGCGTCGAGGGCGATGGCGGTGGTAGGGCCGGGCGCGGCGCTGGCCATCAGGTAGCGCTGCACGTCCTCGCCGCTGGCGATCGACACGATGAGGTGGTCGGCGCTGAGGACGAGGCGATCGCCGGCGTCGGCGCGGCGACGGTGCGTGGCGCGCACGTCCACGTAGAAGTACAGCCAGTGCTCGTCTTCGGCGAGCATCACGCGCGCGTTCTTGCCGAAATTTTGCGCCCACGGGCTGAGCGAGGCCCAGTCGTCGGCGTAGCCGTCGACGGTGATCGGCACCGGGGTGTGCTGGAGGTACCACGCGGCACCGGCCGGCGGCAGCGGGGCGTCGACCACCACGAGGCTGCGTGCCATGGCGCGTGCGGAGGCGACGAGGGCCTGCGCCTGGCCTTCGCGCAGGAGCGTCTCCATCTGGCGCACGTAGAGCCACCCGGCAATGGGCAAGGCCAGGGTGCAGAGGGCGACGAGGAGGAGTTTCTGGCGAAGGGTCATGGGGAGAGCATCGCCGACAGGGTCGGCTCCCACCAGATGGGTGGCGAGTCAGCTGATTCGATAGGGTGTGTGGGAGCCGCTTCAGCGGCGATGGGGTGCTTGCGGCGAGCTTGCCCGCTGCCGCGGGATCGCCGGCATAGCCGGCTCCCACGAGGACCACTCCCAGACGGGCCACCTCCAGACAGTTCACTCCCACAAAGGCCACTCCCACTCATGGAGCCGGTTGGGATGGAAGCGGCCTGACGGGAGCCGGCCAGGATGGTTTGGGGGGAGCCGATCCTGTCGGCGATGCGGTGTATCACGGCGTCCAGCGATACCCCACGCCGTGCACCGTCTCGATGGCATCGAAATCCGGCGCCAGCGCCACGAACTTCTTGCGGATGCGCTTGATGTGCGAGGTGATCGTCGCGTCGTCGACCACCAGTTCCGCCTCGCGCATCAGCTGGTCGCGGTTCTTCACGTGGCCGGGGAAGCGCACCAGCGTATGCACCATCCAGAACTCCGTGACCGTGAGCGGAATCTCGATGCCGTTCCACAACACGCGCATGCGCTCCGATTCCAGTTTCAGCGGCCCGTGCTCGATCACCGTCTCGCTCGCGGCCGGCGCCTTCAACGATTCGATGCGGCGGAACAGCGCCGCGATACGCGCGGCCAGCTGGTGCAGGCTGGTGTCCTTGGACAGGTAGTCGTCCGCCCCCAGGCGCAGCCCTGAGATCACGTCGAAATCCGAGTCCCGCGCGGTCAGGAAGATGATCGGCAACGTGGCCGACTTCGCGCGCAGTTCGCGGCAGAGGTCGAAACCGCCTTCGGGCTCGTCGCCCAGGCCGATGTCGATGATGACCAGTTCCGGCAGGCGCATGGCGAAGGCCAGCGAGGCGTCCGCGCGCGAGCCATAGCCACGCGTTTCGTAGCCGAAGCGGTTCAGTGCCTCCACGTAGTTGGCGCGGATGAGCGGTTCGTCTTCGACGATGGCGATGCTGCGGGCCATGGGCATTCCGTTGGAGTGTGGATCGGCGTGCGCAGGGTGCTATGGGGGCGCCCGCTCCGCAAGGGTGCGGGCGCGATTGCCCGCGTTTTGCCCCTTCTCGCGCCGGTGGCGAGCCGCAACGCCCGCCCGGCCAGGCGCGGCGGCATTATTTCACCCGGTGCAATGATGAAGTGTCAAACCAGGTGATTCTCACCAGGCAATAAGTACCGCAATCTGGCCATGCGGTACGGGAATTGGCCCGGCCGGAATTTTTCAGGACATCGACATGAAGCTCTATCACCATCCGCTGTCAGGCCACTCACACCGCGCCCGGCTGTTCGTCTCCCTGCTGGGCCTGCCCCATGAACTGGTCGAGGTCGACCTCATGGCCGGTGCGCACAAGACGCCGGAATACCTGAAGCTCAATCCGTTCGGCCAGGTGCCGCTGCTGGACGACGAAGGCGTGGCCGTCGCCGATTCCAACGCGATCCTGGTGTATCTGGCCAAGAAGGCCGGCCGCACCGACTGGCTGCCGGAAGATCCGGCGGGTGCCGCCGCCGTGCAGCGATGGCTGTCCGTGGCAGCCGGCGACGTGGCCTACGGTCCCGCTGCTGCGCGACTCATTACGGTGTTCGGCGCGAAGTACGACGCCAATGAAGTCATCGCCCGTGCCCACGTCCTCCTGAAACGGCTGGAGGCACGGTTGTCGACGCAGGACTGGCTGGCCAGCGAGCACCCGACGATCGCCGATGTCGCCATCTACAGCTATATCGCTCGGGCGCCGGAAGGCAACGTCGACCTCTCGGGCTACCCCGCCGTCAACGCCTTCCTGCGCCGGATCGAGGACCTGCCCGGCTTCGTTCCCTTCGCACGGACCCCGGTCGGCCTCGCCGCCTGACCTTGCCCTCTCGCCCGCACAGGACATCGCCATGACCGCGTCACTGAAAAAGCTGCCGACATGGCACGAGGGCGAGACCTTCATCCAGGAGAAGGTGGGCGTAGCCGAACGCATGGCGATCGTCGGCCAACGCGTGGTGCGCGACTTCATGCCCGACCAGCACCGAGAGTTCTATGCCCAGCTGCCCTTCGTGGTGCTGGGCAGCGTGGACACGCACGGCGACCCGTGGGCGACGCTCCTCGCGGGCAGGCCGGGTTTCATGTCCTCGCCGAACCCCACGACGCTGGACATGGCCCTCCGCCCGGACCCGAGCGATCCCGCGGCGGAAGGCGTGCGCGAGGGCGAGGCCATCGGCTTGCTCGGCATCGAAATGCATACGCGCCGCCGCAACCGCATGAATGGCTTTGTCGCGACGCCAAAGACGGGGACGGGATTTCGGGTCGATGTCGACCAGAGCTTCGGAAACTGCCCTCGCTACATCCAGCTCCGCGACATCAGTTACGTGCGTGATCCCTCGTTGCCATACACGGGCGTAGTGGAAGAGTCGATCCGATTGGACGCCACGGCACGCGCGATGATCGAGGCGGCGGATGCGTTCTTCGTCGCGACCTACGCCGACCGCGAAGACAGGCGGCAGGTCGACGTATCGCATCGCGGTGGCAAGGCGGGTTTCGTACGCGTCGGCGCGGATGGCACGCTCACCGTGCCTGACTTCAACGGTAACCTCTTCTTCTCGACACTCGGCAACATCGTCCTCAACGGCAAGGCGGGGCTCGTCTTTGTCGACTACGAAAACGGCGATGTGCTGCAGATGGTCGGCGACGCCGAGGTGATCCTGGAGTCGCAGGAAATCGCCGCATTCCAGGGCGCGGAGCGGCTGTGGACATTCCGGCCGCGTCGTATCGTGCGGCGGGCCGGTGCACTGCCGCTGCAATGGACGTTCCGCAAGGACGGTTGGTCGCCCAGCTCGCTCATGACCGGCGATTGGGACCAGGCGGCGGCTCGTTTGCAGGCGACCTCGCTCGCAACGCGCTGGCGTCTCTACAAGGTGACGCGGATCGTCGACGAAAGCCCGTCGATCCGTTCCTTCCATCTGCAACCGGACGACGGCGCGGGGCTCCTTTCGCATATCGCCGGCCAGCACCTGCCGGTGCGCGTCGCCTTGAACGGTACGGACAAGCCCGTCATCCGTACCTATACGTTATCCGTCGCACCATCGGACGGCGTGTACCGCATCAGCGTGAAACGCGACGGCGCGGTGTCGCGTCACCTGCACGACACCGTGAAGGTCGGCGACATCATCGAGGCACGCGAGCCGGATGGTGGCTTCAGCATCGATCCTTATGAAACGAGGCCGGTGGTGCTCCTGGCCGGAGGCATCGGCATCACGCCGCTGCTCGCGATGCTGCGTCACATCGTCTATGAAGGCCTGCGCAAGCAACGGATGCGTCCGGTCTTCCTTATCCAGGCGGCGCATTCGATGGCGGATCGACCGTTCGACAAGGAGATCGCGTCACTCGTCGAAGCCGCGCAAGGCGCGGTGACATGGACGCGCGTGTTGAGCGATACCGCAGGTGCGGAAGAAGGGCTCGACTACGACGTGGCCGGCCGCATCGACATGACCTTGCTGACGCACGTGCTGCCATTCAACGACCACGATTTCTATCTCTGCGGGCCGCCCTCTTTCACGCAATCGCTCTACGACGGCTTGAGGAAGTACGGCATCGGCGACACGCGAATCCACGCGGAGGCGTTCGGGCCATCGTCGTTGAAGCGTGCCGTGGACGCTGGCGCCAAGGAACCCGTTCGTCTTCCGGTATCTTCCCAGCCCGTGCATGTCGCCTTCATGGATTCGCTGAAGGAAGCACGCTGGACGCCGGAATCCGGCAGCTTGCTGGAACTGGCGGAAGCGCGTGGCCTGGAACCCGAGTTCAGCTGCCGCGAAGGCACCTGCGGAACCTGCCGGACGAAGCTGCTCAAGGGTGCCGTCACCTACCTCAAGGAACCGACCGCACGCATCGCGGACGACGAGGTGCTGATCTGCTGCGCGGCGCCGGCGGCAAGCGAAGGCGACGAGGAAAACCGCATCCAGCTCGCGCTCTGATGCTTCAGGCACGGGTGCTATCATCCCCGCGGAACGGCCGAGGGGAACGGATGGATCGCTGGCAAGCCATGCGCATCTTCGTGAAGGTGGCGGAGACAGAGAGTTTTTCCGAATCCGCGCGTCAGCTGCGCATGAGCGCGCCAGCGGTGACACGCGCCATCGCCGCGCTCGAAGAACTCATCGGCGCGCGCCTCTTCATCCGCACCACGCGTTCGGTGAAACTGACCGAACCGGGCAGTCGTTACCTCGACGATTGCCGCCGCATCCTCGCCGACATCGACGAGGCGGAAGCCGCCGTCGCGGGCTCGTACGCCACGCCTTCCGGCACGCTCTCCATCACGGCCTCGCTGCTGTTCGGACAGATGTACGTGCTGCCGATCATGCATGAGTATCTCGAGACCTATCCCACCGTGTCCGGCAGCCTTCTGTTCGTGGACCGGCCGGTGAACATCGTCGAGGAAGGCATCGATGTGGCGGTTCGCATCGGCCACCTTCCGGACTCGGGGTTCTCCGCCATCCAGGTCGGCTCCATACGGCGCGTGGTCTGTGGATCGCCGGCGTACTTCGAACGGCACGGCGTGCCCGCCACGCCTGCCGATCTCAAGGACCATCGCATCGCCGTGTCGACCAGCGCCTGGTCGTCGCCACACTGGCGCTTCATGGACGATCAACGGGTGACGATCGACCCCTGGCTCCAGTGCAACACCAACGACGCCGCGATCGCGACGGCCACGGCCGGCCTGGCGTTGACCCGGGTACTTCACTACCAGGTCGGGCCGGCCTTGCTCGAAGGCCGGCTCCAGGTGGTGCTTGCCGACCACGAGGAACCGCCGCTGCCCATCCACGTGCTTTATCCCGAAGGCCGCCACGCGCCCGCCAAGGTACGGGCCTTCGTCGACCTGGCCGTGTCGCGCCTTCGTGGGAACCCGCTGCTCAACTAGCGAGGGTTCGTTCCTGCACGAAGTCTTTGCCCGCGATTTGCCATAAACGATCCGCGGATTGCCCCACCCGGGACGCTCCGCCCGCCGCGCGTGGCATTCAAATGGCCATGACGGCGCGCCACCCGGCGCCGGAGGAGAACCCATGAAAACCAAGCCCGACGCCGACAACACCGAACTGGACCGCGACTTCGAGCCGCTGCGCGTCGCCCTCGCCCTGGGCGCGCTGGTCCTGGGCCTGCTGTTCGGCCTGCACTGACGGGAGACGCACGCATGGATCTCTTCGACGACTTCGTGGAACCGGCCATGGAAGGCCTTGGGGCGATCGGCACGCACGGAAGCGCGCCGATCGCCGGGCCGGCGGAACCCGACCCGAACTGGCAACCCGTGTAATCCGTTCCCCCTGAGACGCTCCTCCCCCGGAGCCTCCTTCACTCCCCCGGCCCGATGGTCCGGGGGAGCTTTTTCGTGCGTCCCGTCAGTCGGCCTGCGACTTGCGCGAGGCGACCTGGCCGATCGGCACCAGTTCCGCATCGCCGACGAACACGTGGCTGTCGTAGCCGTAGAAGTACTCGGCCTTCTGGGTCTGCAACATGCGGCCGAGCGAGAAGCCGCCTTCGGTCAAGCCTTCGATATACAGACTGCCGCCAAAATTCACGGTCGCGAAGATCTGCTGGTACGCGCGATCGAAACGGCGCTCGGCACGGGGTGCCGCTACCTTGTCCGCGTACGTCTCCTTGAGTTGTTTCCAATAGGCATTGGCCTGGGCCATCTCCTCCGGCGTGACTTGTTTGTACGCGGAGACGAAGGCGGGCTCATACGAGGGGTCGTGGCGCTCAGCAGCCAGCGCGAGCCAGGCGAGGCCCAGCGGGCGGTTCTTCTCCGCATGGTCCCCGTTGAAGTACATGACGCCGAGCGCATACTGCGCTGGCTTGCTGGCCCAGCGAGCGGCGTCTTTCAGGCTTTCGCGTGCCAGGCCGTCATGGCCGCTCCAGTAGTTGCGCGCGGCCGAGCAGAAGTAATAGTCGCCGGGCAGGAAGCGCTCGAGGCCTCCGGGGCAAGGCATCAATGACTTTGAGACATCGCTCTGCTGGTCGGGCAGCGGTTGTGGGCGCTCACCTGCCGTGGCGGCGAGGGGCGTGGTAAGCGCCAACGATAAAGCGAGTACGGACAACGTCTTCACGAGCGCATCCTCCATCTGCTCCACCCCGAGCGTCATTAGAGTACTACAGGGTTTGCTTTATCGCAGTGAAACCTTGTTTAAGCGTCCCGACGGCTGTTACTTGCCGTCGATGGCCGCATGCATGCGCCGGATCACGTCGGCGTAGTCCGGCGCGTTGAAGATGGCCGAGCCCGCCACGAAGGTGTCCGCGCCGGCGGCCGAGATCTGGCCGATGTTGTCGGCGTTGACGCCGCCATCCACCTCCAGGCGGATCTTGCGGCCGCTGGCGTCGATGCGCTCGCGCACGTGGCGGATCTTGTCCAGCGCGCCCGGAATGAACTTCTGCCCGCCGAAACCGGGGTTCACCGACATGATCAGCACCATGTCGATCTTGTCCATCACGTAGTCGAGCCAGTTCAGCGGCGTGGCCGGGTTGAACACCAGGCCGGCCTCGCAGCCCTCGCCCTGGATCAGCTGGATGGTGCGGTCCACATGCTCGCTGGCTTCGGGGTGGAAGCTGATGCTGCGCGCGCCGGCCTTGGCGAAGTCGGGCACGATGCGGTCCACCGGCTTGACCATCAGGTGCACGTCGATGTGCTCGGTGATGCCGTAGTCGCGCAGTGCCTTGAGCACCATCGGGCCGATGGTGAGGTTGGGCACGTAGTGGTTGTCCATCACGTCGAAGTGCACCCACTGCGCACCGGCGTCGAGAACCTTGCGCGTGTCCTCGCCCAGGCGGGCGAAGTCGGCCGAGAGGA
This sequence comes from Luteibacter sp. E-22, assembly GCF_049913125.1. Lineage (GTDB taxonomy): Bacteria > Pseudomonadota > Gammaproteobacteria > Xanthomonadales > Rhodanobacteraceae > Luteibacter. Next base: position 3,608,518 of record NZ_CP183975.1, read on the forward strand.
TGGACGGGGCGATGACGGGGGACTGCTTGGCCATGATGGGTACCGTGGTGTGACGGAAGTGGTCAGGGTATACGGTTGTCGCTAAAGCTGGCGTGGATGGATGTGCCTTGTGTCGCTGCCGCGGCAGCGCCGACAAAGTCGGCTCCCACAAGGGCACGGGTCGGTTTCCACGGGCTAGGGGCTGCACCGGGGCCGGCTCTGGTGGGAGCCGACTTGTCGGCGATTATTTGAAACCCCGCTCCGCCTTGATCCGCTCGTACGCCGCGTTGATCTCGCTGGCCCGCGCTTCCGCGCGCCGGCGCATGTCGTCCGGAAGGTCGCCCAGCCGGTCGGGGTGGTGCTCGGAAATCAGCTTGCGATAGGCGCGTTTGATCGCCCGGTCGTCGGCGTCGCGCTGGATGCCGAGGATCGCGTAAGGGTCCGGCCCCTGCGTGTTCCGCTGCGGCGGCGCGTAGCCGCCACCGCCACCGTACGAGCGGCCACTGGCGCCGGCGTTCCAGGCGTAGCCCTTCATCGCCATGAGCGCCATCAGTTCCATGTCGCTGACGCGAAGGGCGAAAGCGAGCTGGCGCAGGATGGCCATCTTCTCCGGGGACGGATTGCCCTCGGCGAGCACCGTTTCGATCACTACGTCGATCACCGGGAAGGCGTGGTCGCGGCGATGTCCGACCCATTGGCGCAGCTCGTCGATGACGGCGGTGGCGTTGAACTCGGGCTGCTTGCCCTCGTTGAACGCCTCAATGGCGACACGCCGGGCCTCCTGGTCGAGGCCCATGCGCGCCATCAGGCGCTCGGCGATGGCGATTTCCCTTTCGGAAACGCGGCCGTCGGCCTTGGCCACGGCGCCGATCAGGGCGAACAAGGGGGCGACATACCCGCCTTGCGTCGGCGTGCGCCGGCGTTGTTGCTGGCGGCTGGCGTCGAACATGAAGCCGAGGGCGCCGCCGACGAGGGCGCCGAGCAGGTTGTGCGTCAGCCACATGCCGAGCACGGCGCCGATGAGAGTGCCGGTGAAATTCATTGAACGGCCCTTGGGGGGTGCGGGGCGGCGGGATTCTGCGCGGAGAACCACTGCGCGAGCTGGTCGAGCTCGGCGTCGGAAAGCGGACCGGTGGCGGCGCGCATCACGGGAATGTCGCGGCGGCCGTCGCGGTACTGGCGCAAGGCCTCGCGCAGGTAATCGAGCTTCTGGCCCGCGAGGTTGGGCGCGCCCGGGATCCGCGCCATGCCGTCCTCGCCATGACAGGCCGCGCACAGGCCCAGCCGCGCCGGCTTCGCGGGCGGTGTGGCAAGGGCAGGGGCTGTGAAGGCCAGGGCTAATGCCGCGGTCGTGAGGATTCGCATGGCGAGGCTATGGGGGCGGTAACCTAAAATTCTAGCAGGCCGACCCGGCGACCACCGCTACAATGGGCGGATCGATCGCCTACCGGAGTCCCCGCCGTGCCGACCACCCTTTCGCAATCCGACCTGCCAGGCCTGGAGCTCATCCATCGCGGCAAGGTCCGCGACGTCTACGCCCTGCCCGGCAACCGCCTGCTGATGGTGGCGACCGACCGGCTGTCGGCCTTCGACGTGGTGCTCCCCGACCCGATCCCCGGCAAGGGCGAGATGCTCACGCAGATCTCCAACTTCTGGTTCGCCCGCACCGCGCACATCATTCCGAATCACCTCACCGGCGACGATGTCGCCTCGGTACTGCCCGCCGGTGTCGATCCGGCGCTGTACGCGAAGCGCGCCGTGGTCACCAAGCGCCTGAAGCCGGTGCCGGTGGAAGCGATCGCGCGCGGCTACCTCATCGGCTCGGGCTGGAAGGATTACCAGGCCACCGGCGCCCTGTGCGGCATCACCCTGCCCCCGGGTCTGCAGCAGGCGCAGAAGCTGCCGGAGCCGATCTTCACGCCGTCGACCAAGGCCGCCGTCGGCGACCACGACGAGAACGTGAGCTTCGATGCCGTGGTGGCCGCCGCGGGCGAAGACCTCGCCAACGCCGTGCGCAAGGCCACGCTGGAGATCTACGCCTTCGCCGCCGCCTTCGCCGCGGAGCGCGGCATCATCGTCGCCGACACCAAGCTGGAGTTCGGCACCGACGAGAACGGCGTGCTGCACGTGATGGACGAGATGCTCACCCCCGATTCCTCGCGCTTCTGGCCCGCCGACGCGTACAAGGTCGGGATCAGCCCGCCCAGCTACGACAAGCAGTTCGTCCGCGACTACCTCGTGGATATCGGCTGGAACAAGTCGCCGCCGGCCCCGAAGGTGCCGGAAAGCGTCATCGCCGGCACAGCGGCGAAGTATGCCGAGGCGCTCGACAAGCTGGCCGGCATCCGACTGGACTAAGCTTCCCCCATCGAGGCATTACGGAGGGGAGCGCCATGCGCGACGCAGCCACCTGGTTCGGCAACTACAGCCGCGACCACCAGAACCCGACCAACCAGCTGATCCACTGGATCTGCGTACCGGCGATCACCTGGACGGTGGTCGCGCTGGTCTGGCTGATCCCCGTCCCCGGCTGGCTGGGACGGCCGGGGCTCTGGGCCGTGCTGGCGATGTTCCTGGCCTTCTGCTTCTACTACTACCGGCTTTCGCGAAAGATCGGCCTGGCCATGGCGGGCGCTTTCATCGTGCTGGCCCTGGTCACCGACACGATCTACAACGCCATCGGCTCCACCGGCTTGGTCCGGTTGGCCATCGGCGTGTTCGTGGTGGCCTGGATCGGCCAGTTCATCGGCCACAAGATCGAAGGCCGACGCCCCTCCTTCTTCACCGATATCCAGTACCTGCTGATCGGCCCCGCGTGGCTGATGAGCAAGGCCCTCGGCCGCTTCGGCGTGTCGTACTGACGGACACGCCGTGACCCAGCCCCTCCTGACCTTCCTCTCCGCCGCCATCTGGTGGGTGATCTATTCCAGCGCCGTCGCCGTCGTCCCCGCCCTGATCGTATGGCTTGCCCTGCGCTGGCTGGAAAAGACGCCCGTGGTCTTCAACAGGGCCTACATGGCCAGCCTGGTGTGGTCGCTTGCCGCCGTGCTGATGGGCGGCCTGGCCATCGCCGCGCAACACGGCCAGGCGCCGGGGCAGTCGATCTTCGTGCTGCCGTGGGTGCGCGCTTCCCTGGTGGCCGACATGCTTCTCGGGGCCTGGCTGATCTGGTGGCTGGTACCCCGGATCGACGCCCGCCGGGTCAAGCCCACCAGCGCCTGCATGGCCGTGGCCCTGGTGATGGTGGTGGCGATGGTCATCGGAACGGCCATTCGTCGATAGAAGCCTCCTATCGAGTCCATCCAGACGATCACTTGGACTCATGGCATGCCATCCCCATAATGAGATGCATTCCCATTGGAGAGTCCGGCCATGGCCAGGAAGATCAAATACGCCGCGACGCACTTCAGCATCGCGTTTTCCATGAGTTACGCCGTGAACCAGAACGTGGCGCTCAGCACGATCGTCGGTATCGCCGAACCGATCGCCTTCGCCATGGGCCGGGGCGCGTCACGCGAGGCCCGACGCGGCCTACCCCTAGCGCGCGCCGCCTGATCCACCGCCTGTGCGGGCGTTGGCGTCGGTGACGGCGCGAGTGAATCCTTCGAACGGGATGTCGGTGATGCCGACCAGCCCGATATGCGCGTTTTCTCCGTCGAGGATGCGGCCGGTCACTGGCTGGTCCACGTACTGGAACCAGTGCGTTCCGACGATCACGCCGGACGCCACCGCGGCGTCGACGAACCGCGCATAGGCCTTGCCGCGTTCCTCCTCGCTGGCCACCGCGGCGACGCCGTTGCCGAAGGGACCGCGATCCGCCGAGCCGAAGTGGAATTCCGTGATCAACACGGGCTTGTCCATCTTGCGGAAGGCGGCCACGTCGAAGCCGTGCTCTGGCAGGTCGGTATAGGTGTTGATGCTGGTGACGTCGGCATAGGCCGCGCTGGCTTCTTCCACCTCGGGCGTTCGGACGGCCAGACGGCCGCCAAGGAACAGGTGGTGCGGATCGGCTTTCTTCAGCGTCTGCGCGACGGTGCGGAAGTATTGGTTCGCATAAAGCTTCAGGAAGGCGATGTAGTCGGCGGCGATCGCCGGATGCGCTTCGTTGGGGTCCGGCGCCTTGAATCCCTTGGCGGCCACCTGCTCCCAATTCGCCACCGGCACGCCCCACGCTTTCGCGAACGTGGCGGCGTCGCCGTGGGTCTTCTTCAGATAATCGAGGAAGGCCTGCTTGGCGGGGCTTTCCGGACCTTGCGCAAGGCTGCCCGTGGCGAGCGCCCAACGGCCTTGCGGTCCCTGCCCCGCCCACGAGAGTTCGTTGTCGGCGAAATAGCCCAGCAACCAGGGATCGTCGCGGACGCCCTTGGTCGCGTTGGCAACGGCGACCTCGGTGGCCTTGGTGAACCGTGGATCGAAGGGGTCGGGCATGCGGCCCCAGTAGTCGAACCCGGTGCCGACGGTGTTGAAGTCGCCGCGGATCAGGACAGGCACGGTGTAGGCGATGCGGTGGTCGCCCGCGAAGGCGGGGTCGCTCCAGTTGCCCAGCGTGTTGAACCGCCAGGCCTTCAGGCGATCCACGCTGCGCTTGCGCCACGCCGCCTCTGCCTTGTCGCCGAGCGAACGCGCGACGTTGTTCGCGTAGATATCCCACCAACGGCCGTGATTCATGCCGTTGTCGCGCTGCGAGCCTTGGTCGCTGCGGCTGTCGCCGCTGCCACCGAAAGGTCCGCTGGCGGCGGCAGGGTCGGCGAACATGTACTCGCGGCCTTGCACGTAGGTGCGCCCGTCGGTGAGGTTCACGGCATTGACGCCGAGTGAGAAAAACGCGTGCCCTTCCGGCGTCACCAGCCACCAGCGGCCGCCTTGCTTCTGCGCGTGGAACCAGCCGGTGGCTTGCATCGCCGGGAGGTCGGTGCGGCCACCGTACTGGTCGAGTCCTTTCGGCTCGGCGACATTCGGCACCGCGTTGGCACGCTTTTTCAGATCCGCGTCGCTGGCGATCTTTTCGGGCCAGTCGGCAAGCGTGTACTGGCCGTAGCGATCGACGATCGCGGTATAGGCGTGGCGCAGGTCGTCACTGCCGGCGACATCGTCGAGCTTGCCGAACAGCAAGGTCTGCGGCGCGCCGGGCTGGGGCATCGAGAGGGTGACCGAGGTGATGGCGCGCGCATCGATCGCCCCGTCGACCGAGGTGGCGACGAGGCGGTCGTCGAACGGCATCGGCGGGCCCACCTGCATGCCGAACGCGCGCGGCGAGGTGGCCTGCAACGGCAAGGACACCGTCTGCGGGGGACCAGGCGGTACGCCCACCGTCGCCGTGAGGTGCTTCGAGGCCGAGGCCACGTCGATCGTGAGCGTGACCGGCCATGGCATGCCGTTCTGCACGCGCAAGCGCAGGGTGCCATCGGCGGGCCATGCCCACGTGCCCTTCGGGGGCGTGAGCACGAGCGACGGCTTCGCCGCCGGCTTGAACGTCGCCGCCACCAGTTCCTCCCCTTCCGCGCTCTTGCGCACGGTGGGGTCGAGTACGGCGTCGTGCGCCGCGATGCGCACGTCCCCGGCCGGATGGACGAGATCGACGGCTGCCGCGGCGGCTACGCCCGCAGTGAAAACCGTCGAGGTGGCCAGCACGAAAAGGATGAGTGGGCGCATCGTCCCAATCTGCCACGCCAGACGTGAACATGTCCCGATCCAGTCGCGACAAATGCCGTCGTGGGAGCCGGGCATGCCGTTGTGGGAGCCGGCTATGGCGTTGTGGGAGCCGGCTATGCCGGCGATCCCGCGGCAGCGGGCCAGATCACGTTTCGCCTGTCGCCGCTGAAGCGGCTCCCACAATTAAACACCTCTCACATAAACACCTCTCACGGAGAAGGTCCAGGTGAAGTCCACCCCTCCATTGCTCAACCCGCCGCCCGGCGGCGCCACAGGTAATACACCGGCACGCCAACGGCGATGATCACCAGGCTCATCCCCGCATCCGCGGGCGCCGTCACCGCGGTCGCTGCGATCACGCAAAGCACCGTCGTGGTGAACACCAGCGGCAACCATGGATAGCCGGGCACCAGATAAGGCGACGGCTCCGACAGCAATTTCTTGCGATACCAGAAGATCGTCGCGATGCCGAACGCATGCGACAACCACTCGCCCACGGTCGTGTAGTTGAGCAAGGCATTGAAACTGCCCGAGAGGATCAGCACGATCGCCCACGCGCCGAGCGCCACCAGCGCGAACTGCGGCGCACCGGTGCGCGCATCGATGCGGGCGATCGGGCGGAAGAACATGCCGTCCGCGCTCATCACCTGCAGCACGCGCGCGCCGCCCGCGATGGCGATGCTGCAGTAGCCGAACGTGGAACACGCGATGCCGACGGCGATGATCGTGGCACCGGATTCACCGAACACGCGACGCATCAGGTCGGCGGCGGGCGCGGTGCTCGCGGCGAGACCGTCGTGGCCGAGCCCCGCCATGTAGGCGATATTCACCAGCACGTAGCACACCACCACGCTGGCCATGCCCAGCCCGAGCGCGCGTGGCAGCGTGCGTTGCGGATTGCGCACTTCGCCGGCCAGGTCGTTGAGGTAATGGAAGCCGCCATACGCGAACATCGCCGGTAGCAATGCGCCGATCACCGTGCTCGCCGGTACGTCATGCGTGGGATCGGCGGCGAAGGCCAGGCCGAGGTGGCCACGGGCGAGGAACAAGCCCACCACGATCAGCAGCGCGACGGCAGCGAGCTTCAACACGGTGAACGTGTTCTGCACCCAGGCGCCGGCGCGGATACCGAAGAGGTTCACCGCCACGATGAAACTGATGGCGCCGACCGCCAGCGGCTTCACCCATTCGTGCGGGAGACCCATGGCGCGGCACGCGTAGTCGGCGAAGGTGGTCGCGACCGCGGCGACGCTGCCCGGGTAGTTGATCAGCGCCATCGTCCAGCCGAACAGGAAGGCCGGCAGCTGGCCGAAAGCCTCGCGCAGATAGACGTAGGTGCCGCCGGCTTGCGGGCGCCGCGCACCGAGTTCGGCGTAGCAAAGCACGCCAGCGAGGGTGAGCAGGCCACCGAGCGTCCACAGCACGATGACTTCGGTGCCGGAACTGGTGAGTTGGGCGACGGTGGCCGGCGTGCGGAAGATGCCCGCGCCGATGACACCGCCAATGACGATCATCGCGGCATCCCAGATACCGAGGCGACGGAGGTAATGGGCAGGCTGAGGGGCTGGCATCCGCCGACCATGCCATAACCGGCGATGCAGGGCGATATGACCGTGGTCATGGGCCGGTTTCCGGCCGGCTGTCCCGTGTGGGAGCCGCTTCCCTTGTGGGAACTGCCTCCCTTGTGGGAACTGCCTCCCTGTGGGAGCCGCTTCAGCGGCGATGTCGCTCCAGGGTTATCTTTTGGCAGGCCATCGCCGGCATAGCCGGCTCCCACACAAGCAGGCTCCCACACAAAGCAGGCCTCCACACAGAGCAGGCTGGTACACGGAGCAGGCCGGCATCCATGCAGGCAGACAGCCTGGCAACCTATAACCAGACAGCATTCCAGTACGGGTAATCGCCGATTCGGTCGACCAACCCGGCACGCAACGGATTCGCGACGATGTATCGCGCTGCCACCTTTATGTCGTCATCCTTGCGAAGCGCCCGGTCCTGGAATGCCTTCTGCCAAACCGGGGAACGACGCCCCGTCGAGCGCTTGATCGAGCTGGACACCATAGCCTTGTATCTCGCTATGACCCGCGAAATATCCCCATCGTGAAGCTCGATCAGTCCGTGCCAGTGATCCGGCATCAGTACCCAGGCAAGGCAGCGGGCACCTTTCCAGGCCTCGGTCGAATGACAAATGCGGGAAGCGCGCCGTGCGCATGCGACATCGCGGAACAACGGAGCGCGGTTCCACGTCGTGGTCGTAACGAAGTAGACGCGACCGGGCTCTGATACCCGGCCGCGGCGAAGATCGCGGGAATGGGGTCGTGAAAACATTCACCGACCATGCCCGGCCGCGACGACCCGCGATGCCGTACGGCACCGCGGGCGTCGGTAGGTTATTTCTTCTTCGGGATGTACAGGTCGGTGATCGTGCCTTCGTACACCTCGGCCGCCATGCCGACGGATTCGGCGAGCGTGGGGTGCGGGTGGACGGTGCGGCCGATGTCACCGGCTTCGGCACCCATCTCGATCGCGAGGGCGAGTTCGGAAATGAGGTCGCCCGCATGCGGACCGACGATGCCGGCGCCGACGATGCGGTGGGTTTCCTCGTCGAACAGGAGCTTGGTGAAGCCTTCGGTGCGGTCGATGCCGATGGCGCGACCGGACGCCGCCCAGGGGAACTTGCCCACGCCGATCTTCAGGCCCTTTTCCTTCGCTTCGCGTTCGGTCACGCCGACCCAGGCGATCTCCGGATCGGTATAGGCCACCGACGGGATCACGCGTGCGTCGAAGAAGCTCTTCTGGCCGGCGGCCGCTTCCGCGGCGACCTTGGCCTCGTGCGTGGCCTTGTGCGCCAGCATCGGCTGGCCTACGAGGTCGCCGATGGCGAAGATGTGCTTCACGTTCGTGCGCATCTGGCGGTCGACGGGGATGAAGCCGCGCTCGCTGACTTCCACGCCGGCCTTGTCCGCGCCGATCTTGTTGCCGTTCGGCGAGCGGCCCACGGACACCAGTACGCGATCGTAGACGGTGGTCTCGGGAATGCTCTCGCCGTCGAAGGTGACTTCGATGCCCTTCTTCGTGGCCTTCGCCTCGACGACCTTGGTCTTGAGGTGGATGCCCTTGTAGCGCTTGGCGATGCGGCCCTGCAGCGGCTTCACCAGGTCGAGGTCGGCACCCGGCATGAGCTGGTCGGCCAGCTCGACCACCGTGACTTCCGAGCCGAGGCCCGCATACACCGTGGCCATTTCCAGGCCGATGATGCCGCCGCCCACGACGAGCAGCTTCTTCGGTACGTCGCGCAGTTCGAGCGCGCCGGTGGAATCGATGACGCGCTCGTCGTCCCACGGGAACGAAGGCAGCTTCACCGACTGCGAGCCGGCGGCGATGATGGCGTTCTGGAAGCGGATGAGCTTGGTGCCTTCGGCCGTCTGGACTTCCATTTCATTCGGCGAGATGAACATGCCGACGCCGGTGACGGTACGCACCTTGCGTGCCTTCGCCATCTGGGCGAGGCCGCCGGTCAGCTTGCCGACCACCTTTTCCTTGAACGAGCGCAGCTTGTCCAGGTCGATCTTGGGCTTGCCGAAGCTGATGCCGTGCGCCTCGATGGCGGCGGCCTCGTCGATCACGGCGGCCGCGTGCAGCAGCGCCTTCGACGGAATGCAGCCCACGTTGAGGCAGACGCCACCGAGCGATTCGTAGCGTTCGACCAGCACGGTGTCGAGGCCGATGTCGGCGCCACGGAACGCCGCGGTATACCCACCCGGGCCCGAGCCGAGGACGACCAGCTGGCACTCGATGTCCGCTTTGCGTCCGGAGTCGCCGGCCGCCTTCACGTTCGCGACGGGAGCCGGGGCCGCGACGGCCTGCTTCGGCGGTGCCGGAGCGGGCGACGGCACGGCGGGTGCGGGCGCTTCCTTCGCCACGGACTGGCCGACGACCTTGTCGGCCGCCGGCTTGCCGGCGTCGCCTTCGGCTTCGATCAGGGCGATGACGCTGCCGTCGTTCAGCTCGTCGCCGACCTTGACCTTCAGTTCGACGATGGTGCCCGCCTGCGTGGCCGGCACGTCCATCGTCGCCTTGTCGGATTCGAGGGTGATGAGGCTCTGGTCTTTCTCGACGCTGTCGCCGACCTTGACCAGGATCTCGATGACCGGCACGTCGTGCGAGCCGCCGAGGTCGGGAACCTTCAGTTCGATGGTGTTAGCCATGGTCCGGTCTCCCCGTCAGAGCAACAGCCGGCGGATGTCGCCGAGCTGGTTGGCGAGGTACACGGCGAAGCGCGCGGCGAGCGCGCCGTCGATCACGCGGTGGTCGTACGACAGCGACAGCGGAAGCATCAGGCGCGGCGCGAATTCCTTGCCGTTCCAGACCGGCTTCATCTGCGCCTTCGATACGCCGAGGATCGCCACTTCCGGGGCGTTGATGATCGGCGTGAACGCCGTGCCACCGATACCGCCGAGCGAGGAAATGGAGAAGCAACCGCCGGACATGTCGTTCGCGGTGAGCTTCTTGTCGCGCGCCTTCTTCGAGATCTCGCCCAGTTCGGCGGCGAGTTCGAGCAGGCCCTTCTTGTCGGCGTCGCGGATGACCGGCACGACGAGACCGTCGGGCGTGTCCACGGCGATGCCGACGTGGAAGTACTTCTTCAGCGTGAGCTTTTCGCCGGAGGCGTCGAGCGAGGCGTTGAAGGTGGGGAACTTCTTCAGCGCCGCGACCACCGCCTTGATCTGGAACACCAGCGGGGTGATCTTCAGATCCTTGTTCTCTTCGCCGAGCTTCTTGCGGAAGGCTTCCAGCTCGGTGATGTCGGCGTCCTCGTACTGCGTGACGTGCGGGATCATCGCCCAGTTGCGCGCCAGGTTCGCACCGGAGATCTTCTGGATGCGCGACAGCGGCTTCTCGTCCACCTCGCCGAACTTGGAGAAATCGACCTTCGGCCATGGCAGCAGGTTGAGCCCGCCACCGGCGGCGACGGCACCGCCCGCGGCTACCGGCGCGCCGGCGGTCATCACCTGCTTCACGTAGGCGGACACGTCTTCGCGCTGGATGCGGCCACCACGGCCGCTGCCCTTGACCCGGGCCACGTCGACACCGAGTTCGCGCGCGAAAGCGCGTACGGCCGGGCTCGCATACGGCACGGCGTCGGGCATGACCACCGATGCGTCGAACGACACCGGGGGCGTGCGCGGCGCACCACCCACCGGCACGTCGGCCGACGGCGCGGCTGCGGCTTCGCGGCGCGGCGCTTCGGCAGGGGCTTCGGAGATGCCTGGCTTGTCGCTGGACGGCGCCGGCTGTTCGACGGCGGCGGCTTCGCCGCCCTCGCCTTCGAGGATCGCGATGACGTGGTCGTCGTTGACCTCGTCACCGACCTTGACCTTCAGTTCCTTGATCACGCCCGCCGCGGGCGCGGGAATGTCCATCGTGGCCTTGTCGGACTCGAGCGTCATGAGGCTCTGGTCTTTCTCGACGCGATCACCGGCCTTGACCATGATCTCGATGATCGGCACCGGCTTGCCGCCGATGTCGGGAACCTTCACCTCGACCGGACCGGAGGATTTCGACGCCGACGGCGCCTTGGCCGCGGCGGGCGCGGGCGCCGGAGCGGCTGCCTTCGGGGCCTCGGCCTTCGGGGCTTCCGCCTTGGGCGCCTCGGCCTTCGGCTGTGCCGCCGGGGCGTCGCCCTCGGCTTCCACCAGGGCGATGACGTGGCCTTCGTCGACTTCGTCGCCGACCTTGACCTTCAGTTCCTTGATTACGCCAGCGAACGGCGCCGGAACTTCCATCGTGGCCTTGTCGGACTCGAGCGTCACCAGGCTCTGGTCCTTCTCGACGCGATCGCCGACCTTGACCATGATTTCGATGACGGGGACCGCGCTACCACCGATATCGGGGACGCGGGCTTCTTTGACGTCGGCCATGGAACCTCCTAAAAACAGGCGCTTGCGGGCGGACGAACCCGCTGGCGGGGGAATGACGGGCGCCGTGCTGCGGCGCAACCGGTCGATTGTAATCCCTAGGGCCCGCCGGATGACCCGTTTTTGCTCGATTCAAACGGTCGTTTGGGAGGATTTCTGCTTTGCGGGGCGGTTCTGGATGGGCCTGAAGCCCTGGCCGCTAACCGCTCGGTGGGGGCCGACCCTCACCTTGCGGGTTGCAGTGGATTGCGCTCGCCCTCGGATGGCGGCCCGACGAGACGGATCTCGCTCTGCGGGTAAGGGATGGTGATGCCGGCCTCGTCGAAACCTTCCTTGATCCGGCGCAGGAGCGTCGTCTGCGCTTCCCACATGTCCGCCGTGGCGGTCCAGCCACGAATGATGAGGTTCACGCTGGAATCGCCCAACGCCTCGGTCCACACGCCGGGCGCGGGGTCCTTGAGGATGCGTGGGTCCGCGGCAAAGAGATCCTGCACTACCTGCATGGCCTTGCCGATGTTGTCGCCATAGCCGATACCCACCTTCAACTCGAAACGGCGCGTGCCGCGCACGTTGTAGTTGATGATCGCGTCGCCGCCCACCTTGGCGTTGGGCACCACCGCCTGACGGTTATCCGGCGTGATCAGGTAGGTGTGCATGAGGTTCACGCTTTCCACCGTGCCGTCGATGCCACCCAAACTGACGAAGTCACCCACGCGGAAAGGACGGAACAGGATCAGCAACACGCCCCAGGCGATGTTGGACAGCGAACTATTGAGCGCGAGGCCGATGGCGAGGCCGGCCGCCCCCAGCGCGGCGATGAACGACGTGGTCGGGACGCCGACCGTACCGAGCACGTTGATGAAGAGCAGCGCCAGCAGCACGCCGTAGATGAGGTTGCGCAGGAACAACGCCAGCGTGATGTCGACATGCGCGCGTTCGAGCGCACGGCGTCCGACATTAGCGATACGCCCGGCAAGCCAGAAGCCCGCGACCAGGAGCAGCAACGCCAGCCCGATGCGGATGGCGTAACCGACGATCAGGACGCTCATGGCGTGTTCGACGCCGAGTCGTTCGAGGAGATCCGTCATTTCCCTGCCCTTGTGCGATGAAAAAGCGCATCGAGGCTATCAGGAAAAGGATGAATGAGTGCTAGGTGGAAGCTCGTTTTGTGTGGGAGCCGGCTCTGCCGGCGATGGGTGCTTGCCTTAACCTGGCCCGCTGCCGCGGGATCGCCGACAAGGTCGGCTCCCACAACGGCTCTCTTTACGGGGTGCTGTCTGCCGGGGGTTTTGCCGGGACCTGCGCCGTTTGCGGGGCGTCGATCTTGCGGCCGCCGTACGGAAGTACTTCCGCGGCGATCTTGGGATCGGCCTTGATCATCGCAACTTCGTCGCCGACGATGTGGGCGGCTTCGTCCAGCGGCGTGTCCTTGGCCTTCTTCGCCTCGGCTTCCTGCTTGATCTCGGACTTGATGCTGCGCTCGTTGGCGTTGAGGCCGTCGTCGGCCGTGTTGCCATCGTCACCCAGTTCCGCCGGGCTGCCGTCGCCGCCGAAGATCGCCTTGCGGCGGTTACGGAAGTCGGTCTGGATAGCGTCGTACTGCTTGCGTTCGGCCTGGCGCGCCGCGAAGTTCAACGAGATGTCGGTCTTGTCGCGCAGCTTCTGGTACTGCGCCAGCTCGTCGAGCATCAACTTCCACGCGGGCGAGGTGGCCACGCGCGCCTGGTGCTTCTGGTTGAGCGGACCGATGATCGGCTTGAGATCGGCCACCGGCTTGTAGTCGGCGGGATCGATGTGACGCCACGGCAGCGCGTTGTCGTAGGTGGACTCGCCGAATTCCTTGGCGTCTCCATTCTGCGGGAACTGCACGTCGGGCGTGACGCCATGCAACTGCGTGCTGTCGCCGTTGATGCGGATGAACTCGGCGATGGTCATCTTGAGTTCGCCGTACTTGGCGTCCTCACCGGTGGTGGCCTTGCCGAAGCGATCGAGGTCGACCAGGTTCTGCACGGTGCCCTTGCCGAAGGTGGGCTCGCCGATGATGATGCCGCGGCCGTAATCCTGGATGGCGGCGGCGAAGATCTCCGACGCCGATGCCGAACCACGGTTGACCAGCACGGCCATCGGACCGTCCCACGCCATGCCCGGCGCGTCGTCGCCCTGGGCGTCGACCTGGCCGCGCGCGTCGCGCACCTGCACCACCGGGCCGGTGTCGATGAACAAGCCGGTGAGTTCGGTGGCCTCGTTGAGTGAGCCGCCGCCGTTGTTGCGCAGATCCATGATCACGCCTTCCACCTTCTGCGCCTTCAGCTCGGTGAGCAGCTTGGACACGTCGCGGGTGGCGCTCTTGAAGTTGGCATCGCCGTTACGGCGCGCACCGAAGTCCTGGTAGAACGTGGGCAGTTCGATCACGCCGATCTTGCGCGTGACGTCGCCGTCCTTCACGTCGATGACCTTCGACTTGGCGGCCTGTTCTTCCATCGTGACCTTCTTGCGCACGAGGGTCACGATCTCGTGCTTGCCGTCCACGCCGGCATCGGCAGGCAGGGTCTCGATGCGGACGGTGGTGTCCTTCTTGCCACGGATGAGCTTGACCACGTCGTCCTGGCGCCAGCCGACGACATCGACCATGGGGCCGGTCTCGCCCTGGCCGATGGCGACGATGCGGTCGCCGGGCTTCATCTTGCCGGACTTGATCGCCGGACCGCCCGGGACGAGTTCACGGATGGTGGTGTAGTCGTCGCGCGCCTGCAGCACCGCGCCGATACCTTCCAGCGACAGGCGCATGGCGATGTCGAAGGCGTCGGCGGCGCGGGGGCCGAGGTAATCGGTGTGCGGGTCGGTGGAGTTGGCGTACGCGGTCATGAAGGCCTGCGTCGCGTCCTCGTCGTCGAGCTGGCGCACGCGCGAGATGTACGTGGCGTAGCGCTTGTCGAGCGTCTTGCGGATGTCGTCGTCGTTCTTGCCGGCCAGCTTCAGGCGCAGCCAGTCGTTCATCGTGCGCTTGCGCCACACGTCGTCCAGCTCGGCCTGATTCTTCGGCGCGGCGGCCTTCTTGCGGTCGAAGTTGAAGCTCTCGTTGCCGCTGAAGTCGAAGCCCTGCTTGAGCAGGCTGCGCGCGTAGTTCATGCGGTCGACGGCGCGCGTGATGTACAGGTTGAACACCGAGAACGGACCGGAGAGATCCTGGTTCCAGATGGCGTCGTCGAACTGTGTCTTCAGCGGGTCGAACTTGGCCAGGTCTTCCTGCGTGAAGAAGACCTTCTCGCTATCGAGCGACTCGATGTAGGCCTTGTAGATCTTGGCCGACATGGCGTCGTCGAGCGGTTGGGCCTGGTAGTGGAAACGGGTGAGGAAGCGCGCGGACAGCTGCGACGCCTGGGCCTCGGCCTGGGTGGGCTTCAGCGGCAGGCTGGATTCCTTGCGCTGCGGCTCCGGCGACGTGGCCGCTTCCGAGGCATCCTTGGGCTGGGGCGTCGACTTGCCCGCCGGCGCGGTCGTGCCCGGCTGCTGCTGCGGCGCGGCAGCCTGTGCCTGGACACCCGCGGCCGACAAGGCCAGCAGGAGAGCGATCGCGGGGCGAAGAGTCATGTAATCGGAGCCTCGGAATGCGTTGGGGCGTTTATTCGACGACGCCGGCGGCGTGAGCCATCAGGTCGGCATGGTAGGAGGATCGCACCAACGGACCGGAAGCGACATGGGAGAAACCCATTTCATCGCCAGCGACGCGCAGCGCCTCGAATTCGTCCGGCGTCCAGTAACGGACCACCGGGTGGTGGTGCGCCGTCGGCTGCAGGTACTGGCCGATGGTGATCATGTCGACGTCATGGGCGCGTAGATCCCGCATGGTCTCCAGCACCTGTTCGAGCGTCTCGCCCAGGCCAAGCATGATGCCGGACTTGGTCGGCACCGTCGGGTGCTGCGCCTTGAAGTTCTTCAGCAGATCCAGCGACCACTGGTAATCGGCGCCCGGACGGACCTCGCGGTAGAGGTGCGGGACCGTTTCAAGATTGTGGTTGAAGACATCCGGCGGGAAATCCTTGAGGACCTCCAGCGCGCGCTCCATGCGGCCCTTGCCGCGGAAATCCGGGGTGAGGATCTCGATGCGGATATCGGGGCTGGCATGACGCACCGCGCGGATGCAGGCCGCGAAATGGGCGGCGCCGCCGTCGCGAAGATCGTCGCGGTCCACCGAGGTGATCACCACGTACTTCAGGCGCATATCGCGGATCGTCTCGGCAAGGCGGGCCGGCTCGAGCGGATCGGGCGCCAGCGGACGACCGTGGGCCACGTCGCAGAACGAGCAGCGGCGGGTGCAGACCTCGCCGAGGATCATGAAGGTGGCGGTGCCCTTGGAGAAGCACTCGTGGATGTTCGGGCAGCTGGCTTCCTCGCACACCGTGGTCAGCGAGTTCTCGCGCAGGCGCGCCTTCAGCTGTTGCACGGCGTTGCCCTGCGGCAGGCGCACGCGGATCCAGCTCGGCTTGCGCAGCACGGGCTGGTTGGCGTCGAAGCTCGCGCGGTTGAGCGCGATCTTGTCGTTGCCGAGCATCTTCTCGCCGGGCTTGTCGACGACGGCGATGGGGATGCTGCGGGAGGGGGAAATGGAGGATTGGCTCATAGGGCTACTGCCTCAGACCGCAAGGCGGGCGGGGAGTTCGGGGAGGATGGGCGCGGCGTCGACGGCGTGGAAACCGAACTGCTTGCAGAATTCCTGTACCAGGACGTCTTCCACGTCCGCCAACCGCGACGGACCGCCCAAGTCTAGCACCTGGGTGACTTCCAAACCCTTGTAGCCGCAGGGATTGATGCGGTGGTAGGGCTCCAGGTCCATGTCCACGTTGAAGGCCAGCCCGTGGAAGCTGCAGCCGCGGCGGATGCGCAGGCCCAGCGCGGCGACCTTGGCCCCCGCGGTGTAGACGCCAGGCGCCCCCTCGCGGCGCTCCGCGCCGATATTCCACTCCCCGAGGGTGTCGATGATGGCCTGCTCGATGCGGTGGACCAGCTCACGGACGCCCACGCCCACGCGGCGCAGGTCGATCATCGGGTAGGCCACGATCTGGCCGGGGCCGTGATAGGTGACCTGACCGCCGCGATCGACGCGGACCACGGGGATGTCGCCCGCCGCCAGCACGTGCTCCGGCAGACCCGCCTGGCCCAGCGTGAACACCGGGTCGTGCTCCAGCAGCCACAGCTCGTCGACGGTGTCGTCGGTGCGGTTGTCGGTGAAGGCGCTCATGGCCTTCCAGGTGGACTCGTAGGGCACGCGCCCCAGCCGGCGGACGTTGAGCGGGAGGGTCATGGGAGCGAAGGTCGGAGGGGATTCGGGGGAATTGTGGGCGAGGGCCGTGGGTTACAAGAGTAACCCTGCGGCGCCCCATCGCCGGCATAGCCGGCTCCCACAAGGCTGCGGATACTAAGGGACTAGGACCTGCCGGGCTTCGCCCGGATCGCCGACAGGGTCGGCTCCCACCAGGCCGGAGCGATCTCGGGGGAGCCGGCTGTGCGGAGCGATCTTGTGGGAACCGGCTGTGCGGAGCGATCTTGTGGGAACCGGCTGTGCGGAACGATCTTGTGGGAGCCGGCTGTGCCGGCGATCCCGCGGCAGCGGGCCAGACCGCCGTGGCGATCCGGCCGCGCGACGACCTACATCGTGAAGCGAATATCCCGATCCGCCCGCAACGTGCTGTGGGCTTCAAGATACTTCTCGCGTGACGGAGCCACGAAGCTCACCGTCACCGACTGGTAGTTGCCCGCCGGGGTCAGCTTCGTGGAAAGCGTCTCGTGGAGCACTTCCAACCCGATGCCATGCAGCAACGCCGGCACATGCTTGTCGAGGCCCGCGTTGGCATTGCCGATCGCGGTGATCTCGAATTCGCCGGGAAACTGGAAGCCCTTCCCTTCCTTCTGCGCATCGCTGAAGTCGATTTCACGCATCGTCTCGCCCTCTTACTTCTTGTCGCCGTCGCTGTGGAACCACAGCATGATCGTGTCCCACAGGCGCGAGAAGAAGCCGCCTTCCGGCGCATCCGCCAGGGCCACCAGCGGTGCGGTGAGTACCGGCTGGCCGTCGAGGGTGACGCGCAGCGTGCCCACCTGCTGGCCCTTCTTGAACGGGGCGATCAGGGTGGCGGGGATATCGAGGTTGGCCTTGAGCTTGTCGTAGTCGCCGCGCTTGACCGAGACGAGGGCGTCTTCGGTGAGGCCCAGCGCGACGGTGTTCTCGGCGCCCTTCCAGAGCTTCGGCGTGGCCAGCGGCTTGTTGGCTTCGTAGAGCTTGTGCGATTCGTAGAAACGGAAGCCGTAGTTGAGCAGCGCTAGCGCGGCGTCGGCGCGGCCCTTCTCACTGCTGGCACCCATGACGATGGCGATCATGCGCGCGTCGCCCTGCTTCGCCGATGCGGCAAGGCAGTAGCCGGCCGCGGCGGTGTGGCCGGTCTTGATGCCGTCGACGGTGTTGTCGCGCCACAGCAGCAGGTTGCGGTTGTGCTGCTTGATGCCGTTCCACTCGAACTCCTTCACGGCCGAGATCGCATAGTCCTCGGGGAAATCGTGGATCAGCGCACGCGACAGGATCGCGATGTCGCGGGCCGTCGTGAAGTGGTTGGATACCGGGTAGCCGGACGCGTTCTGGAAATTCGAATGCGTCATGCCGAGCTGCTTGGCGTAGGCGTTCATCAGGTTGGCGAAGGCGGGCTCGGAGCCCGCGGTGTGCTCGGCCAGCGCGATGGCGGCATCGTTGCCCGACTGGATGATCATGCCGTAGAGCAGGTCCTTCAGCGGCACCTGGCTGTTGAGCTTGAGGAAGCTGGTGGAGCCATCGGTGCCCGCACCGCCGCCCCGCCACGCGTTCTCGCTGATGGTGACCGGATCGGTCATGTGGATCTTGCCGTTGCCGACCTCGGCCGACACCACGTAGTCGGTCATCACTTTCGTGATCGATGCCGGCTCGACCTGGAGGTCGGGATCTTTCGACGCGATGATCTGCCCGGTGTTGTAGTCCATCAGCACCCAGCTCTTGCCTTCGACATCCGGCGGCGGCGGCACCGGCGCCTCGGGAACCACCGGACGCGGCACGGACGGACGAGGCGGGGTCTGCTGCGCCACGGTCACGCCGGCGATGAGCGCGGCGGCGGCGAAAGCGAACAGGGAACGGGGCAAGAGCTTCATCGTTTCAACGGTCCAGTTCAAAGCAGGAAAAAGAAGGTCAGTCTACCGCGACCTGCGGCCTGGGCAGGCCCATGCCGGCAATCTGTTCGGTCACGCGGTCGGCCGTGTCCACGTCGGCCAACGGTCCCACGCGCACACGGCGCACGTTGCGGCCACCGATATTGGCCTCGACCACACTGACCGGCCCAAGGCCCGCACGGTTCAATTGATCGGCCACGCGATTCGCGTTCACGACGTCGGAGAAGGCGCCGACCTGGAGGTAAATGCTGGGCTTGCCGGCCGAGGGAGCGGTGATCGGCCCCGGGGCGGCGGCGATGCCCTGGCTGGTGGTCGAGGCCGGCGCTGAGGCCGCCGCGTTCGTCGTCGCGGCGGCCAACGGCGGCAACGCTTCGTTCGGGGAAACCCCGGTCATTCCGGGCACGTGGTCATCATCGTCCACCGCGGCATCCTGGTGGGAGCCAACCCTGTTGGCGATGGGAGCTTGCCGCACGCCGGCATCGCCAACAGGGTTGGCTCCCACCGGGTTGGACCGCACCGGACCGGTCCCCACCGAAGCCGTGACCGCGCGCTGCGAAGGCGGAGGCGGCGCGGTGATCGGAGCCGGCTTCGGCGCCGTGTTCACATACGGCGCACCGCGATCGCTACCCGGGTCGTTGGGGTCGATCGCCCGCACCTCCACCAGCCCCGTGCCCTTCGGCCACACACCGATCTTCACGGCCGCGGCGAACGAGAGGTCGATGATGCGGTTTTCGTGGAACGGGCCGCGGTCGTTGATGCGCACGATGACGCTCTTGCCGTTCTCGAGGTTGGTGACGCGCGCGTAGCTCGGCAGCGGCAAGGTCTTGTGCGCCGCCGAGAACTGGTACATGTCGTATTCCTCGAGGCTCGAGGTCTTGTAGCCGTGGAACTTGTTCCCGTAGAACGAGGCGATGCCGCGTTCCACGTATCCACGCGGGCTCGGCAGCACGTTGTAGGTCTGGCCCAGCACCGAGTACGGCGACTTGTTGCCGTAGAGCGAGCGCGGTTCCACCTTCGGCACCGGCTCCGGGAGCTTGTTCACGTCCGGGATATCGGTGGGAACGCTGTCCGAACTGGAGCGATAACGCGAGCCTTGCGACTTGCGGATGTCGTCGTAGCGGCCGCCGCTCGGCGGGGCGGAACTGCCGCCGCGCGACGAGGGGCGCGCGTTACGGGAGCCGCCGCAGGCGGTGAGGAGCAGCGTGATGAGGATGATCGCGAGGAACGAAGCGCGGCGTTTCAGCCTGGTGGGAGCCGACCCTGTCGGCGATTCAAGGTTGTCGCGAGCTCCCATCGCCGACAGGGTCGCCCCCCACCAGTGCTTCCACGGGTGCCGAGGCTCCCATCGGGCCTGGCTTGGGACGGCGGGCTGCCACCCTGGCATCATCGTTCGCCGGGCCCGTGCGTGCGGGCGCGGATCTCGCGCGCCAGCTGGTCCACGGCCATGGCGTACATGGGGCTGCGGTTGTATGTGGTGATCACGTAGAAATTCTGGAACACGAACCAGTACTCGTCACCTGCCGGGCCGTCCAGGCGCACCAGTTGCGCGTCGCGGCCAGGGTTGAGGTGTTGCAGCGGCGCGAAGCCGTCGGCGACGAACGATTCCACCGGCGCCACCGGCTTCCAGTCCTTGGGCACGGCCGGAGCCACGGCGCGCGCGTCGGGCTGGGCGCGCGCGGCGACCGGGCCACCCGCTTCCCAGCCGTGCTGGGCGAAGTAGTTGGCCACGCTGGCGAAGATGTCGCCCATCGAGCCCTTCA
The DNA here is from genome assembly GCF_049913125.1 of Luteibacter sp. E-22. Taxonomy (GTDB): domain Bacteria; phylum Pseudomonadota; class Gammaproteobacteria; order Xanthomonadales; family Rhodanobacteraceae; genus Luteibacter. The sequence continues at coordinate 3,629,015 of NZ_CP183975.1, forward strand.
TGTCGATATGGCCGTCGTGATCGTAATCCACGCCCCAGTCGCGGATGGACGAGGGCATGAACTGGCCCCAGCCCTGCGCGCCGGCATACGAGCCGGTCAACGTGTCGAGCGGACCGCCCAGGTGGTTCTGCGGCAGTTCGAGCAAGGCCTTCAGCTGCTCGCGGAAGAACGGCGCGCGCTTGGGGTAGTAGAACGCCAGCGTGGTCAGCGCATCCAGCACCTTCCATTTGCCGGTGTTGCGGCCGTAGAAGGTTTCCACGCCGACGATCGCGACGATGTATTCCGGCGGCACGCCGTACTTGCGGCCGATGCCGTCGAGCAACTGCCGGTGCTGGCGATAGAAATCCGCGCCCGCCTGGATACGCTGCTCGGTGAGAAAAATCGGACGGTAGTCGCGCCACGGCTTGCCCTCGGCCGGGCGGCTGATGGCATCGAGGATGGCCTGCTGTTTCTTCGCGCCGTCGAGCAACGCGTTCAGCGAGGCCTTGCTCTTGCCGGTGTCCCTGGCGACTTCGCGCACCAGTTGTTCCTGCCCCGGATGGGTTTCGGCGAAGGCCGCGGAGGCGAACATCAGGGGGAAGGCGATCATCGCGCCAGCGAGGCGCGGGAGGTGACGTGCGGGTCGTGCGCGGCGCGCGGCGAGAACTTCATCCATGCGTGGAAGCGTAGCACGCGCCTGTGGCGCATCAGGGGCGATCCCGGGCCGACGTTCAGGCCACGGAGGCCTAGTCGTGCAGCTTCCGGTTCGCATGGATCGACATCAGCACGCCGAAGCCCGTGAGCAGGGAAACCGCCGAGGTGCCGCCGTAACTCACCAGTGGCATCGGCACGCCCACCACGGGCAGGATGCCCGCGACCATGCCGCCGTTCACCGCCACGTAGACGAAGAAGCTCATGCCGATCGCGCCGGCGAGCAGGCGCGAATACGTGTCGCGCGCATTCATCGCGATCCACAGGCAGCGGCCGATGATGAAGGCATAGAGCAGCATGATCGCAATGACGCCCACCAGGCCGAACTCCTCGGAGAAGACGGCGAAGATGAAATCGGTGGTGTGCTCGGGCAGGAACTCCAGGCGCGATTGCGTGCCTTGCTGCCAGCCCTTGCCGAAAACGCCGCCGGAGCCCACCGCGATCTTCGACTGGATGATGTGCCAGCCGTTGCCGAGGGGGTCGGATTCGGGATCGAGCAGCGTGCGCACGCGATTGCGCTGGTATTCGTGCAGGAATTGCCACGCCACGGGGATCACCGCGCCCACGCCGCCCACGATCAGGCCGATACGCCACCAGGCCATGCCGGAAAGAAAGAGCGCGAACGCGCCCGCGCCCGCCACGAGCAAGGCGGTGCCGAGATCGGGCTGCTCGGCGATGAGCCCGGCCGGCACCGCGATCAGCAGGCCGACCACGATGATGTCCTTCCAGCTCGGCGGCAACTGCCGTGGATGCAGGTACCAGGCGACCATCATCGGCATGGTCAGCTTGAGCAACTCGGAGGGCTGGAAGCGCATGAAACCCAGGTCGAGCCAGCGATATGCGCCGCGGCCTTCGCCGAGCACGGCCACGACCACCAGCAAGGCGGTGCTGCCGAGGTAGAGCCACGGCGTCCATGAGCGCAGCACCGGCGGCGGGATGCGCGAGATGACCAGGAGCAGCACGGCGCCGAGGACGAAGCGCGCGGCCTGCCCGGTGACCAGCGAGAAATTGCCGTTGCCCGCGCTGTAGAGCGTGGCGAGACCCGCGCAGCCGAGCACGAAGAGCGCCAGCAGGAGCGGCAGGTCGAGCCGTGGCCGCGTGAGCAGGCGCAGGCCGAAGCGCTTCATGCGCATGGTGAGCTTCTGGAACATGGCTACTGGTCCTCCCCGTCATCCTGGGGCGGCAGGTCGGTGCTGGTGGCTCCGGCGGGCTGGGCTTCCTGTACGGACGAGGCTTCGCCCGGCGTGGGCTCCGGTACCGCGTCGGAGGTGACGATCTGGCCGGGCGTCAGGTCCTCCGGCCGTTGCCCACCCTCGTCCACCACCCATTGATCGAGGACCTTTCGCGCGATGGGGCCGGAATCCTGCGCACCCCAGGCGCCGGCCTCCAGCACGACGGCCACGGCGATCTTCGGGTCGTCGGCGGGCGTGTACGCGATGAAGAGCGCGCGGTGGCGGCTGGCGAGGTACGCGGTGTTCTTGTTGGTGTCGTAGGCGTCGGTCTTGCGCGAGAAGCGCTCGGCCGTGCCGCTCTTGCCCGCGATGATGTACGGGAAGCCCGTGCCCAGGCGCTTGCCGGTGCCCTTGCCCGAGTTGATGACGGCTTCCATGCCTTCGTTCACGGCGTCCCAGTCGGCCGCCTTGCGGATCACCGACGGCCCGGACGGCGGGAATGATTGCGGCACGCGCGGGCTGTCGACGCCGTCCTGCGTATCGAGCAGGAAATGCGGGGTATAGGGGATGCCACGGCCGGCGAAGGTCGCCGTGGCGTGCGCCAGCTGGAGCGGCGTCACCGCCCAGTAGCCCTGGCCGATACCCGAGATGATGGTTTCACCAGGGAACCAGCCCGCCTTGCTGCGCGTCGCCTTCCATTCGCGCGAGGGCAGCACGCCCTCCACTTCGCCGACGAGGTCGATGCCGGTCTTCTTGCCGAAGCCCAGCTTGCCCATCCAGTCGGAGAGCCGGTCGATGCCCATGTCGAGCGCGAGCCGGTAGAAATACGTGTTGGTCGAGAGCTCGATGGCCCGGATCATGTTCACCGTGCCATCGCCTCCGCGCTTGTCGTCGCGGTAGCAGCGCGACTGGCCCGGGATACAGAACTCACCCGTGGACAGCACCGTGTCGGATGGCCGGCGAATGCCCATGGTCAGGCCACCCAGGGCGAGGAACGGCTTCACCGTCGAGCCCGGCGGATAGACACCGCGCAGCGCGCGGTTGTACAGCGGCTTGTCGGGCGCGGTGGTCAGCGCCTTGTAATCGGCCGAGCTGATGCCGTTGACGAACAGGTTGGGATCGAAGCTCGGCACGCTGGCGAAGGCCAGCACCTGGCCGTTGCGCGGATCGATCGCGATCGCCGCGCCGGAGCGGCCGTTCATCGCCTCCTCGGCCGCCTTCTGCAGGCGCACGTCGATGGAGAGGTAGATGTTCTTGCCCGGCGTGGGCGGTGTCGTGTCGAGTACGGCCTGCGTGCGTCCGTCGGCGTTCACTTCGACCAGCTCGTAGCCCGGCGCGCCGTGCAACAGCTTCTCGTAGTAGCGCTCGATGCCGATGCGGCCGATGTGCGTGGTGCCCTTGTAGCTGGCTTCCTCGTCGTCGTCCATGCGATCGAGGTCGTCCACGTCGATACGGCTGACATAGCCGATGACATGGGCCAGCAGCGGGCCCATCGGGTAGCGCCGGGTGAGGTACGGCACCACGTCCACGCCCGGGAATCGCCAGCGGTTCACGGCGAAGCGGCCGATCTCGTCTTCGGTGAGTTTCAGCTTGAGCGGAATCCCCTCGAACCGGCGTCCCTGTTTCACCTGTTTCTTGAAGGTGGCGATGTCTTCTTCGCTGAGCGGCACGACGGTGCCGAGCTTGCCCAGCATCTCGTCCATGTCGCTGACCTGCTCCGGGATCACTTCCAGCCGGAACGCCGGGACGTTGTCGGCGAGCAGCACGCCGTTGCGGTCGTAGATGAGACCACGCGCCGGCGGTATCGCACGCGGCTTCACTCGGTTCTGGTCCGAACGCGCCACGAACTCGTCGTGGTGCAGCACCTGCAGGTACACGTAGCGCGCGCACACGGCGGCGAGGCCGAGCAGGATCAGCGCGAAGCCGGCCATGGCGCGGCGGCGGAACAGCGCCACCTCGCCACGGACTTCCTTGATCGAGGCGCGCCGCCGGCTCATGCCTCGTGGATGCGCAGGCGCGCGCGCAGGTCGTCGAGGATGAGGAACACGAACGGCCACAGCGCCGCGCCCACCAGGGGCGAGATCCAGTACTCGGGCGGCGGCAGCGGATCGCCGCCGAACACGCGCACCAGCAGGAGCAGGATGCGGTCGTTCACCAGCAGGCCGAGCACGGCGAGCGACTGCTGCCACATCGGGAAGAAGCGCAGGCGCGAGCGGAAGCGCAGCGCGATGAAAACCATCGCGGTGAGGCGCAAGGCCTGCTCGCCGAGCAGGATGCCGTCGAAGAGATCGGCGGCCACGCCGACGCAGAACGCCAGGCCGAGGGTGACCCTGTCGCCCGATTGCAGGCACCAGTAAAGCAGGATCAGCGCCGGCCAATACGGCTTGAACGGGGTGAGCGGGCCCGGCAACGGGACCAGCATCAGGAACAGCGACATCAGCAGCGTGGCGGCGAACCACAACTGGCGAACGCGAACCTTGTTCATGGCGTGGCCCCCGTCGACGGCGCGGCGGTGGACGGGCGCGCCGGTGTCGGCGTCGCTGTCGGCGAGGTCACGGAGGGCAAGGTCTGCGCCGGCGGCGCACCCGGAGCGGGAGCGAGGTCGGCGGGTGGCCCGACATTCGGCGCGGGTGCCGGTGGGCCGGCGGGTTCGGCAAGGTCGTGCAGCAGCAGGACGTCCTCGCTGCGATCCAGGTCCGCGGCCGGCTTCGCCTGTGCGGAAAGGAAGGTGCCCGAGGGCGTCTGTGCCACGTCGCGGATCTCTCCCACGGGGAAGCCCGGCGGGAAACGGCCGCCCAGGCCGGACGTGACCAGCTTGTCGCCCGCCTGCACGTCGGCCGAGACGGGAATGTTCGGCAGGGTGAGCGAATCGCCGGTGCGCGAGCCGTAGGCGATGGTCCGCAGTCCGGTGCGCTCGATGGTCACGGGAATCGCGTGGTTGGGATCGGTGATCAGCATGGCGACCGAGGTGGTGGGCATCACTTCGACGATCTGGCCCATCACGCCGCGCGCGTCGATCACGACCTGGCCCGGCTGGACCTTGTCGCGGGCGCCCACATTGAGCACGATCCGGTGGCGGAAGCTGCCCAGGTCGACGCCGATCAGGCGCGCGAGCTGCACGTTGAGCGAAAGGCTGTGCTGGGTGTCCAGCAATTCCTTCAGGCGCTGGTTCTGCTCGGCCACGGATGCCATGCGGTTGAGCTTGGCGTTGGCCAGGAGCAGGTCTTCACGCAGGCGCTGGTTCTGCTCGGTAAGGCGCTGGCGGTCGGCGAACGCCACCGTCGCGGCCTGGAACCCCTGTGAGGGCAGGCCGGCGATGCGATAGACGGGTTCGACCACCAGCGACAGGCCGTAGCGCACGTTGCCCAGCCAGCCGCCACGGTGATCGAGCACCATCAGCACGCAGGCGAGCGCGAGGTAGACGATGAGGCGCAGTGTCCCTGCCACGCCGGGCGCGAACAGCGGCGAGGTGTCGTCGCGATTCAGGGCCATGGATCAGCGCGCTCCGGCCAAAGCGCCGCGCGCGCGGCCATCATTCGAACGCGAAGAAGTCGCTGCCGTGCTGGTCGATCATCTCCAGGGCCTTGCCGCCGCCACGCGCCACGCAGGTGAGCGGGTCGTCGGCCACCTGCACATGCAGGCCGGTTTCCTCGGAGATCAGGCGATCCAGATCGCGCAGCAGGGCGCCACCGCCGGTGAGCACGATGCCGCGCTCGGCCACGTCGGAGCAGAGCTCCGGCGGGGTCTGCTCCAGCGCCGCCTTCACCGCCGCCACGATGCCGGAGAGCGGCTCGTGCAGGGCTTCCAGCACCTCGTTGGAGTTGATCGTGAACATGCGCGGCACGCCCTCGGCCAGGTTGCGGCCGGAGATCTCGATCTCGCGGACCTCGCTCTGCGGGAAGGCGCAGCCGATCTCCAGCTTGATCCGCTCGGCGGTGGATTCGCCGATCAGGGTGCCGTGGTTGCGGCGCACGTAGTTGATGATGGCTTCGTCGAAGCGGTCGCCGCCAACGCGGACCGACTGCGAGTAGACGATGCCGTTCAACGAGATGACGGCCACTTCCGAGGTGCCACCGCCGATATCCAGGACCATCGAGCCGCGGGCCTCGTGCACCGGGATGCCGGCACCGATCGCGGCCGCCATGGGCTCCTCGATCAGGAAGACGTCACGGGCACCGGCGCCTTCGGCCGATTCCTTGATGGCGCGGCGCTCCACCTGGGTGGAGCCGCAGGGCACGCAGACCAGCACGCGCGGGCTGGGCCGCAGCATGCGCGAGCGGTGCACCTGCTTGATGAAGTGCTGGAGCATCGCCTCGGTCATGGTGAAGTCGGCGATGACGCCGTCCTTCATCGGGCGCACGGTGGCGATGTTGCCCGGCGTACGGCCGAGCATGCGCTTGGCGTCGCCACCCACGGCCGCGACGGCACGGGGGCCGCCGGGGCCACGGTCCTGGCGGATCGCCACGACCGAGGGTTCGTTGAGGACAATGCCCTGCCCACGCACATAAATAAGCGTATTCGCCGTGCCGAGATCGATGGAGATGTCGTTCGAGAAAAGTCCGCGGAACTTCTTAAACATGATGCGGCGGGCGCCCATAGCGGGAAAAAGTAAGCGTGCGAGTCTAGATTGGCGCCATCCCCCACGCAAGGGCGCATACGTTAAGAAAGCCTTGTAACTCCGGGTGATGCGTGCGGAACCCCCTTCCGGCCGGCAAACCCTTCGGCCTGGAAGAGGTCGCCTCGGGGCCCGATTTTGGGTACGATCCGCAGGTTTGCCGGACCCGTCGCGGGCGGCGTTCGCGGCGGCCCATCATGGCCGCGCCACTTACCATCCTCCAGGGTCACCCAACGCATGACTGCCGTTATCTGCGGATCGCTCGCCTACGACACGATCATGGTCTTCCAGGACCAGTTCAAGAACCACATCATCCCGGATCAGGTGCACATCCTGAACGTGTCGTTCCTGGTGCCGGCCATGCGTCGCGAGTTCGGCGGTTGCGCGGGCAACATCGCCTACAACCTGAAGTTGCTCGGCGGCGAGCCGATGCCGGTGGCGACGGTCGGCCAGGATTTCGCGCCGTACCGCGCGCACCTGGAGAAGTTCGGCATCCGCCTCGACGGCGTGCGCCAGTTCGACGACCAGTTCACGCCGCAGTGCTTCATCACCACCGACCTGGACAACAACCAGATCACCGCCTTCCACCCGGGCGCGATGTCGAGCGCGCACGAGAACCACGTGCGCGACATCAAGCAGTGCGAATTCGGCATCGTCGCGCCGGATGGCCGCGACGCGATGCTGCAGCATGTCGACGAATTCGCCGCGCGTGGCGTACCCTTCATCTTCGATCCGGGCCAGGCGATGCCGCTGTTCAACGGCGACGAGTTCCGCGCGATGATCGAAAAGTCGACGTATGTCATCGTCAACGATTACGAGTCGCAGTTGCTGCAGCAGCGTACGGGCTGGAGCGCGGCGGACATCGCGTCGAAGGTCGACGCGTACATCGTGACGCTGGGACCGCGCGGCTCGCTGATCCACGTGAATGGTGAAACGCTCGAAGTACCGCCGGCCCGCGAGCACAAGGTGGTCGATCCGACCGGTTGCGGCGACGCTTACCGCGCCGGCCTCATCTTCGGCATCATGAAGGGCTATGACTGGCCGACCGTCGGCAAGATGGCGTCGCTGATGGGCGCACTGAAGGTCGAGCATCCGGGCACGCAGAACCAGTACTTCACGTACGAGCAGTTCGCCGCTGAGTTCAAGGACCAGTTCGGCTACGCGCTGGCCTGATCGCGCGGCAGATGCCTGAAAAGAAGGGGCGGCGCATCACTGCGCCGCCCCTTCTCATATGCGCGACAACCGGTGTGTGCCGCATAGTGCGCCGAAGCCTGGCGGGAGCCGACCCTGTCGGCGACGGGTGCTCGCCTCGACCTCGTGGGAGCCGACTTCGTCGGCGATGAGTGCTGGCCTCAACCTGGCCCGCTGCCGCGGGATCGCCGACAAGGTCGGCTCCCACCAAGCCACGACAAGCACCCGTCGCCGACAGGGTCGGCTCCGCCAGACGGACCGAACTAGTTGCGCGGCTTGAATCCCATCGTCGCGCTCACTGCCTGCTGCCAACCTTCGTACAAGTCGTCGCGACGCTCCTTCGTCATCTGCGGCTTGAACTCACGATCGACTGCCCAGCGCGTGGCGATCTCCTTCTTGTCCTTCCAGAAGCCCACCGCCAGACCGGCGAGATAGGCGGCACCTTGCGCCGTGGTTTCCTGCACTTTCGGACGCAACAGCGTCACGTCGAGGATGTCCGCCTGGAACTGCGCCATGAAGTCGTTGGCGATGGCGCCACCGTCGGCGCGCAATTCCTTCAGCTGGATGCCGGAGTCGGTCTGCATCGCTTCGAGCACATCGCGTGTCTGGTATGCCATCGATTCCAGCGCGGCGCGAATGAACTGCTCTTTCGTCGTACCGCGCGACAAGCCGAACACGGCACCGCGCACATCGCTTCTCCAATACGGCGCACCGAGCCCCACGAACGCGGGCACGAAGTACACACCGTCGTTGTCCTTGGCGCGTTCCGCATAGGCCTGCGAATCGGAAGCCTTGCCGAGCATGCGCAGGCCATCCCGCAGCCACTGGATCACGGAACCGGCGACGAAGATGCTGCCTTCCAGCGCGTATTCCACCTTGCCGTCGACACCCCAGGCGATGGTGGTGAGCAGGCCGGTCTTCGAACGCACGGCCTTCTCGCCGGTGTTCATCAGCATGAAGCAGCCCGTGCCGTAGGTGTTCTTCGCCATGCCCTGTTCGAAGCATGCCTGGCCGAACAATGCCGCCTGCTGGTCGCCCGCGATGCCGGCGATCGGCACTTCGCGACCGAAGAACTGTTTCGCCTGCGTATTGCCGTAGATCTCGCTGGACGATTTCACCTCCGGCAACATCGCGCGCGGCACGTTGAGCATCTTCAGCAATTCATCGTCCCACTCACGCTTGTAGATGTCGTACATCAGCGTGCGCGAGGCATTGGTGTAATCGGTGACGTGCACCTTGCCACCGGTGAGATTCCAGATCACCCAGGTATCGATGGTGCCGAACAGCAGGTCGCCCGCCTCGGCCTTCGCCTGCGCGCCTTCCACATGGTCGAGGATCCAGCGCACCTTGGTACCGGCGAAATAGGCGTCGATCAACAGGCCGGTCTTCTCGCGGACCATCTCGTCGTACCCGTCCGCCTTGAGCTTGTCGCAGATGTCGGCGGTCTGTCGCGACTGCCAGACGATCGCATTGTAGATCGGCTGGCCCGTATGCTTGTCCCACACCACCGCGGTCTCGCGCTGGTTGGTGATGCCGATGCCTTCGATGCACGCGGGATCGATCTGCGAACTGCTGATCACCTCGGTCATGGTCGAGAGCACGCTGGTCATGATCTCCCGGGGATTGTGCTCGACCCAGCCCGGCTGCGGGAATATCTGCGGAAATTCGCGCTGGGCTGTGCCGGCGATGTTGCCGTCATGGTCGAACAGGATCGTGCGCGAGCTGGTGGTGCCCTGGTCGATGGCCAGGATGTATTTCTTCTTGGTGGTCACGATGAATCCTCGAGTCAGGCCGCGAGGGCGGTATAGGCGAAGGCGGCAAGCAGGGCGCCGATGATCGAACCGACGATGGGCACCGGCGCATAGGCGAAGTCCGAACCACCCTTGCCGGGGATGGGCAATAGCGCGTGCGCGAGGCGGGGACCGAAGTCACGCGCGGGATTGATTGCATAGCCGGTGGGGCCACCCAGGCACATGCCGATCACCACCACGAGCAGTGCGACGGCGATCGGTGCCAGGCCCTTGGAGAGATCGTTGCTGCCGATGGCGAGCACGCAATACACCAACACGAACGTGCCTATCACCTCGGTGACCAGGTTGGCCGGGATCGAACGGATGGCGGGGATCGTGCAGAAGATGCCGAGCTTCTTGGCCGGATCGGCGGTGCCTCGCCAGTGTGCCAGGTAGGCGAGATAGACCAGCACGGCACCGGTGAAGGCACCCGCCATCTGCGCCGCGATATAACCCGGAACGAGCGACCACGAGAGCTTGCCGATGGAAGCCATCGCCAGCGTGATCGCGGGATTCATGTGGGCGCCGCTTTTCGCGGCGACGAAGATGCCCATGAGGACGGCGAGGCCCCAGGCCCAGGTGATCACGCCCCAACCGGCGCCTTCCGCTTTCGAATCCTTGAGCAGCACGCCAGCGACCACTCCGTCGCCTAGCAGGATCATCACCATGGTTCCGAGGAACTCACTCAGGTAGACCGACATGCTGAGTACTCCTATGTGTTGTGGGGCGCGGGCCGGTCAGCAGTACGACACGCGTCTTGGGGATGTCCCCGTGGCGCCTCAGCGCTTCGTGGACAGGTAATCGGTAAGGCGTTGAACATCCGGAGGGGTGACCCTCAGGCCGAGCTTGCTTCGACGCCAGAGGATGTCCTCGGCCTCCGTGGCCCATTCATGGCGTACGAGATAATCGACCTCCGCCTGATAGAGGTCCGCGCCAAAATGCTCGCCCAAGGCGTTCAGGCCGTCGGCCTCGCCCAAGAGGTCGCGGGCACGCGTGCCGTAGCTGTGCACGAGCCGCCAGGCGAAAGTCTCGGGGAGCCAAGGACGGGTGGCACGGACATCCGCGAGCAACTCGTCGATATCGCGTTCGCCACCACCGGGAAGCGGGCGGGCGTCGGCGGTCCAGGCCGGCTGGTGGTTGCCCAGCAAGGGGGCGAGCTTGTCGACGGCCTCTTCGGAAAGCTTCCGGTAGGTGGTCAGCTTGCCGCCGAAGACGTTCAGCAGCGGCGGACCGTTCTGATCGATGTCCAGCAGATAATCGCGCGTGACTTCGGAGGCACTTCCCGCTTCGTCCTGCAGTAGTGGACGCACACCGCTATAGCTCCAGACCACGTCGTTAGGCGTCAGCTGCTTCTTGAAGTAGCGGTTCGCCGCGTCGCAGAGATAGCTCGTTTCCTCTGCCGTGATCGTCGGGTGCGAGGGGTCGTCCTTGTACTCGATGTCCGTCGTGCCGATCAGGGTGAAGTCGCGCTCGTAGGGGATCGCGAAGACGATGCGGCGGTCCGGTTGCTGGAAGATGTACGCGTAACGGTGTTCGAAGATCTTCGGCACCACGATATGGCTGCCCTTGATCAGGCGCAGCGAGTGCTGGTGCTTCACATGGGCCACGTCGTCGAGGAAGCTGGCGGCCCAAGGGCCGGCTGCATTCACGAGCGCGCGGGCCTTCACGAAATGGCGACTGCCGTCGCGGGCTTCGAGTTCCGCGGTCCAGCCCTCGCCGTCCCGCCGGGCGCTGACGCAGCGCGTATGGGTTTCGATGTGCACACCCCGTCGCGCGGCATCCATCGCGTTGAGGACGACCAGGCGGGCGTCCTGAACCCATGCGTCGGAGTAGACGAAGCCGACGCTGAAGTCGTCGCGCAAGGGCTCGCCGGTGACGTGCTTGCCGAAGCGCACGCGGCGCGAACCGGGCAGTGTGCGGCGGCCGCGGCCCAGGTGGTCGTAGAGAAACAGGCCCAGGCGGATCATCCACGCCGGACGCAGGTGCGGCTGGTGCGGCAGGACGAAACGTAGTGGCCAGATGATGTGCGGCGCGGCGCGCAGCAGCACTTCGCGCTCGGCGAGCGCCTTGCCCACGAGGGCGAATTCGAACTGCTCCAGGTAGCGCAAGCCACCATGGATCAGCTTGGTGCTGGCGCTTGAGGTATGCGCGGCGAGATCGTCGCGCTCGCAAAGCCAGACGCTCAGCCCACGCCCTGCGGCGTCACGGGCGATGCCGACGCCGTTGACGCCACCACCGATCACCAAAACATCGACCTGCTCGACCATCGCGAACTCCGCTTAGCTGGAGGCGAGGCCTGCTGAAGGGTGAGACCCTACGCTCGGGTATGTTCGTTTTAACTTGCGACGCGCGACGCCGTTTGCGTTTACGAACATTTCACGGATCAGTCAGGCTTCGCCTGCGTTGAAATGAGCATATTCGAACACAAACGAACATCGCACGCTGCAGTGCAGCGTAATCCGAGGCTGTCGGCGGCGAGGCGGAGGATTCGCCTGGGCTTAGATGCTTGTCTCGGCGGTTGCTGCCAGTTGGCCCGCTAGCCGCCGGCGACGTGCAACTGCGTGCCGGCGGCTTCCAGGACGGGAAGCAAGGCGTCCGGTGGCTGTCGATCGGTGAACCATGCATCCACGCGGGAGAAATCGCCCAGGCGGACCATCGCATTGCGGCCGATCTTGCTGTGGTCGGCGCCCAGAAAGACCTGACGCGAGTGCTCGATGATCGCCTGGGCCACGCGGACTTCGTGGAAGTCGAAATCCAGGAGCGTGCCGTCGAGTTCGATGCCGGAGATGCCGATGATGCCGAAGTCGACTTTGAACTGGCGGATGAGTTCGATCGTGGCTTCGCCGGTCACGCCATGATCGCGCCCACGGACGACACCGCCCGCGACGATCACTTCGAACGTAGGATTGTCGCTGAGCAGGATCGCAATATTGAGATTGTTGGTGATGACGCGCAGATCGCGATGCTCGAGCAACGCACGGCCGACGCCTTCGTTGGTCGTGCCCAGGTTAATGAAAAGCGAGGAACCGTCGGGGATGGACTTCGCGATCGCCGTGGCGATACGGTTTTTCTCCGCGGTCTGCAGCGACTGGCGTGCGGCATAGGCGACGTTCTCGACACTTGAGGAGGACGCGCTCACGCCGCCGTGGTAGCGGCGGATGAGGCCTCCATCGGCCAGGAGATTGAGATCGCGACGGATCGTCTGCGGGGCCACGTCGAAATGCGTGGCCAGTTCGTCGACACCGACGAAGCCTTCCCGCTGGACGATAGCGATCAGTTCTTCCTGCCGCCGATTGAGCCGTGGATCCATCGATCTTTCCCATTGCTGCCTATCGCTTGAACATGATGACGCGTTGCCACGCGAGTGTCATGCCGCATGCGCGAATACAGCGCCCTGGCGGAGCTAGACCAGGTGATAGGCCCGGCGCCCTGGCGGTGGAAGCGGGCTATGGGTGGGAGCCGGCCGAGTCGGCGATAGGTGCGTGCGGTGAGCAGGCCCGCTGCCGCGGGATCGCCGACTCGGTCGGCTCCCACCGGGCCAAGAAAAAACCCGGCCTCTGATGAGGCCGGGTTTTTAGGATAAAGCCCCTGGCGGTGACCTGTTGCGGGTCGCGCTGCGCGCCAAGAAAAAACCCGGCCTCTGATGAGACCGGGTTTTTAGGATAAAGCCCCTGGCGGTGACCTACTCTTGCATGGCTTGAGCCACACTACCATCGGCGCATGCGCGTTTCACTTCTGAGTTCGGGATGGGATCAGGTGGGACCACGCCGCTATAGCCGCCAGGGAAGGGGTGGGAGCAGCGCGTTAAGCGCCGGCTCCACAGAGGGTGTAAACGAGTGACAAGCGTCCGGGTTTTAGTCGAACCGCGAGTAAGAGATTAAGACGGTGAAGCGTCTTGGGGTTATATGGTCAAGCCTCACGGCTCATTAGTACGCGTAAGCTCAATGCATTGCTGCACTTCCACACCGCGCCTATCAACCACCTAGTCTTGATGGTGCCTTAAGGAGAGTCAAGCTCTCGGGAGATCTCATCTTGGGGCGTGCTTCCCGCTTAGATGCTTTCAGCGGTTATCACTTCCGTTCGTAGCTACCGGGCAATGCCATGGGCATGACAACCCGAACACCAGCGGAACGTCCACTCCGGTCCTCTCGTACTAGGAGCAGCCCCCCTCAAATCTCCAACGCCCACGACAGATAGGGACCGAACTGTCTCACGACGTTCTGAACCCAGCTCGCGTACCACTTTAAATGGCGAACAGCCATACCCTTGGGACCGGCTACAGCCCCAGGATGTGATGAGCCGACATCGAGGTGCCAAACACCGCCGTCGATATGAACTCTTGGGCGGTATCAGCCTGTTATCCCCGGAGTACCTTTTATCCGTTGAGCGATGGCCCTTCCATACAGAACCACCGGATCACTAAGACCTACTTTCGTACCTGCTTGATCCGTCGATCTCGCAGTCAAGCACGCTTATGCCTTTGCACACAGTGCGCGATGTCCGACCGCGCTGAGCGTACCTTCGTGCTCCTCCGTTACTCTTTGGGAGGAGACCGCCCCAGTCAAACTACCCACCATACACGGTCCCCGATCCGGATTACGGACCTAGGTTAGAACGTCAAGCACTTCAGGGTGGTATTTCAAGGATGGCTCCACCAGAACTAGCGTCCTGGTTTCATAGCCTCCCACCTATCCTACACAGAAGAACTCAACGTTCAGTGTAAAGCTATAGTAAAGGTTCACGGGGTCTTTCCGTCTTGCCGCGGGAACGCTGCATCTTCACAGCGATTTCAATTTCACTGAGTCTCGGGTGGAGACAGCGCCGCTGTCGTTACGCCATTCGTGCAGGTCGGAACTTACCCGACAAGGAATTTCGCTACCTTAGGACCGTTATAGTTACGGCCGCCGTTTACTGGGGCTTCGATCAAGAGCTTCGCCTTGCGGCTGACCCCATCAATTAACCTTCCAGCACCGGGCAGGCGTCACACCCTATACGTCCACTTTCGTGTTTGCAGAGTGCTGTGTTTTTGATAAACAGTCGCAGCGGCCAGGTTACTGCGACCCCTCGATGCTCAGTCACGCACGTGACCACACCAAGAGGCGCACCTTCTCCCGAAGTTACGGTGCCATTTTGCCTAGTTCCTTCACCCGAGTTCTCTCAAGCGCCTTGGGATTCTCACCCTGCCTACCAGTGTCGGTTTACGGTACGGTTTTTCTACAGCTGAAGCTTAGTGGCTTTTCCTGGAAGCGTGGTGTCAGTCACTTCGTCCTCATAGGACTCGTCTCGGTGCTCGGCATAAAGATTCCCGGATTTGCCTAAGAATCATGCCTACCGCCTTTCCCCAGGACAACCAACGCCTGGTAGACCTAACCTTCTCCGTCCCCACATCGCACTGTAGAAAAGTGCAGGAATATTAACCTGCTTCCCATCGACTACGCATTTCTGCCTCGCCTTAGGGGCCGACTCACCCTGCGCCGATGAACGTTGCGCGAGGAAACCTTGGGCTTTCGGCGGGGAGGCTTTTCACCCCCCTTATCGTTACTCATGTCAGCATTCGCACTTCCGATACCTCCAGCAAGCCTTACGACTCACCTTCACAGGCCTACGGAACGCTCCTCTACCGCGCACACCTCAAAAGGTGTGCACCCCGAGCTTCGGTGCATAGCTTAGCCCCGTTAAATCTTCCGCGCAGACCGACTCGACCAGTGAGCTATTACGCTTTCTTTAAAGGATGGCTGCTTCTAAGCCAACCTCCTGGCTGTCTATGCCTTTCCACATCGTTTTCCACTTAGCTATGACTTTGGGACCTTAGCTGCGGGTCTGGGTTGTTTCCCTTTTCACGACGGACGTTAGCACCCGCCGTGTGTCTCCCGTGTATCACGTGTTGGTATTCGGAGTTTGCCATGGTTTGGTAAGTCTCAATGACCCCCTAGCCATAACAGTGCTCTACCCCCAACAGTGTTCGCACGAGGCGCTACCTAAATAGCTTTCGAGGAGAACCAGCTATCTCCGAGTTTGTTTAGCCTTTCACTCCGATCCTCAACTCATCCCCATCTATTGCAACAGATGTGGGTTCGGTCCTCCAGTGCGTGTTACCGCACCTTCAACCTGGTCAAGGATAGATCACTCGGTTTCGGGTCTACTGCCAGAGACTATTCGCCCTATTCAGACTCGGTTTCCCTTCGCCTCCCCTATACGGTTAAGCTTGCCACTGACAGTAAGTCGCTGACCCATTATACAAAAGGTACGCAGTCACCCTTGCGGGCTTCCACTGCTTGTACGTATACGGTTTCAGGGTCTATTTCACTCCCCTCTCCGGGGTTCTTTTCGCCTTTCCCTCACGGTACTAGTTCGCTATCGGTCAGTCAGGAGTATTTAGCCTTGGAGGATGGTCCCCCCATGTTCAGACAGGGTTTCACGTGCCCCGCCTTACTCAATTTCATGCCATGCACCCTTTCGTCTACCGGGCTATCACCGTCTACGGCCCGCTTTTCCACGCGGTTCGACTAGAATGTACGACACTTTTGG